>NZ_JAUOST010000003.1:0-428642 GCF_030549045.1 Marinobacter sp. 1_MG-2023 | reverse complement strand
TTTTAAGATACAGGGCTCTGGCTCTGGCTCTGGCTCTGGCTCTGGCTCTGGCTCTGGCTCTGGCTCTGGCTCTGGCTCTGGCTCTGGCTTTGGCTCTGGAGTGGGTGTTGGCTGGGTTTCAGGTTTTGGTTCTGGCTTTTTTTCCTGCACAGCTTCAGCTTTCTCTGCAGGCGCAGGCGCTGTTTTTCCTGCAAGCGAGATCTTGATAGCGGGCGCGGTATTGACTGCCGCATTGCCTAACTGGTGAATCTCCAGGGGTTTGTCGGGTATGGCGGCCAGAAGAATACCGGCACTGAGCACGATGGCGATTGCCAGCAGTCCCAGGCGCGCAGCGCGTCCGGTATCCTTCACGTTTCTGGCTCCGTAAGCAGCATTATTTCTTCGAAACCACCCTGCTCCAACTTACGCAACAGGGCCTCAAGGTCGGCCATGGCAATGGTGCTGGCCGCAGCGATCTTCAGTGGGTTCTGTGCGTCTGGTTCTGGCAGATGTTGTAGCAGTGTTTGCGCATCCAGTGTTTCACCGCCTGCTCGCCAGCGGCCCTGTGCGTCCACGAACAGGTCGGCATGGGGCGATTGCTGCTCGGCACTCGCAGGCGTAGCCGGTAGGTCAGGCAAAGGATCGTCTGCAAGCTGCCCGGCAACTATGAAAAACATCAACAACAGGAAAACCAGATTGATGAGCGGCAGGAGAGCATCCTCCACCCGTTCCATCAAAGACTTGCCAGACGTGGAAGGCGGTGGAACCAGTTCGGTCATGGTGTTTCTTCGGTCGCCCGTTTCCAGTGGGTTTGAATGCCATTGCGGGACAGCTCACCCAGCGTTGATGTGAACAGACTCAACTGAGTTCCGGGTGCGGTGGTGAGGTTTACCTCGGAGATGCCGGCGCTGCGAAGTTGAGGCAGTATTTGGCCAATTGGAAGCGCGAGCTCCTGCCACTCTATTTCGCCACCTTCTGTGACGATCAGCAGAGGTAAGGGTTCGCCTGTTACCGTGCTTCGACCATCGGTGTTATTGGCAAGTTCCAGGTGATCCACGGGTAGCAGCCGGCTGGTCAGCATAAAAAACACCAGCAGGATGAACACCACGTCAATCAGCGGTGTTATGCGAATGGGTATTGGCCTGTTGGGCCGAGGTTCAACCAGTTGCATGGGCGAAACGTTGACTGCTATGGGTTTCAAACTCTTTCTGGTCTTGTGATTCTGATCGTTGTCGTTTGGCTGTTGCCTGAACTGGCGCGCCGACTGCAGCTTCACCGGTAGGTTCTTGCTGGTCCATAAACGCTTCCGGTGTCGTACTCAGTACCGAAACCAGAGTGCTGTTGACGAGCTTGTGAATGCGCCGCAATCGAAACTCTATCCAGGCAGCCAGAGCCGCGAATGGAATGGCAACAACAAGGCCAGCTGCCGTTGTGGTCAGGGCTTCGTAGATACCACCACTCAACTGAGATGCGTTTGCCCGACCTTCTGTGGCGGCCATGGCGCTAAAGGCTTCCATCATGCCCATCACGGTTCCCAAGAGGCCAAGCAAGGGAGCAAGGGCCGCGATCACTTCAATGATTTTCAGTGGAGCCTCGAAGGGTTCTAACCCGTGCTGGGCGTCCCGCGCTGAAGTCTCACGAACCTGCCGATCGTCCTGGTTGTTCTGTCGCGCCTCAATGGTATTGGTTACGAGATGATGAAGCGGATTCAGCCTTGCCCAGCGGCTGGCTTGCTGGCGAACCACTTTCGGGTTTACCTCAGTGGGGTTCTGTTGCCAAAGCGTAATGATATTTTTAAGTTTTTTTGACAATCTGGGTGCACAGAGGGCGCCTAAAAGCACCACGTAGACAAATGTGATAAGACCCAGTACTGCCATGACAAGCAGGACCATCATTACCGGGCCACCCATGGCTAACAGTTGGCTGAGGGGGCCATCCGTCACCGTGGGACCGAGAGGCGCCAGAATATCGCTCATGATAGGTATCGCTCTTACTGAAAGTAGATATAAATAATAACGATTATCATTGTGTTTGCAAGTGCGTAATTATTCCGGTCGCGGGCTTCTGGTAAAGTTCATATTTCTGTAAAGCGCACTTTGCAAAAGCATTTGACCAGAAATCGGAGGTCTTACCATTTACACCTTTTCCCTGCGAAACGGAGCAATCCTCTTGTGTTGATTAACCGTTGGCTTGGTAGTCTGGTTAACCGGGCTGTGCTGCTGGTTGTGGGTGTTGTTGTTCTGACCGCATTACTGGTTGCACTTGCAGGCTCGCTCCTCAGCAGATCGGAGCTTGAGCAGCAGGCAGCAAACCAGGTAACCACGATTGCTCAGCTGGTTGCGGTAGAGTTGGACGACAAACTGTCGCAGCGACTCGAAGCACTCAGTCATGTGGCCGAGGGGTTCACCATGAGCGAGACGGCTTTCGGGACGCGAGCGAAAATACTGGTGCGTCGCCAGACAGCGCTGCAGCATCTGTTCGATGGTGTTTATCTGATTGATTCAAAGGGAAAAGTGATCGCGGAGTATCCGGAGATTTTCAACCTTGTCGGAACGGATGTCAGTAGTCGTCCATATTTCCTCAAGGCTTCCGGACAGCTTACCCCGATTATCAGTGAACCCTACCGTTCACACTATCAAGGCAAGCCCGCCGTGATGGTGGCCGCCCCTATATTCGATCACAATCAGCGCTTTATCGGAATGATCGGGGGAGCCATTGCGCTCGCCGGAGAGCACCTTATTGAGGAGTTTTCTGGTGTTCGCATTGGGAAAACCGGTTATCTGGCGATCGTGGCCCGTAATGGAACCGTTCTTGCCAATGGTCGCACAGGTGAAGTGATGCAACCGATAAGAAGCGCCAACCCGGTGCTCCAGGACGCTTTGGGTGGATTTGAGGGTACGGCCCAAACCCGCGACATTGACGGCGAAAGTATCATTCTGTCGGTGCAACAAATGGCAGAAGTACCCTGGTTCGTTGCAGCGGTCTGGCCGGCCCGCGAAGCCTATGCACCAGCGACTCGCACCAAAGATGCCTTTCTCTGGATTTTGCTGGCGGTAATTCTGCTCGTTGTCCCTGTTGTCATGTGGCGCTTTCGGCGCCTGCTGGCGCCGCTGCAGGAACTTGGGCAACAGGTGCATGAGCGGCATCTGGGTGTAAGAACCAGCCCGGTGGGTGGCTCAGGTGGTTCGGAGATCCGCCAGGTTGCTGACATATTCAACATGGTTATGGATGAGCGTGAGGATGTTCTGAGTTCTCTCGCCGAGCGAGAGGCATTTTTCCGTTCGCTCACCCGTGGTGCACCTATTGGTATCGTGCAGGCCGATGTTCTGGGCCGCATCGAGTTTGTAAATCCTGTTTTCGAACGTATTCTCGGGTTGAAAATGGCCGAGCTGAGTGGAACCCACCTGTTTGACTGTGTTTCGGATGTAGACCGTGATGCTGTTATAACAGGCTGGCAACACTCGCTTGAGCATCAGGAGGTATTTCGTGACCGTTTCAGGCTGCAGGGGCCAAATAGCCAACGGCCAGTCTGGTGCCAAGTAATGACTGCGGCCCTTGAAACGCCGGAAAAAGTCATGGGTACCATCACTATTGTCCGCGATATTTCCCATGAGCTGGAAGTTGAAGAAGCGCTTCGTGACGAGCAGCAGAGAGCGGAAAACATACTGGGGGTGATGCAGGATGGTGTGTTGATGGCAGATACTGGAGGTGTTATCCGTTATGCCAACCACGCTGCGAGCCGCTTTCTCGGTTCTGATGGGGAATACCTGGGAAAAAATGTGTTTGAGCTGGTAGGCATTGATCACGAGGAGCAGTCGCTCACCCATGAGTGGTTTCTTGAGCGTGATGATCTCGATAGCCTTTACATTACTCTCCGCAACCGGAATGGCGAGGCGTTTGATGTCGATCTCAGCATGATTCACATCCGCCAGGGCAGGCATAATGAGCGGCTGGTGTTTGTGCTTCGGGACGACACGGAACGCAGGCGGGAGGAAGAGCGGCTTTCCTGGGAAGCTACCCATGACAGCCTGACGCAACTACTGAATCGTCGTGCTTTTAACGCTTCGCTCAATAAGTGCCTGAGCGAATCGGCGCATCAGGAAGTAAGCTCTGTGTTGATGCTCATTGATCTCGACTACTTCAAACCGGTGAATGATGAGGGCGGGCATCTGCTCGGCGACGAATTGCTGCGGCGCCTCGCTGAACTGTTCAAGGAGCCGGTGCGCCAGTCTGACACCGTTGCCCGGCTGGGTGGTGACGAATTTGGTATCATCCTCCCTGCCTGTGGTTTGGCCCGGGCAAAAACTCTTGCCGAAGGTATCCGTGCCGGTGTTGAAGCCCTTAAGCTAGAGCAGGATGGCCGCATGTTTGGAGTTACGGCCAGTATTGGTATGACGGAACTGCTTGTCGTGGATCGCGAACCCAAAAGCGTTATTGCCCGGGCCGATGAGGCTGCTTACCTTGCCAAAGCAAATGGCCGGAACCGGGTTGAAGTGGTGCTTGCGACAGAGCAGACGTAGCGATAAAAGTCGGGTATTCAGGTCCACCCGGTTGCTGCCGCGCTTGCTTGCCACAACAAGCGCAGAGCGAGCAAGGTAAGTACAATATTCAGGGCTTTGCTGAACCAGCGGTTGTTGAGCCGGTTCAGAAGGCGCAGACCAATCCAGGTGCCGGCAAAACCGCATGCTGTCATGGCGAGTATAAACACCAGCCAATCTGTAAAGACAAAACCCGTCACACCGAACACCAGGGCTTTGGGCGCATGCTGCAAAACCATCGCTGTGGCAAAGGTTGCGACGGTGCGGAAGCGATCCACATGAATCTGCTTAATGAATGCGGCCACCAACGGGCCTGTAGCCCCCACGAAAAGGCTGACAAAGCTGGTGAGTGTGGATGCAATAAATATCCCGGCAGAACCGAAAGCTCCTTTGGGCAGAGCCGGCCCCCAGCACAGATAGAGCACGAATACCGCTATGGTCAGCTGCCAAAGGTAGGCGGGCAGGCTTACCAATAACCAGGCTCCTGTTGCTGCGCCCAGGATAACGCCAGGTATGAAAGCTGCAATGGTCCGCCAATCGATATGCCTCCACGTCAGTATCGCCCGGCCGCCGTTGGAGCCCAGTTGAATCATGCCATGAACGGGAACGATTGCTGCCGCCGGCATCCATGTAGCCATCAGGATCAGCAGAAGAACGCCTCCGCCGGCGCCCAGGCTGGCGGTAATCATCGATGTGATAACAGAGCTTGCCAGTAGGAAAAGTGCCACTGAAAAGCTCAGGCTTTCCGGGAGCAGAGCTATTTCCACGCGCAGAATTCCGTGGGTTTGAGCTGTGGCGTTCGGCACAAGGCTTCGGTTGCCAATTGTACGTCGGCTACATAATACAGCGACGCCAGCCCCAGCCTGTCCCGGCCCAGGTTGTGAAACACCATGCCAAACGCTATATCGCCGGCGGTAAAACGTTCGTGGTTGGCGGCAAAATATTCTGCTGGTTTGGCCAGAATCTCGTCATCAAGAAGCGCCTGAACGCGGCCTGCACCGCCGTGGTAGGCCTGAACCAGCAACAGTACAAACAGCTCATGGCGCTTGCTTTCCGGCAGGTGACCAAAACGTTCGTCGAAAATCGGCTGCAGGTTGCGGGCATTCTGATGCATCAGGCGCAGCGCGCAATCCATTTGCGCCAGCCGGTGCCAGTAGTTCTGGGGTTTTATTTGGCAGTCATTCAATGCGGAGGGCGAAAGCTGGAGAATGCCCTTTGCGTTTGCTTGAGAGTGCGCTCTTGCCTGTCCGCCGCTTTCAATCAGGATTTGCCCGGCCAGGTACCTGGGTAAAACCGCTGGCAGAGTAAAGCGGTTTTGCTCGCTTCGGCGTTGGACAATATACATTAGCGCATCGTGCAGTGAGCCTGGCTGTTCGCGACTTGCGAAGGAAAGGTCATCCCAGGCGCCCCAGACAAGATCCGTGCCTTGAGCGCCCAGGTAGCGGCCAACGGAGAGGTCCAGATTGACATGAGGCTGGTCACAGGCGAGAGCAAACGGATAGCCATTGGTATCGGCGTCGCCGGCAATCCATTCCTCCGTGCGCCCTTTTTCGTGCAGTGACTGGCGGGTATCGTTCAGGCGCTTCTGGGTGGTTGCGCGATCGGCGCCGTCACTGATCCAGCCCAGGAACTGCCCACGCATGTCGAACAGAATATGGCGTTCAGGGCTGGAGCAATAACCCGATTCTCTCAGAACCCAGCGCCGTATGGTGAGAATGTTCTGATAAACGCCCTGGCTTACCCAGTAAGGCGAGCCCCGTACTATGGCTGTCCAGCCTGAGGTTTGATCACTTTCAGTCCCGGCTTGATTCTCTTCGGCCAGCACTGGTGCTTGCACCAAAGTGGTCAGGGTGAAAGTCAGAACAAGCTGGCGTAAGCTTGCGAATCTTGAGCTCATAAGCGACGTGTCCGTGGTATCCCGGGCATCACAATAACAAATGGACGCTACTATGAAGCAATCTGAGTATCTTCATTACGATGCCACGGCGTTGGCTGATCTCATACGCCGAGGCGAAGTGACCTCCAGGGAAGTATGCGAGGCTGCGGTGGAACGGGCAACCTCTGTAAACAGTTCACTTAACGCAATCTGCTTCCCCCAGTTCTCCGAGGCTTTGGCGCAGGGTTTTCCTGAGCAGGGTGCGTTCGCCGGTGTTCCTATGCTGCTCAAGGACCTGGCGCAAGAACAGGCTGGCCGACCCTCTACTCTGGGTAGCCGTAGCTTTAAAAACAACATAGCGCCCCAGGACTCAGAATTTGTGCGCCGTGCTCGTGAAGGTGGGCTGGTTTTTCTGGGACGGACAGCAACACCGGAATTTGGCCTCAAGGCCATTACGGAATCGGAGTTGTGGGGGCCGTCGCGGAACCCCTGGAGTACGGATCTTACCCCTGGAGGATCAAGTGGTGGTTCCGGTGCTGCAGCCGCCGCGGGTATCGTGCCTATGGCCGGCGCTAACGATGGCGGGGGCTCTATCCGAATACCGGCAGCTTACAATGGATTGTTTGGGCTCAAGCCATCTCGCGGTCGTATTTCTAGCGGCCCCTTGATGGGAGAGTCCTGGACCGGTGCTTCTACGGATCATGTGGTCACTCGCACGGTGCGTGACAGCGCCGGAATGCTGGATGTGCTTAGCGGTAATGCCTGCGGTGATCCGTTTGTTATCCCAGGGCCCGGTTCCGCATACTCTGATCTCATGCAGAAATCACCAGGTAGCCTGAAAATCGGTGTGTTTACATCGTCTCCGTTCGATACCGACGTAGCTCCTGAGTGTATCGCCGGTGTTGAAGAAACGGCGCGGATTCTGGAAAACCTGGGGCACAAGGTTGAGTATGCGCGGCCGGAATTCGACGGCATGGCATTAGCCCGCTGTTATCTCGGTCTCTACTTTGGTGAAGTGTCTGCCCTGATGGCGAAAGCCAAAGCGCAGTTTGGTGCCGTTGACAGCGATTTCGAATTGGACACCCGTCTGCTCGGCATGCTGGGTAACAGCATGCCGCTGTCAGACTACGTGCTTCGCCGCCAGCAGTGGAACGAATTTGCGCGGGCGCTGGGGGCATTTTTCAGGGGATACGATCTCTACCTTTGCCCGACTACCGGTCAGATGCCAGCCCGCATCGGTGAGCTGGAGACTCCGTCTTACCTTAAGCTGGCAGCAAAGCTAATGCTTGGCCTCAAGGCCGGGAAAATGCTTCACCGCAGTGGTCAGGTGGATCAGATGGCTATGGAGAGCCTGGCCCGGACGCCATTTACCCAATTGGCCAATCTTACCGGAACCCCAGCCATGTCGGTGCCCTTGCACTGGACCGCCGGGGGGCTTCCGGTCGGCGTGCAGCTGGGTGCTCCGCATGGTGGTGAGGGCGTATTGCTGCAACTGGCGGCGCAGCTGGAGGAAGCAGCGCCCTGGTTTGGTTATTACGAGCGACTTGATAATGCCTTTTAGACTGCGAACGGATAACGGGCATTTAACGGGTTGTGATCCGTTGATGTCAGGCTCACGTTTATCTTTGTATGCTTAACAGGCTATGCTGTGTATCAGGGAGACCATCTTCCTGATATATCCTGATGGCATCGAGGAGGCGAGCGTATTATGAACCAACCGATGGCAATCGATGAACTGGTATCAGTAGCACAGGCAGAAGCCATGGGAGAGCTTGATGCTCCGATGATGGCGATTGTTCTGGCCGATGAACAAAGCTATGACTTGCCCATCAACTCACTTGAAACCGATGCCGACAAGGCGCGCTGGGGGTTGATCCTCCGTGCTGCCCGCGAGCATGTAGAAGCGGACGCTGTGGCGGTTCTCTATCCCGCCTGGACAACTATCCGGCACAAAAAGAAAGAGGTCGCTGAAGATGACGGCTCTGAAGCTTCTGAAGACAGTCCTGGAATGTCGTCAGACAGCACCGGAGATGAGCCCAATGAGCCGATAGACACCTTGTTTGTGCAGCTTCATACCCGGGATCACGTCTACTGGCGTGGATTTGAGCAGATCCGGGATCCGAAGCATCAGCGCATCATAGGCTTCCGCCGCATCAAAGCCCTGTCTACGGATTACAAGCGTGATGAAGAGCCGTCGGTCGCATCCTGGCTCAGTACATTGTTTGAGCCTTTGCCGGAGCATGGTGAAGAATCAGACGTTGATCTTGAACTGGCCGATCTTCTCGAAGAGCCGGAGGTAAGTGCTGCGTTGTATCCACGGCAACTGCGGGCGTTGCACTGAGGGCTATACGCCTGTAGCGAACCAGCATGGCGGGTGCGGGGTGTAGGGAAAACCCGGATTCGGGTTTGGCAGGCGAATAGTCTATAATCGCCGGCCTTAATCCTGCACCCACAAGGCGCTGACCGTGATTGTATTTGACCAGGTACAGAAGTCGTATCAGGTGGGCGGCCGGGAGATCCCCGCGCTGTACCCGACCGATATGACCATCGAAACCGGCGAGGTATTCGGTATTGTCGGGCATTCCGGGGCGGGAAAATCCACCCTGGTGCGCCTGATTAATCTGCTGGAGCCGCCCACCGGCGGCAGTATTCTGATTGATGATGAGAACATCACCCGGTATAGCGCAGCGGAACTTCGAGCGTTTCGCCGTAAAGTCGGGATGATATTCCAGCATTTTAACCTGTTATCTTCAAAAACCGTGTCGGATAACATCGCCTTCCCGATGAAGCTGGCGGGTATCTATTCCAAAGCGGAAATCCGGGATCGTGTGCAGGAACTGCTGGCCCGCGTCAGCCTCACGGATCATGCCGACAAATACCCTTCCCAACTTTCCGGTGGCCAGAAGCAACGCGTTGGTATTGCCCGCGCGTTGGCCTGCAGGCCGACAATTTTACTGTGTGACGAAGCCACCAGTGCCCTGGATCCACAAACCACCCAGTCAGTGTTGCGATTGTTGGCGGAGATCAACAAGGAGCTGGGCCTCACAATTGTACTCATCACTCATGAGATGGACGTGGTGCGCCGGGTGTGCGACCGGGTTGCGGTGATGGACGGTGGCCGTGTGGTAGAAATGGGCGCTGTGAGCGATGTCTTCCTTCACCCGAAGCACCCTACCACCCGGGATTTCGTATTCGAAAGTGAAAACACTGACAGCGACGAGCGCCAGCAAGACCTGCAAAAGGCTAATGGTCGTATCCTGCGCCTGACGTTCAAGGGAGAGTCGACCTACCAGCCATTACTGGGCAGCGTTGCACGCGCATCGGGGGTGGATTTCAGCATCCTCTCAGGGCGTATTGATCATATAAAAGATACGCCCTATGGCCAGTTGACCCTGTCGTTGGTGGGCGGGGATCTGGAGGTTGCCATGAGTGCGCTTGATGCGGCCGATGTTCACGTGGAGGTCCTGCGCTGATGGAAGCTTTATTGAGTAACGTGGACTGGCCAGAGATCGGCATAGCGAGCTGGGATACCCTGGTGATGGTGGGTATGTCTCTGCTGTTCAGTGTCCTGGCCGGCCTGCCGATTGGTGTTTTGCTGTTCCTGACTGGCAAGCGCCAGTTGCTGGAACAGCCGGTAGCTTACGCCGTGCTCTCATTTGTCGTGAACGTGCTGCGTTCCGTGCCCTTCATCATCCTTTTGATTGTGATGATCCCGTTCACCGTGATGCTGATCGGCACGTCTCTTGGCGTTGCAGGTGCCATCCCTCCGCTGGTGGCCGGCGGTGCACCCTTCTTTGCCAGGCTGGTGGAGACATCCCTGCGGGAAGTTGACCGGGGCATTATTGAAGCCACGCAAGCCATGGGCGCCAACGTGCGCCAGATCATTTTTGGTGCCTTGCTGCCGGAGGCGCTTCCGGGCATCATCGCTGGCATTACGGTCACTGCGATTACGCTGGTTTCCTATGCTGCTATGTCTGGCGTTATTGGCGGTGGCGGTCTGGGTGACCTGGCCATCCGTTTTGGTTATCAGCGGTTTCAGACCGATGTGATGGTCATCACTGTGGCTCTGTTGGTGATCTTCGTACAAGTGTTGCAGATGGTGGGTGACCGTCTGGTGCTTTATTTCAGCCGTAAGTAGTTCAGTTTTGGGTAGGCCACGTGATGGCACAACCCTCAGAAGACACGTCAGAAATGAGCTTGGGTGACGGCGTGCTTCCCGAAAACGTGGAGCGCCAGGGATGGCGCGACCGAGCCCTACATGGATGTATTTACGGGCGTTTTTCGGGAAGCACGCCGTCACCCGAGCGGATGCCATGAACAATTCTGCTTTAAATAACCGAGTGACCACGAACAGGAGAGAATTAGATGAACCTCAAAAAAGCCTTGGTAGCACTGGCTGCTGCATCCGTTTTTTCCGCTGCGGTATCCGCTGAGAAGCTGTCCGTTGCTGCAACGCCGGTTCCACACGCAGAACTGCTGGAATTCGTGAAGCCGAAGCTGGCGGAACAGGGTGTAGAACTGGAAGTAAAAGTCTTCACCGACTACATCCAGCCCAACATCCAGGTGGATCAGAAGGGTATGGATGCCAACTTTTTCCAGCACCAGCCGTACCTGGATGAGTTCAATGACGGCCGTGGCACCAACCTGGTTACGGTCACCGGCGTTCACGTTGAGCCGTTTGGCGCCTATTCCAACAAAATTGACTCTCTGGACGACCTGAAAGAAGGCGCAGTCATCGCCATTCCGAACGACCCCACCAATGGTGGGCGCGCCCTTCTGCTGCTGCAGAAAGCTGGCGTAATCACCCTTAAGGAAGGCAGCAAAATCACTGCAACGCCTCGTGATATCGCTGACAACCCGAAAGATCTCGACTTCAAGGAACTGGAAGCTGCAACATTACCGCGGATTCTTGGCCAGGTAGATGTGGCGCTCATCAACACCAACTACGCACTGGAAGCCGGCCTGAACCCGTCTGAGGATGCACTGATCATCGAAGGTTCCGAGTCTCCGTATGTGAACATTCTGGTTGCCCGTCCTGACAACAAGGACAGCGAGGCCATGAAGAAACTGGCGAAGGCACTGAAGTCTGAGGAGGTTCGTGAGTTCATCAAGAAGCAATACGAAGGCGCTGTCGTTCCAGCATTCTGATAAGAACGAAAGCCAAAAAAATGCCGGACAGCTTAAGCTGCCCGGCATTTTTTATTCCGCAATCAGAACTGGTGATTAATCACCGCTCCAGTTGGCTGTGGGGTCCGGTGTCATCCGCAGGTAGGATTTCACCTTCTTGTAGCCTTTCGGGAAGCGCTGCTTGATCTCATCTTCGTCCTGAAGTGACGGCACGATAACAACGTCGCCACCGCGTTCCCAGTTGCCCGGAGTCGCGACCTTGTGTTCGTCGGTTAGTTGCAGGGAATCGATCACTCGCAAAACTTCATTGAAGTTACGACCGGTGCTGGCCGGGTAAGTGATGATCAGACGAACTTTCTTGTTCGGATCAATCACAAATAGCGAACGTACAGTCAGTGTGCTGTCCGCGTTGGGATGGATCATGTCGTACAGCTCGGCGACCTTGCCGTCATGGTCGGCTATGATCGGGAAGTTGACTGCGCAACCCTGGGTTTCGTTGATGTCCTTGATCCACTCATGGTGGGAGTCAACCGGATCAACGCTCAGTGCGATGGCTTTAACGTTACGCTGTGCAAACTCCTCTTTGAGCTTGGCTGTCAGCCCAAGTTCTGTGGTGCACACCGGAGTGAAGTCTGCAGGGTGGGAGAACAGCACACCCCAGCCGTTTCCTAACCACTCGTGAAAGGAAATCTTTCCTTCACTGGAGTCCTGTTCGAAATCTGGTGCGGTATCGCCTAGACGTAAACTCATATTCGCTCTCCTTCGATGCTGCTTTTTAAAGCGTTGTTCGAAATTCCGGCAAGCAAACTGCCGAACCCATTTACTGAGTGTATACGAGAATCATTGGTGCCGGAGGATGGGATTACAAGGGTCAGTTGATTCATCTCATCCGGCACCGGCCTGTTAGCCAGCTGTTACACTCGCTGGCGTATCAGGGTTCCTTTAACGGCCCACCGCCTTTTTCTGCTCAAAGTGCTCCTTGGTCAGCGTGAATACCACAGGGCTGAGGAGTAAGAGAGCAATCAGGTTTGGTAGTGCCATCATGGCGTTGAGTGTGTCGGCTATAAGCCAGATCAGGCCCAGGTTTACGGTTGCACCAACGGGGATGGCAAGAATCCAGGCAACCCGATAAGGCACGATGGCTTTCACCCCGAACAGAAACTCGACGCTCCTCTCGCCGTAGAATGACCAGCCCAGCAAGGTGGTAAAGGCAAAGACGGCCAGGGCTATTGCCACCACATAATCGCCAACCCCCGGAAGTGCTTCAGAGAACGCCATCGAAGTGAGCGCCGCGCCGGATTCGCCAGACGTCCAGACGCCGGAGGTAATGATAACCAGACCTGTGATCGTACAAATGATGATGGTGTCAATGAAGGTCCCCAACATAGCCACCATGCCCTGGTTTATCGGGTTTTTGGTTTGTGCTGCAGCATGGGCGATAGGGGCGGAGCCGAGGCCGGCTTCGTTGGAAAAGACGCCCCGGGCCACGCCAAACCTTATGGCCGCCCACACCGCTGCACCGGCAAAACCACCCTCTGCGGCTATCGGACTGAAGGCATGTTTGAAGATCAGTTCAAACGCGGCAGGGATATCGGCAAAATTAAGTGCCAGAACAACCAGGCCTGCGAGCAGATATGACAGCGCCATTAGCGGTACCAGTGCACTTGCTACCTGCCCGATACGGCGAATGCCTCCAATCAGTACCAGTCCCACCAGAACCATCAGGACGACGCCAGAGAGCCAGTGTGGCAGACCAAATGTCGCTTCCATGACATCTGCGACTGAATTGGCCTGAACAGTATTACCAATCCCGAACCCTGCAATGGCTGCAAAAATGGCAAAGAGCACGCCCAGCCAGGCCCATTTTTTGCCAAGACCGTTGCGAATGTAATACATGGGACCGCCGACATAAGAGCCGCGCTCATCTACCTCGCGGAAGCGCACAGCGAGGACCGCTTCGGAGTATTTTGTTGCCATACCCACCAGGGCGGTCAACCACATCCAGAACAGGGCGCCTGGCCCGCCGAGGAAGACAGCCGTCGCTACGCCGGCAATATTGCCTGTTCCGACTGTTGCAGACAGGGCTGTCATCAGCGCCTGAAACGGCGGGATGTCGCCATCAGATTCTGCATCTGCCGCGCTGCGGCCTTTCCACATCTGGCGGAAGCCAGCACCTAGCTTGAGTATTGGCATAAGTTTCAGGCCGAGACTTAAAAACAGCCCTACACCAAGAATAAGCACCAGCATGGGCGGCCCCCAGACCAGCCCGTTGATCGTGCCTATAATGTTTTCAATGGCTTCCATGGGAGCCCCCTTGTGTATGCCATGGTTTAAAGATGTGACTCTGCCCCGAAGGGCTATAACCGGCTGAGTTTAGTCGGATATTGCTGTCTGTAAACTGTCAGCTGATGAAAATTGAGGATTAGGCGCCTATTGCCTATGTTTACAGTAAGGTAGAGGATATAGCGCCGCTTGGTGCTGTTGGATCAACCAGAAAGGTGAGGAGTTACTGATGAGTGCGCTCAAAGTTTCTGATGTCATGTCCAATCATATTGAGCCGGTTCGATGCGGGACGCCGCTCACCGAGGTAGTCAAGGCGCTGCTGGAGCATCACATCTCCGGGCTGCCGGTAGTCGATGCAAATCGACGTTTGCTGGGTTTTGTGTCTGAACAGGACTGCATCCACTCACTGCTGGTGAGCAATTATCACTGCGAGGGCGACCCGGTTGTAGACGATGTCATGTTTCGTGAACCTTTGGCGATTTCTCCTGACATGGCCATTGTTGACCTCGCCCAGAAGCTTGGGTCTGGCAAGCCAAAAGTGTATCCGGTTGTGGATCATGGAAAGCTCATTGGCATTGTCACTCGCACGGCTGTGCTGGCCGAGCTGGCCCGCATCGGTTGTGGGCTTGAGCTTTCGAAGCGCAAAGGCGAAGACGACTGATCAGATTGCATTCGCAACTCGTACATCCAGGCCGCATTTTTAAGGCGCACTTTAAAGGGGACACTATGGAGTTATTATCCACTAACGTCAGTTTTGACGGGGAGCATCGCCGCTACCGACATAGATCTGCGGTGCTTGAGTGCACGATGGAATTTGCCGTGTATCTGCCCCCGGCTGCGGTGGGGCCGAACCCACAAAAAGTACCGGCGCTCTGGTGGCTATCCGGGCTGACATGCACGGATCAGAATTTCATGGAGAAAGCCGGTGCCCAGAAGAAGGCAGCGGAACTGGGCATGGCCATTATTTGCCCGGATACCAGCCCGCGTGGTGTTAACCTGCCGGGAGAAGATGACAGCTATGATTTTGGAAGCGGGGCCGGATTCTATATCAATGCCACCCAGCAGCCCTGGGCGCCCCACTACCGAATGTACGACTACGTGGTTAAAGAGCTTCCGCAACTGGTTGAAAGTGAGCTCCCACTAACCGGCAAGCGCTGCATCAGCGGTCACTCCATGGGTGGCCATGGCGCATTGATATGCACGCTCCGCAATCCAGGTCGCTATGTGTCTGTTTCAGCATTTGCGCCTATTGCCCATCCAACCGTTTGCCCCTGGGGGCAAAAGGCATTCGAAGGGTACCTCGGGGGTGATTCGGCGAGCTGGGAAGAGTGGGATGCTACTTTGCTGATTCCGAAAGCCGGTGAGCGCTTGCCTCTGTTGATCGACCAGGGAACGGCAGACGGTTTTCTGGAAAGCCAGCTGAATCCGGAAGCGCTGGTAAAGGCGTGTGAAATGCATAATCATCCCATCAACCTGCGGATGCGAAAAGGCTACGATCACAGCTATTTCTTTATAGCCTCATTTATTGATGAACATATCGCTCACCACGCCAAGGCGCTGGGCCTGGTCTGAGCGATTCATCGGGCTAATTGGGTGAACCCGGTTCAGTCCGGGAAGCCCCAGATCCGGCTGAAGTTCATCGACGGCATGATATCAGGCTCTTCCAGCGCCATGATGTTGAACTCCGGTATGCTGGTATCACGCTCCTGACGGGTGTCGCAGCTGGCTCCCGAAGAATCCAGGACAACCTGCGCAAAAGGCCCCAGCGTGCGCAATGGCCTGCGGGTGATCACGCAGACTTCGTTGTTTTCCAGCCGCACCAGAGTTCCGGGCGGGTACTCGCCCAGAATATGCAGAAGAGCTTTAGGAAGTGCGGGCCGGAAACTGCCATCTGCCAGGTTCGCGATCAGTTTGCGCGCGGCTGTAACGTTCATTCGCTTGCGGTAAGCGCGTTTTGTGATCATGGCTACGTAGCGTTCCGCCAGCGCGAGGATTTCCGCCTCGGGCCGGATATCTGCACCGCTCAGGCCGTCCGGATAACCACTGCCATCCGCCTGCTCATGGTGTTGAGCGATGATAGTAAACAACAGCTCGTTCTCAATACCTACCGCTCTCAACGCGCGGATGCTCCTTTCGGGATGCTTGCGAATAACGTCCCTCTGTTCCTTGCTGAGCACTTTGTTGAAGGCATTGAGCTTGTCGGCTACGGGTACCAGGGCAAGGTTTCCGCTCAGGGCGGCTTCTGTCAATAAAGGGATACGTTGTTCATCAAGCCCGAACTGACGGGCGATCAGCTGGCAGAGAATGGCGTAAAAAATGATCTGCTCATGGATGGTGGGGCCGACAGAGTAGAGGTGTATCAGGGCCAGGCTTGAATCCGGCGCACTTTTACAGGCCTGCTCCAGAGTATGTGCCAGGTCCTGTATGTGTTTACGTGCTTCCGGCTCGCCATTGGCTATAGTCGCCAGGGTTTTCTCCAGCGCGTGAAGATAACCCGGGTAGCTGGTAAACGGGTTGCATTCTGTCTCGTCCCCGGATACCTCGTTGTCTGCCTCAGGTAACTCAATAGTCCGCGGCTTGAAAAGACCACGCTCAAAAAGCTGTTCGAGCTGTGAATCGGTCTGAATCACATAGCCCTGGCACAGCAGCACGTTACCTTCGGCGTCATACACGTCCCATGGCAATGGACGGCCTATGGTTAGGGCGCCGGGGGCTATTCGAACGAGGTCACTCAAAATCTGATTCCTGCATGGCGAATGTGTACAGTTTTATTACACTTTAATAGTGTGTTGTTAAAAATGGTAGCCTGCGGCGATTATCGGGCCGCTTTGTACTATGCTTGCGTTTTACACACTGCGTTGTCGGACAATTCACACATGTTGAGCCGCCTTAAAACCGATTTCCAGTTATCAATTATTACGCTGCTTGGTATCGCCGCTTTTCTTGGTATCACTCCGTTTGTCGTGCTGTGGTTCGTTCAGGGAAACATTGTCGCAGGCATTGTGGATATTCTCATCCTTGTATGTATTGCCGGGGGTATGTTGTTCGCCTGGATAACCGGCGAAACCCGGCGCGTAGGCTTCGTCATTGCCTGGGCTGTGTGTTTGGGAGCAGTGGCTGCAGGAGCCGTTGGTAGTGCAGATTTTTTCTGGCTTTATCCCTGTTTGATGGTGTCGTTTTTCCTTGTTGGCCCCCGTGCTGCCGTTTTAGTGAGCCTGTCAGCCATTGTGACTGCAATAACGATTCGGAGCGATGGCTTCCGGTCCCTGGACCACCTGTGGTCGTTTTTTACAACAACGGTGATGACCTGTATCTGTGCCTATGTATTTGCGGTTCGCAACGAATATCATCGGAAAAATCTTGAGCTGTTAGCAACGGTTGATCCGTTGACGGGTGTGAAGAACCGACGCTCTATGGATGAAGGCCTACAAATGGCTCTGGCTGACGCGTTGCGCACGAACAGGTCTTATGGGTTGGTCATGATGGATCTTGATCACTTTAAAAGGATCAACGATGAGTACGGTCACAGCGTTGGTGATGAAGTGCTTCTGGACCTGGTTTCTCTCATTCAGAAACGGATACGCAATACGGACCAGCTGTATCGTTACGGCGGAGAAGAGTTTGTTTTATTGCTTTCTGGCGTGGATCCAGATGGCCTGGGACTCATCGCCCGCAACCTGCATAAAATCATTCGCCAGCAACTGAGGTTGAGGTGTCACGACAGCAAGATAACGGCTTCATTCGGAGCGGCTCTACTCCGGCGTAATGAAAGTGCAGAGGCCTGGTTGGAACGGGCAGATGCCGCACTCTATGAAGCCAAGCGGTCCGGCCGCGACCGGATCGTGTTTTCGGGTGCTGTGCCTGCGCAGGATACGAGTTCGCCTGTTGGCAGCTCCGGGTTAGCCAACTAGCTCGCTACTGTTGCGCGCGGACGATAACGAAACAATCTCCATCCCAGCAACATGCTGGCCGACGCCAGGCCGCCGGTAAGCCCTATCCAGAATCCCGCAGCTCCCATAGCCGGGGCAATAACATCGGTAAACGTCAGAATATAGCCGAGCGGCAAGCCCACGCCCCAGAATGAGAACAACATGATCAACAAAGGGATGCCTGTATCCTTGTAGCCTCTCAGGGCGCTGATGCAGGTCACCTGGATAACATCGGCAACCTGGAAAAATGCCGCAAACATCAACAAGCGAATAGTCACTGCCTGTACATCTGTATCGCTGGTGTAGAGGGCCGCAATGCCCTGTGAGAAAACGAACAAGAGAGTTGCAAACACCAGAGCCGTAGCGGAGGCCAGAATCAGAGAGCTGCGGGAAATCAGTCGTGCTGTATCCGGCGCGCCCGCACCAATAAGGAAGCTGACTCTCAAAGTAAGCGCCATGCCGATACTCAGCGGCAGCATGAACAGCAAAGACACCACGTTCAGTGCGATCTGGTGCCCTGCTACGACGATAGGACCCAGTGGCGCGAGAAACAACGCGATCACAGCGAACACGCTGGCTTCCACAAAAATCGTAACGCCAATGGGAATGCCAATGCTCAGAATATAGCGAATCAGGGTTGAATTGGGCTTTGCCCAGTCTGCAATCAGGTGGAATTTTTTATAGAGCTGGCTCCGGCTGAGGTAGGTCAGCAGCGCTATCGCGGCAACTCCGTTCGAAACTGATGTTGCCCAGCCACAACCAATACCGCCCATGGCCGGCAGCCCGAGCTTGCCGTAAATGAAGATATAGTTCATCGGCAGGTTAATCAGCGTGCTCAGTACCGAGAACGCCATAATGACGCGGGTATGCCCTAGCCCATCGGTAAGCCCGCGCAGGGCGGTCATGAGCAGCAGGGCTGGAATGCCCCATGCAAAAGCGTTCAGGTAACCCTGGGTTATACCGGCAGTGTTGGCTTCGAGTTTGAGCCCTTCCAGAACCGGGTGGACGTTTGTCAGCAATAGGATCATTACAACAGAGCCAACACCGGCGAGGTATAAGCCTTGCCAGGTAGCCGGCATTATTTTTTCTGGCGTACGTGCGCCGTTGTAACCGGAAATGATCGGCTGCAGTGCCCCGAGCATGCCCATAAAAAACAGGAATAATGGCATCCAGAGACTGCTGCCAATGCCTACGCCCGCCAGATCCTCGGCGCTGGCGTGGCCAGCCATCACCGTATCGATAACGCCGTTGGCCATCTGGGCTATCTGAGCTATCAAAATTGGTCCGCCCAGTATCGCCAGCGTCTTCCATTCGGTTAGTGTCCGCGAGACGAGAGACGTACGTACTTCCGGCAGTGGCTGGTGGGTTTCGTCCATAAAGCGTTGATCCGAAGGGCTGGAGCCAATAGATATTCAAGGATGAATTGCAGGCACGGCATTCTACCTGAACGTGAGAGGCATCGTTATAGGGGGTTGTCGCGCAAAGACGCTGAAACTCCCTTTAAAACCCGCTAAAGTACACGCCCGATTCATACAGATGGCAGTCAATATGGGACTCCTGGTTTTTGTAACAGTACTCTGGGCTTTTTCCTTCAGCCTGATTGGCGAGTTTCTTGCCGGTCAGGTCGACAGCGATTTCGCGGTACTCAGCCGGGTGTTACTGGCAACGTTGATATTCTTGCCGTTTACCCGCTGGCGGGGCGTGCCAGGAGGGCTGAAGCTGGGTGTGCTGGTAACAGGCATGTTGCAGTTCGGTATCACGTATCTGTGCCTCTATCGCTCGTTCAGCTACCTGACGGTACCGGAAGTCCTGCTGTTCACCATATTCACCCCCCTCTACGTAACTCTGCTTGACGATGCCCTGTCTCGCCGGTTCTCCCCTGTTGCTCTGATTGCAGCTGCAATAGCGACGCTCGGTGCCGGTATCATTCGCTACGACGGGCTCAGCGAGGATTTCATTACTGGCTTCCTGCTGTTGCAGGTTGCAAATTTCACCTTTGCGGCGGGTCAGGTGGGCTACAAGCATGTAATGCAGCGTTTCCCGGTTGATCTCCCCGCGTATCGCACCTTCGGTTACTTCTTCATGGGGGCACTGACCATTGCTTTGCCTTCCTTTATCGTGTTCGGAAACGCCGAGCGCCTGCCGGCGACCGCGTTGCAGTGGGGCATTCTGACCTGGCTGGGCCTGGCAGCGTCCGGGCTCGGGCTCTTCCTATGGAATCGTGGTGCCTGCCGTGTGGATGCCGGCACACTCGCTATAATGAATAACGCCCTGGTGCCCGCCGGATTGTTGGTAAACCTGCTTATATGGAATCGCGATGCGGACCTGGTGAGGCTTGCAGTGGGCGGGGGCGTTATCGCTCTGTCCCTGTGGTTCAACGCACGCTTGCATCCGCGGGCCCGGCTGGCCGGTACTGGCATCCCGGAGCCAGTGCTGGCAGAATCGCCCCCTAATCGCCGGGGCTAGTGGCGGATCAGTCACACCGGCTCTCTTTTAAGCTTCCTTAGCCGAAAGCACAGGAACACAACATGACTCAGCTTAACCCGGCCTCGGGTAACGATACCGGGGCCGCTCGCGGCCTCTGGTCTTCCCGCTTTGCATTTATCCTCGCAGCAACCGGATCCGCCGTTGGCCTCGGCAATATATGGAAATTTCCTTATGTCACGGGCGAGAATGGCGGCGGCGCCTTTGTTCTGGTTTACCTGCTGTGTATTGCTATTATCGGTGTGCCCATCATGATGGCCGAGATTTTCGTGGGTCGCAGCGGCCGTCACAACCCGATTGGCAGCATGCGTCTGGTTGCCGAGCGTAACCTCAGTTCGCCGGCCTGGCGTATTCCCGCCGTCATCGGGATGATCGCAGCGTTTGCAATACTTTCCTTCTATTCCGTTATTGGTGGCTGGGCCGCTTCTTACATAGGCCACGCGGCCATGGGCGACTTCACCGGCGGTAATGGGGACTCCATCGGCGAGCTGTTCAGTGGTTTGCTGGCCAGCCCGAAGCAACTTCTGGCATGGCACACTTTGTTTATGGCTTTAGTTGTGCTGGTGGTATCCCGCGGCCTGAAAGGCGGCCTGGAGCGCGCTGTGACAATTCTGATGCCGGCGCTTTTTATACTGCTGCTTATTGCAGTTGGCTACGCTACCACCACTGGCCATTTCAGCGAAGCTGTAAGTTTTCTGTTTACGCCAAACTTTGAGGCGCTGACCATCAACGGTGTGCTGATTGCTTTGGGTCATGCGTTTTTCACGCTCAGCCTGGGCATGGCCATTATGATGGCGTATGGCTCATACCTTGGTCGTGACGTGCCCGTAGGACGCACAGCGGTGAGCATTGCGTTGATGGATACGGTTGTTGCTTTGTTGGCGGGCCTGGCGATTTTTCCGGTGGTTTTTGCCAACGGTCTTGAAGCCAGTGCCGGGCCTGGGCTGATTTTCCAGACCTTGCCATTGGCGTTCGGTAATATGCCCATGGGCAGCCTGTTCGGCACGCTTTTCTTTGTGTTGTTGTTGTTTGCTGCCTGGACTTCCGGCATATCCTTGCTTGAACCCGTAGTGGAATGGGTTGAGGAAAACACCAGCCTGGAGCGCTCGGGCAGTGCCATTGTTGTTGGTGTGCTTTGCTGGCTTCTGGGTATTGCCTCTATCCTGTCGCTGAACGTCTGGTCTGGTTTCGCACCACTCGACATGTTCGCGCGTTTTGAAGGCAAGACGATTTTTGACCTGCTGGACTTCTTTACGGCCAACATCCTGTTGCCTTTGTCCGGTTTGCTGACAGCGATCTTTGTTGGCTGGTTTGTTGCCAAAGAATCCCTGAAAGCTGACGTGAAACTGAGCGAGGGTGCGTTCACCTTGTGGCTGTACTTGTTGCGCTTCGTCACTCCGGTAGCGGTTGTGATTGTGTTTGTTTATAACTTGCTAGCGTAAAAGCTGCGGAAAAAAGAAAGCCCGGAAGGTCATAATGCCTTCCGGGCTTTTTTGTGCATGAAGCCTGCGTAGAAATCAGTCTTCGTCATCTTCTGCGATAGCTCGCAGAGCCTCCAGGTGAGGCTTCACGGCTTCAATGTCGGCCGAGGGAGCCGCGCTGGCCTGCTGTGTCATCCCGAGGGCGGCTTGCATTGACGCTCGCATCTGGGCCTTTTGCTGCGCGCTCATGTGAGGGCTGTTCTCGATCTCAGCCATGGCGCTTTCCATTTCTTTTTCGATTGCGGGGTTCTGGCCTGCCATCTCAATCGCTATCCAGGCGCCGTAAATACGATCACCTGTGGCCGCCCACTCGTCGAGGTTCTTGAAGCCGTGATCCTGAACCAGGTCTTCCAGGCGATCGTATGCGTCCTCGCCTTTTAACTCTTCAATGGACGAAGAGAAAATTTTCGAAAAATCCGGTGCTTCATTGTCCTGAAGGGTTTCATCGTCCTGTCGGTCGTCCAGATCTTCAAATTCTGGCTCCAGAGCCTGAGCTTTTTCCAGGGTCGTTATGAAGGAGCGGATTTCTTTATCGGTCAGGTTTTCAGCGTGGGCACTGAACGATATCAGAGACAACATGAATGCCAGCACGGTGATAAGCTGGCGGTAATAAGAGTTGGGCTGTTGAGGGTTCATAGAGCTCTCCTTGATGGTGGGTTTCCGGTTCCGTCCGCCCGGAATAGTTAATAGCCTAGGCCCAAATACAGGTACTGCCAAGCCATAGGCTCCGGCTTTTCTCTGGTAACTTTCCTGTGTGACAGATTCGTGAAGTTTTCGCGTTAGACTGCAGGGCAAAACCCCAACATGATGGGGGGCGAATAGCCCAGACAAGCAAGCCGGAGAGCCATGACAAGAACGGTATTAATTATTGAGGATAACCCTGGGATCGGGGAGCTGGTCAGCATGCAAGTCAAGGATCTGAGTATGCAGCCGGTTTTGGTCGACCGGGGAGATGATGGCCTTGAGCGATTTAAAAAGGGCGACATTGATCTGGTTATTCTTGACCTTATGCTGCCGGGGATGGATGGCCTTTCAGTGTGCCGGGAAATCCGTGCGACTCCGGGCTATGTTCCAGTGCTTATGCTGACAGCGAAAAGCACAGAGCTGGACCGGGTGCTTGGCCTCGAAATGGGCGCAGATGATTACCTGACCAAGCCCTTCAGCGTTGCCGAACTGGCAGCCCGCATCAAAGCCCTGTTTCGTCGAGTTGATGCGCTTTCTACCCGCGTAAACGAGCAAGTGAAAGCAGAGGAGGTGGAAGTGGGCGGGCTCAGGATAGACCCTGACCGACGCCGGGTGTTTGTTCATGGTAGCGAAGCGGAGCTCACTGCCCGTGAATTCGACTTGCTCTGGCACTTTGCCTGCAATCGGGGACGTGTATTCAGTCGCGCACAGTTGCTGGACGCCGTATGGGGTTACAACCATGAGGGCTACGAGCACACAGTGAATACCCACATCAATCGTCTACGCAACAAGATTGAAACCAATCCGGCCGATCCCCGTTATGTGCAGACGGTGTGGGGAGTCGGTTACCGGTTTCTGGACTGAACTATGGCACGCCCCCTGTTTCAAACCCTGTATGCACGGCTGGCCCTCGGCCTGTTCCTGCTGCTCGTGACTGTTGGCGGACTATTTACCGTGCTGAGTCTTTACTCGGTGCGGGAGTATAGCGCGGCGGTGAACCAGGCGCTCAACCGCGACCTGGCCAGCCATCTGGTTTCTGATCGCAACCTGGTTACCGGCGGCAGGATTAATCATAGCGAGCTGGAGCGCCTGTTTGAACTCTATATGACCATCAATCCCAGCATCGAAATCTATTTGCTGGACCAGGAAGGGCTCATTCTTTCCTATTCTGCCAACCCGTCCAAAATCAAGCGTAAGCACGTATCTTTGGAGCCTATTCACAGGCTCCTGGAAAATCCGCAAGCTTACCCTCTGCAAGGCGACGACCCGCGAAGCCATGATCGACGCAAAGTCTTTTCTGTAACCCCGGTACCCAATGCGGAGAATCCCACGGGTTATCTGTATGTTGTGCTTCGGGGTGAAGAATATGATTTCGTAGAAAGCATGGTCCACAGTGATCGTCTCATGCAGATGGGCGGTGGCGCTCTGGGAATCAGCCTTTTCGTGGGGTTGCTGGCGGGGCTGGTATTCTTTCGACTGCTTACACGACGTCTGTCCCGGCTGACCGCTCGTGTGGAGGCTTTTGAAGCGGAAGCAAAAGGGGCCATGAATACTGGTGACGCAGAGGACAACGGTGTTGCCGGGGATGACGTGGACTATTTGGCTGCCAGGTTTGATCAGATGGCTGCCCGCATTGCCGGCCAACTGGAGTTGCTGAAAGACAAAGATCACCAGCGCCGCCAACTGGTGGCCCAGGTGTCCCACGATTTACGCACTCCTTTGGCATCCATTCAGGGGTATCTGGAAACGCTGGGTATGAAACAGCAGGAGCTGAGCCCTGAGGAACGCCGGCGTTTTCTGAATGTGGCGTTGGCTGAAACTTTGCGTCTCAGCAAGCTTGTGGACGAACTTTTTGAACTGGCAGCTTTGGATGCTCGTGAGCGGCAACCCTTTGCGGAGCCGTTCATGCCGGCGGAACTTCTGCACGATGTAGTGCAAAAGCACCGGCCGAAGGCAGAACAGGCGGGCGTTACCCTGAGTATTGTTAGCGTGCAACCTGCGATGGTACTCGCAGATATCGCCATGACCGAGCGGGTTCTGGATAATCTGATAGGTAACGCGATTGATCACTCCCCGAAGGACGCCAAGGTCGAACTGAGTGTGTCGGCAGATAGCGATGGTGTCGAAATCTGTGTTCGTGATGGCGGGGAAGGCATTGCCTCAGCGGACATTGAGCATGTTTTTGATCCGTTCTATCAGGCGCCTGGTGCCATCCGTAACGGACATGCCGGGCTGGGCCTTGCTATTGCCCGCCGGATGGCGGAATTGCAGCGAGGGAAAGTCTCTGTTGAAAGTCAGCCGGGGGCCGGCGCCAGGTTCAGTTTCTGGCTGCCTTTGGCAGATTCGACGGCAAAAGAATCCACGGCGTTATAGATTCGTAAGAATTAAGGAACGTTTTGGTGAAATCACGGCGATAGCATGGCTTATGTTATTTCTGTCAGGAGAGTTGTTATGAACCGAAAAATACTCGCTATGGTCACCGCGCTGCTTGTTGCGGTTACCGGCGCTTTCTATGCCGCCGTTGCCACAGCCGAAAAGACCGCGGTTGCCACCAACGAATACGCGCCTTCAGACCCTGGCCTGAAAGTCGCCACCTTCGCCGGGGGTTGTTTCTGGTGTGTGGAAGCTGGTTACGAAAAGATTCCAGGCGTGGTGGAGGCTGTCTCTGGTTATGCAGGGGGAGATGAGTCCGATCCAAGCTATCAGCAGGTCGCTTCAGGCAGCACGGGGCACACCGAAGCGGTGCAGGTTTACTATGACCCGAAAGAAATCACTTACGAGGGTTTGCTGCAAGGCCTCTGGCGGATGATGAACCCGACGGATGCAAATGGTCAGTTTGTCGACCGTGGGAAGCAGTATCGCCCTGCGATTTTCTACCACAACGCTGAGCAGGAGCGTATGGCAGAAGCGGCTAAAAAAGAACTGCAGGCCTCAGGTGTATACGAAAACCCGGTGGTTATCGAAATTACGCCATTGAAAACTTTCTATGCGGCTGAGGGGTATCACCAGGATTACTACAAGAAAAACCCGGTGCGCTACAAGATCTACACGTTCAATTCCGGCCGTTATCAGTTCATTGAAGATGTGTATGGTGAGGATTACGAGCTCGACTTCAGTCAGTTCAAGCCAGCGGCCAAAGCTGACGATAACGCTGGTATGGCAGAGGGAGAACACGCAGGGATGAAAGGCTTTGATCCGCAAACCTTCGTCAAGCCGGATGCAGAGACCCTGAAACAGCGTTTGACCAATACGCAGTATGAAATAACGCAGAACGACGGCACCGAGCGAGCGTTCAATAATCCCTACTGGGATAACAAACGCCCGGGCATTTACGTGGATATTGTATCGGGCGAACCGCTGTTTTCCTCCCGTGACAAGTATAAGTCCGGAACCGGCTGGCCGAGCTTTACCCGCCCGCTGAGCTCAGACATGGTCGTGGAAAAGGATGATACCAAGTTCTTCATGACGCGTACCGAGATACGCAGTCGCTTTGCCGATTCGCACCTGGGCCACGTGTTCAACGATGGCCCGGCGCCCACCGGTCTGCGCTATTGCATGAATTCAGCCGCAATGAAATTCATCCCTTTGGAAGACATGGCTGAAGCAGGCTACGGTGACTGGATTGCTCAGGTGAAGGGCGAGCAATAAGCCTGGCAGATTCGGGGCCTCAGAGCCACAAATCGCCAATAGGCGTTTGCGGGCTGAAGTGATGACGTATCTGGGCCTGCAGCAGTTCCGCCGTGGCAATGGCATCAATCAGCGCGTTATGGGCAGCGTAATGAGGCAGCCCATAACGCGTCCTGCTGTCGGCCAGGCGAATAGATATCGGTTTTTCACCAATCAGACGTTTGAAGAATGAAGGCTGCCGGTTCGGGTGCAGGTGCGCTTCAATGGCCATGGTATCGATTACCGGAAAACGTATGCCTTCATTGAGGCGGTACTGCAGCGCGACATTCAGAAATGGCCGTTCAATATGGCGGAAATGTACCACGGGAATACGGCCATTCAGGCTGGCAAAGACGTCATCAAGTATCTCTGACAGATCCGGTGCTTCTTCTATGTCGGCGTGGGTGATGCCATGAAAGGTAACCGACACCTGGTGTAATGGTAATCTGGGGCAGACAACCCAGTGCCTGGCCTGGCTAAGGTCAATGGCATCCAGCGTAAAGGGCACCAGCCCAATACTGACAATAGAGTGTCCTTCCGGGTCTAGGCCGGTGGTTTCAAAGTCCAGCGCCACCAAGGGTACTTCCGAGACATGTGTGTCGGGAGACACACAGCCGGCTTCGTAAAAAGCCTTCAGTACGCTTGCCTTGGCACGGTTTGCGAGGGCATGGTATTGCGCCGGCCACGGCAGGCGTTTGATCTCATCGGGCACGGTTGGCACTTCAGACATGCCGTGCCACCTGGGTGTTGTAACGGAACCTTAAAAACTTCTGGGCGTTGCTGACAACCTGGAAAGCATCCTTAAGATGGCTGCGCTCAAATGGCGACAGGTCTTCTGGTCTCACGTTGTTATCCGGTTCTTCGCCTGCCTCCAGCGACAGCGCCTGATGGCGAATACGAACAATAGAGATAAACTCCAGTGCGTCTCGCAGGTTGCCCAGATCGTCTTCAACAATAAGTTTGGTTTTGCTGATACTTTTCAGCCGCTCAAAGGAATTCTGTGCCCGGGATCCACAGGCCAGAGCGTGAATTCGGATAAGGTCAGACAGTGGAGCTGTGCCCCGACGCTTCAGGTTGAAGGTCTTCTGATGCTTGCCGTCTTCCTCGAGCACAAACGTGCGGAAAAAGCCTAGCGGCGGTGTTCGGTTGAGTGCATTGCGCGCCATGAGGGTCAGAAAAAGCTGGCTCTTGCTTGCCTTGTCTGCAACCAGAGTTTTGAGCTCTTCAGCAAATTTCGTATGGCCATGAATGCCGTCCAGATCGAAGAAGATGTTGCTGTTGAGCAGGGCTTCTGCCTTGGGGTTGTCAATCCAGTCAGTGAAGTAATTGCGCCAAACCTTCAATGGCTGGCGCCATTTGGGGTTGGTGGCCATGATATCTCCGGTGCAGTAGGTATAGCCGCACTCCGCCAGACCATCGGACACAAACTTCGCCAGCGCCAGAAAGTACTCATCGTGCTCTTCCGGCACGAAGCTGTCGTCAAGAATCATGGCATTGTCCTGGTCTGTTACCACCAGCTGCTCGTCCCTCGCCATGGAACCCAGTGCCATGAAGCAATACGGGATGGGTGGTGGGCCCAGTTCTTCCTCGCCCAACTCCAGCAGGCGTTGAGTAAAGCTGCGCCCAATGCCGGCCATGGCGCTGCCAATCATGTGCGAGTTGGCATCTTCATTCACCATGCGAACGAAGCTGTCACGCACATCATGGCTAATCTTTTTCAGACCTTTTACATGCTGCTGGTGGTAGATATTACTTACCAGGTACAGGCTGCTTTGGCTTTCGTACTTCACAATGTCCGCAAGCGCTACCACACCACGCACTTCATGGCCGTCCACCACCGGGAGATGGTGCACATTGTTATGCAACATGGTCAGCATGGCTTCAAAAATATAGCTACTGGCACGTATGGTAATCAGCCCTTCAGACATGATTTCGCTGATCGGTGTTTCTGAGGGAAGCGCTTCGGTCACGGCCCGGGTACGAAGATCACGGTCAGTGATGATGCCCGCCAGGCGCGCGTTTTCACCCTCGCCATCCATTAACAGCAGAGCCGATACACCGTTATCTGTCATTATGCGCGCAGCTTCCTGCAGTCGCACGGTTGTTGGGGCAGACACGGTTTTTCTGGAAATCAGGCGGGTTACGCGGGACGTCATCAGTTCGTTGGATTTCTCTCTGCGCGAGAGTGCAGAGCGCAAGCGGCTGCGATCTTCAATTTCCACAAAGTCTGCAAAGTTTTCGTCGTTTTCAAACAGATAATGAAAGGTATCCGCTGGAATGCGGTAAAGCAGGGTATCTTCCAGTGCCTTTGCCGGGAACCGCACCTTCCGCTGCATCAGCAGGCCGAACTGGCCGAAGATCTCCCCTTCCCCTATTCGGTTATAGAGCTCACCGGACCGGCGAAAAATTTCCACAGCACCGCTGCGCACATAATACATGTAGGTGCTGGCCTGCCCGGTTTCCAGTATCTGGGTCCCCGCACGTACATAACTGATTTCAATACTGGCCGTGAGCTGATTGACCAGCTCCTCCGGCATGTCGTCAAACGGCGAATGCTGGACAAGGTGGTTACGGATGTCGATCAGTTCAGGCTGCATGCGGTCTCCCAGGTGGAATAGAAAATGCCTTCGCAAAACTATAGCAGAAACCCGAGGTTGGGCGGTGGAGCCTCTGGTAAAAGACGGTATCATCTCAAGGCTGGTCTGGTGCCGGTCAGTCACTTCGGCGCGGGTCAGGTCATGGTCTTGCCTGTGGGGCGTTTTTGCTTTGCGGCGCAGTCACCGGTTAGCATTCTTTTTTGGCTCTAAGAGAAACACGCGAACATGCATACCCTGGTTCTTGGCGGCATCCGTTCCGGTAAGACTGCACTTGCAGAGAAGTTGGCGTCCGCCTCAGATAGCACGGTGGTGTACCTTGCTACAGCAACTGCGGGCGACGAGGAAATGCGGGCGCGTATTCAACGTCACCAGCAACAGCGCCCGCCTGCCTGGGGACTGGAGGAGGAGCCTCTGGCTCTGGCCGGGGTTCTTGGCCGCCATGCACAAGCCCCTGACGCGCCCTGCCTCCTGGTGGACTGCATGAGCCTTTGGGTAAGCAACCTGCTGCACGCGGGAGCGGAAACATTTGCCCGGGAGCGGACAGCGTTTTTGGAACAGGTGAGCAGCTATCCCGGTGACCTGGTGATCGTCAGTAACGAAGTCGGATTGGGCACTATCGGGATGGACCCACTTACTCGCCGCTTTGCTGACGAGCTGGGTTGGTTGAATCAGGCGCTGGCAACGCTGAGTGGCAAGGTGGTGATGAGTATCGCTGGCTTGCCTATGGGTTTAAAGCCGTGAAGACTCCGTGTGCCACGAGGCTCTGAAACCGCCCGTGGACCGAGGTGTTGACCTGAATCCTGCTGCGACAGGCATAAGGCGTCGTCAGCCCGGAGAACGCATGTTCCAGCGGAATGTTCATAGCGTCAGCAACGATCATCCGTATCACGCCACCGTGGCAAACAATCAGAATGTTCTGGCCGGCAAGCGCCTGCTGCCAGTGGTGCCAGCACTCTACAACACGCTCGTTGAAGTCCGTTACCCGCTCACCACCCGGGGGTGTGTTGGTAACCGGGTTAGCCCAGAACTGGCTGAGCTTCTCTCCATCGCTGGCCATTACTTCATCTGCGGTGCGGCCTTCCCATTCCCCGAAACTGATTTCCCGGAGGCGTTCGTCAGTGTGCAGTGGGGTCTGCAGGCGGTTCGCCAGTTCCCGTGCAAAGTGAGCGCAGCGCAGCATGGGTGAGGTGAGAACTGCATCCCAGCGGTCGGCTCCGGTAATGGCGCCGCGCATTTGCGCCCATCCAGTGTCGCTCAGGGGGTCGTCTTTGCTACCACGGTACATGGGGCCGCCCTCGGGTTCGCCGTGGCGAAGGAGGTCGAATACCGTTGTGCTATCAACCATAGTGACTGTCCTTTTTATTGCTGCTCTTTATCGCTGACCCCAGCGTCTGCAAAGCTGGCCATGTTGTTGTGCAGCTCACAGGCAATTCTCAGAAGAGGAACGGCAACGGCAGCTCCGCTACCTTCGCCAAGGCGCATTCCGAGATCAAGCAGGGGCTCAGCCTTCAGGGCATCCAGAACAGCCTGGTGGCCGGGTTCGGCAGAGCGGTGGGCGAATAGCAGCCATGAACGGACGCCGGGTTGCTGGTTGACCGCAACCAAAGCGGCAACCGAAGCAATGTAGCCATCTATCAACACTGGAATAGATCGCGCCGCGCATCCGGCGATGGCACCCGCCAAAGCTGCAATCTCAAAACCACCAAAAGCTTTGAGTACAGCGATCGCATCCTGGCCATCGTCATCGTTATCGTGGCGTTGAATAGCAAGGATGATGACTTCAGCTTTGTGACGGACACCGGCCAAATCCAGACCCGTACCTGGCCCGGTCAGCTTCATCGGGTTCTTTTCCATCAGCGCGCAGGCAACGGCCGTTGCCGAGGCCGTATTCCCTATGCCCATTTCACCACCAATAAACAGTTGGCAGCCGTAATCTGCAGCTCTTTGTGCCGTGGCGTCACCGTGGTTCAGGGCGGCGCTTGCCTGCTCAGCAGTCATTGCATCGATTACCGAAAAGTTACGAGTACAAGGCGCAATGTGAGCATCTATCACACCGGGTAAACCCGGTGGCACGTCCGAGACTGTGCCAAGATTGACAACTTCGAGCTCCGCGCCCAGCGATTTTGCCAGCACACTGATGGCGGCGCCACCACGGGCAAAGTTGGCAATCATTTGTGCCGTAACCGCCTGAGGATATGCTGAAACTCCCTCCTCACAGATACCGTGATCGCCTGCAAACACGCTGATCTGGACACGATCAAGCGCTGGAGTGGCTGTGCCCTGAAGGCCGGCGAGCTGAATCGCCGCGTTTTCCAGCTTGCCCAGTGAACCGGCGGGCTTGGTTAGCATACTTTGCCGCTGCGCGGCCTGCTCAAAGAAACGCGCCTCGGGTTGCCGGGGAGGGGTGGTCCAACTGCTGGGAAACGACATTACACATACCTTTATGCATCAAAGTACCGTAAATCAGGGTCTGCTTACGGTTAGCGGGGCTTGGGTTCATTGGAGTAAGGTGTCGGATCATACTCCGACCGGGTGCAATGAGGTAGGCTTGAGGGCTTAACCTTCTCTTTGTCCCGGGAAAATCTGTGTTGTTTGCTCCTTTCGTAGTCTGTGTGTTGGCTCTTGCTCTTGACCGTATGCTGGGCGAGCCTCGCCGCCTGCACCCGGTTGTCGGGTTCGGGCGCCTGGCGGCGGTTGTTGAAAAGACGCTTAATGTCACACCCGGTACACCCCGTCGTAGCCTGTGGGCAGGCTGTTTAGCGGTGCTTGTGCTAACGGGGCCGGTGTTGTGCCTGGCGGTCTGGGCGACCGTGGTACTAGATAGTTTGTTGCTTTTGCTGGCTCAGGCAGTCGCGCTCTGGCTGGCTATGTCGCTTCGAGGGCTGACTGAGCATGGCCGGGCGGTAGCCGAGCCACTGCATGAGGGCGATCTTGCCGGAGCGCGTGAGCAGGTCAGTCGCATTGTCAGCCGGCAGGCAAGCGCACTTGATGAACAAGGTGTAGCCGCCGCAGCCACTGAGTCCATGCTGGAGAATGGGGCAGATGCAGTGTTTGCCAGCCTGTTCTGGTTTCTTGTTGCGGGAATTCCCGGTGTTGTCATGCATCGAATGGTGAATACGCTGGATGCCATGTGGGGATATCGCAACCCGCGGTTTCTGTATTTCGGTCGGGCGGCAGCGCGGCTGGATGACGTGATGGGATGGGTTCCGGCAAGGCTGACAGCATTCACGTATACGGTGTTGGGCAATCGTAAGCTGGCCTGGTGGTGCTGGCGCAATCAGGCACCACAATGGGATAGCCCCAATGCGGGACCCGTTATGGCTGCGGGCGCTGGGGCACTGAATGTCCGGCTTGGCGGACCCTCACCCTATCCGGGTGGCATGAAACAACGCCCGATTCTGGGCGGTGGGCAAGACGCGAGCCCGGCAAGCGTTGAGTCAGCCATCAAATTGGTGAGCCACGGTATCTGGCTCTGGCTTGGTATTTTGCTCGCCGCTACAGTGCTTGTCTTTTTAGTGGTGTGGGTAAAATGGTATTAGACCACGGTGGGCGGTTGAACGAAGCCGCAAAACGCTGGGGCATTTCCCGTTCAGAGTGGCTTGATTTGTCCACCGGCATAAACCCGGTTGGCTGGCCAGTGCCTGACATACCGGCTGAGGTGTGGCAAAGGCTGCCCGAAGCCGATGACGGGCTGGAGGAAGTTATCCGCGAGTGGTCTGGTGCGTCGCCCTCAGCAGCCTGCGTGCCAGTGCCTGGCAGCCAGGCGGCTATTATGGCTTTACCGGGATTGCGTAACCCCTGCCGTGTCGGCATTCCCGAACCTGGTTACCGTGAGCACGGGTATAACTGGCGCAACGCCGGTCATACGACCATACCCATCGGGCCCGAACAGACCCGCTGTGGCCTTTCAGGTTGCGATGATCGCTGGCTTGACCAGGTCGACGTACTGGTCTGGATTAATCCCAATAACCCTACCGGAAAAATTATTCCTCCCTCCACATTGCTACGCTGGCACCAGCGGTTGCAAAAGCGAGGTGGCTGGCTGGTTGTCGATGAGGCATTTATGGATGCCACGCCGGCGTTCAGTCTCTGTACCCAGGCCGGACGGCCGGGTTTGATCGTTCTTCGTTCGCTTGGAAAGTTTTTTGGCCTGGCGGGGGTACGGGCGGGTTTTGTTCTTGCGGATGACTGGATTGCGGGTAACCTGAGGCAGGCACTTGGACCCTGGGCTCTTAGTGGCCCGGCGCGGTATGTGATGCGCCAGGCCTTGCGGGATAAAGGCTGGCAAAGCAAGGCGCGCGTCAGCTTGCAACAGAATATGGGTAGGCTGAGGGAAGTGCTGCAGGAAGCCAGGCTCACTCTTGTGGGTGGCACCGTTCTGTTTCAGACGGTTCGTGCAGACAATCCAGTGATCCTGGCAGATCAACTGGCTGCACAGGCGGTGCTGGTCCGGGTTTTTGAGCAACCGGGGATGCTCCGGTTTGGCGCGCTTGCCAATGAGAAACAATTGAGACAACTCATGGGCGCCCTTGCGGTCAGTACCTGAGATTAGTCATTGACCAGACATTAACGCGTTGTTAGCCTTTGAGCTCGTTTGTAGGTGCTGTTGTAGCGCAATCATCGTCGCTGCCGCAGTGAAACGGGAAGCCGGTTAAAGTCCGGCACTGCCCCCGCAACGGTAAGTGAGAGAGCGGCGAAGAGAGATGCCACTGTGCGCAAGCATGGGAAGGTTACGCTGCTCGGTTGTATAAACTCACGAGTCCGGAGACCGGCCTGTAAACACACCGAGCGCTGCGGAGGGCAGTTACGGTGGGTAAACACCGGCCTGTTTTACGGGATTTCCCCACCTTAGAAAAGCTTCACTCTGGTCATCTGCCAGAATTAGCTCCCCCCTTTGCAGAGCACCTAACAATTGGCCATGCGGGTGCGCGTGGCGAGTCTGTGAGTGCATTTAATGAAAGTTTCCCTGTCAGTTGCCAGTGTTCTGGTATTCCCTTTTGCATTTAGTCCCCTCTCGATTGCGGTTGCGCAAGAAACCCAGTCTTCTCAGTTAGATCCGATTGTTGTCACAGCAACCCTTGGCCCCAGGACGGTCGGCGAGAGTCTTGCCTCCGTTACCGTGGTTGATGAAGAAGAAATTCGGTCCAAAGCTCCTGCCGAGTTTTCCGATCTGCTGCGCGGTCAGCCAGGCATCAGCGTGACCGGTAACGGTTCTTTCGGAAAGACAACAAGTGTGTATACCCGTGGCGTCCAGAATGCCGGTACCGTTTTACTTGTTGATGGCGTGAAACTGCATTCTGCAACGGGCGGCGGTGCGCCATGGCAGTATTTCCCCACAGAGCTCATTGAACGAGTGGAAATTGTGCGGGGCCCCCGCAGCTCGCTCTATGGAGCAGATGCCATGGGTGGTGTGGTGCAGGCGTTCACACTGGATCCCGAACAGGGTAAGCGAGGCTGGGTTGAGGCGGGTGCAGGAAACTTTGATACCCAAAAGGTCAGTGCCGGTGCTTCTGCTTCGGTCGGCAATACACGCTTCAGCCTGAGCGGCCTGCATAAGGAAAGCGACGGCACAGCGATTGTTGAAAACGGCGAAGACAAGGGGTTTCGCAATACCGCCGGGCTTGGCCGGGTAGTGCACGCTCTGGATAACGGCGGTGAAGCGAGCATCATGCTGCTGCAATCTGAAGGGAACACCGAGTACGAGGGCGGCAACATTGATTACATGATCCGCACTATTGGTCTTGGGCTGATGACACCGCTGAGTGAAAGCTGGCAAATGGGTATTCAGTTCGCGGAATCCCGCGATGAATCGGAGTCGTTCAGCACCTATGGTGAAAGCACCTATAACACCCGATTGCGAGAGGCCCGGTGGGATAATACCTTTTCTTTCGATGTCCATGAGCTGGTTGTAGGCGCTGAGCTGCAGCAGGATGAAGTTAGCAGTTCACAAAACTATAGTGAAACCTCGAGAACAAATACGGCACTGTTCAGCCAGTTGCGTCTGAATTTTGGCCCGGTGGATGCGCAGCTGAGCCTTCGCGGCGACGACAATGAAGCCTACGGAACCAATGAAACCGGAGGGGTGGCGCTCGGTTATAAAATGGACCGATCTCATCGCCTGCGTGCGAGCTATGGCACCGCGTTCAGGGCCCCCACATTTAATGACCTCTACTGGCCTCTGTCATTCAATTACCAGGGCAATCCCGACCTGGAGCCGGAGGAGTCCGAAAGCTATGAGCTTGGTGCCAGCGGTAACTATCAACGATGGTTTTGGGATCTTGCCTTGTATCAGATGGATGTCGACAACCTGATTGGTTCCGGGCAGATCGGGGGTGTTGATACACGGGTGAACGTGGATGAGGCGAGAATTCGTGGAGCAGAGTTTGGCGGCGGTTATGAATATAACGGCTGGCGTGCAGCGGTGGCACTCACTTATATGGACCCTGAAGACCGTGATACCGGCAACCAACTGGCCCGCCGCACCAAACAATCGGCCCGTATTGACCTGGACAAGGCCGTCAATAACTTTGCGTTTGGCGGCTCTGTGGTCGCCGAAGGACATCGCTATGATGATGCCGCCAATACAGACCGACTGGCCGGGTTTGGAACTATTGACCTGCGCGCCGGCTGGGATTTCGCACCCAACTGGAATACCCGCCTGACGCTCGCCAATGTGCTGGATAAGGAATACTCGACCGCCAGATATTTTGATGGTCGGAAATACATCGCTGCAGGTCGAACAGCCATGCTGTCGGTTCGTTACGACATACAGTAAACCTCGAAGGCAGGAGTATGTGTGTGAGTGTTCACCGGCAGAGTATCAGAGTTGCACTGGGCTTTTTGATCGTGTTCGTTGTGCAGACTCTGTCGGCCGGCGAGGTACAACGATGCGCTATTGATGACATGGGCAAGGAACTCTGCCTCCCTGCCCCTGCTCAGCGCATAATCACTTTGTCTCCGGGGGCGACGGAGCTGACATTTGCGGCCGGTGCCGGTGCCAAGGTGGTTGCGGTCGTTAATTACAGCGATTACCCCCCGGAAGCTCTCAAATTGCCCTTGGTTGGCAGCCACACCCGGGTGGATATGGAGGCGCTGCTCGCGCTCAAGCCAGACCTGGTTGTCACTTGGGTAACAGGAAACCCACCGGCACAGATTGAGCTGCTAGGAGAATTGGGTATTCCCATGTTTGCGATCGAGCCTCGCACTTTCGAAGGGGTTTCCAGTGTTATTGAACGGCTTGCCACCCTGGCGGGAACTGAACAGGCGGGCCTGGCTGAAGCCGAGCGTTTTCGCGTGGGTATTGCCGCTTTGTCAGAGCAGTACCGTAATGCAGAACCAATACCTGTTTTCTATCAGGTCTGGGAGCAGCCTTTGATGACCATCAACAACGATCACCTGATTGGTAAGGTGCTTCAGTTGTGTGGTGGTGTAAATGTATTCGGCGAAATGCCGCGGCTGGTTCCCCGAATCAGTTCTGAGGTTGTGCTGCAGGCCGATCCCCACGCCATTCTCACTGGAAGTGTTGAGGGTGTCAGTGATGGTCAGCTGGATAGCTGGAAGCAGTATTCGGAGCTGACCGCCGTGAAAAAGAAGAATCTCTTTTTTGTGCCGGCCTCACCCATTTCACGGCCTACGCCCAGATTGCTTGAGGCCACCAGAATTGTTTGTGACTACCTGGATAGTGCACGTGAGCATTGATAACACAGAGATGAACCCTCAGGTAGCTGAGCAATGATCCGTCCGTTGCTGAGTCTCGGATTTCTGGCATTGGTTGCCGTTGTGCTGGCTTTGGGCCTGGGCAGCGTCACTGTCCCGCTGCCTGAGATCTGGCAGGTCATGCAGGGTGAAGGCAGTGCGCTGAACCGCGCACTGTTATTGGAGCTGCGCCTGCCTCGCACTCTTGCGGCGTTTGCTACCGGCGGCTTGCTGGCTGTGGCTGGCGCGCTGATGCAGGTGCTGTTGCGTAACCCGCTGGCTGACCCCTATGTGCTCGGGCTATCTGGTGGCGCGGCGGTAGGTGCGCTGCTGGCCATGCTGGCGGGAATGGGGACAATCCTGATATCAGGGTCGGCCTTTGCTGGCGCCTTGCTGGCAACCCTTCTGGTCTTCGGCCTCGCCCATGGTACTGGCAGTTGGACGCCTTCCCGACTTCTGCTGACTGGTGTGGTTGTGGCGGCTGGCTGGGGTGCCGTGATTACGCTTATGCTGGCAATCACGCCCTCATACAAACTCCCGGGTATGCTTTACTGGTTGATGGGTGATGTCTCATATGCCCGCACGCCCTGGCCTGCATTGATTGTTCTGGTTTTATCCATTGTGCTGATTATGCCGCTTGCGCGTAACCTGAATGTACTTGCGCGTGGGCCTATGCAGGCCGCAGCGCTCGGCGTCTCAGTACGCCCGCTGGAATGGACGATTTATCTTCTTGCCAGCCTGCTGACGGCTACCGCGGTGACCACCGCAGGCAGCATCGGTTTCGTAGGCCTGATTGTCCCTCATATGCTCCGGCTGGTTCTTGGTAATGACCAGCGGATTATTCTGCCGGCCAGTGCCCTGGTAGGAGGGACCTTGCTGGTGCTGGCAGACACGCTTGCACGAACAGTGATTGCTCCGGAGCAGTTGCCTGTTGGTGTAATCACCGCGTTGTTGGGCGTGCCTACATTCCTTTATCTGTTGCACCGGAGCCGATGATGAGCAGGCTGCGCAGTCGCGATCTCGTCATTAATGTACCGGGCCGATCGGATGGTTTTTCTCTGAACCTGAACATCGAACCCGGCCAGACCTGGGGTGTGCTCGGCCCTAACGGAGCCGGGAAAACGACATTGTTGCATACACTTGCAGGTCTGCTACCCGCCCGCCATGGTGAGGTGGTACTTGATGACACCCTTCTGAAAGATCTGAAGCGCCGGGATATTGCTCGACAGATGGGGCTGGTTTTCCAGGAACGCCAGGATAGTTTTCCCGCCACCGTGATGGAAACCGCTCTCATTGGCCGTCACCCATGGTTGTCGCCATGGGAGAGCGAACAGGGTGAAGATCAGGCTCTGGCGGAGCAGGCATTGACAGCACTGGAGGTCGACCATCTGTCCGATCGCTTGCTGACCACTTTGTCTGGAGGTGAGCGTCAGCGTGTTGCTATCGCCACGCTGATGACCCAGAACCCGGATATATGGCTGTTGGATGAGCCCACCAACCATCTGGACCTGCATCATCAGGTCAAGGTGATGAATCTGCTTCAGGACCAGGCTCAATCCGGAAAAGCAGTATTTATGTGCCTGCACGACCTCAACCTGGCAGCTCGATGGTGCAGTCATGTTCTGCTTCTATACACCAACGGTGATGCCTGCTGGGGCCCCGCAGATTCAATGCTGGAACCGTCTGCACTGGAGAAATTGTATAACCAGAAACTCATCACCGTGGAGGCCGATGGCGCACCGCTATTCGTACCTGTGCGTTCCGGGTCGAACCTCTGAAATGGTTAATCTATGACTGTATCCATACCGGCCGTAATGATTACCGCCCCTGCCTCCGGGCAGGGTAAATCCATGGTAACGGCCGCTCTGGCCCGGCTGCACCGGAACGCCGGTCGCAGGGTGCGCGTGTTCAAGCATGGTCCGGATTATCTCGATCCGATGATGCTTGAGGTGGCATCAGGCCAGCCGGTCTACCAGTTGCACCCCTGGATGACCGGCGAACACGAATGTCGCTGGCGCGTGGCGGAAGCCGCCCGTGAGGCTGACCTGATTCTGATTGAAGGGGCGATGGGGCTGTTTGATGGCGATCCGTCCAGTGCTGACCTTGCCAAACTGCTGGGTATTCCTGCGTTGCCAGTGATTGACGCCGGCGGTATGGCGCAGACCTTTGGCGCACTGGTACTGGGACTGGCCCATTTTGATCCCGAACTGTCGGTGTATCAGGTGATCGCCAACAAAATCGGCAGCCCCCGCCATGGCGCTATGTTGAAAGAAGGCCTGCCTCAGGGCATCAGTTTGCTGGGGGCCATTCCCCGGAGCGAGGCAATGCAGATTCCGGACAGGCACCTGGGCCTGTTGCAACCGGCTGAACTGGGCAACCTTGACCAGCAGCTTGATGCGGCGGCTGCGGTGCTCGAAGCTGCGGGCCTTGGTGAGTTACCCAAGGCTGTTACGATCGCCCCGGTTGAACCAGTCAAACCAGAGGCTTTGCTCAAAGGTGTGCGCATTGCGGTTGCCCGTGATCTTGCCTTCAGCTTTATCTATCGTGCGAACACAGACCTGCTGACGGCGATGGGTGCGGAGCTGCAGTATTTTTCGCCGCTGGCGGATTCGCAGCTACCGCTGGCAGACGCCCTTTGGCTCCCTGGTGGTTATCCTGAACTTCATGGCAGCACTCTGGCCAACAATACCGCTATGGCTGAAGCGATCCGTGGGTTCTATGATGCCGGCAAGCCGATACTTGCAGAGTGCGGCGGTCTGATGGCTTGTGCTGAAGAGTTGTCCGATAAAGACGGCGTTGTGCACAGAATGCTGGGGTTGATCCCGGGCCGCTCGAATATGGAAAAACGCCTGCAGGGCATAGGCCTGCAAAGCCTGACCACCCTCGGAGGTGAGCTCCGTGGGCATACCTTCCATCGCTCATCACTGGATACGTCCTGGCGACCGGTCGCTCATGCCTGGAAACAGGCAGGCACGAGTGGTGAGGCGGTATTCCGTGAAAAAGGTCTCGTGGCCAGCTACTTCCACGGTTATTTCCCATCGGCTCCTGCCCTTGTTGCTGCATTGTTCAGAGGCCAGCCGCTGACATTTCACAATGACACGGAGAAGACTCATGCGTGAACGCGCAAAAGACCCCGAACGCCATGCCAAACGTATGGCGGCCAAGCAAAAAATCATGCAGGAACGTATCGCCAGTGCCCAGAACGAACAGGGTGTTTTGCTGGTATTGACCGGTCCCGGTAAAGGCAAGAGCAGTTCCGGCTTCGGCATGGTTGCCCGTGCGCTTGGCCATGGTATGAAAGTCGGCGTTGTGCAATTTATCAAAGGTGCCTTCAGTACCGGTGAAGAAGCCTTCTTCCGGGATCTGCCCGGCGTGGATTACCACGTGATGGGTCAGGGCTACACGTGGGAAACCCAGGACCGCGAACAGGATGTGGCGTCTGCCAATGCTGCCTGGGATATTGTTGCCGGCATGTTGAAAGACGACAGTTATGATCTGATTTTGCTGGACGAGCTGAACATTGCGCTGAAATACGACTACATAGATCTGGATCGTGTGCTGGATGATCTGCAGGGCAGGCCCGCTATGCAACACGTGGTCGTCACCGGACGAAATGCGCCCCAGGAACTGATCGACATCGCAGATACCGTCACCGAAATGGGCGTCGTGAAGCATGCCTTCAAGGATCAGGGCATCAAGGCTCAGAAGGGCGTCGAGCTTTAATCATGACCACGCTGATGATCCAGGGCACCACATCCGACGCCGGTAAAACCACCGTAGTTGCCGCCCTGTGTCGTTGGCTTGCCCGGCAGGGTGTGTCGGTGGCGCCATTCAAACCGCAGAATATGGCCCTGAACAGCGCGGTTACCGTGGATGGAGGGGAAATAGGCCGCTCCACGGCGTTGCAGGCACTGGCGTGTGGCCTTGAGCCTCACAGCGATATGAACCCTGTATTGCTGAAGCCGCAAAGCGATTGTGGCGCCCAGGTAATTCTGCGCGGGCAGGTACACGGCAATATGGACGCGCTGGATTATCATGCGTACAAAGCCGAGGCCAAGGTTGCGGTCATGGACGCCTGGCATGCACTCAGTGAACGCTATGATGTGATCATTGCTGAAGGTGCTGGCAGCCCTGCAGAAATTAACCTGCGTACCAACGACATTGCCAACATGGGCTTTGCAGAAGCGGCCGATTGCCCGGTGTTGTTGGTCGGGGATATAGACCGGGGCGGTGTGTTTGCCCAGTTGGTGGGTACGCTGGAGCTGATTTCCGCCAGTGAGCAGGAGCGTACAAAAGGTTTCATTGTTAATCGCTTTCGCGGTGATATCAGCTTGCTGGAACCAGGCCTGGAGTGGCTCACTGAACGCACCGGCAAGCCAGTGGTTGGCGTGCTGCCTTACCTTCATGGCCTCATCGTGGATTCTGAAGACAGCATTGGTATCTCTGGCACCTGCGAAGCCGAATCGCTGAATGTGATTGTGCCGGTGCTGCCGCGCATCAGTAATCACAATGATTTTGACCCCTTGCGCCTGCATCCCGGCGTAAATCTCCGGTTCATCGGCCCCGATCAACCCATCCCTGCTGCCGATCTGATTATCCTGCCCGGCAGTAAAAGTACCCGCACTGATCTGGCTTTCCTCAATGCTCAGGGCTGGGTGCAGGCTATTCACAAACACTTGCGCTACGGCGGCAAGGTTTTTGGTATTTGCGGTGGTTTTCAGATGCTGGGTGAGCGTGTTGACGACCCGGGTGGGCTGGAAGGCCAGAAGGGCACAACGGAAGGCCTGGGGTTGCTGGAAATGACCACCACCATGATTGCTGGTAAACATCTGAGAAATGTTAGTGGCACCCTGACCCTCCGGGCGGGTGACCCCCGCGGCAGGAGTGCGGTTTTCAAAGGCTACGAAATGCACAACGGTGTGAGCCATGGCGCGGCTCTAGCACATCCGTTGGGCCTGATGGCTGGCAACAACGAAGGTGCAATCAGCGCCGATGGCCAGGTGGCCGGCACCTATGTGCATGGAGTATTTGACGAGCCGGCGGCGTGTGAAGCATTGCTGCAATGGGCCGGGCTGAACCGCTCAGGCGCCGCTGTAGACTACCAGCAGCACCGTCTTACCCAGCTTGACCGGTTGGCGGACCAGGTTGAACACTATCTGGATACAGACTGGTTGTGCGGGCTGCTGGGCGTAAAAGAAGCATCAACTAATTCCGGCCATGGAAAGCGGTCATGAGTGATCCTAACCGTCCTTTCAGCGAAGACGAGCGTAGTGGGCTTTACCGCGCTATTTTTGAACGCCGTGATGTTCGCTCCGAGTTTCTGCCTGATCCCATTCCCCGGCCTGTGCTGGCGCGCCTGCTGAAAGCGGCGCACCACGCGCCGTCGGTGGGTTTTATGCAGCCATGGGATTTTATCCTGATTGACAGCCTGGACGTGCGTCAGCAAGTGCTGGCCAGCTATAACCAGGAAAATGCCAAAGCCGCTAATAACTACGGTGGTGAACGTCAGCGAACCTATCTCAGTCTGAAATTACAGGGCATTGTCGAAAGCCCTATGAACCTGTGTATTACCTGTGACCGCAACCGGGGCGGCAGCCATGTTCTGGGACGTAACTCCATAGTGGATACGGACCTTTTCAGTACCTGTCTGGCTGTTCAGAACTTGTGGCTGGCGGCGCGGGCGGAAGGTATCGGCGTGGGCTGGGTGAGCATTCTCGACCAGAGCACACTGGCGCGGATTCTGAAACTGCCGGATAACGTCTACCCATTGGCCTATTTATGTCTTGGCTATGTCAGCGAGTTTGCTGATCAGCCGGAGCTGGAAACCCGGGGCTGGCGTTCGCGGATGCCTTTGAATGAACTGATGCATGGCAACCTTTGGGGCCAGTCGCTGGACGACAACACCCTTCTGGACGCGCTGAAGCCATAGAGCCCGGTTTAGTCTAAGGTTCACTGATGCAAGGCATAGTGTGTGCCGGCAGCCACAGACTGACACAGAGTCCGGTTTGCCCGTCAGGCCGGGCATCCAGGGTCAGTTGGCCGCCGTGTAGTTCCGCAATCCGCCGTGCAATTGCCAGCCCAAGCCCTGCACCGCCGCCATGCCGCTGGTCGAGGCGGACAAAGCGGCTGAGTGCCCTTTCCCTATCCTCTGTTGCAATGCCTGGCCCCTGATCGCACACAGTAACGTGATACCCGTTACCGGAGGCCTCCAGGCGAGTTTCTATCAGAGTGTGCTGCGGGCTGTACTGAATGGCGTTGGCCAACAGAGATCGCATCAGGGTATTGATCAGGGCGTCATGGCAACTCACCAGAGCCTGGCCAGCATCGTTATGAAGTAGTGGCTCCATATGTTTTTTCAGCGCCAGGGGGGTCACATCCGCAATACTTTGTTCGATGATTTCTGATAGATCGTGTTTCTGGGGTGAAAAGCCGGCGCCTGAGTCGACCCGGTTCAGCAGCAACATTTGCTCCACCAGATGTGTCATGCGGTCAACCGATTGAATCAGGGGCTGGAATTGCTGCGGATCTTTGTCCCAGGCTTTTTCCAGATTCAGTCGCAAAGCTGCCAGCGGTGTCCGCAGTTCATGGGCTGCATCGGCCGAAAATCGGCGCTCCCGTTCCAGGGCCAGATTCAGTCGCTTGAGCAGGCTATTCACGGCTTGTACCAGACCGGCCACTTCCTTTGGTGCCTGTCTGTCATCCAGGGGATGAATACGTTCCGGAGCCATATGGCGTATAGGCCGCTCCAACCGACGCAGGGGGCGGAACCCGATATGAATGGCAGCACTGGCGGCCAGCAGCAGGAGCGGCAAGGCAACCAACAAAGGCAGAACGTTGCCCAGGGCCAGCTCCTGGCTCAGTTCCCCGCGAATATCTTCCCGCTGAGCGGTTCTGATCCAGAAACCTGTAGCGGGATCCTGAAGCGTGAACGTCCGCCAGTTGTACCCCTGGGATTCGGCCCATGAGTAGCCTGGCGTCAGGCCTTCGGTGTCATCGGCCTTAAGTGTGTCCAGCAGAGGCGTGCGGCCGGGCGTCCAGACCTCAAAGGCCAGCTTCTTTTCGTATTTGTGTCCCGCGCCGCCGGGCAGAATTTCGTCATTGTCTGCATCAGACTCAACGTCCTTGTCGAGTGGCAGCGCCAGTGTTTCAGTGAGGGTTTGCGATAACAGCTCGAGCGATTGTGTGTCTGCAAGGTGGCGAACCAGCCCCTGGACAATCCGTGTACTCTGCGCAAGTTCGGCGTCGAACAGCTCTTCCAGTTCATGATTGCTTTCAATATAGCTCCAGGCTGCGGCTATCAGGGCAAATAGCAGAACCGTGGAAGTAACCAGCAGTGTGAGAGTGCGGGTCAGGGACATTCCGGAGCTCCACAAGCTGCCTGGCTGTCCAGCAGATACCCAACGCCGCGGATGGTGCGGATTGTGGTTTTGCCGATTCTGCGCCGGAGATGGTGGATATGCACTTCCAGGGCGTTGCTTTCAGCTCCCGGCTCCCAGCCATAGAGCTGTTCTTCCAGACGCCGGCGAGTGGCCACCTGGTCGGGATGACGCATCATGTACTGGAGGATCTGGAATTCACTGCGGGGTAAGGTGTCTGTCGTCGAGCCGGTGGTGAGCTGGGCCGAAGCCGGGTTCAGCGTAAGCTGGCCTACGATCAGTTCGTCGCTGGTTGCCGAAGATCTGCGACGGGTAACGGCACGGATCCGGGCTTTGAGTTCGGCCATGGCAAACGGCTTGGTTACGTAATCGTCTGCACCAGCATCCAGGCCCTGCAGTTTTTCTTCCAGCTCAGCGCGGGCGGTCAGGATGATAATGGGCAGTTGATTGCCTTGTTGTCGGGTCTGCCGAACTATCTCAAGGCCATCGACCCGTGGCAGGGTTAAATCCAGTATGGCCAGATCAAAATGATCGTCTGCCAGGGCATTCAGCGCCTGTTGACCATCATCCAGCCAATCCACAGTGTGTTGATCGCCCCGCAGCATATCCAGCATGGTGCTGCCCAGCAGCTGATCGTCTTCTACCAATAATATGCGCATCAAGCGGGATCCGTGTTGTGGGAAGCCTGTGCAAATTCACACTCTTCTAACTGTATTCTACAGCGGCTTTCTTAAGCCACCCTTAACGGGTGCTCGCAATCGGTGATCGTGGGGAGCCTTAACGCCGACTTAAGAATTCTCTCCCCGGGACTTAAGCCTGACTTAAGGATTGTGCCCTAACCTGATTGCTCACTATATCGGGTACCCCGCCCGAAAGCTGTTGGAGAGCGCATATGACCGACCCGCTAACAATGTCTACCTGTTGCCCACCGGATTCACCGGAGCTGGTTCCGGCTCTTCGCTGTGCCGGGCGCTGGCTTAGCGAAATCACCCCCGACACGGCATTGGCGGCTGCGGTTACGGATTTTATCCGGCGGCGGTTTCTGCAGGCCTATGGAGCTGAGCCCTCGCTGCGGATTCCGCGGTTGTTGGCTCTGACATCTGCTCAAGGAGCGCTGTTGGCGGCGGTAGGCGTTCGCAATGCGGATCGCGAACGTCTGTTTCTTGAAGATTACCTGTCGGTTCCGGTCGAAACTGTAATGCCGGTGGCGGATATTGCGCGTCATCAGATAGCAGAGATTGCCCATCTGGCGGGTGTTGAGGCCGGTGTCAGCCGCTACCTGTTTGCGTCACTGACGGTATGGTTGCAGCGCGCGGGTTACGTATGGGTGGTCTGCACTGGCACCGGCCAGTTGCGAAACAGTTTTCATCGCATGGGGATTGCTACGCGAGTGTTGGCTGAAGCGAACCCGGAGGACCTACCCGATGGCGGCGCCGGTTGGGGCCGCTACTACGATCAGCAACCGATGGTGTTGGCTATCAAAGTGGCGGACAGCCTCAGTGCTTTGCGGCAGACGGGGTTTTTACGGCGAATTCACCCAGCGTCCTCCGGCACAGGTTCGGATTTTTTAAAGCAGGGAGGCGCTTATGGACGCCTTGCCTGAGTTGCTCAAGCGCCAGACACTGACGCACCCGTCGCGCATTGCTTTGCGCGGGCGGGACGCGGCATTGAGTTATCAACAGATGATGCAGATGGCAGAGGCGGTCGCCGAGCAGCTCAGCCTGCGTGGCATAAAGCGTGTCGGTGTCTGCGGCGACAACAGCCTGGCCTGGATTCTGGCTGACCTCGCCTGCTTGTTAGCGGGTATTGTTTGTGTCCCGGTACCGGTGTTCTTCTCGGAATCCCAGACCACCCATCTTATCAAGCAGGCGGGGCTGGACGGTTTGTTGCGCAGTGACGAAGTCAGTGAATACGAGCTGTTGGGCCACGGCGTCTGGTTGCGCACCCTGCCCGTTGCCGCAGAAGTACCCGGGATGCCGGTCGGCACAGCGAAAATCACGTTTACTTCCGGCAGTACCGGAACGCCAAAAGGTGTGTGCCTGTCGGTCAGTCAGATGACGGCAACTACGCTCGCTTTACAAGAACGGCTGGCAGGCGTCGAATTGCAAGCGCACCTGTGCATCCTGCCACTGGCGACATTGCTGGAGAATATCGCAGGAGTCTATTTGCCCCTGCTCATGGGCGCCACCGTCAGGGTTGAGCCACTGGAGAGTCTGGGCATGAGCGGCAGCAGTGGTCTGAACCTGAGCAAACTGGTTGAAGGTGTTAATCGAAGCCGCCCGCATTCATTGATTCTGGTTCCAGAGTTGGCGATGGCACTTGTTGGTGCCGCAGAGAGGGGCCAGCTTGACGCTGATTCGTTGCGGTTTCTGGCGGTTGGTGGCGGTCGGGTGTCGCCAGAGCTTCTGGCTCGTGGCCGGGCTGCCGGATTACCCCTTTACGAGGGGTACGGACTCTCGGAGTGCAGTTCTGTCGTGGCATTGAACGTGCCAGGCGCTGACTGTGACGGCAGCGTGGGCAGACCCCTGTCACACATTGATATCAGGGTGGGCTCTGACAGCCATATCCTGGTTCGTGGTAATACTCACCTGGGCTATCTTGGCGATGACCATGAACAGGCTGAATGGCTGGACACCGGTGACCTGGGCGCACTCCGCCCGGAAGGCTTTCTTTCGATCGATGGCCGTTCGAAGAACCTGCTGATCACCAGTTTTGGTCGCAATATAAGCCCCGAGTGGCTGGAAAGCGAACTGGTGCAGGGTTTGGGGGTTCCGCAAGCCGTGGTGTTCGGCGATGGCGAACCTCAGCCAGCGGCAATGATTACGGTAACCGATGGGCGCTCACCTGTAGCCCTTGCAGGTCCGTTAAAAGCGCTCAACCAACGTTTGCCGGACTATGCACGCCTGGCCGCGGTGTATATCCGTCGTCAACGGTTGAACTCCTCCGAGGGCTTCATCACGGAGAATGGCCGCCCGGTGCGGGCACGTATTCAAGAACAGTTGCCAACTCTGGTGGCACAGGCGTTTCCATTATTCCTTTCGACATCATGTACCAATCAGCCAGGAGAACTAAAAATGGCCTTTTTTGACAGACTGCAGCAGGAAACCGCACAAGCACGTGCTCATGTAACCGGTGCGCCGGTTGTTAGTGCAATCAGGGATGGTTTTTTCAGTCTTGAATCGTACACCTGGTTCCTGACACAGGCTTTTCATCACGTTAAGCACACGGTGCCTTTGATGATGGCCTGCGGCGCCAGGCTGCCCCAGCGAACGGAGTTCGTCCGTAAAGCGTTGGTCGAATACATCGATGAAGAGTACGGCCACCAGGAGTGGATACTGAATGATCTGGCGGCCTGTGGTGCCAACAAGGAAGCGATTCGTGAGGGCAAGCCGGATCTCTCCATCGAGCTCATGGTGGCCTACTTGTACGATCAGATTAGTCGGGGTAATCCGGCGGCATTCTTTGGCATGGTTCAGGTACTTGAGGGTACTTCGATTGAACTGGCCACACCTTTGGGAGAGCAGATTCAGAAACTCCTGGGGCTTCCAAACCAGGCGTTCAGTTACCTGTATTCTCACGGTGCACTCGATCAGGACCATTTTGAGTTTTTCCGAAACCTGATGGATGGCATCACCGAACCGGATGATCAACAGGCGATTATAGATGCCGCGCGAGTGGTCTATCGGCTTTACGGCGATATGTTGCACAACATCCCGTTGCCTAGCCGTCGTCAGGAGCATTGTCATGAGGCTGCATGATCGTGTTTTCCTCCTGTTGGGCGGAACCGGCGGGATTGGCAAGGCACTGGCCGAATCGCTGCTTCAGGAGGGGAACCGTATTATCGTGGTTTCCCGACACCCGGAGCGCATCAGTCGTCGGGAAGGGATAGTCCCCGTGTACCTGGATCTAGCCGCGGCCGATCTGGCGTCACAGTTGGTGCGTCTGACAGAGGCTTACCCGGATATTGACGGCGTGATCCATTGCGCCGGCCAGAATTGCTTTGCCGGACTGGCGGTAATGTCGGTGGATGAACTCGATGCCCAGCTTAATGTAAACCTGCGCTCTGCCGTGCTGGCCGCCAGGCATTTTGCACCCAGGTTTGAGAAGGCGGGCAGCGGCGACCTGGTATTTGTGGGTTCGACTTTTGGTAGTATCGGATTCCCTGGATACACCGCCTACTGTGCCACCAAGTTTGGCCTTCGGGGGTTTACTGAGGCTTTGCGCCGGGAACTGGCGGATACCGCCGTTCAGGTAGTCTACGTAGCGCCGCGGGCGACAAATACTGAGATGAATCCGGAGGCAGTAAATGCGCTGAATCGCGCACTGGGGAATCGCGTTGATAAACCTCAGGCGGTGGCAGCGGCCATTCTCAAGGCTATGAAGCGTGATGAACGCCGTCGGTTCCTTGGCTGGCCGGAAAAATTGTTTGTGGTCATTAACGGCATATTGCCGCGTATTGTTGATAAAGCCATGCTGAAACAGTTGCCGCTGGTTCGGCGTTTTCTCAATGCAAAACCCGCGTCATGATTTGCGGGGTTTTGACGCTGTCCTGGCAGGCTGCAAGGCTTCTGGGCGTCGTTTTTTTTGCAAGGCCTCGAACCCTATGATCACATCCATCAGTTCGTTAGTGATTTCAGTTTGTCTTACGGATCTCAGTTCGCCTTTTACATCCTCGATACGCTCATCCACCGACTGTTCCGCCTGCTGCATAAGGGCCAGCCGAGCGGCGTTTTCGGTCACCATGGCTTCTGCGGAAGCGCGAAAAACACTGGCGAAAATATGGCTGCGAATCAGTGATGACAGCAGGGCTTCAGCCTCCATGGTGTAATCCGGAAGCGAGCGGGAATTCCAGTATTTCTCGCGCTGTAACAGCCCAGGCTCCAGAGGCAGGAGCCGAAGTGTGACGGGTTCGCGCGCGCCGTGTTCGCCGCGCTGGGTAAACGCGAGGGTAACACCCAGTTGATACAGAGGTTGGCCCCGGCTGAAGCGATCTATACGAGTCACAATGTCACCAGCCAGGCGGCCAATACCGTCGGCAGACGCTGGCGGAAGCAGTACGGCGTCGGGTGTCAGGCCCTGATCATCGAGAGCATCATTCATTTGTGCCCCAATGCAGAGCAGGCGATGCTTGCTGGAAGCTTGTAATTGGCTGTTCTGCCTGACCACTGCCGCCAGAATCTCGTTGTAATTGCCACAGAGTCCGTGGTCGGATCCGAAAACGATAAACAGATGCTCAAGAGCCTCAACCTGTCGCAGGTGAATCTCACCAGTTCGGTAGGCGAACGCCTCGAACCCCTGAAGAATGGTCTGATGATAGGCTTCGATCGAGCGGGCAGCGTGTTCATAAGGAGTCGCGTTGATGGCCGACAAGGTCTTCATGGTGTGAACTATGCCGCGAATACTGGTCAGTGTGTTGCTGTGACGAGACAGGGTTTCAAGCGTCTGAGCCATGGCTGACCTCGCGTGCGGTACGGATAATCAAGGCCCGGTCTTCTTCGCTCAGCCCCCTGTTTTCGCCGATGCGCTCGTCGATTATCTGTAATTGTTTTTGCGCAACGGCGCGGATACGGGTCATGGCATCGGCCAGCTGCCCTTCCGACATTGCATCGAAAAGGCCTTCCATAGCTGCAATCAGAACAGCCAGTTGCTCGGCGGCAGGCATGGGGTCGCGCTCAGCCTGGCGGAGCGCATTGCGCACAGCGGCGCCACGGACCAGACGGGCGCGCGTGGCATCGTCCAGACGTGTTCCAAAGCGCGCAAAGTCTTCCAGCTCCTCAAATTGCGACAGGGTAACCCGCAGGTTGCCAGCCACTTCGCGTAACGCGCGGGTCTGGGCTTTACCGCCTACCCGAGAGACGGACAGGCCAAGATCAACGGCAGGGAACTGGTTTTTGCGTACCAGCCGCGGCGACAGATAGATCTGGCCATCGGTAATGGAGATGAGGTTGGTCGGGATATAGGCCGACAGGTTCTCTGCCTGGGTTTCAACTACGGGCAAAGCGGTAATCGAGCCGCCGCCAGCCTCCTGAGTAAACTGGCCGGCACGCTCCAGCAAACGAGCATGAACGTAGAAAATATCGCCGGGGAAAGCTTCACGCCCTGGTGGCCGCCTTAACAGTAACGACAGTTCCCGGTAAGAGCGGGCGTGATGTGTCAGGTCATCAAAAATCACCAGCACGTCCCGGCCCTGATCAGAAAAGTACTCCGCCATGGCCATGGCGGCATAGGGTGCGATGTAGGCCAGACCGGGTGTTTCTTCATCGCCTGCAGACATAACCACACTGCGGGCCAGCATCTTGCCTTTTTTCAAGGCACCGATTGCCCGGGAGACTGAATCACCACGCTGGCCAATGGCACAGTAGATACAGGTGACGTCTGAACGCGTCTGGTTGAGTATGGTGTCTATGGCGATGGAGGTTTTCCCGGTCTGGCGGTCCCCGATGATCAGCTCGCGTTGACCCAGACCAACAGGCACAGCAGCATCGATGGCTTTGATACCGGTTGCCAGCGGGCGGAAGATGGCCGAGCGGCTGAGAATTCCCGGAGCTTCTGCTTCAATAGGATGCTCGGCGACCGCCGCAACAGGCCCCAGGCCGTCCCTTGGTCGGCCCATGGCATCAATTACACGGCCCAGTAGTGCAGGGCCAACCGGAACACTCACGACCTTTCGGGTGCGGCGTACATCTTCACCCAGGGTAATAAGCTCTGACGGCCCGAGCAGGATCACGCCCAGCCGGCCTGGCTCAAGGTCCAGGGCAATGCCGCGCACGCCGCATTCAAACACCAGGAGTTCATCTGCCAGTGCACGGGCGAGGCCGGTGACGACCGCAACGCCGTCGCCCACTTCGGTGACTGTGCCAACTTCAGTCAGTACCGGTGCGGGCGCAGGTGTTGCGAGCAGGGCTTCCCGCCAGGCGTCAAAGGGTTCAGTTGCAGGCAGTTCAGAACGGTTTTTCATCGTACTTTATCTATCCCTCTCAGGTGTCACCTGGCTGAACCCGGCCAGACGCGCCGGCGGCGAGACGTTCACTTAATAGTGCATCAAATGCCTCAGTGTAGCTGTCGACCGTCCAGGCTATCTGGGCGCTGCCGACTCGCAGAACCAGGCCCGGTGCCTGTTGCGGGTTAGTTTCGAAGCGCAGCGTTATGGCTGGCAGTAAACTCTTGATGTCGGCCTGTAACTGCTGTTGTGCGGCCTCCGGCAAGGGAGCGCGTGTGGTGGTTACGGCTTCCTTGCTGTCACCGGCAGCGTCTGTCAGTTCGTGGGCTATGGGGCGCAAACGTGCGCTGATATGGCGAGCAATGGCTTCTTCCAGTGATTCATCCGCAAGATCACGAAGGGCTTTTCGGGTCAGCTCCAACAAGGTTTCCTCACCGGCACGCTGCAGTTGTGCGATGAACTTCTGGCGCTCGCGCTCAAGGTGTTTGTGCCAGTCCTTCTGCTCTTGCTCAAGCTTGGAACGTGCATCGGCCAGCAGGGCATCACGCTGGTTTTCCGATTCCCGCAGTGCCCGTTCGACTACTGCGTTCTGGTCAGATAACAGCTTTTTGCGCTGCTGTTGGAAGTCTGCTTCAGCCGCCTGCGCCTTTTTCCTGGCCTCCCCTGCTTCGGCCATGCTGCGGGTGATCTCGGCTTCACGGGCATCAATACCATCAAGAATTGGACGGTAGAGAAAGCGTTTCAGTAGCCAGACCAGAACCAGAAAGTTAGCGATCTGTGCAATAACGGTAACCCAGTCGATAGACATGATTGGTACTAACCTCCTGGGGTAACCTGCACGGCGGCCCAGAACGGGTTGGCGAAAATCAGAATCATGGCGACAACAAAGCAGTAGATGGCCGTGGATTCGATCATTGCCAGACTCACGAACAGGGTTCGGGACAGAGTGGGCGCGGCATCCGGTTGCTGGGCCATGGCGGCGATTGCAGCAGCGGCGGCCCGGCCTTCGCCGAGAGCCGGGCCGAGAGCGCCGAAGGAAACGGTCAGGCCAGCCGTAAAAATGGACATGGCGGCAATAATGGCGAGATCTGTCATGGTTTATCCTCGTGTTTTGGCGATGAAGGCGTGGGCTCTGCGGTAGCAGATGAAATGTAAACGGTGGCGAGCATGGCGAAGATATATGCCTGAATCATTCCGGTCAGTAGCCCGAGCATGTCCATGGCCACGGGAAAGAAAAATGGTGCGATGGTCAGAAGAATGGCGGCGATAACGGCACCACTCATTATGTTGCCGTACAGGCGGATAGCCAGAGATATACCCCGGGAGAACTCGCCGATGATATTGAATGGCAGCATGATGACGGAGGGCTGGATAAAGGTTTTCAGGTAGCTTCCCAGCCCGCCCGAGGCAATGCCGAATACCGGTACGGCGACCAGCACTGACAGAGCCAGAGCTGCGGTTGTGGATAAGGATGACGTGGGCGGCGAAAACCCCGGTATCACCAGCATCAGGTTTGATAGGGCAATAAACAGGAACAATGTGCCGGAAAAATACATAACATGTCGTGCGGAGTTTCGGGTAACTTCCTCAATCTGACCCTGAATGAGCTTAACAATCACTTCCAGGGCGGTGCGCCAACGGTTGGGTGGCACGTCAGGTCGCAGGTTTCGGGTAACCAGCATGGAAGTGCCTACCAGAAGTGCCATAACAATCCAGGTGTTGACGATGGTGGCGTTGATTTCCCATCCTGCAAGAGTAAAAACAACGACCTCATCCGGTGTCAGTTGCATCAGGTACTCTCCTGTTCAGTGGTGACCGACGACCTGCCCGTTCTGGCCCAAAGCACAGCGATCAGTCGTATCAGGAAAAAAGCCAGTGCGTAGCCGGCTATGGCCCAGTTACTTCCGGCCATTGCAGTTATCCAGAAGCCAAGGGCCAGAAGCATCGCAATTCGGCCGAAGGCACTGATCATCAGCCAGGTTGCGGGGCTTCCAGAGTTCAGGGCATGTCGCATGCCCCAGGCGAGTCCCGCAAAGAACAGGGCGCTGACCGGAGCCCCCACGGAGAACCCCAACAATACTGCGTGCCAGTCGACTGTTATCACTGTTCGTCACCTTTCTGGTCAGGCCCTTCTTTGTTTATCCAGCTCCAGGAGATAATGGCGCCGACCACCACGCCGCCGAGAATCAGCGCAATGGGCCAGGAAAATTCCTGCGGAGCTACCCGGTTCAGCCATAGACCCAGGAATGCGCCGCCCACTGTCGGCACGGCAACCGACCAGCCAACGATGCCGAACGCTCCCAGGCCCCGCAGAGGGCTGGCGCCCGGGGAATTGCGTGCTTGCTTCATGCGCTCGGCACTGCGGCGGATGTGCTCTGCTGAACGGTCGTTTTTCATACTCACACCGTTGGTTTCCGCAAATCGCCAAAGTGCCGGACAATGCCGGCTTCCAGCCGGGACAGCGCTGATCGGGCCACACGTTCTTCCTCATCCACTTCGACGAACGCTGCCCGTATGGTTTCGTTCAGTGAATTGAGGTCCTCCCCCTGAACACCGCGCCTTATGGCAATATTCACGCTATGGCCTTTTTTCACCAGCACACCTTCGTCAATGCCAAAAAACAACTCTTCGCCGCCGGCTGTTGTAAGAATGAGCACGGAGGGCACCAGTGCGGTTACGAAGTCGATATGATTTGGAAGTATCCCGAAGGCGCCGTTCTCTGCGGTGGCAAAGAGTTCCTTTACTGTGCCTTCAAATAATGTGCGGGTGGGTAGTTGCAGTGCTACCTGCATGCTGTCGGCAAGGCTCATGATTTTGCCTCCAGATCCTTAAGCGAACCGATCATATAGTAGTCGGTTTCGTTATCAGTGAATTCAGTCTGGTTCAGAATGGTCTCGCAGCCATCGAGAGTATCTTTGATGGGCACGCGTTTGCCGCCGGTGCCGGTGAAAGAGCCAGTGGTAAAAAACGGCTGGGTAAGAAAACGCTCGAGCCGCCTCGCCCTGGCTACGGTGGCCCGGTCAGCCGCCGAGAGTTCCTCCATGCCCAGCATGGCAATGATATCGCGCAGATCCTCATACTCTGCAAGAGTACGCCTTACTGCCCGGGCGATATCGTAATGGCGCTGGCCGACGACCGCTGGTGTCAGCATCACAGAGGCGGAGCCGAGCGGGTCGACTGCCGGATAAAGGCCTTCGCTGGCGCGCTTGCGAGACAGCACGACTGAGGCAGAAAGGTGCGAGAAAATATGCGCCGCCGCCGGGTCGGTGAAATCATCGGCAGGCACGTAGACTGCCTGGATGGAGGTGATCGCGCCACTTCGGGTCGAGGTGATGCGTTCCTCCAGGGAGGCCAGTTCGGTGGCAAGGGTCGGTTGGTAGCCAACCCGCGAAGGCATGCGCCCCATCAGGCCGGAAACCTCGGAGCCCGCCTGCACGAAACGAAAAATATTGTCGATCAGAAGCAGTACGTCCTGTTTCTGATCATCACGGAAATACTCTGCCATGGTGAGCGCGGTTTTGCCCACCAGAAAACGGACGCCCGGGGCTTCGTTCATCTGCCCGAACAGCATGACGGTCTTGTCTCGCACACCCGCGTCACCCATCTCCCGGTAGAGTTCCTCTGCTTCCCGGGAACGTTCGCCAATGCCACAGAACAGGCTCACGCCCTGATAGTGCTGAACCGTGTTGTTGATCAGCTCTGTAATCAGAACGGTTTTACCGACCCCCGCGCCGCCGAAAAGGCCGGTTTTACCGCCGCGCTCAATGGGTGAAAGTAAATCAATGGCCTTGATTCCGGTTTCGAGAATGTCGCTATGGACAACGCGGTCTTCCAGTGCAGGAGGGGGCTGATGGATCGAGCGTCTTACCGTCGCTGCAGGGGCCGGCTTGTCATCAATGGGTTCGCCAAACACATTAAGCATGCGGCCCAGCACGGTATCGCCTACCGGAACCTGAATAGGCGCACCTGTGGCCTGCACAGGCATTCCTAACCCCAGTCCGCGCACGGGCGCCAGGGCCATGCAGCGCACTGCGCCGTTGTCGAGTAGTGAGGTAACCTCCAGGTCCAGCTTGCCGGCGCGGACGAGGTCGTGGATGCGGGGGGCTGTGCCGGGAAACAGCACGTCGACGACCCCCCCGCGAATGCTCACAACCTGGCCGACACCATGACTGCCAGTTTCGGGTATGGGGTTCGCATCGTTAAAGACCAGGTCGGACATACGAATGTGCCTGAATAGTCATGAGCCTTCAGTGGCTGTTCTGGAAACCAGTGTACCTGCGCGCCCATCAAGAATGGCAAGGGCATCCTGTAGTCGACCAATGCCGCTGATACCTCCAGTTTCCGCGAAATCAGCCGCTGCCGTCACCTTTGGCCCCATGGAACCGGCCGGCATATCGAGCCTCCGCGCCTGATCTGGCGTGATTTGGCGAATCGGGACCGCGGCTTGTGTTTGCAAGTCACTGTAAACCGCATCTACATCAGTCAGCAGTAACAGTGCGTCGGCGCTTAACTGGCGTGCAAGCAGGGCGCTGGCCGCATCTTTATCGATAACAGCCTCTACACCTGTCATACTGCCGTCATCGCGGCGCAGCACCGGGATGCCGCCACCGCCGGTACAGATCACAATCACATTCTGATCCAGCAGCAATTTCAGCACGCGCATATCCGGAATTTCTTTGGGAGCAGGCGATGGCACGACTCTGCGCCATTTATCGCCGTCGGCTGCAATCTGCCAACCGGCAACGGCAGCTTTGGCCTCTGCTTCCTTTCTAGTATAGACGGGGCCAATAAATTTGGACGGCCTGGCAAATGCCGGATCATCTCGGTCAACCACCACCTGGGTAAGCAGAGTCGCCACAGGGCGATCATGTCCAAGGGCGTTTTCTATTTCCTGTTCGATCATATAACCGATCATGCCGCCGCTCTCTGCCCCAAGCACATCCAGAGGGTAGGCCTCCTCCGGCTTGTAGGCCGCACCTTGCAATGCCAGCAAGCCTACCTGAGGGCCGTTGCCGTGAGTAATAACCAGTTGGTGCCCGGCACGGACCAACCCGACCAGCGATTCTGCTGCGGTTCGAACATTGGCGCGCTGAGTTTTGGCCGTGAGTGGCTCACCGCGTTTTAGCAGGGCGTTGCCGCCCAGAGCTGCAACAATCAGCATAGGGTGCATCCTTTAATCGACCATCAGTGCGCTATCAGGCTCCAAGCGTGGCTACCAGCACTGCCTTGATGGTGTGCATGCGGTTTTCAGCCTGATCAAACACAATGGATGCAGGGCTCTCGAAAACCTCTTCAGTAACTTCCATGGCATCAATTCCGAATTCTTCTGCAATTTCCTTGCCTACCGTGGTTTCGGTGTTGTGAAAAGCCGGCAGGCAATGCATGAAGCGAACCCTGGGATTACCGGTTTTCTCCATGACGTCAGCGTTCACCTGGTAAGGCATTAACAGCTTGATTCGCTCCCCCCATTTTTCCTTGGGCTCGCCCATGGATACCCAGACATCGGTGTAAACGAAGTCAACGCCGCCGAGTGCCCTATCCAGGTCGTCGGTAATGGTGATTTTTGCACCGGTTTCCCGGGCTATGCTATGAGCTTCGTCCTGCACAGGCTGGCGTGGCCAGCAGGCTTTTGGGGCACAAAGGCGAACATCCATACCCATTTTAGCTCCTCCGATGAGCAAGCTGTCACCCATGTTGTTGGCCGCGTCGCCCAGGAACGCATAAGCCACCTGGTGCAGGGGTTTATCAGCGTGTTCCTGCATGGTCAGGAAGTCTGCGAGGATCTGGGTGGGGTGGAACTCATCGGTCAGGCCGTTATAGACCGGCACGCCAGCATACTGAGCCAGTTCTTCGACGATCTTCTGACCGAACCCCCGGTATTCTATGGCATCGTAGATTCGACCTAACACTCGCGCTGTGTCTTTTACAGATTCCTTGTGCCCGATATGGTTGCCAGTTGGGCCCAGGTAAGTAACTCTGGCGCCCTGGTCGTAAGCGGCGACTTCAAAACCGACCCGCGTCCTGGTGGAGTTTTTCTCAAAGATCAGGGCTATTTCCTTACCCTTGAGCTGAGGAATCTCGGTGCCGGCGTATTTGGCCGTTTTCAGGTCTGCGGATAGCTTGAGCAGAAAGCTGATTTCCTGCGGTGAAAAATCCCGCAGGGTCAGAAAATGTCGGTTCTTGAGGTTGAAAGCCATGGTGATTGAGCCCTGTGTGGTCAGATGGGGTCGCGCATAGTCGGACAACTCATGCATCGCCCGCCGCCTCGGCCACGCCCCAGTTCGGCGCCGGGAATAGCCACAACTTCAATGCCGGCGGCTTTAAGCGCTGCATTGGTGTCATCGTTACGGTCGTAGCCAACCACCACGCCGGGACTTAGGGCCAGCACATTATTACCATCGTTCCACTGCTCCCGTTCTCGCTCGGCGGGGCTCTCCCCGCCGGTGGGCACAATGTCGAGGGATTGATACCCCAGTACATCAGCAACCACATCAAACAGCGGCCTTGGGTCCTGGCGGAAAGTCAGATGTTTTTCCCCTTCGCCGGGGCGAAGGTCATAGCAGATCACTTCATCTGCCACTTCCTTGAAAGTGGTGACAACCTTGCCACCGCAGAAAGTGAAAATAGTGTCCAGATGCATGGCGGACCGGGATTTCGGAATCTGGCAGGCAATTACCCGTTCCACAGTGCCTTTTTCAAAGAGCGCGTTGGCCAGTTGCCCGACAGCCTGGGGAGAGGAGCGCTCGCCCATGCCCACCAGCAGAGTGCCATTGCCGACGGGCATGATGTCACCGCCTTCAAGTGTCGCAAGCCCATGCTCTTGTGTCGGATCGCCCCAGAGCACATCGGCCTTGCCGGCAAATTTCGGGTGGAACCTGTATACGCCGGCCATCAGCAGGGTTTCGGGCTTGCGGGCGGACCAGTACATGGGGTTCAGCGTGACACCGCCGTAGATCCAGGCACTGTTGTCTCTTGTAAAAAGGTAGTTTGGCAGAGGCGGTAATACAAAGCCGTAGTGCCCCAGGTGGTTGCCAAAAAGCCCCGTCGGGTCGAAAGGCAGGTCAGCCACTTCAAGCCCGCCGATAAGGTACTCCGCGAGTTTGCTGCCAGGAAGCTCATCCATCCAGGCGCGCAAGTCGGAAATCATCCCAACGCCAATCTGGTTCCAGGTAATACGTTGATCCAGAATCCATTTGCGAGCCTCCGGGATGTCCAGCGTCTGCGCCAGCAATTCGTTAACATCCAGTACCTCGACGCCGTGCTCGCGCATCACACTGACAAAGACGTCATGATCTTTCTGGGCCTGCTTGACCCAGAATACGTCGTCAAAAAGCAGGGCATCACAGTTGGATGGCGTCAGCCGCCGGTGTGCCAGCCCCGGGCGGCAGACAATGACCTGTCGCAGGGTGCCAGTTTCGGAATGCACCCCGAGAGTATGTTCAGACATGGCTTTACCCTCCACTAAATCAGTGCTGCGGCACTGATGACCAGTGTGATGAAGATTGTAAGAATCAATAACAAAGGCCAGATAAAGGCGAGCCAGCGATCATAGGACACGCGGCCAATCGCGAGGCCTCCGACCACCACTGCAAAGGTGGGGTTGATCAGGTTTACCAGGCCATTGGCAGACTGGTAGGCCGTCACAACCAGGTCGCGCCCCACACTGGCGAAATCGGCAAGCGGCGCCAGAATAGGCATGGACAATACAGCCAGCCCCGAGGAGGACGGCACGAAAAAGCTCATGCCGACCTCTATCCAGAACATCAGGTTGATAAACGCCAGTTCAGGCAACCCACCGAGCGAGGTTTCTGCGCTGTGCAGGATGGTATCGGCAATCATGCCCTGATCCATGATTACCACAATGCCGCGCGCAAGCCCTACAACCAGTGCTACCCCCAGAAGGTCCCGGGCCCCGTCAACGAAGCTGCTGGTAAGTTTTTTCTCACCAAGGCGTGCGATGATGCCAATCACAATGGCCGCACCGAAAAACAGAGCACCCATGCGGGCCATCCACCAGCCCTGTGACGATACACCCCAGATCATGACAACGAAGGTAGCGGCAAAGATCAGCAGGGCTGTTATCTGGGTGCCGTCGAGCGTGGAATCCTGCATGCCCTCGTCATGCTTGCCCAGAAAGAGTCTTCGGTGAGCAGCCCACTGCTTTGCCACCACAGAGCGTGACGGATCCGCTTTGACGCGCATGGCGTAACGCATAACGTAAGCCGCACAGATCAATAGCCCGCCGATGAGAAGGATAAAACGGATGATAATGCCATCGGTAAACGGAATGCCTGCGGCGTTGGCGGCAATAACCGTGGCGAACGGGTTGATGGTAGACCCCAGCACGCCGACACCGGCACCAATCAGGATAATGGCTACGCCGGTTACCGCATCGTATCCGGCTGCCATCATCACCGGGATCAGAATGGCGTAGAAGGCCAGGGTCTCTTCGGCCATGCCATAGGTTGTGCCGCCGATCGCAAACAAAGACATGAGTATCGGGATCATCCAGATTTCATGGCCTTTAAGGTGACGCATGGCACTGCGTATGCCGGTATCGATGGCGCCGGTTGCGTTCATTACACCGAGGAACCCGCCCAGGAAAATCACAAACAGGGCGACATCAATAGCATTGGCCGCATAACTGTCCGGGTCATAGAAGCCGCCCGTGGGCGCGAGCATTATGTCCACAAAGCCCTGCGGGTTGGGGTCGACCGTCTGATAGGTACCGGGCACGGCGACTTCACGCCCGACCTCTTCGTTCATCGTCCGGTCGTACTGGCCGGCAGGTATGATCCAGGTAAGACCTGCAACGAGGATGATCAACAGAAACAGGATGGTGTAAGCGGTGGGAAATCGTGATGCCAGATCCTGCTCAGGGTTGTTTAACTGATTGTCGGAGGGGGTTTCTGCGGAGCGGTTATTGCCAGTCACAATAGTTCTCCTTGATTTACAGCGATAAGGATCCATATGCCCTTTTAAAGATGCCTTTCCTGAAGGCGGGTCTTGAGGCTTGTGTCTGAACAGGAGAGAGCGCTATTTTCGGGCGGTCAATAGTAAGGATAGTTGAGGAATAACGAATTGAAATTGAGTTAGGTCACTATTGATGCGGATGCGCTCTTGTTGTTGGATCTGCGCGGGTTTGGATAGCTTAGTTAGTTGTCCGGAGACTAAAAACACTGAAGCTGATGAGATTCTATGGGTTTTACAGAAATTCATGAACGAGCGATCGCTCGCAAGGGTGGTCTTGATGCGCTGAACGCTTTGCTGCCAAAGCCGAGACCAGATACAGAGCTGGAAGCACGAACCGATGACCGGTATCTCTCAGAGATCACCCGTTGCGTGTTCAAAGCCGGGTTTGTCTGGCGGGTGATTGATCACAAATGGGCCGGTTTCGAAGCGGCTTTTCACGGCTTTGTGCCCGCTTATTGGCAACAGGTGCCACCGGATGTTCTGGAAGCGTTGGCCAGCGATGAGCGTATTGTGCGCAATATGCAGAAAATTAGGACTGTGCCGGAAAATGCCCGCATGATAATGGATGCGGCGCGCGAACACGGCAGCTTCGGTGCTTTTCTCAAGCAATGGCCATCAGAAGACCAGGCCGGATTGTTGATTTGGCTTAAGCGCAACGGGGCCCGCCTGGGCGGTAACAGTGCGCAGTATTTTCTACGCCGTGTTGGCTGGGATGGTTTTATTCTGTCTCACGATGTGATTGCCGGGCTTCGCCAGGCAGGTCGTCTGGACGCTTCACCCACGAGCAAAAAAGGTCTTCAGCAAGCGCAGGCAGCTTTCACTGAATGGCAACAGGAAACGGGCCTGCCGTACAGCCAGTTGTCGCGCATCCTGTCCTGCTCGGTGGAGAGCTAAAACCCTGCTTTAGGATTCAAATCGCTTACATACCCATCAATAGCACCAGCTCACAAAACACGACGCTGGCTCCCAGTGCATCGCCGGTGTAACCGCCCAATTGTCGCTGCAGGTACCAGCCCCATAGCAGAGCGACGGAAACGACTGCGGTGAGTGCGGCCAGCCAGAGCCCCGGTAGCCAGAGGCTGAAAATAGCCGCGACCAACACAGTAAACACACAGCTGGCCAGCAAACGTTTGCGCGAGAAGCCTTCCGCCACGGGTTTGCTTTTGCTTTTATCCGGGTCGGTTACATAGGGCATGAATGACATCAGCAGCAGTGGGGTTATACGGCTGATGGCGGGCATTACCAACAGCGCCAACCAGATACTTTTGGCATCTAGCAGCAGTGCGGCTTTCAGGCCCAGCGCCATCACCAGAGCCACGGTGCCATAGGTGCCGATGCGGCTGTCTTTCATGATCTCCAGGCGTTTCTCAACGGTATAGCCACCACCAAGGGCATCCACACTGTCTGCCAGGCCGTCTTCATGGAAGGCGCCGGTAATGGACAGGTGGAAGCACAGCACTAGCAGAACGCATACCAGCGGGCTCCAGGCCAGGCTGAGCAGGGCAAACAGTCCGGCATAAAGCGTGCCCAGGAATAAACCAACCAGGGGGAAGTACAGACTGCACTGGTTCATGAGTTTCTGGGAGTAGTTAATATGCACCGGCATGGGAATGCGGGTAAGAAAACCAACGGCCAGCCAGAAGGCCTGCCATTCGTTGGTCATCAGTCTGGGTTCAGTGGGCATAAGGGACTCTGTTCAGCTGAGGGTGTTTCCTCGGGCGATGAAGCGCCAGCTAACGGGAGAGTCGGGAAGGTATCATGGCTCAGGATATTTTTCCTGATTGAATAATCCTCCCCGGCCACGGATGGGCCAGGGAGGACTGTTTTGCTGCTATAAGTGCTTTATCTGGCGCTTAAAGCTGCTTTGTGCAGTAGTAGAAATCTACACAGTCGTACTCTTCAGAGCTAACGCGCTTGTCCGCTTCTGCTGCAGTGGCTGCGGGCGGAACGATAACGCGATCGCCTGGCTGCCAGCCTTCCGGAGTGGCTACGCCGTTTTCATCACTGGTTTGCAACGCATCCAGCAGACGCAGGAACTCGGGAATCGAGCGGCCGTTGCTCATCGGGTAGTACACCATTGCTCTGAGCACGCCGTTCGGGTCAATCATGAACGTTGCGCGTACTGCCGATGTATCTGCGGCACCCGGGTGAATCATGCCATAAGCGCGGGCAACATCCATTTTAAGGTCGGCAATAATCGGGAAGGGGATCTCGACGCCGAACTTTTCCTTGATGTTACGCATCCAGGCAATGTGCGAGTGGTGGCTGTCGATAGACAGGCCCAGCAGTTCGCAGTTGCGCTTGTTGAATTCCGGAGCCATTTTCGCAAAGGCCATGAATTCAGTCGTGCAGACCGGGGTAAAGTCGGCAGGGTGTGAGAACAGCACTAACCATTTGCCTTTATAGCTGTCGAGGTTTTTGACTCCGTCAGTTGTTGGGGCGTTGAAATCAGGTGCGCGCTCGTTCAGGCGAGGCAAGCCGAATACAGGGTTGTCAGATTGTTCCATGGTCGTACTCCTTTTCGGTGGTTGATGGAGTGACTATAAATCATTTATCAGATTATGGAATAAGCATATTCCAATGAGTGTGATAGGAGGTTTTAATCAATGCCGCTGTTCCGGTCAGAAGCACTGCGCTTACGTAATTCATACAGGAAGGCACTGGTTTGATGTAGTTGAACATAGCACTGTGGGCTACACTTTTTTCAAACCCAGTCGATTCATGCCGGGAAGGCGAGTGGCTCATGACAAAACAGTCCGATCAGGGGCCGAGTTACACAGACGCATACAGTTGTTTCAAGAAGCTGTCTGCGGGCGTTCCCTGTGTTTTCTTTACCTATTGGCTGAGCGCGGACGGTAAGGCTCGAAGGTACCCGTTTGTCAGTGAACAGGTAAAAAGCATCCTTGGGCTTGACCCAGGTACCCTGCGAGAAAATGCTGATGCGATGTTCTCTATGATTCATCCTGAGGACATGGACGGTGTTGCCGCCAGTATTGAAAAGTCCGCCAAAACGCTCACGCCCTGGCGATGTCAGGCTCGACTGAAAGTTTTCGCCGGCCACTATGAATGGTTTGAAACCCACGCAATCTCCGAGCGTCAAGCCGACGGGAGTACTGTCTGGTACGGGCAGTTTTACAATATCCAGCACTACAAAGAACTTGAGCACACCCTCAGAGAGCGGGAGGCCGAGTCGGCCTTTCAGGCAGATTTCCAGAAGTTGATAGCGACCTTATCCACGGAGTTTATCAACCTGAGCTTTGGAACGATCGATCAGTGCATTTCCGAGCTGCTGCAGACGATAGGTAGCTTCTTTGGCGTAGACCGGGCATATGTGTACGAGTTTTCGTCAGACTACAGTGTTATGAATAACACTCACGAATGGTGTTCCCCGGGCGTACCGTCTCTCATAGACTCTCAGCGAAATGTGCGAACTGACGACTTTGACTGGTGGCAAGCCAAGATCAATGAAATGGTGAGTGACAACCGGGTCGTGTTTGTTGGAGCGTTAGAACAATTACCCGATGGGCCTGAGCGCAGCTTACTGGAACAGCAGGGTGTCTGTTCGATGTTTTGTGTACCTGTCCGCGTTCGTGGACTTGTTACCGGCTTTTTTGGCGTTGACTCTCTTCGCAAGAGAACCTGGCGTGAAGATCAGGCAGACCTTCTTATCATTGTATCGGGCTTGCTCTCCGGGGCGCTTGAGCGTCATCGTCTGGAGAGTGAACTGCTCAATCAGTCTATTCGTGACCCCTTGACGACCTTGCATAATCGCCGTTATCTGATGCCCAGATTGAATGAAATGCTCAGCCGCGCCAGTCGCTACGGTGAACATTTTACGTTGGCAATGTTTGATCTCGACCGCTTCAAACACATCAACGATTCCGGCGGACACCTGGCGGGTGATTTCTGCTTGCGCCGGTTTGCCGATATTCTCATTGAACAGACCCGAGAGACTGATGTTGTCGCGCGATTTGGCGGGGAAGAGTTTGTTGTGGCATTCAGCAGTGTCAGCCAGGCGGATGTTCGAGACACGGTTAGCCGGATAATTCGCCGGGTGCGCGATCACGATTTTGTTTTTGAAGGCCGCACATTGCCACTGACAGTCAGCGCCGGTATTGCTGCTATAGGGGAGTTGGGTGCGATTCCGGCCTCACCTGACCCGCTCATAAGGTTGGCTGACGAGCGGGTTTACTGCGCAAAGCAGGCTGGGCGCGACTGCCTGGTTGATGCATCAGGGGTATCGCGAGCATAGGAAAAGAGCATTTCACTTAATATTCCGTTTTGGTATATCCTTAGAATTATATTCTGAGATGCCACCCCAACGGAGGTGAACACCGTGAGTAACCCCATCGTTCAGTATTTTTTTGATGAGCCCACCAACACATTCAGTTATGTCGTTCGTGATCCTGCCAGTCAGGCCTGTGCCATTCTCGACTCAGTGCTCGATTTTGACTACGCCGCAGGCACTACGGACGTGCGCTCAGCGGATGCAATTATCGAGTACGTCCAGTCAAACGGTCTGAACGTTGAATGGATCCTGGAGACCCATGTGCATGCGGATCACCTGTCCGCGGCGCCCTATCTCCACGAAAAACTTGGTGGTAAAACCGGTATTGGCGCACACATCCAGGATGTTCAGGAGATTTTTGGTAAGGCGTTTAACGCAGGCACAGAATTTGCCCGTGATGGAAGCCAGTTTGACCGCCTGTTCAAAGACGGTGATACCTTTTCCATCGGGGGGCTTGAGTGCAGTGTAATGCACACGCCGGGCCATACGCCCGCATGTCTGACCTATGTGATTGGTGATGCAGCTTTTGTAGGCGACACCCTGTTCATGCCGGACTTTGGAACCGCACGCTGCGATTTCCCGGGCGGGGATGCCCGTGCGCTTTACCAATCCATTGGTAAGGTTCTTTCGCTGCCCCCGGAGACCCGTATTTTCCTGTGCCATGACTACAAGGCGCCAGGGCGTGATGAATACGCCCACCAGACAACGGTGGCGGAGCAGCGCGAGGCCAACATTCACGTACACAATGGCATCAGCGAGGACGAGTTCGTAAAAATGCGCACAGAGCGCGATGCTACGCTTGATATGCCAAGACTGATTCTGCCCTCGGTGCAGGTGAATATGCGGGCAGGAGAAATGCCGCCCGCAGAGGACAACGGTCAGGTTTACCTGAAAATACCGGTCAACCTGTTCTGAGCGCCTGATGAACTTTAAACGTTACCTGCCCATTCTCCAATGGGCGCCAAAATACGGCCGCAGCAAGGCTACCAGTGATCTGGTGGCTGCGGTCATTGTGACCGTGATGCTGATTCCTCAGTCGCTGGCCTACGCCCTGTTGGCAGGTTTACCTGCACAGGTCGGGCTCTACGCCAGTATTCTTCCGCTGGTGGTTTACGCGATCTTTGGCACAAGCCGAACCCTGTCAGTCGGGCCGGTCGCAGTGGTGTCTCTCATGACTGCCGCCGCGCTGGCGCCCCTGGCCGAGGCGGGCAGTCCTGAATATGTTGCGGGTGCGATACTGCTGGCAATCATGTCCGGGTTAATGCTCACGATGATGGGTATTCTGCGTCTCGGGTTTCTCGCCAACTTTCTCAGCCACCCGGTGATATCGGGTTTCATTACGGCCTCCGGCATTGTGATTGCTGCCAGCCAGCTCAAACACATCTTCGGGGTCCAGGCCTCAGGCCAGAATCTGCTGGAAATTGGGCAGTCATTGATTTTGGCATTGGGCGACACCAACCTGCCAACGCTGGCAATTGGTGCCGGGGCATTGCTGTTTCTGATGTTCGCCCGCAAGCAGTTGAAGCCTCTCCTGATTCGCTCCGGCGTGGGTGCACGTTCGGCAGATATCCTCACCAAAACGGCACCGATTCTTGCAGTATTATTGACCACACTGGTTGCCTGGCAGCTCCAGCTTGATACCCGGGGCGTTCGCCTGGTTGGTGTTGTGCCTTCCGGACTACCTGAACTGACGATGCCCCCAATGGACTGGGGCCTTTGGCAGCAATTGGCGGTCAGTGCGTTGCTGATAAGCGTGGTAGGTTTTGTGGAGTCTGTATCTGTAGGTCAGACGCTTGCGGCAAAACGGCGCCAACGGATTGATCCTGACCAGGAGTTGATCGGCTTGGGAACCGCCAATCTGAGCGCGGGTTTTTCAGGTGGTATGCCGGTAACGGGCGGCTTCTCTCGCTCAGTCGTCAACTTTGATGCTGGTGCGGAAACCCCAGCTGCTGGAGCATACGCAGCGGTCGGGATTGCTCTGGCGACTCTGTTTCTGACTCCAGCTATCGCTTTTTTGCCCCAGGCAACGCTTGCAGCCACGATTATTGTTGCCGTGGCGACGCTGGTAGACTTGCCCGCGCTAGGTCGCACATGGCGCTATTCCCGTACCGATTTCGGAGCCATGCTGGTAACCATTGTGCTGACCCTCGCACACAGCGTTGAAGCCGGCATCATCGCAGGTGTGGCGCTTTCCATAGGCTTGTTTTTGTATCGCACCAGTCGGCCACACTGCGCGGTTGTGGGCCGGGTTCCGGAAACAGAGCACTTCCGTAATGTGCTTCGCCATGACGTAGAGCTGTGCCCGAAAGTCACGTTTTTACGCGTGGATGAAAGCCTGTACTTCGCCAATGCACGCTTCCTCGAAGAGACGGTGATGGACCTGGTGATTTGTGAGCCGGAGCTGAAAGATCTCGTACTGGTTTGCACGGCAGTCAACCTGGTAGATGCCTCCGCACTGGAAAGTCTGGAAGCGATAAATGAACGCCTCAAGGATGCAGGTGTGCGTTTGCACCTCTCGGAGGTAAAAGGCCCGGTTATGGATCGCCTCAAAGGTACCGAGTTGCTCGCTCATCTGGGTGGTCAGGTGTTTCTGAGTACCTATGGGGCCTGGCAGACCTTGACCGGCCATCGCGAACCCGAAAAAAAAACCGCCTGATTTTACCCTGTTTGTTGCTGATCATTGGCAGAAGGGTTGGTGTGGTCGCTATCATTGAGTTGATTGTCAGGTTTAATAGAGCGGTCACTTCAACATGGGTATGACGGATAATTTGCTATCAACAGGGCAATGGCTGCTCACTCTGGCCTTGTTTCTGATAATTCTGGTGCAGGCAGCCCGGTCGGTGCGTTGGCGTGCACTGCGTGCAGACAACCTGTTGCAGCATTCCTTTTTTGGTGCCGCGGTGGTGCTCGGTTTTATCTGGCAATTGCGGGCAGGCATCTACCCCGGGCTTGCGATTCACATCTTTGGTATTACCGCAGTCACACTGATGCTGGGTTGGGGTCTTGCGGTGTTTGCCGGGCTTCTGGCTCTGGTTATTACTGTGATAACGGGTCGTGAACCGGCGATGATGTTTGCTGCTAACGGCCTCGTGACGGTTATGATTCCAGCGCTGATTACCCAGGGCATCATGCTTTGGGAAAGGCACCGGGATTTTCGCAACTTTTTTGCTTACATCTTTTTCTGCGGCTTCTTCGGGGCTGGTATTTCTGTGGCTGCCGCGGGTCTGGTGATGTGCCTGATGCTCTGGGCCAGTGGCGCTTATGAGTTTTCAGAACTGGTGCACAGTTACCTGAGATATCTTCCGCTGTTCATGATTCCTGAAGGGTTTGTTAACGGCGTGATTGTTACCGGCATGATGGTGTTCCATCCGGACCGCCTTACAACGCTGGACCAGCGTCGTTATCGTTAGCTGTCCTGTACGCCTCTGATGCGTTTGCTACGCCTGCTTTGCCAGCGTGCGGCAATTCCTGGATGTTTTTTCGAGCCTTTTCCTTACGCCATTCGTTTAACCATCCAGATATCTTGCTGGCCGGCATCGGGCGGGCAATGCCGTAGCCCTGAATATAGTCGCAGCCCAGCTGGTGCAGAGCGCGGATATGCTCCATGGTTTCAACACCCTCTGCGACAATGGGGTGGGCAAATCTCTGGCCGAGAAAAATCACGCTCTCGACAATAGCCCGGTCATTCCCATCATCGAGCATGTTGCTCACGAAACTCTTGTCAATTTTCACCTGATCGACGGGCAGGGTGCGCATGTAAGTGAGCGAGGCAAAACCCGTCCCGAAATCGTCCAAAGCAATCTGGAAACCAAGCTCCTGGCATCGGGCAAGCACGTTGCCGGCGAGACGGATGTCGTCGAGCGCTGTGGACTCCAGCACTTCCAGAGTGATCTGGCTGGGTTTAACGTCCGGGTGACTGTGCAGGTAACTCTCCAGGAAGCCTGTAAAGCTCCTGTCCATGAGATGCTGGGCACTGATGTTAATGCTGACGGAAAGATCTTCGCCGGCTGTTTGCCAGAGGTTCATCTGATGAATGGCTTCTTTGAGAACCCATTGGCCCAGAGGCACTTCCAGGTGGCTATTTGCCAGTGTGGGCAGGAAGGCGTCCGGGTAGAGCAAGCCCCTGTGAGGGTGGTTCCAGCGAATAAGAGCCTCAAAGCCTACAACTTTGCACCCCGCAATGCGTACCTGGGGCTGAAAATAAAGTTCGAACTCCTGATTTTCGAGTGCCCTGGTGATTTCGGTAAGCTGTTCACGCCTTTGTTGCCTGTGCTCGTTCAATTCAGGGTCAAAAAAGTGCAGAAGGTTTCGCCCCTTTTCCTTGGCAGAATACATGGCTTGATCTGCATGGCGGATGAGGCCTTCAGCATCCGAATTGTCTGCGGGGTAGCGGGTGATCCCAAGGCTTGCGGTCAGGCTGATTGGGCCAGTGCCTGTTCCTGGGTCAAGGGGCTCGTTGATGATGGATAATATGCGGTCGTAGACTGCGTTATTGTTATCACCCTGAAGAATCAGGCCGAACTCATCGCCGCCAAGCCGGGCAACTGTATCGCCGCTGCGAAGAGCTTTCGCCAGGCGCCCTGCCAGAGTGCACAGCATCTGGTTACCGGCGGTCTCTCCAAAACTGTCGTTGATTACCTTGAAGCCGTCGAGGTCCAGGTAACAGACAGCCAGGTTTTGTTCGTGGAGGTCGGCTTGGGCTCGCGCTCTGCGCAGCCGGTCTTCCAGTTGCTGGCGGTTGGGCAAGCCTGTCAGTTCATCGTAGTTGGCGACCCGGTCCAACTCTTTAGCATGGTTTTTGAGGGCGGTAATGTCTGTAAAAGAGGCAACGTGGTAGTAGCTCCCCGGCTCATCAAGGTGTATGCGGCTGATTGACTGCAGCTCAATAAACTCTTCACCGTTTTTCCGGCGATTCCAGATTTCGCCGCGCCAGTGGTCTGTCTTCTCAATACTTTGCCACATGGCGCGGTAGTAGGCCTGTGAATGGCGCCCAGAGCTGAGAATGGATGGGTTGAGGCCCAATACATCGCTGCGACTGTAACCGGTAATGCGGGAGAAAGCCGGGTTTACATCGACTATGCAGTTGTTGTGGTCCGTAATAATGATGGCTTCGTGACTGCGGTCAAACACACTGGCGGCTATTCGCAAACCGCGTTCGCCCTGCTTGCGATCCGATATGTTATTCATGATGACGATGAAGCCTGGCTTCACACCCTGCTCAGCGCCGGTAGGCACACAATAGACATGAACCCAGAATGGCGCACCGGAGCGTGTGAAGAGCAGAATATCTTCCTCAAACTGCTCTGCCCGGTGAAACTTGCAATCGATTCGCCTTACTGTTTCCGGGTCTGTGGTCGGACCATAAAGAATGTCCCGAGGGCGGGCTCCGGCAACATCTTCCAGCTGGTGGCCGGTATGTTCCTCGAAGCTAGGGTTCACCCATTGGATGAATCCAGATGCGTCAAGGATAAGCGCCATATTGTGAGTGGCTATTGCAACCAGAGAAAGGCGTTCCAGGTCTATCTGTGGGGCAGGCTTTTTGTCTTCCGGGCTCTGTGTATCTGACATGAATGTTTCTATGCTCGGGCTACAAAAAGTGCGACTTTCTCCCTGTCCTGATAGATGGATTGTAGCAGTGGTATCTTCGCTGGGCGTCCGTGGTTATCCAGCGGTCTTTCTGAAAAGGCAGCGGGCGAGAATACGCGGGAAGCGGAGACCTTGTTTGATACATGTCAATTTTAAGAATGGTGCTCTAGCTGCGCCAACGGGAATGCTTTTGCAGCTTTCGTTGCAAGGTTCTCCTGTGCATATGTAAGGCTCTGGCTGTGGCCGATACATTGCCTTCATGCTCGTTAAGCACTCGCTGAATGTGTTCCCATTCCATTTCTTCCACAGACGGCGGTTCCTTGCGCAACTCTGGTGCCATTGCCAATGGCTCGAAACCACCGAGAAGCTGTTGCACGTTTACAGGCTTGCACAAATAGTTCGTGGCCCCGCGGCGCATGGCTTCAACCGCTGTGGCAATGCTGCCATAGCCCGTCAGTACCAGAACCTCCAGGCCAGGCTGTTTGGCAAGGAGTTCCGGCAACAACTGCAGGCCACTCTCGCCTGCAAGGTTCAGATCCAGAACACAGTTCTGGAAGGGCTGGGTGTCCAGGGCCTCAAGTGCTTCGGCATGGGAGTGGGAGCAGGTAGCGTCGATACCATGACGTTTGAGGGCGCGCTGGAGTATCTGCAGGAAAGCGGCGTCATCGTCAACCAGTAGCCAGCTGTTGTTTGTCGTCAAACTTTACCTCCCATCTCTGCGTTTTCCGCTCTGGCTTCAGGCAAATCAATGATCATTGTGGTGCCATGTTGGTCAACACGGGCCTTCAGAGTGCCGCCCAGGCGCTGGATTGTTGCATTGGAAAGAAAGAGACCCACACCCAGGCCATTCTCCGAGCCTACGATCTGTTCCCCCGGAGTGACCTGAAGTGCGTCTTCCAGGCCGTCGCCGTGATCTTCTACTACCATCTCGACTCTGTTGGTTTTGGTGTTGCGTACGCTGACGGCTACCCAGGTTGGGCTGGCGTTGAGAGCGTTAGCCAGCAGGTTGAGAATGGCCTGGTCCAGAGTGGCGTCTACCGAAACCCGGCAATCCGGAACAGCCGCTGGCCACTCGATGGGCGCAGCGGGCCACAGGAGTGTTGCCGATTCTTTCAGGCGTGTTACCCAATCCTGAATCTGCAGGCTTTCCAGTTGTGCGGTCTTGGCTTGTATGGCCGCACTGGTAAGTTGCTGCAGGTGTTTGCTGCACAGAACCAGTTGCTGTTCCATCATGCTCAGATCTTCCGCAAGATCCGGATCAGGGAATGCTGAGCGAATCTCATCGACCAGTAAGGTCATGGTATTCAGAGGCGTACCCAGGCGATGGGCGACGGCTGCAGAAGAAAGCCCCAGAGCAATAATCTGTTCGTCGCGCAGGCGCGTTTCCCGAATGGTTGATAGTTGCTCTTGCTGCTGGCGTAATCGCCGTGCCAGAGCACCCACAACCAGTAGCAGGATCGCAGCGGTCATGGCGAAGGTGACCCACATACCGACCAGGTGCAGCTGCGCCAGGTTGCCGTGGTTGCTGTGGTCATGGGTAAGCGGTGCCTGCCACATAACCAGGGCCGTATAGACAGCAACTCCAGAAAGTGTGATGGCTATACTCTGGCTAAGGGGTACAAGAATAATTGCTACGGCTATGGGGAGGAGCAACAAGGAAACCAGCGGATTGGTATAGCCGCCAGTCAGAAACAGCCAGCTGCCAATCAGCGCCAGATCAAGGGCGAGGCCGGCGCTTACGCTTGCGGGGGAACTGGGAGGTCGGCGGGTAAACCAGAGCCAGCCCAGCGTCGCGAGAATGCCGTACAACAGGCACAGCATGAGGGCTTCAGCACGGTGTGCGAGAGTAACAACCGTTTCTGCTACCGCAAGTGCAGTAAGTTGGAGGCCAACAACCGCCAGGCGCATACCCAGCAGGTAGCGTGCGGATTGTTGGAAACCTGTTTGAGAGTGAGTTCGCCATTCCATGGTGTGGATACTATCAGGGTGGTGTGTGCAGTGGTGTAGTAAGTAAGTGCTTTTACCGGTTTTTCTGAAATAGTTGTCGGATATCAATCCGGGAAATAGCAGGCCAGGTTCTGGCTGACAACGTCTGCGGTCAGTTGCAGCGGAGTTGCGAGCAGGTCAAAGGTCTGTACGGCTCGCTCCGGAGAAATGCCCCGGTTATCAGCAGTGTCTATGCCCGGCAGCCGTTCGGGCTGGTAAACGCAGTGTCGGCCACTGGGGAAAAGCGCCACATAAGCGATGCCCGTTTCGACCAGGTCCTGGAAAAAATGTGAGCCGTAAGAAAGATCGGGAACCATGTCACCGTCCATTTCAGCTACTTCAACCAGCACGGCAACCCGGGCTATATCAGCAAAACGGACCGGCACGCCCAATTCGGGGCTGCTGGTGCCCCAGCGTCCCGGGCCAATGAGCATTGTCCTTGCGTTGCCTGTGCGCACCTGTTGACCAACAAGGCGGGCAACGTCGTAACGCTGGCTGACAGTCAGGCGGCTGTAGACCCATGCGTCCACCCGGATAACGCGCTGGATGCAGAGGTTTATATTGCCGCCCATGAAGTGACCGCGGGTTCGGAACAGCAACTGTTGGTCGGAAAGTTCGGCGGGTATTGTCGCTGCTTTTGTTTCGCCTACGGTTGCCAGAGGCCGGCATTGCACAAGATTAAAGGCAGGCTCACCGGCACTGTCCAGGTGCAGGGTGAATTCCACGTCTACCGGGTGCTGGTAGCCGGCTTCCAGAGCTTTCAGCAGGTTGGAAAGGCGGGCAACAAACTGCCCTCTGCTCACCAGTGGCTGGAACGTGAGGCGCCATACCGGTGCAGGCAGCCCGAGCTCCTCCGCTCGCCTGCTTGCGGGCTGATCCACCTCACCAAGATGCTGCAATGGCAGATCGGAAACTTCCTTTGTGAGCTGGCTCAAAGGGCGGGTGGTCAGTTTGCCTTCTTTCAGGTCCAGTGCATCCAGAAGATGCTGTGAGAATCTGTAGCTCTCATCCTGATTGCGGAAGGGGCGACGCCCCGGATAGTCCAGCGCCATAACGCAGGCGTGGTCGTCTTCAATCCGGTCAACGGCACGGGTGCCCAGCCCCATCACCAGACGAACCATGCCGGCGGCAGGATCCATATCGGTATCCCAGGCAAAGGTGTTGCGAGACGCACCAACACCTGCAGCATCTGGCAGGTAGTATCGACCGTGGAAGCGGCCGTTGACTCGCTGTATCAGCAGGGCCATAGGCTCTTCTCGCTGGTCCAGCCCGCGCTGTTGGCGGTAAACCAGCGCATCCTCGTTCATGGTAGAGGCGTAAACCTGCCTGATTGCATCCTCCAGCGCTGCAAGCCGAAGTTCCGGAGCGCCCTGATTGATCAGGAAAACACTGTCGTATTTGCCGGCAAACGCATTTCCGAATCCGTCTTCCTGAAGGCTGCTTGAGCGCACCATGATCGGGTATTGGCCGTAGTGGTCCAGCAGTCGCTCCAGTTCTGTGCGGATTTCCGGTGGGAAGCTGCCCGCCAGAATGTTCTGACGAAGCTCCTCTGCTTCACTGAGATAACCATCGGCAGAGCGCTGGCGCATAATCGCCGGCCACAGACCGTTGTGAACCAGGAAGGCGTAATAGGCGTCTGACCCCAGGTAGCTGGAGTCGTGTGGTTCGAGGTTGTCCTGCCAAATCTCGGGCTGATTCGTGAGCAGGATACTGCGTGCGATCAGCATGCCGGTGGCCTTGCCGCCGATATAACCACTGCCGATCATTCGTGCGCGTATCCCGAGCAGGCTTTCAAGACTGAGGTAACGTTTTGCCAGCTCCAGCATGCGCGGATCCCGGCTGATCAGAACATTCAGTACCCGGTCCAGAATGTCGGCTGACTGTACTTCATCACCGCTCTCAATCGCGCCTGCTACCTGAATGAAGAGCCTGTCCCAGTAGTCCAGGAGCGGCTGACGATTAAGTTGCGCCAGCTCCAGCCCCGCTTGAAGCCGGGTTGCATCACTGCTGTCTGTAACTGGAATAAAGCGCCCGTTGTGCTCCCGATGGGGCAAAAACATGGTAGGCGATTGCCGGCACCAGGCTTTGATGGGCTGAATCTGAACGTCTTCCCCTAACCGATGAACATCGACCATTACCTGCGTTGTTTGCCGGATGCGGTCCAAAGTGGTGCGGGAGTGGCGGTCGGGATAAAGCGCAAACCAGGCGACAGTCTCCAGGTCAAAAAGGAAGGGGCAGACTACGCGGAAAAAGTTGCCGACCATGGCGTCCGTCGCCCAGGCATTCAGAAGATCGCTCAAGCAGTCGCAGACGTAAAAGGCACCCCGTCCATGTTCCTCAATCAGGCGCCAGACCCTGCCAGTGAGCGCTTCAAAGCCGCTCAGGGCATCGATATTTTCGATTCGGATGTTATTGGTTGTGTCAGACACCAGCGGAGGGTGCTGGCCGAAGCGGAGGTAGATAATACGGCGCCCTGCAGACGCCGCAGATTCAATAAACGGGGTTACAAAACGGCGGTAGTCGTCGAGGTCGCTGACTCGCCACACAACGTTATCGCCAATTCTCAGGCTATCGAGAACATCGTCAAGCCCCGGGAGGCCAGTGGAAACCCGGCTGTCATCCTGTGGGTTTCCGCCGCTCCCGTTCATGCCTTACTTCTCCGTGATCAGATAACGCCCATAGACTGCATGGCGCGAGCTACCTTAATAAAGCCGGTAATGTTTGCGCCCATTACATAATTGCCTTCAGAGCCAAACTCGGCCGAGGTTTCGTAGCAGCTCCTATGGATGTCTCTCATGATGTCTTCAAGGCGCTTTTGAGTATAGTCGAAACTCCATGAGTCACGGCTGGCGTTCTGCTGCATTTCCAGAGCGGAGGTTGCCACGCCCCCGGCGTTGGCTGCTTTGCCTGGGCCGTACATGAGCTTGGCATTCTGGAAGATCGCAATACCTTCCGGCGTTGTCGGCATGTTGGCACCTTCAGCCACGGCGATGCAGCCATTTTCCACCAGAGTTTTGGCGTCATTGGCGTTGAGCTCGTTCTGAGTGGCGCAGGGCAGTGCGATGTCGCAGGGAATGGACCAGATGCTACCACCTTTGACGTATTTTGCGTCTTTGTGGAACTCTGTGTAGGCGTTGAGGCGACGGCGGTCGACTTCTTTGATCTGTTTGAGAGCTGCCAGATCTATGCCCTTCTCGTCTACGATCATGCCGCCTGAGTCAGAGCAGGCAATAACCTTGGCGCCCAGTTCGTGTGCTTTGGCAATGGCGTAGATTGCGACGTTGCCGGAGCCGGAAACGACCACCTTTTTGCCTTCCAGTGAGTCGCCACGAGCCTTCAGCATCTCTTGTGTGAAAAATACGGTGCCGTAGCCGGTTGCTTCGGTGCGCGCACGGCTGCCGCCCCAATCCAGGCCTTTGCCGGTTAGCACGCCTGACTCGTAGCGGTTGGTAATGCGTTTGTACTGGCCGAACAGGTAGCCGATTTCGCGACCGCCTACGCCAATATCGCCAGCGGGAACGTCTGTATATTCACCAATGTGGCGATACAGCTCGGTCATCAGGCTTTGGCAGAAGCGCATGATTTCGTCGTCGGATCGGCCTTTCGGGTCGAAATCGCTGCCGCCTTTACCACCACCTATAGGCAGGCCGGTCAGGGCGTTCTTGAAGATCTGCTCGAAGCCAAGGAATTTGATGATGCCCAGGTAAACAGAGGGGTGAAAACGCATGCCGCCTTTATAGGGCCCCAAAGCACTGTTGAATTCCACGCGGAAGGCACGGTTAATGTGGATTTCACCGCTATCATCCTGCCAGGGCACCCGGAAAATAATCTGGCGTTCAGGCTCACAGATACGTTGAATGATTTTCTTCTCTGCAAATTCCGGATACTTCACCAGAACAGGTCCCAGTGTTTCCAGAACTTCGTGTACGGCCTGGTGGAACTCGTTTTCACCCGGATTGCGGTGCAGAACGTCCTGGTAAATCAGTTCCAGTTTCTCATCAAGTCGGGCGGTCATAGAGTCTTCCTCATTTCGGTTCTTGCTTATTGCAGGAAAGTGGAAAGGGTGGTGGAAAAATGGGGCGATGATTTCATCATATTGGGGCACGCTTAGCAAGAAGTGCTCGTTTGTGGTGCGTCAGGTATGTACCCCAAGAGAGATGCGGCATTCTGTCTCAGGCGCGCGGGAGCTGGCGCGTTTATTATGCCCTCCTTACTTTTTATTCAGACAGGTCCGCCCAGGGGGAAGCAGTAGTATGAAGGAGCGAGCACTTACCAGGTTTGTACGGGTTGCTGTTTTTGGATTCGCGGGTTTCCCGGCACTGGTAACGGCGCAACCTGTCGAGGAAAACCTGGTCATTCGGGTAACGGAAGGCTGGTCAAGTGACAACGCTGAAGCGGTACTGGCCAGCGAGCCGGTGAGCCGGCTGGAGTCCGACCCTTCGGTATCTCTGTCCCGAATGGGCGGCCGTGGTCTGGAGCCGGTAGTGCGCGGTCAGAGCCAGGAGCGTGTGGATGTCCTGCTGGATGGTATTCGTGTAGAAGGTGCTTGCCCTAACCGGATGGACCCGCCAACCAGCCGACTGAGCAGTGCGTTGGCACCGGTTCTGGAAGTCCGGACAAACAACCGCACCTTGCGTTGGGGCCCCATTGCTGGCGGACAGATAATTGCAACGACTGCCAACCCGCAATTCAACGGTAATGCGACCACAGGTCAGGTAACCATCGGCGGATCCGATAACGGCAATGGCAAGCTGATTAACGCTGCGGCGGCCGTCGGTAGTGAGGAAGCGTGGCTACGGCTTTCCGGCGGATATGATGAAGCAGACGATTACGAAGACGGTGATGGCAACGAAGTGCGCAGCGCCTACAAAAACGCTGAGGGTCGTGTTGATGGTGCCTGGACGGCTGAAAATGGTTTCTACATCAAGGGTATGGTCAGCCGCCAGGAAGAGAGCGATGTGAAATATGCAGGCTCTGGTATGGATGCCCCGAAAACGGATACAGATATGTACCGCATGGAACTGGGCTCTCCAGTAGCCAGCGGTGAGTGGAATTTGCTGGCCTGGCAGGCGGATGTTGATCACACAATGGACAACTTCAGTTTGCGCCCTGTGGGTATGATGAAAATGCAGACGGACTCCACGACCGAGACCCGTGGAGTGCGATTTACCCTTGATCAAAGCCCCAACAGTTCAACTGACTGGGCAATAGGTGCAGACCTGGAGACCAATGACTGGGATGCGACGCTGTTTAACGTAACCAATCCCATGCCTATGACGGTCTCGTTTATGTGGCCTGGTGTGGAGCGTGAACGTATCGGGATTTTTGCTGAGGGTTTCCGGCGTGTTGCCAGTGGTGTGAAGGTTGGGGGCGGCCTTCGTTATGACCGCGTGGAAATGGATGCTACCAAGGCAGATGATATCGCGAGCATGGGCATGACTCCGGCCATGCTTTATCAGAACGCATACGGTACCACCGATCTAGAGCCCGAAGATAACAACGTTAGCGGGTTTGCATCCAGCGAGTGGCGGTTACCACAAAACCAGGCGTTGACGCTGACTGTCAGCCGAAGCGTACGCAGCCCCAGTGTTACCGAGCGCTACCTTGCCCGGAACACCATGAGCGACTCCTGGATTGGTAACCCAGGCCTGGAAACTGAAAAGCACAACAAAGTAGAGCTGGCTCTGAGTGGAAGTAAAAACCAATGGAGTTGGAAGCCGGTGGTCTGGGTTGATCAGGTGGACGACTTTGTAAGGCGATATAAAGAAACCGCAGCGCAATGTGGCAAGGCTAATGGCTGCACCCTTTACGAGAATGTTGATGCCCGCCTGCTTGGCGCTGAGGTGATGGTCGGCTGGACGAACGGAACCTGGAGTAGTAGCAGCACACTGGCTTCCGTTCGCGGTGAGAATCGTGACGATAACTCGGCGCTGGCACAGATTCCTCCGGTTCAGTTTGTACAAACTCTGGGCTGGCAGAGCATGGGGCACAGCATTGAAGCTGAGTGGTTACTGGCCCGCCGCCAGGATCGCATCGACCCGGAGTCCGGGCTGGATGCAGGAACATCACCCGGATACGGCGTGTTTAATCTTTCTGGTAGCCACCCGTTGATGGAGCATCTCACTTTCAACTGGGCACTGGATAACCTGTTTGATAATACCTGGGCGCCTCATGTGAGCCGCGCAAACACAGACCCGTTCAATCCTGATGCGGTGCGTGTAAATGAACCGGGGCGCACGCTACGTGCGGCACTGACGGCCAAATGGTAAACCGTGCAATGGCGGTTGCCCGCTAATCATAGCCAGCGGGTAACACTTTACCCCGTGCAGGATTAACTCCCCCTGCACGGGGTTTTTTAATGGCGTTTGCGGACAGTTGTTTTTGGCGATGACTGGTGGTTTTATCATAGTTAAGCCCTGACTTAGGATAAGTTGGTATGTCTTCGTTCAGAGTATATTGATAACCTATGGTTATTAACTAATAACTGGTTTCGGAGTGGCTGCTGATGAAGCATATTGCTGTACTGGGCACCATCTTTCTTGGGTTGGTTTTCACCGGATCAGCTCTGGGTGATGATGCCTCATCGCGGCCGGAAACGGTTCCTGTCGAACTCGGCGACTTGCAGGAAACACTCGTTCTTGACGGCGTGATCGAGGCAGTTCAACAGAGCACTGTGTCTGCACAGACCAGCGGCACGGTGGAGAAGCTACCGTTTGATGTAGACGACTCGGTGGTCGCCGGCGACCTTATTGTGCAACTGGAAGGCAGTGAGCAGCGCTCCCGGGTCACCCAGGCGCAGGGTGGCCGGGATGAGGCGCGCGCTGCCTTTGCCAATGCGCAACAGCAGTTTGCCAGGGTTGAAGCCGTGCATGAGCGCGGCCTGGTATCACGGCAGGAGTTTGATCAGGCCCAGAACAATCTGGCAGGCGCCAAAGCGCGACTGGAGCGTGCAGAGGCGGCTCTGGCAGAGGCCAGGGAGCAGTTAAGCTATACACGGATAACTGCGCCCTACGGTGGCATACTGACCGAACGTCATGTGGAAATCGGTGAGTCCGTCAGCCCCGGACAACCCCTGCTCAGTGGCCTCTCCCTGGAGCAGCTCCGGGTTGTTGTAGACCTGCCCCAGCAGTACGCGGATCTTGCCCGGCGCGAGCGCCAGGCGCAGGTTACCCTGGCCGATGGCCGAGTACTGGAAACTGGCGAGATCACTTTTTACCCCTATGCCAATCCTGCTACCCACACTTTTCGGCTGCGTATGCGCCTTAGTGAACCTAATGGATCCCTGTTTCCGGGTATGCTGGTGAAGGTCGGAGTTCCCGTCGCAACGCGCAATGCACTCTGGATCCCCGTTAGCAGTCTTGTGCGTCGTAGTGAGCTGAGGGCAGTTTTTGTGCTGGATGATCAGGAGCGCCCGCGGTTACGACAGGTTCGTGTCGGCACGGAACAGGACGGTCGTCTGGAAATTCTGGCTGGCCTGAGCCAGGGGGAGCGGGTTGTCATCCACCCGGGTGAGCTGATTGGTACTGATCGCCTTAACCTTTCAGCAGAGCCCGCCTCTCGAGAAAGTGTTAACAAGGAGGCAGGGAATTGAGTCGCGAACTGCCCCCGGTCGGCCCCTCCGGAGCGATTGCCCGGGTTTTCCAGAATAATCATCTGACGCCTTTGCTGGCGTTACTCTCCATCATTCTGGGTGTGCTTGCGGTTGTTGTGACGCCGAAGGAAGAAGAACCGCAGATAGACGTTACCATGGCGGACATCATGGTGGCTTTTCCCGGTGCCAGCACACAGGAAGTTGAAAGCGCTATTGCAACCCCGGCCGAACAGGTGATGAGCGAGATTGCCGGCGTTGAGCACGTTTATTCCGTGTCGCGTCAGGGACAGGCCATTGTTACCGTGCAGTTTGAAGTCGGCATTCCCCGAAAAGAAGCGCTAGTCCGGCTTTATAATCAGGTGTATTCAAATCAGGATTGGCTGCCGCCAGAACTGGGCGCCACACAGCCGGTCATCAAGCCCAAGGGCATTGATGATGTGCCGGTAATGACTTTGACTCTTTACGATCCGCGTAATGGACATACTGGCGAAGAGCTCACTCGTCTCGCTCACATGCTGGAAGTCGCGCTCAAGCGAGTGCCCGGAACCCGCGATGTTTACACCGTAGGCGGCGTGCCCGACCGGGTGGATATCCACTTTGACCCAGCCCTGCTTGCCGGATTCAACCTCACCCTCAGCGATATTCGCGATGCCCTGAAGGCTGCCAACAGCAGTAGTCAGGAAGCGCGTATTACCCGGGATAACCTCTCTATCCCGGTCCAGGCTGGCACCCTGCTGGAGAGCGTAAACGATGTGCGTCGCCTCGTTGTAGGCATGCACAATGGCGCGGCGGTGCATCTGGACGACGTGGCAAGTGTGAGTCGCGGCGGCACGGTTGCGGACCGAAGTGTAATGACCGGTTTCGGGCGAGCCGCGAATGCGAACAGTATCGGACAACCTGGGGGCGTATACCCCGCAGTGACTCTGGCGATAGCCAAAAAACCCGGACAAAACGCCGTGGATATCACCACCGCCATTCAGCAGCGGCTGGAGCAGATCCGCAATCGCGCTCTGCCGGAAGGCGTGGAAGTGATTGTCACCCGGGATTATGGCGAAACTGCCTCCGCGAAGGCCCAAAAGCTCATTTCAGACTTGATTTCCGCTACCCTTTGCGTGGTGTTGCTGGTGCTGGTGGCCATGGGCTGGCGCCAGGCGCTGATTGTGGGCGTGGCAGTGCTGATCACGCTGTTGCTGACGCTGGTATTCTCCTGGGCCTGGGGCTTTACTCTGAACCGGGTCTCTCTGTTCGCGCTGATTTTCTCCATCGGTATTCTGGTGGACGACGGCATTGTGATCACCGAAAACATCAATCGCCGGATTCGCAACTCCAACCACCCGTTGAAAGACATTATTCCGGTGGCGGTAGACGAAGTGGGTACGCCCACCATCATGGCCAGCCTCACCATTATGGCGGCCCTGTTACCCATGGCTTTCGTAACCGGCCTGATGGGTCCCTACATGAGCCCCATCCCGATCAACGCTTCCGCCGGTATGGTGCTGTCGCAGATTGTTGCCTTTGTGGTTGCGCCCTGGCTGGCGTTTCGTTTGTTGAAGCGAACGGAAGGCGAAACCGCCGCGGAACTGGAAGGGGGAGGCAGTTCTGCCGATGGTGTCAGTCCCATGTCCATGAAAATATTCGGGGGCGTCCTTATGCCGTTTCTGGGTGATCACCGCTGGCGTCGTCGCCTGCTCGCGCTTGGAGTGATCCTGCTGACTCTGGCTGCTGCCTCCTTGCCAGCGTTTCAGGTGGTTATCATGAAAATGCTGCCCTTCGACAACAAGTCCGAGCTTCAGGTTGTGGTTGATATGCCTGAAAGCGCGCCGGTTGAGCAAACCCAGCGGGTGCTTATGGAGATGGGCCATTACCTGGAGAGCGTTGACGAAGTGACCAGCTGGCAGAGCTATGCCGGTACGGCCGCGCCCATTAACTTCAATGGCCTGGTACGCCAGTATTACCTGCGCAGCGACCCTTATCAGGGCGATATCCAGGTCAATCTCAGCGATGAGAGTGTGCGGTCCCGCCAGTCCCACGATATTGCCCAGGCTTTACGGGCACCACTGACTGCCATCGGCGAGCGCCATGGTGCCAGCGTCAAGATTGTTGAAGTGCCGCCGGGGCCACCCGTGCTGTCACCCGTGGTAGCGGAGATCTACGGTGCAGATGCTGGCCAGCGCGCCAGGTTGGCCCGCTCCGTGGCAGCCGGCATGGCTGAGGTGAAGGGGCTGGTGGATATTGATACCACGCTGGAAGCGCCTACCCGGCAATGGGAAGTTGAAGTGGATCGCGCCCGGGCTGCTCGTCTGGGCGTCTCCCAGGCTCAGGTTGTAGAAGCATTGCAGATGGGGTTGGGCGGTGTGAACGTCAGCTTTTTACACGATGATCATGCAAAGTACCCAGTGCCGATTCGTGTAACCCTTGGAGACGCTGATAAAGCTCAGTCATCGGTGCTTCTGTCCCTGCAGGTGCGCAGCCGCGATGGCAACCTGGTGCCTCTGGCGAGCATTGCCCAGGTGCGCGAAGCCGACTGGATGGGCGCGATTTATCACAAAAACCTGCTGCCCGTGACCTATGTAACAGCGGATATGGCGGGAGCTATAGATTCACCCTTGTACGGCATGTTTGCCATGGTTTCACGCCTGAGTCAGCAAGAGGGCGCACCCGAGCAGTTCTTTATCGATCAACCACCGCTGCCGGAAAAAGGCACGCTCAAGTGGGACGGTGAGTGGCAGATTACCTACGAAACCTTCCGTGATATGGGGGCCGCCTATAGCGTGGGCGTATTTATGATCTTCGTACTGCTGGTGGCTCAGTTCCGCTCTTATATTCTGCCGCTGGTTATTATGGCGCCCATACCCTTGACCCTGATCGGAATCATGCCCGGACATGCCCTGTTAGGCCGGGAATTTACCGCCACCAGTATGATTGGCATGATCGCTCTGGCCGGCATTATCGTACGTAATTCCATATTGCTGGTGGTGTTCATACAGCAGCTTCTGGAAGAAGGGGTTGAGCTGGATAAGGCCGTGGTTCTGGCAGGTGCGGTACGCATCAAACCAATCGCCCTGACAGCAATATCGGCAATGGTGGGAGCTTACTTTATTCTCAATGACCCCATTTTCAACGGGTTGGCCATCTCCCTGGTGTTCGGGCTGGCGTTATCCACCTTATTGACAGTGTTGGTGGTGCCATTGCTGTTTTACACGCTCGCCAGGCGGTCATGGGTCTAGTGATGTTCGGTGCCAGTCCAGTAGCGTTGCATTTTTACAAACAGGAAAGACGCGCTCCAGGTAATCAGCACCAGCCCCGTGAGCCCTTCAATGCCGGTCAGGAACCTTAGCTCACCGATAGGTTCGATATCACCATAGCCAACTGTGGTGAAGGTGCTGAAAGAAAAGTAAATGCAGTCCAGAAAACTGCCATCAAAGTTGCCAGTCAACAAACCCCATGCGTCGGCGTGATGCATGTAGTAGTAGGCTCCGGCAAACACCCATACCTCTACCGTGTGGGCGAGCAGTACGCCAAGGACGGCGACGACCAGGCGAAAGTGATGACTTTCATGCATTTTTGCCAATATTGCGCTCAGGCGTACAAGCACCTCGTGGTGCATGAGGACGACGACCACCACAAGGGTGGCGTTGATGGCGGTTGCGCTGAGCAGGTTGGCATAATCTTCTGCGAACAAACGGTTAGTACTCCCTGGGTATCGTGCAAAGACACCCTGATGACAGGCTCCGTTTTGTGACGGAGCTATATTTAACTTAGCTGGTTACTACGTGATGTCCAAACGACTTATACCTCTGATTATTCTGGCGGCCGGTGTTCTTGGGTTTCTGTTTCTGAAAATGACCCGGCCGGAGCCTGCCTCAGTAAGCGCAACTGAACGCAGTTGGCGAGTACAGGTTCAGGTCGTCGCACCGGAAGCACACACACCGGTGTTGCCTTTGTATGGTGAGGTGGTGGCGCCCGAACAGGTGTCGGTGGTGGCTACCCTGGCTGGTCGCATTAGCGAAAGGCCGGTTTCAGAGGGGCAACGAGTGAGCGCTGGAGACTTGCTGGTCGCTCTGGATGCCGGGGATATTGAACCAGTGCTGGCCCAGGCGAAAGCTCAGGTGGCCGATCTTGAGGCACAGATTCGATCTGAACAAGTGCGCTACCGCAATGATCAGGCCGCGCTCAAAAGCGAGCATGCGATTCTGGCCAACGCCCGCCGGCAACTGGAGCGTACCCGCTCCCTGGTAGACCGCAACCTTGCTTCCCGTGAGGATCTCGAGATCGTAACAGACGGCGCAGCCAGGGCTGAGCTGGTCGTCAGTATTCGCCAACGCGCCATCGACGAACACCCGGCACGGTTGCAAAGCCTTGAAGCCAGGCTTGCCCAGGCCGAGGCAACGCTTGCAACAACCCAGCGGGATGCCGAGCGCTCCCGGGTTGTTGCTCCGTTTGATGGTGTTGTGACGGATGTTCAGGTCGCTGTTGGCGACCAGGTATCCCGAAACCAGAAATTATTCTCTGTCTACGCCGTAAAGGGTTTGGAGCTTCGAGCCAGGGTGCCAGATATGTACCGGGCCGAGCTGTCAGACGCACTGGCTGAGGGCAAAAGCCTTTATGCCTATAGTGACAAGCGGGACATTCGCTTTCGATTCGAGCGCTTTGCCGGTACCAGCGACCCCGCCGGAACCGAGGCAATTTTTGCCCTGGCCGGGGATGCCGGGGGGTTGCGCCCGGGGGCTCTGCTGCCGGTCAGCCTCGAACGACCAGAGCGCAACGCAACGGTCGCCGTCCCATTCAGTGCCCTGTACGGCGCTGACAGCATTTATCTGATGACAGACGATAACCGCATGCGGCGAGTTCTCGTAGAGCGTGTGGGCGAAGCTCTCTCGGCGAATGGCGAGCGCCGCCTCCTGATTGCCGGAGAGGCATTGAAGCCCGGTGCCCGTCTGATTGTCACGCATCTGCCCAATGCGCTCACCGGGCTGAAAGTTGACGTGACCGACGATGAGAGCGAAGTACGATGAGGCGTAAAAAAGGCGTTATCGGTTTCTTTGTGCATCACAAGGTTGCTGGCAACCTTGTGATGATCATGATGCTGCTTGCCGGTGGGTTGGCACTTACCCGTATGAACGTTCAGTTCTTTCCTACCTTTGCGCTGGACGTGGTCAGTGTGCGCGTGGTCTGGAGTGGTGCTTCCGCTGAAGATGTGGAGCAGGGGATCACCAACCCTCTGGAGCAGCGCCTGCGTAGTGTGGATGGGCTCAAAAAGATGACCTCCACGTCGGCTCAGAGCGTGGCGGCCATAACCCTGGAGTTTGAGGAAGGCACCAATCCGATCAGTGCGCTGGATGATGTGCGTCAGCAGGTGGATGAGTTTACCAATCTTCCGGCAGAGGCTGAGGAGCCTGAGGTTACCCGGATTGAACGCTACGAGCCTGTCGCTCGGTTACTGGTGTTCGGGGATGTTGATCGCAGCGAACTGCGAGCTCTGGCTTACCGCTTTGAAGACGAGCTTCTACAGCAGGGTATAGACCGGATTTCGTTCCAGGGACTGCCGGAGCAGCAAATCAGCATTGATGTTCCGGTGGAAAAGTTGGAGACGCTGGGGCTCACATTGGGGCAGGTTGCCGACCGGGTGGCTTCGGTTTCACGGGATTTGCCCGCCGGCATAATGGCCCAGCAGGATGCAGCCCGGGAGCTAAGGTCTGTTGAACAGCGGCGCAGCCCGCAGGCATTTGAGTCTGTGCCTGTTCTCAGTGGCGAACGCACGCAACTGCTGCTTGGGGATATCGCCGAGGTTCGTCAGGAAGATCGGGACAGTCAGGTTACGCTCACCCGTGATGGGTTTCCGGCTATCGAGCTGCAGCTCCAGCGTTCGGAAAACGGTAACTCCCTGGCGGCAGCCAAGGTTCTGCAACAATGGCTCGACGAGACGCGAGCTACCCTGCCTCCTTCGATAAAGCTGGAGGTTTACGATGAGACCTGGCAGCTTCTGAATGATCGCATTTCCCTTTTGACCAGTAATGGTCTTGGCGGTCTGATACTGGTTGTATGTCTGCTGTATCTGTTTCTTCCGGGGCGCGTGGCATTCTGGGTGGCTGTAGGGATTCCAACGGCGTTTCTTGCCGCTCTGGGTGTGCTCTGGCTGATTGGCGGCTCCATTAACATGATATCCCTGTTTGCTCTGATCATGGCATTGGGGGTGATTGTAGACGATGCCATCGTAGTGGGTGAGGATGCCGATGCTCATGCCCGCATGGGTGAAGCCTCGGTTTATGCGTCGGAGGGCGCTGCCAAGCGAATGGTCTGGCCAGTGCTGGCCTCATCTCTGACCACCGTTGCGGCTTTTATGCCGCTTCTGGTTGTAGGTGGTGTAATCGGCAACATTCTCGGCGATATACCGGTTGTCATGATCTGCGTGCTGATTGCATCGCTTCTGGAGTGCTTCATTGTGCTACCGGCGCATTTACGGCATGCCTTCACCCCCCGGCGTACAGGAAAGACGGGGGCTGCAGAACCCGCTACGCCCAGCCGCAATCCGGTTGCGCGTTTTCGAGTTGGTTTTGAACGCCGGTTTGATCGCTTTCGCGAAGGTCCTTTTCGCCGGTTCTCCCAGCGTAGCCTGGAAAACCGGGCTATTACCATGGCAAGTATTCTGGCGTTAGCACTGGTTACCGTGGGGCTCCTTGCCGGCGGCCGTCTCGGGTTCAATTTCTTTCCGACGCCGGAGCCTTCTGTTCTCTACGCCAACGCCAGTTTTGTTGCGGGCACGGAGAGGGCGACTGTTGACCGGTTTATGACCGACATGCAGAAAACGCTGAATGACACGGAGGCGGCGTTAGGCGGCAACCTGATTCTGCACGCGGTGACCATGGAGGGCGCAACTCTGGGCGCCGAAGGAAGCTCACGTACCGGCGATGAGCTCGGCTCCATAATGATTGAGTTGGTGCCTTCGGATCAGCGGCCGGTGCGTAACCCGGAATTTATCAACGAATGGCGCAGCCGACTGATCTTGCCGGCCGGGTTGGATAACCTTGCTATTTCCGAGCGCCAGGCGGGACCCCCAGGCAGGGATGTGAATGTGCGGCTAACGGGGGATGACGCAGAAAACCTGAAATTTGCGGCTGACGAACTGGCGCAGGCGTTATCGACCCTGCCCGGTGTACTGGATGTGGAAGATGATATGCCCTGGGGCCGGGAACAACTGATTTATCAGGCCAGCGCCTACGGTGAGGCGCTTGGCCTCACCACCACCGATCTGGGTAGCCAGCTGCGGTCAGCATTTGATGGCAGGGTTGCCCAGATCTACCAGGACGGCCGTGATGAGATGGAAGTGCGGGTGCAGCTGCCCCGGGATCAGCGTGAGCGCTTATCTACGCTGTCCCGCGTGACTGTGCGTTTACCCGATGGACGCTTTGTACCCCTGGGGCAGGTGATGAACCTGGATCATCGGCAGGGCTTTGAGGCACTGCGCCACGCCGACGGTAAGCTGGCGGTGGAAGTAACGTCTGCGCTCAATACCCGGGTAAGTACCACGGATCAGATCCTCGAGAGCCTGCAGGCCGGCGCGCTACCGGATATTGCCAGCCGCTACGGGGTACGTTATAGCTTTGAAGGTAGGGCTGCGGATCAGCGCGAAACCATTGCGGATATGAAAACCGGTTTGTTGATCGGTGTGGCATTGATGTACGTGATCCTGGCCTGGGTGTTTTCCTCATGGACCCTGCCTTTAATTGTGATGGCAATTATTCCCTTTGCCCTGGTAGGCGCCTTGTTGGGCCACTGGTTGATGGGGCTACAGCTCACGGTTCTATCGCTGTTCGGTTTTTTTGGCCTGGCGGGTATTGTGGTGAATAACGCGATTATTCTGGTGTCCTTTTACAACCAGCAGCGCCAGAAGGGCCTGGGTATCAACGAGGCTCTGAACGAAGCGGCTGTCCAGCGGGTACGTGCGGTATTGCTCACATCGCTGACGACCATTGGTGGATTGCTGCCGCTGCTGTTTGAAACCTCGCTGCAGGCGCAGTTCCTGATTCCCATGGCCACATCCATTGCTTTTGGTCTGGGATTGTCTACGGTGTTGGTGCTGCTGGTTATTCCGGCCCTGCTATCCTGGCTGGAGCAGATCCGCGAATGGCGAGCCAGGCGCCACGGTGGAGAGGCAGAACCGCTGGGGGCAGGAGAGTCTTAAACGGCAGTGAGAAGAGGTACTTTTATGACTGAATCTCTGCTGGCTGTTCGGGGCCTGGGCAAGCATTTTGTCAGCGGCAACGAAACTGTTCCGGTTATTGGAAAACTGTCATTTACCCTCGGGCAAGGGCAGTCGTTGGCCCTTACTGGTCGGTCTGGCTCCGGCAAAAGCACTCTGTTGAACCTCTTGTGTGGTCTGGAACGGCCGGATGCCGGCACCATTGTCATATGTGGCGAGGTTTTCGAGGCCGGCGGCACGGTGGCCCTTCGAACAGCAAAAGCGTGGTCGGCGTTGCGTCGACAGCGGATCGGCGTGGTATTTCAGGAGGCGAACCTGATGCCCGCACTGTCGCTGCTGGAGAATGTGCGGTTTCGCGCCCGGCTTGCTGGTCGTGATCCGGCGAAAAGTGAAGATTGGCTGACCCGCCTCGATATTGGTGATCTCGCCCAGCGCTACCCGGACGAGGTATCCGGCGGCCAGCGCCAGCGCGCGGCATTGGCCATGGTTTTTGCGATGGAACCGGCGCTGATTTTGGCGGACGAGCCCACAGGGAGCCTTGATCGCCATACCTCCGACGATGTTACCCGTGTGCTGTTCGACCTTCAGGCCCGCTACGGCTGCGGTCTGATACTGGCAACCCACGACGCAGAACTTGCTGCGGGTTGCCAGCAGCACCTGGATCTCGGCCATTCAGGCGCCGTATGAGAGCTCTTCTGTCTCTCTCCACCTTTTTCTTCCTGCCCCGGGCCCTGCTCAGCCATTATCGTCGTCATCCGCTGCAACTGGTTGCGCTGGGAAGCATGATTGTTCTTGCAACCATGTTATGGACGGGGGTGAACCATCTCACCAGCCAGGCCAGAGCAAGCCTGGATCAGAGTGAGCAGGCCGTAGCAGAACGCCAGCAGGTGGTGCGAAGTGACGGCCGGGCTCTGGCCGTTGAAGATTTCGTTACACTTCGTCTTGCCGGTCTCTGTGTTATGCCGTGGTTGGAGGTAACACCTGACACGGGAAGCCGTATTGTTGGTATTGATCCGCTGGCGGCCCATTGTTTCAGTGTTGGAGCAGGCGCATCTCAGGCGCTTGACCAGCCTCTGGATGGCAACCCATTTGTGGATATTTACTCTGCAGCCAGCATGAGTGCCCGCGAGAGCCGGCTGTACCTGCTGACACCGGAAGCGACTCAAGCCTCTGACCTGCCCCCTGCTTACCGGCTGAAAACTTTCTCAACCAGCCCGGACACTGGCGAGCTTGGCGACTCCTTTCTGCTCAACCTTGAAGCCCTGGGTGTGCTGGTACTACTGATCACTGCTTTGCTATTGCGCAGCGTTTATTTGCTGGGGTTGGCGCAGCGCCGGGACAGCTTCGCCCTGCTGCATCGGTTTGGTGTCTCACCCGGACGAGTTCAAGGCTGGTTGGTGCTCGAAATTCTTGTGCTGGCGCTGCTGTGTGTGGTGCCGGGAGTCTGGCTGGGGCGCTGGCTGGCCGCCGGGCTCGGGAGTGGGTTCGGGCAAGCTCTTGACGGGCTGTTTGATATTCCTCTTTATGCCGGACAAGGGCAGGGTTGGTTAGTGCCGGTTCTGGTTATGCTGGCAGTTGTAGTGATCGCTTGTTTGGGGGATCTGCTTTTGCTCAGGTTTCGTGAACGATTTACTTTGGCGCGACCTACGCTGGCGGCGATGGCAACGACGCTGTTGGTAGCGGGGTTGGTCCTGGCCTGGCTTTCTCCTGCATTGCTGTGGGTATTTGTGGCCGTGGCTTTGGTCTTCGCAGGGGCAGGCTGGCTGACGCCGGCTGCGGTGGCCCACCTGGCCCACTGGCACGCTGCCCGATCCAGGGATCCACTCGCCCAGTGGCGCTTCCGGGAGCTTGCCGTACTGGTTCGCCGCCTGACGTTACCCCTGGTTGCATTGCAGTTTGCGCTGGCGATGGTGCTTGCCGTCCAGGCTCTGGTTACTACGTTTGAAGATACCTTTGATCGCTGGCTGGCACAGCGGCTGGAAGCCGCATATTACATTGAAGTGCCCGCTGGAGCGGATGGGCGCAAAGCAGCGGAATGGCTCACCAGCCAGCAAGCGAAGGTTCCGGGTTTGCAGTGGCACAGGGTGATTCGGGGTCAGGCGCAGCTGGAGGCACAGGGTAATGCGGGCAGCCAGCAAGTGGATGTATTTACGGTCGCGCCAGTGGGTTCTTTGATACGCGCATGGAACTTGTTGGATACGGCAGATGAGCCCTGGGGAGCTTTGGCCTCCGGTGAAGGTGCGATGATCAACGAGCAACTCGCTCGTCGGCAAAGACTCGATGTTGGAGACAGCCTTTATTTGACTCTCGGGGATCAGGCACAGGTGGTTCCGGTGTTGGGTGTGTACCCGGACTACGGCAGGCCAGTGGGGGAAGTCCTGTTGAACGCTGAATTCTTACCCGATGATTTTAATATCCGTTTCGAGAGCTTTTCCGTGACGCCCGGGGAATTCGGGATTGCGCCGGTTACCGATGCACTTGTGGAAATCTGGGGTGTTGACGCACTAACTTTCAGGGACAACAGCAGTATCCGGGAGCTGGCCACGGGTGTGTTTGATCAGACGTTCGCGCTGACCCGCGCGATGACGCTGCTTACTCTGATCCTGGCTGCTTCGGCGTTGCTGATGATGGGGTGGGTGTTCTTCTCTACCCGTGTCTGGTATTTCCGGTTGCTGGTAGTCTGGGGCATGCAACAGCGCGAAGTCGCAGGCCAGTTGTTGCGGCTGGCGCTGATGCTGACGGGCGGAGTGGCTGTGCTGGCCTTGCCTCTGGGCATCTGGTTGACCTGGGTGCTGGTGCACCGGATCAACCCTCTGGCGTTTGGTTGGTCACTACCCATGGCTGTGTACCCGATCTTCTGGGTAGAACTCGCAATTCTCAGCCTAGTTATCGGCGTGAGCATCGCGGCTCTGATGCGTCGTCAGCTTGGCAAGCCCGCTATTGCGCCTGCATCTGCCAGTGCTTTGAACGGAGGGGAGCGATGATCCGGAACCTTGGTTTTGCATTGGTTCTGTCTCTGCCTCTGTCTCAGTTTGCCGGTTGCTCCGGCGACACCGGAGAAGAGGGCTTTGCCGGTTTGGCAGGGTTGGAGAGCAAAGAGGGCGCGAGCTCCGGAACCGATAGGCCGTATCTGCAGCCAGGCCCCGGAGACCGGCTAACGTTTCCCGCCGATTTCGGGCCGCATCCTCAGCATCGCATTGAGTGGTGGTACCTCACTGCAAACCTTGAGACCGAAGCGGGTGAGCCGTTGGGTCTGCAATGGACACAGTTCCGCCAGGCCCTCGAGCCCAGAGCCGCAAACGCGCCTGCGCCAGCGTCCACCAGTTGGCCGCTGCAAGCTGCATGGATGGCCCACGGCGCGGTAAGCTGGAAAGGCCAGCACTACTTCGCGGAAAAGCTCGCCCGTGGCGACATCGGGCATGCGGGGGCGACCGCCTTACCCTTGCAGGTTTGGCTGGATAACTGGCGGCTGAGTGGCAATGCAGACAACAGCCGTTGGCAACTTCAGGCCAATGGCGAGGATTGGAGCTATGACCTGACTCTGAGCATTGAGGGCGCGCCCGTGGCCCACGGAGAGGAAGGGTTCAGCGCGAAATCTGTCAGTGGGGAAGGCTCGATGTATTTTAGTCTGGTGGACATTGCCATCTCCGGCGAAGTGAGGCTTGATGGGGAGGTGCTGCTGGTCACGGGAAAGGGCTGGTTTGATCGGGAATGGAGCAGTCAACTCCTGAAAACCGGTCAAAAAGGCTGGGACTGGTTCGCGCTGCACCTGGATGGTGGCGACAAGCTGATGGTCTTTCGTTTGCGGGATGACAGCGGCGGTTTCCTGTCTGGCACCTGGCTGCCTGCAGGTGGTGATCCTGTGCCATTACGCCCTGAACAGTTGAACCTGAAAGAACTGGAGCGCGACAACGATGTGCCCGTGCGCTGGCTGCTCAGGATTCCGGATTATCAGGTAGAACTGCAATTAAATGTGCCGCCCGGTGATTATCTTAACCGGGGGCTTTATCCCTACTGGGAAAGCCCGGTCAGCGTTTCTGGTAGCCACACCGGAGAGGGCTACATGGAACTGACCGGTTATAAGCTGCGTTGAGTTGGTACGGTGAACTCTGATTTGCCCACCACTCCGGCTACCAGGTAATAACGCCGTTTGCATCCGACTCCGAGTTCGAATCTTCTCCCGGGCTAATGGTGATGGGCCGGATATCGATGGTGGCTTCGCGTTCACTGGCGTCTTGTTCAATCAGCTCACGCAACTTCACACCTTGCTCCTCCAGTGGTTCGGACAAGTCAATGATGATCTCAACGCGCCGGTTCTTCGCGCGGTTTTCTGCAGAGACATTTTCCACCCGGGGCTCGGTATCGGCCAGCCCTTTTACAGCCAGACGCGTGGGCTCAACATCGCCGGTGGCCAACAACACGTTTGCGACTGCAGCGGAGCGGGCGGCGGATAAATCCCAGTTACTGTAGAAGCGGGATGTCCGTATTGGTATATCGTCGGTGTGCCCTTCGACCATCAACTTTCCGGGCATTTCTGCCAGCACTTTCGCCATTTCCAGAAGCAGGCCTTCAAACTCGTAGGTCAGCTCCGCCGAGCCGGAAGGGAAAGAGCCTTTCTCCTCCACTCGTATAACAATACGGTGCTGATCCTGATCCTTCTCTACAGTAACCCGGCCATCATCTATGGCTTCTTCAAGCACTTCCCGGATGCTTGACGTGCTGGCCTCGAGGGATTCCTGCGCAGCGGCTTCCAGAGCCTGATCGGTAGTACTTTTAAGGGTCTGGAGCTCTGGCTGCTGATCGGTTGTCGTCTGCTTTATTTCATTAACCAGCGTTGGCTCGGGAGGCGCTGGAGAAAATTTGTCGAAAATCGGGCTGGTGCCCTGGGGGATCTCAAGCGCGGGTATGTCGCGCTGAACGCCGAACGCCTTTGATAGCTCACCTGCTATTTGCTTGAACTTCATCGCGTCAATTTCAGAAAACGACAACAGAAGCACAAAGAAACACATCAACAGCGACATTAAATCGGCGAAGGTTACAACCCAGGCCGGGATGCCCGGTTTTTCCTCTTCTGGCAGCTCATCCATGGGGCTTATCCGCTGGCGGCCTCCGCCTCAGGCGCTTTGGCGCGCTCCTTTGGAGTCAGGTAGCTGGAGAGCATCTGTTCGATAATACGCGGGTTTGTGCCATGCTGAATAGCCACCAGTGCATCGGTATAAAGCATCTGCAGGCGGGCTTCTTCTGTCATCCTAAGGGATAGCTTGTCGGCAATAGGGGTGGCAATCATGGTTGCGATCATTGCGCCGTAAAGCGTGGTCAACAGCGCGACGGCCATGGCCGGTCCGATGGATTTCGGATCTTCCATGTTGGAAAGCATTTGGACCAGGCCAATCAGGGTACCGATCATGCCCATTGCTGGCGCCACATCCGCCATTGCCATAAACACTTTGGAGCCAGAGCGGTTGTGGTCCAGAGTCATCAGGCGTTCTTTATCAAGGAGTTGCTTGATCGTCTCCCCGGTCTGGCCATCTACCAGCATCTGGATGCCGCTACTCAGAAACGGTGACGAGACATCTCGCCCTTCAAGTCCAAGCGCTCCCTCTTTGCGGGCAACATTGGCTACGTCTACCAGTTCTTCAATGCTGGCCTGGGTTTCCGGGAGCTTGAACTTGAATGCCCGGGCAGCCGCTTTGAAGGCCCCAAGAAACTGAGGGATGCTGAACTTGGCAAGCACGACCAACAGGGTCCCACCAACAACGATCAGTAGCGATGAGGAGTTGAGGAAAACATCGGGTGCTGCACCTAGAACAACGGCGGTCACGATTAGTAAAAGGGCACCAAGCAGACCGATCAGAGTGGCTAAATCCACATGCTCTCCAGAGGGTTTGACGATTTAAAGTGAGGTTGTGAGATTACCTGTAGTTCATAATTCAATCAATCTGCTTGTGTCGATTGCGTGACCTCTTCCTGTAATTCTTTCCAGGCGGCGTACTTGTGCAGATCAGATTCAACCAGTTTCAGACAGAGTGCAACTACGCCAACATCGTCCACAAAACCAATGCCGACAATCAAATCGGGAATCAAATCCAGCGGGTTCATAACGTACAGGAGCGCGCCCGCCACTGCCGCAATGCTTTTCCAGGGGATGTCGCGGTAACTGCCGTTCCTGTAATCCCGTAACATGGCAAACATCAGCTTGATATCGGCGCTGAACCGCTCAAACTTTCCACTGCCTTTGACCTTTGTTTCAATAGCCTGCTGACGATCCAGCAGTGTTTCGAGATCTGCACGGCTCACTTTCTCTGCTTCTTCATTCAACTGTTTACGTGCATCCTTCTGGCTGAACAGAGCCATGAACAAGTGTCCTCTATTTGGTTAAAAATGATATCCAGACGAAACAGTGTCACGAAACCGGCCAATCTGCCGCATCCACCAGGTGCAGTCCCACAGGCTGTTCGGCCTGGCCGCGCCACTTGCTGACGAAGGTGCCATCAGGGTCGTATTGTTGTGCCTGTTTCTCAAGGTTGAACCGGCGGAGGCCTCTTGGATCGGCACCTACACCGGCCAGGTACTGCCAGTTGCCATAGTTGCTCGCTACATCATAATCGATTAGCTGCTCCTCGAACCATGCAGCTCCGTAACGCCAATCCAGTTCCAGCTCGTTCACAAAACAACTGGCTACCAACTGCCGACTACGGTTGCTCAAATAGCCAGTTTCCCTGAGCTGGTTCATCGCGGCGTTTACCAGTGGGTATTGGGTGTTGCCCTCGCACCAGGCTTTGAAACGGTGCGCGTAAAAGGTTACAGGTCGGCGTTTACGTTGCACACCATCACGCCGGAACAGATCAGCACAATGTTTGACAGCGTACCAGTAGAAATACTCCCGCCAAAGAAGCTCGAACCATAGCCAGTAAGTGGATTCGTTGCGGATTTCAGTGCGCTCATATTCAACAATGGTCTCTGCGACTTCCCGCGCGGAAAGCGAACCATCTGCCAACCAGGGCGAGAACTTTGAGGAGGCGTCCCAGGTGTCCAGGGCATTTCGCGTTTGTTTGTAGTCGTTGATAGCGTGGTTAGTGAACAGAAATTCTTGAAGCCGCGCCAGACCGGCCTTTTCTCCGCCAGTGAACGGAATAAAGTGTTTTGGCTCGGTTACGGCGGGACACTCTCCCCGGTTGTCCTCTGGAAATCCCGGGGCAGGTGGCAAGGCCGTCAAAGTGCGGATTCGCAATGGCGAAGGCGCGGATTCACCGGAGTTTTCGATCAGTTTGCGAAACTTTGAAAAGGTATCCGGTAAATCCACAAGTCTCATGGGGAGCGAGCCCTCGGTATACAGGCTGAGCGTTTCGAATTCCTGCAAAACGATTCCAGGCAGCTTGTCACCAATTGTTTGCCACTGGCCTGTTTCACGTGTCCCCGGTTGGCGCGAACGGATGACGCTATTCATTTTATGGTTTTGCGCGAGTGCCGGAATCACCTCTTCGGGTTTGCCATAGGCGATGTGCAGTCGCTGGCCGAGGGCCCTGAGGTTGCGTTCGAGCCCCATCAGGCTTTGCCACAAAAAACGCCAGCGATGAGCGCCCATGGCTTTCGACTGCATAGGGCCGGGTACGAACCAGCGTGGATCAACCACGTAAACGCAGAGCAGCATGTCGGATCTCGAAGCCGCCAGCAGGGCTGCATTGTCGTGTAGGCGGAGATCCCGGGTAAACCAGTAAAGTGTGCGCAAAGTGACGATCCTGTATTTCAGAGGTTTCGTACATGTCAGTTACAGATTTACGTGGCGGGCTGCCGGAAAGATTGCCGGACGGCAGGCGAGCCGGGGCTGTTTTTCAATGTTACAGTAGCTGTTATCAGGCCGGTGACGGCTTTGCCAACTGGATTATAGGAGATTCAAGATGATTAAATCCCGTGCCGCCGTGGCCTTCGAAGCCAATAAGCCGCTGGAAATCGTAGAGGTTGATGTGGCACCACCCCAGAAGGGGGAAGTTCTGGTTCGAATTGTCGCAACCGGGGTTTGCCATACCGATGCCTACACGCTTTCAGGTGCAGATCCGGAAGGCCTGTTCCCTACCATTCTGGGCCACGAGGGCGGCGGTATAGTGGAAGCCCTTGGTGAAGGCGTAACCGGCCTTGAAGTTGGCGATCACGTTATTCCGCTTTACACAGCTGAGTGCGGTAAGTGTAAATTCTGCACCTCTGGCAAGACTAATCTGTGCGGTTCTGTGCGCGCCACCCAGGGCAAGGGCGTGATGCCCGATGGTACGTCTCGTTTCTCATACAAAGGCGAGCCGCTGTATCACTACATGGGCTGCTCGACCTTTTCGGAATACACCGTTTTGCCGGAAGTCTCCCTGGCAAAAATCCCCAAAGAAGCACCTCTGGATAAAGTGTGCTTGTTGGGCTGTGGTGTAACTACCGGCATTGGTGCTGTGCTCAATACCGCCAAGGTTGAAGAAGGCGCAACTGTGGCGATATTTGGTCTGGGAGGCATAGGACTGGCGGCGATTATCGGCGCCAAAATGGCAAAAGCCGGCCGTATCATCGCGGTAGACATCAACCCCGGTAAATTCGAGATTGCGCAGCAACTTGGTGCTACCGATGTGGTGAACCCGAAAGACTATGACAAGCCGATTCAGGAAGTCATCGTCGAAATGACGGACGGCGGCGTGGATTACTCGTTCGAGTGCGTGGGCAATGTTCATCTGATGCGCTCGGCACTGGAGTGCTGTCATAAGGGCTGGGGTGAATCCATCATCATCGGCGTTGCCGGTGCCGGTGAGGAAATCAGCACTCGCCCGTTCCAGCTGGTAACCGGCCGGGTCTGGAAGGGCTCAGCGTTTGGCGGCGTAAAAGGCCGTACGGAGCTGCCTGGTTATGTAGAGAAAGCTGAGAAGGGAGAGATCCCGCTGGATGTTTTCATTACCCATGAAATGCCGCTGGAAGATATCAACGAGGCGTTTGAGCTGATGCATGAGGGTAAGAGTATTCGGACTGTGATTCATTTTTAAACCAAGTTTCTTGTGACGCCGGGCTGCGAGCGAAGATAACCCGCAGCCTGGCGATCTTCGAAATGGATGAACAGGGAGGCCATTTTTCATGCTCAGCATTCTCATGATCGGCGCAGGTGGTATTGGCGGCTATTATGGCGCGAGATTGTCTGAGGCTGGTCACAGGATCGTGCTTACGGCCCGGGGTGCCCACCTTGCAGCCCTGGAGAAAAAGGGCCTGGTGGTTCATTACGAAGGCCGGCAGATAGAGTGCAGTGTCCCGGCTGTTGATCATGCTGCGCTGATGCAGAACTACCAGCCTGGTGATTTTGATGTGATCGTCTTTGCGCTCAAGTCCACCGCAACAAAAGCTGTTCTGAGTGAGCTTGCTCCATGGCTGGCACAAAGTGACGTGCCTGTTCTGTCATTACAGAACGGTGTGGACAACGAGCCGATGATTGCCCGGATACTTGGTGAAAGCCGCGTTCTGGGTGGATTGGCAGTGCGTATCGGTGGCCATATTGTTGAGCCAGGTGTGGTTGAGGCAGAAGGTGTCGCGCAGGTTGTTATGGGCGAGTGGCCGGCTGTTCCGGAAGAACAGGATGCCAGGCGCCCACTTTTGGAAATACTGCAGAGTGCTTTTGAACGGGCCGGTATCCCGACTGTTATTTCAGATGATATTCGCTATGAGTTATGGCGAAAGCTGGTTATCAATAACGGGGTTAACCCAATCTCGGCACTTACCGGGCTGGATACACAAAGTTTGACGCGGCACCCGCAATTCAGCCGGATTGTGTACGGTATGATGGCGGAGACAGCCGCTGCGGCAAAGGCCGATGGTCTGGAACTTGGCAAGGCGGATGTCGACGAAATGTTCGAGCTGATCAGCAGCTTTAACGCGATCAAAACGTCGATGTTGGTCGACAAGGAAAAAGGCCGCCCCCTGGAACTGGATAGCATTGCGGGAGCGGTGCTGCGGCGTTCCAAAACGCTCGGTATCGATGCCCCTTATACCACCACCGTTAACGCGCTTCTGGAGCACGGTCTGGGCTAACGGTCAGTCAGCTTGATTTCAATACGCCGGTTTTTCTGCAAGGCATCCGGTGATGTTCCATCTGCAACCGGGAAAAACTCGCCAAAGCCGGCGGCGACCATTCGGTTTTGCGGCACGCCCTGATCCGCAAGATAGCGGACTACCGCCACCGCACGAGCGGTCGACAGCTCCCAGTTGGAGGGGAACTGCGGCGTGTTGATCGGGATCAGGTCTGTATGGCCATCAATGCGAAGAATCCAGTCAAGGTCGTCGGGAATCGTTTTAACCACATCAAGTAACACGCCGGCCAGTTTGTCGAGTTCCCGCTTGCCCGCCTCGCCCAGTTGGGCCGAGCCGGAAGCGAACAGCAGCTCGGATGGCAGCAGGAACCGGTCACCGACAATACGGATGTTTTCATTGGCGGCCAGAATGTTCCGTAACCGCGAGAAAAATTCGGACTGGTACTGCTCCAGTTGATTGATGCGTTCCGCCAGCAGAGTATTCAGGCGTCTACTGACATCTTCCAGTTCGTCTTCCTTGTCGACGGTCATTTCTTTTTGCAGTTTCAGTGCAGCGGTTATTTGTCGCAGCTGGTCTTGTAAGGATGCAATCTGATTGGACAAGCGCAGGATCATGTTTTGTTGGCTGGCAGAAAGCTCGTCCTTGTCGTCCAGCTCCTGATTCATGTTCGCCAGTCTTTCAGCCCGGGCCTCGGCATCGGCGGTCTGTTGCATCAGCTGGTTACGTGAGGCGTCCAATCGGTCCTGCAGGTCTTCGTTCTGCGCTAGGCTGTCGCTGAAGTTGCTCTGAACCGTGAGCATTTGTTGTTCCAGAGCTTCGGTTTTGCTTTGCTCCAGCCCCAGCAGTTGTGAAATTTCGTTCAACCGTTGATTTAGCCGGGCCAGTTCGGAGTTACGGTCAGACAGTGTCTGGGACAGGAAAAGCTGGCTGACCACATAGATCAACAGCATGAAGATCACCAGCATCAGCAGGGCGGAGAGTGCGTCTACATACCCCGGCCATACGTTAGTGGTGCTTCGGCTTCGACGTCTGGATCCAATCATGGCTGGCGTTCATCGCTGGTGAACGGGTCCAGCAGATTGGTAACACCGGTCAGCCATTCTTCCAGCCCGTCATAGAAACGGTTCTGGGCATGGCCGGCCTGGATATCAAGAAAACCCAGTATCAGTGAGCCACCAAGGCCGAGCAGAGAGGAGCTGAATGCAGTGCCCATGCCCTGCAAGGGCGTCAGCAATCCGGTCTGAAGATCCGCGAATACTTTGCCGAAATCACCCTGGCCCATGTCCAGGTTGGTAATGACCTCGCCAACTGCATTGATGGTGCCGAGCAGCCCCCAGAAGGTACCGAGAAGGCCAAGAAAAACCAGTAGGTTAATGAAGTATCGTGTGATTTCGCGCTGCTCATCCATTCTGGAATGAATGCCATCCAGAACTGTTCTGAGCGACATGGTCGAGAGCGTAAAGCGGTCACGTTTGGACTCTTCGCCCAATTGCCGTGCCAGTGGTTTGAGCAGGCGGGGTTCTTCAAGCACTGAAAGGCCGGAATGCCCGGTACGGAACTGGGCGATCCAGCGAAGCTCCGGGAACAACACGAATACCTGCCGGTAAGTGAGGCCGATGCCGATGATCAGCACGCCGACAATCAATAGGTTGAAGACCCAGTTCGCCATAAATGCGGTGATCAACGGTTTGTGGACCAACACGCCAACGATGGCAACAACCGCCAGAAAAAAGGTCATCCAGAAAAGGGTGTGTTTGGGATTACTCATGAAAAAGCCAGCCTTTTGAGATGTTCTTCAAAACGTTAGCACAGACTGACGTATCTTGGCGCTTATTTGCGGGAGATTATGCAGGGCGAGGTTCCCCGACGAGGCGATGCGCCAGGCCGGGGTGAACATTACAGGTTTCAGGCTTGCTGAAGTGCCTGAACCACAGCCTTGGCTGCACCCTCTGATGAAGCCGGGTTCTGGCCGGTAATCAACTTGCCATCCACCACAATGTGCGGAGCCCAGTCATCACCCTTTGAGTAGGTTGCGGTGTTTTCCTTCAACATATCTTCGAGCAGGAAAGGTACGATCGTTGCCAGACCAACTGCTTCTTCTTCGCTGTTGCTGAATCCGGTGACTTCGCGACCGCCCACCAGGTTTTGCCCGGGCTTGATCTCTACGTTTTTGAAGACAGCCGGCGCGTGGCAGACCGCTCCAATTACCTTGTCCTGTTCGTAGGCAGCTTTGATCAGTGCGACAGATTTTGCATCGTTGACCAAATCCCAAAGAGGACCATGACCGCCCGGATAGAAGACAGCATCAAACCCGTTCATATCTATGTCACTGAGTTTTTTTGTGCTGGCGAGCGATTCTTTGGCGTGCGCATCCGCCTGAAAGCGTCGGGTGCTGTCTGTGAGTGCGTCTTCGGCTTCGCTGTTGGGATCAACTGGCGGCTTGCCGCCTTTCGGCGATGCGATGGTGATGTTTGCGCCTGCATCACGGAACACATAATAGGGCGCGGTAAACTCTTCCAGCCAAAAGCCTGTTTTGTGGCCAGTGTCTCCCATCTGGTCGTGGGAAGTCAGAACCATGAGGATGTTCATAGTGCGCGTCCTTTTCATTGAGAAGTGAGATTCACCTGTTTTACCAGACCCGTAACTCGTTCTTGTGCTGTAAGCGATGGAATTCAACCGTCGTATTTCACACCATTTTACGCAGCTAGACCGTTTGCGGATCTGAGAACGCCTATACTGTGTATATACGACTGTCATAGATCGTTTTTAGCTTGTGGAGAAACGACAGACCATGCGAATACTTGTTGCCATTCTGTTTGCGGCGATGGCTCTTTCCGCAAATGCCCAGCAGGGGACAGAGACGGTTCGTGCCCTGACGGTTACGGTGGGTGCGGATCATGCGCCGCCGTACCGGATAATCGAAGGTGCACAGCCCTCAGGTCTCTATGTAGAGATATTCCGGGAAATTACGAACCGGCTGGGCTGGGAAACCCATTATCGGGAGGCCCCCTTTCGGCGAGTCCTGAAGATGGTCAGGCGGGGCGAGGTGGATGTCATGCTTGGAGCCCTCAAAACATCAGGAAGAGACGAACAGATGGTATTTGTTGCACCTGCCTTTCCGCCGGAACGCAGGCTGTTTTTGCACATCAAGGATTCTGACCGTATTGAGCGTTACGCGGACCTTTATGGTAAAACCATCGGCGTATTGGAGGGAGCCAGCTATTTCCCGCGGTTCGATAATGACGGGCAGTTGCACAAAGAAGCTGCCCCCCGGTATGAGAACCTGATCCTGATGATGGAAAAAGGCCGGGTGGATGTAGTGGTTGTCCCGGAGCTCGCGGGTTTGTATACGGTTCGAGAGCTTGACCTGCCTGTGCAGGTGTCTCCGTTTTTTGTACCCGGGGAGCGTTCTTGGATCGCCGTTGCAAGAACCTCGCCGGTAGTGGAATATTCTGACGATATACGCGCTGCGCTCAAGCTGATAGAGGCAGAAGGCACATACGAAAATTTGGTGCTGAAGTATATGGATCAGTACGCTCTTTGATCCAATAAGCCAACAAACAGGATGGTCGCATACTTGTCAGGTTCCCGAAAAAAAGCATCTACCGTCGTCAGAAGGCTGTTGCCAGTGATGCTGGTGCTGATGGTTTTTTGTAATTCAGGAGCAGCAGAGCCGGCCTGCAAAACCTTGACTGTGAGTGGCAATCCGGAGTACCCGCCACTTCTCTGGGAAGACCCTCAGGCCCCTGAGCACCTGACCGGTGCGGCAACCGCTCTGCTAAGAGAGATCCTCGAACCACTTGGCGTGCAGCTGGAGGTGCGGCGCCTCGGCTCCTGGGCGCGAGTTCAGCGCCTTGCCCGGGTGGGGGAACTCGATATGGTTGCCGGTGCGTTTATTACCTCTGAACGCATCAAGTATATGGATTACCTGTTGCCTCCATTCACGTATCTTCCCACGGCCGTCTGGGTACCCAAAGACGGGGTGTTTGAGTATCGTCACTGGCCTGACCTGAAAGGAAAGCGGGGAAGTACACTGATAAACAACAGTTTCGGTCAGAGATTTGACCGCTATGCTGAACGCAACTTACAAGTTGTCAGCGTCAGAACCATAGAGCAATCCTTCGATATGGCGTTGGCCGGACGCGTTGATTACGTTTTGTATGAACGGTTGCAGGGGCAGGTGAAGCTTCATCGGCTTGGCCTTGCAGACAAGTTTGTTGCGCTCGATGTGCCCATTAGCAACGAAGGGCTATTCTTTACGTTTTCCAAGAATTCGCAATGTAACACCTTTGAGTTCCGTGAACGCATTGCTGATAGGCTGTTTAAACTCATCGATGCAGGTCGTATGGCCGAAATTGTCAGTGAGTATACGGCCAGATACATGTCTCTGGAGCCGTAGTGGCAGTGAGATACTTCTATTAAACCCGTCAGAGAGTTTTATCAGTATGGCAATCTGGACCCGCACACCGGACCTTGAGCATTTGGCTAAAGCCAGCGCAAATACAGCCGTCAGCCACATGGGCATTGAGTACACCGAAATTGGTGACGATTATGTAACAGGCCGGATGCCGGTCGATGAGCGCACGGTGCAGCCTTTTGGCATTCTCCACGGAGGGTCGTCGGTGGTGTTGGCAGAAACCCTGGGCAGTATGGCTGCCAACTGGTGCCTGAAAGATCCTGATACCGTCGCAGTCGGGCTCGAAATCAACGCCAACCACATTCGTCCGGTTACCCAAGGCTGGGTTTATGGGACGGCCAGGCCTATTCATATTGGCAGTGCGACTCAGGTCTGGGAAATCCGTATGGAAAATGAAGCGGGTAAAACGACCTGTATATCTCGCCTGACCATGGCAGTTACACGGAGGCCTTAGACTTTTCAGGCTGCTCTAAAATCCATCTCAGAGCTGTGAAAAAGTATGTACCCTGTCCCGGCCTCGCGTCTTGGACAGGTACATGGCTTCATCAGCTCGTGAGAGCAATGCCTCAAGCCTGTCATCGTCAACTGACAGGGTGGCCACGCCAAAACTGGCTTTTTGGCGGAGTTCGGTTTTTCGGTAGCGAATCCGCAATTCCTGCAACAGAAAGCGTAACCGTTCAGCCAATTCCACAGCTTGGGCCAGAGGTGTGTCCGGCAGGAGTACGGCGAACTCTTCACCGCCAATACGCGCTGCAACGTCTGATTCCCGTACTTTGTCCATGAGCAAACGGCCGACCGCTCTGAGAACCGCATCTCCCGCCTCGTGGCCATAACTATCATTGGTGTGTTTGAAGTGGTCCAGGTCGAACATGATTACGGCCAGTGGCGTCTGCTGCCGGCGTGCCTGTCTGAGTAGTTGCTCGCCAAACTGGAAAAACGCCCGACGGTTATTCAGGCGTGTGAGTTCGTCCTGAAGAGAAGCAGCCTCCGCTTGTTGTCGGGCACTTTGCAAGGCCAGTTCCATGTTTTTTCGATCAGTGATATCAGTAGCAATTTCCAGGCGAACCAGGCGCCCATCGGTCCACTCAATGGCCTGGTCCCGACATTGATACCAGTGTTTGGAGACCTCGTTCTGGAATTCCCATACGTGTGTACCGGTGGCTTCGTTATGGTTTTTGATCAACAGGCTGTTTGTGCAGAAGCTGCAGGGACCATCGTTGTTCTGCAGGACTTTCCAGCACTTCCCGCCTTTCTGGAACTCACCCCAAATCCTGCGTCCATAAGCATTTATGTATAACAGCTCATACGTATCAAAGTCGGCGACATACACCAGGGCGTCAAGATTATCGAGAATCGTTTGAAGCCCCGCCACAGACAATTGCCCTGAGACGTCGGGATCAGCACTCCGGGAAGGAATGATGTTCTTGGTATCACGAGTAGTCATTGGCGTCAGTTTTGGGGGCTATTCGGCGCAGTATAGCAGCGATCAGTCAAATGATGGCAGTTACGGTTTGGCCGTCGGCTTCCTCAAGGGATATTTTCTGAAGGTGCTGCCTGGCTTCGGCAACAAAATCCCGGGCTGTTTTCATGGCAGATTTTCCGTACTTTGAATGTACTCAAAGGTTAAGCCATATTGCCTAAGTGCGTAACCCGCCAGGTATGTTAAATTTAGTGCCGAAATATAATGAGGAAGCTATCAGTATGGCAGCGCAGGAAGCCCGAAAAGGCGTTTTTTACGGCACGTTTGCCTACACTATGTGGGGCTGCTTTCCGCTATATTTTGCGCTGTTTGACGGGGTCCCAGCCTGGGAAGTGGTTATTCATCGGGTGATCTGGTCCTGTCTGTTTCTGGCGTTTACTGTCACCTTTCTGAAACGCTGGCAACCCGTAAGGGTGGCGCTTGCGCAGCCAGCAAAACTGGGATTTGTTCTTGGTTGTGCCGTGCTTATTGCTGTGAACTGGGGCGTTTATATTTATGCCGTGGAAACCCGGCAGGTGCTTCAGGCCAGCCTTGGTTATTTTCTGACGCCACTGGTAAATGTTGGGTTGGGCATGCTGGTGCTCAAGGAGAGTATTTCCCGGTTGCAGATTCTGGCTGTAGTGCTCGCAACGCTTGCGATTCTGTATCAGTTGTTTTTGCTGGGCGTTGTGCCCTGGATAACGCTGGTGCTGGCGTTCAGCTTCGGAACCTATGGCCTGCTTCGCAAACAGGTAGCTCTGGATGGGCTCTCGGGGCTGTTTGTGGAAACTTTGCTTTTGCTGCCCGTGGCCATTATGGCGCTCACTGCTTTGAATTATTCCGGGGCTTCACACTTTTCGGAAGATGCAGCGACCACGCTGTTGCTGATTTCCAGCGGGGCGGTAACGGCGGTCCCTTTGTTGGCGTTTGCCGGCGCTGCTCGAAGATTGCGCCTGGCGACGGTTGGTTTTCTTATGTATATCAACCCGACAATTCAGTTTCTGATTGCGCTGACGGTGTTCAGTGAGCCCCTCAGCGTCGAAAAGCTGACAAGTTTTATAATGATCTGGATAGCCTTGGCGATCTATTCCTGGTCCGCCTGGGCCGGGCGCACCAAGTCTCTAACATGAAGCAGCCGATAATCGGATATCACAAGGATGAAGAGGATCACTGGGTCGCCCGACTGGCCTGTGGTCATAACCAACATGTGCGCCATTCGCCGCCCTGGATCAACAGGCCCTGGGTGATCACCGCGGAGGGGCGAGGGTCTATGCTTGGCTTTCAGCTTGATTGCCGTAAGTGTGACGAGGGCGCAGCCCGTGATTTCGTAGAAAATAATACTTAGCATTTATTCAAGATATCCCGGATTTTGTCGATAGTAATTCGAGACAATGCTTTTCTGAGGATCTGCCGTAATGAATTTTCTGAACAACCTGCATATTCGAACCCGTCTGCTTCTGGCCGTATTGATACCGGTCCTGGTTACAGCCGCGACGGTCGCCTGGATTTCTGTCAGCCAGATTCAGGCTCACGGGGAGGCAGAGTTAAAGCGTCTTGAATCAAGCCTTCTGGAAGCTCGAAAGGCAGGGCTGAAGAACCTGATCGATGCCGCGAAAGCGGTGGTGCTGGAAGCAAAAAACGACCCTGAACTGTCTGAGGAAGAAGCAAAGGCCCAGGCTGCATCCCGCTTGCGTTCTATCCGGTTCGAGAAGACGAATTACGTCTTCGCATACAACAGGGCAGCGCAGGCAGTCGCTTATTCTCCGGACCCTTCCCGAGAGGGTAAAGACAATAGTCCGGTCGTCAAAAAACTCGTTGGCAGCCTGTTTGGTGCGGCAGAATCCACGGGCTATCTCGGATATGACTGGCCTAATCCGGCTTCCGGTAACGAAGAGCCCAAAGTGTCTTACTCCGCGATTATTCCGGGGTGGGACTGGATGATTGGGGCGGGTGTCTACGTTACCGATATTGACCGACAGGTTGATGCTGCGCGCGTGGAAATCGAGGATAACATAGGTGCAATGCTTGGCTTTATTCTGTTGGTCACAGCTGTTGCTGTGGTCACCTCGCTGGTAATTGGTGTTTTCGTCGGCCGCACAGTGACGGTGCCTTTGAAAAGAGTCAGCGACATGATGCAGGAGATTGCTGATGGTGATGGTGATTTGCGTCAGCGTTTGCCAGAAGAGGGCCGTGATGAGCTTTCTGAACTGGGCCGTCGCTTTAACGCCTTTGTTATCAAAATTCAGACGACTATCCGGGAAGTCGGCGCCACAACTGATCAGGTAGCATCTGCTGCCGAGGAATTGAGCCGTGTCGCCAATGAAACACGAGCGTCGGTTCAGGAACAGGGATCCGAAACCGATCAGATTGCTTCTGCAATCAATGAAATGGCAGCAACCATCCAGCAGATTTCCGGAAACGCCAGCGAAGTTGAAAGTGCTGCATCAGATGCTGACCGCATGGCCCGAGACGGTGGCGAGACCATCGCCAATGCGCAAGGTTCGGTAAACAAGCTTTCTGAGGAAATTCAGGAAAGCGCACTCAGTATTAACGCTCTGGCTGAGAAATCAGATGACATCCAGAGGGTGCTGGACGTGATTCAGTCCGTGACCGAACAGACCAACTTGCTCGCACTGAACGCGGCTATCGAGGCGGCCAGAGCAGGCGACCATGGTCGCGGCTTCTCTGTGGTCGCAGATGAGGTCCGTCAACTGGCTCGGCGCAGTGCGGAATCCGCGGATCAGATCCGTGAAATGATCGATGGCTTCGTCAGTGAAACCCGCTCAGCCGTAGAGCGAATGAATCGATCGCGCGACCGTTCGTCGGAGACGGTGGAGCGGATTAATCACGCCACAGGTGCGCTGGTGACCATTGAGAAATCGGTTGGGCAGATCCATGATCAGGTAACCCAGATTGCCACTGCGGCCGAGCAGCAAAGCCAGGTGGCGGAAGAGATCAATCAGAACGTGGTACGCATTGTCGATGCAGCGCAGCGCAGTGATACCGGGGTTACTCAGACCAATGAGGCCAGCCATGAGCTGGCTCGTCTGGGCGAAAGCCTGCGGGATCTGGTGAGCCGGTTCAAGGTCTGATCAATACATGCGAAGGGCCATGCGCTTGCGGCTGTGATTACAGCCCTTGGCGCAAGGTGTCATCACGGGCTAAGATTGTGGGCGCGTTCGCGATATAGCAATAACATAACAACATGAAATGGTGCCAACAATGATGACTCGTCTGTTCAGAATGGCGGCGGTGACGCTGCTGTTCTCTGTTAGTACGCTCGGCGTAGCAGCAGAAAATTACACTTTGCGCCTTGCGCAAACCTGGGGGCCTAACTCACCGATTCTTGGTGAAACCACTGAACATATGGCTGCGATGGCGGAAGAAATGTCCGGTGGACGCCTTAAAATCCGTATCGACAGCTCCAACAAGCATAAAGCGCCTTTCGGCATTTTTGACCTGGTGCGCAATGGTCAGTACGACATGGGACACACGGCTTCTTATTATTATAAGGGCACGATTCCCAATGCCATGTACTTCACCACCATCCCCTTCGGCCTGATTGCGCCAGAAATGTATGCATGGTTTTACCATGGCGAAGGCATGGAGTTGATGCAGAAGGTTTATGAGCCGTACGGACTGCTCTCTTTCCCTGGTGGCAACACCGGCAACCAGATGGGTGGTTGGTTCAACAAGGAGATCAATTCTGTAGCGGATCTCAAAGGCCTGAAAATGCGCACCCCGGGGTTTGCGGGTGAAGTCATGTCCGAACTCGGCGTGGCCGTAACCAACCTGCCGCCCGGAGAGCTATACACAGCGCTTGAGCGCGGTACAGTTGATGCGGTCGAGTGGGTCGGGCCGGCTCTTGATTTTCCGATGGGCTTCCACCAGATCGCGAAGTATTACTATTCCGGCTGGCAGGAGCCGGGTGCAGAAGTGCAGTTTCTGATCAACCAAAAAACCTGGAAGAGCCTGCCCAAGGACCTTCAGGAAATCCTTCGGGTTGCCATGCGTCTTGCTGCCTATGACATGTACATCCAGAGCTATGACGAGAGCGGTGTGGCCTGGGATCGTATGAAAGAAGACTATCCGGAGGTCACGCACAAGACCTTCCCGCCGGAAGTCATCGAGGCGATGCGCGAAGCAACTAACAAGTTGCTGGCCGAAGCTGCTGAGAAAGATGAGTTGGCGAAAGAAATCATCGATTCCCAATTCGATTACCTGAAGCGGGTTCGTCAGTGGACCAATATTTCAGATAAAGCCTATCTGAACAGCATTGCCGAAGACTGACAAGCTGTACTCCCCGGTGACATATTTCTGACTTCCTTCGGTCATGAGTATGTCACCTCCTCTTTCTATTGTCTTTGAGGGCCCGCGCGCTTAACGCGACGGCAGCCACCAGAAACGAGACAAGGAAAGAGCCCCATGTTTGAACCCAGACCACTCACCCGTGCTGTTATTCTGGCACTGTCTGCTGCAGCGCTGACGGCATGCAGTGATGACGATGACTCTGTACCCGCAACAGCCGCCGATACTTTTTCTATTCAGGTTCTGCATTTTGCGGATATCGATGGCAGTGGCGGTGCCGCCGATGTTCGTAACATGTCTGCACTTGTGGATGGGTTCCGCGCCGAGATGCCAGAGCGCACTCTTTTGTTGAGTTCGGGCGACAACCTGATTCCCGGGCCGGAATTCTTTGCGGCAAGCGATAGCAGCCTTGCGCCCACTCTGGGTAGCCCCGGTAATGGACGGGCGAACATTGCCTGGCTGAATGCGATGGGTGTGCAAGCATCTGTAGTGGGCAACCACGATCTGGATACTGGAACCGAAGATTTTGCCGGGCTTATCACGGCAGATGGTGACTGGCCTGGAGCGCAGTTCCCCTATCTCTCTGCAAACATCGATTTCACTACCGATAGCAACACGGCGCCGCTGGTGGCTCCAGACGGTATGTCGGCAGAAGGCGGGACCCTTGCCGCGTCAACGACACTCCAGGTGGATGGTGAGACCATCGGTATCGTTGGTGCTTCGGTTCCCACTTTGTCCAGCATCACCAGCACTGGTTCGCTGACCATTACGCCTGCTGCCTTCGACCCCGCCGTGGATGAGAACCTTGACGCGCTGGCGGCCGATATCCAGGAGGACGTCGATAAGCTGATCGATGCCGGCATCAACAAGATCATCCTTCTGGCTCATATGCAGCAGATCAGTGTCGAGAAGGCGCTGGCACCCCGGCTTGATGGAGTGGACCTGATTATTGCCGGTGGCTCCAACACCTTGCTTGCGGACAGCAATGATTCGTTGCGTGATGGAGATGCGGCGGCTGATGACTACCCTTTGTCGTATGACTCCGCTTCCGGTGAGCCAGTCCTGGTCGTCAACACTGCAGGCGACTTCAGCTATCTGGGCCGACTGGTGCTGGAATTTGACGCACAAGGTTTGATCAACAAAGGCGCGTTGGACCCAGGGGTCAACGGTGCCTGGTCGACGGGTATGATCACCCAGACCTTCGAAGTTAACGACACCGTCGATGCTATTACTGATGCGCTTGATGAGGTGCTACTGGCCAAAGACGGCAATATTCTGGGTAAAACAGCCGTATATCTCGAGGGGCGCCGCAACCAGGTTCGCAGTGAGGAAACCAACCTTGGCAACCTGACCGCAGAAGCGAACCTGTGGTTGGCACGACATCAGGATGCGTCGGTGGCTGTATCTCTTAAAAACGGTGGCGGCATTCGGGATAATATCGGTCAGGCGCTACAGCCCCCGGGAACGTCCGACCCATCCGAAATCGTGTTCCTGCCGCCGGCGGCCAATGACGCGGTTGGCAAGCCTGAGGGTGGTATTTCCCAGTTGGATCTGGAGACCAGCCTGCGGTTCAATAACGACCTGACCATGGTCACCGTTACACCCGCAGAACTGGCGGACCTTCTGGAATATGCGTTTGCTGCCAGCGAGGAAGGTGCCACGCCGGGGCGGTTCCCGCAGATTGCTGGTATGCGAGTTGAATTTGATTACCGTGAGGCTGCTCGTGCCAATGGTGATTCCAATCTCGCTCCGGTCATGACCAGCCGGGTGCGCGAACTGGAGATTCTGAACAGTGACGGGTCTGTTGCCCAGGATGTGGTGACTGCCGGTATGGTTGATACAGCGGGCAGTTCCATCAGGCTGGTTACCCTCGGTTTTCTTGCGGGAGACTGTGTGAACAACGCCACCGCCTCTTGCGGTGACGGCTACCCGTTCAAGAGTCTGGTGGCGCCCGACAAGGTGGACGTAACGGTCAGCCCTGGATTGAGTGATTTCTCACCTGCCGGTGGTGAGCAGGATGCGATGGCCGAATACCTGATGGTCACATACCCGCAAACCGGAAGTGGCTACAACGAGGCAGAGACCCCAGTCGATCAAGACCAGCGAATAGTGAACATAGCAATTAACGCTGCTCCCTGATGGTGCGTTCTCCGGGTCGTCAGAAATATCTGGCGGCCCCCTTTTTGATTCCATCTGTTTCTGTGAAAATAGGTCGCTCATTCTTTGGGCAGCGCCAATGAAACAGACTTTGCTATTCCTGAGCAATCTTTCCAAGCAATTCGGTGGCAAAACCGTGCTCGACAGTCTGGATCTGGAGATCTACGATGGCGAGTTTATCACCCTCCTTGGCCCCTCCGGCTGCGGTAAAACCACCTTGTTGCGTATGATGGCAGGCTTCGACCTCCCGGATCATGGCATTGTCACTCTATCTGGTGTGGATATTACCCAGACGCCACCAGAGCAGCGGCCGCTGAATACCGTGTTCCAGAATTACGCGCTGTTTCCGCACATGTCGGTTTTCGACAATGTTGCCTATGGCCTGAAGATGGAGAAACGGCCGAAAGCAGAAATCCGTGATCGGGTCGATGAGGCGTTGGCCATGGTTCAGCTGGAGGACTTTGCAAAGCGCAAGCCGCACCAGCTGTCCGGTGGCCAGCAGCAGCGGGTTGCTATTGCTCGCGCGGTGGTCAAGCGACCAAAGATGTTGTTACTTGATGAGCCGCTGTCGGCGCTGGATTATAAGTTGCGCCGTACTATGCAGGTAGAGTTGAAGCGCCTGCAGCGTGAGTTGGGCATAACCTTCGTGTTTGTTACTCACGATCAGGAAGAAGCGCTGTCCATGTCTGATCGAATCGTGGTACTTAAAGATGGTCGTGTTCAGCAGCTGGGTACGCCCCGGGAAGTCTATGAACGCCCGGCGAATGTATTCACCGCACGTTTTGTAGGCCAGACTAACTTTTTTCCGGGCCGGGTTACCAGGATTGAGGGCGACCGCATCAGCGTGGATGTGTTTGGCCTGAACCGGGAGCTGAGTAAGCCCCCTTTTCGCATTGCAATGAACCAATCGCTGCATGTTCTGCTGCGCCCGGAAGATATTCGGGTACTCGCGCCAGATGATACCGATGGCGTAGCTGGCAAGATTGTCGAGCGCAACTACAAAGGCAGCACCCTGGATTCGGTTATTGAGCTGGAAGATGGCATCCAGGTGATGGCAAGCGAGTTTTTTGACGAAGACGACCCCGCGTTTGATTACAGCATTGGCGAGCGTGTGCGCGTCAGCTGGGTAGACGGTTGGGAATGGTTGTTGGCCGAAGAAAGTGACGAGCCATTGACGGATGAAGAGGAGCTGGCTGCCGATGATGCTGAGCATTAAGCAACAGCCGTTCAGAGCGGCTGTTCTGGTGCTGGTGTGGGGTTGGCTGCTGTTCCTCGTGCTTGCGCCCAATATGCTGGTGGTGGGTGCCAGCGTAATGACGCGTGACCCCTCAACCTTTATTGCCTTGCCACTGAACCTGGACGCCTATCGGCAATTGTTCAATCCGCTGTACCTGGAGGTGTTTCTTCACTCTCTTTACATGGCGGTTATGACCACGCTGATCTGTCTGTTGATCGGCTATCCGTTTGCCTGGGCACTGTCACATGTGGAAAAGCGCAGGCAGATGCTGCTGATTTTTCTGTTGATCGTGCCATTCTGGACGAATTCGCTGGTACGCACCTATGCCCTGAAATTGATTCTGGCAACCAACGGGCTGTTGAACAGTGCGCTCATGTCACTGGGTGTGATCGAGGAACCGGCGCAGCTTCTTTACACCGAAGGTGCCGTGGTTGTCGGCCTGGTTTATCTTCTGCTGCCGTTCATGATTCTGCCTCTTTACTCGGTATTTGAGGATTTAAGGCAGGATGTGCTGCTTGCGTCTCACGATCTGGGTGCAGGGCGCTTCGCTACGTTTACAAATGTCATCATACCGCTGACACTGCCGGGCGTGCTGGCGGGTGTCATGTTGGTATTGTTGCCCGCCATGGGGTTGTTCTTCGTGCCGGATATTCTGGGTGGTTCGCGTAACCTGCTGGTGGGTAACGTGATCAAGAACCAGTTTCTGGATGCCCGCAACTGGCCGTTTGGCGCTGCCGCCAGCATCGTACTGACCTTCACTATGGCGCTGCTGATGTTTGCCCATCGTTTGAGTAAACGCCGCCTGGGCGAGGAGGGGGCGTGATGCGTTGGCTTTCCCGTAGTTATCTTGCTCTGGTCTATTTGCTGTTGTATGTACCGATTATTGTATTGGTGGTGTTTTCTTTTAACGACTCCCGCACCGGGTACAGCTGGGGCGGACTCAGCCTGCGCTGGTACGAATCGCTGTTCAATAATCACGCCATGGTGCAGGCAATGTGGAACTCGTTGTGGCTAGCGCTCACGGCGGCCACTGTGTCCACGTTAATCGGAGCGCTGACCGCTCTTGCTTTGCACCGCTATCGCTTTCGTGGCAAGAAAGTGCTGAATGGAATGCTGTTTGTGGTCATGATGTCCCCGGAAATCGTGCTGGCGATTTCATTGCTCGGCCTATTCTTGTTGCTGGGCCTGCAGCTTGGATACGTATCGCTGCTGCTGGCACACGTTACTTTCTGTCTGCCGTTCGTGGTGATTACCGTTATGGCGAGGCTTGCCGGGTTTGATGAGCGTCTGCCTGAGGCGGCGAGGGACCTGGGCGCGAGTGACTTCACCATGACCCGGACGGTGCTGATACCGGTTATCATGCCGGCGTTGATGGCCGGATGGCTGTTGGGTTTCACGCTTTCCATGGATGATGTTGTGGTGAGCACTTTTGTAAGCGGCCCGAGTTACGAAATTCTCCCTTTACGCATCTATTCCATGGTGCGTGTCGGGCTTAAACCCGAAGTAAACGCACTGGGCACTTTGTTGCTCGTGTTCTCACTGGTGATGTTGATGATGTCGCAATGGATTCTCTCAAGGAGCAAACAATGAAAAAACTCGCACTGGCCGGCGCGCTGGCACTGGGCCTTATGGGCTGCAGCTCGGACGACCCGCAGGTACTGAATCTGTACAACTGGTCTGAGTATATGCCGCAGGAGGTGTTGACCCGCTTCCAGGATGAGACCGGCATAAAAGTTGTCTACACTACCTACGACAGCAACGAAGCCATGTATGCGCGACTAAAACTGCTGGATGAGAGCGCCGCCTATGATCTTGCGGTGCCATCGACCTACTACGTGAGTAAAATGCGCAACGAAGGTCTGTTGCTGCCCATCGATCAAAGCAAAATCAGCGGCTTTGATCAGCTTGATTCCGAGCTTGTCGGCCTGGATATAGATCCGGACAACCAGTACAGCGTGCCGTATCTCTGGGGGACTACAGGCATTGGTGTTGATACCGCCGATATCGAAGGCGAACCTGTGACCGCCTGGGAAGATCTCTGGGATGAGCGTTTCGAAGGTCGGGTGAATCTGACCAATGACATGCGGGAAGTTTTCCACATGGGGCTGCGTGTTCTGGGTTATTCCGGTAACAGCACCGACCCGCAACAGATTGAAGAAGCCTATGAAAAGCTGACAGAGCTGATGCCCTCCGTGCGTACCTTCAATTCAGACGCCCCCCGTATGCCGTTCCTTGAAGGCGAGGCGGATGTTGGCATGATCTGGAACGGTGAAGCCGTTATGGGCAAGGACAGCATGGAAGCCTTGGAATATGTGTACCCCAAGGAGGGCGTTATCGCCTGGCTGGATAGCTTTGTGATTCCCAAGAACGCCAAGAATCCGGAAGCCGCTCACAAATTCATCAGCTTCGTGCTGCAGCCAGAAATTGCGGCACTGATCAGCGAAGACATCGGCTATGCCACGCCTGTGCTGTCAGCAAGGGATTTGTTGGGCGATGAGGTTGCCGGGAATCGTGCGAGCTATCCAACACCTGAAGACATGGTTAACGCTGAGTTTCAGAGCGATATTGGTGATGAAGCCTTGCAGGTGTACGCCAAGTATTGGGAGAAACTGAAGTCTGGTTTGTGATGTTTGTTTGAGCACTGAATCTGCAGGGCCTATCCCTGGCCCTGCAGCCTGCCTGATACCGGGAATGACGATGGTGTTCTATACTGCCCTGTAACGCCCTTTCAGGCAGGATTTCTGCGCCCATGTGCCGGCACTTTCTGAAAATCCAGATAATCGTCTTTTGCGCCTTTTACGGGCTCTTTTCTGTTACCGCTACCGCTGCACCACAGCCAGTGACTGAAGGCTGGGAATACCGTTGGGGCGATTTACCTTTCACCGAGGAAGGCGTGCCCGACTGGTCGGCTGCGCAAGATCCAGATCAATGGCATGCCATTGATTTTCCGGGTAACCCTCCTGGTCGTGATGGTCAGGAACAGGTGTGGTTTCGGGTGACACTGCCGGCGGGCGACTGGCAGGTACCGGTTTTTTATATCTTGAGTGCCGACCTGATTCTCCAGGCCTGGTTGGACGGCGAAAAAATCTATCAGTACGGAACCTTCGACCAGGATGGACGGGGCAAGTTTGAAGGCTGGCCATGGCACGAGATCGCGTTGCCTGAACACTACGAAAATAAAACGCTCTATTTCCGCGTGTTTTCCGATTATACGGACATAGGTTTTTGGGGTGAAATCGGCATCATCGATCACTCCGAACTCATTCTCTATATTCTTGAAAACTCACTTGAAGCCTTGTTGATCGCCGGGTTTTCTCTATTGGTGGCATTGCTGGCTCTGGTCTTCTCTCTGCTTCAGGGCGGAAGAAAGACCTTTTTCAGTATCGCGCTGTTTGCCCTGGCCTCATCCGTTATGGTGGTGGCAGAGAGCCAGGCCAGCCAGCTGATTGTTCCTTCTGCCCTGTTGTGGAATTACCTTGCAGCAGGAAGCTACTACCTGCTTCCTGTGGCCATGGGGCTTATGTTGGATGAGTGGTTAAGTGATCACAGGTCGCGGCGGGCGATTAGCTTGATCTGGCGCTTGCATCTGGGATACGTGGTGGGTGCTTTGGGCCTGGCGTTAACAGGAGTCGTGTCGCTCTCGTCCACCTTTCCGGTTTTTGATGTCCTGCTCCTGTTTTCGTTGTCAGCAATGGGAGCGTTGACAGTGCCGCGCTTGCGGTCCCTGTCCGTCGAACAGCAGGCCCTTGTGTTGGCGTTCGGAATATTTGGTGTTCTTCTTATCACCGATATGGCGGTGGCTCATGGTGTTGTGCCCTGGAGTGATGTTCCGGTCAGCCTCGGTTTGCTTTTCTTTGCCCTGGCGGTGGTCATTATTTCGCTACGGCACTTTGTTGCCACCCAGAAGGCCTTGCAAGACCTGACTGTGACTCTGGAGCAGCAGGTGGCCGAGCGTACGAAAAAGGCGGAAACCCTTTTACAACGAGAGCAGGCGAGAACGAGCATACTGGCATTTGAGAACGAGAAGCGTCAGATATTTTCAGATGTGATTACCGAGTTGCAAGCGTGTGCCAGTGTCAACCAGGCGTTTCAGCTGCTGGTCGAAGCTATGCCGAGGCTTTCCCGTCCGCTTAAAGGCATGCTTTATCGGCGTCTGAACGATGGCAGCTACCAACGCCTTGGCTCATGGGGTTATGACAGTAAGGATCCCAATCCGGAGTTATTGCCGGTTGTTGTTACTCTCGACCAGTTGCCCGTTCCGTTGCGCCTTGCGGCCGGTGCGCTAGAGGATGATGAAGCTGCCGCCAGGAGCTGGCAGGGACGGGTGTGCTTTCCTGTTAACGTTGAATTCGCAAGCCACGGCTCGAGGCTTGAAGGCATATTGTTGTTTGATGGCGATAGCATCAGCAACTCAGGGTACACGGAATACGGTGCAGCGCGGCTTATGTCCTCCATTAACCTGGTTGCAGAACGCATTGGAGTTACGCTCTCAGGTATTTCGCTCCGGGAAGATCTGTTGCGATTTTCCTATGAAGACGCGCTCACTGGTCTGAAAAATCGCCGCTACTTTGATCAGCTCATTGCACATGAAACAGCTGTTGCTTTACGCAATAATTCACCACTTTCGCTGTTGCTGCTGGATATTGATCACTTCAAACGCTTTAACGATAACCACGGGCACGAGGCGGGAGATGCGGCTTTGCAGGTATTTGCGTCGATACTGAAATCCCGGTTCCGGGGAAGCGATATCGTGTGTCGTTATGGAGGTGAGGAGTTTGTGGTAGTTTTGCCCGCCTCTGACATCATAGGCGCCAGAGAGCGAGCTGAAGAACTGCGAGCGGCAGCGCGGAACGAAACAGTGATGTTCGAGGGCAACAATCTCGGACATCTGACCATATCCGTCGGAGTGGCCAACTGGCCGGCCAGCACAAGCCAGCCGGAGCAGTTGTTGAAGCTTGCAGATGACATGCTGTACCGGGCTAAAACCAGCGGTCGTGATAACGTTGAGGTGTCTCCAGACTCCTAGACAACCAGGACGGGGCATTTAGCGTGCGAGGCGACCCGGTGGGACACGCTGCCAAGTATCATCCCGTCTTTGTCGCTGTGGGTGCCTCGGGTGCCCACCACGATCAGATCCGCTTCCTTATCCTGGGCAAATTTTATAATAACCTTCGAGGGGCGTCCGGCTTTCACAAAGCCGCGAATCTTGGTCGCTCCATGGTCCTTCGCCATATCTTTGGCGTGATTGACTACCTCTTTGGCGTACTCCGAAAGCACCTTATCCGGAATGTCCATGTCGGCAGGCCGGCCAATGGATAGCGATGCTTCAAACAGGCTGTGGTGTTTGTAGACGCAGATAATAAATATTTCTGCCGCAGGGATCAGCTTTTGCAACTCGATGGCCTTATCAAGAGCCTTGAGAGAGGTTTTGGAGCCATCCACCGCCACCAGTATCCTTTTGAACATGGTTTTCTCCTTAAGAATTCAGGTCCGGTTGCTATCCGTCTGCAAAGGCGAGATCACGCAGGAACAGAGCGATGTCCGGAAATGCAATGATCAGTCCAGCCGCTGTGATCAGCATGAAAATAAACGGAGGTGTACCCCGAATAACTTCCAGATACGGCCGCTTGAAAATCGCAATGGCTGTGAAAATATCGCAACCAAATGGCGGCGTGGCTGAGCCGATTGCGACTTGCAAGGTGATGAGTACACCAACAAGTACCGGATCCAGGCCTGTGGCCTGAATGGCGGGAGCAAAGATAGGCGTCAGTACCAGAATGACAACAATGGGGTCGACAAACATACAGGCAATGAAGAACGAGACACAGATGGCGATAAGCACGCCTACCGGCCCGGCCTCGTTGACGCCAACGGATTCCAGAATTGCCTGAGGGATCTGGGCGAATGAAATAATCCAGGAGAAGCCATTGCCCACGGCTACCAGAATAAAGACAACGGCTGTGATCAAACCAGTGGACTTGGCAATTTTGTAGACTTCACCAAGCTTCAAAGAGCGGAAGATAACGAATTCGAGCAGGAACGCATAGAGTACGCAGACCGCTGCCGCTTCTGTCGGGCTAAAAATGCCGCCGTAGATACCGCCAACAATAATGACCGGGAAGAACAGTGGCCAGAGGGCATCACGCACGGACACAGCGCGCTGGCTCCAGGTGGCCTTGGGTTCTGTTGGAACCTTGTTTTTGTATGCGTAAAACAGGCAATAGAGCGAGAACATGAAGAGGATCAGGATGCCCGGGCCCACACCCGCGATGAACAGCTCGGCAATGGAGGTCTGAGAGATAACCCCGTAGATAATCATGCCGATGCTGGGGGGGATCAGGAAGGCAATGTCACTGGCGTTGATAATCAAGGCCAGAGTAAACGAGTCGGAATAACCCGCCTTGAGCATTTTGGGGCGCAGGGGAGAGCCCACAGCAACAACCGTAGCCTGGGTCGAGCCGGAAACGGCACCAAATAGCGTACAGGATGTCGCAGTACTGATTGCCAGCCCGCCTTTAATATGGCCAATAAAGGCCATGACCATGTTGATAAGCCGGTCTGCTGACTGGCCACGGGTCATGATGTCGGCGGCAAGAATGAACATGGGTACTGCAATCAGAGACGCGGGCCTTATGCCCCCCATCATTTGCTGAATGAACGTGCCCATCTGGCCGAAGCCGTCGAACATCATTACAAAACCAACGACGGCGGCGGTCGTCAGTGGAATCATCATCGGGAAGCCGAGGAGCAGCAGCCCGATCATGATGATCATTAGAATTGTCGCCATAGGTGTGCCCTTTGTTATCGAGTCCGGTGCGAAACCGGATCAGACTTCCGATTCTGTGTCAGCGTAACCGTCAATCACACCGGTGGAGAGGTAGACATCCTCACTGGTGAAGTTCTTGATGGCGGTGAGGAAATACTGGATACCGGTCACCGCGAAGCCCACGGGTGCCCATATGTAGATCCACCAGATTTCAAAACCCAATGCCGGCAAAATGCGGCCACGGCTATAGAGAGTTTCGATGTATCCGTACGAGTGGTAGCAAAGGAAGAACATCACCACGGATGTGAACAGGGCGATGAATATCATCAATGCTTTCCGGCCTTTGGTCGGGAGGGCATCATAAACGGCGGACATCCGGATATGGCGCCCGTAGCGTGCTGCATAACCGATGCCGGCAAAGGTCACCAGAATGATGAGGATGCGGTTGATTTCGCCGGAAAAGAACAGACCTTCTCCAAATACAAACCGGGCAATAACATTTACGCAGGTGTTGATGGCCATAAGGATCACGCCTGCTGCCAGTATGACGGCCTCCGTATTGGCGATCCATGTGTCTATGGTTCCCAGAAATCCGGGCAGTCCGGACTCAAAAGGGCCGGTATCGTCTTCTATCTCCGGGGGGTTCTCGGACATGGGGTCTGCTCCAGATCATGTCGCTCCCAGCCGGTCATTGGCTTTTGGCGGGGCGTGGTTAGTTCAATAAAACAAATGTCCGCCGGCGTGGGTGCCGGCGGACATGAACGACTCAGGATTAGTCGTTCTGTACTGCTTCCAGATCTTTCTTGAACTGGTTCAGAAGATCTTCACCGCCCTGACCAGCCATTTCAATGAACTTCTGCTCAACCTGCGGAGCTCGTTCCTTAAAGGCTGCGATCTGCTCGTCGTTCAAACGCGTGACGGTAACCTTGTCGCTGGCTTCCTGGATTTTCGCCAGAGCTTCATCCGCCAGACCGTCGATGTGAACAATGATTTCCTCAAAGGCAAAGTCTGCTGCGTCCTGGATAAGTTTCTTGTCGTCATCGGACAGGCCGTCGTAGAAATTCTTGTTGGCCATTGCTGCGGTAGTAAACCAACCGTGGCTGGTGAAGACCAGGTTAGGAGACACTTCATACAGTCCACCAGACTCGATCCAGAAGATCGGGTTTTCCTGGCCCTGAATCATGTTGGTCTGCAGAGCACCGTAAACTTCACCCCAGGGCAGTGGCGTCGGAGTTGCGCCAAAGGCCGAGTAGGTTTCTGACAGAAGCGGGTTGGTCATGACCCGGATCTTCTTGTTATTGAATTCCTCGGGCGTGGTAACAGGTTCATCAACTGTGACGACCATTTCGCCTTCCGGGTACATCTGAAGCAGTTCCAGTCCTTTTTCGGCATAGAGCTTCGGGAAGTCCTTGTTGATCGCGTCACTTTGACGGAAGAACTCGATGACCGTGTTCATGTCGGTGGGCATCAGGTAAGGAATGAAGAAGATCTGCGCTTCGGGGATCAGGGAGCCGGTAAAGCCAGGCGACTGGTTTACAAAGTTCAGAATGCCAGCCTGGGTCTGCTCCATGATGTCATCGGACTCACCGAGTTCACCAAAACGATACACCTGCAGGGTGTGATCGGAATTGTCTTCGATGTATTCCTTGAATTTGTATGCGTATACATCCTGTACGTCGCCTTCATATTCTTCGTGTGCGTAACGCCAATTGGCCGCATTCACGGAGTTTGCTGCGGTCATTGCCGCGAATGCGAACGCTGAAAGTCCGGCCAGTTTCTTGAATTTACTCATGCTGCTCATCGGGTTTTCTCCGTTCGTTTTTTTACAGTTATCTATTGTTACATTATTAAAGACTGGCAAAAGTCGGCGACTTTCGCAAGAAATTGGCCCTTTTGGATTATTTTTGACGAGTTCCCGTTTGCGTCAAGCCTGCTCTGAATAGAAATTGCCGAAACTCTTCAACGACCCGGTCAAGGCTGTTCTCGAGCCGGTGGCCATCGGAAAGGAGCAAGATTGAAAGCGCCTGTTGCCGGGCGAGCTTGATAACAGGCATGACTGGCACTACGTCGTCATGCCAGCCGTGAATGATTTGAGTATGCCTGGCTTGAATGCGTGGGCTGGATTGGGGGTAGTCGGGAAGCGCGAGCGCCGGCGCCAGCAGGAAGCACCCCAGAACCTCTGTCTGTTCGCTGGCCTGGGCACATACCCAGCCTCCCATGCTGGAGCCCGCCAGGATAGTGTTTTCCGGGGTGGCGCCGCTGTTGGCAATGGCCTCCTGCATTTGGGCAAGGCGAACGGCCGGGTCTTTGGTGCTGCGGTGGTCAATGGCATGCGCCTGAACGTTATCCAGGGTCTCCGCCAGGGTTTTCATTGCCTGGATTTTGGTGCCTCCAGGGCCGCTCTCAAGTCCGTGGGAGAGAAAAACGTGTTTGGTGGTTTGTCTGGTCATTGAGCAATCTTTCCAAAACGGGAGTGTCGTTCTGGTTTGATGGTGGGCAGCCGGTATCGTTTTGTCCAGTTCTGGTTTGAACTGCGGTGCTCTGACCTAAGAGCGGGTTTCCTTGAGTATATCCAGTGCATGACGACGTTTTTCCGGGTCATGAATATCCACTGTGAACATAAGCTCGTCCACCGTAACACTGGCCAGTAAGTCATTGATCTGGGTTCTGATCGTTTCGGAATCGCCGAGTAGTTGTAACGCGAGGAAGTCCTTCACTGCAGCTTGCTCACCGGCATTCCAGAGCCCGTCCATGGAGGCCACCGGTGCTTTCATCCAGAGCGGTTGCCCTCGGAACAATGCCAGTATGCGCTGGTAACTGGTAGTTGCCAGGTGCTTTGCCTCATCCATGGAATCTGCAGGCACAGCGGGAACTGCCAGGATGGCGTAAGGCTGCTTCAGTTGCTCTGAGGGCCGGAAGTTGTCCCGATAGACTTTCAGGGCCTCGCGATACAGGCGCGGAGCAAAGTGACCGGCAAAGGCGTAGGGTAACCCGCGCATGGCCGCGAGCTGGGCACTGTAGATGCTGGAGCCGAGGAGCCAGACGGGCACGTGGGTGCCGGCACCGGGAATGGCCTTTACCGCCTGTCCGGGCTGCAGAGGCCCGAGCAGGGCCTGAAGCTTTGCTACGTCTTCGGGGAACTGTTCAGCACCCAGGCCATCCCGGCGCAGAGCTCGGGCCGTTATCGGGTCGGTGCCCGGCGCCCGGCCCAGGCCCAGGTCAATCCGGCCCGGGTAGAGGCTTTCCAGTGTGCCGAACTGCTCGGCGATAACCAAGGGCGGGTGGTTAGGCAGCATCACGCCCCCGGAGCCAACCCGGATGTATCGGGTTTTACCGGCTATGTGACCGATCAGTACCGACGTGGCAGAGCTGCTGATGCCTTCCATATTATGGTGCTCTGCCAACCAGAAACGCTTGAAGCCGAGATGTTCAGCATGTTGGGCATAGGCCACGCTATTTGCCAGCGTAGCACCCACGGAATCACCTTCGCGAACCGATGCGAGTTCCAGCAGTGAGTAGGGAGGAAGGTTGCTCATGGGGCTCCGGGTGTTCATTGCATTTTAAAGCCTTGTCCCTGCAGGAAGTCTTTCATGTGCGGCCGAAGTTTGGTGGTGAACAGGGGCTTGAGTTGCTCTGACCAGTTCGTCTCCTTGTTGCCGCCGGTGCGCTCCAGGTAATACTTCCTCATGGTCTCGTCGAAGTGCGCAACCTGTCCCTCATCCTTTTCGTCCTGATAATAATCTTCCTTGAGGATGGTCTCTACCGGCAACCGGGGTTTCACCTCCGGGTTCTGGTCAGGATAGCCGAGGCACATCCCGAACACCGGGTACACATGCTCAGGCAGGCGGAGAATGTCACTGATTTCGGCAGGGTTGTTCCTTATCCCGCCTATGTAGCAAATTCCCAGTCCTTCAGACTCTGCAGCAATGGCAACGTTCTGGGCCATCAGTGCTGTGTCGACACTGGCAATCAGTAATTGCTCTGTCATACCGCGGACCACTTCGGCCCCCGCCCTTTCAGCCGCTTCTGTGGATCGCTTCATGTCGGCACAGAACACCAGGAAATCCGAGCTCTCGGCAACGTAGGTCTGGCCACCCGCCAGGGCTGCGATCTTCTGCCTGTTATCCGGGTTTACAACGTGAATCACGGAGTAAGCCTGGACGTGGCTGGAGGTAGCGGCACTCTGGCCGGTACGAATAAGCTCTGCGAACAGCTCGCGGGGGATCTTCCGCTCTGTGAATTTGCGAATTGAGCGGTGGGATTTCAGTAGTTCGATGACCGGATTCATGATGCCTCGCATTGAGTGGAATGGTGTTGTGTGCAACCGCTTTGCTAACACCCCGGGAAAGTGATTCTACTCGCCGGAAAAAGCGGCGGGTCGCTTGGCGAGAAACGCCGATACACCTTCGTCGAAATCGCCTGTGTGCGCAATCTTGAGAAAGGCTTGCCTCTCAGCCTCAAGTTGTTCGGCCAGGGATCGACCACCGGCCTGATCAACGAGTTGGCGAAAGGCACCAAAAGCTTTGGTCGGGCCGCTGGCAACCTGCTTGATTGTGCCTGCCAGGGCTTCTTCATAGGAATCTGAGGGCGCGACATGGGTTATCAAGCCCCAGCTTTGCGCCTCTTCAGCGGTGAGTTGTCGGCCAAGCATCATCATTTCAGCGGCCCGGGTAGCGCCTGCCTTGTGCGGCAGGAACCAGGTGCAGCCGCAGTCGGGCACGGCGCCTATTCCATTGTAGGCGATAAGAAATTTTGCCCGCTCATCCGCCACAATGATGTCTGCCATCAGCGCCAGGCTCAGCCCGGCGCCGGCTGCCGGGCCCCGTACTGCGGCAACCATCGGAGCATCGATGCTCCGCAACAGAAGAATCGCTTCGTTGAGGGGCACCAGCAACCCGTTGATAAAGTCTCTGATCTGTTCCGGTGTGCCCGCCATGCTGGCAACGTCGCCACCGGCCATAAATGCTCTTCCGGACCCTGTCAGCACAACGCAGCGTAACCCCGGCTGTCTACTCAGTGTCTGTGCAGCGGCCAAGAACGCTTCCGCCATGGGTATGCTGATCGCATTGAGTACCTCGGGGCGGTTAAACGTAAGGGTTGCCACACCGGTTTGGGCATCAAACGCAGAGATTAGCGGGCTGACTGTCATGGTCGTGGATTCCTTCGTGCAGCCTGTTTGAATATTCATAGCGCAGACTGTCTTGGTTTTTATGATGAAAGTAGGCTACTTTATTCTTGCTCAGGAAGATAACCTGACGTTGACGTAAACAACAATAAACATAATCGCTCATGTGCGGGGAATAATGTCCAGTATCCTCGAAATTAATAATCTCTCGCTTTCGTTCGGTGGTGTTAAAGCCCTGCAGGATGTGAGTTTTCGCGTACCTGAAAATACGGTTACTACGGTGATTGGCCCGAATGGTGCGGGTAAAACGTCGCTGTTCAATTGTATTTCGGGGTTTTACAAGCCCCAGCAGGGCACCATCCGCTACCAGGGCGAGGTGCTTGCAGGGGTAAAACCACCCGTCCGCGCTGCCATGGGGCTTGCGCGCACCTTCCAGAATATTGCCCTGTTCCGGGGTATGACCGTGCTCGACAACATCAAACTTGGTGCACACGTGCACATGAAAAGCGGTCTGCTGGGGTCGCTGGCGTATTTCGGTGCGGCTCGCCGTGAGGAAATGGCAGTGCGCAGCCATGTGGAACAGCACATTATTGATTTTCTAGAGATTGACCATATCCGCCGCCAACCGGTAGCCAGCTTGTCCTACGGGCTACAGAAACGTGTGGAGTTGGCTCGTGCGCTGGCCATGCGGCCCAAAGTGCTCATGCTGGATGAGCCTGTTGCCGGAATGAACCGGGAAGAAAAGGAGGATATGGCGAGGTTTATTCTCGACATTCGCGAAGAATGGGGCGTGACCGTGCTAATGGTTGAGCATGATATGGGCATGGTCATGGATATTTCCGATCATATTGCGGTACTCAACTTTGGCCAGGTTATAACGGAAGGCCTCCCCGAGGAGGTACAGAAAAATCCGCAGGTCATCGAAGCGTATCTGGGGACCAGTGATATGGACAGTCTGCGCAAGAAGCTGAATCCAGAACAGGAGGTGGCTTGAATGGACTGGTTATTTTTCGGGGAAATCAGTCTGGCAGGCCTGGCCATGGGCGGCCTCTATGCTCTGATCGGGTTGGGATTTGTGATCATCTACAAAGCCACCCGGGTTATTAACTTCGCCATCGGCGAAATCATGATGTTCGCGGCGTACCTGTTTCTTGCCTTTGCCGGCGGTATGGAAATGTCCCCCTGGGTAGCGCTGCCGCTGGCAGTGCTTGGCGGGAGCCTGCTGGGTGGTGTGATTGAAAAGATAATGATTCGCCCGATGCTGGGAGAGTCCTCCATCTCCGTGGTCATGGTGACTATCGGTATTGCCAGTATTCTGGTGGGCGTGGTGGAGATGATCTGGGGTGCAGACCCGCAGCTTTTGCCAAGTTTTTTACCTCGAAAACCTGTGTTTATCGGGGAGATGTACCTGGCGCCCAAGATTGCTTACGGCTTCCTCATTGGCGCCGCTCTGCTCATTGTTTATCTGTTGTATTTCCGCTTTTCCCGCGGTGGCGTGGCGTTGCGGGCTACCGCCTCCGATCAGGCGGCCGCTTATTCCATGGGTATTAATGTACGCCGGGTGTTCAACCTGGCCTGGGTGTTTGGCTCGCTCGCGGCGTCGCTTGCGGGTGTCCTGGTGGCAGCAACCGGTGGCCTGAGCCCGCAGTTCGGCGCTATCGGTCTCAGTGTGCTGGTGGTGGTTATTGTCGGCGGGCTCGACAGTATTGTCGGTGCATTGATTGCCGGTGTCTTTATCGGCTGGCTGGAAACGGTGGCGGGCGCGTATCTGGGCGGAGAGTACCGAATGCCGGCTACATTCGCGGTATTGGCCGTCATTCTGGTTTTCCGCCCTTATGGCCTTTTTGGCACCCACGAAATAGAGCGAGTTTAAGATGCGCATCGGTGACGCCAAACAAAGCTATGAGGCCGACGAGGCCATCCTGACCAGTAGCACACAGAAAATCTGGTTTGCACTTTTCCTCTTTGCTCTGCTGTTGTTCCCGTTTGTGGCCGACGCTTACCTGCTGTATCTGGGTTGCCTGGTTGGCATTGCGGTTATCAGCACCACGGGGCTGAATATTCTCACCGGTTTTACCGGGCTGATCTCTCTCGGGCAAGCCGGATTCATGGGGGTGGGTGGTTACACAGTGGCCTGGTTATCCGCGAACACGGGGTTACCCTTTCCGGTCACGCTGTTATTAGCCGGGCTGCTTGCGGCGGCGGTCGGTATTCTTGTCGGGCTTCCATCCCTCAGGGTAAAAGGTCTGTATCTGGCGATTGCTACTTTGGCTGCCAGTGTATTCCTGCACTTTATTTTTGCCGAGTGGGAGTCTGTGACCGGGGGTATGGGCGGCTTGAGCCTTGAGCCAGCGCACCTGTTCGGACTGACGTTTCAGAGTGATTTCGGGATGTACTTCATCATTGTGCCACTGGCCGTAATGATGGTGCTTGCCGCCAAAAATGTGTTCCGTACCCGTATCGGCCGGGCGTTTATCGCCATCCGGGACAGAGATATTTCGGCCGAAATTCTTGGCATTAATCTACTGCATTACAAGCTCATGTCCTTTGCTCTCAGTTCGTTTTATGCGGGGGTTGCCGGTGGCCTGTTTGCTTATTTTTTCCGGGTTGTCACTCCCGAAAGCTTTCCGCTGTCCATGTCCATTTTCTATCTGGCCGCGGTTATTGTGGGCGGCATGGGCAACCTGCTGGGCGGCATCCTCGGAGCAGCGTTCATGACGCTGATTCCGGAGGCGCTAAAGCTCCTTACCGCAGCGCTGACTCCGTTTTATCCGAACGCTCCGATATTCATGTCGCCGATGCTTGAGATCATCTTCGGTGCCTTGATCGTCGGTTTCCTTATTTTCGAACCGCATGGGCTGGCGGAGATCTGGCACCGCATACGGCGCTTTTTCAGTTTATGGCCCTTCAAGAACTAGTGGATTTAACAACAAGAAGCCGCAAGGAGAATAAACATGTTCAAAAGCATCCTCAGCAAAGGCCGCAAGCTCGCAGGTATCGGCAGTATTGCCGCTGCTCTGGTGGCCGCGGCGCCCGCGGTGGCGCAGGATAAGGAGCCCATTGTATTCGGTGGCTCTATCCCGCTGTCTGGTGTGTTCGCCTTTGCCGGCGTACACCTCCATGCCGGCCTGACCGACTATACGACCTGGATCAACAGCCAGGGCGGCATCAACGGGCACCCGGTCAAGTACGTAATGGAGGACACCGGCTATGAAGTGGACCGTTCCGTGGCCGCCTTCAAGAAAATTACCGGCAGCAACACGGTTCCGGTCTATTACGGTGACAGCACCGGGTTCATGAAAACCATTGCGTCAGAACTGAACAGCAGGGGCTCCACACTCATGAGTGGAGCTTCTTTCGCGACTGCACTGACAGATAATGAGCAGTACCCGAATCAGTTCGTTCCCGGGCCAAACTACACCCAGATGTTCGGAATTATTCTTGAATACATTGCGACCCAGGGAAAAGACGGTGAGAAGCCGACGGTTGCCTTTGTATACAGCGATACGGAGTTTGGTAAGGACCCCATTGAAAACGGGAAGGCCAAAGCTGCCGAGATGGGCATCGAAGTTGTCGAGGAAATTGTTACCAAGCCCGGCAGCGTGGACGTATCTGCTGAGGTTTTGAAAATGCGCCGGGCGCGCCCGGACTTCGTCGTATTCCACGGCTATGTGCTGTCGCCCATCAACGAGTTCATGGTGCAGATGCGTCAGATGGGGCTGGATACCCAGTTCATGGGTACTTTCTGGTCTTCTGACAAGCTCATCATCAACAAAATGGGTGAGGATGCCGATGGCTACATGGGCGTTATGCCATACAACTACTATGACAGTGCTGAAGGCGGACCGATGCTCGACGCACTGCGAGCCACAGCAGAGAAAAGCGACCCGGATGCCGGCTATCGCCCGACCGGTTATATGCAGGGCTGGTTTAACGCCATGGTCTGGACGGAAGTCATCAAGCGCACCATGGATGCGGGTAAAGAGCTGACTGCAGAGAATATGGCCGAGTCCCTTGCTTCGATTAAAGACTGGGATACCGGCGGCATAATCGGCATTCCGGTTACTGCGCACGACATGTCTTTCCCGGTTGGTCGTATTTGGCGCGTGAATGCGAAAGAAGGCCGCTACGAGCCCGTATCTGACTGGATTCACCTCGACTGAGACACTCTATGGAAGCCTTGCTGGAAATCGATAACATAGAAGTGGTTTACAACAAGGCGGTGCAGGTCCTTCGGGGCCTGTCACTGCGTGTCCCCCGTGGCGCCATCGTTGCGCTGCTGGGCTCCAATGGCGCTGGCAAGTCCACCACACTGAAAAGTGTGTCCGGGTTGCTGGCTCTTGAAGATGGTGAAGTGACCGCCGGAGAGATTCGCTTCAAGGGCGAACCCTTAAAGGGGCGAGCGCCGGAAAAACTGGTTCGCGATGGCCTGTTTCATGTAATGGAAGGGCGCCGGGTTTTTGAGGATCTCACTGTCGAGGAAAACCTAATCGCGGCAACCTACGCTCTCAGTGGCCGTAAAACGTCGCTGGACGATGCCTATGAGCTGGTATACGACTATTTTCCCCGTCTCAGAGAGCGTCGCAAACAGCTTGCAGGTTACTTGTCGGGCGGTGAGCAACAGATGCTGGCACTTGGCCGGGCGCTGATTGCTCAGCCAGAACTGATCATGCTGGATGAGCCCTCACTGGGGCTTGCGCCGCAGTTAGTTGAAGAGATATTTACGATTATTGCGCGCATTAATCGGGAGCAGGGCACTGCAATATTGTTGGTCGAGCAGAATGCTGCTGTGTCTCTGGCCATTGCTTCTTATGGTTACATCATGGAAAACGGAAAAATCGTGATTGATGGCCCTGCGGATAAGCTGTCATCTAACGAGGATGTACAGGAATTCTATCTCGGTGTCGGTGGCAAAGAAGGCGAAGCCCGCAGTTACCGGGATATCAAACACTACAAGCGCCGTAAGCGGTGGCTGTCATGACAACACCGCAGATTCGTGATCTTACACTTGTACAAATGCTCCGGGCCCACGCAAAAGAGCGGCCGGACATGTTGGCGCTTCGCCAGAAAGACTTTGGTATCTGGCAAGCCTACTCCTGGCAGGACTATTATCTGCGTGCCCGCCACTTTGGTTTGGGCCTGCGAGCGCTTGGTCTTTCGGAAGGCGGCCATGTTGCCATTCTTTCGGAAAACCGGGTGGAATGGGTTATCGCCCAGATGGGCATTGGCCTGGTAAAGGGTATCTGCGTGGGGGTTTATCCTACGAGCCCCTGGAATGAAGTGGCCTACGTGCTTGAGCACAGCGATGCAGAAATGGTGGTGTGCGAAGATCAGGAACAAACCGACAAGGTTCTGGAAGCCTGGCCGCAGTTGCCGCAACTGAAGCAAAATATCGTTATTGATCCGAAAGGATTGCGTTCTTATCCGGAGCCGCCCTCGTCGTTCGAAGAAATTGAAAAGATGGGGCAGGAATTCGAGAAAAACCATCCCGGGCTGATTGACGAGTTGCTCGATAGTCAGCAGATGGACGATATTGCCCTGATGATTTACACCTCGGGCTCTACCGGCCGACCCAAAGGTGCGATGATCAGCTGGGGCAACCTGCATGCTGGTGCGCCCGGGCTTGTAGAACTCCTGGGGGTTGATCAGCACAGCACCAGCCTGTCCTATCTGCCGTTATGCCATGTGGCAGAGCAGGCACTGACCAATATTGCGCCTGTCTATGTGGGCAGTGCAGTAAGCTTTGGCGAAAGCCTGCGCACAATCCAGGAAGACCTTCGCGAAATTGCACCTACGTTCTTTCTGGGCGTTCCGCGGATCTGGGAAAAGCTCCATTCCTCAATCTACATAAAAATGCAGGAGACCGGGCGTTTTCGGCAGATGCTTTTCGATCGTGCCATGAAAGCCTGTGAGCCTATGGCGACCAAGCCCAAAGCAAAGTGGAGCCTTGGTGAGCGGATGACCTACAGCGTTTACTACTGGCTTGTATTCCGCGCTTTGCGGAATTTTATCGGTCTGCGCCGTTGCAGCATCGCGCTGACCGGGGCGGCGCCTATATCGCCGGGGATTCTCAAATTTTTCCGCACCCTGGGCGTGCCTCTTGTAGAGGTTTTTGGTCAGACCGAAAGCACGGGTGTGGCGACGGCCCAGCGCCCGGACAATGTTTGCCTCGGAACCGTGGGAACTGCTCTTGCAGGGCTCGAGGTGGCGCTGGGGGAAATGAACGAAATCATCATGCGAGGCGGCATGGTGTTCAAAGGCTATTACAAGAACGATGAGGCAACAGAAACGACCCTCAAGGACGGCTGGCTGCACACTGGCGATGTAGGCGAATGGCAAGAGGGGCAGCTGAGAATCGTAGACCGGCTCAAAGACATCATGATTACTGCCGGAGGCAAGAACCTGTCACCCACGGAGATTGAAAACACGATCAAGGCCAGCCCTTACATCAAGGAGTGCATTGTTATTGGTGAGGCCCGGAAGTATGTCTCGGCATTGATTCAGGTGGATTTTGAAACTGCTGCCAAATGGGCGGAGCAGGAACGCATTGCTTACACCACGTTCCGCAGTCTGACCGAGAATGAAAAAGTGAACGATCTGATCCAGGCTGAGGTGACCAAAGGTAATGAGAGCCTGCCACAAGTGGCACAGATCAAGCGTTTTCATTTGTTGAGCAAAGAGCTGGATCACGATGATGATGAGGTGACGGCTACGATGAAAGTGCGTCGAAGCAAAATCTATGAGAAATATGAGGATGTGATCGAAACGCTGTATAGCTGACAAGCGTCGCGCCGGTGCTCAACAGTAAAGTGATACGATAAATATCAAATCTGATAGGTTACGAACGATCTGGATCAAGTCGATTTGATAGAAGCTATGGTTTGCCGGGCTGATTTTGATTGATAATGTCAGCCCCAAACTTTTGAGCCAGCTATCATGACTGAAAATCACAGCTCCGAAAAACTACCCGCCCGATGGGGCCATCGGCGTTGCTTTGCCCGGCATGGCATCGCCAGAACATTGATTTTGACCCTGTCTGCTTTCTTCAGCATCGGATTCAGCGCTTTTGCCAGCGCCGCCGAGTCCGGTGCTGCGAACCTGACGCACCATCCGGTGGGTTACCTTGCGGTTATTATCTTTGTTATTGCCTATGCATTTGTGATGCTTGAGGAAAAGCTTCATCTGCGCAAATCCAAGCCAGTGCTGCTTGCGGCTGGCCTGATCTGGTTCCTGGTCGCTGGTGTGGCGGCCATGAATGGCGATACCGAAAGCGCCAACGAAGCTTTGAAGCACAACCTTCTGGAATACTCCGAACTCTTGCTGTTCCTGCTGGTGGCGATGACCTACATAAACGCCATGGAAGAGCGTCAGCTTTTTGATGCGCTTCGTGGCTGGCTGGTGAGCAAAGGGTTCAGCTATCTCAGCCTGTTCTGGATTACCGGCATACTGGCATTCTTCATCTCGCCCATCGCCGATAACCTCACCACAGCTCTGTTAATGTGTGCCGTGCTGATGAAAGTCGGTGAAGACAGCCCGCGTTTTATAGGTCTCGGCTGCATCAATATCGTAATAGCGGCAAATGCCGGTGGTGCTTTTTCTCCGTTTGGCGATATCACAACCCTGATGGTCTGGCAGAAGGGCGTAGTTGAGTTCACAGAGTTCTTCAGGCTGTTTATTCCCTCCGCGGTGAATTTCCTGGTGCCGGCCGTCATCATGAGTTTTGCCGTTCCAAGTGAGCCGCCGAAGGATGCATCGGATCCGGTGATTATGAAGCGCGGTGCCCGCCGCACAGTCGGGCTGTTTCTGCTCACCATCACAACCGCTGTGTTGGGTCACAACTTTCTGCATCTGCCGGCGGTTGTGGGCATGATGATGGGCCTCGCTTACCTGCAGTTCCTGAGCTATTACCTGCAGCTAAGCTTTAAACGCGGTGTTGCCCGTGAGCGGGTCTGGGCTGAAAACCACAAGAATACCCGCCTGCTTGAACGGCTCGACAAAGCCGTGCCCTTCGATATTTTCAACCCTATGGCCCGTACAGAGTGGGATACGCTGCTGTTTTTCTACGGTGTTGTGCTGTGTGTGGGCGGGCTTGGTTACATAGGCTATTTGTCTGAGGTGTCCCAGATCTTGTATCACGACTGGAACGCCACCGGCGCCAACATTGCGGTAGGTGTTATGTCAGCGATTGTTGATAACATTCCAGTGATGTTCGCCGTACTCTCGATGGAGCCAGACATGTCCCACGGCCAGTGGTTGCTGGTTACACTCACTGCGGGTGTTGGTGGCTCCATGCTGTCAATTGGCTCAGCGGCCGGGGTTGCCCTGATGGGCCAGGCTCGTGGTTACTACACCATCATGTCTCACCTGCGCTGGACTCCGGTAATCATGCTTGGTTATGCAGCTTCCATCGCAACGCACATGTGGATCAACGCGAGCTTGTTCTGACCCTCTTTTCACGGAGCCCCTCAGGGCTCCGTCGTTCATAGCGCTTTGCCGTGCCTGATTTTCACCGCATGGCTTTAAGGGCGGCAGCCCACTTTTCCATTTCTTCCAGCATCGCCGTGGCTGATGGATCTATCAGGTCGTTGGAATGGAACACCTTGTTGTCGTCCAGCTGATTCCACGCCATAGGTACCATGACGCCTTCGACCATTGGCATCATCTTCAGAGTCGTCACCAGTTGACGGGCCAGCGTTGCAGCACGCACACCGCCAGCTGCGCCGCCATAGCTTACAAACCCGCACGGCTTGTAGTTCCACTCGGTGTAAACGTAATTCAGAGCGTTGACAAAGGCCGGGGGCGGGCAGTAGTTGTACTCGGGCATCACGAACACATAAGCATCGGCGGCGTTTACGCTTTCTGACCAGTTTTTGGTGTGCGCATGCTCGTAAATGCCTGAGCGTGGATGATTGGCTTCGTTGTATACCGGCAGGTCGAAATCGGCCAGATCTATTAGTTCGCAGTCAAAACCGGAGTTGCTTGCTGCAAACTCGCTGAACCAGGTCGCTATGGACGGGCCGATGCGCCCGGGCCGAGTACTGCAGATTATGATATTCAGTTTGAGTGCCATAAACATTGCCCTGAATGGATGTAAATATCAGCTTGAATCCGAGTTTTTACCCTAAGCCGAATCTAGATGCCCCAGCGCGGGAGATCAAGCGAAGCATTTTGAGAGAGATGGACAGTGAATCCGATCAAGTGCTCAGCCAGGTTTATAATGTCAAAAGAACCTGATCAAAAGCTTCAAAACATACCTTTTCACGAATCCGTCAGTCCCCTTTTGTCTGCTCTGAACGCCCTGTGACACAACGCCTTAAAGGAATTGCACAGAGGTTCTGTATTTCTGGCTAACGTTTATTCTCGCTTTGCCTGGTGCCCGGGAATAGTGTTTTCCGCGTGCGCCGAACCTTTTTCCCGGGAACGCGCCTGCAAAAACAAACAATAAGCAAGCAGGTAATACCATGCGTCAGAAAGTAAAACTCTCGAAGATATTCACAATTTCAGCGCTAGCCAGTGGATTGCTGCTGGCGGGCTGTGGCGACGACGGCGACGACGGTAAGGACGGCAAAGACGGTGTTGCCGGAGAGGTCGGTCAGAGCGTTGTTGTATCAACTACTTCCGGGTTTGCGATAACTGAAGATGCCATTTTTGTGGCGCCGGATGCCGTTGATGGCGATGACATTACGGAAGCGCTCTCCCTTGCTCTGTTCGATCTTTCAGAGGATGCCTTGGTGGTGCTGCCGAAAGGGCGCTTTGTGGTGACCGAAAGCATTGTTGTAAACAGTGCACGGGGTCTCACCCTTAGCGGCCACGGTATTAACGAAACCATTCTGGATTTCAGCACATCTAATGGCGACGACGCGTTTCGTTTCCAGGGCGGCAATGGCATTACTGTCCGTGATCTGGGCGTTTATGAAGCCCCTAAAAATGGGATCAAGACAACCAACGTTAACGGTATCCATATCACCTATACGGCCACTGTATGGGAAGGCGATCTGGAAGCAAACAACGGCGCCTATGGCCTCTATCCTCTAAAAAGCCAAAACGTATTAATGGAGAACAACTACGCTTTCGGCTCTGCGGATGCAGGGATTTATGTTGGGCAGTCAGAAAATATTGTGGTTCGCAACAATACGGCCAAGCAGAATGTGGCGGGTATTGAAATCGAAAACTCCACCATGGCTGATGTCTATAACAACATCGCCGTCGGCAATTCCGGTGGCATTCTGGTTTTCGACTTGCCCGGGCTGGATAAGGCCTATGGTGGAAATGTACGGGTCTTCAATAATCAGGCATATAACAACAATGCTGACAATGTGGGGGCCGGCGTTGTTGGCATGGTGCCGCCGGGTACCGGTGCTCTGGTGCTCGCCACCAGCGACGTCGAAATCTACAACAACCAGATTACTGATAATGAGACCACCGCCGTCGCAATCACCAGTTATCTGCTGGTCGACGATGACGTATCCAGCTATGCAGCCAACTACGGTGCCACCATAGCGAATGGCTGGAGCCCTACCCTGAAAAACGTCTACCTGCACAACAACACGATTGCGCGCAACGGGGCCAACCCACGTGGTGCTCTGCTGGCACCTGTTATCGGTGGATATACATCCGGCATGAACAGTTCCGGCATGGCGCAGACTTTCCCGGCCATTCTGTATGGCGGCATCGGTGAACTCTTGTCCAACACGGGAACCCTTGGCGCATTCAACGGGATTGTCGGGCCAGATGCTGCCGCTGATGGGGTGAACTACGATCCGTATGGCCCCGACGATCTGATCTGTGCCAACAGCAACATCAACGGGAACGCGGCGCCTGACTACGAGAACGTCAATACGGGGCTGGTTTATCCGACGAATCCGGCGGACCTGACACTCGTTGATGGCGATGGTAACCCTCAGCCTCACCTGCTGATTGACCGGATGGTCAACAATACCTATCTCAACTGTGTCCAGCCGCGCCTGGCGCCCGCTGAAGTGAACTTTCGTAACACTATCTACGGCTGTACCGGGGATGATCTGGCAGAGGCGGCGTGTGCGCTATAACCAGGTCTTCTGAGCTGTTATCTACCTTGTAATAATCAATAGCGGTGTGTTGCCGGGCAGAGCTTTCCGGCAACACACCGCTGCACGAGAGCATGACCCATGAAAAACAAAAAAATAACGACAGCAGCGATTCTGGCGACGTCTTTTTTTCTGACGGCGTGTGGCGGTGGCGGTAGTGGTGGAGACGACTCTGAGGGTGGTGCGCCCCCGCCGGCAGGCACTGCACTGAATGCCGGGGCCGGTGCGCCGACGGGAGCAGAAGGCAGTTGTGGCGCGACGACGACCGGAGTCAACTGGGATGCATTGATGACAGAGATATGCCCCAAATTGTCGGATTACAATCTGTTTGCCGATGCGACCGATCCGACGACCGCACCAGCCCGTGGTGGCGTGCCATATGATCTATCGACGGCCTTGTTCTCCGATTACACCAGCAAGTACCGTTTCATATTTGTGCCCGAAGGCAAGACGATCAGCTATAACGCTTCGGAAGTGCTGGAGTTCCCGGTAGGAACGGTTATCACCAAAACTTTTGCACTGCCCGAAAACACCGCTGTGCGTGATGGAGAGGAACTGGTTATTGAAACCCGGTTGCTGATCCACCGCTCCGATGGATGGTTTGCGCTTCCGTACTACTGGTCTTCGGACTCTGACGCGGTTCTGGCCATCGCAGGCAAGCGCCTGACGGACCTGACGACGATCAACAATCAGGGGCAACAGATTACTTTTGATTATTCGGTCCCGAAAGCCGGAGACTGCTCTTCCTGTCACTCTATCGTGCCCAATCTGTCGGGCTCGGGTGATGACCGTGAGCAGATCTTCTTGCCCATCGGTCCGAAGGCGCGCTATCTGAACAAAGACTATGCCTATGCAGACGGAACCGTTTACAACCAACTTCAGTTCATGGCTGAAGGTGAGTTACTGACCGGTTTGCCATTTGATCTACAGACTGTCGAGAAAGCGCCGGTGTTCAATGATCAGGTGCCTGTAGCTTCGCTTGCGCCGAGTCAGTTGGATGATGCGGCGCGGGCCTATCTCGACATCAACTGTGCCCATTGCCATCGCGCAGATCTTACGTTGCCGACAGATTACGCTGGCCCTGCTGGGAGCAGTGGAGTGCAATTGGAGTATAACCGGGACTATGCGGATTCTCCGGGCAAGTTTGGTGTATGCAAAACCCCAGTGGCGGGAGGCAAAGATGGTTATCCGTTCGATGTTATTCCAGGCAACGCTGCAGAGTCTTACCTGTTGTTCCGTATGACAACCGACGATAACCGTCACAAGATGCCGGAGCTCGCTCGCAATACCGCGCATCTGGAGGGCACAGCGCTTATTCGTAGCTGGATTGATCAATTGCCTGTGGCAAGCTGTTCACCTGTGCCATAAGAAAACTGCGCCATGCCCGGGGTGGTTCCGGGTATGGCTGTTGGTAGGTGTTCAAGAAACAGAAACCACCAGGCTATTGTCACGCCGCTGAATGTTTCTGGCGAAACTCTGTTGGCGTTGCCTGTTTGATTTCCCGAAACGCCCTATTGAATGAGCTCAGGGAGCGGTATCCGACATCCAGAGCAATGTTGAGAATTGGCGTGTCAGGGGCTGTAATCAGGCGCGTTGAGGCTTCTGCAATCCGCAGCTGGTTGATGTAGTCGTTGAAGTTACGATAACCCAGGTGCTTGTTGATCAATGCGCGAGTGCGATACTCAGGCAGGTCGAGCTCTCCGGCCAGCCTTTTAAGAGTTAAATGTTCAGTGCGGTAATAGCCTTCTGCCATCAGGTCGGCAAGTCGTTTTGCATGCTCGTTCTGGAAATCGGCTTGACCGGTGTTTTCGTTAGGCTCCTCGTTATGTTCAGGCTTGGTGGGTGGGGTCAGCCCGCTTTGGAACGACAGCTCACTGAACCGCCCCTGTAAAAGGAAGGTAGCTATTGCCACGCCGGCAATTGAGACCACCAGGGCCCGGTTGATAGCGTGAGCAATACCCAGATTGAATGCCAAAGCGACCCATAAAACTGCAGTGCCCGCGAAAACTAAAACGAGAGCGCGTAGTTTTCGGCGCGGTTCCACAAGGTCCGCCGGCCAATCTGCAAGAACTATCCAGAAGCCGTTGGCAATAATAACGAACTCAAACAGTTGGCCCAATTCCCAACCAAGGAAAAGCACCCAGCCTTCAGCATTTTGGTGGCTGTAAAAACACCTGGCGACGCTGGGCGCCACCACACTGAATAAGGCCATCAGGCTCCATACGGAAAACGAGTTCAGGCGCTGGCGAAAAGTGATCTGGCACAGGAGCCAGAACAGGGCCGGAAGCATGCCCTGCAGGTTCAGAGTAAGCCACTGCCAGTGAGCCGGTGCGAGGGGGTGGAGCAGAAACCCGAAGCTGGCAATGAGAAAAACTGCGAACACTCGTGCAGCGGATGAGCGGTGTAACTCACGGGTTGTTGTAATCAGTAGGATAACCAGGCAACCCAGGCTAAAACCGGTCAGAATCAACATGCTTGGAAGACTCAGCGCTATTATTGTTATTTGCTTTAAACGGATGCAAAGATGTCACTCGGGCGTGCTGGTGTCAATTATGACAGCCGTTGTCCGGCTTGGCGCCTGGTAGCGCAATGCCCGAACGGTGAACCTGTGCAGACACCGTATTTGTAGGCTTCCAGACCGGATTATGCGCCCATTAACAGTGGGGTCAGCAGCATGCCTTCCACAATGAGCACCACAAACAATATCAACGCCAGTAAGAAGGGCTTGAAACCCAGGCTGCGCAGTTTATCAATCCTTGTTTCATAGCCCAGTGCCGCCATTGCCATTGCCAGAGCGACCTGGCCGCCCAGAACAAGTGTGTCGTGAGCCATCGCCGGTAGTGCAATAGTGCTGTTCACGATGACCATGGCGCCGAAACCGAAGGCAAACCAGGGGATGGTTAAACCCTGGCCACTAGCGTACTGGGGTTGTTCCGTTTTAACCCGCTTTAACCACCACTGACCAACAATCAGCAGGAAAGGAACCAGCAGCATGACGCGCACGAGTTTTACGATAACGGCGTTGGCCAGAGCATCGGCACCAATGGCATCACCCGCGGCTACTACCTGTGCCACCTCGTGCACGGTTGCGCCAATGTACACCCCATACAGGCTTTGATCCCACCCGAGAACCGAATAGAGAGCAGGGTAGACAAGCATTGCCAGGCTACCGAACAGTACCACTGTCGCGACGGCCATGGAGGTTGCCGCCGGCTTGGAGCGTATGGTGGCTTCAGTCGCGAGGATAGCCGCTGCGCCGCAAATGGCGCTACCGGCACTGGTCAGCAGGGCGGTCTCTGCGTCCAGGCGGAACACACGTGTGCCTAGCTGATAGCCCAGCACCAGTATTGTACTCATTACAATAACATCGAGCGCGACCACACCTGGGCCGAGAGCCAGAATCTGGCCGAGGGTGATGGAAAAGCCAAAGAGAACAATGCCTCCTCGCAGCAGCCAGCGCGTCGCAAACTTCAACCCCTGCTCCAGGCCACCAGCCTTTCGGGCCCATGGCATATTTCCGGCGAGCATCGCCAGCAGCAGAGCGAAGACTAGTGGGCTGATGCCGCTTTGTTGAATGACCGGGATGTCCGCTAGGGCGAACCCACCGGCGGTAAGCAGAGCGCAGACTCCTAACCCTTTCCACATGATTCCTGACTCCATAACATTGGATATATGGATAGAATGCTACGGAATATGTAACCTGTAAAAAGGGTAAAGTTCATTAAATAATCCTGAAAAATCGATAAGAGATCTTCAGGTAATGAAGCAAGCGGCTCTGTGCAGTGCTCTGTACCAAAGGGGCCGACTGGTCTACGCTTAAATAAAATAAAAATACGAGTCGCCTGGTTGATCTGCAGGGATAGCCACGTTGCGTTGCTCTGGGACGAGTGTCGGGACTGTCCATGTCTGGAAAAGCCTACCTGTATGAAAATGTCAGCCATCACCTCAGGCAGCACATCCATGAGGGGAGTTACCGTGCCGGAGAGAAGCTACCCTCTGTGCGGGTGCTCAGCCGCCTCTTCCAGGTCAGCGTCAACACTATTTTGCAGTGCTTTCGGCAGCTTGAAGCCGATGGCCTGATTCATCGTATCCCGCGTTCCGGTGTGATCGTTACCCCGAATTTGTCTGAACAAAAACCGGTGGATGTGACACGGACGCCTGTCCCCTTACTTCCTGTGGAGGTGTCGCTCAGTCAAGAAATTCTGCGCTACATGGAGCCCTACGTAAGTCACTCCATGACGCGGTTCGGGATAGCATTACCGGGCACTGAAATTATGCCTGTTGAGCGAGTCATGCAGGAGTTCAGAGGGGTTACCCGGTCAGATGGGCTTGCCACCTGGCATTATGCCCATCCGCGCGGTGAGGAAGTTTTTATTCACCAGCTTGCCCGCCGAAGCCTGAACTATCCGGTGCCGGTTACCGAACAGGATGTGCTGGTCACCAATGGCTGTATGGAAGCCATTGAGCTCGCTTTGCGGGTAGTGACAAAGCCCGGTGATGCCGTGGCTATAGAAACGCCCACCTATTACGGCACCTTGGTTGCACTGGAGGTTTTGGGACGTAAGGCTTTGCCCATTCCCACAGACCCTCACCAGGGTATCCGTTTGGCAGAGCTTGAGCAGGCTATGCGCCGGGGCCAGGTATCTGCCTGTATTGTTTCAGCCAATGCCCAGAACCCCTTAGGGTTCAGCATGCCGACCGAAAACCGGGAAAAGCTGGCGCGGCTGGCCGGGCGCTATAAGGTGCCGGTGATCGAAAATGACATCTGGGGTGACACGGTTTTCGGGGAGGCGCAGTTGCCGATCAAGGCATTTGACCACGTAGGCGAGGTCATCTACTGCAACTCTTTTTCGAAATCTCTCATGCCAGGGATGCGGCTGGGCTGGATTGCTCCGGGGCGCTTTTTGCACCGGGTGCTCGAACTGAAACAGGTGAGCAACATTACCACGGCTTCGGCGCCGCAACTGGTGATGGCCAGGCTGATGGAGAGCGGCTTCTATCATCAACACCTGCAACAGTTGCGCACTCACCTGCAGTGCCAGACCCGTGAATTAATGGCGCTATCTCGCCAGTATTTTCCAGTAGGCACACGAATTAATGAGCCGTCCGGAGGGTGTGTTCTTTGGCTGGAGTTGCCGGACGCCGTTGATGCCGGGCGGCTTTTCGATTGTGCTCTGAAGCAGCAGATTCACATTTTTCCGGGGCGGGTATTTTCTCCCGCCGGGCGTCATACTCATTGTCTGCGCCTGAATGCGGGGAGCCCTGTTACGCCAGATATTGCTGCAGCCGTGCGCAAGCTTGGCGTACTGGCACACCAGCAGCTCACTTGACGATTTACAGTACAGCGCCTGTTTGAGTGTTTTGTCCAAATCTGTATCTGTTGCGATCTGCTACTCACTCCTATGCTCTGTGTTACGCCCGACAATAAGACAACGAAGAGGGAATTGTTTATGCGTAAGAACTCAAGGGTACAGTTTGGCTTGGTCGCAGGCTTGACGACCTTCATGTTAAGCGGTTGTTTCGATGGTTCCAGCAGTTCAGGTAGTTCCTCCGATCAACCAGACCTTGAGCTCGCCACTCTGTCCAGTGCTCCGGACCAGGTCAGTGGCAACGATGTTCTGGTGGGCCTTGACGGCGATGCTGCCACGATCGCTGCGGAAAAGGACAGCCTGGAACTCTGGCTCAATGATGCCAAAGTCACCCCAGTGATCCGGGAGGGCCGGAAGGGCCTGGAAATTCTCGTCACAGGATTGTCTGAGGGCGAAAACCGGCTGGAGCTGCACCATGTTGAGTACGGGCCGCTAAGCGATCTGACATTGACGGCTTATCCCGTAACCGGTCCGATATTCTCTGGCCCGCAGCAGTATCCCTTCGTGTGTACCGTAACAACAGAGTTGGGTAAGCAGCCCGAGGTGGATACACAAGGCGATACAGGTTTCCCGGTTATGGATGGCGATGGTAACCAGGTTGGATTGAGCCGAGATTGCACAATCGACTCCTACGTCACGTTCGTTTATCGCACTACCGGAGGTAATTGGGCTCCCTTGCCTGATGACGGCTCCCGGCCTACGGATATGGCCACCACAGAGCTTACCGATGGCCGCACCGTTGATTTCATCGTGCGCCAGGAGCGCGGGACCATTAACCGGTTTATCTACAGCTTTGCCACCCTCGCCGAACTGGGGGATGAGCCTGAGGAGACCTCCGCTGTCAACTGGAATGGTCGCCTGTTGTTTCACTTTCAGGGTGGGGTAGCCATCGGCCATTCACAGGGCCGGGTCAGCGACAGTCGTGCGCTACGCCCAGATACGCTTGCGAAGGGTTATGCGGTTATTTATTCCACCGGTACCAGAGCAGATACCCATTATAACCTTCAGGTCGGTGGTGAAACGGCGCTGATGGTGAAAGAGCATTTCATCAAACGCTTTGGTGTGCCTGAGTACACTGTATCTGTTGGCGGATCCGGAGGCGGTATCCAGCAGTACGTTTATTCCCAGAATCATCCTGATCTTCTGGACGCTGGTGTGCCCCAGTACTCCTACCCTGACATGGTCACACAGACCATTCATATCGGTGACTGTGAATTACTTGAGTACTACATGGATGTCACTGATAAAAACAACGCCAAATGGCAGACAACAACCAACCGGAGTTGGCTGGTCGGGCTGAATGCGACTGATGATTACCCAGACCCATTGGCAGGTGCAAAACAGATGCTCGGGTACAGTACGGCACCCGGCATGACCGAGTGTATCCCGGCCTGGCGTGGGTTGACGCCTCTGGTGATGAACCCGGCCTTTGGCGCGGCCCGCAACCAGGAATTGATGCAGCCTGAGGGTGTGATGGATAGCGTTGAGTGGACGCATTACGACGATCTGAGAAATATCTACGGACTTGACGAAAACGGCAACCCCCGCACCCTGTATGACAATGTTGGCGTGCAATATGGGCTTGGAGCACTTCTGGATGGCAATATTTCGACATCCGAGTTTTTAAAGCTGAACGCCCAGATTGGGGGGTGGAAGCAGCCATCCGAAATGGTGCAGGAAGGCTTTCCATTTGTTGGTTCGACTGTTAGCCCCGCCAGCTTCGATCCCTGGAGCTCCCGAAACATGACTCTGAGCCCGGACGGCACGCAACCGGCGCCCCGGACTCAGGGCGATCTGGCTGCGATTCAGGCCGCTTATGATTCCGGCATGGTGTTCGATGGGCAACTCAATATGCCTGTTATCGATTGGAGGCACTACCTGGAAGAGGTGCTGGACATGCACAACAGCCACCAGTCGTTCTCTGTGCGCCAGCGGATTGCCAACAAAATGGGCGATGCTGACAATCAGGTCATCTGGTTTACAGATGCGCGCCCGACGGATTTGTCCGACCCGGATGAGCCTGAGCCAAACGAAGAATCTGACCCCACCGTAGCGGCCTTGGAGGTGCTTCATGATTGGCTGATGAACATGCGCGCGAACCCCGAGCTGAGTATCGCCGAAAACAAGCCGGCAGCAGCCGTAGACAGATGCTATGAAGCGGACGGCACTCTTATCGCTGAGGGTGATGGCGTATGGAACGGCATTCTTGATAACGAGCCTGAAGGTGCCTGTACTGCGGAGTTTGAGACCTACTCAACTTCACGTATCGTGGCCGGTGGGCCGATTGAAGGCAGTGTGTTCAAGTGTGCGCTGAAGCCGGTTACAACCGCTTTGAATGACGACACCTACGGCACAGTGTCATTTACCGATGACGAAATCGCTCGGCTGACCGAGATCTTCCCTGACGGTGTTTGCGATTACAGCCAGCCGGATCAGGGGCGCCCTGCGGGTTAATTGCAACGCAAGCGTAAAGCGGAGGAGTCAGGCAGACTCCTCCGCCACTGTTGCAACATTATTTGCTGAATTTTCTTCGACCAGGCCGCCAAAACGACGGTAAAAGCCTGGCGTCGGCCCGGGTAAGGGGCCAGATGCATTTTCCAGCAGGCTCGAGAGGAGCTCATCAGAGCGGCTGTATATCGCCCGGTAGAGATTGCGACACAACTGTTTGGCGCTCCGTCCTTCCCAATCACCCGGTAGCAGTTCGTCAGGCAGCAAGGGATCCCGCAGCAATATTTTACGATACTCGTGAATCAGCAGGATGCGCGCGGTAACGCAGTCTTCGGGGCTCAGGTTGTCGTTGGTGCTGAGTTCCCGCCACAGAGGCCGGAACTTTTCCAGGAAGCGCTTATAGCGAAAGCCCAGCTCGTCCAGATTCCAGCTTTCTTTGACCTGCTTGCGCAGTGCCTTGGGGCTTCGTTGTTCCAGGGGCTGGGTTTGCATCACGATGGTGTCGTCCAGCGCTCCCCATTCCTGCAATAGAGGCACGAGCTCATGGCGCGTGAAGCGAGGATGTTCCATTACACCTGTTGCCATGCTGCCGAAACTGAGCCATTTGAGTTCCTCACGAACCTTGGCCCGGATTTCTGGTTCCAGCTGGTTAAGGAATACCAGGCACCAGCTACCATTCCAATCGTCGGTCCCGATGGTGTAGACATGCTCAAATGCCTGCTGAAATCGCCTCAAGCCGGCGCCAGTAACGCTGTAATAGCTGCAGCGGCCGACTTTTTCTGTTTGCAGCCAACCATCCTGAACAAGCCTGTAGACAGATGTGCGCACAAGGCGCTCGCTTACCCCCATAGGCGTCAGCAGTTTCATGAGGCTGCCCAGCCACACGTTGCCGCCGCGAGGGTGCACTATGTCGCCATAGGTAGTAATGATCAACGACCCTGCGCGCAAAGGACGCTTCTTCTGGAAGTCCCGGATCAGACTTTCGAGCTGTTGTTTTGCAGACATGATTGTTTTATTCCTTCAAGGCCGTTCCGGCGCCCATTATCCTTGATACCGGCCTCGCGTAAAGCTGCATGAAGCCGGAGCGGGCAATAATAGCTCTGGTGTTTCCGGGTAATGTCATAAAGGCATATGTGTGCTAATACATTGGTATTAGTTGGTGAAAAAGTTGTATGCCTGACTGCAGTCCTCAGTTGACACCGGATTAGTGATACAATATTTTCCATTGATATCCGTCAACGGTATCGTATTATTGGAATGGCGGATAGCCAATAATGGCTGAGTTCGACGAATGTCGGCCGTGCCAAACTGAAAACAGTGCGCTGCGAAGATTCACGTGATACGAAAAGTATGACCTTTGTAGGAAAAACGTTCTGTTTTCGGAAATTCAGGGGCCTATAAAACCAAAATGCCCTGACAACACCTGGGAGAACAACAAAAATGTTCAAAGATATCACGCGTCGTGCAAGTAAGTTTGCAGCTATTGCCGCGGCCGGCTTGCTGGCCATGAACGTTCAGGCAGCTGAGCCCATTCGTATTGGATCCTTTCTTGCGGTTACCGGACCGGCCTCTTTTCTGGGCGATCCGGAGCTGAAAACCCTTGAAATGTATGTAGAAAAGATCAACGAGGAAGGCGGTGTACTGGGTCGTCAACTCGAGCTTGTTCATTATGATGACGCTGGTAACGCGTCCAAGGCCCGTAACTTTGCAAGCCGCCTGATCCGCTCTGACCGAGTGGACATTATTGTCGGTGGCAGCACCACGGGTGCCACCATGGCAGCAGTGCCGATGGTTGAGCAGGCGGGTATACCGTTCATTTCCCTCGCGGGTGCGGTTGTTATCACTGATCCGGTTAAAAAGTGGGTTTTCAAGACTCCGCAAACGGATCGTATGGCGGCAGAGCGTGTGTTGACTGATATGAAAGAGCGCGGCCTGACCAAAGTGGGCCTGATCTCGGGCACCGGTGGTTTTGGCAGTTCAGGTCGGGAGCAAACGCTTGCTGCGGCCAGCGCAATGGGTGGAATCGAGATTGTTGCTGATGAAACCTATGGCGGTTCTGATACTGACATGACGGCCCAGCTCACCAACATTCGCGGCACCGACGGTGTGCAGACCATTCTTAACTTCGGTTTTGGTCAGGGTCCGGCCATCGTTACCCGCAACTACTCCCAGCTGGGTATTGAACTTCCGTTCTACCAATCCCACGGTGTTGCTTCTGATAGCTTCCTCGAACTGGCCGGTAACAGCGCTGAAGGCCTGAGATTGCCTGCGTCACCCTTGCTGGTACCAGATTCGCTGCCAGCGGATGACCCACAAAAGCCCGTAGTTGAAGCGTACAAAACCGAATACGAAGCGCGCTGGAACTCCAAGGTGTCTACCTTCGGTGCTTATGCCTATGACGGCCTGATGCTGGCGGTTGAAGCCATCGAGAAAGCGGGCAGCACAGACAAAGCCGCAGTACGTGATGCGCTTGAGAGCATTCAGGGCCACGTAGGTGTTACGGGTACCTTCAATATGTCACCCGAAGATCACAACGGCCTGGAAGCTGAATCCTTCCGCATCCTGGAAGTCCAGGATGGCAGCTGGAAGTTGATCAACTAAGCCTATTCTTATCCGTACCACAGGTAACCAGTTGTCCGTAAAGGATGGCTGGTTGCCGCTGCGCGAGCGGAACCGATTATGTTCTCTGAATTCCTGCAATACCTGTTTACGGGCATCACAATTGGTGCCACCTACGCTTTGATCGCCCTGGGTTTCACGCTGATCTATAACGCCAGCCATGTGATCAACTTTGCCCAGGGCGAGTTCCTGATGATTGGCGGTATGGCGACTGTCTCTTTGACGGCCATGGGCGTGCCAATGCTGCTCGCGATTGTACTTGCTGTAGTTCTTGCCGGTGTGCTGGGTATTGCCTTGCAGCGCCTGGCTATCGCACCCGCTAAAAATGCGGATGTGGTTACGCTGATAATTATCACCATTGGCGCATCTATTTTTATTCGTGGTCTGGCTCAGCTGGTGTGGGGTAAGGAATACCACGTTATGCCAAATTTCAGCAGCGAAGAGCCGATTCAGATTTTCGGAGCCGTGCTTAACAGCCAGAGTCTTTGGGTACTGGGTGTTGGTGCGGTTCTCGTGGCCGTGCTGGTCTACTTCTTTACACGTACACTGACAGGCAAAGCGATTCTTGCCACCTCGATGAACAAAGACGCTGCGCGTCTGGTCGGTATCCGGACCCAGGTCGTGCTGATGCTGGCATTCATGGTGTCTGCATTACTGGGTTCTGTAGCCGGTATTGTGGTGGCGCCGATTACCTTCACTTCCTATGACATCGGCATCATTCTTGGCCTGAAAGGCTTTGTGGCAGCGGCCATCGGTGGCCTGGGAAGCGGTATGGGCGCGGTTGTGGGTGGCCTGGCTCTTGGCGTTGTGGAAGCCATGGCTGCAGGGTACCTGTCGTCTGACTATAAAGACGCTGTGGCCTTCTCGATGATTCTTGTAGTGCTCTTCTTCATGCCCCGGGGCCTGTTTGGCGCCAAAGTTGTGGAGCGGGTGTGATGATGGCTCAATTTTCGCAATTCCGTCTCAAGGGCCTGGTTATCCTGGCTATCGTGGTGTTTGCCCTGCCACTGTTCATTTCCAACCCGTTTCATTATGGCCTGGCCACGCAAATCGCGCTGATTGCCGGCGCTGTCGTCGGCCTTAACCTTTTGGTGGGCTTTGCTGGCCAGATCAGCCTGGGCCATGCGGGATTTTTCGGGATAGGTGCTTACTTCAGTGCCATCATGACCAGCAATTATGGCTGGTCTGCCATCCCTGCACTGGTTGTTGGTGCCATCGGTGTGGCGATTATTGCGTGGACTGTCGGGCGCCCGATTCTACGCCTCAAAGGCCACTACCTCTCCATGGCAACCCTCGCGGTGGGTTTCATTATCGCGATTATTCTGAACAACGAGCGTGAGCTTACGGGCGGGCCGGATGGCATGCCGATGCCTGCATTTGATGTGTTTGGCTGGGAACTCAGTGTCTTTGGCCAGTACTCCCTGTTTGGCATGGACATCAGCGGTGATCTGGCCTGGTACCTGTTTGCCGGTGTAATACTGCTCGCAGCAGTCTGGTTGGCGCAGAATCTGATTGACTCGCCGATCGGCCGGGCCTTGCGTTCGGTTCATGGCTCAGAAGTGGCGGCCAGTGTAGTGGGTGTAAATACTGCAAAGTATAAAAGCCTGGTGTTCGTGATTTCAGCGGTATATGCCAGTGTAATGGGCGCGCTTTACGGGCACTTCCAGGGCTTCATTACACCTTCTATCGCAAGCTTCGACTTTTCGATTTTGCTGATCACCATGGTGGTGTTGGGCGGTATGGGCTCGACCATAGGCGTGATCATTGGCGCTGTGGTGTTGGAGCTGTTGCCACAAGTGCTGGCGGATTTTCAGGAGATGGAAATGATGTTGTTTGGTTTGATCCTGATGCTGACCATGATCTTCATGCCCAAGGGCTTGCTGCCAACAGCAGCGAATTACCTGAACAAACGACGCTCAAAATCTGCCGGAGGTGACGCATGACCGCTCTGGTGGAAGTCAATAACCTGTCCAAGGCCTTCGGTGGTGTGCACGCTGTAGAGGGCGTAAGTTTCTCTGTCGATGCCGGCCAGGTGTATTCGGTTATCGGCCCCAACGGCGCCGGTAAAACGACGTTATTCAACCTGATCACCGGTTTGTATACACCCACCAGTGGTGAGGTGAAGCTTAATGGCGAGAGCATCGCCAAGCTTCAGCCCAATGATCTGGCCGAGCGCGGTATGTGCCGAACGTTCCAGCAGATGCAGATCTGTATGAACATGACCGCCATTGAAAACGTCATGCTGGGCCGGCACCTGACGCTGAAAAGCAATTTGTTGACCACTCTGTTCCGTTTGCCTTCGCTTACCCGCGGGGAAAAAGCCGCGCGGGAAAAAGCCACTGAGCTGATGGAGTTTGTGGGTTGTGGTGAGTACCTCGATACCGAAGCATCCGCTATGTCCTATGGTGCGCTTAAACGCCTCGAGATTGCCCGGGCACTGGCTGCAGAGCCTAAGGTCGTCCTGCTGGATGAGCCGGCGGCTGGCCTGAACGCTGTGGAGACTGCTGCTCTGGAAGAGCTGATCCGCAAGATTGCCGAACAGGGCATTACGGTGATGCTGGTAGAGCACGATATGAAGCTGGTGATGGGCATTTCCGACCGTTTGCTGGTGCTTAACTACGGGCGCGTTCTGGCGGAAGGCACGCCGGAACAGATTCGTGCAAACCCGGACGTGATTGCAGCCTATCTGGGCGGTTAAACGGAGCGAGGAATAACGACAATGACACAGACACCGACCAACGTTGCGCCTGAAGACAGCTATAGCCTGCAAGCCATCAGTACGATCGTTCAGGAACATCAGGCACTCTGGCGCATACTGGATCTGCTGGACCAGCTTCAGCACGACATGAATATCAATGAACAACAGCCAGACGAAACCTTGTTCAGCACAATCTTCGATTATGTTCAGCACTTTGCGCGGCGGGTGCACAGCTCTCCCGAAGAAATCGTGCTGTATCGTTTGCTGGGCGACAAGTCACCGGAAACCAAACCGCTGCTGGACAAGTTGGCGCACGGTTATGTTATTGGTGACCAGAAAATCAATGAGTTACGTCATCTGCTAAGCGTGTGCATGGAGCAGTGGCCGGATGGCCGGGAAGACTTCAGCCACGCGTTGGCACGATTTACCGAAGCGTTGCGCAAGCACATCAAGAAAGAAGAAGGCGTGGTCATTCCCCGGGCCCGCAAGCTCCTGAGTGAAGGCGATTGGCGCCTGATTACGGAATCTCGCGATCAGTCCAATGACCCGCTTTTTGGTGAACGGGTGCGGGATGAATTCCGAGAGTTGCGCCACCGCATTGTGAGTTACACCCCGGAACGCCTGGGCGGCTTGGGGCTGCATCACGCGCCGCGGAGAACGGCACAGCATGCTACTGAGGAAATGCTATCCATCAAGAGCCTGAAGACCTCCTACGGGCAGATTGAAGCGCTCCATGGGATTGATATTCGTATCAATAGCGGTGAGATTGTTTCCCTGGTCGGAGCCAACGGCGCCGGTAAATCGACACTGCTGATGACGATTTCCGGTCTGCAGCCAACTGATAGCGGTAGCATCATCTTCGAAGGCAAAGATCTGCTGAAAATCGGTGCGGACCAGCGTGTCGCCAGCGGTATTGTACAGGTTCCTGAAGGACGACAGGTCTTCAAAGACCTGAGTGTTGAAGACAATCTTTTGCTGGGCGCCTACACACGCGGTCGCAGCCCGGAGGTAGCAGACGATCTCGAGCGTATGTACGAGAAGTTTCCCATCCTGCGGCAGAAGCGCCGCAATCTGGCCGGAGAGCTTTCCGGCGGGCAGCAGCAAATGCTTGCTATGGGGCGTGCCTTGATGGCAAAACCCAGGCTATTACTGCTGGACGAGCCCAGTATGGGCCTTGCACCGCTGATCATTGAAGAGATCTTCAACATCGTCAAAGAGCTCAAAAACGAAGGCATGACTATCTTTCTGGTGGAGCAGAACGCTTCCCAGGCGCTGGCGCTTGCTGACCGTGGTTATGTTCTGGAGACGGGGCGTGTGGTTATTGAAGGCTCTGGTCGCGATCTGTTGAGCAATGAAAAAGTACGTGAGGCGTATTTGGGCATGTGATGTGACAGGCACAAAAAAACCGCCAGAGCGTAAAGCTGCTGGCGGTTTTTTTATGCCGGAAGAATCACTCCGGCTTCTTGGCGACCAACGTCAGAATGTCGTAGCTGGCAACCAGCTCGTCTTCCTGGTTGGTGACCTGAACATCCCAAACCACCACACCTTGCGGGTGGCCATCGGGTGACGTACGGCCCTGGTCGATCTTGCGTTTGCAGGTCAGGCGGGCGCGAATGGTATCGCCCGGCGCGACCGGCTCAATGAAGCGCAAGGTGTCCAGGCCATAGTTCGCCAACACCGGGCCTTCGCCAGGATCAACGAACAGGCCGGCTGCGGCAGAGAGCACGAAATAGCCGTGGGCAATGCGCTTGCCGAATTGGCTGTTTTTCGCGGCGATTTCGTCGAAGTGCATGTAGAAGTGATCGCCCGACAGGCAACCGAAGTTCACCAAATCTGCCTCAGTAACCGTACGACGGTGGGTCAGCAGTGATTGGTTGATCTGCAGATCTTCAAAGTGATAACGGAACGGGTGAATGTCGTTTTCGATCACCTTGGCACCGCGAACATATTCGCCTGTGACCGCTGCCAGCATGGTGGGCGAACCCTGAATAGCGGTGCGCTGCAGGTAGTGATACACGGCGCGAATGCCCCCGAGTTCTTCACCACCACCGGCGCGGCCCGGGCCGCCGTGCTTCAGCATGGGCAGGGGAGAACCGTGGCCGGTAGATTCCTTTGCAGCTTCTGCATCCAGCAAGTGCAGGCGGCCGTGATAGGCAGCCAGCGCCGGAGCCAGTTTGGCAATGGTTACAGGGTCGCGGGTGGTTACGGTAGTAACCAGTGAACCACGGCCTTTGGCAACCAGCTCAACGGCTTCGTCCAGAGTGTTGTAAGGAATAATCGTGGCAACCGGGCCAAAGGCTTCAATGTCGTGAGCGCCACAGCCATTTTCCGGGTTACGGCATACCAGCAGGTGCGGTTCGATGAATGCGCCTTTTTCGGTACCTTCGCCTGTTGGCTTGAAGTTGCCTTCTCCGCCGAAGACAAGCTCACTGGTTTTCAGCAGTTCCTGAATGTTGGCTTTCACGTCTTCCAGCTGGTCGATAGAGGCCAAAGCCCCCATGCGTACCCCTTCGACGGAAGGGTCACCCGTGGTGATTTTCGACAGTCGCTCTTTGAGCTTGTCGCACACAGCTTGCACGTGATCCTGAGGCACCATGACGCGACGGATAGCCGTACATTTCTGGCCGGCTTTGGCGACCATTTCACGACCGACTTCCCGAACGAACAGATCAAACTCTTCGTGCTCTGGCGTTACATCCGGAGCCAGAACCGCGCTGTTCAGCGAGTCGGCTTCCGCATTAAACGGAATCGAGCGGTTGATGATGTTTGGATGGTTACGCAGCATGCGGGCGGTTTTTGCCGAGCCGGTAAAGGTAACCACATCCTGCTCTTCCAGGTGCTCGAACAGATCGCCGGTGCTGCCAATGATCAGCTGCAGGCTGCCTTCCGGTAGCGCGCCAGATTCATGCATCAGGCGCACCGCCAGTTCGGTCACATAGCAGGTGGACGTCGCCGGTTTCACAATCGACGGCATACCCGCCAGGAATGTGGGTGCAAACTTTTCCAGCATGCCCCACACCGGGAAGTTGTAGGCGTCTATATGCAGGGCAATACCGCCACGGGGCACCATAATATGGGTGCCTGCGAAATGGTTGTTTTTGCCAAGCGGCGTTACAGGCCCTTCGTGCACCACGTTGCCGGATGGCAGTTCCCGGCGGCCCATGCTGGCGTAGGAAAACAGGGTGCCGAAGCCACCGTCGATATCAATACCGTTATCCGCTTTGCTGGAACCTGTGTGCATTGAAAGGGCGTACAGCTCCTTTTTATGCTCCTGCAGGTACAGTGCCATAGCTTTGAGGGCCAGAGCGCGTTCCTGAAAATCCATGGCCAGCAGGTTTTTCCCGCCGACCTTGCGCCCGTATTCGGCGGCCTTTTTGAAATCCAGAGTATCGCCGTGCGTGTGCGCAACGATCTCGCCATTGATGGCGCTGGGCAGGGCTTTTGCCTGCTGCTCACCGATCCATTCACCGGCAATAAAACTCTTGAGAACTGACATGAAAGAAAACTCCAGAATTACATTTCGTCGTAGTCAAGGACGACCTTGTCGCTCACGGGGTAGCACTGGCAGGACAGCACGTAGCCTGCTTCTACCTCGTAGTCTTCAAGGGCAAAGTTCTGATCCATTTCCACTTCGCCTTCCACTACCTTGGCACGGCAGGTAGAACACACGCCGGCTTTGCAGGAGTAGGGCAGGTCGGCACCTTCGTCGTTACCGGCATCGAGGATGCTCTTGGTGTCGCGCACCAGATCAAAGGTGAGCGAGCGGCCATCCGCCTTAACGGTAACGGAGCTGACAGCTTGTGGGTCGACCTGGGTTGCCGCACGATCTTTACGTGCCTGAGGCACACCACCGGCAGGGGTGAAGAGTTCGTAGTGAACTTTCGACTTGTCCAGGCCGTGGCGCTCAAGGGATTCCCGTACGACTTCAGTCAACATCTGTGGGCCGCAAAGGAAGGCGCCGGTCAGGTTCTTGGCGTCAATCCAGTGGTCAAACAACTGGTCACACTTGTCGCCATCAATGCGCCCGTTGTACAGGTCGATGTCCTGCTCTTCCCGGGTGAAGATGTACACCAGGTTGAAGCGGGTCATGTATTCGTTTTTCAGATCCTGCAACTGATCGCGGAACATGGTGCTGCTGGTGCCCTTGTTGCCGTAAAACAGGGTGAACTGGCTCTTGGGCTCGGTTTCCAGCGTCGTTTTTACGATGGACAGGATCGGCGTAATGCCGCTGCCAGCTGCGACAGCCAGGTAGTTACCTTCACGCTCAGGGTCCAGCTCAATGGAGAAGTGTCCCTGGGGCGGCATAACGTCGAGAGTGGAACCAGGTTTCAGTTGCTCGTTGGCAAAGTTGGAAAATGCGCCGCCGGGCACGCGTTTGATGGCGATGCGCAGTTCCTGATCATTGACACTTGAGCAAATGGAGTAGGTGCGGCGTACTTCTTCGCCGTCCAGCTTGGTCCGCACGACAAGGTGCTGGCCCTGCTTGTACTTGAATTTTTCTGCCACATCTTCGGGCAGATCAAAGCTCAGAGATACGGCGTTTCTTGTTTCCGGCCTGACCTCTTTCAGAGGCAGAGAGTAGAATTTATTCATGATCGTATCGGCTCTATATGCATTTGAAGTAGTCGAAGGGTTCGCGGCAATCAAGGCAACGATAAAGTGCCTTGCAGGCAGTGGAGCCAAATTCGCTGAGGCGCTCGGTGTGCGTGCTGCCACACAGAGGGCAAGCGATCACCTCATCGGCGCCTAGCAGGCTCATTTTGCTGGCACTGCCCTCAGGCGGTGCTATGCCAAAGGCCCGGAGTTTCTCCCGGCCCTCTTCGGTTATCCAGTCTGTGGTCCAGGCGGGGGTTAGCACACGGTTGATCTGTGGGTCGCGAATGCCTGCTGCGCGCATGGCTTCGGCGATCAACTCTTCGATCAGCTCCGTTGCCGGGCAACCCGAGTAGGTCGGCGTTACATCTATGCTCAGGTGCGTGCCGTCCCAGCTCAGGTCACGAACAATGCCCAGCTCTACAACGCTGACGGCAGGTACTTCCGGATCCAGAACTTTATCCAGCAGTGCCCAGATTGCATCTTCTGTCAGCAGTTCGGGTCGGGCGTTGGCCGGTACCCGGTCGCTGGCAATCAATACGTCTACAGACGATGGTTCGTGTTCGGTCACCGGAATGCTCCCCATAAAAGACAGACTTACCAGGTGGTTGCATCCGGGTAGGCGCGAGGCAGAAACTGCATCACGGCCAGAATGTGCCCCAGGTGCTCGGTGTGCTCGCCGCGCTTGCCGCCCATGTACATCCAGGCGTCTTCCTCACCGACTGTCAGGGTGGCCTGTGCAGCGACTTCCCGCACCATGCCAAACCAGTCCTGCTTGAGTTGCTCAGGGTCCGGGCCGATGCCTGCCTTGAACATGGCCTGGTCGACGTCATCCGGAGTTACCAGCTCGCCGGTGAAACGCCATAGCAGATTGAAGGCGTCCTGAATGCGGCGATGGCTTTCTTCGGTACCGTCGCCCATGCGCTTTATCCACTCGGAGGAGCGGCGCAGGTGATAGGTCGCCTCTTTAACGGCTTTGGCTGCAATGGTGGCGACACGCTCATCGCTGGCGTTTACCAGGCTCTTCAGTGTGAAGTAGTGCCACACATCGAAGAAAAACTGGCGTGCCGTGGTGACGGCGTAGTCATCATTTGGCTGCTCTACCATCAGCAGATTGCGATAATTGTGAGCATCCCGCAGGAAAACCAGTTTGTCTGCATCGCGGCCATCATCGATCAGCTCAGCGGCGTACTCGTACCAGTTGCGGGCCTGCCCCACCAGGTCGAGTGCGACGTTCATCACGGCCAGCTCTTCTTCAACTGCAGGCGCCTTTCCGGTCAACTCACTGAGACGCTGGCCGAGGATCATGTCGGAGTCAGCCAGGCGTAGCAGGTATTCCTGTAAAGCTTCTTGCTGTGTCATGGTCTGCTCCTTACATGTGCCCGACTTCGTCAGGCAGCTTATAAAAAGAAGCGTGCCGGTAAACCTTGTCTTCGGATGGGTCGAAAAGAACTTCTTTTTCGTCCGAAGCGGAGGCTGTGATGGTTTCGGATGGAACAACCCAGATGCTCACACCTTCGCTGCGACGGGTGTATAGGTCGCGGGCATTTTCCATCGCCATTTCATTGTCCGCAGCGTGCACGCTACCCACGTGTTTGTGGTTAAGGCCGTGCTTGCTGCGTACGAATACTTCGTAAAGACGCCATTCTGACATTGTTATTTCTCCTGTTTAGGCGGCTTTTTCTGCGCGCTGTTTTTGTTTTGCTGCGTAGGCAACGGCGGCTTCCCGGACCCAGGCACCCTCGTCAATAGCTTTCTTGCGCGTGGCAACCCGCTCACGGTTACAAGGGCCATCGCCCTTGAGCACGTCGTAGAACTCTTTCCAGTTGATTTCACCGAAGTCGTAGTGGCCACGTTCTTCGTTCCACTTCAGATCCGGGTCAGGTACGGTGCAGCCGAGGAATTCAAGCTGTGGAATGGTCTGATCAATAAACATCTGGCGCAGTTCATCGTTACTCTTGCGCTTGATCTTCCAGACCATGGACTGCTGGGAGTTGGGGGATTCATCATCGTGGGGGCCGAACATCATCAGTGCTGGCCACCACAGGCGGTTGATGGCGTCCTGAACCATGTCTTTCTGTTCCTGAGTGCCTTCACGCATCATGTCCAGCAGGATCTGGTAGCCCTGACGCTGGTGGAAGCTCTCTTCTTTACAGATGCGCACCATGGCGCGGGAATAGGGGCCATAAGAAGTACGCTGCAGAACCACCTGATTCACAATGGCAGCGCCATCTACCAGCCAGCCCACTGCACCCATGTCAGCCCAGTTCAGGGTGGGGTAGTTAAAGATGCTCGAATACTTGGCTTTACCATCGTGCAGCTTCTGGATTTCTTCATCACGATCAGCGCCCAGGGTTTCCATGGCGCTGTACAGGTACAGGCCATGGCCCGCCTCATCCTGAATCTTCGCCATCAACTGCAGCTTGCGCTTGAGCGTCGGCGCGCGGGTAACCCAGTTGCCTTCCGGCAGCATGCCAACGATTTCCGAGTGGGCGTGCTGGGAGATCTGGCGGATCAGCGTTTTGCGGTAGCCGTCCGGCATCCAGTTCTTGGCTTCAATCTTGGTTTCGGCGTCTACCTTTTCCTGGAAGTCCCTTTCTTCGGGAGACATCTCTTCCAGGGTCTTGAGGCGCTTTGTACCGGTCTCAACCATTTGTGCGTACATAAACTCTCTCCGAATTCGACTTGTTTGGTCTTTTGTCTTCAGACAAAAGTGCGCCGTGAGGCATCACAGGCCATGACTTCATATTATATGATACTGAATAAATATCAAGGAATGACATTTTGTATCATGTTGGTCTTTTAAGACTTTTGTCGTACCTTTAACTATTTGAAAATCAACAGCTAATCTATTTCTATTAATGATTGCTTTTGTTTTCCTGAAACACGAAGGAAAAATAAATGACCGGGGCGATACGCTTGGGCGCCCCGGCTAACACCATCAATCCTTGCGACGATCGAATACCCGTTTGGCCTTGCCTTCAGAGCGGCTCAGGGTTCCTGCATCCTGTACCTGCACTGTGGTGCTGATGCCGATGTAGGACTTGATGTGATGTGCCAGTTCTTTGGCAGTGTGCTCTTTGATGTCCGCGCCGTCTGCGCCGGCTTTCAGCTCAACCCGGACATCCACGCAGTCCAGGTTGCCCTTTTTGTAGACTTCGATTTCGTAGTGAGGTGCCAGAGCGCGACACTTGAGAACCTGTTCTTCAACCTGAGTCGGGAATACGTTAACCCCGCGGATAATCAACATGTCGTCGCTGCGACCTGTGATTTTGTCGATACGGCGCATAGGTCGGGCAGTGCCCGGCAGCAAGCGGGTTAGGTCCCGTGTGCGGTAGCGCAGTACCGGCATGGCGACTTTGGTCAGTGATGTGAACACCAGTTCGCCGTATTCTCCGTCGGGCAGCACTTCACCGGTTTCCGGGTTGATGATTTCCGGATAGAAGTGGTCTTCCCAGATGGTTGGGCCATCTTTGGTTTCCAGGCACTCCATACCTACGCCGGGGCCCATAACTTCAGACAAGCCATAGATGTCCAGGGCCTGAATGCCCAGGCGGTCTTCCAGTTCGGTGCGCATTTCGTTGGTCCAGGGCTCCGCGCCGAAAATACCCAGTCGTAGCGGCAGCTTCTTCGGATCAATACCCTGACGGTCTATTTCATCCGCAATGTTCAGCATGTAAGAGGGGGTAACCATGATGATGTCAGGTTCGAAATCCTTGATTAGTTGAACCTGTTTCTCGGTCTGGCCGCCCGACATCGGGATAACCGTGCAGCCCAGCCGTTCAGCACCGTAGTGAGCGCCAAGGCCGCCGGTGAAGAGTCCGTAGCCGTAGGCGATGTGAATCTTGTCTCCGGCACTGCCACCGCCGGCACGTATTGACCGGGCAACTATGTCGGCCCAGGTTTCAATATCGCTCTGGGTGTAACCTACAACGGTGGGTTTGCCGGTGGTGCCGCTGGACGCATGCACGCGGACAACCTTTTTCATCGGCACTGCGAACATGTTGAACGGATAGTTTTCGCGAAGGTCGTTTTTGCCGGTAAAGGGAATTTTGGCAATGTCTTCCAGCGTGTTGATATCCATCGGCTTCAGGCCAATGGCGTCAAACGCTTTGCGGTAGTGGGGCACGTTTGTATAGGCGTGCCAAACGCTCCAGCGCAGGCGTTGAAGTTGCTCGTGACGAAGTTCGTCGACACTGGCGGTTTCCATCCGGTCCAGTTTTCCGAGTTTGTGCATGGGTAGGCTCATTGTCGCTTCCTGTCTTGTTCTTGTGACTCCGGCTTTCGGCCGGGCAAGTTTTGTTCGTATTGCTGGCCCGGGGTTACCCGGGCCGATTCAATCACGCTTTAATCATTCTGCGCTGTCGACGCGTTCGATAATCAACGCTATGCCCTGGCCAACACCGATGCACATGGTGCAAAGCGCGTAGCGGGCGCTCTGGCCTTGTTGATGGCGGCGCTCCAGCTCATTCAGTGCCGTGGTCACCAGGCGAGCGCCGCTCATGCCCAGGGGATGCCCCAAAGCAATGGCACCACCGTTGGGGTTAACGTGGTCGGCATCGTCCGGCAGACCCAGGTCGCGTAGCACAGCCAATGCCTGGGCCGCGAAGGCTTCGTTCAGCTCAATCACATCCATATCGGCCAACTCCAGGCCGGCTGTCTTCAGTACCTTGCGGGTAGCGGGTGCTGGGCCCATACCCATGATGCGCGGCTCGACACCGGCAGTGGCCATGGCAACAACCCGGGCACGGGGCTTGAGGTTATGCTGCTTCAGGGCATCGCCACTGGCGAGCAGCAGGGCGCAGGCGCCGTCGTTTACGCCGGAGGCGTTGCCAGCTGTGACGCTGCCGTTCTCACGGAAGGGTGTTCCCAGGCTTGCGAGCTTTTCCAGGCTGGTTTCCCGGGGGTGCTCGTCGGTATCAACAATAAGTGGATCCTGCTTCCGGCGAGGAACGCTTACCGGGATAATTTCACTGTCAAAACGCCCCGCTTTCTGGGCGGCAGCGGTACGCTGTTGGCTGCGCAGAGCGAACGCGTCCTGGTCCGCACGGGAAATGCCGTAGTCGGCAGCGACGTTTTCAGCAGTTTCTGGCATGGAGTCAATGCCGTACTGCTTTTTCAGTACCGGATTTACAAAGCGCCAACCGATAGTCGTGTCGAACATTTCGGCTTTGCGGCTGAAGGCGGAATCGGCTTTGCCCATCACGAAAGGCGCGCGAGACATGGATTCCACGCCACCGGCCATCATCAGTCCCGCTTCACCGGTGCGCAATGCGCGGGCAGCGCTGCCAATGGCGTCCATACCAGAGCCGCACAGGCGGTTGATGGTGGCGCCCGGAACATCGATCGGCAAACCTGCGAGCAGCAGCGACATCCGAGCTACGTCGCGGTTGTCTTCGCCGGCCTGGTTCGCGCAGCCGTACAGCACATCATCGATAGCTGACCAGTCCAGTTTGCTGTGGCGCTCCTGCAATGCCTTCATAGGAATGGCGCCCAGGTCATCGGCCCGCACGGTTGCCAGAGAACCGCCGTAGCGACCAATGGGTGTGCGTACCGCATCCACTATGTAGGCGTCTTGCAGGCTGTTTTCGTTGCTCATTGATCGTTCTCCGACTGGATTACTTCGCCGCGTACCTGATAGGACTTGCCGCGAAACAGGGCTATTACATGGCCGTTCTGGTTGGTAAGAGTAATGTCGTAAACACCGGTGCGATTGCCTCGGGATTGCTCGACAGCATTGGCGGTGAGCAGATCACCTTCACGGGCGCCGAGCATGTACTCAATGGAGCAACCGGACGCCACTGTAGCTTTGTTATAACTGTTGCAGGCAAAGGCAAATGCAGAATCAGCCAGGGTGAACAGGTAGCCACCGTGACAGGAGCCGTGCCCCTGAATCATGATGCTGGTGACCGGCATGGTAACCGTGGCTTTGCCAGGGGCGACGTGGGTGATTTTCATACCGAGGTTACGGCTGGCCTGATCCCGCTCAAACATGGACTCAGCGCAGTCCTGTGCCAGCTTTTGCGCATCGGGTGCGTGATGTTCGTTGCTCATGAGTAGAATCCCTTTTCAGAAAATCGGTTTTTCCGCAGCAGTAATGCAGGTCGATAGCGGTCTTCACCGTAGCTTTGCTGAAGATGCGAAAGCACGGTATGAACCATGCTGAAGCCGAGGTTGTCGCTCCAGCGCAAGGGGCCTTCCGGATAGTTGAGGCCGGCTTTCATGGCGAGATCGATATCGCTGACCGATGCTACGCCGTGCAGAGCCGCATCGGCGGCTTCATTGGTCAGTGTTGCGACGGTGCGCATAACCACCAGGCCTGGTCGGTCTGCAATCAGGCTCACAGAAATGCCCGCTTTTTGCAGAAGGGCACAAGCGTCGTTTGTGGCTTGTGGAGATGCCTGATCGGCCGAAGCTATAGCGAGGCGGGTGGCTTTGGCATAGTCAAACGCCAGATCCAACAGAATCAGGTTGTTGCAGGCTTCGGCAGCGGCGCGCTCGCTCGCCATGCGGCCATCGGTCAGCGCCAGTACGGCGTCGCCGAAATACAGGCGGCCCGGGCCGTCCCGTTCGATGATTTTGACGCCGCTCTCGCTCAGTCGCGTGACCAGGGCTGCCAATGGCCCCGGGTTGCCTTCCACGATCAGCGTATCGGCTTCGCAGTTGGCAGAAACGGCGGTTGCCGGTTCGGGTTTCTGTGAGCCTTCAGCGTAGTTGTAAAAGCCCTGTCCACTCTTGCGACCCAGCCGGCCGGCCTCAACCAGCTCCTTCTGGACGAGCGAGGGCAGAAAACGGGTGTCCTGATAGTAGGAATTGAAAACCGAGGAGGTCACCGCGTAGTTTACGTCGTGGCCAATGAGATCCGTGAGCTCGAAAGGCCCCATGCGAAAGCCACCGGCTTCGCGCACGACGGCATCCAGTGTCGCGCTGTCAGTTGCCTGTTCCTGCAGCAGGCGCAGGCTTTCGGCATAAAAAGGCCGTGCAACCCGGTTAACAATAAAGCCGGGTGTAGAAGTAGCGGTTACCGGTTTCTTACCCCATTGTGAGGCTGTGGCGTAAACGCACTGTGCAACCTCATCGCTGGTGGCCAGGCCTTTGATGACTTCAACCAGTGCCATCAGCGGGGCCGGGTTAAAGAAGTGCATGCCCACCAGGCGCTCGGGGCACTTCATTTTGGCGCCCAGAGCCGTTACTGAGATGGACGAGGTGTTGGTAGCCAGAATGGCGTTGTCTCCACAAACCTCTTCCAGGTTGGCGAGCAAGCCACGCTTGATTTCCAGATCCTCAACGATGGCTTCGATGACCAGGCCCGCTGATGCAAGCTCGCTGAGTTGGTTAACCGGCTGGATGCGACCAAGAAGTGCGTCCAGTGCGGATTGCTCCATCTTTCCTTTATCAACCCGGCGCTGCAGCTGCTTGGCGATGCTCTGGCGGCCAGCCTCGGCGGCACCTTCGCGCTGATCGAGCAGGAAAACCGGATGGCCTGCCTGAGCAGCTACCTGAGCAATGCCGGAGCCCATGGCTCCGGCGCCGATGACCGCAACGCGGGTGTTCGTAGCGAGTGGTTGCATGTCTTACTTTCCCTTGAATTCGGGTGCACGTTTTTCCATGAAGGCGGCAACACCTTCGCGGTAATCGTCGGTGCGGCCAGCCAGGCGCTGAAGATCCCGCTCTACCAACACCTGCGCTTCAAAGCTGTTATCGGCGCTTGCATGCAGGGCACGTTTGATCATTGCCAGGCCTTTGGTGGGCTGAGTGGCAAAATGGCGGGCCAGTTTCATGGCTTCATCCTGCAGGGCGTCATCCTCAACGCACTGCCAGATCATGCCCCACTGTTCCGCCTTTTCAGCACTCAGCTTGTCACCCAATAAGGCCAGGCCTTTTGCACGAGCCATTCCTACGGCGCGCGGTAGGGTCCAAGTACCGCCCGAGTCGGGAATAAGACCAATCTTGCAAAAAGCCTGAACAAAGTTTGCAGAGCGCGCCGCAAGCGTAATATCACAGGCCAGGGCAATGTTTGCGCCCGCTCCTGCAGCAACGCCATTAACGGCGCAGATTACCGGCATGGGAAGGTCCCGAATGGTCTGCAAAAGAGGGTTGTAATAGGTCTCGATGGAATATCCCAGGTCCGGAGCGTCTGCGCCGGGATTCACATTGCGATCCGACAGGTCCTGGCCGGCACAGAAACCACGGCCATTGCCGGTAAGCAGCATGACCCGCACACTGTGATCATTGCGGATGGCTTTAAGCGCAGCGCGCATCTGCTTATGCATTTCAACGTTAAAGCTGTTCAGGCTTTTCGGGCGGTTGAGGGTTACTTTTGCAACCCCCTGATTGATGTCGAGAAGCACGCTCTGCTCAGTCATGGAAGAATCCTTGTAATAGCAGTGAAACCCGGTCTAGTCGCTTCGGGCGGGTGTTTTTAATCAGCCCGGGCTCAACGCCCGGAGAATTTTGGCTTACGTTTGTTTCGAAAGGCCTCTAGACCTTCACGACGATCGTCAGTGGCGGCCAGAATAGTAAAGGCGTGGCGTTCAAACCGAAGGCCGGCAGCAAGGTCCATATCTTCCGCACGCTGCACCGCTTCGCGGGCCAGTTGGACGGCAATCGGCCCTTTGGAAGCTATAGAGCGGCCAATCTCCATGGCGCGCTCCACCGTCAGTTCCGGTTGGCAAACTTCGCTCACCAACCCCGCCGCGAGGGCTCTCTGAGCATCTATAGGTTCGCCGGTGAGCACCATTTGCATGGCGAGCGACTGGCCCACCGCGCGCACCAAACGCTGGGTGCCGCCAGCACCAGGCATAATGCCGAGGTTGATTTCAGGCTGCCCGAAGCGGGCGTTGGTGCCAGCAACCAGAATATCGCCGTGCATCGCCAGTTCGCAGCCACCACCCAGGCAGAAGCCGTTTACAGCACTGATTAAAGGTTTGGTAAACCGGGCGATGCGCGCCCAATGCTTGATGCGGGGGTCTTCGAGCATGCCAACCAGGTCGCGGGCGGCCATCTCGTTGATATCAGCGCCGGCTGCAAACGCACGCTCACTGCCGGTAATAACGACAGCCCGGGTTTCTGGGTCGGCTTCGACGGCATCCAGCTCGTTGCTCAAGGCTTCAAGCAGAGCAGTATTCAGGGCGTTGAGGGCTTCGGGGCGATTAAGCGTTAACAGACGAACGCCTTGATCCGGCCCATGGGAGAGCAGTATCTGTGGCATAACGGTTCCGGCATTGCTTTGTTTTAATGGTTTGTCGGTCAGGCCTGATGGTAATCAAGGCGACTTCCGTATGGCGGTATTCCGCCTTGTTCGATATCAGGAAAGAGTATAGGTTTGAATTGATACCGGTCAAGAATTTGAAACTAGATTTTTGTATCACGTTATCCTTGGGTTGTTTTCTGCTCTTGTATATTTTTGATTTTAATGGTTATTTTCTTTGTTAGTCTTTAGTCTTAGATTAGGCGAAAAGAGCCTGTTCTGGGCTTTTCCGGCGTGTATGCCGTGTATGATCTGTTCCGATACAGAAAAAGTAGCTTAAAATACAAAAAAACAAACACGTTGTGAGGAGCTTTTTATGCCGTATTACCGGATTGACGGTGTGACGCCAGTGGTGCATCCATCAGCCTACGTGCATCCCACGGCCGTAATTATCGGCGATGTGCATGTAGGACCAGACTGCTACGTTGGGCCCTGTGCGTCCTTGCGCGGTGATTTTGGCCGCATTGTGATGGAGCAGGGCGCGAACCTGCAGGACACCTGCGTGGTTCATGCTTTTCCAGGGCGTGATGCGGTTATCCGGCGCAATGGCCATATCGGGCATGGTGCGGTTCTGCATGGCTGCGTTATAGATGAAGATGCCATGGTAGGGATGAACGCGGTCGTAATGGATGAAGCTGTGATAGCTGCGCGGTCTATTGTAGGGGCAGCAGCGTTTGTGAAAAGTGGTTTTAGTTGCGAGCCGGCATCCTTGATTGTGGGTTCACCTGCCAAGGTGCTCCGCCAGTTGAGTGATAAAGAAGTCAGCTGGAAACAACGTGGCACCCAGGAATATCAGCAGCTGACGCGCAGGTGTCTGGAAAACATGAGAGAGTGCTCGCCACTGGTTGAAGTGGATGCGGATCGGCCCAGGCTGCAGATTGGCGAACATGACTTGAAAGACCGGTAGTTGACGCCCGGTTTGGACATGCAGCTAGCCAGGCCGTGGGCTGGTTGGGCAGCAACGGGCAATGTTAACCGGTTGGTTCGATCGGGCTCTGCAGGCGCTCCTTTCGCTAGGGTGTGCGTGCAGAGTTCAGGACAACATCGATAGGTTGGGGAACGCCGAAATAATACCCCTGCAGGTATACGTGAGGATGCCGGGACGCCAGGAAGTTTGCGTGAGCCTCGGTTTCCACTCCTTCAGCAATGACCCGTACCCCCATGGTTTCGCCAATCCGCACAACCATTTCGACGATGTTGGCCGCCACGGTCTCATGGAGTGCTGAGAGCACAAAGCTACGGTCGATTTTGACCTCGGATATGGGCAAACGCTGTAATCGTGACAGTGAAGAGTAGCCGGTCCCAAAATCATCCAGTGAGAAAACACAGCCCAAGCTGCGAATAGCTCCCATCTTTTGCACCACCGTTTCCAGATTGTCAGCGGATACGCTTTCTGTCAGCTCCAGCGTGAGCAGCTCCGGGGGAAATCCGGAGATAGACAAAGCATTTCCCACAGCTTCCACAAAATCATCTTCCGCGAAGTGTTTTGCTGAAATATTGATGGCGCACCGCAAAGCCGGGTGGGTGCGGTGTAAGGCATTCATTTTCTCCAGCGTTTTACATAGCACCCAGCGTTCAATTTTTACAATTTGCCTGGAGTTTTCGGCGTGCGGAATGAATTCGCCCGGGCCAAGCAGGCCGCGTTCGGGATGATTCCATCGAATCAGGATTTCCAGCCCGCTCAGAACCCTCTCTGGCGAGAGTTGAGGCTGCGCGTAAAGTACAAACTGATCCTGCTCAAGTGCCTGGTTGATATCAGACTCAATCTGAAGCTGGTGCCTGATTTTTTCACTCATCGAGTCTTCGAAGATAGCGATTGGCCGCTTATCTGCTTTGGCGCTACGATGAGCAGTTTCAGCATTCTGAAGCGCAGAAGAGGGTGAGTCGGAGCTTTGAGTGGGGTACAAGGCTGCGCCGATGGTAACTTCCAGGCGAAGCTCGGGGCCTTCCTCGAAAATGATGGGTTCCGTCAGACAGTTCTGAATATGATTGTAGAGCGCGAGCACAACCCGGTAGGTGTCATCAATGCTCCATTGTTTGGGTGCGAGCACAATGCCGAATTCGTCACCGGAAAGCCGGGCGATAGAATCGTCCGATAGAACCGCATCGCGAAGACGCTTGGCGAACTCTCTGATGACCTTGTCACCGTACTTGAAGCCGCAGGTTTCATTGATGTAACGAAAATTATTGATATCAACAACCAGAACTGCGGTGGACACCTTGCCGTGGTTACAGAACTTCAGCACGGTTCCCAATTGGTTGAGGAAGAGAGCCCGGTTCGACAGGCCGGTAATCGGGTCGCGCCATGTCAGCTCTTCCAGCCGTTGTTCGGTTTCTTTCAGGCTGGAGATGTCGTTGAATACGGTAACATAATGGGTAATTTCGTTATTTTTGGAGCGGATAGTGCTGATTGTCCGGAGTTCAGGGTAGAGTTCTCCGGATTTTCGGCGGTTATAAATCTCGCCAGACCAATGGTCATGTTTATCCATGTAAGATCTGAGGCTCTCCAGGCTAAGCTGGGGATCCGGGGCGCTGTTCATCGTGGCGTAGCTGCGGTTGAGCACCTCTTTTCGGGCATATCCCGTGATGCGGGAAAACGCGACGTTGACGGCGACTATTTTGCAGTTTGCATCCAGCAGAACAATGCCTTCCGAGGTGGCCATGAAGACGCTCTCAAACAGGTTCCTCTCCGGCGCCCTCGAATTGTCGAGCTTTTCAAGCCGCCTTTTCAGGTCATGATTGAGCGTAATCATGTGGTCAAGCATGCCGCTCATTGAAATGTGTGTGCGGACCCTGGCTTTGACCGACGTCAGGCGGATCGGCTTGTGAATGTAATCGACCGCCCCGGCTTCAAACCCTTCTTCTTCCGATTCCGGGTCGCTCCGGGCGGTTACAAATATAACCGGAATGTGCTGCAAGTCATGACGTGCCTTCAGGTTGCGGCACATTTGCAAGCCATCCGTGCCCGGCATCATTATATCCAGCAGGATGAGGTGAGGCCTGTCTCCTTGCTTTAGTGTATCCATTGCCTCGACAACACTGGTTGCAATGACCAGGTCGTATTCCTGGCTCAGTGCGTCGGTAAGCGCACGAATGTTTGTGGGTTCATCATCCACAACCAGAATTTTTGGTTTGTTGCCCGATGCAGTAAATTCCCCAAGCTGTCCGGCAGATTCAAAGTATGGGTCTGACACAATCACGCCCCCCCTGCTCCTTGGCCTCATAAAGACTTCTGTCTGCCGCGGCGAGTAATTCGACAGCCGTTGATAACGATGACGGCTGGGTGGCGGAGCATCCTATGGATACGGTGACAGGTGGGGCTATTCCCGCAAAGCTCGGGCATTTGCTGAGTTCGGTCTGGAGGGCGCTGGCAAAGTTGTTTGCCGCCGTTATCGTGCTGCGCAGATCGGCCTCCGGAATCAGTGCAGCAAATTCGTCACCACCCAGGCGTGCAGCTACCTCTCCTGCTCTTGAAAAGCTCTTGCTCATTACACGGGAGAGCTGTTGAAGGCACAAGTCGCCCTGGGCATGTCCATGCTGATCGTTAATCTGCTTAAAATGGTCCAGATCGATCAGTATGAGGCCAACGGAGCTGTTCTGGCGGCGGGCACGCCGCCACTCCAGGTCAAGTTGCTGATCGAACAGGCGCCGATTACCTATGTTGGTTAATGGATCCGTTAATACAGCAGTTGCCAGCAGGTCAGTTTTACGTTTCAGGTCAATAAATGTGGAGACCTTGGCGCTCAGTATGGTTTTGTTAAAAGGCTTCAGAACATAGTCGGTTGCGCCATGGCGGAATGACTCTTCAATGTCCTTCGCTTGATCCGAACCCGAAATGCAGATTACGGGCAGGTACGCGTAAGATTCGGACGCTCTCAGCTCTTTCAGAAAGCTCAGTCCCGAACCGTCGGGCAGATACAGATCGAGAAGCACAACGTCAATATCGTCAGTTAACAGGCTCCTGGCTTCTGACATGTTCTGGCTAATAACCAGCTCACAAGCATCACCCAATATGCCAGCCAGGCTGGCAATGCATACAGGCTCATCTTCTATGATCAGCACAGTTGGTGTTTTATTCGAGTTCATCAGATGACCTGCCCTGGATTTCGATGTTGATCTTGGCGAGTAGGTCAATTGCCTGTCCAAACTTGTAGGTTTCAAGCGCCCCGCGCAGTTCGAGTGAAAGGCCGGCCAGGTCATTCTCGTTCAAATAGGCCAGCACCTGATCGATATCCGTGTCCGCCGCAATGCGGTTGCTGCCCAGGCGTTGGTTCATGCGCTCGATAATCTGATCAATGGGTTCGCTTCTGGCACTATCTGATATCGCCGGATGATCGGTTGCGAGGGCGGTTTCCCGAAGTTGGCGAACGTGCTCCGTAAGCGTTGTCAAAAGCGCTTCGGGGCCAGCAGAGGGCTCCCCCGAATCACTACCATTTTCGACACGCTCTGCCAGACGTTGCAATTCGGTGTTGGCGATGTTGGCCGCAGCACCTCTGATTCTATGAGCTACAGCTTTCGTCATGGCGGCGTCTTCGGTACGCATGCAGCGTTCGATATCCGCCGTCATCTCTTTGGAGCTGGCGAGGAAACTGCGCAGGCACCGGTTGAACAGCTCCGGGTTGGCCCCGAACATGTCCTGATAAACGGGCCGGGAAATGAACCCGGGTAACCCGTCGTGGCCCGGCGGCTTTACAGTGTGCGCTGGGAGGTGCGCCGAAGCGGCAAGCGCGTGTTCCTGGAAGAACGACTGCAGAAGCCGCTGAATATCTCCGGGAAGTACTGGCTTGGTCAGATAGTCGTTCATGCCGGCTTCGTAAGCCGTGCTGCGGTCATGTTCGGATATTGAGGCCGAGAGGGCTGCAATCACAGGCTGCGTGAGGCTTTGATGGCTGCGGATTTGTCTGACAATATCCTGCCCGGTCTCACCGTCGAGGTGTAGGTCCATGAGGACAAGGTCAAACGACTGTGTTTCAAGTTGCTGCATCGCCTGAACTCCATTGTGGACGGACACAGAATCCACACCGAAAGAGTTTAGGTAGCTCGCGACGATTTCGCAATTGAGTTGCACGTCGTCAACAATCAGTGCATTCAGGTTATGGAACAAGGGCCGCGGGCCAGAGTTTACCGTGTGCTCCGCCAACTGCTTCGGAGCCAGGTGTTCAAAAAGCTTGGAGGGGGTTAGTGGCTCGAATGCCACTTTCCCGCCGGCATTCTGGTATTCAATCAGCCAGTCGCTCTGGAAACCCGCGGGAACGATAATCAGTAGTCTGGCCAGCTGATATTGTTCGTCTGCGGATAACAATTCCAGAGTAAACGCTTTGACGGCAGAGACTTCGATATTCTCCATATCGATAATAGCCATTGAGGGTGTGGCACTCTCTGCGGTGGGTGCGTCCGATAATATCGACTTGATCTGTTTTAATGTGGTTGTCGGTATCAGCTCCAGCGACCAGTGCTCGCGGTAGGCTTTCAGTAGTGCGAGGTTGTGGTTCAGGCCGTAGTGATGCACCTGGATAGGGCTGGATATATGGCGGGTGCCAATGCTTGGTTCGTTTTCAGCTATTTCAACTGGCACTACGAGGGTGAATTTTGAACCTTTGTTTTCAGCACTTTCAACTGTCAGGGTTGCGTCCATCAAATGCGCAAGATGGCTGCTGATCGCGAGGCCAAGGCCTGAGCCGCCAAACTCGCGGCTAGTCGATTCGTCAGCCTGGCGAAAATTCTCAAAAACCCGCTGCTGATCCTCCTCTCTGATGCCAATGCCCGTATCCTTCACGGTGACCTTTAATAACCCGCGGGTTTCAGTGATATTGCTGAAGCCAACGCTTACGCTGACACTGCCCTGATGGGTAAACTTGATCGCGTTGCCGACGAGGTTGCTACAAATCTGGGAGATTCTCAGCAGGTCGCCTGTCACACACTTGGGTGTAGACGGCGCAATATTAACGCGTAGCTTCAGTCCTTTTTCTTCGGCAACTATGGCAAACAACTCAACACTACGCTGGATAAGTGCTTCGATTCCAAACGGCTGAAAATTAAGCTCTATGTGGTCGGCTTCGATCCGGGACAAATCCAGGATGTCATTCAGCAGCTGGAGTAGCACCTCAGATGCATTAAACGCCTTGCCTACCAGTCGTCTCGAGTAATCATTGAGCTGTGCGTCTTTGAGCAGCACAAGCATGCCGATAATGGCGTTCATCGGGGTCCGAATTTCGTGGCTCATGTTGGCCAGGAAGGCCGCTTTTACCTTAACGGCCGATTCAGCTTCCTGCTTCTGCATGTTCAGCTCGGCTGTTTTTTCAATGACTTCTTGTTCGGCCCGGCGTTTGGCGTTCGATAGCAACAGGAAGGCCGCGAGTATCAGCCCGTTGATTATCAAGCCACTGACAAGAATGACAATCGGTTGTTTGCTGACGGTGTACTTTTCGAAAAGCTGTGTTGTCTGAGCATCGAATGTCCATTCCCGGCCATAGATCTCCAGCGAGTATGAGGTTTCAAACAAGGGGGAGCTGTCGTAGTTCTCCTCCTCCGTTTCGCTGAATTCGCTATAGAGCTGCTGCTCACCATCGGTGATGCGGACGTGGACCAGTCTGTTGGTATTCGCCAGGGTGCCTTCCATGAGCCGTGCCACGATAAACGGTGCGTATACGAGACCCAGAAAGTCAGTTTCTTCGTTCAGCTCCTGCCCTGCGTCCGGTGTATGATAAAACGGGTGGAAAAACAGAAAGCCCGGGGTCTTCTCGTCGTCCTGTACCAGAGCGATAGGACCGGTAATCTGAGTCTCTCCCGTGCGCATGGCTTTTAGCGCCGCGGTATAGCGGTTAGCTTCATGGGCCATATCCAGGCCAATCGCAGCTTCGTTACCGGCCAGGGGCTCGAGATAGGTAATAGGCCAGAAATCCGACCCTGTATGAGGCGGATGGACGCGATAATCCGGACGTTCTTTCCGTTGTTCCGCGAGATAGGATTCGAGCCCGTTTTCGGGGACTCTGCTGATGACACCGATGCCGGCGACTCCAGGCAGGCGATCCTGCACAGCCAGGGCCTCTGCGAAACGACGCCACTGCTCCAGCGTAACCTTCTCATCGTTTACCCGAATGGTGCTCACGCCGGAAATCAATGCAAACTCGTACTTTTGCATCCGGTCCAACAGCAGCCCGTTGAGCTGCTGGATCCGTCGTTCAAACTGATCTTCGGCCCTGGCGTCGGCGATCTGTGCAGATACTTGCCAGGCTACGATCGTCAGCAGCAAGGAAAGGCCGACAACTACCCAGTGCAGCTTTGTCAGTTCGGCCACAGCACCCCGGATTTTTGTCATATGCAATCATTGCCTCAGTAATGGGTAGGCCAAGACTTTTCAGGTTAGTCGAGAAAACGAAAAAGTGCTAGTACGACAGTAGGTTACCTTAGTCTAAGGTGGTTCTGATTTGCCGCTATACAGCCGGGCGCCCGGGAGCTGTTTTGCTTGGTGACTTTGTCACTGTTTCACGCTCCTGGCGGGAGTAATCTCCTGAAGAATCGCTTATAACCTGTCGCTCAGTGAGGCGGTCATGAAACAGGTGCATTTCCAGGAAACGTACCCAATCACTGTCTTTGATATCAATAAGTCCGAGACACGGTTTGCTTCTGCAGAGCAGATGGCGGACGTGTTCTGTTTTGGGCAGTCGCTTCGCAACCAATAGCGATTTTTGCCGGGAAGAGGAAGAAGGTTTATGTGGCCATTACTTTTCTGGATGCAGAAACATCTGGTCTGGAGTATTCCGCTTGCCATGATTGCGGGCTTTGTAGCGGGCCAGCTTGCGGAGCCCGGTCCACTACGCTGGGCAATACTTCCGCTGACCTTCCTGATGGTCTATCCAATGATGGTAACCATGAACCTGCGTCAACTGCTGCAGCCGGGGGGCGGCAAATTGATGTGGGTAACCCAGTTACTCAACTTTATTCTGATACCTGCGCTTGGTTATGGCGCCGGCCTGCTTTTTTTCCCGGATGAGCCGTTTGCACGATTAGCGCTCCTGTTAACGTCGCTGCTTCCAACATCCGGCATGACCATCTCCTGGACAGGCTTTGCAAAAGGCAACGTGCCAGCTGCGGTGCGGATGACGGTGATAGGCCTGATTGCGGGGTCCCTGCTTGCTCCACTTTATCTTAAAGGACTGCTGGGCGCGGTGATCGAGATTCCGGTTTCCCAGGTGTTCATGCAGATCGCGCTTATCGTGTTTCTGCCGTTGGTGCTGGGCTATTTAACTCAGCGGGCGCTTATATCAAAGCACGGTCAGGAGAGCTTTCAGAAGAATATAAAGCCGAAGTTTCCCCCGTTTTCGACCCTTGGTGTGCTGGGCGTGGTGTTTGTTTCCATGGCGCTGAAATCGCAGGATATTCTGAACAATCCTGAATCACTGCTCGCCTATCTGGTGCCCCTGGTACTTATTTATGCACTGAACTTTGTTATCAGCACTTTAACCGGCAAGGCGCTGTTCCCCAGGGGCGATGCGGTCGCGCTGGTGTATGGCACGGTCATGCGGAATCTTTCGATAGCCCTGGCTATTGCCATGGGCGTTTTTGGTACAGAGGGCGCTGATGCCGCCCTGCTGATTGCTTTGGCTTACATTGTTCAGGTACAGGCGGCAGCATGGTACGTCAAATTCACTGATCGCCTTTTTGGCGCACCGGGCTAGGCGATCTGTTTATTGATTACCAACAGGATGTCGAGTCAGGTCGGGTCGGGTACCATGGCTGCACTCCCCCAACAATTTCACGGCGAAGCTATAGTCCACTGTGTGGGTCCCGGTGAGATCTCCGGCTGTGACGAAGTATGACAAGGAACCGAGAGGCCATGAGCGACTTACCTAGCATTCTGATTGTCGGCGCAGGCGCTATAGGCAGTTTCTATGGTGCGATTCTGAAGAAGGCCGGTTGCTCTGTGAGTACGGTACTGCGCTCCGACTATAAAGCAGTCAGTGCTCAGGGCGTTCGCATTACCAGCCCGCTAGGAGACCTGTCCTACGAGCCAGATCACATATATCGGGACGGCGATTTGCCTGAGGAATCACCGGACTTTCTTATCCTGTGCGTAAAGGTTTTACCAGGCGTGGATCGGGTGGCGTTGGTCGCGCCCTGGATGGGCGCGAAAACCCGCCTTGTGTTGATTGAAAATGGCCTGGATATCGAGAAAGAACTGGCCGATGCCTACCCGGACAGGCCTCTTATAAGCTGTCTTGCTTTTATTGCCGTCAGTCGGACAGAGTCCGGTGTGGTTGAACATACAGCTTACGGCAAACTGGTGATGGGCTGTTACCCGCAAGGCACTGATGAGAGCTCCCGGATTTTGTCGCAACTGTTTATTGCTGGCGGTATCAAGGTCGATCTGACTGAGCGTGTTGTGGCTGAACGCTGGCGTAAGTGCCTCTGGAATACACCGTTTAACCCCTTGTCTGTTATTGCTAACGGTGCAGATACCCAAACCATTCTGGACACTGAAGGCGGTGAAGAGCTGATCCGGGCCATGATGCATGAGGTAGTCGCCGTGGCTGCGGCCGAAGGCTATCCTATGGATGAGGCGTTAATCGATAAGAACATTAACAGCACTAGGAAAATGCCTGCTTACACGAACAGTATGGCTCTTGATTACCTGAACGGTCGCCCGATTGAGCGAGAGGCCGTATTAGGTAATGTGGTGGCCTTGGCGAGGGATCATGGCATTGCGGTGCCTCACCTGAATACCGTGTTGGTGACACTGAAGATGCGTGCAGCCCTGGAGGGGCGGGAATAGTATCAAGGCAGTGTTAGTCAATGTTCGGAGGTCACTGCGATCCCCCGGGTTTACCGGGAAATCGTTTTGCTCACAGTCGTGGACCAATCGCTCTCAAGGCCGTTTGTGTCAATGGTTTTGATGGCAAAGTACCAGGTGCCCTCGGTAAGCCCGGCGACTTCGTATTCCATTGCCTGTCCATCTTCCACAGTTACTTCATTAGATCTTTCTTCGATGTCCTGTTCGGTGCCGTATCGAACGACGTACTGTTCAATCTCGCCCATAGCCAGGGACTCACCGTTCACCCGGGTTGAAGGGGCATTCCAGCTCATTTTCGCGGAGCCAATCAGCGGTTCGGGATCTGGTACGGGCTCTGGAGTGGGTGCAGGTTCTGGCTCTGGGCTCGGCTCGGGCATTGGCTGAGTCGGGGCATCAGGCGTTGGTTCAGGCTGGGGTGTGGGTTCTGGCTCCGGTTTAGGCTGCGGCGCAGGTTCGGGGGTCGGCTCGGGTTGAGGTGCCGGTTCTGGAGCGGGCTCTGGTTGGGGCGAAGTGATGTGGCCGGTCGACCCCAGTGTCTCCTCCAGGCTCGCGATTGCGTCAGCAAGAACATTGTCCCGGACACCTGCATCTGCCAGTTGCGACTGCAAATATTCAGCCTGAAGCATGCCTGCCAGCGCCAACAGTTCAACGCTCAGCTCGAGATCATCTCCGGCGCTAAGCGGTAAGTCTCCACTTGCATCGGCGCTCTCCCTGGCGGTTTCAAGCACATCACCCAGCGTGCGCCAGCGGTCACCGTCGACGAGGCTAAGAAACGCGATATTCAGCAACGCGGTCTTCAGGTCCGACGCTTGAACGCTTCCTAAATCAGATGCTGCGAGATCTACAGGCCTTCTGGACAGAGCGCCATCGTCAAGCCCGAAGCGCTCTTCCTGGTCGCTGAGCAGTTCGATAAATAGATTCAAGCCGCCATCGGAAAATTTGAGGAATTTTTCGAATGCCAGAGTTGCCAGTGGGGTCAAAGCCACAGCTCTACTGCTATCGGAAGGATCCACAAGCGACTTCAAAACCAGATTGTTGCCCGGCCAGAACCACTCGCCAAAGCCGACGGTGACGCCGGATGGCGTGTTGCATGCGGGTTGTGCGTCACAGCGCATGCGAGTTTGGGTATCTGACTGCAATATGACTTTCAGCGACCGTGCTGAATAGTCTTCAGGTACTGAAATTCGGAATCCGCCGTTCTGGTTGGTTCTGACGGTTTCCCCTATCTGCTCCCAACCGCTGTCCACGACGTCAGCCTCGTGGCGCCAGATCGATACCAGCCCGCCTTCAATGGCGCCCTTGACGGCATAGCCTTCTACCCAGAGCTTTTGGTTCTCGCTTTCTCCAGAGGAAGCGCCGTTGTCAGGAGTACTCACCGATACGTCGGGAGTCTCAGCTTTTGAAGTTGATGAATCACCCCCGCCGCAGGCTGAAAGAAGAGAGCTTAGCGCTATGGCGAAGAAACCGAGCCGTGTGCGTGTTTGGAAGGTATTCATTGCAACTCCAGAGAAAGTGGACGATGCAATGCTAGCGCTCAGAGGTGTTAAATGGTGTTAATTTTGACGCCGTTTGGTTACTTGTTGCGTCAATTTACCGTCATATGCTGGTAGAGGGCGTGCGAGTAGCTGCTCTGTAATTTTTGCTGATGAACAACAACAGTTGTGCAACTGCTATTTATCAAGGCGGTAACGGTTTGAGTAGAGATTGTAACCAACCCTGTACGGTTGATGGGAATAGCATTAACGTTAACCCTGGGCACTGTCAGAATTGACTGAAAGCTCGACTTGTTCGCCGATTAATTGAGAATGGCTGCTCTTTGGCATGGAGTTAGCTATGTGTTTTCTCCCGTAACTGATGGAAAAACTATGCGTTCGGGCAGCATTATATTGGTTGCGGTTTTATTGCTCGTAACATCAGGGTTTGCGCCAGCGGCAAAATCAAAAGAGCTGGTGTTCCTCAATTGGCCGAATTATATGGATCCGGGCATTCTCGCTGAGTTTGAACGGCGCACTGGTATTTCAGTAAGGCAAAGTTATTTTGACTCAGATACTGCCCGCGGCGAGTTACTCCTTGAGTCGGAAGGGAAGGGCTACGATGTAGCGCTCATCAACGGTGCTTCTATCCGTATTCTGGCCAAGCGCGGTTGGCTTGAGCGCATTGATGAATCGAGCATCCCTAATCTGAAACACATAGATCCACGTTGGCGTTCCGCGTTTGTGCAGGCTGAAGACTTTGGCGTGCCTTATTTCTGGGGCACGCTCGGTATTGTTTACCGCAAGGATCTTGTGCCCTTTAAGGTTTCAAGCTGGATGGACCTGTTGCGCCCGGCTGAGGAGCTGCATGGCAAAGTCAGCATGATTGGTGACGGTGCGGATATGATCGGCGCTGCTTTAAAGGCGCTCAGATATTCGCTCAACAGCATCGACGAGAAGGAGTTGAAAGAGGCCGAGGCGTTGTTGCAAGCGCAGGCTCCCGCGGTCAAGACCTATCGATATCTTTCCCTGGACGAGGATTCGGCACTGCTGTCCGGCCAGATTGTCATGAGCATGATGTACAACGGTGATACCCGAATGCTGCAGCAGCATAGTGATGATATTGCGTTTGTATTGCCCAAAGAAGGTGGCAATATCTGGACGGATTACTTGAGCATACTCAGTGCCTCCTCCCGCAAAACCGAGGCAAAGCTCTTCATCAATTTCCTCAATGAGCCAGAGATAGCCGCGCGGCTGGCGCGTTATGTCTACTATGCCACCCCTAACCGAGCCGCTGAAGCATTGCTGCCGGCGGAATTCAAGAGCGACCCCATTATTTATCCGACTGGCGAAGCGCTAGAGAATTCTGAAGCCTATCGGCGTTTGCCTCCTCGGGTGCAAAAAAATCGAGCTGCAATTTTCTCGCGTATTGTTTATTAGTCATCGCTCCCTTAATGGGTGGGCCTGTAACTATGACCAACCACAAAGTCTTTTCAGGCAAGTTCAGGAACCCCTGGATTGCGCTCATCCTGATTGTGCTCAGTTTGCCACTGCAAGCAGCCGAGCCAAGGGAGTTGGCACTCCTCAGTTGGCAGGGATACATGGATCCGGAGATTGTTGAGGAGTTCAGGCAGCGCACAGGCATTTCAGTGAAACAAACCTATTTCGAATCGGATGCTGCCCGGGATGAAGTGCTCCTGGAGACAGGCGGGCGAGGCTACGATATAGCGCTGATCAACGGCGCTTCGATCCGGATTTTGGCAAAACGTGGGTGGCTTGAGCCGATTAATGAAACGGACATCCCCAATTTGAAGCATGTGGACCCGCATTGGCGCGCCCTTCACGACAAAGCGGAGAAGTATAGCGTGCCCTATTTCTGGGGTACCCTGGGGATTGCTTACCGCAAGGATCTGGTGCCTTTTGCTGTTTCAAGCTGGATGGATCTGTTGCGGCCGGAAAAAGAAATACAGGGCCGGGTGGCGATGATCAGTGATGCAAGGGACCTTATCACTGTTGCCTTGAAGGCTCTGGGTTATTCCATTAACAGTACTGATGCAAAGGAACTTGCGGCAGCCGAAGCACTACTACAGGCGCAGGCCCCGGCCGTCAAAACCTACAAGTACGTGTCCAGGGGCAAAAACTCTGCTCTGGTGAACGGCCAGGTTGTCATGAGTATGATATACAATGGCGGTGCCCTGGAGGTTCAGGAATATCATGATGAGATTGCGTTTGTCCTCCCGAAAGAGGGCAGCAGTATCTGGGTCGACTATCTGAGTGTGCTCAGCGCCTCTGCTAACAAGGCGGCCGCAAAACAGTTCATCAATTTTCTCAACGAGCCAGAGATTGCTGCGCAACTGGCGCAATTCGTCTATTTTGCTACGCCGAACCTGGCCGCTGAAGCCCTGTTGCCTGAGGATTTCAGAAACGACCCGGTTATTTATCCGAGTGAGGAAGCCCTGGAAAAGTCGGAAACCTATCGGCGTTTGCCTGCCCGGACTGAAAAACTCCGCGCGACCATATTTTCACGCCTCGTCGACTGAGACTGATTTACTCTATGCGTCTTCATGCCAAGGTTCTGTTAGTTGTTGTACCTTTAGCCGTGATCCCGCTGTTGATCCTGGGATGGTTGGCTTATGACCAACTGCGCTCAACGGCGATAGAGCGCAGCTCCAGCCAGATGACAACAATAATGGCCCAGGTGGTGCGTAGCTTTCAGGTGCATCAGGACGTTGCCAAAGCGAATGCCAAACTGTTCGCGGACGCCTCACTCATGCGCGCTTATGCGCTGACGGAAGACGAGGAAGAGCGATACGTACTCATGCTTCCTTCTCTTCTCAAGCTGTTTTCCAGTTACCTGCGTGCCTATCCCGACTACACCGAGATCCGGTTTTTGCTGCCGGATGGTTACGAAGACGCACGTGCGACCCTGGTGCCCCTGCCAAATGCGACGGAAGAAGAAGGTGATACACCTTTTTTCCAGGAGCTGAGTGGTTTCAAAGGTGAAACATATGTCCAGGTTACGCCTGTTCCTGATAGCCACTCAATGTCGCTGCAGGTCGCGCGCCCCATTCGATTGATTGATCTGACTACCCAGGATCCGCTAAATGGCACCCCAGCGCTACGCGGCTATCTGGTAGTGACTATGGGGCTCGGTTTTCTGCAGGACCAGGTGAGCGCCAGCCGGATTGGCGAAAACGGCCATACGCTTGTGGTCGACAAAACCGGCAGGATTGTTTTCCACCGGGATTCTTCCCGGCTGGGCCAGGAGTTGCCTTCACCCTTGTTGAATAAGATTTTCAGCATAGGAACCGGTGAGCAGCTTATACCTGCGTCTTTTCAAAACGAGGACATTTTGTTGGCGACCCGGCGCCTGAACGAAGACCTGCTGTTGATCGGGGTTTTGCCCGAGGAAGAATTGCTTGCAGAAAGCCAGCGCCTGGGGGATATCGTTGTCTGGATCATATGTAGCACCGTATTTCTGATGGTTGTTGCGCTGTTGATGGCCATGAACTTTCTCATGGTTCGACCATTGAGGCAGTTAATGGGTGCCATTCGTGAGATTAGCCACGGAAACCTGGCGCCAAAGATCGCTCTGTCCACCAAAGATGAATTTGGTTTGCTGGGGCTGAGTTTTCAGGAAATGGCCGGCAATCTTGAAAAATCACGCATCAAAATCGAGCGGCTGGCCTACCACGACAGCCTTACCGGTTTGCCTAATCGTTTTCGCGCCCATGAAAACTTGCGCCACATGATTGCTTTGGCCAGCAGAGAAAGCAGCAAAATGGCTGTTCTGTTTCTTGATCTGGATAACTTCAAGCGGGTTAACGACACCTTGGGACACCAGGTGGGTGATGAGCTTCTCAAAGAAATGGCAAACCGCCTTACCTCGGTATTGCGCGCTGAGGACGTTGTTCAGTTGGAACACTCAGAAAACACGGATGATATTCTCGCCCGCCTCGGCGGCGACGAGTTCATTATTCTGTTGCCCAGGGTCAAGGGTTCCCCGGATGCAGCCAAGGTAGCCTTGCGTATCCTCGAAATCATGACGGTGCCATTCCAGCTGGGTGAGAACGAGATCTATAGTGGAAGCAGTATTGGCATTTCTCTGTTTCCCGATGACGGAACAGACGTGGACGATCTGATAAAGCGTGCCGATGCCGCGATGTATCAGGCCAAGGAGCAAGGGCGTAACAATTTCCAGTTCTATTCGGCCTCATATAATCGTGCGGCGTTTGAGCATATCTCACTGGAAGGCAGGTTGAGACGCGCAATAGAGAACGACGAACTGGAGCTTTACTATCAACCGCTGATACAGGCCCGAACCGGTAAAATCGTCGGGCTGGAGGCGCTTCTGCGTTGGAACGACCCGCTGGAAGGGATTATTCCCCCGGACAAGTTTATCCCGATCGCCGAGGATAGCGGTCTGATTCTTCCGATTGGTGAGTGGGTTTTGCGGGAGGCCGGTTATCAGTTAAGCGTCTGGCAGGCTGCCGGTTTCACCGATGCTTGTGTTTCTGTCAATGTCTCCGCGATACAGCTTCAGCGCCAAAACCTTGGTGCGATTGTATCTAAGGTATTGAAAGATAATGGGCTCAAGCCCGCTCAGCTGGAGCTGGAAATCACCGAAACGGCTCTCATGAAAATCAAATCGGAGGTGATCAGCGACCTGGATGCAATGCGGCAAAAAGGAGTGACTATTTCACTGGATGATTTTGGTACCGGCTACTCCTCTTTGAGCCTTCTACAGGAATTGCCGATAGGAAAACTAAAAATCGATAAAAGTTTCGTGCGGGATATGCTGGTTGATCCCAAGGATGCCGCTCTGGTTTCAGCCGTGCTGTTTATAGCCAAAAGTCTCGGGCTTCGTTCAACCGCCGAGGGTGTTGAAACGCCAGAGCAGGCCGCGCATCTGGCTGGTGAAGGGTGTGATCAGCTTCAGGGATATTTGTTCTGCCGCCCATTGCCGGTCGCTGACATGACCAGGTTCTTGAAGTCCCGAAAGGCCATCGGTCTGCCTGTATCGGAGGGCTATAGGTAACAGTCGGCAGCACAGAAAACGCCGCCCGGCGTTTTCAGAGCGTGTCACAAAACGGTAGAGAAAGAGACACAGCGCCGTCACTTCAGACCGCTACTTTCGAGTAAAGTAGCGGGAACACGGTCTATGACTTCTGCCATCACTATTTACGCCCTGGCAACAACTATCAGCCTTTACCTGATTTACAGAATCCTGGTAAGACTACAGTTGTCGCGGGCGAAACATCCTTCTCTTCGGGGGCACAGCAACTGGTCTCGTCGTGTTGCCCGTCTGGTACCTTTCTTCAGTTACGATGAGGCTGGTTTTTTTGCCAGTGACGGCGCGCCCGCGCAGGTAATCCAGCAGCGTCGAAAGGCACTTCGGGATCTGCAAACTAGAGCAGAGCAGGAATCCCCTGAAACCCTGGCGCACTGTCGTAAAATCGAGAACAGCATTTCGGATGTGCGCTTTACCAGCCGCTATCGGGTGCCTTTTCCTTATAGCCAGCAACTGCCTGAGTGTTTCAGGTCAGGCTCAATGGCGGACGAAACCCGTGGTTCCCAGATCAAGGACCTCGACGGCAACTGGCGCTATGACTTGTCTGGCTCCTACGGCGTCAATGTGTTCGGCTACGACTTTTACAAGCAGTGTATGGCGGAGGGGATTGAACAAACCCGGGAGCTTGGGCCGGTTCTGGGCGCTTACCACCCGCTGATTACGGAAAATGTCGAGATGATTCGACAGATATCCGGGCTTGATGAAGTGTCTTTTCACATGTCCGGGACCGAAGCGGTCATGCAAGCCGTGCGCCTGGCTCGATACCACACCGGCAAGACCCACCTGGTTCGCTTTTGCGGTGCCTACCACGGTTGGTGGGACGGAGTTCAGCCAGGTATCGGCAACACGCGCAAAGCCCGGGATGTTTATACACTTGCCGATATGAGTGAGCAGACTCTGTACATACTGCGCACCCGCAATGACATCGCCTGTGTACTGATCAACCCCTTGCAGGCTTTCCACCCTAACAGTGATGCGCCTTCGGATACCTCCCTGGTTGCCAGCGACCGCAGCAATGGCTTTGATAAACAAGGTTACTCTGACTGGCTTGCCCAGGTGCGGGAGGTTTGCAGCCAGCGAGGCATTGTGTTGATTTTTGACGAGGTATTTACCGGCTTTCGGTTGGCCTATCGCGGTGCCCAGGAATTCTATGGCATACAGGCGGATCTGGTTACCTATGGCAAAACCCTGGGCGGAGGCCTGCCGATTGGTGTGGTAGCGGGCACCCATTCACTGATGCGGCGCTTTAAAGAAGATCAGCCTGTTAATGTCTCCTTTGCCCGCGGCACCTTCAATTCGCACCCCTATGTTATGGGTGCGATGAATGTGTTTCTTAAACGAATTCAAAAAGTGGATATTCAGCTGCAATATCAGGATTCCGAAAGTCTCTGGAATGGCCGTGTCACCAGACTTAACCAGCGCCTGGATACTGAAGCGCTGCCTCTGCGGATTACCAACATTCATTCCATATTGTCAGTGCTCTACACCAGGCCCAGCCGGTACAACTGGATGTTCCAGTTCTATTTGCGGCAGGCGGGGCTGGAACTCAGTTGGACCGGAACCGGCCGGCTGATTATGAGCTACAGCTTTACCGACGAGGATTTCGACGAGGTGATCGAGAGGTTCGTTTCCGCCGCTCATCAGATGCAAGCTGGCGGCTGGTGGTGGCAAAGCCCGACACTGACGAACAAAGCGATCAAGCGCCAGTTTCTGGTTGATATGCTTGTAGCGCGGTTTCCGTTTCTGGCCGGCCGGCTATTCGGGCCACTTGTAACGCGCCAGCACGCGCCTCAGTCCGGCCCCTTGTCGGAACAGAGAGATTGCTCCGGGAAGGCGGGTTGAGTGTGAAGATGTGGTGGTTAGATGAGTAAAACAACAGCCAGTCTGAGCGCCGGCGAAAAGCTGAACTTCCTGTTGACCAACCGCATTCCCCGGCGCTGGTTAACATTGTTCATGGGATGGTTCAGCCGGATCGAAAGCCCGATACTGGCGCGCATCTCCATCGCAGTCTGGCAGTGTTTTGCCGACGACCTCAGGTTGCAGGATGCCAGAACCCCGCGTTTCCGAAGTCTGATGGAGTGTTTTACGCGTCAGCTCAAACCCGGGCTTCGCCCCCTCGACATGCACCCGGGTGTTGTTTGCAGTCCTTGTGATGCCATCGTTGGGGCCTGCGGACGCATTGAAGGCAATCGTGTGTTTCAGGCCAAGGGTTTTCCCTACTCACTGGACGAACTGATACCGGATGCAGCGCAGGCAGCGCGTTATCGCAATGGTCAGTTTGTCACTCTGCGCCTCAAATCCAGTATGTATCATCGTTTCCATGCGCCGGTGGACTGCCATGTTTCACAGGTAGATTACGTTTCTGGCGACACCTGGAACGTTAACCCGATTGCTTTGAAACGGGTGGAAAAACTCTTCTGCAAAAACGAACGGGCCGTTCTCGAGCTACGCCTGGATGACCCCGGATACAGCCTGACGCTGGTGCCGGTTGCCGCCATTCTTGTAGCAAGTATGAAGTTTCATTTTCTGGCCGAGCCACTGGATCTGAAATACCGGGGAGCTAATCGGATTACCTGTGACGCGGAATTCGTCAAAGGGCAGGAGATGGGGTACTTCCAACACGGTTCGACAATCCTTGTCTTTGCTTCAGAGCAGTACCAGCGCATCGCCGGAATCGATGAAGGCCACTGCATAAAAGTTGGAGAAGCATTGCTTACAGGCCACCCATTGCCAGGCCGGGCGTGATTCCGGTCTATCCACAAAAACCGATACAGCTTTTGATACCTGAGGAAACCGATATGACCTTTCTTGAGGAATTACAAAAACAACGATGGGATGACCACCGTTACTACCATCACAACCGGATTAACCAGTCTCTGCACTTGCTGAGTGCCTGTTGTTTTGTGGTCAGCTATGGCTTGGTGTTTTTCCATCCGGCGGCTGCGGCCCTGATCGGTTGGTTGCTGGCGATGGTGCTGCGTCAGACCGGGCACTTCTTCTTCGAGCCCAAGACCTATGATGAGGTAAACCAGGCGAGCCACGACTACAAAGAAAGTGTGAAAGTCGGCTATAACCTGAGTCGAAAAGTCGTGCTGCTGTCGATCTGGGCTGCAACGCCTCTGGCGCTGTTGTTGAGCCCGGATTTGTTTGGTGTGCTTACTCCGGCAATGGATCTGGCTGGATTTATCAGTAACACCGCTTTGGTATGGCTGTTCATCGGTATAGGCGCGGTATTGTTCAGAACCCTGCACCTGTTCAGGCTGATGGGCCCCCAGTCGGGGCTGGTCTGGATGACCAAAATCCTTACGGACCCGTTTCACGATATTAAAATCTACCAGAAGGCGCCTCGCTACCTCCTCAAAGGTGAAATGTACGACAACATGGAAGACTGGTACGACGAGCTACCCATCGAAAACAACGTGTGAGTGCATGACGATATGAGAGCCACTGTACTGTGGCTCATGCTGTCGGCGATTATTTGATCTTGGGTGGCGTGTCCGAAATCTCTTTGGCTTTGGTTCGCCACTTAAGCCGTATTTCAACTTCCTGCTTGTCGCCTTCGTCGCTTGCGCGCACAGACACCTGAAGCAAGTTTTTAGGTGACAGAACCAGGTCGCCTTCGCTCTCCTGGAATTCCAGCTGCCCCTTCTTGATCGCTCGCCCCAGGGCTTCCAGCAGTTCCTTTGTAGACTGGCGATCCAGCAGTGAGTCGTGGCTGAACTTTGTTTTTGATTTCATCTATCGGGCTTCCTGGAGTCGTCCGTTGCGGCCGGGCTTGAACACTTTTGCACGAGGGTAGTCGCAGCTAATGCCGACAACGCCGCGCTTTTTGTCAATCAGGGTCGCCCCGGCGCCGAAACCGTCGAGCCCCTCTCGCTGCCTGGAATGAGCGTCAAGGGTAATATCGGCTTCTATGTGTATTAGCCCTTTTTTGAGCGTGATCCGCTGGCCAGCGCATTGGTTAATATGCCCCTGCACCAGTACAAAAATGCCTGCCTTTGTGGTTGCTTTGGTGCCCCGTTTGGTGAGGGGGAGGTCTGCATTCCGGTATTTCGTTCTGAAGGTATTGGCAAGAGGGCTGTAGTAAAAATTAAACAGGTTCTGACTGCTCAGATTTTTCTTGAATGCCCGGTTGGCATACTTGATCCCCCGCTTGGCGAGTAGCTGGGCCATGCGGTCATCCAGGCCTGCATGCAGGAAAAGAAACGAGCCGCGCTGTTTCACCAGACACATTTTTCTGAAAAACCAATTGAACTCGCCAGAGCGCTTCAGAAACAGGGAGCGACAAACCATTGCGGCGGCATAAACCTGTTGAAGTGTCAGGCCGGCTGCCGCGCAGTGTTGCTCGAACTTGTGGGTTTTGGTTTCCATCTTCGATGTTTCCCGGTCGATGCCCGCGGCGGTCAGAAACCCGGCGGCGTAGAAAGGGAAACTCTCAAACCAGTCTTCATCAGGGAATAATGCTCTGCGGCACTCATCCTCCGAGGGTACCCCTTTCTGCCATTTGGAATTTGCGAGGTATTGCTCAAAGACTTCTTTGAACAGAGGAACGACTTTTTTCCCCATCCGGACGAAGAAATGTTGGCTTCCGACGTCATTATCACGTTCTAGCGAAAGCAAGCCCATGAGTAATCGGAGGTCATGATTTCCTGCGAGAAGCGTGACATCTGCTTTGAGCCGGTAGAGGTGAGCGAGGCTTCGCAACAGTGCCAGGTTGCTTGGGCCCTTATCGAGACAGTCGCCGCCCACCACGATCTCTGCCGACTCACCAAACTTGGTCAGCACATATTCACAGTGGTGGTTGCCATGTCGTTTAATTACGCCAGCTGCGAGCAGTGAGGCTTCGAAAGCGTCGGCATCGGCGTGTGCATCAGAAATGAACACCACCGGTTTTTTCGGCCAGCGGAAGCTGTTTTTTTTGGAACGCTTCACGAAGGTGTTGAGAGCATTGGCATCATTGATGGAGGCCTTGTCTTCCGGCCAGGACTCCCAGTCAGACGGCAGGCGATTCAGGACATCGGTGTGATGCTTTTTGTCGCTTATTTTGGGAATGAACTTTGGGTTGGCCATGAAGTGTGCCTCTAATCAATGGGGTCTATAACCTGACGGTTTTTCCAGTTCCCATATAAGCGGGTCCAGCTTTGTTCGCGTTTGCCAATAACGACGGGTTGACCGTAAAACATACTCAGCCGCCCAATATCGCAGAGGTTTATAACATTCATATGAAAGCTGGCGTGGCGGATAGAGGCGCCGTGGCCCACAACCAACTGTATCAGGTTGTCCCCCTGGTCTAATGGAAGCGCTTTCAGGTGGGCGGCCACGCGCTCCCCGGCTTCCTTGAGGGACTCAGCCCCATCAAAAGGAAGTTTGAAATCACGGTCGGATTTCCAGCCATCAGGAAGAGGGTCGAAGCGAGGATCCAGCTTAACGATTCTCTCAATCTCACCAACACTGAGGTTGGCCACAGCGCCGACACTTCGTTCACAGAGTGCTGAAAAACTGACGACGATGGGGGGTGCCGAGAAGAAGTTTGTCAGTTCCTGTCGGTATATTTCGGCAGTTTGCCAGGCTCTCAGCGATGTTGAGCAGTGAATCTCGGCCTGGAGCCGGTAACCGGCATTGGACAGCCAGTCGCCAAAACGTTGCGCCTGCTGCCGGACCTCCTCGGCACCTATATCTGTGAGAGGGTAGGGTTGAAGAGCGCTTGGTGTGTCGGCCAGTTGCTCATACTCACCGTGTCTGATCAGGGCGAGTGCAGCCATTAAAGAACGCCTTTTTCATGAAACAGAGCAATGGCTCGCTCAAAATCGACTTTCCCAGCAAGTCGCCATATCTGCACACCCCTGAGGTTTTCCACATAAATATCTGCGGACCGACTTTGCTCAGGCGGAAAGCGGCCATCGGCTTGCTGGAAAAAGGGCCCCGGGCTTTTGCGCAGGCCTTCAAGTGCTTCGGGGTTTGCCCTGATATCCACGGTGCTCAAGGCCGTTGGCTCGGAAGCGCCAAGAGTCCAGTCCAGTAATACAAGGTTCTTCAGGCGTCCCGAAAGTGCGGCTTTATCTTCTCCGTATGCCTGGGGAATCAGCACGTCGTATTTTTGCTCGATATCCCATAGCTGGCCTTGGGGCATGCCCTCAAATCGCTTCCGTTTGCTCTCTGGCAGAATGGATTGCAAACGTTGTGAGTTGATCAGGGTGCCCGGATTTACCCGCGGGTGTTTGGCGAGTCCGAGAATGCGTACCTGGTCACCTGCCACCTTGAACAGAATGCGGTCATTGGAAAGAAAGCGTGTGTTGTCGGCTTCCAAGGCTTTAAGCATCAGCGTTGATTTTCCGCCCCCGGAACTGGCCGCAATTGCGGTAACGCTGCCATCGATATTAAAGGCTGAGGCATGGCCCAGCAGGTACCCCTGCCGCTGCTGATAATTGAGAAACTGATTGTTAATAAAGTTAATAACCTGGGATATATGTTCGCGGAGATCCCCGAAAATGATGGGATCGGTCAGCGCCTGGAACATGACCATGCCGGTACGTACTTTATGAATCCAGCGGCCACCAGGGACATCGGCATAGGCTTCTTTCAGACCGAGGGAGCTGGCTTTGATGCGTTCGACGGGCGTCCAATGAATCTTGCTGGTGTCCATGGACTTGTTGACCAGATAGACGCGCTGCTGTGTTGTGGGCGTTTCTGTCCCTGTCTCGGTCAGGCCGGAGAAGTAGTCCCTGAGTAGGTTTAAAACTCCACTGTCATCGGACAGTATCTTGAATGCCATACCATGGAAGGCCAGCGCCAGTTCTGATGTGCACCCACGCTTGGCCAGGGCAATCTGGTTGTCGTCAAAAAAATCGTTCATCTGTTTTGCTCTAACTCGTTTAAGACATGACGACACAGCTTCTGGGCCGCGTCAATGCCGCATCCTTTGAGCGCTCCACTGAACCCACCGAAGGCAGATACTTCGAAAACCACCGGGCCCTGGTCAGTCAACGCAATATCGACGGTGGTAAAGTCCAGGCTGAAACAGGACTGGGCTTTGCGGCCAAGTTCGATCAGGTCCGGTCCGGCCTCGAAGTGCTGGTATTTTCCGCCACTGTTAATGGTGGTATTCCAGGCGTTGGCGTCGCCAACGCGGGCATAGGTACACAGGTACTCTCCGCCCAGGAAGACCATGCCCAGGTCCTGCCCGCCGAGGTGAACAAATTTTTGCAGGTAGAAGAGGCCATGTTCACTTTTGAAGTCACTCAGTTTTTGCGTGTTTGCCTGCGGCCCGTCTGCCGCCTCCAGAACCAGCATGCCGCGGGCTTTCGTAGAATACAGCGGTTTCAGGATAGCTTTGCCGAACTCATCGATAGCGGCCAGCGCAGCCTCAGTGCTTTCCGTCACTCGTGTCGGGGGTAAGGGAACGCCCCCATCGGCCAAGGCCGCCGTGCCCTCCAGGCGATTGATCAGGCGTCCTACCTGCCCGGGGCTACTGAAGCAGCGTACGCCATCTGCTTCCAGTGTATTGAGCATGCGTATACGGTCGTCTGCCGCCGGTGAGTAGATTTCACTTATCTTCTTGATGATTACGCCATCGAGTTCGTTCAGCACTCTATCCCGGTAGCGCAACCGCCCTGTTTCCAATTCCAGTACCACCTCGGACATGTCGACTACGCAGCGGAACCCGGTTAATTCCTCCAGGTGATCAGCCAATACTTCGGTTGACCATTTGCCGGGAGTTCCGATGACGGCAATCCGCTTATTAGTCACTAAAAATTTCCTCCAGAGGCAGTTTGTATCTTTCAAGTTTTTCGGAGTTCAGCAAGGTGACGGCTTCGAGCAGGTAAGCTGCTCGAAAGGCCAGCTTCTTTGCGAAACCTTTGTCATAAATGAATCTTGTGGATGTCGCAAATGAACGCGCTAACGCAATAGCCAACCGAACATCAAAGAACCTATCCTCATTCGCTTTCGCGAACCTGCGTGCAAATTGATAAAGCTGTTTGATCAGGCTCATCATTTCCGCTCTGGCATTGGAGTCCATGATCGGCAAGCGATAGATTGACACCATCAGGACTGAGATGTCCTGCACATAGTCAGAGTAGGACGCGCGGTGCAGGTCAATAAAGTAGATGCGGTCCTGTAGTTCATCATAGAGCAGGTTGTCCACATTGAAGTCACCATGAATCAATACGCAAAACGGGGGCGCGACCTGCTTCTCCAGGCTTTCCACCTGATCTATCAATTGCGTGAAGTCCGGCCGAGTCAGGCCACATAGTGTTTGTTCGTCGTTAAAAAGGGTCGGATGGGTTTGGCGTGTCTCGGGCATCCGTTGACTCAGTTGTCGCATATATCCAGGCTCTGCCCGCTCTCGCGTCCATGAGCTTTTCCAGATTTTCCTGAGTGTCTTGTTGAGCCTGGCCAAAAGCAGGCTGGCGCTATCCCACTGACTGTTCAGTAGAAGCGATTCCAGCGTTCTGCCGGGGAGATGCTCTATCACCATCGACCCCATTTCGTCCTCATGCTCTACATGATGGGAGATTACCGAGGGTGCGACTTTGGGATAGACTTTTTTCCACTGATCGACCCCGGATATCTCCTCAAGAACTTTGTGGGCTTGCCCTTCTTTATAAACCGCCATGACTTCGCTGGATGTGCCATATTCGGCTTTTAGCGCGGCTATGGTGCTGCCACTGCGTGTCAGTGCCAGGCGCTCAACGCCGAAGGTTGCATTGTCTGTAGTGAAGGCGTGGGCCGCATTTTTAAGCTGCTTGTAGTTTTGCAGCCGAACCGCAGGCCCGAAGTTAGCCGCGAGCAGCGCATCTGCTATTTCCGCAAGAAGATGGATCATCCGGCCAATTTGAAAGTGCACGACCTGGGTCAGCGGGTTATCGGGTGCTGAGGCGCTATCTTTCTGGCTGCTTTTCTCCTGCAAGCCAACCGTCAACTTTGACGCTCTGCGCCCCAGTTTCAAGCCTTGGCGAGTATTGGCGTCGGCGGGATTGATCATGACCAGTGCCAGGGATTTGCGAATTCGTCGAATCAGCTTCGCGTCGCTTTCGAACTGTTTTTCAGGTGTTCCTTTCAAGCCTTCGATCTGAGTGAACTCACAGCATGCCTGCCCGAGTTGGTCGAGAAGTCGGGCAAGGCGCTCAAGCGCTTTCGATTGCTGGAAGCCCCGGCTACCAATTTGGCCTCGCTGCGAACCCATGGCGCCAGCCAGCTCGACTTTTTCCTGCAATGTTTTTCTGTAACCCTTTCGGTTAATCAGCCGCTGTGCTGTGGCCTCGTTTGGCCGGGTTAAATAGACTTCGACTAACTCACAGTGATTTTCTACTTCAAATCGCAGAAAATAGAGGTGCTCAAGAATTGACGCGTTGATAGGTCGTCTCACCCTGTGTAAGAACATTTAATGGCGACGAGTTTATCAACCGCTACGCCCTTTGGATTGCACCTTTTAAGGTTCCACCGATAAGTATGGCAAAAAAACGTTTCATCAGTGTTACGCATAGCTTGCCACGAGGCCTGGCCAAGGGTCATGACCTGCGCCTGGCGCGGTACCTTAAAACGCCGGAACTTGGGCCCAAGATTCTCTTCTTCAGCGGCGGAACAGCGCTGAGGAATTTTTCCAGGGTGTTGGCAGATTACACCCACAACTCTATTCACCTTGTTACACCCTTTGACTCGGGGGGCAGTTCCGCAGAACTGCGCAAAGCCTTCTCGATGCCTTCCGTTGGCGATTTACGAGCTCGCCTTCTATCCCTGGCGGATGACTCTGTTACAGGTCACCCGGACATAGCGGCACTCTTTGTCCACCGGCTGGGGAAGGAGAAGAACAAAGTGGCACTGGAGCAGAGTCTGAAGGCTTTGGTTGATGGCAGGCATCCTTTGCTTAAGGCAATTGCAGATCCCATGCGCTCGTTGATCCAAAGCTATCTGGCAGAGTTCTATCATGAGAAGCCCGAAAACTTCGATCTTTCGGGAGCCAGTATCGGTAACTTGATACTCACTGGCGGATATCTCTTCCACAATCGTTCACTAGACCCAATCGCTTTCCTGTTCGGCCAGTTGATTAAAACACGAGGCACCGTCCGCACCACGACGGACGCGGACCTGCAATTGCAAGTCTTGCTGGAAAACGGGCGAACGATTACCGGGCAAAATCGCTTCACGGGTAAAGAAACCGCAGAGATTGATTCGCCGATCAAGTCGATAAAGTTATGGGGTGAGACGGATGATGTTGGAGCCCTGGATGCCTCCAGCGTCTGTAAAGAGACACGAAAACTGATCGACTCTGCCGAGCTTCTGGTTTTCCCTCCGGGCAGTTTTTATAGCAGCATCATTGCAAATCTTCTCCCTAAAGGGGTTTCCCGGGCTTTGAACAAAAACCCGGCACCCAGAGTTTATGTGCCCAGTCTGGGTGTAGATCTGGAAACGATTGGTATGACTCTGGTGGATCAGGTTCGGGTGCTGGCTGAACATTTGCCTAACAAGGCCTCCGTGAGCAGGTCCCAGAGGCCTTCGGTAGACTTTATGTTGTTCGACTCTCAGTTAACGAGTGTTTCCAATGAACAGTTGGACGAGATAGCGCAGAAATTCGGGGTTCAGATTATCGACGTAGACCTCGCAAACGACGATTCCGACACCCATCGCTACGATGACGTCAAGCTGGCTGAGGCTTTGCTTGCACTGACGTGATTCTCGTGTCTCTTTGATTCCATTTACGGTCATGCCTGCCGCTTTTCTGATACTTTCGGGCTGAAAGCTCACCCTGTCTGTGTAACCTGATTACGGCTATAATTTTGGTTCCTCTACCATTGGATTGTTACATTCAGATATAGGGAGATGTGCGTTTGTTGCCTGGTTATTGTCGTTTGGCAAGTCAGCGCTTTGTCTTTGTTTGGCTTTTGCTGGCGACGGTTTCGGGCTGGAGTGCAGAACGACCGCTGGTGCTGGATGAGCGCATATCGCAGCCGTTGGACGGCTTCGTTTCTCTATTGCGGGATCCAGGCGGTCAGCTGACATTCGAGCAAGTGCGCAATGGCACCGAACCCTTCGGATCGATAGTGCCAGGCGGTCTTCATCACGGCTACACTGCTGATGTGTTCTGGATGCGGATTGAAGTGGAGTCCCGCTCGAGCCGACGCCTGGACCGAATGCTTGAGTTTACCTATGCCTATCTGGATGACATAACCCTCTATCGGGTGAGTGCCAATGGCACGGTTGAACAGATGCGCTCAGGCCGCACACTCGCACCAGCGGATCGCGTGGTAGCGCATCGCAAGCCTGTTTTCCCACTTTCGTTCGAGCCCGGGGAGAGGGCGACGCTTTACCTGCGGGTAGCTACACACGCCAGCATGACCCTCAATGCCCGGCTGGCGCCGACCTTTGAATTCTATGAAGACAGTGATCGGGAATATGTCTGGCTGGCCTTGTACTTCGGAATGCTGGTGGCGCTCGGGCTCTATAATTTTCTGTTGTTTCTTGGTACCCGTCAGCGCTCTTTCCTCTTGTATTCCTTGTTTGTGTTCAGCTTCGGTATTGCCGCCTCCAGCATGAACGGTTTGGGGCCTTTGCTACTCTGGCCGGGGCTGGTCGGGGAGTGGGGTAACCGCATTCTTCCAACCGGATATACCTTGTCCGCTACCCTGGCGGTTATGTTTGCCCGGCGCTTTCTGAATATGGGCAGGATTGCCCCGCGCTGGGATCAGGGGCTGTCGATCATGGCGATCTGCTGGTGGTGCGCAACCCTGGTGACACTGCTGGTGCCGGTGCAGTATGCCCTCAAAATTATGTCCATGATGGGAGTGTTGACCACGGTGTCTTTGATTGCCACCGGGGTTGCCGGTGTACGTCACCGAATACCTGCAGCCCGGATTTTCCTGCTGGCCTGGTTGCTCCTGTTGGTGGGCGCCGCGTTGCTATCGGTGCGCAACCTGGGCTGGATACCGTCCAATTTTTTCACCGTTTATGGCCTTCAGGTCGGTTCTGCCGTTGAGATGATCCTGCTGTCTTTTGGTCTGGCAGCCCGATTTAACGAACTCAAACGCCAAAAAGAAGTGGCCCAGCGCGAGTTGGTGCTGTCGCTACAGCGGCAGGAACGGGAGCTGGAACACCGGGTGGCCCAACGTACCTCGGAGTTGGAAGCTGCCAAGGCCGAGCTAGAGCGTCAGGTAGTAAAGGATCCTCTCACCGGGCTCGACAACCGGTATGGCCTGATGACTCATCTGGAAGAAGTTTTGCAGCGAGCCCAGCGGCGAGATGAGCTTCTGGCGGTAATTCTGATCGACCTGGACGGATTTAAACCCGTGAACGACCAGTACGGCCATGAAGCGGGCGACGAATTGCTGAAGGCCATTGCCCGCCTATTGCAGCAGGAGGCTCGGGAAACGGACTGTGTGGCACGCATCGGAGGCGATGAGTTTGTGGTGGTTACCGAAAATATCGCCTCAGAGGGCAGTGTGATGGAAGTCGGTGAGCGATTACGCAAAGCCATTACACAGCCAGTGGCCCTGCCTTCGGGAAAGTCCGTGTCGATTGGCGCCAGCGTGGGTATTACCATTGGTCGGGGTGGAGAGCAGGCTGGCAGTGACCTGATCCGTAGGGCAGATGATGCTATGTACCGGGTTAAAAGGGCCGGTAAGAACGATGTTTACCTGCTGGTTTGAGTGCTTTGTCGCCCTCCAGCATCCGTATCTAGATAGCGTTGTGCAGCTAGCGTTCATCTATCGCTCTGCCGGGTAGCACTTAACAAAACCCGGGTCCGGATATTGCCGGGCCTGGGTTTTTAATTGATGAGGTACAACACAAGCGCCCAGCGCGCTACAAATTGGTGCTTTGTCATAATGGAGTCACTTTGCGATTCTAGTGTATCTGGTTTTGTTTAGCTGAGGAGCGAGAGAATGCAAGAACAGTTGGTCGGGGAAGACAGCGTGCCTCTCTACATGAGAGTGCGAGATCAACTGGCGATCCGGATAGAAGAAGGATCGTTAACGCCAAATACCCGTTTGCCTTCTGAGCGGATCCTCGCTGATGAGCAGGGTACCACCCGTGTAACGGCCCGGCTGGCGCTGGCCCAGCTTGAGGCGGAAGGCCGGATATTTCGTTCTAACCGGCGAGGCTGGTTTGTTTCGCCACCAAGACTGATATACAAGCCTACCCAGGATTACAGTTTCTCCGAAAACGTCATCTCACAGGGGCGCGTTCCTGCTACTGAAACCCTGGATGTTACACCCACCGAAATCAATGCCTGGCTTGCGACCAGAACCGGCCTGGCAGTCGGCGATCCAATTGTGTGGCTCCGCAGGCGACGGCAGATTGATGGTCGCCCTGTATTGGTTGAGAACATTTACCTCAACCCGAAACGCCTGCCCGCCATTGAAACCTACGATTTCAATCGCTCGCTTTGGAAACTGCTGCGAGAACAATACGATGTAGAGTTGCAGGGGAAGCATATTGAAATGTACCCGACAGCACTTGTTGGCCCGCAGGCGAGCGCGCTTGGCGTGACGATAGGCACTGCGGGGCTCTACGTCACCCGTTGCAGTCACGACGCTGAAGGTGGCTTTGTGGAATTTGACGAGGAGTTCTGGCTACACGACGCATTGAGTATTCAGGTCGAGGTTTACTGAGCACTCACCACGACGATTCCATACTGTCATCGGCCTTTCATAAAACAGTCACAGTTTCTTGCCAAACTGGTATATACCAGTAAAGCAAGGAACAATCATGTCCACAACCAACCATCCGGATGTTGTGATTATCGGTGGCGGCATCCTTGGGTGTGCCATAGCCCGGTATCTGAGCCAGACCCCCAACCTTGACATTGTCGTTGTCGAACGCCACGGGCTTGGCGAACAAACCACCAGCCATGCAGCGGCATTGCTGACCCGGGTTCGCCCCCACCGGGTGCTGACGGATATGGCGATGGAAACGTTTCGGGCGATTGACGAGCTGGGACGCTACCTTGGCGAGCAGTTACCCCTGAAAAGAGTGGGTAGTCTGCAAGTGTCTGCAAAACCGGAAGGCCGAAGGCAGATCGAGCTAACATCGCAAAGGGCAGAGGATGCCGGAGTCTTGGCGGAACGTCTCAGCGCGAATGAAGGCATGCGGCTGGCCCCCTGGCTTGAGCTGACGCCTGACACTTCAGCTTTATGGCTGCCGGATGATGGCTACATTGACCCCTACACGCTCTGCCAGGCCTATGCTGCCGAGGCCAGGCACAAAGGCACCCGTTTTCTCCTGAAGCGAGAGGTCAGCGAACTCCTGCAACAAGGTTCGAGGGTTACCGGAGTGCGCCTCACCGATGGTGAGACGATCTCTGCCGGAACAGTCATTGACGCAGCTGGCCCCTGGAGTACGGCGCTGGCGATGCAGGCGGGGATCCACCTTGGCATGGCGCCCGTTCGCAGCCATTACTGGATATCGTCGCCGCACCCAAAAATTTCCACCCATGGCCCGATGACTATTCTGCCTGACAGTGGCGCCTACGCTCGCCCGGAAGTGGGCGGGTTGTTGTTCGGGTTGCGAGATACGCAATCGGTCGTGGTTCACCCCAAAGCGCTACCGGACAACCTCCAGGGCTTTCGTTTCGATACCGACCCGACTGGCGAGCTTGCTCTTGAAAGCGGCTATGAAGCGCTTCGATGTCAGCTTTCTGTGTTGGACGAGCTACGGCTGGCCCATTACGTCAGCAATGTGTCCAGCTACACACCGGATGGTTTTGCCCTGCTGGGCCCCATGCCGGGTATTGACGGTTTCATCGCCGCCACCGGCTGTTCCGGCGGGGGAGTCGGCATGTCCGGAGGTATCGGCCGGCTCATTGCTGAACTGGCCACCAACCAGAGCCCATTTGTGCCCCCCGAGCCGTTCCGCCTGGATCGCTTCGGCGATATCGATTCCTACAGTCCTGATTTCATCCGCCGCTGTGCCGAGGCTCGCGCCCGGAAACGCACTGGTTAATCTCAAAGGAGAGCCGCATGACCCCAAAAGAGCCCTATCTACTCACTCCTGGTCCATTGACCACCAGTCTCACAGTTAAACAGGCCATGTTGCATGATTGGGGGTCCTGGGATGGCGACTTCAATGGTGTAACAGCCGAAATTTGTGAGCGGCTGCTTGACGTATCTGGTGGCAGCACCAGCCATGTCTGCGTGCCTATGCAGGGCAGTGGAACCTTTGCTGTGGAGGCCACACTCGGAACAGTGATTCCGCCAGCCAGTACAACACTAGTGCTGATGAACGGTGCCTACGGAAAACGGATCGGCAAAATTCTCGACATGCTGGGGCGCCCATACATAGCCATTGATAAGGGCGATTACCATCCGCCTCGCGGTGACGAGGTTGCAGTTGCGTTAAAAGAGAACCCTGAAGTTGAGCAGGTGGTGGTCGTTCACTGTGAAACCAGCTCCGGCATCCTCAATCCGATCCAGGAAATCGCCGAGGTATGTCGCCAGGCAGGAAAACGGCTGATCATCGACAGCATGAGTGCCTTTGGGGCGTTGCCAGTGAATGTCGCAGAGCTGCCCTGCGCAGCTTTGGTGTCCTCTGCCAACAAATGCTTTGAGGGTGTGCCGGGTTTTGGTTTCGCGATTGTCGAACGGGAACTCTTGTCGGCTTCAGCCGGCCAGTGCCATAGCTTGTCTCTCGACCTTCATGATCAGTGGCGGTACATGGAAAAAACCGGCCAGTGGCGTTACACCCCGCCCACCCATGTGGTCGCAGCCTTTCTCCAGGCCATGCGTGAACATGAAGCCGAAGGCGGCGTGACCGGTCGCCTGGATCGCTACAGCCGCAATCGGGACCGCCTGGTTGCCGGCCTCCGTGAACTCGGTTTTGAGACTTTGCTCGCGGATGAGTGGTTGTCTCCAATCATAACTACCTTTTTAGCTCCGAACAGTCCGGAATTTGAATTTCGTCGCTTTTACGACGCGATCAAGGCCCGTGGGTTTCTCATCTACCCCGGCAAACTCACCGTTGCTGACAGTTTTCGGGTGGGCTGTATTGGCCAACTCCATGATGAACAGATGGATGCGGTCGTGACTGCCATCGCTGAGGCCTGCCGTGAACTTGGCCTTCAGGTACCTGTTCCGGCCCCAGTTGCCGCTCCTGACAACCTCGAAACCGTCTGAACCCCGAAAGGAGAGTTTTATGTATACCTACACCCGTCGTTATACCGGGCCGCTTCAGGCGGTGATTATGGATCTGGCTGGCACCTGCGTGGACTTTGGCTCACTGGCGCCTATCCAGGCGTTTCTGAAACTGTTTGAAGCTGAAGGTATCGATCTGTCTGAAGCGGAAGCCCGTGAGCCTATGGGCACAGAAAAGCGAGAACATATTTGTCGCCTTCTGGCGATGCCCCGAATACGTACACAGTGGAGCAGTGTTTTCGGAAAGACGCCGGACACGGCTGATATCGATCGACTTTACGGCGCCTTCCTGCCGCTTCAGACGGCAGCCATTGCCGAGCGCTCCCAGCTGATTCCAGGGGCTATTGAACTTCAGGATTGGTTGCGGGATCGGGGCATCAAGCTTGGTGTGAATACAGGTTATAGCCGCGAAATGGTGAATGTAATTCTGCCAGAGTTGGTTGCCCAGGGCTTCGAGCCGGAGAGTGTTGTTGTCGCTACTGAGGTGCCTCAGGGCAGGCCCGCCCCTCATATGAGCATGAAGAATGCGATTGAACTGGGTGTTCGTGCCGTGCAGGGCTGCGTAAAGGTTGATGACACCGCTACGGGCATCGAGGAGGGCTTGAACGCAGGCATGTGGACGGTGGCGGTGGTGGCGTCAGGGAATGCGGTAGGCCTCAGTGAGGAGCAGCTGTCTTCCCTCAAAGACACTGATAGAGCAGACGTCGTGGCTCGTGGGCATCGTGTTATGGCGACGTCTGGGGCTCACTATGTGATCGACTCCATAGCAGATCTACCGAACGTGCTCGTCGACATTGGTTGTCGTTTGCAAGCGGGTGAGTGTCCGTAAGCAATGTCCATGGATACGTCATATTGCTGTCACGTCTTTGCAATCAAATAGACCTATGGTGGTTGAGGACATAGAAACTGGTATAGACCAGTAAAGTGCGCTTTAACCTGAGCCTGCAAAAGGAGAGTTACGTGAAACACCTTAAGAAAGCCCTTGCCCTGACCACGTTGGCTATAGCCGTCAACGCTAATGCACAGACTGAACTGACCGTATACACCGCGGTTGAAGCAGAGGATCTTGCGAAGTACGCCGAGCGCTTCAATGAGGACCATCCGGACATCAAGATTAACTGGGTTCGCGACTCTACGGGTGTTGTTACTGCTCGCTTGCTGGCGGAAAAGCAGAATTCGCGGGCAGATGTGGTCTGGGGGTTGGCAGGCACAAGCCTGTTACTGCTGAAGAATGAGGGAATGCTGGTTCCATACGCACCGAAAGGGCTTGAGGAATTGTCTCCGAAGTTCCGTGACAGCGATGAGACACCGTCCTGGGTAGGCATGGATGCGTGGATGGCTGCGATCTGTGTGAACACCATTGAAGCAGAGAAAAATAATCTGCCAATGCCTGCCAGCTGGCAGGATCTGGCTAAGCCGGTGTATCAGGGGCACGTGGTTATGCCGAACCCTAACTCATCTGGTACCGGCTTTCTGGATGTCTCTGCCTGGCTCCAGTTGATGGGAGAAGACAAAGGCTGGACGTTCATGGATGGGCTTCACGAGAACATCAGCCGCTATACGCACTCAGGTTCCAAGCCTTGCAAGATGGCGGCCTCTGGTGAAACCACCATTGGGGTTTCATTTGCCTTCCGTGGTGCCCGCCTGAAGGAACAAGGTGCTCCTCTGGAACTGGTTTTCCCGAAAGAAGGCCTGGGTTGGGAAGTAGAAGCGACGGCGATTGTGGATGGCACGGACAAAATGGAAGCCGCGCAAACGCTTGTAGATTGGTCCATCACCCGTCAGGCCATGGAAATGTATAACGAGGGCTATGCCATTGTGGGCATGGCAGGCGTAGCGCAGCCGGTCGAGCATTTTCCGGAAAATGCAGGTGAGCTGATCATCGACAACGACTTTGGTTGGGCGGCCAGTAACCGCGAGGCCATTTTGTCCGAGTGGGCGCGTCGTTACGACGGTAAATCTGAAGCGAAGTGAGTTGACGGACCGGCATTGGGCCGGATAAGTCGAGGCGGTGCCCGGTTTCGGGCACCTGGCCGGATGATTCAAAAGCAGGGGGTAACATGAGCCAGAAAGCCCAGGGGAGTCGTCTCGAAATTCAGGGAGTCGACAAGTTCTTCGGTGATTTTTGTGCACTGAAAAACATCGATCTCACCATCGAGCCAGGCGAACTGGTGTGTTTTCTTGGGCCATCAGGGTGTGGAAAGACCACCCTGCTTCGCATCATTGCGGGGCTTGAGTGCCAGAGTGGGGGGCTACTCCATCAAGGTGACACGGACATTTCCCTGAAACCGCCCAGAGATCGTGATTTCGGCATTGTGTTTCAGTCTTACGCGTTGTTCCCGAATATGACGGTCGCCGACAACATAGCCTATGGCCTGCGCAGCATCGGCATGCCAAAGGCCAGGGTCCGGAGTCGGGTGGACGAACTGCTGAACCTGGTTGGGCTTGAAGACCATGCCCGGAAGTACCCGGCTCAGTTGTCCGGTGGCCAGCAGCAACGTGTTGCATTGGCGCGGGCACTGGCGCCTTCGCCGGGGTTGTTGCTGCTTGATGAGCCCTTGTCGGCACTGGACGCCAAAGTGCGCCATCATCTGCGTAGTGAGATTCGTAACCTTCAAAAGCAGCTGGGTGTCACTACGATCATGGTGACCCACGATCAGGAAGAGGCGCTGGCAATGGCTGACCGTGTTGTGGTCATGAACAACGGCGTTATCGAGCAGGTAGGAACCCCGCTGGAGATCTATCAGCAACCGGCGTCAGCGTTCGTTGCATCCTTTATTGGCGCGATGAATTTCATTGACAGCTCGCCATTAAATGGACAGCGGGTGAAGGTCGGGAATCGTGAGCTGGAACTGGTCCGGCCGTTGCCTTCCGCTGAAGGCGCGGTTCGGCTGGCTATCCGGCCGGAGGATGTTCACCTGTTGCCCTGCGGTGACGGAGAGTGGGAGGGAGAGGTCCGGGCACTGGATTATCTGGGAGCGTTCATCCGTACTCATATTCGCCTGAACGACGTTGAACTGGATCTGGTTGTGGATGTGGACCCACGTTCCGCGCGTCGTCTTGGGCTGTGCGTTGGCGGTGGTATCTGCCTCAACCTGCCTTCCGACGCCCTGCATTGTTTCGCAGCCTGAGAGCTGCGGAGTTCCGAATGCCTGAGTATGACCCTGGTAAGCATTCCATGATTGATTCTCAAGTACTTTCGACACCGGCGACACGCAACTGGCCCGCCCTGGTTGAGTTACGCCGGAAGTTTGCCGGCCGCTGGGTGTTCTCTCTGTTACTGGTAACCGGTTGTGCCATTCTGACACTGCTTGTACTTGCCCCCCTGTACACCCTGCTTTCAAAGAGTGTCGAGAACAGGGCCGGTGAGTTTGTCGGGCTGGAAAACTTTGCCCACTACCTGAGTTCCGGTGGTATCGAATCCGCGTTTTTCAATTCCTTGTGGGTGGCTGGGCTCAGTACCCTGGTTGTGGTCTTCCTGGCCTTTATGGCGGCCTGGGCATTGACCCGCACACGCTTGCCATTCACCGGGTGGATTCGGGGTGTGTTGGTGTTACCGATTCTGGCGCCATCGCTGTTGCCCGCAATCAGCCTGGTATACCTGTTTGGTAATCAGGGCGTGCTAAAAGACTGGCTCTTTGGGGCTGAGATCTATGGCCCCATTGGCATCATTATGGGCTCCTGTTTCTGGACATTTCCCCACGCCCTGATGATTCTGTTGACGGCTATGGACAATGCCGATGGGCGTCATTACGAAGCCGCTACTGCATTGAAGGCCGGCCCCTGGCGAACCTTCTGGACAGTAACGGTGCCCGGAGCCCGCTATGGACTGGTGAGCGCTGCTTTCGTTGTCTTTACGTTGGTGATCACGGATTTCGGCGTACCCAAGGTTATCGGCGGGCAGTTTGATGTACTTGCTACGGATATCTACAAGCAGGTGATCGGACAGCAGAAATTCGAGATGGGCGCTGTGGTCAGTGTGCTGTTGCTATTGCCAGCCATGCTGGCCTTCATTGCTGATCGCTATGTACAACGCAAACAGTCGGCAAGCTTCACCGCGAGATCAGTGCCTTACAAGCCCGGCCAGGATCGCAAGCGCGACACTGTCGGGGCGCTGATGCTGACACCGACGCTGGTGTTCATTTTTGCCATCATCGGCATGGCCATCTATGCCTCGTTCGTTACCTTCTGGCCATACAATCTGGACTTGAGTCTGAACAACTACCAGTTCGGCCGCATGGACGGAGGTGGGTGGGGGGCCTACGGCAACAGCCTGCAGATGGCCCTGGGCACCATGGTGATTGGAACCATACTGGTCTTTTTCAACGCCTGGCTGATGGAGCGAACACCGCAGCCCCGCTTTCTGACCGGCCTATTCCAGTTCCTGTCGCTTCTACCTTTGGCCGTTCCCGGGTTGGTGCTGGGGTTATCCTACATCTTCTTCTTCAATCATCCGGACAACCCGATAAACGGGATCTATGGCACTCTGTTCATCCTGATGCTGTGTACGATCATGCACTTCTACGCGGTCTCCCATCTCACAGCGGTTACGGCGTTGAAGCAACTGGACCAGGAATTCGAGGCGGTAGGGGAGTCTCTTAATGCGTCCCGATGGAGGGTACTGTTCACCGTTACCTTGCCCCTGTGCCTGCCCGCGATCCTGGATGTCGCGTTGTATCTGTTCGTGAATGCGATGACCACGGTCTCAGCGGTTGTGTTCCTTTACGGCCATGACTCCCAGTTGGCGTCGGTAGCGGTGCTGAACATGGACGAGGCCGGAGACATTGCCCCGGCCGCAGCAATGGCCATCCTGATTACAGCTACCTGCGCGGTAGCAAAACTTATCCAGGGGCTACTGCGTTTCTGGGTGGACCGTTCAACGCGGCCATGGCGACAGGGCACGGAATGATCGAGCAGCCTGAAATTTAATGACTTCCACGGCTATAGTCATCGTTCTTGTGTCCGCTCTGGCACACGCCGGCTGGAACCTGTTTGGCAAGAAGGTCAGCCCCAGCGGAGCGTTCTTCTGGTATAGCACACTCTGGGGAGCGCTCCTGACCCTGCCGGTTTTGCTGTATTACTTTCCTCTGGTGCAGAAACTGGGCTCGGGTATCTGGTGGTTGGTTATTGCGACCGGCTTTTTTCAGGCTACCTACCTCAGCGCTCTAGCGGCGGCCTATCGCCATGGCGAACTGTCGGTGGTTTACCCTCTGGCACGGTCTTCGCCTCTGCTTATCCTGCTGGTCGGGACCCTTTTTCTGGGAACAGCCGAAACCATCACCATCGCGGCTGCGGTCGGTATCCTGCTGATCGTGGCTGGTTGCATTGTCCTGCCAATGCAACGGCTCCGGGATTTTCGTCTGGCCAACTATCGCAATCTTGCCACACTGTTTGCTCTCCTGGCGGCTGCGAGTACTGCCGGATATTCAATCGTCGACGATACTGCGACGGAAAGAATGCGGAATTTGCTCGACGGAGCTGCGCTGGACGCTGAGGTGGCCCTGGTGTTCGTGATCCTCCAGGCATGGTCAGCATTGGTATGGCTCAGTATCGGCTTGAGTCTTCAGAAAACCGAACGTCGCCTCCTTAAACAATTGGTAGCGAACTGGCGCAGTACTTTAGCCGCAGGGATACTGATTCTGGGCACCTACGCGCTGGTTGTTTGGGCCATGGCCTATGCAGAGGATGTCAGTTACGTGGTGGCGTTCAGGCAGGTCAGCATTCCTATCGGAGTTGTGCTGGGGTGGTATTTTCTTGAGGAACCCTTGCACCCGCCCAAAATTTTAGGTGTGTTGACCATTCTCGCAGGCTTGTTGATGGTGGTGCTGGGATGATGGCTTGATCTGCCTCTTTGCGGGAAAGGCAAAGCTCTGCTCTTGCAAGGTTGAGGTGGCGAAGGGTCATGCCTGCGCCACTTCATCGATAAAAACGAGCCAGCCCTGCTGCAGAGCGTAGTCCTCCAGAACCGGGTCCGGATTCACTGCTACGGGATAGTCCACAGCGTTTAAAAGGGGAAGATCGTTGTGGGAATCTGAGTAGAACCAGACTTTCTCGGGGCTGGCTTGTCGGGCTGTAATCCACTCCTCCAGAGCAGACACTTTACCGTCTCTGAAAGGGCGCCGGGATCCTATGGTGCCTTTGAGACTGTCGTTCTGCCACTCCACTTGAACACCTATACCGTCATCAATGCCGAGGTGTCGGGCGATGGGTGATACCAGGTGCTCTCCCGTTGCGGAGATAATTAACACATCATGCCCCTGGGCCTTGTGCCAGGCCACCCGCTCCTGGCCTGTTGGTAGTATGCGTGGAGGGATTACCTCGTTGACGAACCGGTCAATAAGCTCCTGCACCTGATTGCGCTGCCAACCCCGTATCGGGGCCAGGCTGAATTCCATGTAATCCTGCAGATCCATGTGGCCATTGTTATAGGCCTTCATGAAGACTCTGCCCCTGGCTTCGGAATCGGGACTGGCATCGATATTTTCTGCGCGGAGAAACTCAGTAAACAGCTGTGAACTGTCCCCCCGAATCAGGGTTTCATCGAGGTCAAAAATGGCAAGCATGTCGCACTCCTTTGGTATACACCAGATTGTGCTACAAGCATGTTACGAGCTTATTACATGGCCTGTTCAGAGTTTTTTGGATGCAGGTCAGTGGCTATCGGGTGGACTACTACAATCGGCAGAGACCCCATGTATCAACGGAGGCGTTCCGCCTGCTGCCGAGGAAAACCTAAATAATGTTCGGGACTAGGTGACCACTACGCTCGCTCACCAAAGTGAAGAATGCGATTTATTGGTTGTTGATTGATCAGGTCGTTTTCTTTAAAGTGAACTGATTAATAATAAGTAAAAGAGGCGGGAGATGTTTAGTCAACAACTTGCAGGCGCAACTATCCTTCATGGGGCGCATCCGGAAGAAGTGTCTTCATTCGTCAATAAGCATATCGGTCACCATAAACTCGAAATGCTAGAGGAGCAGGAACAAAAGTCTCGTCTGAGTTTCCGGGAGTTTGCCGGGTTCGGTTTGTCTCAAATCAGTTATGGAAATCGCGTTCGCGTAAAGAGTCCTGAGCTCGAATCCATCTACCACTTGCAGGTCGTCACGAAAGGGGAGTGTGTCTGGCGCCAGGCGGGGGAGCAAATGAGAATTTCCAGTGGCCAGGGTCTTATGGTGAACCCTTACGAGAAAATTGATCTTGAATACTCAGAGGATTGTGAAAAGTTAATAATCAAAGTTCCTGAGCAAGCCTTGGTTAATGCTCGGGACGTTTCGCTCGGGAGGCTGCCTGACAAAGGCATTCGTTTTAACCGGGCTCCCATAGATCTCAGACTCTGTCCGCCACTTGTCAAAATCATCGAAGCAGTGTTTTCAGAGTTCGATGACGCAGAAGATGAAGACATAAGCGCAGTTGGAGCTCCTTATCGTGACATCATACTCAAAAAGTTGCTGAAAGCTTTTCCGAGCAATTGGTCGTGCCAGGACAATGCGGTGGTATGTTCTCCTTCACTAGAAAAAATGATTCGCTACATTGAAGAGAATGTGCAACGCAATATAGGTATTGAAGAGCTATCCGATGTGTCGAACATGAGTGTTCGGTCAATCTACAATGCTTTTTCTAAGGCATATTCAACCACGCCGAAGTGCTACATAAAGCAGTTGAAGCTACAGAACCTGAGGGCAGACCTTTTGCGAGGGCGGTGTCGTAACGTAACCCAGATTGCATTGGATTATGGCTTCAGTCACTTGGGTAGGTTTTCATCGGACTATCGGAAATCTTTTGGCGAGTTGCCCTCCGAAACGATGCGAATGGCCGGTTAGCCCCGGCCATCGTTTTCCCGCTGTTGCCCACAAATTTGTCGTGTGACACGGTCGCAGCATTCCCGGACCTGTTCGAATAGAACGGATCCCTCGGCGATGTCAGTGTCCCGCTCAAGGCCCAGCAAGGTGATGACTGTGATAATGCTCCCGTTGATGTCAAACACCGGGCGGCTCAGGACATTGATTTCAGGAAGATAATCGCTGAAAAATGCGCAGTAGTTGTCCCGTTTAATGGCCTCCAGGTGGGGGGGGAGTTCTTCCCTTGTAAGGGGTTTGCCCCGATATTTCGGGAGCGATTTGGAGTTCTTGTAGTATTCGTCCACTAATTCTTTTCGTCGTTTCGCCGGCAGTTGTGTGAGGTAAATCCTTCCAGCGGCTGAGTTCAGTGGTGACAATTCCGCTCCCAGTCGAACGTTGACGGAGATAGGTTGGCTTGAGTCCAGCCACTTGATGATTAGCGGTCCGTTCCCGTTCCAGACGGTGACGGATACGGTTTTGTCTGTTTCCTCCTGGAGCTTGTCAACAGCCTCGTAACTCAGCTGGATTGGGTTGATACGCCGTAACGCCGAAATGCCGAGGGTCAGACTGGAGTTACCCAAGGTATACTGAGTGTTATTGACTTGATTGATGTAGCCCTCCCGCAGCAAACTAACCAGATATTTGTGAGCACGACTGGGAGAGAGGTCAAGCGCTCCGGATAGTTCCTTTAGGGTGGGCGGCCGGGATGCCACAGAAATGTAATTGAGGATATGTAATCCGATTTCCAGCGAACCGATTCCCTGCCGCTTCGGTGTGTTTTCTGCCATGAGCGATACCGTTTTCGAATGACTGATGCTGCCGTGCAGCAGCGGAAAACAGGAGCCATTTAGAAGATAGGCACCTGTTTTACGAGCTGTTGGTAAGGATACCAACTCTAAATATCTGGATCAGAATTTGTACTTGGCCATGACCTCTATTTGCTGGCCCTCTGGCAAAAGTGGCCCGAGCGCGAGGTTGTCTTTGCGCCATTCTATTCCCGCTTCCAGATCCTTTGTGATGTTGTAAATCAAGTTGACGCGCTGCGCTTCGTGTTTGTGCCGGCGTTGTCATCCACTTCAACCGTGGTGTAAGTAACGTTTGCCCGCCACTCATTGTTGATTACATAGCGGGAGCCGCCCTCTACGAAGTCATCGTTTTCCACTTCTCGGTCCGATGCTGAACTGGGTGTCGTTGAACTCGCCGAGTTCGAGAACGTTAACGGTGGGCGCCGCGCTGAGACCAGATGCAATCGCTAGCGCTAGTGTTGAGTGTCGATAGTTCATTTGCCTTCTCCTTGTTGTTTGGCAAGTGAACTATCGGTTATTACTGCTTGGTCAAATATCCGGTTAATGAACATCCCTATCCGTTTTTGGTACATTTAGACACTTAGCGCTGTTTCCACTTTTTCCAGGTTTTGGTCGAGCTCTTCGGAGCTGCCATCGAAGTGAATTTGTCCTTTAACAACAACAACGTGTCGGTCACAGAGCTTCTTCAGGGCTCTGATATTCTTGTCCACGATCAGCGTTGAAATCCCCGATTCCCGAATGGTGGCAATCACATTCCAGATGTCTTGTCGGATCAACGGCGCCAAGCCTTCGGTGGCCTCGTCCAGAATCATCAGTCGGGGATTGGTAACCAGCGCCCGGCCGATCGCCAGCATCTGTTGTTCCCCGCCTGACAACTCCGTACCCAGGTTTGACAACCTTTCCTGAAGGCGCGGAAAGGTTGCCATAACCCGGTCGAAGTCCCAGGCCGATTTGCCATTACTGTCCGGGCGAGCAGCCATCTGCAGGTGCTCCTTCACTGTGAGGTTGTGAAACATACCTCGGCCTTCTGGGACATAGGCAATATCGCGGCGCATCCGCTTCCAGGTTGGCAAGTTGCTGATGTCCTGCCCGTCGAAATACACATGTCCACTACGTGGCGGTACGATGCCAAGAATTGACTTGAGTGTGGTGGTTTTGCCCATGCCATTGCGGCCCATAAGGCTCATGGATTGACCCTTTTCAAGGCGGAAGGATAGGTCATGAAGGATATGACTGCGCCCATAAAGGGTGTTGAGGCTTTTGACTTCCAACAAACTGTTGCTCATGCCGCTTCCTCCTCGTCTTCCTTGCCCAGGTAAGCTTCTTTTACTCGGGGGTCATTACGCACTTCATCGACGGTTCCGGTGATGAGGTGGGTGCCGTTATCCAGTACCGTCAGTTGGTCTGATAGCTCGAATATGGCATCCATATCATGCTCAACCAGCACAATGCTGTAGGTTTTCTTGAGCTCGTTCAGCAACGATATAATGCGCAAGGATTCTTCGTGGCCCATACCTGCCATGGGCTCGTCCAGTAGCAGGATGCAAGGATCCGTAGCCAGCACCATGGCCAGTTCGAGTTGGCGTTGTTCCCCGTAGGAAATTTCCGCAGCGACGGTGTGAATGCGATTATCCAATCCGACCTGACACAGTGCTTTCTCCGCTGCGTCACGAACCAATTTGTTGGCGTGGCGCGATGCAAACAGGTTGAAACTGCCGGTAAACCGGCGTTGGGCGGCTACAGCACAGTTCTCTAGACAAGTCACATCGGTGTAGATGTTGGTTTTCTGGAAGCTCCGACCGATCCCTCGACGCACGAATTTCCAAGGTTTCATGCCTTCGATCTGCTCCCCCTTATGGAAGATACACCCGCTCGTTGGCTTCAGAGTCCCACACAGCATATTCAGAAGCGTGCTCTTGCCTGCACCGTTGGGCCCTACCACGCCATGCAGTTGCCGGTCGTGAAACTTCAGCGAGATATCATTGAGCGCCTTGATGCCGCCCCAGTGTTTGCTGAGAGATTCGGTTTCCAGAATGATGTCGTTAGCCATGATTATTTCTCCAGCAGCTTTTCAAGGTACCCGGCCAGACCTTTGCGCAGTAGTAGTACCATCAGGATGATTGCGCCTCCCATGAACAGCATCCAGTCTTCAGTCATGTGTTCGAAGAAATACTGCAAGCCTTCATAGGTGATGGTGCCAAGGATGGCGCCGTAGATAGTGCCCATGCCGCCGAGGATGGACATCACCAGTGCGGTTCCGGACATCTCCCAGGTCATGAATTGCGGGTTTACGTATCCGTATTGCAATGCAAAGAGCAAGCCGGCGTAAGCTGCGAGGGTGCTGCCAATGACGTAGCTGATGAGCCGGAAGGCGAAGATGTTATAGCCCAGTGCTTCGGTGCGCTCAGGGTTCAGGCGGGTGGCCTCCACAATGCGGCCGAAACGTGAACGGAGGATGACCTTAATGGCTACAAGAGTAATCAAGACACCCAGCAGCGACAGGTAATAGAAGTGTGTTGGGTTATCCAGATTAAGGAAGTTCAGGCCAAATATGCTGGTCTCTGGCTTCATAAAAATAAATAGGCCGTCATTGCCACCAAACTCCAAAGAGTCGAAGAAGAAGTAATAGGCCATTTGTGATATTGCCAGGGTAATCATGATGAAATAGATGCCGGAGGTCCTTAGGACCACAATGCCGACAACCAGAGCAATCAGAGCGCTTATTCCCATGATATAGATGGCGTAAATCCAAAAATTGACCGCTTCATACTCAGGCGTAAGGATCACGAACAAATAGCCGCCCAGGCCGTAGAACAACGCATGTCCCAGAGTGACCAGGCCAACACGCCCCACGAGGAAATCTAATGACATCACAAACACCGCCAGAATCATTACGGTGGTTGTTTTCCCCACGAAGAATGAGTTGTCTTCCAGGAACAGAGGAATACACAGGGCGATAACAAAGAAGACCGCCAAGAAAATACGTTCGGTGCGTTTTTCGAAAATCATGTTCGGCTCCCGCTTACTTTGCGAACAGGCCCTGGGGCTTCACCAGCAGCACCAGGATCATAAAGATGTAGATAATCATGTTGGACATCGTGGGCATCAGCACCGCTGCAAAAGTGCTGATGACGCCGACCAGCAGCGCTCCCACGAAGGCGCCTTTGATGGAGCCCATGCCGCCGATGACGACCACCACGAAACATGTAATCAGTACGCTTTCCCCCATCCCGGGAACGATTGAACTCATGGGCGCGGCGATAATGCCTGAAATAGCCGCGAGCATGACGCCAATGGCGAATACGATGGTGTAGAGGCTTTTGATATTGACGCCCAGCGCTTCAACCATTTCCCGGTTGGACTCACCCGCCCTGATCAGCATGCCCAAGCGGGTTTTGCTCACAATGAAGTACAGGGCGGTGGCAATGGCGATGCAGACCATTGCAGCGAAAATGCGATACACCGGATAGCTGGAGTTGTCTGTGAATGGCACAGAGCCACTCAGCGCCTCGGGAACGGCAACCCCATAGGGGTCGTTGCCCCAGAGAATGCTTTGCAAGGAGTTAAACACGAAGATCATGCCAATGGTCAGTAGCACCTGATCCAGGTGGTTGCGGTTATACAATCGCTGTATCAATACCCGCTCTATCAGAATGCCCAGGCCGAGTGCGATGACTGCCGATAAAATGGCGGACACTGTAAAGCTGCCGGTTACCGCAACGAAATACCACACCAGATAGGCGCCCACCATATACATGGAGCCGTGGGCCAAGTTGAGAATGCCCATCACGCCAAACACCAGAGTCAGGCCGGAAGCGATCAGAAATAAAAGCAACCCATACTGGAGGCCGTTAATAAGTTGCACGAAGAAAAGTTCGGTAGACATAGTGATACCCAACGGTTTTACGGAAAAATCAATTCAGGTGTGGGAGGAGGCTTCAGATAGGCCCCCGGCGTCAGCCGGGGGAGACAGAGCCCGTGCTTACAGCTTGCAGCCACGGGCGGGGTCTTCCAGCGCTTCTGCGGCGATACTCTGCACCACATTCACGCCATCCTTTACTTCCCTCAGGTAGACGTTCTGAATCGGGTTATGTGCTTTGGAGAAGGTAAAATCTCCGCGCGGGCTGTTGATGGTCAGCTTTTCCATAGTGCTGATAACGGCTTGTTTGTCCGAAATGTCGCCCTTGAGCTGATCAATGGTGTTGGCAATGGCCTGCCCTGCGTCATACCCCTGCACGGCGTAGATGTCCGGGTAGTGGCCGTACTCGGTATTGAAGGCTTCGCGAAACTCCTGGTTTTTTGGAACATCAAGCTGTTCGGCGTAGTGCAGGCCTGTCATAACACCTTCGGCAGCGTCGCCTTGTGCTTCGAGGGTACCTTCGGTGAGGAAGCCAGATCCCAGCAGCGGAATCTTGCCTCGCAGACCCATAGCATCGTAGTCCTTCACGAACTTGATGGCGCCACCACCAGCGAAGAAGGTGAATACTGCGTCCGGATTTTTGTCTGCAATATCACTGACGTGCGACTGGAAGTTGGTGGACGGGAACGGCAGTAGAACCTTTTCAACAATCTCACCGCCACCTGCTTCGAATGATTCGGCAAAGGCGTCCAGGCTCTCGCGACCCATGCCGTAGTTCCAGCTGATGGCGTAGACCTTCTTGTAGCCTTTATCTAGTGCCACTTTGCCCATGGGGTAAGACGGCTGCCAGGATGAGAATGAGGTGCGGAATACGTTGGGAGAACACAACGGGCCAGTTGCAGCAGCAGAGCCGGCGTTGGGGATGATCATGACGGTGTCTTTCCCACGCAACATCTTAATCATGCCCATGGCAACGCCGGAGTGAACTGGGCCAATCACAAAGTCGGCCTCATGCTGGTTCAGCAGCGAGGAAGCTAGCTCCGGAGCCCGGGATGGTTTGGCTTCGGTGTCCAGTTCAATAAATTCAATGTCTGCGCCGTGAAGGTTAGAGGCGTTTTGTTTCAGTGCCAGTTTCAGTCCGTCGCGTCCAGCTTCACCCAGTTGTGCGTAGATGCCGCTGAAAGGCAGCATAACCCCGATTTTCACTGGGTCACCGGTGGCCGCCAAGGCGGAGGTTGAAAGCCCAGCGGTAAGGGTGGTTGCCAGTACAGCACCGGCAAGCGTTTTGATCTTGCTCATTTCAACACCTCAGATTGTTGTTGTGGGTTCTGTCATTAGAGGCGTCATGGGGCTGCAGAAATATCCATTTTCTGCACAGCGGTGTCCGGTGGTTGCAGATGTGTCGTAGACACCCGGGTTATCGCGTGGTTAGCCGTTACAAAAAGCGTCTGCTCATACTAGAAATCACCTCTCCACCACGAGGTCCTGGTAAAGTTGAAGCGTCAGTCCCTGCTGCACCTGCAACCGGTCCGTGATCCCTTGCACCACTTCCATGCGGGCCACTGCTCCGGCCTGGATATCCTTCATGGCCTGTAGAGCCTCACCAGACTGATTCAGGCACTGGTTACACGATTCACGGATTTGCTCCATGCCGTTGCCGGCCTCCACTGAGGTTGTGTTCAGATTGTTGGCGATGGCGCGAATACCTTCGCTGGATTCGTTGGCTCGCACGGCCAGGTGACGCACTTCGTCGGCGACCACTGCAAACCCGCGGCCGTGCTCACCTGCGCGGGCTGCCTCAATGGAGGCATTCAGTGCGAGCAGGTTAGTTTGTTTTGCAATGTCCTGAATGTTGCTGACGATGCTCCCGATCTCCTCGGATTGTGTTCCCAGCTGGGTGAAAACTGTGTCAATGCCGTTCATGTACTCTGCGAGATCCCGGATTGACGCCTCCGATTCGGCAATGTGGTTGGCACTCCGGGATACCTTGGACCCAGATTTTCTGGCCAGTTTTCCGGCTTCGTTCATTTCTTCCAGGATGACTTCCACGTTGTTGCGCAGCTCACCAAGATGATCGAGCAATACCGGGTCTGGTATTTCCGACTCAGGAACAGGTTGTGGACGATCTGGTGTTGGTTCAGGGGTTGGCTCTGATAGAGGCACTTCCTCACGGATAACGAGGACGGCTGGCTGAGTTCTCGCGTATAGGGCGAGTGCCGTAACGATGAGGCCAAGAGTTAGGGATATAAGAACAGCCTGGGTCGTGTGTTCAGCCATGTAGAGCAACACTGTGCTAACGGCGGCGGCCAGAATCAGTGCTCCGTAAACCGGCGCTTTGGGCGTTCCGGGATCGCGCTTTTCTTGTTCGAAATTGAGGGTATGAGCCATGGTTCGGTTTCCGCTGGGAATGGGTTGGCACTGTGCAGAAACGCTAAGGCATTTAAAGAGTTGAACCTATCCGCCGAATGCAGATTTTTGTCCGTATTCTGAAAATCGTGTTCAAACAGCGGAAATAGCCGCCAGGCCGCAGGTATAGCGGCCCGGCAGAGGGTTGATGCTCAGTCCAGGTTGCCAAGCAGCATTTGACTGAATACTTCAGGGCGCTCTACCGAAGGAACATGGCCGACGTGTTCCAGAATGATCGGATCAGCCGCACCAATGACGTTGGCTAGCGCCTTGAGTATTTCTGGTGGAGTGGCGACGTCGTCGGAACCGCCAATCAATTGAAGTGGTACATCGGTTGCCTGGCATTGCTCACGGAAATCGACACGCCCCAACATTTCACAGAGAAGGGCATAACTACGGTCATCACCGCGCCCCATGATCACGCACCAGCCTTCCACAAGTGTGGGCTGCTGCTCGCAGGTGGCAGGGCCGAACCAGCGTGGCACGATATCGGCCGCCATAGCTGAAAGTCCAAGCTCCAATACGTTCGCTGAACGAGTATCCCAGGCCTCGGGTGTGCCGATGACGGCCCCCGTATTTGTGAGCGTGGTGGAAAGCAATTTGTCAGCATGTTCGCTGAGAAGTTGCTGGCCAATGACGCCGCCAATCGATGTCCCGACAAAGTGGAACCTGTCGGACTCTGCAACTCTCGCAAGTGCGATTGCTTCCTGGGCTAGGTCTTCCGGTGTAATTTCGTCGGACTCATCTGGCCAGGCCGCGCTGGCGCCATGCCCTGGTAAATCCCAAGTCAGTACCCGAAATTTTTCAAGCAGCGCTGGTAGCATGTCGTCCCAAACCCCCTGGGTCATGCCCAGGGGGTGAGCGAGCATCAGTAGCGGTTTGATTCTGTCACCCAGCAGTCGAAAGCAGACTGTGCGGCCGTTGTGTTTTATAAAAGCCATTTTTGCTCCTTACCTCAGACTCGTTCGATGAGTGTCGCAATACCCTGGCCGACGCCAACGCACATGGTGCAAAGTGCGTAACGGCCGCCGGTGAGCTGCAGCTGGTGGGCGGCGGTCATTAGCAGGCGGGCGCCTGACATTCCCAGTGGATGCCCCAGGGCGATGGCACCGCCATTGGGGTTCACGCGTTTGTCGTCGTCGGCGATGCCAAGCTCACGCAAAACCGCCAGGCCTTGGGCGGCGAATGCTTCGTTCAATTCAATGACGTCAATCTCGGCAATGCCGATGCCTTGTTTCTCCAGCAGCTTGCGAACCGCCGGCACAGGGCCGATGCCCATGATTCGTGGTTCCACCCCTGCTGTAGCCATGCCGAGAATGCGAGCCATGGGCTTTAGCCCGTGGGTTTTGACGGCGGTCTCACTGGCAACCAGCATCGCAGCGGCGCCATCGTTCACTCCTGAGGCGTTGCCTGCGGTCACGCTGCCGTTTTCGCGGAAAGGCGTGGGCAGGGATGCGAGCTTCTCCAGCGTACTTTCGCGGGGATGCTCGTCGATATCGAACACCAGCGGGTCTTGTTTCCGGCGCGGAATGAACACAGGCACGATTTCTTCGGCAAAGCGTCCTTCCTTCTGGGCCCGGGCCGCCTTTTTCTGGGATCGGAAAGCAAACAGGTCCTGGTCTTCTCTTGATATGTCGTATTGCTCAGCGACGTTTTCCGCCGTTTCCGGCATCGAATCGATGCCGTATTGCTTTTTCATCAGCGGATTCACAAAGCGCCAGCCGATGGTGGTGTCTTCAATTTTTTGTTCCCTGGAGAAGGCTGAGTCGGCCTTGGCCATAACGTACGGCGCGCGGGACATGGACTCGACGCCGCCGGCCAGAACCAACTCCATTTCACCGGCGCGAATCGCCCGAAAAGCCGTACCCACCGCATCCATCCCGGAACCGCAAAGCCGGTTGAGGGTCGTGCCGGGTACGGAGGTGGGCAAGCCGGCGAGGAGCGCAGACATCCGTGCCACGTTGCGGTTGTCCTCACCGGCTTGGTTGGCGGAGCCCATCATCACTTCGTCGATAGCGGTCGGGTCGAGTTCAGAAGCCTGCTCCAGTACCGCTTTAAAAATGTGGGCGGCGAGATCGTCAGGGCGAACGCTGGCAAGGGTGCCACCGAAGCGGCCAATCGCTGAACGGCGGGGATTGCAGAGATAAACGTCAGTCATGATATGTCTCACTGTTGACCGGCATGATGTGCATTTGTGCGTGCTTTCAGATCACGCAGAACTTCCAGCTCTTTAGCACTTGGCTCTGGCGTGGTCTCCAACGTGTCGGCAAACAGGATCTCCCACCCAGTGGCCTCGATCACTTGGTCCCGAGTCACATCGGGATGCAGAGATGTGACTACCAGTTCTTTGCTGTCAGGGTCAGGCTTGAGAATGCACAAATCGGTAATTACCACGGTGGGACCACGTCCGATGTTGGATACGTTATCCCGTGCCTTGCCGTCGCGTCCAAAGCCAACGGTGGTTACAAAGTCGACGTCCTTCACGAAGGTACGTTTGGAATGCTTGACGGTAATGAACACTTCCTTTGCGTTGGTGGCAATTTCCGGGGCGCCACCACCCCCAGGCAGGCGGACTTTAGGTTCGCGGTAGTCACCGATCAACGTGGTGTTCAGATTGGCGTAGCGGTCAATCTGAGCGGTACCCAGGAACCCGACGCTGATGTGGCCGCCCTGAAGCCAGTAGCGAAACATCTCTGGTACCGCCACGGTCGTCAGTGCGGATTCACACAGCTCCCCATCACCGATGGAAAGTGGTAGAACGTCCGGTTTGGTCTGTAAGGTGCCGGATTCGTAAATCAGGGTCACGTCGGGTGCGTGGGTCAGCCGCGCCAGGTTGGCAGCCTCGCTGGGCAGGCCAATGCCAACAAAACAGGTCATGTCGCTGGTCAGTGCGCGAGCGGCAGTAACACTCATCATTTCCGAAGAGGTATATTCAAGACTCATCACGCAGCTCCTTTTTCAAACACGTTGTTTTTCAGCCAGTCCTGGAAGGTCACCCGGTCACGGGCAATGCCGTCCCACTCTTTGTAGAAGGCGTTGTCGCGATCATAATAGCCCAGCGCGTACGACGGGCTGGCCCCTTTCGGGGCTTCGGCGATGGCAGTGATGGCCCAGGAGGGCAGCACACAGGCGTTCACTGAGGCGCCAAGGTCATCCACGACTTCCTCAACGGTGACGATGCTGCGTTTGGCGGCCAACACGACTTCTTTCTGGATCCCGACAATACCTTCAATCAGCACGTTTCCTTTGCGATCGGCACGCTGAGCATGAATCACCGCCACATCCGGGCGAACCGAGGGTACGGCAGCCAGGCGTTCACCGGTGAACGGGCATTCGATGAACTTTATCTGATCGTTCACCTTGGGCAGATCGCTGCCGATATAGCCGCGTAGAACGGCCAACGGCAAACCGGCTGCGCCGGCCTCATAGGCGCAAGCCATGGCGGCATGGCTGTGTTCCAGGATCTCGAGCTTGTTCGGCCAGCCTTTTTCAACGGCATCCCGCAGGCGATGCAGTGAACCTACACCAGGGTTGCCGCCCCAGGAGAAGATCAGCTTTTTCGCGCAGCCGGCGCCGATCATCTGGTCGTACACCAAATCTGGCGTCATGCGGATTAGGGTGAGGTCGCGTTTCTCCTGGCGGATTATTTCGTGGCCAGCGGCGAACGGAATCAGGTGGGTGAAACCTTCCATACAGACCGTGTCGCCGTTGTTGATGTGTCGGCTCACGGCCTCTTTGAGAGAGAGGAATTCAGCCATCACAGTGTCTCCATTGCAGTGATTGTAAAAGTTCGATGTACGAACATAAGTTTTATATGCGAACATGATGGCTCGAAGGTTTTGTTGTCGTCAAGTACAAACTTTCGCCAGATGCCGGAACTGCACGGATGTTCGGATACCGAACGAGCTGTTACTATGCGCGAAAGCTGCTTAAGGAATAGAGATGGACGATCAAGTTCTCGAGCCCGGCGACCGGGACTATGTGGGCGCGCTGGCGTCAGGGTTGGAAGTGTTGCAGGCGTTTGATGCCGAGCGTCCGCGGATGACACTGAGCGAGGTGGCGGCACGCACCAAGATGGACCGAGCCAAGGCGCGGCGCTTCCTGCTTACTCTGCATGCACTGGGGTTTGTGAAGCGCAGTGGGCGCCAGTTCGCGCTTACGCCCCGGGTCATGCAATTGGGTTACGCCTACCAGGCTTCGAACCAGTACCGGCCGGTGATTCAGCAGTACCTGGAAGACATTACCTGTGAATTGGGGGAGTCATCATCGCTGGCGGTACTGGATGGAGATGATGTGGTGTACGTAGTGCGCTCATCGGCGCGGCATCGGTTGATGGCCATCACCCTGTCGGTGGGCACTCGACTACCAGCGGCTTATACCTCTATGGGACGGGTACTACTTGCCCAGTTACCGGAAGCGGAGCTCGAGGCGTTTCTTGCCCGGGTAGAGCTTGCGCCCCATACGGTTTCTTCCATCACGGATAGCCATGCTCTAAACAAAGAGATCGCGAAGGTGCGAAGCCAGGGTTACTCGATCGTGGACCAAGAGCTGGATTCCGGGCTTAGGTCGGCAGCCGTACCGGTTTTTGCCGGCAATGGCGAACTGCTGGGAGCGATCAATATCAGCACCAATGCGGCGCGAGTTGATATGAAGACGTTGTTGGACGTCTATTTGTCGCGACTTCAAAAGGCGGCTGAGGCGGTGCGGCTAACGACGCACTAAGGTCAGGGGTAGCGCCCGGTTAACCTATTCTCCACAAGTTCATCCAGGATGGTATTCGTTAGCCGCATCACCGCGTTCGGGTTTTCTCCCTGTCTCCGTGATGCAATCACCGGTACGGTAATGTTGTCGTCTTCCAAAGGCATGTAATCCACCCCCTCACGATTCAGTCGTCGAACCTGCTCTGGCACCAGAGTGAACCCCATATCCGAAGCAACCAGCGACAGAGCGGTCTGCACGTCGTTAACCTGTTGCATTACATTGACGCTCAAGCCGCGCCGGTGAAACAGGCCCTGAGTCAGGTCGGCGAAGTTGGGGCCGGGGCCGGATGGAAAGGTGATCATTGGCCACTCTGACAGTTCTTTCATGGATGGTGGGTGGTGGATCAGCGGATTGCCGGCTGGGATGGCGGCGATTAAGGGTTCATCGAAGAGCAGTTCCTGCTCCACGTCAGGGTCTTCAATTCGTACTCGGCCAAAGCCAATGTCGATCTTTCCTGCTTTAAGGGCATCTATCTGCTCCCTGGTTTTGAGCTCGTGCAAGATGATTTCCAGGTTTTTGTTGCGTCTTAAGCGTCGGACCATCAGCGGCAGTTGTCCATAGAACACCGAAGGCACGAAGCCAATGGAGAACACCGTTTTTCGGTGCTGGGCAATCCGTCGGGTATCTGAGATTGTGGCGTCCACCTTATCGAGGATTTGTTGGGCCTGTTCCAGGAAATATTCGCCGCCGGTGGTGAGTTCCAGTCCACGGGGTTTGCGTGTGAACAATATGACGCCCACTTCCTCCTCCAGTTGTTTGATTGCGCGAGTCAGAGGGGGTTGGGCAATGAACAGCTTTTCAGCGGCGCGAGTGAGGTTTAGCTTTTCAGCCACCACCACGAAGTAACGTAAGTGTCTCAGCTCCATCCATACCTCCAGGGTATTGGTTAGTACTTAATCAATATTGGTTCATATCCGTGAAACTTCGTACTGTCCAAAACACAGGCATTTTTTACTTGTGATTCGGAGAACACATGTCCGCAAAAATTCAGTCCATTGAAGCCATCTTGGTTGACATTCCCACCATCCGGCCACACAAGCTATCTATGACAACCATGGGGGTTCAGACCATGGTGATTGTGCGGATGAAGGATTCTGATGGACTTGAGGGGCTGGGTGAAGCCACGACCATCGGGGGGCTGGCCTACGGGCCGGAAAGCCCCGAAAGCGTAAAACTTACCATCGATACCTATTTCAAGCCACAACTGATCGGCCATCCTGTTACGGAAATCAATACCCTGAGAGTAAGGCTGAATTGTGCGGCTCGCGGAAACAACCTGGCCAAGTCCGCCATTGAGACGGCTCTGCTGGATCTGCAAGGTAAACGGCTGGGCTGCCCTGTATCCGACTTGCTCGGCGGAGCCGTGCATCGGCATATCCCGGTGCTCTGGACCTTGGCAAGTGGTGATACTGATCGGGATGTCAAAGAGGCCCTTGGTCTAATCGAAACCCGTCGCCACCGCGACTTCAAGCTCAAGATTGGATCGCGACCACTGATGGAAGACGTTCGGCATGTAGCCGCCATCAAAAATGCCCTGGGCGAGTCTGCCAGTGTTCGTGTAGACGTGAATCAGGCCTGGGACGAGTCAATGGCAGCTAAAGGAATGGCGGAACTGCAAGCGGCCGGTGTTGACTTGGTCGAGCAGCCGACACCTATGAAGGATTACGCCGCCCTGGTGCGTCTGTCTCAGAAGTTCCACCTGCCGATCCTGGCCGATGAAGCCGTTGCTGATGCCACCGACCTTTATAACTTGGCTGCCACCGGCTTCTCGGGTGCCGTCGCGCTCAAAATCGCCAAGGCCGGCGGCCCGGTGCAAGCCCTGAAGCAGGCTGCGGTAGCCCAAGCTGCAGGCATTGGCCTTTACGGAGGCACTTTGCTCGAAGGCACGATAGGCACGGTGGCCTCACTACACGCCTGGTCTACTTTGGAAACTCTTCATTGGGGCACCGAAATGTTCGGGCCGTTATTGATGAAGGATGACATCGTTGTCAAGCCGTTGGATTTTCATGACAACGGAGTAGGTCTGCCACTTGGGCCGGGCCTGGGGGTCGAGATTGATGAGGACAAGCTCACGCATTATCGCCGGAAAGATAAATAAACGGAGGAGTACGCATGCTGTTCAAAGTGGAAATGAAAGTGAATATCCCGCACGAGATGCCGGTCGATGTGGTCGCAGACATCAAAGCCCGTGAAAAGGCCTACGCCCAGGACTTGCAGTCGCAAGGCAAGTGGCGCCACTTGTGGCGGGTGGCGGGGAGCTACGCCAACGTAAGTATTTTTGACGTTAGAGATAACGCTGAGTTGCAGGACCTGATCAGCAACCTGCCGCTATTTCCCTATATGGATATCAGTGTAGCGCCTCTTTGCCGTCACCCATCCTCCGTTCATGAGGATGATCGTTAACATAGGATTCACCGTTACAGGCAATGCATAAAAGTATGTTGTTGCCAGCTGGTGGACGACTAGAAAAACAAAGAAATACATTTCTTTAGCAACAAAAACAACAGTTCGGGGAGACCGACAATGACTATTAAGACCATGCAAACAAAAGATGTGAAAGAGCTGCTGGAACAAGTAGCTGGATTTGATCAGGACGGTGGCAATGAGCGAATGAAGAAAATCGTTCATAGGGTCATGCACGATATTTTCCAGATTGTGGAAGACTTTGATGTGGCGCCGGAAGAGTTTTGGAGCGCCGTATATTACGTCGGAGAGCTTGGTGCAAATGGCGAAGCGGCCCTTCTGGCGCCGGGCCTCGGCATGGACCGTTATCTGGACATCCGCCAGGACGCCGAAGACGAGCAAGCGGGCCTCACAGGTGGGACGCCTCGCACTATCGAAGGCCCACTTTACGTCGCGGGTGCACCCATCAGTGACGGCTTTGCCCGTATGGACGATGGTAAGGACGCAGGTGCAGAAGTGATTCTGATCAAAGGCCAGGTAACCAATGAGAGTGGCGAACCGTTGGCGAATGCGGTTGTCGACATCTGGCATGCGGATACCAAGGGTGCGTACTCATACTTCGATCAGTCTCAGAGTGAGTACAACTTACGCCGTCGCATCAAGACCGACGCAGAGGGTCGTTATGCCGCTCAAAGCGTTATGCCGTCCGGTTACGGTTGCCCACCAGAAGGGTCTACACAGCAATTGCTTAATCAGCTTGGTCGTCACGGCCAGCGCCCGGCACATATCCATTATTTTGTTTCCAGGCCTGGGCATAAACACCTCACTACTCAAATTAACATTGCTGGTGATGAGTATACCTACAGCGATTTCGCATTCGCTACCCGTGAAGAACTCGTGGTGGAAGCAAAACGTGTAGAGCGGTCTGCAGAGGGCGAAAAACACGGTGTTACTGGCCCGATTACCGAGGTCGAGTTCAATGTGACTCTCATTGCCACTGATAAGCCTGAACTTCAAGAACGTCATGCACGTCCGCGCGCTCTTGAAACAGATGTCGCATAAGCGAGAGACAAGAATAAGAGGAGTGAGATGAAATGAGTAAAAAGCTCGAGCAACTCGCCAACAAGGTTCGTAACGCAGTTGTTGCGGATCCTGAAACCGGTCGGTATCAGTGCGATCGCGGCATTTTCAATGATCGGGAACTGTTTGACCTGGAGATGAAGTACATTTTTGAGGGTAACTGGGTCTATTTGGCTCACGAGAGCCAGATCCCGGAACCGGGCGACTACTATACGGTGACCGTGGGTCGCCAGCCGGTAGTCATCACCCGTACCAAGGATGGCGATCTGAAAGCCATTCTTAACACCTGCTCCCACCGCGGCGCCACTCTGTGTCGCAAGAAGCGCGGTAACAAGACTTCCTTTACCTGCCCGTTCCACGGCTGGACTTTCCGCAACGATGGTCAGTTGCTGAAGGCTAAGGACCAGAAAAAGGGTGGTTACCCGGAGCAATTCAACACCGACGGCTCCCACGACCTGAAGCAGATGCCAAAGTTCGGCAATTACCGTGGTTTTCTGTTCGGAAGCCTGAATGCCGACGTGGTATCTCTTGAAGAGCATCTCGGTGAAACCACCAAGATTATCGACAACATCGTGGATCAGTCGGAAGACGGTCTGGAAGTCCTGCGGGGTAGCTCGACCTATACCTACGAAGGCAACTGGAAGTTGACCGCGGAGAATGGTGCCGACGGCTACCATGTGGGCAGCGTGCACTGGAACTACCTATCGACTATGGGGCAGCGTAACTACGAAAAAGGTGGTACCGAGGCAGTAGACGCCAAGAGCTGGTCGGCCGAGGGCGGATTTTATTCCTTCGAGAATGGCCACATGATGCTTTGGACTCGCTTGCTGAATCCGGAAGTACGCCCGATATATAGCCAGCTTGAGCGGCTGAAGGCGACATACGGTGAGGCCCGGGCCGACTCCATTGTCCGCACCACCAAGAATCTGTGCCTGTACCCGAACGTGTACCTTATGGATCAGTTCTCCACACAGATCCGTGTGACCCGCCCCATCGACGTCAACAAGACGGAAGTGACCATCTATGGTTTTGGTCCGAAGAACGAGCCGGCAGAACTGCGTGCTAAACGTATCCGTCAGTATGAGGATTTCTTCAACGTGACGGGCATGGGTACACCGGACGACCTGGAAGAGTTTCGTGCTTGCCAGAACGGTTATGAAGCTCGCGACATGCGCTGGAACGATATGAGTCGCGGTGCTGCTCATTGGATCGAAGGCCCTGATGAGCACGCTAACCAGATCGATATGAAGCCCATTATGAGTGGTGCGCGCCCCGACGACGAAGGCCTGTACGTTAACCACCACCAGCACTGGCAGGTGGAAATGATCCGAGCCATTGAGGCCGAGCGTGCCCGTTTCATTCCCGTGACGTCAGAGGAGGCATCGGCATGAGCATGAGCTATCACGATATTGAACAATTCATCATCCGTGAGGCCCGATTCCTGGACGACCGAAAATGGGATCAGTGGCTAGCCTGCTACCATGAGGACGTCACCTACTGGATGCCGGCCTGGGACGATGACGATGAGCTGACCGAGGACCCGCAAAGCGAGATCTCGCTCATCTATTACCCCAACAAGGAAGGCCTGGAAGACCGGATCTATCGCATCAAGACTGAGCGGTCCGGTGCCAGCTCCATGCCGGAGCCGCGCACCACGCACTTCACCAGCAACCTGGAGATCTTGTCCCAGAATGAGAGTGAAGTGACGTTGCGGTTTAACTGGTTGACCAAAGCCTATCGCTATAAAAAAACCGATGAATTCTTTGGAACCTCCTTTTATACCCTGGATATCACCGGCGAACAGCCGCTGATTCGGGAGAAACGCTTGGTTCTGAACAACGATTGCATCAATCAGGTGCTAGACATTTACCACCTGTAATTGATGGGGAGAGCATCATCATGAGTTATAACATAGCACTCAATTTCGAGGACGGTGTTACCCGTTTTGTATCCTGCAACGAAGGCGAAACGGTTCTCGATGCCGCCTACCGCGCACAGATAAACCTCCCCATGGATTGCTCCGATGGCGTGTGCGGCACCTGCAAAGGTGCCTGCTATCAGGGCGGGTTTGACCTGGGCGATGAGTATATAGACGAGGCGCTGTCTGACGAAGAAGTCGAGCAAGGTATGGTGCTGACCTGTCAGATGGTGCCCTCCAGCGATTGCGTGGTGGAAGTGCCAGTTGCTTCCACCATGTGCAAGACCGGTAATGCCGAAGTTACTGGGACTGTGGCCGAAGTAAATCTGATTTCGCCGACGTCGATCGAACTAAAAATCACTGCGGATGACGACCTTGCCTTTTTACCCGGACAATATGTGAACATCCAGGTGCCCGGCACCGAGGAGACACGGGCCTACTCCTTTAGCTCCAAACCCGGTAGCCGTGACCTGAGCTTCCTGATCCGTAACGTTCCGGGCGGTCTTATGAGCTCATGGCTAGTTGGTAAGGCGCGTTCCGGAGATAAGGTAACTCTGACTGGCCCCATGGGAAGTTTCTATCTACGCCCGATTGAACGACCGGTGCTGATGCTGGCCGGAGGCACTGGCCTCGCGCCATTCCTGGCTAAATTAGAATACATGAAAGCCAATGGCTGTGACCTACCAACGCATCTGATCTACGGTGTCACTAACGACGATGATTTAGTGTGCCTGAATGTATTGGAACTGCTTACCAAGCAGTTGAGCAATTTTACATACAGCACCGTGGTTTCCGGAGAAAAAAGCACCCATCCGAGAAAGGGGTACGTTACTCAATATATAGATGACACCCACCTGAATAACGGGGATGTCGATGTCTATTTGTGTGGTCCCCCCCCTATGGTTGATTCCGTGCTTGGGTTCTTTCGAGAAAAGGGCTTTAAACCAAATTCGTTTCATTATGAAAAGTTCGCCCCTAGCACTCCTGCAGATAAGGAGAAAGTCGCATGAGATCCCGCTTCACCGATAAGGTAATGGTGATCACTGGAGCTGCCCAGGGAATAGGTAAACGTGTTGCCAGTTTGGCCGCGGCCGAGGGCGCGCGGCTTCTTCTCGTAGACATTGCTGATTATATACACGATGTTGCTGCAGAATTGCGCGAGCAGGGTGCTGATGCGATTGCTGTTCAGGCCAATCTGGAAACCTGGGCAGGCGCTGAGACAGTTATGAAGGAGGCTCATCAGCACTTTGATCGCATTGATATTCTCATTAACAACGTTGGTGGCACTATCTGGGCCCAGCCGTTTGAACATTACACGCCGGAACAGATTGAAAAGGAGATTCAGCGTTCGCTTTTTACCACTCTATGGTGCTGTCGCGCTGTTTTACCTTACATGCTTGAGCGCAAATCGGGCGTAATTGTCAACGTCTCCTCGATAGCCACGCGGGCGTTAATGAGGGTTCCATACGGAGCGGCCAAGGGTGGCGTCAATGCTCTGACTGTGAACATGGCGTACGAATATGCGCCGTACAATATCCGAGTGAATGCGGCAGCAGCTGGCGGTACCGAAGCGCCACCAAGGCTGACACCGCGAAACGCGGAAGAGCAGAGTGAACAGGAAAAGGCGTGGTATCAGACTCTGATTGACCAGACCTTAGCGAACAGCTTTATGCATCGATACGGAACCCTGGATGAACAGGCTGAGCCGATTCTGTTCTTGGCATCGGATGCAGCTAGTTACATTACAGGCACGGTGGTTCCCGTTGCAGGGGGTGATCTGGGGTAGGCCGGGTAGGCTGCGACCATAGTTAAACAGTCAGTCTTATCTTCTTTGGCCCCGGCACCCGGGGCTCGTTTCTCATACCGAATCTACAACAATCAATAACGGATTCAGGCTAATGCAAAAACTTCTAAAAGACCTTTCATTGCCAGCTATTGTGGCAGGCTTTTTGGCTGTTCTCGTGTCTTACTCGGGCCCCTTAGCCATATTTTTCCAAGCCGGAGCGAGCGCCGGAATCTCCTCCGATATGATGGTCTCGTGGGTTTGGGCGATCTCTGTCGGAGCCGGCATCTCGGGGATCGTGCTATCGGTTTGGCTGAGAGCTCCTATTGTCACTGCATGGTCCGCACCGGGTACTGCATTGCTGGTTACCTTGTTTCCTGAACTGTCTTTAAACGAGGCGATAGGAGCATACATAACTGCGGCAATCATGATCTTCGTTATTGGTGTATCAGGTACCTTTGATGTGTTTGTACGCGCGATTCCTAAAGGGATCGCTGCAGGAATGATGGCAGGCATACTATTTCAGTTCGGAGTGGGTGCTTTCACCGCAATCGAAACGACACCTTCTTTGGCTATCGGGATGCTGATTTCCTATGTTCTGTTCCGTCGCCTGTGCCCAAAATATACGTTGGTTTTATTGCTGATTTCTGGTGTTTTACTTGCGGTGGTCCTGGAGGGGGTGTCTCTTTCAGGTGTTCGGTGGAGCATTGCGGTGCCCCAGATTATCCAGCCCGAGTGGTCATTAAGTTCAACCCTCAGCTTTGCTATTCCTTTGGTGTTGGTAAGTCTAACCGGTCAATTCCTGCCGGGCATGGCGATCCTCCAAACGGCGGGTTATCCAGTTAAGGCCAGGCCAATCATTGGAATAACAAGCTTGGTTTCACTTCCTATGGCGTTTTTCGGCGGTATCACCACGGTGGTTGCTGCCATTACAGCGGCAATCTGTACTGGTAAAGACGCGCATGAAGATCCTGCTAGAAGATACATTGCAGGGGTGTCCAATGGTGTCTTCTATCTTGTGGGGGGGCTGTTTGCCGGCACTATCGTCAGCTTGTTCACATCCCTTCCCGCAGCGTTTGTGGCGGTGCTTGCCGGGTTGGCGCTACTTGGGGCCATTGCGGGGAATCTTTTTGCAGCACTGGAGGAGCCCAGTCATCGAGAGGCATCATTGATTACGTTTGTCGTCACTGCTTCGGGAATGTCTCTCTTCGAACTCTCATCCGCTTTCTGGGGCGTGGTCATTGGTTACGTTTGCTACTTCATATTGAATGGTGGTGCCGGTCAAAAATGACTTAATTGACACTGATTTCTGATGCTTTGAAGAAGTCAGTTGGAATTCTCTCTAGAAAACGATCTGGCGATTTTCATCACATTTCAATATGCCTTTGGTGCAGAGGCTAGGTCTCGCAGACAAACTTGTTTCCAATTGCAGAAACATGCGCGGAGCTTTGATCCGCACGACTGCTTGTACTGCCGGAGAACATCGTATGTATTCGCAGAATAGGTTGCCGAACAGACAGCCCGCATTTTCCGGAGTATGTGATGCCTCACCTATAGTAGGGGCTTATATACCTATCGCAGTTTCTTTTGGTCTTGTTTCTGTGCAGTCTGGCTTCAGCATTTTTGAAACCGTCATGGTTTCGATACTTGTTTATGCTGGACCCTCTCAGTTTTTATTCGTGGCTATGGTTGTTTCGGGTGCGCCGCTTTGGCTGGTCGTTGCAATGACTATATTGATTAATATGCGTTATGTAGTCTATGGGCCAAATCTGGCCCCTCACTTGCCGTCAAGTCGTTGGTGGCCATTACTCATGCACGGGCTAACAGACCAGATTTTTGCGTTAGCACATACACGTCTGCCTCAACTGCAAAGCTCCGAACGAATTGGCTGGTTTACGGGAGCTATGTTGTTTGCGTGGCTTGGTTGGATTAGTGGAACTGTATTGGGCGCGGTAGCAGGTGAGGAGATGATAAGGTCCTGGCCTTTAATGGTCGAGGTCATGCCATTTACTTTACCGGCTCTATTTCTGGTGTTGCTAGCGCCACGCTTTGACTCTCGAATTTGGGGAATTGCGCTCAGCAGTACCATCGTTCTGGCATTTGCTATGAAAACTCTGGGGTTTGCACATGCGGCAATTCCTGTGGCTGCGATATGTGGGGCGTTTCTATTTCAAATGATAAGAATTACTCCAAAATTTGAGCAATAAAATATGGATATTACGCTTTGGGTCGCGTTGATTACTACGAGTCTCGGCACGTTCTTGATGCGGGCGGTCCCGTTGCTATGGATGCAGCATCATTTGGCTCGTCAATCTCAAGACAACAAAAATGGACGGGTGCCGATGCTGTTGAGCATTCTCGGTCCGCTGACGGTCGGGGCAATGCTGGGGGTTTCTCTGGTGCCAAAAACTATTAGTTCTACATCGTTGCTGGCTACGTTCCTTGGAACAGGTCTCACTCTTTTTGTTTGGTATCGAACAAAGTCTTTAGCCTGGTCGGTGGTCTCAGGTGTTTCGATATATGGGGTAACAAAAATGATAACAAATACAGCGCTATGATAATTCTGGGTGCAGGTCAGGTGCCAAAAGCAAGACTTCTCTTTTTATTATTGCCCTGGCTGAGCGCCCTCGGTGATTTTCCGAGGGCAGAGTGCTGCTCAGCCACTAGGCGGAGCTGCTTTATACCTTGCCAGTTAGCTGCATAAACTCTCGCAAAATAGCACCGATTTTGCCCGAGTATTCTGGGTCACGCTTGGATATTTCATCGACCACTTCAAGAGATTTGGCTCGGAGCATTGCCACCGCATCGCCGTTCATTTGAACAATTTCTCCATTGTATTCAGTCTTGAACTCCTGCATTCGTTGCAGGTCTTTCATCATGAACATTCCGGCAGCTTCGAGGTGTGTTGCCAGAACAGCATCTTCGATGACTTTCTGGAAATCCGACCCCAGCTTGTTCCACGATTTCAGTGAAACAAATACCTCACTGTTCTGGTGTGATGCGAGGTTCGGCTGGATAATATATTTGTTTACCTCCTGCAGGTTCATCCCCCATCCGGCAGAGACGCCACCCCAGTGCGCACCGTCGACTACGCCGGTCTGAAGCGCCTGGTAAAGCTCCCCGCCGCTGATAGACACAGGCGCTGAGCCCATTTTTTCAAACACTTGTGCAGAGCTGCCGTTTGAGCGAACTTTGAAGCCTTCGAAATCCTTTGGTGTCTCAAGTCGCTTGTTGCTATAGATGGCCGTGCCGCCATTTGAAATAGGGCCGACCTGATAGATCCCGCGAGTAGCGTAAGCTTCGCGGATAATGTTGAGCGCGCCCATGTCGTGCATGAAAAATTGCATTTCCTCAAGGGAATCCCAGGTTCCGAAATTCCCGTTGAGGTGACCTGCGGCAGGAATGTCCCCGACCCAGTAGGCGGGATAAATAAGCGCGCCGTCCAGTGTTCCACGGCGGACCCCACGCAGAACATCTCCGGTAGATACTATGGAATTAGGTTGGTGGGTTTCGATCTCGATTTCACCGTTAGTCGCTTCTTCGATGCGGCGCGCCAACCCATTAAAGATCGGATCGTAATACCAGTTTCCAGTGGGCCAGTGCGTTTGCATCTTCCATTTGATTTTCTGTTTGGGTGATGCGATGACTGCGGGCGCGGATAAGCCCAGAGCCGCAACGGTTGCAGCGGCAGTGGTGCTAGTGGACAGAAATTTTCGGCGGTTTATTGTCTTTGTATCTTTCATATCAGTTTCTCTCGTTGTTGTAAGAGGTATCAGTCTTTAGTGAGTAAGCTCACGCCTTCCGTAAGGATGGAAGGAAACGCGAGGAGAAAAATTCCGAAAAGAACCATTAATACGACATACGGCAGCACACTTTTATAAAGGTCCAGGATAGGGGTATGCGGGCTGAGGGTTTTGAGATAGAAGATGTTGTAGCCAAAGGGCGGTGAAATGTAACCCACGCAAAGGTTCAGCTGAAAGAGAACGGCGAACCAAATGGGGTCGAAGCCAAGCTCCACAACAACTGGCATAAAGATTGGCATCACCAGCAGAATAATGCCGATGGGGTCCAGAAACATTCCGAGAATGAATCCTGCCCCCTGCATAACCAAAATGAGAAGCCAGGGAGAGATTTCGAGAGACAACAAAAATGACTGCACAAAGTTGATGCCGTTGGCAGCCGAATAAACGGAAACAAACGCACTGGCGCCGAAAATAATCCAAAGAACCATACCGCTCATAGTGGCGGTCGAATAACTGACATCCTTGATAAAACTCCAGTTAAGTTCACCTCGCATGGCAATTGCGGCTAGAACTGCCGCGGCGCCCACCGCTGACGCTTCTGTTGGCGTTGCCATGCCAAGGAATATCGACAGCAGCACCACCGAAATAATGGCCATTGGAAGAACAATGGAGCGGAGCGAGCGAATTTTCTCACTCATGGGGACGCTTTCAGAGGAGGCGGGTGCTTTTTCAGGCTGCAGCTTTGCCGTGATGATGACATAACCAAGAATAACAACCAGCATCCCCAGCCCTGCAATCAAGCCACCCATGAACAGCTTGCCGATGGAAAGCCCGGTACTCATGCCGATAACGATCAATGTGATGGAGGGCGGGATCAGAATGCCTAGAGTGCCCGCTGCTCCGATCGTGCCAAGTACGAGTTTTTTATCGTAGCCGTGCTTTTCCATGGCAGGCATTCCCACCATGCCTGTTGTTAGCGTGGAGGCCGCACAGCTGCCGGTCATGGCAGAAAGAAGCGAGGCGAAACCGGTGGTGCCCACGAGTAGCCCACCGTTAACTTTTCCGGACCAAAGGTAAAATGCTTGGTATAGGTCGGTCGCTATTTTCGACTTCCCGAGTGATATCCCCATCATGACGAACAAAGGGATGGCGGCAAGTGAGATCGACCACATACTGGCAAAAGTGGCAGACAGGATAGGGAACAGGCCGCTTGTGCCGTTCATGATCAATATAAAAATAGTAGCGACTGCACCTAGAGCGAAAGCGAGCGACACGCCAGCTATAATAAAGGCTAGCAGAAGACCAAACATACCAGCGGTTAAAAGTTCTGGTGACATGGGCTTACCCTTTGCTTTGTTGTTTTGGATTGACGAATTGGATTGCAGATGTCATCAGGCCGCTCAGACCCTGGATCAGAATGAGAGCTGTCCCAATAAAGAGGGCCAGGTTCACCGGCCACATAGGGTGGCGTAAGGCGCTGGCATCCAATTCGTTGAACTCCCAGGCATCCAGGAAATAAAACCAGGCCTCGTAGGTCAGGGCCGTAGTCCAGATGGCCAAGGCCACATAATTGAGCATGTCCGCAAAGGCATTCCAGCGGGGGGACCGGGTATTAAGGAGTACATCGACGCGTACGTGCCCGCCTTTGATCAGGGTGTAGGCTCCGATCAGGATGAAGTAGGCCGCAAAGACACGTTGCGTGTAACCAGGAGCCCATACCGACGGAGCGTTGAAGACGTATCTCGCGATGACTTCGTAAACTACGATAGCCATACCTATGAACACGAAAAAACTGAATAGCTTTCCGACGATCAAGTTGAACGTTTCAATGATTCTTAGAGGATTCATAGCGTTCTCTATTATTTTAATGGGAACTCTTATTCATTCTGTTCGTGAGGCATCAGGCCCACTGGTAGCGGTTAAAGTTTTCGCGCAGCATTTTCTTGCTCACTTTGCCGGTGGCGGTATGAGGCAGGGTGTCAACAAACTCACATGCATTCGGTATCCACCACTTGGGGATCTTCCCTTCAAGGAAACTCAATAGCTGTTCAGGAGTTAGTGAGGGATAAGAGTCTTCAGGTACAACAACGAGGAGAGGTCGCTCACTCCAGTGTTGATGAGCAACGCCGATGACGACAGCTTCGCGAACACCGGGGTGTGCCATGATTGCATTTTCAATTTCGATGGAACTGATCCATTCCCCTCCGGATTTGATTACGTCTTTTACCCGGTCTGTGATGCGCATATACCCCAAGGAGTCAATGGTTGCTACGTCGCCGGTATTGAACCAGTCATGCCCTTGGGATTTGCCGTAGTAGGCGCTGCATGCCCATGGACCACGGATTTCCAGAACGCCGGTTGTTTCTCCGTCGTGGGGTAAGGCGTTCCCGTCTTCATCAACGATGCGCATCTGGATGCCGAATAATGGACGCCCGGATTTCAGGCGCTGGTCTGCCCGGGGCGCGTCGGGAAGTCGATTATGTTCGGGTAGGTAGCGGTTGTAGCTTCCGATGGAGCTGAGTTCCGTCATACCCCAACCGTTTTCCAGTCTGACGCCATGGCGATCCATTTCGTCATACAGTTTTAATGCGCCTGCAGCGCCCCCGATAACGCCTCTGTTGAGGCTTGGGATGCGAGTACCGGTAGCATTAAGGAACTGGTTGATGCCACTCCAGAGTGTCGGAACGGCGAGAGAGAAAGTAACTTGCTCCTGGTTGATAAGATCAGTCATCGCCTGTGCATCCGATACCTGTGGGCCAGGCAGTACCAGGGCCGCTCCAGCCATGGGGGCGCTGTAGGGCATGCACCAGGCATTGATATGAAACATGGGTACCAGAGGCATTACAACGTCTTCGGATGTAAGGCCTAGTTGGCTCGCCATGTTTTGTGACATGCATTGCAAAACAATGCTTCGATGACTTCCGAGTACCCCTTTTGGATCGCCTGTGGTACCAGACGTATAGCACAGGTTGCTGGCGCGGTTTTCATCCAGAGTGGGCCAGTCGTAGCTGTCCTGTTCCCGGTTGAGCAGGCTCTCATAGGCGTGCAGATTCGGTAAGGTGCTCTGAGGCAGGTTGTTGGCCGAGCATAGCGCTATCCAGTGTTTTACTGACGGAAGATCACCTTGTATCGCTTCGATCACCGGAATGAATTCCGGGTCGATGAACAACGCTTCGTTCTGTGCGTCGTTAATAATAAATTTGATCTGGTCCGTGAACAGTTTCGGGTTGACGGTGTGACAGATGCGGCCAGTGCAGGGGATAGCGTAGTGCAGCTCGAAATGTCGATGGTCGTTCCAGGCAAGAGTGCCGACTCTTGCTTCGGGATCGAGCTCCAGGCGGTCCAGGGCGTTTGCCAGTTTGGCTACTCGAACGAAGGCGTCGCGGTAGCTCAGGCGGGACATGTCGCCAGTTGCACCGCGGGAAATGAGCTTGTTATCTGCGGCGGTCATTTCTGCATGGGACATTATTGTTGTGATGCTAAGAGGGGCATCCATCATTAAACCTTTCAAGACAGGCCTCCGGTTTTTGTTTAAAAGGGCGACTTCGCGTTGCCAGGGAACGTTCGATAATCTGTCTAGATCGAAGTCAGCAAAATGTATGCCCATTTGTGACAATGCTTTGAAACCCGCGATTGGGAGGGGCCGTGGCCTGTAAAGCACGGCGGTTTTTAGAAGTGGCTTTGTTTCATTTTTGAAACGCGTGTTTCATTATTTGGTTCGGTGTTTCAACTTTGGGTTTTGGTCTGAGGCTGGCGAAGCCTGCGCCAGAGGGTCGACCGGCTGATCCCCAGCGCTTTTGCAGTTTTCGCCATATCGCCATCGTGGGCGTCGAGGGTTTTCTGGATGAGCGTTATCTCGGCGGCTTTGCCGAAATTGTGCAGGCTTTCCTTCGGAGCGTTTATTGCGAGATGCTCTTTGGGCACTGAGAACAGCTCTGGAAACAGGGCTTCAAGTGGTTTCGATTCGCCAGGGAACTGGCTTACTAGAAAGGCGCGCTCTATCAGGTTTTCGAGTTCACGAATGTTGCCGCTCCACTGGTGGTTCATCAGGTGGGGCATGAGTGCATTCAGTGTTTCATTGGCCGCCTGCTCCTGGGCGGTATTCCCCGCGGCGAGGTTTCTGGTTAACAATTTGGTGAGTTGTGGAATATCGGAGGTGCGCTTGCGCAAGGGCGGTACCGATATTCTGAGGATGTTAAGACGGTAGAAAAGGTCTTCACGAAACCGGTTATTGGCGATTTCTTGTTTCAGATCCCTGTGGGTGGCTGCAATGACTCTGATATTGATGGGGGTGGGCTCGGAGCCACCAAGGCGGAGTACCTGACGCTCCTGTAGAACTCGAAGTAAGCGAGTCTGAAGATGAATCGGCATATCGCCAATTTCATCGAGGAAAATAGTGCCGTTGTGTGCTGCCTCGAACAGCCCCGGTTTCCCGCCTTTGCGGGTGCCGGTAAATGCCCCTTCGTCATACCCAAACAGTTCGCTTTCAAGCAGAGTTTCAGGAAAAGCCGCGCAGTTAATCGCAACGAACGGCATCTGATGCCTGCCGCTGGCGTTATGAATGCTTTGGGCAAACAGCTCTTTGCCAGTGCCGGTCTCTCCGGTGATTAACACAGTCGAGTTGGAGTGGGCGTACAATTTTGCTAGCTGGATCGCTTGCTGAAATGCCTGTTCCTTGCCGGTAAGTTGTTCAAAGTGGTATTTGGCAATGAAATGGCTTGGGCGGCTTTGGGAGCGCAATCGGCGCTCCGCGCGCTGGATTTCCCGTATTTCCTGACATGTCAGTATCGCTCCGTCTATCTGCCCTTCTTCCATTATAGGAAGTACGCTAATGGCCAGGCGCTGACTTCCTCTAAGGCTCAGGTGGCTTTCAATCGCGGCTCCCTTTGTCAGTACGCCATTTATATCGATGTCGGGGAAGTGTTCGGTGGCGCGATCTCCGATGGAGATTGGCTGATCAGGTTGTAGCAGGGTGTTCATGCTGTTATTAACGGAAAAGACTTTGCCTGTTGCGTCCAGTGCAATGACCCCTTCACTAAGATTTTTCAGAACCGCATGAATGCGCCGGTGTTTTTGGGCTTCGGCTGCGCGGCTGTGGCATATCGCAAGCGCATCATCGAGTGTCAGGCGAACTGCGTCAGCATTTATGGCGAAGACACCTTCTGCGCCAGCGGCTTCCGCCAGCTCAACGACGGTTGGGGAGCCGATTATTACGCGATAGCCTTGATCAACAAGCGTACGGACTTTTTCGCGAGCTTCCTGTAGCGAGGTGTAAACAGCCTGTGAAACTTCGACCGTAAATAGTGAGGACATTTCCTCAAGCTCTTTCAAGGTACGCTGGTGCGTGAGAATGCCGGCTTTTGTGCCGCGCTCCCGGGCAAGATTGATGGCGCGGATAAGGTCGAACTCACCCATCCTGAACGAGAGAGTGGTGATAGAAATTTTCTTCCGCAAAAACTCCGCAGACGCACTGGAGCAAATCAGTATGTCCGCGCGCTGTTCCCGCTCTATTGTTTTGGCCGTTGCAAGTAGTTTATCGACCGATGTCTCAACAATCTGTATATCCGCTTGTTGTTCATAGCGAGGCAGTATTTCGTTCAGCGTCAGCGTTAACTTGCTCGGATGACCGTCGAAAGTGAGATGGTTGATCAGAGCGATGATGCGCGGTTTGTGGGGTTCTGTGGCCATGATGGGTGCACCTTTCTTTGCATGGAGTAGGGGAATATTAGCGCGGATTAAGTTGTTTCAAAAGTGAAAAAAAGTGTTTCACGATTGCGCCAGAATAGAGGTGTGTTTTTTCTCTCCTTTTTTGTGTATCCCATAAGGCTCTGATTTAACTGAATTTATTTTTTAGTCTCTTTGTTGGCCCAGAGTTTGCTCAATGCAGTTTATGGAAACGTATCTACGAAAAGAGAGTATCTAATGGATGTTGCACAAAGTGGCCCAAGTTCACAGCATCGTATAGAGGGCGACCGTTGGGGGTGGCAGGAAAGTCTGGAGCGTTATTTATCTGGGGTTCTGCAGGGGAGCCATGTACAGATCACCAACATGGAGTTGCTCTCCGGGGGCGCCATCCAGGAAAACTGGTTGTTGTATGTACAGGTATGTGGTGGCTCCAAAGCCGGAGAGCACCGCTGGGTATTACGGACCGACTCCCTGTCTGTGGTGGATGTAAGTATGTCCAGGGCGGACGAGTATGCCGTACTTAAAACGGTCCATGAAGCAGGTGTCGATGTGCCTACACCCTTCTGGCTCTGCAGAGACCCGGGTGTTATTGGTCGCGAGTTTTTTGTCATGCAAGCGGTTGGTGGCACCGCTGCAGGCCATCGGTTGGTTAAAGATGATGCCCTTGTGCCTGACCGAGCCGCTCTATGTCGGGAACTTGGGCGCAATCTGGCGAAGCTGCATTCCATAAAGCCGCCTCAGCAGGCGCTTGGTTTCTTGCCCTCACCGACTGAAGATCCGGCTCAGGCAACCATTGAGCAATATCTGGGATTTCTGGATGAGTTGCCTTGGGCCTTTCCCGTTATCGAGTGGGGGTTGCGTTGGCTTCGCCTCAACAAGCCTGCTCCTGTTGAATCCTGCCTTATTCACAGAGATTTTCGCACCGGTAACTTCATGGTGGATCAAGGTGCAGTGTCAGGCATCCTCGATTGGGAGTTCACCGCATGGGGAGACTGGCGTGAGGACCTGGGATGGCTGACCGCAAAGTGCTGGCGGTTCGGCAGGAATGAGAACGTTGCGGGTGGTGTTGGTGCTCTGAGCGATGTAATGGCTGGGTACTCGGAAGTGTGCCCCCGAGAAATATCACCAGAAGAACTCCGATATTGGCAGGTTATGGCGCACGTCCGCTGGGCCATAGTGGCCGTCCAGCAGGCCGAACGGCACCTTTCCGGAAAACAGTATTCGCTGGAGCTTGCTCTCACCGGACGGCTGGTACCAGAGGTTGAATACAATATTCTAACATTGACGGGAGGTCATCCATGAATCGTCCAGATGCATGTGAGTTGCTTGAGGTGGCACGGGAAACTCTGCTAAAGGATGTCTTTCCCGCGGTACCGGAGAACCTGCGTTACGAGGTGCGCATGATCGCCAGCGCAATGGGGATTGCGGCTCGCGAAGCGAAAAGTGGAGCGAGTGTCAGCCAGAATGAGGTTGCCGCCTATACAGATATCTTGTCAGACGCCTTAAGCGTTGATCCAGCATCGCTGGAGAGTTCCCGGCAGGCCATGAAAGAAGCGATCCGGGCAGGCTCTTTCGACGCTCCAGGACAAAAACAGGAGCAGCTGCAGGCAGTTTTGCACAAGGCTGTGGTGAATGCGCTGGCTATCAGCAACCCTAAAGTTGTGCATCCGTCCAAGAGGGCAAGCTGATGTCCTCGACTCCGAATCGTTACCAAGGGTTAGGTCGTCGTCGCCTTTACCTGGTCCGGCACGGACACGTTAACTATTTCGATGCTGCAGGTCATCCATTGGACCCAAGGTCTGTGCCGCTGTCCGCTGATGGTGAGGCTCAGGTGCAGGCGCTGAACCGCATACTGCAGGGCGTGACATTCGACAGAGCCTTCAGCTCAGACTATCCCAGGGCAATTCAGACCCTTGATATGGTTTTGGCAGGTCGATCAGATTCGTGTGCCACAGAATCAACCGCTGCCTTGCGAGAGATTCGGGCGGGGCGGCTCAGTAAGATGCCTCCGGAATCATACGACACAGAAGTGGCCGAAGCTTATCACTGGTCGCAACAGCCTGAAGCTGGATTTCTGAGAGGTGAGCGTTGGGATGATTTCGGGGCTCGGGTCCTTGAATGGTTCGGCACTTTGCTTGCGGACACGAGTTGGCAGAGCGCTGTGATCGCCAGCCATGACGCCGTCAACCGGGTGCTGATCTCGTGGCTGATGAGTGGGGACCTGTCATCGCTACCACTTATTGAGCAGGACCACGCGTGCCTCAATATTGTGGATGTAGACCAGCCAATTGCTGATGGTTCAGTTAAAGCGTACCTGCGCCTCCTTAACCATACTCCATACAACCCTATTAAATCCGGTGAGCGCTCGACGGTTATGGAGCGGATAACTCAATCCATGTTGTCGATGTGACAACGGAGCCTGCTCACTTTGATCGGCTTAAAATAAATCCAATGATTGGGAAATAACGATGAATTTTGAATTAAGTGATGAGCTCAAAGCGTTGCAAGCGAAGGTTCGCAGCTTTATCCGGGACGAGGTGATGCCTCTGGAATCCGATCCGCGCCAGACGCCACACGGTCCCACTGAAGAACTTCGAAATGATTTGGTGGCCCTTGCGCGTAAAAACGGACTGCTTACTTTGCATGCGTCACGGGAAATGGGCGGCGCCGAACTCTCTCATGTTGCGAAAGCTGTGATCTTCGAAGAGGCAGGATATTCGCCGCTCGGCCCCACAGCACTAAATGTTCATGCGCCGGATGAGGGCAACATCCACCTGATGGATGTGGTCGCTTCAGAGGCACAGAAAGAGCGCTGGCTACGACCATTGGTGGAAGGGAAAACCCGGTCTTGTTTTGCGATGACTGAACCTTCTCCGGGAGCAGGGTCGGACCCATCGATGCTTAACACGACGGCTGTCCGTGACGGCGATGATTATATTATCAATGGGAAGAAGTGGTTTATAACCGGTGCAGAGGGAGCCGCTTTTGCGATCATCATGGCGCGAACTGACGATGGAAACGCCACCATGTTTCTCACAGACACTGACAAGCCTGGTTTTAACGTTGACCGAATGATGGATGTGATGGACTCGTGCTTCACCGGCGGCCATGGCGTCGTGCGCTTTGAGAATCTTAGAGTGCCAGCTAGCGACATCCTTGGCGAAATTGGCAAGGGATTTCGGTACGCGCAAGTTCGTTTGGCCCCGGCAAGGTTGACCCATTGCATGCGTTGGTTGGGAGCAGCTCAGCGAGCCCATGATGAAGCCTGTCGATATGCGAGCACACGTGAATCGTTTGGGAAACGCTTGGGTGATCATCAAGGCGTAGGCTTCATGCTGGCCGATAACGAAATGGATATGTTGACTACGCGCCTGTCCATCATGCACTGCGCATGGGTACTGGACAAAGGCGAACGCGCAAACACCGAATCCAGTATGGCCAAGGTGATCAGTTCTGAAGGTATTTGGCGAGTAATTGACCGGAGTGTTCAGGTCCTCGGCGGGCAAGGGGTCTCCGGTGAAAACATCGTGGAGCGAATCTTTAAAGATGCCCGAGGCTTCCGCATTTACGACGGGCCGAACGAGGTTCACCGGATGAGTCTCGCAAGGAAAATTCTCGCCCGCCACACTGACAAATTGAAAGGTTAAACATGATAGACAGTCATCATCTCTTCGGCCTGGCCGGGAAACGTGTACTGGTTACGGGGGCCTCTAGCGGGCTTGGGCGCCACTTCGCTAAAACACTGGCAAAAGCCGGCGCTCAGGTTGTTGTGGGTGCGCGTCGGGTTGATCGCCTTCAGGAGCTGGTTGCGGATATCCGCAGTGAGGGTGGTGCTGCATTGGCATTGCCACTGGATGTCGCCTCACGGGTGTCAGTTGTTGCCTGTCTTGACGAGCTATGCCGTCAGTATGGCGGGATTGATGTTGTTGTGAACAACGCTGGCGTCAGCGATACAAAAGCGGCGCTGGAGTACACAGATGATGACTGGGACAGCATTGTGCAGACCAACCTCAAGGGTGCCTGGATCGTAGCTCAGGAAAGCGCCCGAAGAATGGCGCAGAGTGACGGTGGCAGTATTGTGAACGTTACCTCCATTCTGGCCACCCGTCTGGCAGGTGGTGTCGGGCCCTACTGCGCAGCCAAGGCTGGTCTGGCTCATTTGACCCGCTCTTTGGCGTTGGAACTGGCGCGCCATAACGTTCGAGTCAACTCATTGGCGCCGGGTTATGTAATGACTGAAATCAACCAGGATTTTCTGGAAAGTGACGCGGGGGAACGGCTTAAAAAACGTATTCCTGCGAGAAGGTTCTGTCAGGTCCAGGACCTGGATGGTGCGCTACTGCTTCTTGCTTCTGATGCGGGAAGAGCAATGACGGGTTCTGAAATTGTGGTTGATAACGGTCACGCTTGCTCGGGCTTGTAAAGCCCGACCAGAGCCGGCGTGATCAAATAAAGACAAAATTTTCTGGAATTATCCATTGGATAGTTGGGGAGGTGTAAAACAGCAAAATTAAACACATCGCATTCAGTGAACCGAGGATAAAAGCAAACCTCAGAAACAATAATCACAAGAACAAGAGGAAAGCCACCAATGAACGGCATCGCAGCAATAGAAGGTTCAGGGGCGCAACGCGTCCTTGTGTTACACGGGTGGGCGCTGGACAGCAATGTCTGGCTCGATACCCGTGCGTTGGTCGACGATACACGTTTCACCTACGCCTACTTCGATTTCCCCGGGTATGGCTCCAATCGCTCAGTCCCCCCCGCCGAAGGAATGGAAGGAATGGCAGCGTCAGCGCTTGCTGCCGCAGATTCGCTGGGGTGGGATCACTTCAATATTCTCGGCCATTCAATGGGTGGGGCAGCGGCGTTGCGAGTGGCAACTCTTGCGCCGGAACGAGTCTCCGCCGTCGTAGCGCTGACTCCCGTATCTCCTCAGGGAACTCCGCTGGATGAGGCGACCTATGATTCTTTTAAATCAGCATGGGAAGATCCGGGCCCTGTATTAAAGGGTCTCGCACCTCACTTGACCACAGAACAATTGGACACCATCGTCGGAAACACGCGAGCGACGATGAATCAGTCTGTGTGGGAAGCTTATCTTGCGAACTGGACTAAGGCGGATTTTTTCAAAACGCTAAAAAACTGTTCTGCTCCTGTCTCTCTTGCTTACGGTGACAGTGATCCTTTCGTGACGGCTCAATACCTTTCAGACACTGCAGCTTTACTGCGTGAGGGTACGTTACTGGGTATTGATAAGGCTGGACATTACCCGATGATTGAAAACCCCCGGGAAACTGTACAGCTTTGGGAAAGTGCGTTTATTCAAGCTGCAAAAGGAGAGAGTAATGTTTGAGACAAGCAAGCCATATCGCGGTATGCCTGCGTCCGTATGGACACCTCCAACGCCGCAACTTATCCGTGGGGCTAGAATGCTGATTGTTGGTTATGAAGCCAATCCGGAGGCTCTCAAGGCAGTGCTTCCTGAAGGCTTAAAGCCTCATCCCAATAACATGGTCCAGATGAATATGTATGAAATCGAGGCCAGTAACACCAGTGGGTTTGGGGCTTTTTCTTTGACATATCTAACGGTTGAGGTCGAGGGTCACGATAGCCTGGCGGCTGAGGGTACGCTCCCAATTCCGGGTCGATTTTTCGCATACTACTGGAATAGCTCTCCACGTGTCCTGGCATACGCACGCGAGGCGGCGGGAATTCCGGCTATGCACGGGGTAAGACGAGCCGAGACCGTCGACGGACGCCTTGTGTCTACGCTCGCGGTCGACGGTAAGGATGTCATCACTGCACGCGCAACCGTTACTGACACTCCGGCTGGTACTCTTGGGGGGCATCTCAACTATTATGCCCATCGTGAGTTTCCGCGCCCCGAAGGCGGCAGTGCAGCCATAAGTGAATTAATAGAACTTCCGCTCCCCTTTGTGGCCGACCTTTACGAAGCAAAAGTTGACGATATTTCGTTCAACTTCCCTAGCGGCCACCCGGCCGCCAGCTTGGCTCCCGTATCGCCTCTTAGTACACCATCGGTGCTCTATGGGGATGTCACATTCACTTATTCAATGGGAAGACAAGTCAAAAACTACCTCCAAGCATGAGGTAATTAAACACGCTTGGAGGATGACGTCTCTGAAGTAGCATGTGCAATCTCACGGAAGGAGGATTGCACGTGTATGAAGTGGAGGGGGCGTTTTTTACCGAACACCCGCGAGAAGGTTAAAGCGAGCCTGAATCGGGTTGCCAGCCCCTCGTCGTTGCAAGGCATGCATCAGGTTTGACTTACGCTAAGAGTCTCGATGTCAGAGTCCAAAACCGACAAAAAAAGGAATGACAAATGACTGAAATTATAAAAACAGTTGATATTGCCCATCTGGGCGGCTCGAAAGTTGGCTACAGGTTTGGTAAGTCGTACGATCCGTCGTTACCAACGCTTATCATGAACAATTCGTTCACGACGTCAGCGGAGTTGTTCAGGCCACAATTTGCAGACCCAAAGCTGATGAAGGTGGCCAATCTTCTTGCCATTGAACCTTATGGCCATGGCAAAACCTATCCGAAATATCGACAATTCACGTATTGGGACAGCGCCATTGCGAATATTCAAGTGCTCGATGCCCTTGGTATCGCTGAAGCATTTGCTCTAGGGACGTCGCAGGGCGGTTGGATTGTGACGCAGACAGCGATGCTTGCTCCGGACCGGATCAAGGGGATCATTCCGCTCGGCACATCGATGGATAATGAGAGTCAGCTTAGCCGTAAGTTGGGTTGTTGGGACGGTATAGATTTTTGTACCCCCGCCATCGATGCTCTAGCAGAACCTGTTACTGATGACTGGACGGTACCGGAAGAATTCGTTGTGGGCGTTCTCGACGCGGGGCTGGGCGATACGGTGACCCCAGAGGATCGCGCATTCTGGCTTGATGAGTACCGTCGGAACTACAAAGGGGATGCGGGGCGTGAACGCTTGCGTACAGCTTCCATTAATCTTCGTGACCGAGACAGTCTGCACGCACGCCTCGGCAGTGTCACCTGTCCTGTTCTCTGGATGCACGGTACCGCTGATACGGTGTACTCGGTCGCCAATGCTGAAGATGGGATTCGGCGATTTAGTCAGTCAGCAGACGCGCAGTTAAAAATCGTTGATGGCGGTCAGCATTTCCTGAGCGCATCTGATCCGCAGCATATCAATCCTGCGACTGTGGAATTTATTAATAAGTGGCGGTAACCACTGAACCACTACAGAGGGTATATGAAAACAATAAATCTGGTTGCCCCGGGCGGGCTTGATGCATTGGAGGTGAGGGAATCCCCAGATCCCGGGCAACCCGGGCCTGGGCAGATACGGGTGGCAATTCATGCCACCTCTTTAAATTACCATGACTTGCTGGTCGCCAATGGCAGTATCCCGACGGAGGATGGGCGCCTTCTAATGTCTGACGGAGCGGGGGTTGTTGAAGCTGTTGGTGAGGGGGTTGCAGAGTTTGAGGTGGGAGATCATGTTGTTTCCGGGTTTTTTCCGCAATGGCAGGATGGTCAAGCCTTTGATGGCGTAGGAAACTTCCGGGGAACCCCTGGCGACGGAATTGACGGCTTTGCTGCGGAGTACTCGGTCCAGGCGGCCACCAGTTTCACTCGTGCCCCAGCTGGCTGGAGTCATGCAGAAGCAGCGACAATCACCACGGCTGGTCTGACAGCATGGCGGGCGCTGATAACAGAAGGGAGCCTGAAGGCGGGGCAGAGCGTTTTGCTCCTTGGCACGGGCGGGGTTTCAATCGCTGCTTTGCAAATAGCCAAAGCGATGGGTGCCAAAGTTTTCATTACTTCATCCTCAGACGAAAAGTTAGAAAGAGCCCGTGCACTCGGAGCGGATTCCACTATCAACTACCGACGTTATCCCGACTGGGCTAACCAGGTTCTCGCCCTAACCCAAGGGCGAGGGGTTGATCATGTTGTTGAGGTGGGCGGTCCGGGCACGTTAAGTCAGTCTATACAGGCGGTTTGCGTCGGTGGGCATGTTGCTCTTATTGGTGTTTTAACCGGGCGTGAAGGCCAGGTGCCCACGGGATTACTCATGGCGAAGCAAGCCCGGCTTCAAGGCCTGGTTGTTGGAAATCGTCGCCAGCAGCAGGAGTACGTCGCGGCTCTCGAGCAAAACGAACTACGCCCAGTGATCTATCAAAGCTTTCGTTTCGAACAATTGGCGGATGCTTTCCGGCTCCAGGAAAGTGGCAGTCATTTTGGCAAGATTGTTGCCGAGTGGTGAGAGTCGTAATGAGCTGGAAAGCGGGAAATGATGCATTTAAGGCCTAATTTGCGTTGGATAATGCGAAGTGTTTTCGTTTTTCAATCCCGGCATGAAAGTGCCGGGATTATTTTTTAAGATTTTCGTCAGTCGTTGAATAGGTCCCGTCAGAGCTTGCACGGCACAAAACTAAAAAAGGCCCTACGCTCTCACGTAAGGCCTTGAAAAATATGGCGCGCCCGACAGGATTCGAACCTGTGACCCCTGCCTTCGGAGGGCAGTACTCTATCCAGCTGAGCTACGGGCGCATTCGAGTGTGACGGCGAAGCGTCAATTTCGAGTGCGCAATCTTACGTGCGTGAGCGAGTAGTGTCCAGCCCTGGATCTGTTGCTGGGCCAGCCATTCTTATGGAAAAAGGGGTTCCGGGGTGATGCTCACCAGTGCGCCTTCATTGCTGAAGGACACTTCTCCATCCTGGATGGTTATCTGGAAGTTCATGTTACGCTCTACCAACCCCGCGAGTGCTTCCGTTGATTCGCTTGGCAGCTCAATAATTGTGAGATTGCGGAAGCGGCTCAGCTTGTTCTGGTGCTTCGCCATCCATACCGGCACGGCCCGAGCTCCGTAGGCATAAAGGATGACCTGCTTTGCGCGGCTGCAGGCTTTTCGCAGGCGGCTTTCGTCGGGCAAGCCCAGCTCGATCCACAACTCAATCTCGTCGCTCAGGCTTTTTTGCCACAGTTCGGGTTCGTCGTCGGTGCTCAGGCCCTTGGTAAACTCCAGCCCCTCACGGGCATTCAATGCAAAGGCCAGAATGCGAATCATCATGCGCTCGTCGTTTTCTGACGGGTGCTGGGCTATCGTGAGCTGGTGGTCTGCATAATAATGCCTGTCCATGTCGGCAATATTGAGCGTGGCTTTAAAGATTGTTGCTTTGAGCGCCATGGCGGTCCTGCATTGGTATCAAGATGTTGGTTTGCGCTAGTGTAATGTAATTCTCTGCTGAGTGAGCATGACAGCATGTCGATGTTGCGCGGTTTTCTTATTCTGGTTCTGTTTTTTCTTTTTGGTGAAGCTTTGCGTCTGGCGTTTCTGATACCGGTCAGCGGCGGTGTGCTGGGTATGATTTTGATGACGCTCACGCTGATGCTGCGAGGTCGGGTAAGCGATGCACTGGCGTCGTCCAGCCAGGCTCTGATTTCTGTGCTGGTGTTGCTGATCATGCCAGGTGTGGTCGGGGTGTTTTTTATGGCGTCGCAGTTTTCCGGACAATGGCTGGCGGTTACTGCAGCCTTGCTGCTCGGTACCTTTCTGAGTGTTCTGAGCACTTTGTTATTAATGAAGCACATGGGTCGTTTGTCTGTGCGGAGCCAGGCGAATGACTGAGCTGGCTGAACGTTTTATTGCTATCCCTGAGGTTTTGTCTGGCAGCCCGATATTCGCAATCGGGCTGACCCTGAGCGCATTTTTCGCCGGTAACTGGCTGTTTGTTCGCATTGGCAGGCCCTTGTGGATGCCACCGGTGGTGCTCGCCGCAGTGATCCTGGCGTTCGTGATTGCTGTTCTGCCGATGGATTACGTTCGCTATCAGGAGGGCTCTCTGTGGATAACCGTGTTACTTGGCCCCGCCACAGTCGCTTTGGGGATACCGCTGTATCAGCAGATTCATCATATCCGAGCCATGTGGATTCCGATTGTGGTCACACTGCCGCTGGCGGCAACAATGGCGGCGGTTTATGCCGTGGTGATTGCCTGGGCGTTAGGCGCTACCCCGGAGGTGCTGGCGTCGCTTGCACCCAAGTCTGTTACAGCCCCGATCGCTATAGGTATAACCGAGCAGCTGGGTGGATCTGTGCCGTTGATGATGGGCGGCCTGCTGATTACCGGCGTGGTTGCAACGCTGTTTGTTGACCTGCTGGCAAAGTGGTTACCGGTTGAAGATGAGCGCATTCTCGGTTTTGCTCTTGGCCTCAATGGCCATGCAATTGGCACTGCCAGGGCGTTTGAAATCAGCCATACAGCGGGGGCATTTGCCTCGCTGGGCATGGGGCTGACGGGCGTTTTTACCGCACTTATATTGCCTCTCGTATTTCGCCTTTAACCCTGGGTGGCGACTGCCTATGCACGTCGTCATTCAGTTCGCGAATAGCCGTAAGTTGTAATTTCGATTGCCGTAAGTAGTTTCCGCGACTAGTTTCTATTGCAGACGTCTGGGGCGCCTGAGCCTCGGCTTGCCATAAAAACTCGTAAAACAACGACGGAAAACGCAATGAAAAAACTACTTGCAGCTTTAGTCGGTTCCATGGCGCTGGCCACGGCTCCTGTTGCTCTTTCTGCTGAGGCAACGAAAGAGTTGAAGATGGCGTATGACGCCGACCCGGTTACCCTCGATATACATGAGCAGCTCTCTGGCGGCATCCTGCAACTGTCCCACATGACGTTTGATCCGCTGGTGCGCTGGACAAAGGATCTCGGTTTTGAGGCCCGTCTGGCTGAAAGCTGGAGCCGTGTGGATGACAAAACCATGCGTTTCAAGCTGCGTGAAGGGGTGAAGTTTCACTCCGGTAACGAGCTCACTGCCAAAGATGTGAAGTTCACTTACGATCGATTGAAAGAAAGCCAGGACTTCAAGGCCATCTTCAAGCCGTTCAGTGGCATTAATGTCATTGACGATTACACCTTTGAGCTGGTGACCAGCGAGCCATTCCCGCTGCTGCTCAATACCGCTACCTACATCTTCCCGCTGGACAGCGAGTTTTATTCTGGCGAAACAGAGGACGGCAAACAAAAAGGCGCCATTCTCAAACACGGCAACTCGTTCGCTTCCGATAACCTGTCTGGAACTGGCCCCTTCATGGTCAAATCGCGCCAGCAGGGCGTGCGTATGGAGTTTGAGCGCTTCGCAGATTACTGGGATGAGGAATCCCCGGGCAATGTGAAGAAAATCGTGATGACTCCAATCAAGGAAAACAACACCCGGGTTTCAGCGCTGTTGTCCGGCGGTGTGGACTTCATCGCGCCTGTGCCACCCACAGACCTTGATCGCATCAAGCGTGACAAGAATTCCGACCTGGTCACCATGAGCGGCACTCGCATTATCCTGTTTCACATGAACCAGGAGCGTGTTGAAGCCTTCAAAGATCCGAAGGTTCGTCAGGCGGTTGCCTATGCCATCAATCAGGAAGGCATTGCTGCCAAGATCATGAAAGGTTTTGCCACACCGGCAGCCCAACTCTCGCCAGCCGGCTACCAGGGTCACAACGAATCCCTGAAACCACGCTATGACGTAGAAAAAGCCCAACAGCTGATGAAAGAGGCTGGTTACGAGGATGGCTTTACTATCACCATGATGGCTCCTAACAACCGCTACGTGAACGATGACAAGATTGCACAGGCAGCAGCGGCCATGCTGGCCCGCATCAACATCAAAGTGGATCTGAAAACCCTGCCGAAAGCCCAGTACTGGCCGGAATACGATGACCGCTCTGCCGATATGATGCTGATCGGCTGGCACGCGGATACCGAGGATTCTGCCAACTTCTATGAATTCCTGACCTTCTGCACCGAGGCAGGCAGTGGCTCAGGCCAGTACAACGCAGGTAACTACTGCAACCCGGAAATCGACGCACTGGTTGAAAAGGCCAACGTTGAGACGGATCTGGATAAGCGCGCTGCCATGCTGCAAGACGTTGAAAAACGCCTCTACGATGACGCCGCTTTCGTTCCGCTGCACTGGCAAGACCTTGCCTGGGCCAGCAAGAAGAACGTAAAAATTGAGCCGATTCTGAACGTGATGAACTTTCCGTACCTGGGTGACCTGGTCGTAGAGTAACAGCCTCTATTGGCAGGCCGGCTTCGGAGGCTTCCGTCGCCGGCCTTTTGTTTTCAGCTATATCCGGACATATTGCATGTTAGCGTTTTTGGTTCAGCGAATATCCCAGGCAGCACTGGTCATGTTCGTGATCAGCGTGATCGCGTTTTCCATCCAGGACGGCCTTGGCGACCCACTTCAGGAAATGGTGGGCATGTCAGTCTCCATGGAGGAGCGCGAAGCCCTGCGCGAAGAGCTGGGGTTAAACGATCCCAAGCTGGTTCAGTACCTGCGCTTTGCCGGCAATGCGATTCAGGGGGACCTGGGCAACTCCTATTTTTACGGCAAACCCACCCTGGAAGTGATTGCCGACCACCTGCCGGCGACTTTGGAGCTGGTGATTGGTGCCAGTCTGATCATTCTGCTGCTGTCGGTACCGATTGGTGTGTATGCTGCGATTCGGCCCCAGGCATGGCTGGCGAAATTTTTTATGGGTGTGAGTACTGTCGGGATATCCATACCGGTCTTCCTCACAGCCATTGTATTGATTCAGATATATTCCATCGGCGTGACCGTCGAATGGTTCCCTGTGGAGACTGGCTGGGGGCAGTGGCTGAACGGTGCCTTGAGTACCGAAGGTGGTCTTCCGTCCTATGGTCGTGGCGAGAATCTGACCCATCTGTTTGGCACCTGGTACTCAGGCTTCTTTACCGAGAGCGGCCTGATGCATTTGGTACTGCCGTGTGTGTCCCTGGCGTCCATCATGTTGCCGCTTTTCATCCGACTGATCCGCGCGGAAATGATGGAAGTGCTGCAAAGCGACTATATTCGCTACGCCCGTGCCAAGGGCTTGAGTGCAGGGCGCATCAACTTTCTTCATGCCCTCAAGAACACCATGTTGCCGGTCATCACCGTAGGTGGTGTGCAGATTGGCGTAATGGTGGCTTATACGATTCTTACAGAAACCGTTTTCCAGTGGCCGGGGGTCGGGCTGATGTTTCTGGAAGCCATTACCCGCAGTGATATTCCCCTGATCGTCGCCTATCTCATGGTGGTGGGCCTGATCTTTGTGGTTACCAACACGCTGGTGGATCTGGTTTACGGGCTGGTGAACCCCACGGTTAAACTGACAGGTAAGAAGGCATGACTACAGCGACTCTTTCACGCTGGGATCGCTTTCGCGAATCCTTTCTCTGGTACAGCTTCAAGCGCGATAAGGTGGCGATAGCCAGCTTTGTGGTGCTGGTGCTCATGTTGCTGGCCGCTATTTTTGCGCCTTTGCTGGCGCCGACAAATCCATACGATCTGGCGCAGATCAATATCATGAACTCTGAGTTGCCGCCCATAGGCATGCAGGGTGCAGATTCTGCCTTTCCCCTGGGCACAGATGCGCAGGGTAGGGACATGCTCTCCACCATTCTTTATGGCACCCGGGTATCCTTGCTTATTGGTTTCGGTGCTGTGGTGCTGCAGGCGGCTCTTGGCATACTGTTCGGCTTGCTGGCTGGGTATCTGGGTGGCCGAGTAGATTCCATATTGATGCGTATTGCCGATGTGCAGCTTTCTTTCTCTACACTGATGGTCGCCATCATTGTGGGGGCGGTGTTCAAGGCCAGTTTTGGCAACCTGATGTTCGGTGAGATTGCCATTTATATGCTGATTTTCATCATTGGTGTTGCCGAATGGCCCCAGATAGCGCGCACAGTGCGTGCTTCTGTGTTGGCAGAGAAAAAGAAAGAGTACGTGGATGCGGCCAAGGTCATGGGCTTTCGCACCAACCGCATTATGTTCCGCCACATTCTGCCAAATACACTGTCGCCGATTTTTGTTATCGCCACGGTACAGATCGCCAATGCCATCATTTCCGAGGCGGCCCTGTCGTTTCTCGGGCTTGGGATGCCCGAGACCCAGCCGTCTCTGGGCTCTCTTATCAAGTCCGGTTTTGACTACATCCAAAGTGGTTCCTGGTGGATTACCCTGATTCCAGGCCTGGTGCTGGTCGTGCTCGTGCTTGTCATCAACCTGTTGGGTGACTGGCTGAGAGATGTCATGAACCCACGGCTGTACAAGGGCTAACGAATTATGGAAAACAACACACCACTGCTGGAAGTAAAAGACCTGGATGTGCGGTTTGCTGTTCGTGGGGGCGACCTTACGGCCCTGCGCGGCATCAGCTTCAGCCTCGACAAGGGCGAACGGTTAGGCCTCGTGGGCGAATCCGGTGCCGGCAAATCCGTAGCGGCTTTCTCCATTCTCAACCTGATCGCTCGCCCGGGTTATATCGCCGGTGGGCAGATCCTGTTCGAAGGCCGGGACCTGGCTGCCATGAGCGAGCGCGAGTTGCGTAAAATCCGTGGCAACCGCATTGCCATGATTTTTCAGGATCCGATGATGACACTGAATCCGGTGCTGAGTATTGGCACCCAGATGGTAGAAGCTATCAAGGCGCACCGCAGGATCAGCACGAAAGCGGCGCGAGACATTGCTGTGGGAAAGCTGCGCAAGGTGCAGATTCCCTCACCCGAGAAGCGGCTGGATCAGTACCCACATGAGTTATCTGGCGGCATGCGCCAGCGGGTGATTATTGCCATTGCCTTGCTCCTGGACCCTGAAATCATCGTAGCCGATGAGCCCACCACGGCGCTGGATGTCACCATACAGGCAGAAATCATGGCGCTGTTGCTGGATCTGTGTGAACAGGAAAATGTCGCATTGATGCTGATTACTCATGATCTGGGCGTTGTGTCGCAGGTCACTCAGCGCATGCTGGTCATGTACTCTGGTCGCATTATTGAGCAGGGCCCCACCCGGGAGATCATCAACGATGCTCAGCACCCTTATACTCAGGGGCTCATAAACGCCTTGCCCCAGATGGGCGAGCCAGGCGCGCGGCTGTTCCAGATCCCCGGCTCCATGCCGTCCCTGAAAAATGTGCCCACCGGCTGCCCGTTCCATCCACGCTGTGATTTCGCCACTGATCAGTGCCGGCAAACCATGCCCGAGTATGTACGCTCCGGAAATGTGGATGTGGCGTGTTATGAGGTCAGTAACCTGATTGAGCAGGAGAAAAACATGCAGGAGGCCGGATCATGACCTCCCCACTGGTAGAAATTCGCGGTTTGGAAAAACGCTTTGATTTGTCTGGCAGCTTGCTGGAGCAGATCACCTTCAAAAACGGTCGGTTCCAGCGCAAGCAGGAAGCCGTTCACGCCATCAATGGTGTGGATTTGCAGGTGCAAAAGGGTGAAGCTTTGTGTGTGGTGGGGGAGTCCGGTTGTGGCAAGTCCACGGTTGCCCGTACCGTTATGGGCCTGCTGTCACCCAGCGCTGGAGAGGTGCACTACGGTGGCAGCCGCATCGATAATCTGAAAGGCCGGGACGTTCTGCCTTACCGTCGTAAAATGCAAATGATTTTCCAGAACCCATACGCCTCTCTGAACCCGCGAATGACGATTCAGCAGACCCTCGAGGAGCCCATTCATTTTCATCGACCCGAACTCGCTCGCAACGAAGTGCGCGAAAAAGTTCAGGAAGTCATGCAGTCGGTGGGAATAGATCCCGATTGGGGCAGCCGGTTTGGCCATGAATTTTCCGGCGGTCAGCGCCAGCGCATTGCCATAGCTCGCGCCCTGGCGGTAGATCCTGAGTTTATTGTGGCGGATGAGCCCATCTCGGCACTGGATGTTTCTATTCAGGCGCAGGTGCTGAACCTGTTGATGGAGGCTCAGGAAACCCGCAACCTGACCTATCTGTTTATCACCCATGATCTCGCCGTAGTAGAGCACTTCGGTACCCGGGTGGCGGTCATGTATCTCGGGCGGGTATGTGAGTTGGCGGACACCAAAACACTGTTTGCCGAGCCGCGCCACCCCTATACCCAGGCGTTGCTCTCTGCGATTCCAAAGCTGGAAGATGACAGGCCTAATTACATAAGGCTCCAGGGTGAGGTGCCAACGCCGGTGAACCTGCCTTCTGGCTGTGTTTTCCATGGGCGTTGTCCCTACGCCAATGAACGCTGTCGTCAGGAAATACCCCAACTGATTGCGACGGACGGCGGGGCGCAAGTGGCGTGCCACGCAGTGGAGGAAGGGCGGTTGTAGTAGGGCAGGTTTTAAGAGCGTGGGTGCTATGGGCTATGATGCTCGCGGTGAGTAGCTGTTGAAAAACCTTCACTCTGTCACCTCTACTTTTTAACCTCCATTCGCTGGGGACTCCATGGAAATACGTTGGCTGGAAGATTTTATGGCGCTGGCCCGCGCGCGCCATTTTTCCCGCGCTGCGGAACTACAGCATGTAAGTCAGCCCACATTCAGTAGGCGCATAAAACTGCTGGAAGAAGCCATGGGCGCCACGCTGATTAACCGGCAAACCTTGCCGTTGTCCCTGACACCTGCCGGTGAACGTTTTTTTGAGTTATGTCAGCGGGTAACCCGGGATGTTCGTGAGGTTCGGGGCCAGATTGCCGAGTTGGAAGCGGAGGTGCATGCCCGTATCAGTGTGGGCTCGACGCAGGGGCTGTTTTCCCACTTTTACCAGCGCTGGGCCAGTGAAGCCGGGGTTGCTGACAGACTTCAACTTAACCTCAAAGCGACCAGTTGGGTGGGAGAGCGGTTTCTGGATGCCCTGGACGGTGGCGAATGCGATCTGGTTCTCTGTTATTGGCATAAGGATTTGCCCTGGGGTGACCGGCTGGCCAGGGGTGAGTACGAATCCATTACACTTGCTCGTGAATGGCTGGTGCCGGTAAGTGTCGCGACAGACAGCGGTGAACCCCGATTCCCCTTGCCAGGGGCTGAAGGCCAGACAGTGCCCCTGATTGCCTATCATTCGCGGGGCTTTTTGCAGTCTGCCATTGAAGCGCATCTGGCACGCGGCGGCGAGTCTGTAAATCTTTTACCCCTGAATGAAAATACTCAGTCGGCAAGCATCAAGGCGCTGGTAAAGCAGGGTTTTGGGATGGGTTGGTTGCCTAGCCGGATGACGGAAAAAAGCGAGCACTTTGGTAGCCTTACCAGGGCCGGGGATGAGCGATGGGACGTACCTCTGGACATTCGCTTGATCCGCCTGCGTGAACCCCGCTCAGACGATCTTTTAGCTCTCTGGAAAAAATTGGAAAACCGACATGCCTGATACTGAGCTTTTGTCTCTTCAGCCTGACCACATAGGTATTCTGCAGAGCCGCTATGAACAGGTTCTGGAAGACCAGGGTTATGACGCCTTGCTTATCAGTTCTGGCGCGGCCCCCATGCGTTATGGTGACGACCAGTCCTGGCACTTTCAGGGGTATGGTCCATTTCTGCACTGGACAGGGCTTGCAGGCTTTGAGTGCGCCTGGCTGCTGATCCGGAAAGGCCGAAAACCTATATTATCACTGCATCAGCCGGTTGATTTCTGGCATGCAAGCCTTGAGCTGGCTCATGAGCCTTGGCTCGAAGAGTTCGAGGTCCGCTTCAATGAAACCCCTTCGGCGCCGGCAGCAGATGGAGCCGGCCGGTTGGCCGTTATCGGTGATCCGTCGCTGCTGGCGGACGTGCCCGGTGAACATAACCCGGCCGAGCTATGCGCCGCGCTTGATAAGACTCGGGCGCACAAGACCCCATACGAAATAGCCTGCCTGGCACAGGCCAACAGGTTGGCAATGGCGGGGCACCATGCAGCCCGAGACGCGTTTTTGGCAGGCGCCAGCGAGTTTGACGTCAACCTGGCGTACCAGAGTGCAACGCATCAGCGTGAGGCCGATTCGCCGTATCACAGCATTATTGGGATAAACGAACATGCTGGCACGCTCCATTATCAATATTACGACACAGCAGCCCCCAAGAAATCCAGGAGCTTGCTGATTGATGCCGGCGTGCGCTACCGAGGCTACTGCTCCGACATTACCCGCACCACCGCTGGCGTCGGGGAGGGGCGATTTGCCGCACTGATTCAAGGGCTTGAACAGTTACAGTTCCGCCTCTGCAGTATGGTCGCGCCCGGTGTTGATTACATAGATATCCATCGCAAAACGCACTTGGGCATTGCAGCCTTGCTGGGTGTTGCAGGGTTGGTCAGCGACCTGAGCGAGGAGGACATGGTTGCAGCGGGCATTACTCGGGCCTTTTTTCCCCATGGTATCGGGCATTTTCTGGGTGTTCAGGTACACGATGTTGCCGGGAAACCGGCTCCACCGCCGCCCGATGCGCCGTTTTTGCGCCTGATGCGAACGCTGGAGCCCGGCATGGTAGTGACCATCGAGCCGGGGTTGTACTTCATCCCCTCCCTGCTGGAACCTTTGCTGTCTGGCCCGCTTGGGTGCCATATCAATCGCCCGCTACTCGATGAATTGCAGGGGTGTGGCGGCATACGCATAGAGGACAACCTGGTGGTAACTGAGTCAGGTTGCCGAAACCTGAGCAGGGAGGCCGAGAGCTGAAACAATCCGTTGCACAAAATTAACACGACATGCTTGCAATCCGTGATGCTAATGACAATAATTATCACTAACATTTTGTCGTTGGTGAGATTGCGATATGTATGTATGTCTTTGCCACGGAGTCACAGACCGGGACATCCGTGAAGCCGCCGAAAACGGTGTGTCTTCCATGCGCCAACTCGGTAAAGAGCTTGGTGTCGGCTCGCAGTGCGGGCGTTGCGCCTCCATGGCTCGCGGTATCCTGCGCGAAACCCGGACACCGGATTATCTGGCCCTGGCCAATATGTTGGCTAGCCCCGCCTGATCCGTTCTTCGCGTTTATTTCCTTTCCGCAATTTTGTAATGCGCGTTAACGCGCTATCCTTGTTCGGTGACGAGAGAGTTATATAGAGAGCTTTGAAAGCTCACCGAACCCGAACCCATCAGCCGGGAGAACCTTTCTCTAAAGAAAGGTAAGTCAGTCGGCTGAGTTCAAGGAGCGCTGCAATGAAAGGCGACAAAAAAGTCATCCAGTTTCTGAACAAAGTTCTTGCCAACGAACTGACCGCTATCAATCAGTACTTCCTTCATTCCCGCATGTACAAAGACTGGGGCATCACCAAGCTTGCGGCCAAAGAATACGAAGAGTCCATTGATGAAATGAAACACGCCGATCAATTGATCGAGCGCATCCTGTTTCTGGAAGGCCTGCCCAACCTGCAAGACCTGAACAAGTTGATGATCGGCGAGAACGTTGAGGAAATGATTGCCTGTGACCTCAAAATCGAACACATCGCCCATGTTGACCTGAAAGAAGCCATCGTTTACTGCGAAGAAGTCCAGGATTACACCAGCCGAGAGTTGTTCCGCAGCATCCTCGACAGCGAAGAAGAGCACATTGACTGGTTGGAAACCCAGCTGGAAATGATTAACCAGATGGGTATTCAGAACTACATACAACTGCAATCTGCTGCAGCGGAGTAAAACCGACAATGGACCTGTCCTGTTTTAAAGCCTACGACCTGCGGGGTAGCGTGCCGGAGCAGTTGAATCCTGCTCTGGCTGAGCGCATAGGGCGCGCCTATGTGGAAGTTACCGGAGCAAAAAAAGTCATCGTTGGGTACGACATCCGTCTGTCCAGCCCGGAAATCACCGAAGCCCTGAGCTCGGGCCTGATGGCCGCCGGCGCCGACGTATTCGATATAGGCCTGTGTGGCACTGAGTGTGTTTACTTTGCCACCAGCCATTATGGAATGGACGGCGGTATCATGGTTACCGCCAGCCACAACCCCAAGAACCATAACGGTATGAAAATGGTCGGGCCGGAATCTCGGCCTATCAGCTCCGATAACGGCCTGAACGATATCCGTGATCGAGTACGTGAGCCGTTTTCCAACGCGCCGGTTCAGGGGAAATACGAAGCGCTGGAGGTTACCAGTGCTTATATTGACCACCTGCTGGGTTACATCGACGCAGCTGCTCTGAGTCCCATAAAAATTGTCGTTAACGCCGGTAACGGTGGCGCCGGGTTGGTGATCGATGAACTCGAAAAACACCTGCCTTTTGAGTTCATTAAGGTGAATCACGAGCCGGATGGCAACTTCCCAAATGGCGTCCCCAACCCTATTCTTGAAGAAAACCGTTCGGCGACAGCCGATGCCGTAATCGAACACGGGGCAGCCATGGGTATCGCTTGGGATGGCGATTACGATCGCTGCTTCTTTTTCGACGAAAATGGCCGATTTATTGAAGGTTATTACATTGTTGGTTTGCTGGCGGACCAATTTCTGCGCAAAACCGGCCCCGGAAAAGTCATCCACGACCCTAGGTTGATCTGGAATACCCTGGACCTGGTAGAAGCTGCAGGCGGTGAAGCCATCGAAAGCAAAACCGGCCACGCATTCATCAAACAGCGCATGCGCGACGAAGACGCCGTTTACGGCGGAGAAATGAGCGCACACCACTATTTCCGGGACTTTGCTTACTGTGACAGTGGTATGATCCCCTGGCTGCTGCTCGCTGAACGCCTATGCCAGTCCGGTCAGCCTTTCTCATCCCTCATCGACGCCCGTATTGAAGCCTATCCGGCCAGTGGTGAAATAAACCGCACCATCGACAATCCCCCAGAGGTTATCGCGGCCATTGAGGAAAAATACGGCGCCGATGCAAAAAGCGTGAGCTACGTAGACGGCCTCAGCGTGGAATTCGACAACTGGCGCTTCAACCTGCGTATGTCCAACACCGAACCCGTCGTTCGCCTGAACGTGGAATCCCGTGGTGACATACCCTTGATGAAGGCGAAAACGGAAGAGTTGCTCGCGGAAATGGAGCGTTTGAATAACCTGTAGGGGTGATTCGTACTTTAGTGTCAGGCCACTCCTTGGTTGGGGCTTGCCGGGCGGTACGAGTTGCGAAAACTGTGCGGAGCCATGGATGGCGGAGCCCAAGCGTCACATGGATGTGCCGTAAGGAGCGTGTTTTCGCAACTCGTATGCCCGGTCAGCTTGCACCGAAGCCTGTTATTTCTTAGAGCCAATCGTTCAGCATAATCCCAAGCCCGAACCGCTCAACCCGATGATTGTAATCAATCAGACTCTCACCATACCCGTTGTAATACTGGAAGAAGCCCTTGAGCGTATCGCCAATAGGGAAGCTATAGCCAAATTCCACAGATGTGCGGTTATCCGAGCGTAAGTTGTTCATAAGTTGCAGCGAAAATGTCCTGTCCTCTGCAAGCTTGTAAACAACGTTGTAGTTTGCGTATCCCAGGTACTTCTCAATGTCTGCATTGTCGTTCTCGCTGGAACTCTCCGGAATCCGATACCAGGGCCTTACACCGAACAGCCATCGGTCATAAGTAAAGGCGGCACCTGCCACGATCCGGTTCCAGCTCCGGGAACGGGGTTCCGATTGGCCGTTGGACTGATGATTAAAGCCAAACGTTAAACCACTGAGCGTCATGGGGCCCAGATCCCAGTTCGTCTGGTGGCGGAGGAAAACTTCTGGCTCGTAATTGGTCTCGCGGAAGGGCGCCGACTCGTCCTGATTATAAACCTGCCAGAATGAACGTTGAGTGTAACCGAACCACAAGGTGGTGCGATCATCCAACCAGCCTGTCAGCATTGGAACCTTGAAGCTGATCTGATACTTGGCCTCCTCATTTTCAAGCTTATAATCGTACGCGGTCGTACCCAACCTGGGGCTGCTCGGTGTTGAGTTGGGGTCGTCCACCCAGGTAATTGGCAGTATGTAGGTCGGGCGATGGCTAATGAAACTACCGGAGAATGAAAACAACGCTTTCTCGGCGGACAAAGATTGATCCACTATGTTGGTCATCACGCCGCTGTCGGGGTCATCCTCGTCGATGACCTCAGCTAACTGCTCCTGACTCCTCTTGTCCGGCGCCAGTGTATCGGCTGCCTGCTCTGCGGCTTCGACATCCTGCTCGCTAGCCTGCTCGCGGGCGATTTGCGGATCGCTGAAAGAGTCGTAGCATGCCAGACGTTGCACACCTTCTCGAATCAGCGCACAGTCTTCAGGAGAGGAGGCTGCCGGGCGGTCGTTTGTCGGTGTGGGTTCCTGCGCAATTGCCAGCGCGGGCCACAGCAGCGCAAGCGCCGAGGCCTTCAATACCCGGGTATCGGGGCGTTTGTTCATACTTGGGGTCTCTTTAAGTTGACTATGCTGCATTGAGGCTGAGCCAGGTACTGGCAATTCCATAAACCCAGACACTGATAAGGGTAATGGCAAGTAAAGAAAAAACGATTTTGTGCCTGAGTTGGTTCGCCGCGTTTGCAGCTAAAATCCAACGTTGGTACATCAGGCCGATAAAACTCAGGAAAACCGCAAGGCTTGCGAACGCGGGTATCAGGAGCCACGCCGGGTTGATACTATGGCCTGTGTCCGTCTGGTTCGAGAACCAGCCCATGGATCCCAACAGGACTGCCAACGCACTGAACTCTATGATTAAAAGTGTTTTGCGCAGTGGGTGCGCAGCGGGTTTCTCCGGGTTGGTCATGAATCGGATCCTGCAAGTTCTGGAGTAAGCTGCCACATGGTAACCGGATGCCATGAAAGAGTCTCCACGCTTACGTAATGGCAATAAAAATGGTGGAAATCAATTTATGTTTTTGCTATTCGGTTTTTTTGCCGGGGTTCAGTCGCTATAATGCGGCAATCAAATATTATAACGCTCTGATGCGAGGTGCATTGTGAAGATGAAGAGAGTCCTGGCTGTCGTATTGCTTGGCTTTGGCATTACTGCTGGCGCCGTTATGGCTAGTGTAGAAGATGAAATCCGCGCGCGCATTCAGCCGGTGGGCGAAGTGTGCCTGCAAGGCGATGAATGTGGTGAGGCCGCTGCTGCGACGGAAACCGCCAGCGCCGGGCCTCGTTCGGGCAGCGAAGTTTACGATGCTGTGTGCATGGCTTGCCATACCACTGGTGCTGCTGGCGCCCCGGTAATCGGGGATACTGGTGCTTGGGCACCTCGCATTGATCAGGGCATCGAAACTCTTATTAGCCACGCTCTCAACGGTTTGAATGCTATGCCTGCCAAAGGCGGCTGTGCGAGCTGCCCGGATGAGGAAATCACGGCTGCAGTGGAACATATGGTGGCAGAGAGCCAGTAAGCGCGAAGTTCTCTCCGTCAAAAAAACCCCGCAACGGCGGGGTTTTTGCTTTTATAGCCCCAGGTCACCGAGAAGAGCGCTTAGCGTCGCCTTGCCTTTTTTCTGGTTGGCTTCCACATCCAGGTCACCAGTACCTTCCCAACGGACGTCGTCCTGGGGAAGCTCATCCAGAAACCGGCTGGGAATGGTTTCGATCTTTTCTCCATACTGTCTGCGCTGCGCAGCGTAGGTCAGGGTCAGGGTTTCTTTTGCGCGGGTAATGCCTACATACATCAACCTTCGCTCTTCTTCGATATTGCCTTCTTCAATGCTGGAGCGGTGCGGCAGAATTTCTTCCTCCAGCCCCAGAATAAATACATGCGGGAACTCCAGTCCCTTGGAAGCGTGAAGCGTCAACAGTTGGACTTTGTCGCTGTCATCTTCTTCTTCCCGTTGCTCCATCATATCGCGCAGAATCAATTTGGTGATGGCGTCTTCTATGCCCAGCTCGTCGGCGGTGCCTTTGCCGTCGTCCAGCATCCGCTGGATCGAGTCCACCAGATACCAGATGTTTTCCATGCGCCGCTCGGCCTGTTTTGGTGTGCCGGAGTTCTGGTGCAGCCATTCTTCGTACTCGATGTCGGTGAATAGCTGCTTGATAACCGGCACAGGGTTTTCGCCGTGCAGCCGCTCACAGGTTGCGTCGACCCAGTGGGCAAAGCGCCGCAGCCGATCCAGACCTTTCTCTGTTACATGGGTTTCTGCGCCCATATCGCTGAGGGACCGGAAAAGGCTGACGTTGCGAGCGCGAGCATAATGACTCAGCTGCTCAAGAGTGCGCGGGCCAATTTCGCGCCGTGGTACGTTCACCACGCGCAGGAAAGCGGCATCATCGTCGGGGTTAATCAACAAGCGTAGGTAGGACATGGCGTCCTTGATCTCGTTTTTCGAGAAAAATGACTGCCCACCTGAAATGCGATAGGGAATCTGATAGGCCTGGAGTTTCATTTCCAATAGCCGAGCCTGGTGGTTACCGCGGTAAAGCACGGCAAAGTCCCGGAACTCTAGTCCTTTCTTCAACTTCTGGTCGAGAATTTCAGTGGCTACGCGCTCGGTTTCGGCATCTTCGTTACGGCACCGGACAATACGGAGCTCATCGCCAATGGTGTGGTCGCTCCACAGCGCTTTTTCAAACACGTGGGGGTTGTTGGCGATAACGGTATTGGCGCTGCGCAGGATGCGTGACGTGGAGCGGTAGTTCTGTTCCAGTTTTACAATTTTCAGGCTCGGGAAATCTTCTTTCAGCTGGGCAAGGTTTTCTGGCCTTGCGCCTCGCCAGGCGTAAATCGACTGGTCGTCATCACCCACAACCGTAAATGCTGCGCGTTCGGCAACCAGCATTCTCACCAGCTCGTATTGGCAAATGTTGGTGTCCTGATACTCATCCACCAGCATGTAGCGGATTCGTTTGCGCCATTTCGCAAGCACCTCAGGATTGCTGCGAAACAGCTGTACCGGGAGCAGAATCAGGTCGTCAAAGTCGACGGCGTTGTATGCCTTCAGGTACTCGCTATAATGTTTGTACACGATGGCAATTCGTTGTTCCCGTTCATCCGCAGCTTTGCTGTATGCTTCTGTTGGTCCGCGCAGGGCATTCTTCCAGGACGAGATGGTCATCTGGACATCGTTGAGTTCATCGCCGGCATCGGCGCTGGCTTCTCGAAGCATCAGGTCTCGTAACAGGGCTTTGGCGTCTTCAGCGTCAAAAATGGAGAAGCCCGGGTGGTAGCCGAGATGAGTATGCTCCTCCCGGATCATGTTCAGCCCGAGATTGTGAAAGGTAGATACGATCAGCCCGCGGGCCAGCTTGCGGTCGACAATCCGGCTCACTCGGTCTTTCATCTCACGGGCCGCCTTGTTGGTAAAGGTAACGGCAGCGATGTGGCGCCCCGGAATGCCAATATCCTCAATAAGATAGGCGATTTTCCGGGTGATTACGCTGGTTTTGCCACTGCCGGCACCGGCCAGCACCAGAAGCGGGCCATCGGTGTAGCGAACAGCTTCGTTTTGTCGCGGATTAAGTTTGTTCACAAATGCACGGCCAGAATGGATTGATACGGGGGAGCTTTCGGCAAGACAATAGTCTACACCAGCCCGGCTGTACCTTGTCGATCTATCGGCTATCCTTTTACAAGAACGGACGTATTGCTCACGCACTCATGGATTCAGCTTAATGACTTTGCCATTGGAAACTGTCGGACATGACCAGCTTCGCGTTCTGCTCCTGACGCCTGATTATGCTGATTTTCTTTGGCTTGCTTCTCTGTTGGCAGGGGATCCTGAGCTGAGCCCGGATTCGACCTGGTGTCCGGACCTGGTGGATTGTGACGACCTTATCCGCAATGCGAAGTTCGATATCATTGTCTGGAACTGCGTATTTCATGGGGGGTCAGAGACCGCTTTTCTGCAGTACCTGGCTGTTGCCAGTGGCGGGCGCCCGGTTCTTGCGTTGAGTGCCGAAACGCCGCGTGAGCGCGCGGAGGAGTTGCTTGCCAGTGGTGCATCGGACTATGTGAGTCGTCAGGAGCTTGATTGCTGGAGTTTTCGCCGGGCGGTCAAGTGCCTCTGGTATCGCGAGCAGTTGGCTAATTCGGCCCACAGCCAGCTGGGCCGGGGAGTCGCAAGCGGCTTTATTAACCGGGATCTATTCTTCGACAGGCTTCAACAGGCACTTCTCAGGGCTCAGCGGGGTAGCTACCGGCTGGCGCTGTTGCATCTGAATATCGATGATTTCCGCAGCATTAATGAGTCTTTTGGCTACCAGAAAAGCGACCAGCTGATGATTATGGTAGCCGCTCAGGTTCGCCGGGGGCTTCGCCGCGTCGATTCGTTGATGCGTATTGGTGGCGACGAGCTGGCCATAATTGTTGAAAAAATTGAAGATTCAATGGATATCACCCAGGTTATACGAAAGGTGGTGAGTGCCCTTGATGAGCCGGTAACGATTGACGGGCAGAATGTGGTGGTCAGTGCCAGCCTGGGTGTGGCTACCTACCCGGAGGCTGGCGACAGCCCGGAAAACCTCATGCGCAGGGCTAACCGGGCGATGTTTGAAGCCAAGCGCGATCCGGGTACCAGCTATCGTTTCTACGATCGCCAGTTGCACATTTCTGCCGGCTATCAGCTCAGGCTTGAGGCAGACCTTCGCAATGCGCTCAGGGGCAATGAACTGGAGCTGTACTATCAGCCAAGAATTGACCTGGCCAGCAATGAAGTTCGTGGCGTTGAGTGCCTGCTGCGCTGGAATCACCCCGAGCGTGGTTTGGTTGGGCCAGATGAGTTTATACCCGTCGCCGAGCGCAGCGGTCTCATCGTGCCTATTGGTTACTGGGTGATCGAGCAGGCGTGCAAACGCCTGCACGAGTCCGCCGAGCTCGGATTTCCCGGGCTGGTTTTTGCCGTTAATCTCTCGTTCCGGCAGTTCCACGATCGTAAAATGACCGAGACCATTTTCCGGATTATCTTCAATGCTAACGTGGATACCAGCTTGCTGGAGCTGGAGTTGACGGAAAGCGCTATGATGCACGATCCCGAATACGCACAGCGCTGCCTGCGCGAGCTGAATCAGCTGGGTATCAGCTTTGCGCTTGATGATTTCGGCACGGGCTTTTCCTCTTTGAGCAACTTGCAGCACCTGCCGATTTCACTGGTTAAAATTGATAAGTCGTTTGTACAGGCGCTGGGCGAATCTGCGGACGCCGAGCATATTATCCGGGCGATTATCAGTTTGGCTCACAGCCTCCAGATCAGCGTGGTTGCAGAGGGTGTTGAGACGGAGAGCCAGCTGGAATTCCTGCGCCAGCAGCACTGTGATGAGATCCAGGGCTACTATTACGCCCGCCCCATGCCGTGGGCCGACCTTGTACAATTCCTGAACAAGCGCGGTCAGGCCGCTTGCCTGCAACTGTAACCCGCTGTACCTTTGCTGCTTTATCAGAAACGCATCAGACAGAGGTTGCATGAACAGTATCTCCAGGCGCATAGCTGACGAACTCGGCGTACGTGAGCAACAGGTTAATGCCACCGTGGCCCTGCTGGACGAAGGTTCCACAGTTCCATTTATTGCCCGCTACCGCAAAGAAGTGACCGGCTCGCTGGATGACAGCCAGCTTCGCGTGCTTGAGGAGCGCCTGCGCTACCTCAGAGAGCTGGAAGATCGTCGCGGCACTATCCTCAAGAGCATCGAAGAGCAGGGTAAGCTGACCGACGAATTGCGTGCCAGCATCCTGAGTGCGGATGCCAAGAACCGCCTGGAAGATCTTTACCTGCCCTTCAAACCTAAACGTCGCACCAAGGCCCAGATTGCCCGGGAAGCGGGTCTGGAGCCTCTGGCTGACGCCTTGTACGGCGATCCGGGCCTGGCTCCCGAAGCGACGGCTGAAGCTTATATCAATGCGGATGCCGGTGTTGCCGATACCAAGGCCGCACTCGACGGCGCACGATATATTCTGATGGAGCGCTTTGCCGAAGACGCGGAGCTGTTGGGCGAACTGCGGGATCTTATCTGGCAGCAAGGTCAGTTAAAAGTCACCGTGCTTGAAGGCAAGGAAAACGAAGGCGCCAAGTTCCGGGATTACTTCGATCATGTAGAGCCACTGAAGAAAGTGCCTTCGCACCGGGCACTGGCGATACTGCGCGGTCGCAACGAAGGCATTCTTGCCTACACGTTGGTTGTGGGTGATGCCGATGATGATCGCCGCCAGCCACACCCAGCTGAGCAGCGCATTGCAGCGCGCTGGAATATCCGGGACAAGGGGCGGGCCGCCGATAAATGGCTTTCAGAGGTTGTGCGCTGGACCTGGCGGGTAAAACTGTCAACGCAGATTGAGACCGACCTGGTTTCTCAGGTACGTGAGGCGGCGGAAACCGAGGCCATCAACGTGTTTGCGGCTAACCTCAAAGACCTGCTGTTGTTGGCGCCTGCCGGACCACGTCCGACTCTTGGGCTGGATCCTGGCTTACGCACGGGTGTGAAGGTGGCGGTTATCGATGGTACTGGCCAGGTTGCCGGTCATGGCGCTATTTTCCCCCATGCGCCCAAGAATCAGTGGGACAGCTCCATTGAAAAGCTTGCAGCCTGGTGCCGTGAATATCGCATTGAACTGGTCGCCATTGGCAACGGCACAGCGTCCCGTGAAACGGAGAAGCTGGTGGGGGATCTGAGTAAACGTTATCCGGAGCTCAAGCTGGCGCGTATTGTGGTAAGTGAATCAGGTGCGTCCATTTATTCGGCCTCCGAGTTTGCCTCCAAAGAGCTGCCCGATCTCGATGTAACCATTCGCGGAGCTGTGTCCATTGCCCGCCGGTTGCAGGACCCGTTGGCTGAGCTGGTCAAAATCGAACCGAAATCTATTGGCGTTGGTCAGTACCAGCACGATGTATCGCAGGTTCAGCTCTCTCGCAGCCTTGATGCTGTTGTTGAGGATTGTGTTAACGGTGTTGGTGTGGATCTGAATACCGCCTCCACACCCTTGCTGGCGAGAGTGTCGGGGCTCAATCAGACCATTGCGCAAAATATTATTGAATACCGCAATCAGAATGGCATGTTCCACAACCGCAAGCAGCTGTTGAAGGTTTCCCGGCTGGGCGAGCGGACGTTTGAACAGGCAGCAGGCTTCTTACGTATTGCCAGCGGTGAGAACCCATTGGACAGGTCGTCTGTGCACCCTGAAGCTTATGGGGTGGTTGAGAACATTGCAGTAAAGAATAATCGGAAGGTTGAGGGGATTATTGGCGATGCGGCGTTTTTGCGTGGTCTGAATCCGCAGGATTACGTAACAGAACAGTTTGGTGTCCCAACCATCCGGGATATTCTCTCCGAGCTTGAGAAACCGGGCCGGGATCCGCGCCCGGAGTTCCGCTTTGCGAGTTTTGAGGAAGGCGTGGAAACCCTCGGCGATCTCAAGCCCGGCATGATCCTGGAAGGCTCGGTGACCAACGTCACTAATTTCGGGGCGTTCGTAGACATAGGCGTTCATCAGGACGGGCTGGTGCACATCTCTGCGCTGTCCAATACCTTCGTGAAAGACCCCCGTGAAGTGGTCAAGGCCGGAGATATTGTGAAGGTCAAGGTGATGGAGGTGGACATTCCCCGCAAGCGGATTGCGTTGACGATGCGCATGGATGACCAGCCAGGTGAAAAAGCGGATTCAAAGCGGTCTGCGCCTGGGCGCGCATCGGGCGGCCAGGGCGCCGGTAACAACAGTGGCCGGTCGGAGAGTCGGTCTTCAGCCAGGTCATCAGTGCCGGGCCGGAACAAGGGTGCTGATCAGGGTGCCATGGCAGGAGCACTCGCTCAGGCGTTTGCGTCGGCCAGCAAAGGCAAGCGTTAAGCGGTTTAAACTAATTCCATCAGGCGGCGCAGCTCATGAGGTAGCGCCGGTTGCAGCAGGAGTCAATCATGGCCGAATCCCGCCATTCTCTGTTCCGCCAGTTCGCAGCGAGCGACTGGAACGGGTTTCTGAAAGGGGTAGAAAAAGAAGGTTTGCGCGTTGACCGCAACGGGTTCATTGCTCAGACGCCACACCCTGATGCCTTGGGCTCTGCGCTCACACATCCGTCTATTACAACGGACTATTCTGAGGCTTTGCTCGAGCTAATAACGCCGGTTTGCAGCAGCACAGCCGAGATGTTGGAGTCTCTGCGCAACACCCACCGTTTCGTTCAGCAGAATCTGGGCGATGAGGTTTTCTGGCCGGCCAGTATGCCTTGTGAGTTGAATGGCGATGCCAGTATTCCAATCGCGGAGTACGGCTCGTCCAACACGGGCCGGTTGAAGCATGTTTACCGTCAAGGTCTGGCGGTGCGCTACGGGCGCATGATGCAAAGCATCGCAGGTGCTCACTATAATCTTTCGTTACCCGACAGCTTCTGGAGCATCTGGCAGAGTGCGCTGGGTGATCAGCAAAGCATGAAAGATTTTAAATCCGAGCAGTACTTTTGGCTGATTCGCAATTTCCGTCGCCGCAGCTGGTTGCTGATGTTGTTGTTCGGTGCCTCCCCGGCGTTGGATGCGAGCTTTGTTGACGGTGTGCGTCACGACCTCGGGCGATTTGATGAGCGCAGCTGGTTTGGACAGTACGCCACGTCGTTGCGCATGAGCGACCTGGGTTATCACAATAATGCCCAGTCTTCTTTGAACATCTGTTTTAACAAGCTCAGCACCTACACTCAGACGCTGGACAGAGCCATTCATACCAATTGGCCGCCCTACGAAGCCTTGGGTACCAAACGTGATGGTCAGTTTATCCAGATCAATACCAGCGTGTTACAAATTGAGAATGAGTACTACAGTGCGGTCCGCCCCAAGCGCACAGCTCAAAGTGGGGAGAAGCCGATTCACGCGCTTCAATCCCGCGGGGTTGAGTATATTGAGGTGCGCTGCCTGGATCTGGACCCCTTCTCTGCGGTAGGCGTCAGTGAAGCGCAGGTCGACTTTCTGGACCTCTTCCTGCTGGATTGTTTGCTGTCAGACTCGCCGCGAATCGACGATGCGGAATGTGGCATGCTCGATGACAACTACAAAGATGTTGTCGCCAAAGGTCGTAATCGCGAGCTCACTCTTTGCCAGGGCGGCGAACGCACTCCCGTTGGTGATGCAGCGACGGCAATACTGGATCGCCTAGAGCCGCTGGCGGAACTGTTGGATGGCTGGAATGGTGGCGATGTCTACCGTAAGGCTCTCGCTGCCCAGCAGGGAGTCCTGTCGGGTGACAGACAGGTGTGTTCAGCCCGGGTTATCGATGCCATGCAGTCTGCTGGGCTCGGTCACCGGGATTGGACCATGGAGATGGCGCTCGCACATCAGAATGCACTCCGGAAGGAAGGTATGGACGCAGGTGTGGAAGCTGCCTATGTCGAGGCGACCCGGGACTCTCTTGCGGAACAGAAGCGGATTGAGGACTCTGATACGCAGGAGTTCGGCGATTTTCTTGAGCAGTATCTCCGCTCCTGACGGGCGTGCTTCACAGAAGCCCAACAAAAGTTTGTCACTTCCTGACGCTGGTGTTAACGTCGGCTGCATCAGCATAAGGGAGAAGTGGCATGGCAAGGGATATAAAGCTGGGCTGGGATGTTGAGGCACTGAACAAGGCCTATCGCCAAGGCTACATGACAGCATCCATGGGTATGGATAAAACCCGCTGTCCCTATCGCGGCGAAGTCGTTGTAGCTGCCTGGGAGGCTGGTTGGGATGACGCTGGTGACGCTATCCGGGAAAAGCGTGCCATGGATGATGATCTGTTTTCCCGGATTGCCTGAAGTCCATTATTTCTGCACGACAAATTCCGTAAACAGCACACCGGTAATCGCTTCGCCGGTTTGCTGTTCCTCCAGCACCCCGTTGATTCTTGATTGCGCTTCTTCGCGCAGAGCCTTCTGGCCATCCAGTGTCGTCAATGTTGCAGTATCAGTCTGTTCACCAAACAGCATCACAAGCTCGTGGCGCAGTCTTGGCATATGGGCTACAACGGCGGTGCGGGTGGTTTGATTCGAGGCTCTCAGTGTCACCGCTGCTTTCAGGTAAGTCAGCTTGCCACCCGGGCTGCCAACGTGGGTTACGAACGCTGGCTCCATGGCAATATAGTCAGTAACGCCTGATTCTTCATTAGTTTCCTTGTCAGCGTTGGTGGTTTCTTCCGCCCAGGCCGTAGGGAGCATTGAAAATAGCAGGAATAAGCTGAATACAAGGAATTTTGGCTGAGGTGTCATAAGCTTGCAGTTCGTCATGGTTTAGGGTTTAGTGACAAAATCAGCAGCGTTTCCGCCGGATAAACCGAGAATAGCAGGCCCGACGGAGCATTTGTGGAAAACCGGGGAAACTTTGTGAAAGGAAGAGCAGTTTTTGCAGTTGTTTTTGTAGTCTGTGCCGCGCTTTTGAGCGTGGCGTATTACATGGAACATTTTATGGGGCTAGAGCCATGTCCTTTGTGCTGGCTGCAACGGTTTGGCTTCATGGGTGTGGGATTGGTTAGCCTGGTGGCAGCGTTGCATGGCCCTGGTCAGCTGGGGCTTCGGGTATACGGCCTGTTGCTTGCAGTAACGGCAGGTGCGGGTCTGGGTGTGGCGGGGCGACAGTTGTGGTTGCAAAGTTTGCCTGCTGACCAGGTGCCCGCCTGTGGGCCCTCGGTGGATTATATGCTTGATGTGCTGCCCTTGGCAGACGTGCTGACTACAGCGCTCAAAGGCACCGGCGATTGTGCTGCTGTGGTTTGGCGTTTTCTTGGGCTGAGCATTCCTGGCTGGACCGCTGTCTTTTTTACTTTGCTGGTGATTGTGGGTCTGGTGATGCTTTTTCATCGGGGAAAGCCAAAAGGCTGGATCGCTGGCTGAAACGGTTGCGGCAGGCAGCGGGCATGGGGTAACTTAATCCTCACTTAACAAATATCAGCGTCAGGCCTGAACGGCCGGATTATCAAGTGGAGAACAGGCGTCATGTTGGAAAATTGCCGAAATGCCAGGGAGCGTTGGGGCGGCGTCAGCGAACTCATCGACCGTTGGCTAAAGGATCGACAGGAGCTGTTGGTTCATTACTGCGATTTATCCGGAGAGAGCGATTTTTCGCAAACAGAAGCCCTGAAGCAAAAGTTCGTCCGGCTTTGTGAAGTGCTGGTGGATTATGTGTCTACGGGTCACTTCGAGATATACGAACAGTTGGTCAGAGAAGCCCGGGAATTCAATGATGGCGGGCTTGAACTGGCGGCGAAGGTTTATCCGCGCATTGAGCAAACAACAGAAGTGGCGCTTAACTTTAATGACAGGCTGGGTGAAAACGAGCTATCTGAACAGGATATAAAAGCCTTGTTTGATGAGCTTTCCCGCTTGGGTGAGACGCTCGAGAGTCGTTTCGAGATGGAGGATTTTCTGATTGAACACCTTCACAACGTACATGCCGACAAAGTAGCCCCCGCCTGAATCTGGTCAGAGCAACTACAAAAAAGCCTCAGCAGCGGTAACGCTGGCTGAGGCTTTTTTTATGGCTTCAGGCAAGCTGAAGCACATTTTTCTTAGTTGGCGTCTGGGTTGATAGCCAGCAGCTCCACGTCAAACACCAGGGTCTCGTTGGGACCGATAGCTCGGTTGCCACCAGGGCCGTAGGCCAGGTCCGACGGGATATAGAGCTTGTAGCGGGCGCCTTCGCTCATTAGCTGCAGACCTTCAGTCCAGCCTGGAATAACCTGGTTCAGGGCAAAGCTTACCGGCTCACCGCGTTCACGGGAGCTGTCAAAAACTTCGCCAGACAGCAGTTCGCCAGTGTAGTGAACCTGCACTGTGTCAGTGTCAGCGGGTTGTTCGCCATTGCCTTCTTCCAGTACTTCGTACTGAAGTCCGGACTCTGTTGTCTCGATACCATCGCGCTCGGCATTTTCAGCAAGGAAGGTTTCTCCGGCATCCAGGTTTTTCTGGGCCAGTTCTTCCATCTGTTTGCCTTGCTCTTCCTGCAGAGTTTGCTGGTACTCCATCAGAGCCTGCTGAATTTCCTCACGGCTCATACGCTTGGTTTCCTCATCGCCGGCGTGGCCATGCTGAATGCCTTGAAGAAACTGATCCATTTGCAGGTTCGGCAGGTCGTTATTCATCCGCTCACCGAGTACCAGGCCCATGCCGTAGCTGACCTTTTGGTCAGTGGAATCCAGTTTCGGGTCTGCTGGAGCCTCTGGAGGAGTTGAGCAGCCGGCAACAATGCCGGTCATCGCCAGTGCAAGCAGCGTTTTTTTCATTACATCGTCCTTTTGGGTCAGTAAGAAGTGGGCGATAACCCACGTATTGTGTGTTTCAGAAGGGAAACGGTAACGGGTTCAGAGCGCAGATTCCACTGAACTTCTGTTAAGGACTCACTGGCACTCGGAACAACCGCCAAAACGTGGTCAGCTACCGCTGTTTCCGGCACTTGGGCCGAGATAAAAGGGCGCACTGTACGGCGACTGCCAGTCGGTCTCCGGATTGGGAGTTCTTTCAGGTGGCCGGTTCTTGTCAGCCCTTTCAATGGCCAGCGTATTCCAGGGACCATGCTCTGGAGGTTGGTCAGCGTAATGCCAGTTGCCATCGGTATCCCGCCACTTGAATACGATATCGGGGCCCTCTGTCGGGATCGGAGAAGGCACGAGGCCCTCAAATGCAGGGATTTCAGGCTGTGTGTCTTCTGCAACCGGCTCGGATGCCTGCTCAGGGTCATTCAGGCCAAAGAACATCAGCAGTAACAGCAGACCGAGAGCTGGAAACGATAGTCGGACGAGCCATTTGATCATCATGGCTGTATGTGTCCTTGTTGAAAGGCGATAAATTCGTCGCCTAATGTGCTCAAAAGCTGCCTGGTGGTCGCAGTCGTGCCGGATTCCGGTGCTGCAGCAGCGAGATTGGGTCGGATCAGATTCTCACATTCGGTCATGTTGTTCTGTTCCGGGTTAGGCGCTGCAAAAGCCTGCCAAGCCAAAGCCAGCTCGATGCGCTCTGATTCAAGCTCCAGGCTGGCCAGATTCGTGCGCAAAGCGTTGTACGGGGCCTGCGCTTTTGGTACTGACTTGCGAATCATGCGCAAGCTGCCGGTTACACGATCGCGCCACTCTGTTACCGTAGCGTCCTCGATTCCGGTGTACGCCCTGCCGTTCAGTGCAAACCATCCGGCGCATAGAATTCGTGTTACGCTCCAGCCCTCGTTTTGAAGAGCCAGGCAGGTTTCTTGTGCCGTCGATTGTTGCCAGAACGTCAGTGCAAATCTCCAAAGCGGGTTGTCGGGTTCCAGGTGCGCCGGCAACTCCATGGCTTTTAACGGTAAATCCGGGATGGTTTGCGAGCTGACTGACATGAGCACTGAACCGTCCCTGATCATTTTACGCTGAATATATGACGACATGTTAACGATAACCGATCTCAGTTTACAACGGGGTGGCGTCTGGTTACTAGATTCCGTCACACTCACAGTGCAATCCGGTCAGCGGGTCGCAATTGTAGGGGCCAATGGCGCTGGTAAAAGCAGCCTTTTTCAGTTGCTGCTTGGGCAGCTGTCGCCAGAGCAGGGCAGTGTTTCACTCCCGGGTGGCTGCCGCATTGCCCACATGGCGCAGGAAGTTGAGGCGACAGAGCGAAGCGCCAGGGACTTTGTTCTTGATGGGGACCTGGACTTGCGCCGGCTTGAGCGGGAGCTTCAGCAGGCTGAAGCCAGTGGTGATGATAATGCTGTGGCCCATATTCACGGTGAGCTGGATGTACACGAAGCCTGGTCTGCCGGCAGGCGCGCAGAGTCTTTGTTGCGTGGACTGGGGTTTCAGAATGGCGACGCGGACCGGCCTGTATCAGCATTTTCAGGTGGCTGGCGGATCCGGTTGAATCTTGCCCAGGCGCTGATGCGGCCTGCGGATCTGTTATTGCTGGACGAACCCACCAACCACCTGGATCTGGATGCGTGTCTGTGGCTGGAAAACTGGTTGCGTCGTTTCCAGGGCACCCTGCTGTTTATCTCGCACGATCGTGATTTCATGGACCGGGTTGCAACTCATGTGGTTCATTTTGACAGGCAGAAGCTGGAGCTTTACACAGGTAATTATTCCGCGTTCGAAGCCCGGCGTAGCGAGAGACTGGCCCAACAGCAGGCAGGCTTCGAACGTCAGCAGGCGAGAATAGCGGAAATCCAGCGGTTCATTGATCGCTTCAAAGCCCAGGCCACCAAGGCGCGTCAGGCTCAGAGCCGGGTAAAATCACTGGAGCGGATGGAAAAGATTGCTCCTGCTCATGTTGATTCACCTTTCAGTTTTGAGTTTCCGGTTGCGGACAAGGTATCCAATCCGCTGCTTTCCATACGGCACGGTCAGGCCGGGCACGGTGAAACCGTAATTCTCGATAATATCAACCTGACCCTTTTGCCTGGCAGTCGCATTGGCCTGCTGGGGCCAAACGGTGCGGGCAAGTCCACCTTGATGGACGCGCTGCTGGGGCAGGGTGAAGACGGTTCGGCAAGCACGCTGCTTTCCGGAGAACGAGTCTGTGGCGAACATTTGGCCATTGGCTATTTTGCCCAGCATCAGCTGGAGTCTCTGGATCTCGACGCGAGCCCGTTTCTGCACCTGCAGCGATTATCCCCACGGGCTTCTGAGCAGAGCGTTCGCAATTTCCTGGGTGGCTTCGATTTTCATGGTGATGAGGCTTTAAGCCCTATTCGCTCATTCTCCGGCGGTGAAAAGGCCCGTGTTGCTTTGGCGGTTATTGCCTGGCAGAAGCCTAACCTGCTTTTGCTGGATGAGCCGACCAACCACCTTGATCTGGAAATGCGCCAGGCTTTGACCATGGCACTGCAGAATTTCGAAGGCGCCATCGTGGTGGTTTCACATGACAGACACCTGTTGCGAAACACCGTTGATGAATTCTGGCTGGTTAACGACGGTCGGGTTGTCGAGTACCAGGGCGACCTTGAGGATTACGAACGCTGGCTGGCGGATCGCCGCAAGGACGATACCGAGGCGCCGAAACGCCAGCTGGCTGGAGGCAGCGGCTCCGATGCCAGCGAGTCAGGGTTCGGGCCTGAAACCGCAGTCGGCGAAAGCGCTGAAGACCGGAAGGTGCGCAAGCGTGCAGAAGCGGCGCTCAGACAGAAACTGAGCCCATTCCGGAAGAAGCAGGCGGCACTGGAAAAACAAATGGAATCGCTGAACGAGACACTGAAAGGCCTGGAGTCAGATCTTGCTGACCCGGACTTGTATGGCGATGGGGGCAAAGGTCGTTTAAAGGAATTGCTCGGTGAGCAGTCCCAAGCCAAGGCACAGCTTGAGGATATCGAAGCGCAATGGCTCGATATTAGCGAAACGGTAGAAGCGATGGAAGAGGAGCTGGCGGGTTAAAGAGGCCGTCAGCCGCCGGCCAGCTCAAGCACAAAGTTCTGCTTCGCCAGGTAGTCCTGCTCGTTCATCAGATCCGCAAGCGTGAGTGGGCGCTCATCAAACCAGCCCTCGGGAAACGACAGTAAAAGACCGTTTTTCCTGGGTTGAAGTGTGAAGGCCGGTGGTGGCTCCATGTTCCGGGGGTGTTGGATCAGCACAGCAAGGCGCACCAGTATACAGAGGCGCTGCAGGCGCTCTTTGTCACTGGGATCTATTCCCTCAAAGATGGAAGCGGCAAATTTGCGCCTGTGGCCGCGCACCAGAACTGCCAGTTCCTGCTGGGCCTGCTGCGTGAAACCGGCCATGTCGGAATAGCGCAGAAGGTAGGCGCCGTGCTTGTGATACTGGCTGTGCGATATGGTCAGGCCAATCTCATGCAGCTGGCAGGCCCAGCGCAGAACCTCCTCATCCGTTACCGTATCAATGCCCCAGTGGCCCGCAATCTGTTGCCACGCGGCAATCGCTGTAGCTTCAACGGCGGCGCCCTGGCTCTGATCCAGGTGATACCGCTCCTGGAGGGCAGTGATGCTTCGCTCTCGCACATCTTCGTGCCGGATACGTCCGGCAATGCCGTACAGCAAGCCTTCTCTCAGTGCGCCGTCAGCGAAGGTCATTTCCGGTATGTCGAGAGACTGGAACGCACCCATAAGGATGGCGAAACCGGCAGGGAAAATATTCTGACGATCCGGGCGAAGCCCCAGATCGCCGAGCTTCTCAATATTGCCCATATCCACGAGCCGCCGGCGCAACTCCTCCATGGCACTCCGGGTAATTGTGCCATCAGTTATCTTGAGGGTCGCCAACACTGTGCTGATGGCTTTGATTGAGCCGGACGAACCCACTGCGCTTTGCCAGCCGACTGAGCGGTAGAGCTTGCGGATACTCAAGAGTTCCTGTTCGGCATGGGTGATGGCTCTGTCCATTTGCTTTCGGGTGATCCGCCCATCAGCAAAGTAGCGATTCCTGAAGGAGACGCAGCCCATGTGCAGGCTTTCCAGCTCCTGAGGCTCAAAGCGATTGCCGATAATCACCTCCGTGCTGCCGCCACCGATATCAATCACCAGGCGGCCCCCGGCATCATCAGACAAGGTGTGCGAGACGCCCAGGTAAATCAGTCGGGCTTCTTCCCTGCCGGCAATAATCTCTACCGGATAACCCAGAACCTCCTCGGCCCGAGCAATAAACTGGCTGGCATTGCGCGCCACCCTGAGCGCGTTGGTGCCGACCACCTGCACACCTTCCGGCGGCGTGCCATTGAGGCGCTGGGCAAACCTGCGCAGGCAATCCAGGCCACGCTCCTGGGCTTCCTCGGTCAGGCAGTTTTCGGAATCAAGGCCGTCGCCGAGCTGTACTTTTTCGCCCATTTTTTCGATGGTGCGGATTTCGCCGTGTACGAGCCTGGCCACAACCATGTGGAAACTGTTTGAGCCCATATCAATGGCTGCCAGCATATCCGGCGGAGTAGACGTGTTTTCGGCAGAAGAGGAGGCCGTCACTGTGATCAGAGTCCTGTGGTATGAACGTGCGCGTACTATAAGCGATAATCCCCGGACCTGTCAGTAAATGCCCGGGTTTGGCTTTGGCAGAGTGCTGGTGGATTTGGCTGGTTTCAGAAGATCTCTGATTCAAGCTGGTGGATCTACTGCTTCACATAGGCGGGATCAATCGCGTAAAGTAGTCGTCAAAGCACTAATCAGGAAAATGAAATGAGCGGAAATATCGTAAACGTAACGGATGCATCTTTTGAACAGGACGTGCTTCAGTCTGACGTACCCGTACTGGTAGATTACTGGGCGGAATGGTGCGGCCCCTGCAAAATGATTGCGCCCGTACTTGAAGAAATTGCCGATGAATACGATGGCAAGCTGAAAGTCTGCAAACTCAACATCGACGAAAACGAACAGACGCCGCCCAAGTTTAACATCCGTGGCATTCCGACCCTGATGCTGTTCAAAAACGGCAACGTCGACGCCACGAAAGTGGGCGCACTGTCCAAATCGCAGCTCGCAGCATTCCTGGACAGCAATCTCTGATTGCATCCCGACTGCTTAAAACCGCCCCTGAGCCACGCTCTCGGGCGGTTTTTTCGTCTAGACAACCTCTCGCCTGCGTAACCAGGCGGCTCGAACAGTCTCAGAAGCGACTCCGGCCAGAAGCCCGAAAAACGGGTCGGCCCAAACGGTTACCAATGCGGTTATTGCAATAACTGGCCAACAGGACGGTTTGGCTGTCCACAGGCGTCTGGACAATGCAAGCTCGACGGCGGCCACGAACAGAAGAGCCCCAAGCCCGGCCATAGGAATTGCCGCAATCATGGAGAGCCCGCCAGGTATAAAAACCACCAGAAGCAAAGCCGTTCCCAGCAAAACGGGCGCCATGCCGGTTCGGGCGCCGAAGCGATAATGCGCCGCCACGCCACCCGCTCCGTGGCACATGGGTAAGGCACCGAGAGGCACCATAACGAGATTCGCCAAACCGCTAGTCACCGAAAGCCGGGCTGGCGAGACTCGGTGCGATTGCTCGCCGAAATAGTCCCCCACCACCAGAGCGGTCAGTACAATGGCATTGGTTATCGTGAGCGCCAGTTGGGGTAGCACCAGCATGGAAATGGACTGTTGCCAATCGTCCATGCTGGGCAACTCGGGGAGTGAGAGTGTGGTCGAATCCGCGAGAGGAAGCGTGAGCCCCGGCGCCCCCATAATTGTTCCGATGGCGATAGACGAACCCAGCCCTATCACTGCGGCTGGCCAGTTCGGCAACACCTTCAGGATAATGCCCAGAATGACCAGCGTGACCACACCCAGCGGCAGGGATGTGGCCATCAGGCCGAGGCTCATGTTGGCCAGCATTAACCCCAACCCCAATTGAAGGCCGCTCAGCACAGATTTTGGTATGAGGCGTGCCGCCCCGTTAATCCACCCGGTGAAACCGAGTAGCAGTAAAATCCCCCCGATCAGCACCCCGCTGGCGATAAGGCTCTGAGAACTTACTTGAGTGGTGAGCAGCACTGCAGCAACGGCTTTCATGGGTTGCACTGGTATCGGCAGGCGGTAATACAGCCCTGTTGCGATGTAGAAAACGGCAAACCCCACCAATACCGGTACCGGTGCCAGGCCAGCTAGCCCAATAGCACCGAGACCCAGAGGAATCAGGGTGCCAAGATCACCCAGCGCTCCGCTGGCATCCTTCACCAGGCCTTTTTGTAGTGAACGCATGCAGGCTCCAGGTTGATTCGACCGCTTATTGATATTGGAGTTGTTCAGGCGTTATACACGACTTTCCCCAGTTCACTGATATCGTAGCCACCAAGCACTTCGGCACGCTGAGCAAAGCGGTCGCTTCTGGCGAATGCCAATAAACGCTGTAGCGTCGGCTCAAAATAGTGCCGCCTGCGCATGGCCAGGTCGAAATATTCCTCTTGCAGAGGTATAAAAGCCAGCCCCTGGCGCCGCGCCGCAGCTTTGATTCCTACTCCGATATCCGCTTCTCCCTGACGAATAGCCAAGGCAAGATCATCCTCGCTGAGCGATGGGTGAGCTGCCCATGTCAGCTTCGCGGCATCGATACGGTGGCGAGTGAGCAAACCCTGCAGCAAATGGCTGACGCCGGCATCGGGCTGGCGGTGCGCGAACCTTATGCCGGGGCGAGTAATATCCTCTAATCGCGAAAGTTGATGGGGATTGTCGGAGGCTAATAGCAGTCCCTGCTGACGTTTTGCCCAACGGATCAGCACCAGGTCGCGCATCCCGCTCAGCCCCAATGTGGCAGGGTCGTTGTAGCGCCGGCTTTCCGCATGCCAGATATGCATCCCGGCGAGCATCGCGCGCCCATCAATTAATCTGTGTACGCCGTCGCCGCTTCCCTGACACAGTAAAGCCAGCTCCGCGCCGCTCTCTTTAACGGCCCACTCCAGAAGGGGGTCCTGGCTGCCCGCCAGGATTGGAGGGATTGGAGAGCTTACAGCGTCATCACTTTCCAGGTGATTCATTAGCCAAAGATCAATACGCTGACGCGGAAATAACAGTTTTCCTGTCACCCGAACGCAGGGAATAACGCCTTGGCTGACCAGGTCGTAGACTTTGCGCTCTTTCAGGCGCAGATACTCTGCAGCTTCAGCCGTAGTGAGGTAGGCGGGTAGGGGCATCTGTATCTCCTGCTGTTCGAGCGCACAATGCTGTTCTTGGCTGCATATTTTTCAGCAGATTGTGCAAAGCGTAGTTATAAACGCCACGATGCTGAATATCAAGGAGACGCAGCCGTGGAAAATAATGCGTTCTATGTAGCGCTATCGCTACTGTTAAATTTTGATGCCGCGCTTTTTCAGATCGTGGCGCTTTCGCTACAAATTTCGCTTCTCGCGGTACTGGTCGCAGCGGTGCTGGGATTTCCCCTTGGAGCGGCTGTAGCGCTATGGCGATTCCCCGGGCGCGGCGGATTAATTGTCGTGCTCAATGCCCTGATGGGGCTGCCTCCGGTTGTCGCCGGGCTTATCGTATATTTGTCGCTCTCGCGCGCCGGGCCGTTGGGTGAGTGGGGCTTATTGTTTACACCGGGGGCCATGGTCATTGCGCAGGTGCTTCTGGTGCTGCCCATTCTGGCCGCGCTCTCGCGCCAAAAAGTAGAAGAGCTTCTGGGAGAATACCGTGAGCAGTTCGTCTCGCTGGGCATGTCACGCTCGCGCATGGTGCCCACTCTTCTTTGGGATGCCCGCTTTGCGCTATTGACCATTCTGCTTGCCGGGTTCGGTCGCGCCAGTGCCGAGGTGGGCGCAGTGATGATGGTTGGCGGCAACATTGAGGGCGTCACGCGAGTAATGACAACCTCCATCGTGCTGGAAACCGGGAAAGGCAACCTCCCCTTGGCGCTGGGACTGGGGGTTGTGCTGCTGTCGCTGATCATGTTGGTTAACGCATGCGCTTATTGGGTGGGTGAGATGACCCGGAGGCGGACAGGATGACTGCGTTTAACGCTTCGCTCCTTGCTTCCTCCGCCCTTTGCCCTCCGCCAGCATTGAGCTTTGATGACGTCGTTTTTAGCCACGAAGACAAGGTTCTTCTGGGGCCTTGTTCATTCACTCTGAAGAGCGCCGGCCCCTCTATGGTGATGGGGCCTAACGGGGCAGGCAAAAGTCTTCTGCTGCGATTGGCGCACGGTTTGCTCACTCCTACTCAGGGGCAGGTCAGCTGGTCCGGCGAGGGGCGTCCCCGCCAGGCAATGGTGTTCCAGCAGCCGGTGCTTTTACGCCGCTCGGCCGTAGCCAATCTCATTCACGCGTTGGCGGTGAACAAGGTGCCGCGCAAGTCCCGAGCAAAGCTTGCTTTTGATGCGCTTGACCGTTTTGGCCTTAGTGCGTGTAGCCATACGCCAGCGCGGGTGCTCTCGGGTGGTGAGCAGCAGCGACTGGCTCTGGCGCGCGCCTGGGTGCTTTCTCCCAATGTGTTGTTTCTTGATGAGCCCACCTCTGCGCTTGACCCGGCGGCGATCAAAGCTGTCGAGGCCGCGGTGCGCGAATTTCATCAGCGGGGTACGCGCATTGTGATGACTACTCATGATTTACATCAGGCGAGGCGCCTTGCCGGGGATGTGATTTTCTTGTCGGGCGGAAAAATCCGTGAACACACGCCTTCTGATACTTTTTTTGACAAGCCTGTCTCTCGAGAGGCGCAGGCATTTATAGCGGGAGAACTGGTCGAATAGTTCGGCTTTCACATTAAGTAAAGGAGAAAACAAGATGAAAAAGACGCTTAATCTGTTGTTGGCAGGTGTAACCAGTATCGGCCTGGCATTCAGCGCCTACGCCGAAGACCACATTACCCTGGCCTCCACCACATCGACTGAGAATTCGGGGTTGTTCAGCTCCATCTTGCCAAAGTTTGAAGACGCTACCGGAATCGACGTTCGGGTGGTAGCCGTGGGCACAGGGCAGGCGTTTGAAATCGCGCGTCGCGGCGATGCCGACAGCCTGCTGGTGCACGACACGGCGGGGGAGCAGCGGTTTGTCGAAGACGGCTACGCCAGCGAGCGAGCTGATGTCATGTATAACGACTTCGTATTGATTGGGCCCGCAGGGGACCCGGCTAATATCAGCAAGGCGAAAACTGCTGAAGAAGCCTTTGCGGCTATTGCCAAGGCGGAGGCACCCTTTGCTTCGCGCGGTGATGACAGTGGCACCAACCGTGCGGAGTTGCGCCTTTGGGCAAACGCCGGTGTTGAGCCCGATGGAGACTGGTATAGGGAGCTCGGCAGTGGAATGGGACCAACGCTCAATACTGCTGCGGCCATGGATGCTTATGTAATGTCAGATCGCGCTACCTGGGTGGCATTCGGAAACCGTCAGAATCTGACGCTACTTTTCGAAGGCGACAAGGTGCTGTTCAACCAGTATGGCAGTTTGCTGCTTTCCGAGGATAAACACCCACATCTCAAGCACGACCTGGCTCTGAAGTGGCACAATTGGCTGATTTCCGAAGAGGGCCAGCAAGCGATTGCCGACTTTAAGGTTGACGGACAACAGCTGTTTTTTCCGAATGCCAAATAGGCTAGTCTTTGCGGACGCTCATTGAGATTCAAGGCGGTGGAGTTCTTGAAAGTGCTACAGGAAACATGACGACTATAACTCTTTTGCCGAACCCTGAAGACCCTCGACTATCCCGCATGGTTGAGGGTGTTGATGAAAATGGTCAACCGAAGTCGATCAGTGTGATCGAAGAGCGTCCGCTGACCATCTATCTGAATAGCCAGGAGATCGTCACAGCGATGACCATCGGCGATCATCCTGAGTACCTGGCACTCGGTTTTCTCCTGAATCAGGGTATGCTCAAAGAGACTGATCAGGTCACGAAGATCGATTTTGACGAGGAGCTGGAAGTCGCTGTGGTTCGCACCGAAAATGTGACGGATGTGGAGCACAAGCTGGAAAAGAAGACCCGAACTTCCGGCTGCGCCGTGGGCACTGTTTTTGGTGACATGATGGCTGGGCTGGATGGATTGCTTCTGCCGGATACCCCCGTACATACCAGCACCTTTTACGATCTCTCCTACCAGATTAACCACACGCCCAGCCTGTATATGGAAACCGGCGCCATTCATGGCACTGCTTTGTGTCAGGGTCGCGAAATCCTTGCTTACATGGAGGATGTCGGGCGCCACAATGCGGTCGACAAGATCGCAGGCTGGATGTACCTGAATGGCATCCCGGCGGCAGACAAGGTTCTCTACACAACGGGTCGATTGACCTCTGAAATGGTAATCAAAACAGCCCTGATGGGCATACCGACCCTGATCAGCCGGTCGGGCTTCACGGCCTGGGGTGTCGATATTGCCCGACAGGTCGGGTTGACGCTGATCGGGCGGATGCGGGGCAAGAAATTCACCTGCCTCAGTGGCCAGCATCGCCTGGTGTTCGATCAGGACCTGTCCCAGGTTCCCGATGAAGACAGAAAGCAACGTCGAAAAGGGGCAGGGCATGACTGAGTGCGCGGTTATTCTGGCCGGTGGCCAGGCCAACCGAATGGGTGGTGGTGACAAAGGACGACTGATGCTGGGTGACCAGTCATTAATCGAACGCGTCATCGAGCGTATTACTCCGCAGGTTGATGCCGTTGTGCTGAATGCCAATGGGGACCTGAGCCGGTATGACGACCTGAGTTTGCCGGTGGTGGCAGATTCGATTGGTGATTTTCCCGGGCCTCTGGCCGGTGTTCTGGCTGGTATGGATTGGGCGGCCGAGCAGGGCCATGAGTGGCTGATCAGCGTCGCTGCGGATACTCCATCCTTCCCCCGGAACCTGGCAGAGCGGCTGGCCGGATACGATACTCCTGTCGTGTTGGCAGCCACCCCGGATCCGGAGCGCGGTCGACTGCCCCAGCCGACCTTTGGTCGCTGGCAGGTCGCGTTACGTCATGATTTGCGAGCAGCCCTGAACGCTGGAGTTCGCAAGATCCGTCAGTGGACACAATCCCAGGGTGAAACCCTGGTGGTTTTCAACGAGGGTGATTTTTTCAACATTAATACACCAGAAGACCTTGCCTGGGCGGAGAAACACCTCAAGTGAATGTAATTGGTATCGTGGGGTGGAAGAACTCCGGGAAAACAACGCTGGCCAGTGCATTGATTCGTGAGCTCTCCGACAGGGGGCTCACGGTAAACTCGATCAAGCACGCCCACCACATGGTGGACGTGGACCAGCCAGGCACTGATAGCTACAAACACCGAGATGCTGGTGCCCAGGAGGTCATCCTGGCCGGTGGACAGCGTTTCGCCATCATGCACGAACTACGAGGCGCCGAAGAGCCAACACTGGAACAATTGCTGGCTCGCCTGGGCCCCTGCGATTGGGTCGTGGTAGAGGGGTTCAAAACCCACTCGCACCGAAAGATCGAAGTGCATCGGCAGGAAAGTTCGCGAACACCCTTGTACCCGGAAGACTCCAACATTGTAGCTTTGGCGGCGGACTACGCTGCGGAGTTCCCGGGTCCCGTTTTTGATTTGAACGATGTACCCGGAATTGCTGATTTTGTCCTGAACTCTGAAAAGCAATAATCAGGAGAGCCATGAACCCGCTTCGCAATGACTGTTTTGCTTTGCCCCCCGGAGTCAACTGGACGCCAGTAGAAGAGGCGCTGGAGCGTTTGCGCTCACGCCTGCATCCTGTGGTGGGCATAGAGCCTGCCGTTCCTCTGTCACAGGTGAGTGGCCGGATATTGGCGAGCGATGTCTATGCGCCTCGCGCACATCCTCCCAGCAGCAACTCTGCAGTTGATGGCTATGCGTTCGCAGGACCTTTAACTGATGTGCCCTGCGCCATGCCTCTGGTTGAGGGCCGAAGTGCCGCCGGGGAACCTTATATGGGGCATGTACCCGCAGGGCATGCTATCCGTATTCTTACCGGCGCGGTGATACCTGCTGGTACTGATACGGTGGTTCTGGAAGAGGACTGCGAGGTCATCGAAAACCAGCTGCATTTGCAGGGTACGTTGAAAGCGGGCGCTAACTTACGTGAGGCCGGAGAGGATATTCAGGTACAGGACCGGGTTCTCACGGCGGGTACCCGTCTGACACCTACCCAGATTTCTGTCCTTGCCAGTGTGGGCATCGACTCGGTTGATGTCTTCGAGCGGCTCCGTGTTGGCGTCTTGTCCACGGGGGATGAAGTGAAACCTGTTGGTTCAGCGGTTACTGATTGGCAAATCTACGACGCCAATCTCCCGATGCTGAGTGCACTGGTGGTCCAGCTTGGTTATGAGCTGGTGGACCTCGGTCATGTACTCGACCGGGGCGAAGACGTAAAGGCCGCTTTGGAGAGTGGCGCCAAGCGCTGCGACCTGATCCTGACGAGTGGCGGAATCTCTGCGGGAGACGAGGACCATGTATCAAAAACATTGAAAGCACATGGCGACATCAGTAACTGGCGCATCGCGATAAAGCCGGGCCGGCCCCTGGCGCTAGCCATGTTCCAGGGCACACCGGTGGTAGGTTTGCCGGGCAACCCGGTAGCGGCCTGGGTCTGTGCACTGCGTTTTGGTGCGCCAGCGATGGCGCTTCTTGCTGGCAGTGAGTGGTTCGAACCCCAGGCTTATGCGATACCTGCCAACTTTCATAAGAACAAAAAGCCGGGGCGAAGCGAGATGCTGCGCGCCCGGATACGCAATGGCCAGGTTGAGGTGTTCGGCTCGGAAGGTTCGGGCCGGGTGACCGGGCTTGCCTGGTCTGAGGGTTTGGTGGAGCTGGACGAAAGCGCTCAGCAGATCGAACCGGGAACTCCTGTGCAGTTTATTCCCTACGGCAGCTTCGGGTTGTAATTACTCGACGCTGCCGTGCACGGCAAAGGCTTCCAGTGACGCATCTTGTGGCGCCCTGGAGCGGTAAGTTTCCTCAACGCCCAACTCGGTCAGCGTGCGACTGACCATTAACAGGGTGTTCTCCTCGAAATCCTCACACATATCACACATCTGATCGATTTCTTCGTAGGCGACCGGGTAGGCCGCATCTATGTCCGGCGCGCCGTAACTTTCTACAAAAGTTTGCGCGAGGGCTTTTCGCATCAGTTCCAATTCGGCGTCGGTGATCTTGCACACGCCAACAAAACTGGCGCGGCCACCCGACTCTATGCTGTACCAACCGTTGGTGAAGGCTTGGCGGGCCTTGCCTTTGAGCTCTGTTTCAGTCCAGTTGGAAAACTCGAACCCGCCTGAGATTGCCCATTCCCCGCTGGGAGCAGGCACTTCAAAGACGTTTTCGTCAGATATATCCAGTCGCAGGGTTCGGGCGAGTTTCATACGTGCTCCGCGAATTCAATCAAACTCAATGTTTCGGTCATAACGTCCTGACGCAATAACATGCGACCTTTTTCATCCAGCCCGACAAAGGTACCTGGCTTTGGGTAGTCGATCATTTTACCCAGGGTGTCACAGCGAGGCCGCCACTCGTTGTGTACGCGTTCAAACCCGCTATCCATGAAGTAAGTCAGCCACAACAACGTATGCTTGGACCAGCTTTCCAGCAGCGCCATGGGGGTAATATCAACACAGCCCTCCTCTTGCAGGCAGGTTTGATTGGGGTTGTTGCCCGGTTCGTCGGTCAACCGGCTGAAAGGCACATCAATGCCAACAACCAGCCACTGGGGATGCGACTTTGGGTCGGAGCCATCCGCGGCAAAGCGAACTCCACCACACAGCGCGCCGTTGACCTTGATGCGGTCTGGCCATTGGAAGTACACGGGGACTTCAGGTGGCGCTAATGCGCCCAGACTCTCCGCCAGGCCAATCTGGGCCACATACACGGCTTGAATAGCCTCTTCCAGAGGCATCTCCGGTGCCAGCACCAAAGCCGCCCGTAAGGTTTCGCCTGCCTCGGAGTAAAAGATGGTGCCGGAATCAACGCCTGCAATGGCCCGGCTGACAGCCTTGTTAAAGGGGTCTGTATGTTTGGGAACCACCTCTCCCGTGAGTAAGGGTGGAAACCGGGGGCGCTCGATCATAGGATGGCCCTGGCGTATGCCTCGGAAGCGATAACCTCGTCGGCTATGCGTTGAAAGGCTTTTGCTTGCGGACTTTCCGGCTTTGATACCACGATAGGCACGCCTCCGTCCGAACCGAGACGGATGTCCAGGTCGAGGGGGATCTCGCCAAGAAAGGGGGCTCCAAGCTTTGCTGCCTCTGCCCGGGCGCCGCCGGATCCAAAGGGGTGGTGTTCTTTACCGCACCCGTCACACACGAAAGAAGCCATGTTTTCGATCAAGCCGAGCAACGGCACGTCCATCCGATTGAACATATCAATGCCTTTGCGGGCATCCATCATTGCAATGTCTTGTGGTGTCGAGACCACAACGGCGCCAGCAACGAAAAATTTTTGGCTCAGCGTCATCTGAACGTCGCCCGTGCCCGGGGGAAGATCGACCAGCAAAACGTCCAGTCTGCCCCAGTCCACCTGATTCATCATCTGTTCCAGGGCGCCCATGAGCATGGGTCCGCGCCAGACGATCGCTTCGTCATCAGCGGTCATAAGCCCCAGGGACATCAATGTCACGCCATGATTGCGCAGGGGCAGAATGGTATGCCCGTCGGGACTGGACGGGCGGCCGGAAACCCCCAACATGCGGGGCTGGCTTGGGCCGTAAACGTCGGCATCCAGGAGGCCAACTTTCAGGCCCTTGGAAGCCAGCGCGACAGCCAGGTTGGACGCAACCGTTGACTTGCCCACGCCGCCTTTGCCCGATGCAATGGCGATGATGCGACCAATCCCTTTAGGGTTTTTGTCCCGTGGTTTTGGCGCATCGGTGCCGATCAGGTTGGGCTTTCCCACTTCAGTGTATTCGACCATGTTGTGTCCTGTTTTTTAGCTGTCCAGGTAATCGTCTCTGGTGCGCACCCTGGGCCGCTCCCCCTTCGCCATGGGCGCCTGATCCCCGTGGAACTGGGATTTGACCCGGCAGTCATCGCACATCTTGATAAGCTGGACGTTGTCAGAGTTCTTGTACATCCAGTGCTGGTTTTCAAGCTTCTCAACAATGCGGTTGATGGTACTGGCGACGCCAAACGGAACGCCACATTTGATGCACTCGAAAGGCTCCTCGCCATGGAGTGGGCGGGCAACCAGTGCAGCCTTGGATACGTCCAGCTGGGGCCGCATGCTGATAGCTGTTTCCGGGCAGGTACTGTCGCAGACTCCGCATTGGACACAAGCGTTTTCTGTGAACTGAATTTCGGGGCGGTCCGGGTGGTCACCAAGCGCGCCTGTCGGACATAGCGATACGCAGGCCAGGCAGAGTGTGCATTTATCAGAATCAACGTCGATGGCACCGTACGGTGCGCCTGCAGGAAGGGGGATGGGTGCTCCGACCGTGTCAGACATGGCGGCAACAGTCACTCTTGTGATGTCCCGGCGCCCGCCAACCAGCAAAACAGGATCACTCACTCTCCCGGCGTTGTCGCCAGCATCGCAAAGCTCAATCGCGTTGATAACCCGAACCCGACCCGGTGAGTTACCGCTTCCTTTGAGCATGGCTTGGGCCAATTCAACTTCGGCAGACAAAGCCCGACGATCCAGTTCGTTGTCGGCAAGAATCAGGACTTCGGCATAGCCTGCCCCGAATGCTGCCATTATTTCGGCGTGACCAACTCTGTCTGTGTGTTCCAGCCCCATCGGAATCAGATCGTCTGCGAGCCCATCGTCGTATCTGGCCAGATAGGCCATGGCCTCGGCGCCGGTGCCGAGGGTGTGAAAAACCAGGCGTGGGGATTCGTCGGTTTGCTCGCGATAGACCTTGGCCATAACATCCACAGCTTTGGTCAGTGCTTCGAACGGGGTTTCGTTCATGGTCACCGCTGACGTCGGGCAAACCGCCGCACAAGATCCGCAGCCGGCGCAGATATCTGAATCGATCTGGATATGATCACCGGCAGAAAAAATTGCCTCGGTGGGGCATACATCCAGGCAGCGGGTACACCCGGGCTGGTTGGCTCGGGAGTGTGCACACAGGGATTCTTCCAGCCTGAAATACACCGTTTTTTCGAACTCGCCAACACGCTCCCGGGCCGTCAGGGCGATACGTTCCAGCTCTCCGGTCTTTTTCGGGTCAGCCCAGAAATAGCCGTTGCGCTTCTGGTGACTGGGAAATGCAGGGGCACTGCCGCGCAGATCGATAAATACGTCGCACTCGCTTCGGGCCGTGGCCTTCGATTCCCCATAGCCCAGTTCACCACGCCCGGCGGGATTGAGGGTTTGCAGGTGGGCAAACTCCAGTTTGAAGTTACCCAGTGCGCCATAAGCCCCCGTTAGCTGTCCCTTCGCCACGTCGTATGCAGCAGAAGGCAGCTGAATAGGGCCAGCATCATTAACGATGCAAGTGACTCCGAGTTCGTCCTGAACCAGCTCTGCCATTGTGATAGCCAGTTCGGTGGGGCCGACAATACAACATACACCGCTGGACAGTATGGTTTTCGCTGGTGCCATTGGGGACGGCAGCTGGGCTGCTGCAATCAGGGCCGCCTGCTTGGCGTGTAAGCGCCTGGGGTTGGCGTTTGGAGCGCTCCAGCCGGCACGGTCACGGATATCAATGGTGTGGAGCGGCGCGGCGTACTGAATCTCAGCGTATACGTCCTCGGCAAGGCGTTCGAACAAGGCTGCCTGCTGGCCACAGGCGATAAGTACATCGTTGCGGGCTCCCAGATGTTCAGCGGCAGTTTTCATGTCTTTGCCGCACAGTTGATTCACCGCGACAACATGTTCAGCGTCTGCAGCCGCCCGCAGAGCATCAGGATCGAAGGACTGTGTCTTGTCGCAGGAACATAGCAGTAGGGTTTTGTGTGCTGTCATCAGGAACCTGGCTCTTTTCGTTGTTGTTATCCATAAACGAATTGGTTTTACTGTCCGAGCATGCCACAGCCATTTACGTTTGGACAATTGGATAAGTGTCCGGTTCCTGCTAGTTTCAGGCTATAACAAAAGAGAAATGTTATGAGCAGTCGAACAGATCAGTGGAGACGCGAGGTACAAGTCGGGGTCGTCGTTCGCCGGTCGCCAGGCGTTACCCGCTGGGCGCGTGATATCTGGAAGCCAGTCGCCATTATACCGGGTGCACCGGAGGCTTTTTGGAAAGAACTGGTTCACGAGGGCGAGGTGGTCGATTTCCATGCAGGCACAGTGACCATGGAGTTGTTTCGCGCCGATGTGGAGGGGTATCTGGTGTCCCTCAATATGAGCGTTCCTTCAGTCTGGGTCGTCATGGATAAAGATGTAACGGGCCGGTCTCCATCGGGGTGGGTTGTCAGCACCGTAACCGCTAGCGCCCATGAGGCACTGGATTCTCTTGATAGCGGCGAGAGTATTGTTGAAGCGGTGCCTGTACCAGAGTCCATGGCGGCCTGGATCAAAGAGTTTGTCGACATGCATTATATAGAAGAGCCGTTCAAGAAACGCCGTCGCGACGAGATCCGTGTTGATGGTATCGAGGACGCAAAAGGCGATCCGCGTATCCGTCAGGACAGCGATGTCTATCGCGCTCCCGCCAACATCAAAAAGCCGAGGCTGCAGTGATGGCCGAGTCACGTTTACAGCGCTGGTCGCGCAGAAAAGCAGAGGCGGACAGAAAGACTGATCCCGCTTCTGCTCCCTCTGCAGAGCCTGTTCCCTCTCCTGAAGAGCAGGAGAGGGCGCTGAATGAGGCTTTGTCTGAACAGGAAATACTCGATAAATACGGCTTGCCTGATCCGGACAATATTGAGTTGGGGACAGACGTTACCGGGTTTATGCGAAAAGAGATTCCTGATCTGCTGCGCCGCAAAGCGCTGCGATCACTCTGGAAATCCAACCCCGTTCTGGCGGTATTGGATGGCCTTAACGATTATGATGAGGATTTCACTGACGCTGGTATGACAGTTAAAGGTGCAAAGACCCTATACAAAGTGGGTCAAGGTTTGATTGATAAAACCAGGAAAATCGATGCGCAACTCGAAAATCCGGTCGACGCACCAGTGGAAACACCAGATCCGGTTGAGGCTGTAAGAACTGCAGAAAAACCGGAGCCCACGGTTGCTGTTGATCCACTGCCCGATGAGCGTAGCGTCGAATCCTCAGTTGGCGAAGCTGATGTAGATGTCGTGCCGCACTACCGCCCCAGAATGCGTTTTGAGTAATCGTATTCAGGTGCGAAGTTGCGCCTGCGTTGGATCGGCGCTATAAAGATAAACAGTACAAAAATTAATCAAAAGCTAAGGATTGAGACTTGCTCAACACTGCTGAAGTTCAATGCCCTCGCTCGATCAGTGACGAGGATCGAGCGAGGGCTCAGATTTATCAATTACTGGGGGTCCTGCTGGGCAACCCTCCCTCGGCAGAGCTGCTTGAAGGCTTGGCGTCGTTAGAGGGTGATGACACGCCTCTTGGCTCGGTTTCTAAAAATCTGGCCGCTCTAGCGCAGCGCACCTCGTCGCCAGATGTTGAAAGCGAGTACAACAACCTGTTCGTTGGACTCGGTCGCGGAGAGCTTCTGCCATACGCCAGCTATTACCTCACAGGTTTTTTGAACGAGAAGCCCCTTGCGGAATTGCGTACAGATCTCTTGGCCCGGGGCATCAAAGCCCGTAGCGATGTTAAGGAACCGGAAGATCACATAGGAACGCTTTGTGAAATTATGGCGGGCATCATTTCTGGTGAATTCCCCTGTGATAGCAGCCTGGCCTCGCAAAAGGCCTTTTTCGACGCACATCTGGCGAAGTGGGCGGCATTATTTTTTACAGATTTGGAAGAAGCGCAAAGTGCCATCTTCTACACACCTGTGGGCTCGCTTGGGCGGGTCTTCATTACGATAGAGGCGGATGCCTTTGCAATTCAGTAACCGGGGCCTGAATGGTCCCTTAACCCAGGGGGAGGTGTCCTATGGACAACCCTAAGCGTGACAACAGCCGTCGCCGTTTCCTGCAAATGGCCGCAGCCGCAGCTCCCGCTGCCGTTGCAATGACGGTTGCACCGAACGCCGCAGCGGAGGTCGTCAGACAAGACGCGCCGAAGAGTCGCGGACTACGTGATACGGAACACACACGTAAATATTTCGAATCGGCTCGCTTTTGAGGAAGCGTGATCCATTCAAGATTGCGTGATGCTCTTGGATGATCACACCTCCAGAAAAAACGAGAATAATAATGAGAGAGGTATGAGACATGTTAAGGAAGAAGACCAACGGGGTAGCGAAAGGCCCCCGTGCAGGCTCTTTACTTTCATCTCTCGCTGCCAAGACTCTGGATCGTCGTCAGTTCTTAACGACCTCTGGTGTCGCAGTGGGTGGTTTGGCGGCATTGTCGCTGACGTCGGGACGGGTTGAAGCTGCGACCCCATCGACCAGTGGTGGCGAAGTCGTCCGTAAAAAATCGGTGTGTACGCACTGCTCGGTAGGCTGCACGGTAGAAGCCGAAGTCCAGAACGGCGTATGGACCGGCCAGGAGCCAGGTTGGGACAGCCCTTTTAATTTGGGGTCCCACTGCGCCAAAGGTGCTTCGGTGCGCGAGCATGCGCATGGCGAGCGTCGACTGAAGTCGCCCATGAAAATGGTCAACGGTCAGTGGCAGAAGATTTCCTGGGATACGGCCATCAATGAGATCGGCGACAAGATGCTGCAGATCCGCGACGAGAGCGGGCCTGACTCGGTCTACTGGCTGGGCAGTGCCAAGTTCAACAACGAGCAGGCTTACCTATATCGTAAATTTGCTGCCTACTGGGGCACAAATAACGTTGATCACCAGGCGCGAATCTGTCACTCCACCACCGTAGCCGGCGTAGCCAACACCTGGGGCTACGGTGCGATGACCAACTCCTACAACGACATTCACAATTCCAAAGCGATCTTCATCATCGGGGGCAACCCCGCAGAGGCACACCCTGTATCGCTTCTGCATGTTCTGAAGGCCAAAGAAGAAAACAACGCGCCGCTGATTGTGTGTGACCCGAGATTCACACGCACCGCAGCTCATGCTGATGAGTTTGTCCGTTTCCGGCCCGGCTCAGACGTTGCCTTGGTCTGGGGTATTCTGTGGCATATTTTCGAGAATAAGTGGGAAGATAAAGAGTTCATCCGCACCCGGGTCTGGGGAATGGATGAGATTCGTGAAGAGGTGAAACGCTGGAATCCGGAAGAAGTCGAGCGTGTAACCGGGGCGCCGGGCGCTCAGCTTGAGCGTGTCGCCCGCACCCTGGTCAATAACCGCCCGGGCACGGTGATCTGGTGTATGGGTGGTACCCAGCACTCCAACGGCAACAACAACACGCGAGCATACTGCATCTTGCAGCTGGCTCTGGGTAATATGGGTACTCCCGGCGGCGGCACTAATATCTTCCGTGGTCACGACAATGTGCAGGGCGCCACGGACCTTGGCGTTCTGGCTGACACCCTGCCGGGTTACTACGGCCTGAGCGCGGGCGCCTGGGCCCACTGGGCACGCGTATGGGAGGAAGACACGGATTGGCTGAAAGGTCGGTTTGCCGTGTGGGACAAAAACGGCAAGTCCAAAAACATGATGAATGAGAAGGGTATTCCCGTTTCTCGCTGGATCGATGGTGTTCTGGAAGCCAAGGAAAATCTTGAACAGCCTGACAACACCCGCGCCATGGTTCTGTGGGGGCATGCGCCCAACTCCCAGACCCGAATGCTTGAAATGAAGGAAGCCATGGAGAAACTGGATCTTCTGGTGGTAGTCGATCCTTTCCCGACCGTTTCGGCGGTGCTGCATGATCGCAAAGATGGCGCTTACCTGTTGCCAACGACCACCCAGTTCGAGACCCGTGGTTCCGTAACCGCATCGAACCGGTCGCTCCAGTGGCGTGAAACCGTTATCGAGCCACTGTTTGACTCGAAGGTTGATCACGAAATCATGAAGCTGTTTGCGGATAAATTCGGCTTCACCGATCGTATGTTCCGCAACATCGCTATTGAAGGCGATGAGCCTGTGATCGAGGACCTCACTCGCGAATTCAACCGCGGAATGTGGACAATCGGCTACACGGGCCAGTCGCCTGAGCGCCTCAAGAAACACATGCAGTATCAGCACCACTTCGACAGGACTACCCTTCGTGCAAGTGGTGGGCCATGCGATGGAGATATCTACGGTTTGCCCTGGCCCAGTTGGGGTACGCCAGAGATGAACCATCCGGGAACACCGAACCTGTACGATATGTCGTTGCCGGTGTCTGAGGGGGGGCTAACCTTCCGTGCCCGGTTCGGTGTCGAGCGCAATGGCGAAAACCTATTGGCAGAAGGGGTCTACTCGAAAAACTCCGATATCAAGGACGGATATCCCGAGTTCACCATGCAAATGTTGATGGATCTGGGGTGGGATGGAGATCTTACGGCTGAAGAGCGTGCCACCATAGACGCGATTGCCGGCCCCGAGACTAACTGGAAGACCGACCTGTCTGGCGGTATACAACGTGTTGCGATCAAACACGAGTGTGCACCTTTTGGTAACGCCAAGGCGCGGACTGTGGTGTGGAACTTCCCGGATCCTGTGCCGATTCACCGAGAGCCGCTCTACACGACACGCCGAGACTTGGTCAAAGATTATCCGACCTATGCAGACAAGACGTTCTGGCGTGTTCCTACCTTGTACGAGTCCATTCAGAAGAAAGACTTCAGCAAGGACTTCCCCATCATCCTGACTTCTGGTCGTCTGGTCGAATATGAGGGTGGCGGTGACGAGACGCGCTCCAACCCCTGGCTGGCAGAATTGCAGCAGGACATGTTTATTGAGGTGAATCCTCGAGACGCGAATAACCTGAACATCCGCGATGGCAATGATGTCTGGGTTGCCGGTCCGGAAGGCGGGCGCATTAAAGTCAAGGCAATGGTGACCGAACGTGTCGGTGAGGGCGTAGCCTTCATGCCGTTCCACTTCGGCGGGCACCTGGAAGGTAAGTCTCTGAGGGATAAGTATCCCAAAGGCTCTGATCCTTATGTTCTGGGTGAATCTACAAACGTTGTTCAAACATATGGGTATGACTCGGTCACGCAGATGCAAGAGACCAAATCCACCCTGTGTTCGATCATGCCGGCATAACAAGAGGTGTAGACCATGGCACTTGAAGGACAAGCACGCGCAAAATTCCTTTGCGACGCCGAACGCTGCATCGAATGTAATGCCTGCGTGACGGCCTGTAAGAATGAGCATGAAGTCCCCTGGGGTATCAACCGTCGACGCGTGGTGACCATCGAAGATGGTAAGCCTGGCGAGCGCTCGATCTCGGTAGCTTGCATGCACTGTTCAGATGCGCCTTGTATGGCGGTTTGTCCGGTGGATTGCTTCTACCAGACTGAAGACGGCATCGTGTTGCACTCCAAGGATCTGTGCATTGGTTGTGGGTATTGCTTCTACGCCTGCCCCTTCGGCGCACCCCAGTTTCCCCAGGCGGGTAACTTTGGTAGCCGTGGCAAAATGGACAAATGTACATTCTGCGCAGGCGGTCCCGAAGAAGACAACTCCGAGGCTGAGTTCTCCAAATACGGGCGCAACCGTATCGCAGAGGGCAAGCTACCACTCTGTGCAGAAATGTGTTCGACCAAAGCTTTGTTGGCCGGTGATGGCAACGAGGTGGCGGACATCTATCGTCAGCGTGTCGTGAGTCGTGGTTTCGGTTCGGGCGCCTGGGGTTGGGGCACAGCCTACGAGAAGAAAGGTGCATAAGTTCGCCTGAGTGTTCCGGGGCCTGTTGGCCCCGGGCATGGTGAGGCAACGAATTCTTCTTGTTTGATTCCGTTGGAGTGCGCTCATGAACTTAAAGTTATTTGGTGTCGCCATCTTTGTGCTGGCGACACTGTTATTCAATTCTGCCTGGGCGCAAGAAGCCCCTTCGGTTGACCGGGCAGCCACCGGGGGTGCGCAAACCCTGGAAGACATCATGGCTCGTCAGGAGAAGTTGAAAGTTGACGAGGCTTTCCGGTCTGAAAAGCTGGGTGATCCCGCCTCTGCCGCGCCGGCAACCGAGCAATTGGGTACGCGGGGTGGAGTGTCTGTCTCGGACACTTACCGTTCCATTCGCTATAACCGTTTTGACGCCTACACACCGGCCAGGGGGCCAGCGGCTGACGTTCTGATCCAGGACGGCGGGATGACATGGTACAAACTGCGTGAGGGGCCGATCATCACTTATGGTGGCGGTGCGCTCCTGGGCTTCATTGCCCTTCTGGTCGTGTTTTACCTCATTCGCGGAAAAATCATGATCGATGGCGGCCCGGCAGGCACCACGATTCAGCGATTCAAAGCCATCGAGCGGTTTGGTCACTGGCTGTTGGCCGGCTCGTTTATTGCGCTGGGAATAACTGGCCTCATTACCCTGATGGGGCGAAGTTTTCTGATCCCTGTCATGGGCGCCGACGCCTTTGCGACTCTGGCTGCCGGCTCCAAGTGGGTTCATAACAATATTTCCTGGTCCTTTATGCTCGGATTGGTAATGACGTTTGTTATGTGGGTGGCGCACAACATCCCTGGCAAGCTCGATTGGCAGTGGCTCAAGGCGGGTGGCGGTATTTTTACCAAATCCCATCCTTCAGCGAGAAAATTCAACGCCGGTCAGAAGATCGTTTTCTGGACTGTTATGGTGTTGGGTTTCTCGCTCTCTCTGTCTGGCTTGTCTCTGTTGTTTCCATTTCAAATGCCTATGTTTGCCGAGACCTTCAGTGTCATAAACGGGGTTTTGGGAACAGACTTCGCGACGGCTCTGACACCCCATGAAGAGATGCAGTACGCCAACATATGGCACTCGATTATGGCGTTTGTCATGATGCTCGCCATTATTGCTCATATTTATATCGGCACCGTCGGCATGGAAGGTGCGTTCGATGCTATGGGTAACGGTCAGGTTGATGTGGAATGGGCGCGCCAACATCACGATTTGTGGGTGGCCGAGGTTGAGTCCAGACAAGGTAAGGGGGGATTGTCGTGAAGGTTATGATTTCTGCGTTTGTCGTGTCTTTGTTGATTGCCTCCCTCGCGCCAGTCGTTCTGAATCAATTCGGGTGGTCGTCCGCCGAGCAGGGAAGTAGTGAAACGAGCGTGCGTCTTGACTGATCAATCAGCAACACATCAAATCGATGCTGTCGGTTTGGTGTGCCCTCTCCCTGTTTTGCGTTTTAAAAAACGTATCCAGGGCTTGCCCAGCGGGACACAAGTGGAATTCCTGGCCGACGACCCCACTGGTCGTCGGGACTTACAGGCACTGTGCGAAATAGCTGGCCACAGGATTGAATGGATCCGGGAAGAGGAGGCGGGCGTCATCCGTTATTGTATCTGCCTGGCGTGACCCATATTTTGGGGCTACTTATCCCAGGCCTTCCCCCGGGCCACATCCGAAGCCTTCTGTTCCACCCAGTGTTCCCCGCTCTCAGACAGCTCCTTTTTCCAGAAGGGCGCAGACGTCTTCAACGCATCCATTATGAACTCGCAAGCTGCAAATGCATCACCTCGGTGGCTGCTGCAAACACCCACAAAGACAATCTGGTCCTGCAGCAACAGCCTGCCAACCCGATGAATTACCCGAACCTTACGAACATCCCAACGTCGCGAAGCCTCCTCAATGAGCCCGCTGATTACCTGTTCTGTCATTCCGGGGTAGTGCTCCAGAAACAGCCCCGATACACCCTGCGTATCGCCACTATCGCGAACCAGTCCCGTAAACGTTGCAATAGCTCCTGTTCCGGCACCGCTGGCACGCAGAGCCTTATGCTCCGCGCCGGAATCGAAATCTGCAGTTTGTATGCTAATCATTTCAACCCCCGGTTACCGGTGGGAAAAAAGCCACTTCGTCACCAGCTCTCACCGGCGCGTCAGGCTTTGCCATGGCTTGGTTGATTGCAATCATCACTGGCTGACTGCCTTGCAGTTGCGCCCAGGAACCGCCGCGGCTCGCCAGTGTTGCAAGCAGGTCGCTGACGCTCTGATCCCCCTCTGCCGGCAGCGTGAGTTGCTCCGTACCGAGTTCCTCCCGGAGGCGTGCAAAAAAACGGACGGTAATGGTCTGGTCAGTCATATCAGCTCAGTAGCTCGGTGAATGGGTAATAGGTCAACAGGTCGCCTGCTGCAACCGTGGAGTGCTCCGGAACGATTGCCAGGCCATCGGCCCAGCAGGCAGAACTAAGAACTCCAGAGCTCTGGTTCGGGTACGCGTTGACTTGGGTTTTTCCTTCAACAGATTCAAGGCGTGCACGGACAAATTCCCTGCGTATAGAAGGCGAGGTAACGTTAAATGCTGCGGGCACTTGCTGGCCCACTGGGTAAGTCCGCAGGCGGCCCTGGCAGGTGCGTATGTACGGCATGCCTACAACCAGAAAGGTCACGAGTACGGTTGCCGGGTTGCCAGGCAGGCCCAGTACAGGCGTGCCTTTGATTGAGCCAAAGGCAAGGGGTTTGCCAGGTTTGATCGCCAGGCGCCAGAGCGACAGCTCGCCGGATTCTTCCAGCACAGCTCGCACATGATCTTCTTCACCCACGGAAACGCCTCCGCTGGTGATGATCAGGTCGGCCTGCGCCGCTGCGCGCTCGAGTGTTTCCCGGGTGATGGTCCGGTTGTCTCGCAACGTCTCACACAGCACGACCTCACAACCCGCTTCAGCAGCCAGGGCAAGCAGGGTGAAACGGTTGGTGTTATAAATCTGACCCGCCTCCAGCGGGTTTCCCGGGTCGACCAGTTCATCGCCGGTGGACAGAATCGCGACGCGCAGCTTTCGCACCAGCGTTACCTCGGCCAGGCCCATAGACGCCAGAAGACCCATTTCCTGGGCCCGGACTTTCGTACCTTTGGCTAGTGCCAGACTGCCTTTTGCGAGATCCTGCCCACGTCGGCGGATGTTCTGGTCGGCTTTTATATCGGCATTGATCAGGATGCCGTCATCGGCAACCTCAACCCGCTCCTGCATGACAACCGTGTCTGCCCCGGCGGGAACTTCCGAGCCGGTAAAAATGCGGGCAGCGGTGCCGGGTTTCAATGGGCTTGGGGCTGAGCCTGCGGGGATCCGGTCAGACAGCGGCAGGGCCTGGCCAGGCACGTAATCCTCGGCACGCAGAGCATAGCCATCCACCGCACTGTTGTCGGCCGGGGGGACATCTGCCGGAGCCTGATAATCCCTCGCAAGTATTCGGCCATAGCTTTCGGTAAGCGGCAGAGCTTCGGTTGCTGTAATCACCGGAGCCTTGCCCAGAAGGTGGGCAATGGCTTCTTCGACCGGCGTCAGAGTGGCTGTCATGGTGAATGTCTCCGTGTTCAGAATTAACGCGTGGCGCGTTGCCCGATAACTTGTTGAAGGCGCTCGATCGCCCGTTCAGGCTTGCGGCCGACCAGGGCCGAAAAGTTGCAGGGGCCGTGGCGGCTGTCCAGCTGAGAGCTCAGAATGCCATTCCAGCCGGTGCGGCAAGCTCCGGTGGAACCAGGTAAACAAAAGATTGCCGTATAGTTGGCAAGGCCACCAAGGGCTCTGGACTGAATGGTAGAGCTGCCAATTTCCAAAGCGGACAGGCGCCGGAACTCTTCGCCAAAACCTTCAATGGTTTTGTCCAGCAGCGGTGCAACTGCCTCTGGCGTGCTGTCGCGTTCGCTAAAGCCGGTACCACCTGTGATGACGATTACATGAACATCCGCGTCTGCAATCCACGATGACAGAGCTGCGCGTATCAGGTAAACGTCGTCAGGCAGGATGCGCCGCGAAATAAGCTGGTGCCCGGCCTCTACTACGCTGTCTTCAAGAAACTGTCCGGAGGAGTCTTCAGCAGGGCCGCGGGTGTCAGAGACCGTAAGAATAGCGATATTGAGAGGTTTCAGGTCGTTCGTGGGTTCAGTGCTCATGGGAAGCTACTCCGAAAATCACAGGGGAAATTTTGGTTACCAGTATCCCTTTCAGTGGCAGCTAATGGAAGGGAGTAACCCATCAGGGGGAGGCGCCGGGGCCTGCATACAGGCGCTCAGGCCACAAGATTGACGTTTATTTGGTTCCTGCACTTGACATTGGCACGTAAGGTAGCAGATTATCGTCCTTGCCTTACGAACGGTTGTGTCCACTCTACTGGCTTCAGTACTTTATTCCGGATCTCTTCTATACCGGTTGCTCCATTTGGCCAGCACCTGTTTTAACAACTAATTCACTTATCTGTTCAGGGGCACCCCTGTCATCCCAACTTCCGTTTAATTCCATTCCTGAAAATCTAATAACCTATGAATCTTACTGAACTCAAGCAGAACTCCATGCCCGAATTGCTCGATATCGCGCAAGATATGGGCCTCGATAACCTGGCGCGCTCGCGTAAACAGGATGTTATCTTCACCATACTGAAGAAGCATGCCAAAGGCGGCGAAGACATTTATGGCGATGGCGTACTGGAGATTCTGCAGGACGGTTTCGGCTTTCTGCGCTCTGCCGACGCCTCCTACCTGGCCGGGCCAGACGACATTTATGTCTCCCCCAGCCAGATCCGTCGCTTTAACTTGCGCACGGGCGATACCGTTGCCGGCAAGATCCGTCCGCCGAAAGATGGCGAGCGCTACTTTGCTCTGTTGAAAGTTGCCGAGATTAATTTCGACAAGCCAGACAACGCGCGCAACAAGATCCTGTTTGAAAACCTGACGCCGCTGTTTCCTGATGAGCGCATGCAACTGGAAGCCGGCAACGGCAGTACTGAAGACTTGTCTTCCCGTGTGCTGGATCTGGTTGCTCCCATTGGCAAAGGCCAGCGTGGGTTGATTGTATCGCCACCCAAGGCTGGTAAAACGCTGCTGATGCAGAGTATTGCCCAGTCAATTACGCGCAATAATCCGGAATGCCACGTTATGGTGTTGCTGATTGATGAGCGTCCGGAAGAAGTTACTGAAATGCAGCGCACTGTGCGTGGCGAAGTCATTGCTTCCACCTTTGATGAGCCACCTGCGCGTCACGTTCAGGTTGCCGAAATGGTGATCGAAAAAGCCAAGCGTCTGGTTGAGCACAAAAAAGACGTAGTTATCTTGTTGGATTCCATCACCCGTCTGGCTCGAGCCTACAATACGGTCATTCCGTCCTCCGGTAAGGTATTGACCGGTGGTGTAGATGCCCATGCTCTGGAAAAGCCCAAGCGCTTCTTCGGTGCGGCACGTAATGTGGAAGAAGGCGGTAGTCTGACTATTCTTGCAACGGCTCTGGTGAACACGGGTTCCAAAATGGACGAAGTGATCTATGAGGAGTTCAAGGGCACAGGCAACATGGAAGTCCACCTTGATCGTAAGATTGCTGAGAAACGTGTATATCCCGCCATTAACATTCGCAGCTCCGGCACCCGCCGTGAAGATCTGCTGATGACCGAAGCGGATATTCAGCGTGTGTGGATTCTGCGTAAGCTTCTGCACTCCATGGACGACGACACTGCCGCCATCGAGTTTTTGCTGGACAAGCTGAAAGACACCAAGACCAACGACGAGTTCTTCCAATCGATGAAGCGTCGCTAAGAGCTGAAGTCTTGGCGCCCTTGGGATTGTGGGGCTGGCAGTACCGGGGCGACCTTCCCCGGACACGCCGTGAACCCATCCCTGGGGGCTTGGCATTGCCATCCCTGGCAATGCACAGTCCGGGGAAGGTCGCCCCGGTACTGCCGATCTAATTTTGGGCGCGCGCTTTTGTCGGTTGCAGTTGAGCTTTTGAGCTTTTGAGCTTTTGTGGTTTTTCCTTGAGTTAACTGCTGATCCGGTGAATGCGGTGAGGGCCTGCTTACCCAGACTGTGTCTTGCCATGGATGGCAAGACCAAGCCCCCAGGGATGGGTTCACGGCGTGTCTGGGTAAGCAGGCCCTCATTGCGTTCTGCGCATCGGGTCAGAAGTCCGGAAAGCGATAAACTCCGTAATTAATGGCCAACAGAGAACGGAGCCAACGATGAAATACAACGACCTGCGGGACTTCATTGACCAGTTGGAGAAACTGGGCGAACTGAAACGCATCTCAGTTGAAGTAGACCCCCACCTGGAAATGACCGAAATCTGCGACCGCACACTGCGGGCAGGTGGCCCTGCATTGTTGTTTGAAAATCCCAAAGGCTACGACATGCCAGTGCTTGCCAACCTCTTCGGCACAACCAGAAGAGTGGCTCTGGGCATGGGGCAGGAAAACGTGACCGCGCTCCGGGACATTGGCAAATTGCTGGCCTATCTCAAAGAGCCGGACCCCCCCAAAGGTTTTAAAGACGCTATCGAAAAATTACCGCTGATCCGGCAGGTAATGCGCATGAGCCCGAAAGTACTCAGATCTGCGCCCTGCCAGGAAGTGGTGATCGAAAAAGATCAGATCGATCTTTACCAGATTCCTGTGCAGCACTGCTGGCCCGGAGATGCAGGGCCGCTTGTAACCTGGCCGCTGGTGATTACTCGCGGGCCTCATAAAGAACGCCAGAATCTTGGAATCTACCGTCAACAGTTGATTGGCCGTAACAGGCTGATCATGCGCTGGCTCAGCCATCGCGGCGGAGCGCTGGATTTTCAGGAGTTTCAGAAAGCGAATCCCGGTAAACCCTATCCGGTAGCCGTAGCTCTGGGTGCAGACCCTGCAACGATTCTGGGGGCGGTGACCCCGGTGCCTGATTCGTTGTCTGAGTATGCATTTGCAGGATTGCTCCGGGGCAGTCGCACCGAGTTGGTACAATGCGGTCTCAGTGATCTACAAGTGCCGGCCAGCGCCGAAATTGTGCTGGAAGGCTTTATTTATCCGGATGATATTGCGCCCGAAGGTCCGTTTGGGGATCACACCGGCTACTACAATGAAGTGGACCAGTTCCCGGTGTTCACCGTTGAGCGAATCACCCATCGCAAAAATCCCATTTATCACAGCACCTATACTGGCAGGCCGCCAGATGAGCCGGCGATCCTTGGTGTGGCGTTGAACGAAGTTTTTATCCCGATACTGCAAAAGCAGTTTCCTGAAATCGTGGATTTTTACCTCCCGCCAGAGGGCTGCTCGTATCGTCTTGCCGTGGTGACCATGAAAAAACAGTACCCGGGCCATGCCAAGCGGGTAATGATGGGCGTATGGTCTTTCCTGCGCCAGTTCATGTACACCAAGTTCGTGATTGTTACCGATGATGATGTGAATGCCCGCAACTGGGAAGATGTGATCTGGGCCATTACGACCCGAATGGATCCTGCACGCGACACCATGTTGGTAGAGAACACGCCAATCGATTACCTGGACTTTGCTTCGCCTGTATCCGGTCTGGGTTCCAAAATGGGAATGGACGCAACCAATAAATGGCCGGGTGAAACAAACCGGGAGTGGGGCGAGCCGATTGCCATGACCGACGAAGTAAAGCAGCGGGTAGATGAGCTCTGGGGCAGCCTGGGGATTGAAAATCCGCCTGACTGCCCCGATTGATATGGGCAGTGAGCCGCGGTGGGTAGGTTTAAAACCTTCCGGAATCCGTTATTCAGCAGGCATTAACACAGATTTGTTGAGTGCTGCTGCCGATGCAGGTATTGCCGTTCCATTCGCTTGCAAAAATGGCGTGTGTGAGCTCTGCGAGGCGCGACTTCTTAGCGGATCAGCTCTTAACACCCGAAACCAACAGATGATTCCGGTCGGTGCGCGGTTGATGATGTGCAGAACCGTTGCGTGCGACCATCTTGAACTGGAGATAAGTGCCGTTATGGCAGCAGGAAAGAACCAGCCCCGAAAGTTCCAGGCAAACGTCGTGGATGTGCGATCTATCAGCCACGATGTGTATCGGGTTGAGCTTCAGCTGCCCCGTCGGCGCGAGCTGTCCTTTCATGCGGGCCAGTATTTGTCGGTCATCCTGCCGGATGCTGAACCCTGTTACTTTTCTATCGCGAGCAGCCCCTCAGAGCAGAACATCGAATTACATATTCAGGCCTCTCCGGAATGGGTGTCAGCACAAAAAGTTATTGATGCGCTGACTTCCGGTGAAGCAGTCAGTCTGGAGTTGCCCCATGGCAAGGCATGCATTGCCAGCGCGCCGGAAAAACCATTGTTGTTGATTGCGGCTGGTACCGGCTTTGCGCAGATGAAGAGTTTGGTGGAATATTTACGCGGTACGTCTTTTTCTCAGCCGGTCAAACTGTTCTGGGGCGTGCGGCGCCATGAAGATATGTATCTCAGGTCTATGGCTCGCCAGTGGGAGCAGGAATGGTCAGCATTTACGTTTCAGCCGGTAGTCGGCGATGACGAGGATAATGACTGGAGTGGGCACCACGACCAGCTTGTGCGGGCAGTACTGGCTACCGGAGCGGACTGGAAGAACGTGGAAGTACACGCCAGTGGCTCGCCAACCATGGTTTACACGCTGATGGATGCCTTGATAGAAGCCGGATTGCCTCCGGAAGGATTCTTCTCCGATGTGCTGGAATATGCACCCCGGAGCTAGAATGAAACAGGTGCCAGAACGCCCGTTCTGGCACCTGTATTGGCCTGCCTTATTCTTTCAACTGAGTCTCGTGGTATTGTCCTGATTTCAGGCTTTGGGCATCGGGAGCCTTGGAAGCCCGTTATCATTTGCAAGCCCTTGCATCATCAGTTTGATACTCACTTCTTCGTCGCCCATGTGCGCGCTCAGGCGGCTCAGTTCCGCAAGAGCTTCCCGGCTGCGACGTAACTTCAGGCTGGTCTCGAAATACTCCCTGGCTTTTCCCCAGAGTTCATTGCGCAGGCTCAGTCGACCGAGTGCCAGAAGCAGTTCTGCATTGTTAGGGCGGTCTTTTAGCCACTGCTCGGCTGCAAGCAGTTGCTCGTCCGGTTTCTGCCCTTCAATCCGGCCATAAAGGTTGACCAGATCATCGCTCCAGTGATTGTGTAGAACTTTGCGCAACAGAGTTTCGGCCTGTGCCTCATCACCGAGATCGGCCAGCAAGCGCGCATAATCCGCGATGGTCTTCTCGTCTCTGCGCAGAAACCCTGGCAGTTCATCCCAAAGGCGGGTGAGCGGTTCCAGTGACGCTTCCGGGCTCTCTTTTTGTTGGCGCCGGCAGTCTTCAGCCGCCCTTTCAAGAAGGTTGTGCCAAACCTGCCTCTCAAGCTCGCCAAGCTCGGATTCCGGAAGCACGCTGCGCTTACGCAGTTCAGGCAGCAGTTTCGAAAGCTCCCGCCAGTCTTCAAGGCGAAGATAGGTGTTTTTAAGCAGCTTGAGTACAAAAGGGTGATGTGGCGATTGCTTGCGCAGGCGCACCAGTGTTGCCAGTGCCTGTTCAAGGCGGTTGCCGGCAAGCTGCAGTTGGGCCTGGGTGATGCCAACGGCCATATCAGACCCTGGTGTGCTTTCAAATGCTTTGCGGAGCAGCTCGTCCACGGCTTCGTGATCACCACACTCAGAAGCCGCTTGAGCCGCGGCAAGGTAGTTAATCAGAGGTGTGTCTGCGTTACCGGCTGCTGACGTCAGCATCTTGCGGGCTCTTGGCCAGTTGCCTTCTGCCAGTGCCAACAGGCCCTGAGTGGTGCGCCGCCTTGCCCGGCGTTCCTTGCCGCGGGACACCCAGCCGGCGATCAGCCCGGTGCCTTGTCGCATGCGGCGTATCAGATTGATGGATAGTACGATCAATGCAACCACTGCAATGAGCAGGGCAAGGCCTACCCAGAAGTTGGTTTCGATCAGGTAGTTGCCCAGGCTGATGCGTATGTATCCCAGGTCGTACTGCAGCCCGAGTGAGAGCCCGGTGCCGATTAACAGCGCAAACAGAACGATCAGAAGCAGGCGAATCATGAATCATCGCCTCCATTGTCGTTGTTCAGGCGGCCTGCAAGTCGTTGTTTGAGCAGTTCCAGAGATTTGCTGATGTCTGGTAATTCCGGTGCGACATTGCGTGTTGCGAGCTCTGCAAGTGTGCTGCTTAGCGCGCTCACCCGTGGATTGCTTGCGTCATACCAGTCGTCAACAGCGGCCTGCGCCTTGACCAGAGCACGCTCATACAATGGCTGATTACCTCTGAGCACGGCCATTTCTGCTTCTTCCAGCATCAGTTGCAGGTTCAGTCGCGCGTAGGCGCTTTGATCCGGTGATAGCAGAGGCTTGACCGATTCATCCAGGCGACGAACCACAACCACCTGCATCAATGTGGATTTGAACTTTGTCCAGCCTCTGGCGAATATGCCGGGTTCTCCGCCTTCCCCGGGATCTGCATCAGACTGGCCGTTGCCGACAAATCCTGGAGCCTGCTCGCTGATAAGGGCCTGATCGGTCAGCTGGTGTACGCTGTCGATGGCGGCCTCAAGGGTGAGGTAAAGGCCGGTTCTGTCGACACCGGTTATGCCCCTGAGCGCCAGGATTTCCCGTGCCAGTTGCTGGCGCACCGGGTACACACCTATATCGTCTGATTCGGTTAATACCTCGTCAGTGGCTTCAAGCGCGGAAAGAGCACCGCGAATGTCTTTTTCAATCAGCAGTCGCTGGTTAGCAATGCGCAGCAGGTACTCGGCTTCGGCCAGCAGCCAGTCAGTACGGGTACGGTTGCCGGCTTCCAAAAGTTCGCGGGCGTTGTGATCAATCTGTCGCTGCTGGGTGGCGATCAATTCCCTTTGGGAGGTCAGTTTGTCTTCCAGGGACTGTAGACGCTGGCCTTGTTGGCTGCCACGGTCACCGTAGAGGTTTTCAAGCTGGGCAGTATCCTGTTTCAGACTCTCCAGTGATTGCATCGTAGTTTGGTGAACGTTCCATTGCTGCCAGTTCCAGAAGGCCAGCGCAGCAACACTGATGAGTGCAATGATAGCAATAACCCAGACCGGCCAGACTTTCTGCCGGGTGGGTTGTTCTTTCGCAATTGGGGCGGGTAGTTGTTTCGTTGTATCAGTCACGGGCGTCCTTACTTGGCTTTTCCGGAGCCACCGTCCTGGCCTGCCAGTTGTTCTGTGACAGCGGCCACGATGTCTTTGTCGGCAAGGCTTCCTGGTATGCACGGAGCGTTAAATCCCGCTGCGCGAGCCTGATCGGCGATACGCCGGGCGGGCACAATAACGGAACTATCGTATAGATTATGGCTGCAATTCGCACTTAGTGCGATGAGATTGTTCAGGGTCTCTCCAGAGAGCGCGATAATAGCCTCTGGCGCAAACTGATCCAGGGCCCTCTGGACCTGTGTTGCGGAGTAATCCGGACAGAATCGCCGATACAGGGGCATAGGGGTAACTCGGGCGCCTCGTGCTTCCAGCGTTTTACGGATTAACTCCCTCCCCTCCTCGCCCCGGGCCACCAACACCCGCTCTCCGTTCAACTCAGCCAGGGAGGGCAGCTTTAGCAGGGCTTCACTGGTCCAGCCCTCTTCAGGCTTGCGAGGTTTTAACCCATGTTCCGCAAGGACTTTTGCAGTGCCGGCTCCTACGCCGTACCAGTTCAACCCCATGGGAAGCTGGGGCCACCAGATGTCCAGCTCTTCCAGTAGAAGCCTTGCCGCGTAAGGGCTGACAGCAATAATATGAGTGAATTCATCCAGGCTGAGAATGGTGCTTCGGCGTTCCGGCGTCTCGGCCAGCGGCTCTCTTTCTAATAGAGGAAATACGAGCGCCTCTGCGCCGGCAACCTGGAACTGCCGGGCCAGCCGTGATGCTTCAGGCTCGGGCCGACAGATCAGAACCCGTCGGCCGGCCAGGCTGGTTGGGTCAGTGCGGGGTATGACCATAGATTTCGGCCAGTATTTTGTCTGCTCCCATGGCGAGAAGCTCTTCTGCCAGCTCTCGTCCCAGGCGCTCACCTTCGGCTCTGGGAGCACGGCCTTCGACACGGAGAAGCTGTGTACCATCAACCGCACCTACCAGCCCACGCAGCCAAACGGTTTTGTCATCTTCCAGTAGTGCATAGGCTGCGATAGGTACCTGGCAGCCGCCTTCCAGGCGACGGTTAAGAGACCGCTCTGATTTTACGCGATCCGCCGTGTCGGGATGGTTCAGCGGTGCAAGCATGGCACGCAGCTCGTCATCATTGAGACGGCACTCAATGCCGAGAGCTCCCTGGCCAACGGCAGGCAGGGAAACAGTGTCTGGCATGGAGTAGCGGATACGGTCGTGAAAGCCCAGACGCTTCAGGCCGGAACTCGCCAGAACGATTGCGTCGTAGTCGCCGGCATCGAGCTTGGCCAGGCGAGTGTTCACGTTGCCGCGCAGGACCCGGATTTCCAGGTCCGGCCGGTAGGCGCGAAGCTGTGACTCCCGGCGCAGGCTCGCTGTGCCCACGATAGAGCCTTCGGGGAGGGCATCGACGTTATCGTAATGGTTGCTGACGAATGCATCCGTCGGATCTTCCCGTTCGCAGATAGCAACCAGGCCCAGACCCTCGGGAAACTCCATGGGCACGTCTTTCATGGAGTGAACCGCCAGGTCAGCACGGCCATCGAGCATGGCTTCTTCCAGCTCTTTTACAAACAGGCCTTTGCCGCCGATTTTGGCCAGAGGCACATCGAGAATCTTGTCGCCCTGGGTTTTAATCTTGACCAACTCCACAATCACGTTGTCGTGGAGCCGTTCGAGTTCGGCTTTGATGAATTCTGCCTGCCATAACGCCAGGGCGCTGCTGCGGGTTGCGACACGAAGGGTTCGTTTGGACATGGTGCTCACTGTCAGTTCTGAAAAATGTTCGCCAAGGTTACCTCGTGGCGTCGTAAAAGTCCCGTAGGTGCTTGCTCTACATCGCCTGCAGCTGCAAGGTCTCGCCTTGCTTCGCGATACCTAGCCTGGCAGCTGACCCTGAAGCCATTGGCGCACGTTGCTTGCATGCCGGCGGCTTACTTGAAGCTCACCAAGATCGTCTCTCAGCGCCACCAGGTTGTGGCCTTCCGCTGTGCGTTTTAACGCTTGAATAAAACGAACACCGACCAGGGTGTTGCGGTGAATCCGGAGTAGCTGGCGCGGATAGGCATTTTCCAGTTCTTTCAGGGTGTAGTCGGATACGGCTTCGCCACGGGAATGATGAATGGTTACGTATTTCTGATCCGCCTGGCAATAGCGGATCCCGGCTATATCGATTAGCTCGGTTCCCCTGTGGCTGCGCACCGCCAGCTGCTCGCTTTCTGCATCATCCCGGCTCGCGCTGTTATCAGGTAGTTCGTTGGCCAGTGCTTGCAGTTGCACCCTGTTGACTCTCCCCGCTCTGGCAAGCGCCTCTTCAAGCGCCTGCTTGCGCACAGGCTTCAGCAAGTAGGCTAAAGCCTGCACATCGAAAGCCTGAATTGCGTAGCTGTCATACGCCGTGCAGAAAATGATAGCCGGCGGGGTGCTGAGCTTGTTGAGATGTGCGGCGACTTCCATGCCGTCAAGGCCGGGCATGCGGATGTCGAGTAGCAGTATATCCGGTTGCAGCTCTGCTACCCGGGCAAGCGCTGCATTGCCATCTTCGGCTTCACCGCAAACCTGGTAGTCCGGTAAATCCTCGGCCAGCCGACGGAGGCGGCCGCGGGCGAGAGGTTCGTCGTCAACAATCAGAATTTTTTGTTTTGTCATGGTTGCTGTGTGGTTTTTGGCAGCCTCAGGGTAACCGTGTAAACGTCTCCCTGGTGGCTATGTTTGAGAATGGCCGGCTCCCCGAAAATGGCTTGCAGTCGTGCCTGTATGTTGCTCAGAGCCATGCGGTTGCCGTTGTGCGGGTTTCCATTGCCATCCGGTTTCGGGTTTTGTACCAGCAGGTACACAAAGTTGCCCCGTGCTTCCGCCTCAATGCGCACCGTACCACCCTCCGGACGGGGTTGTATGCCATGATACACCGCGTTCTCTACCAGCGGCTGCAGGGTTAGTGGCGGAATGGCCTGGCGCCCGACCCCTTCTGCAATTTGCCATTCCAGCTTCAGGCGCGGTCCGAGTCGCAGGGCTTCGATGGCGAGGTAGCGCTGGCAAAGTTCAAGCTCCTTTTCCAGCGGGATGAGCTGGTCACCCGTGCGCAGGCTCGCACGAAAGAGTTCGGATAAGTCCAGCACAGCCTCTTCGGCCTGCTCCGGGTCTATGGCAATAAGGCTGGCGATGGTGTTCATGCTGTTAAAAAGGAAATGCGGCTGTATTCGGGCCTGCAACGCCGCCAGGTGCGCCTGCATTTCCGCTTCACGTTGCTGTTGCCATTGGTGTTGTATGTAAAAATAGCGGAGTATTATTAATACGATCAGCAGGGCCAGTAGCAGCTTTTTGGCAATCGCTTGCCAGTCGATGATCCCCGGCTGAGGGTTCAGAACATTGTCGGCAAACAGGCTGAAGGCGAGTACATCCAGCAGCACAATGGTTACGATTGCAAGGGTTGCGCGGGGCACGGATATGCGGGCCAGCCGTTGCCTTAGCAGGCAGATAAGCGCAGCGCTCGTGAGGGTAGTCCATTGCACAAACAGCGACAGGAGCGCGAAATAATTCCAGTCGATCCAGCCGTCGCTGGCCTGAACGATCGCCAGTACCAGTACCAGCAACTCGCTGGTGATCAACAGCATGAAAACGGATCGCACCCGGCACAGGTCCGGTACGAAGAATTCCTGAGTGATGACTGTTTTGTCCCCGCGCAGGGGAGTCTCTTTTGTACGGGTCAGAATGCTATACTCCCGCCACGTTCAATGTACCCTTAATATACCAAGTTCCCGCCAGATAATGCCGGGCTGCCAGCAGGAAAGATAGACCATGACGGATCAGAAAAAACCTGACCAGGCCACAACCTCAGAAAAACCCTGGGGCGGACGCTTCAGCGAACCCACAGATGCATTCGTGGAGCGTTTCACCGCTTCCGTAGGGTTTGATCAGCGTTTGTATCACCACGACATCACTGGCTCCATTGCCCACGCGACCATGCTCGCCGAGGTTGGTGTTCTGACAGTGGAAGAACGAGATAGCATCATCGATGGCCTGAAGGGCGTAAAGGCAGACATCGAAGCGGGGCGCTTTGATTGGTCTGTCAGTCTTGAAGACGTTCACATGAACATAGAAGCCCAGCTGACCAACCGTATTGGCATTACCGGCAAGAAACTGCACACCGGCCGCAGCCGTAATGACCAGGTAGCAACCGATATCCGCTTGTACCTGCGCGACGAGATCGATGTGATCGCCGAAGAACTTCGGCGCCTGCAATCTGGTCTGCTGGAGCTTGCTGAGCGCGAAGCCGATACCATCATGCCCGGGTTTACCCATCTCCAGACCGCACAGCCGGTCACTTTTGGTCACCACCTTCTGGCCTGGTATGAGATGCTGGTTCGCGATGCCGAGCGTCTGCAGGACTGTCGTAAACGGGTGAACGTGATGCCGTTGGGTGCGGCAGCCCTGGCCGGCACTACCTATCCCATCGACCGGGCCATGACGGCCAGGCTGTTGGGCTTTGACAGGCCCTCTGAGAACTCACTGGATTCAGTCAGTGACCGGGATTTCGCTATTGAATTCTGCAGCTTTTCGGCGTTGCTGATGACGCATATGTCCCGCTTCAGTGAAGAGTTGGTGTTGTGGGCTTCGGCACAGTTTGATTTTATTGACCTGCCGGATCGCTTTTGCACCGGTTCTTCGATTATGCCGCAGAAAAAGAACCCGGATGTGCCTGAGCTTGTTCGAGGCAAAACCGGGCGGGTGACCGGTCACCTGATGTCCTTGCTTATGCTGATGAAAAGCCAGCCACTGGCCTATAACAAGGATAACCAGGAGGACAAAGAGCCTCTTTTCGACACGGCCGACACCATCAAAGGCTGCCTGAAAGCATACGCCGACATGGTTCCGGCTATTCGAGCCAAGGCCGATAACATGCGCGTGGCGGCCAAGCGCGGTTTCTCGACAGCGACGGACCTGGCGGACTATCTGGTCAAGAAGGGCATGCCTTTCCGCGATGCCCATGAAGTTGTGGGTAAGGCCGTTGCTTTCGGTGTCGCCGAAGAGCGCGACCTTTCAGACATGACGATCGAAGAGCTGAAGCGCTTCTCTGATACCATCAATGACGATGTGTTTGACGTGCTGACCCTCGAGGGCTCGGTTCAGGCCCGCGACCATCTTGGTGGTACGGCTCCCGCTCAGGTACGGGCGGCCGTGGCCCGAGCGCGTAAGTTGTTGGGTTAGCCGCCAATTCGCCCGGTGGAAAGGTCGACGGCCACCGGCACCAGTTCAGTCAGGGGTTTGGGCGGACATAGCCTGAACCCCTGGCCGTAGTGGAGACCAAGTGTTCTCACCTTCCTGAGAATGTCGTCGTTCTCGATAAAGGTGGCAACCGTTATTTTCCCCGCCTCCTGTGCAATCCGGTGTAGTGCTTCCACCATGATCTGCTGAACCGGGTCATCTCCCAGCCTGAGCATCAGGCTCCGATCCAGCTTGATGATATCCACTGGTAGTTTCGCTGTCAGGCCGAAGCTTGCCACGGAAGCGCCGGCGCCATCCAGCGCCACGCGACAGCCAATCCGGTGAAGTGCATCACATAGCACGGTAACTTCATCTGGATATTGGGTTGCGTGGGGTTCGCGTATTTCGAGGCAGAAGCACTCTGCGGGATAGTTTGAAACCCGCAGTACGGATTCCATGAAATCTGCAAAGGTATCGTCCAGAACGCTGGCAAGGGAGAGGTTGAAACCGCAGTATTTTAATCTCGGTTCAAGCAAACGGTGATCGCCCAGCCAGGTGAGGGTTTGCAGTATAACCTGCCGGTCCAGTCGCTTGGCCAGATCAAAACGCTCGGCGACCGGGAGAAACTGGTCTGGCTGTAACCACTGTTCCTGTTCACCGTTTCCGGGGATGCGGCAGAGAATTTCGATATGGTCGCCCCATGTTGCGCTAGCAACCGGCTTGAGTGACTGGAATTCGAGTATCAGCGCCTGTTGATCCAGCGCGCTGCGAATCTGGTCGACGTATTCATTGCCATCACTGGTCTCTGTTTTTGGGCGGGAGTAGTGAGCAGTATGAACCCGGTTGCGTCCGGATGTTTTCGCGTCGTGGCAGAGGTCTGCGGCTTGCCCCAGCAGTTGCTCCGGCTCCGCCGGCGTGGTTTTGTCGATGATTAACAGGCCGCCGCTGGCGGTGGTTTGCAACTGACTGCCCTGCCACTCGAAAACAAAGTGACGGATCAGGTTCAGCGTGTCGTCTGCGATTTTTCGTGCAGCAGGCTCAGTGCAGTTCTCGATGAGCACCGCGAAAGTGTCTCCGGAAAGCCTAGCTAATGTATCCTGAGTCCTGCTGCGAACATCGAGGCTGCTGGCCAGCTCTCTGAGGTAGCGATCGCAGGCACCATTACCCGCCACGCTACTGACGTGGCCGAATCCATCCAGGTTCAGGTATAAGAGGCTGTTACCGGCTGATTCGCCACCTTTTTGTTCCCTGCTGCGTTGAAGGCGGGCAGTGAACTCTCGCCGATTGGCAAGCCCGGTTACCGGGTCGTGTCGATACCGATATTCGCTATCATCGTTGTTGCTTGCGCGGCTACTGGTATCACTGGCGACAACGACCGCACCTATGGTTTCGCTTTTGGCGCTGTTCGGGTTGTCAGTGAGGCGCTGATAATGAAACTCATAAACCGGCCATTCACCACTCTGTTGGGTGATGGGCATATCAACAATAAAGTTGCCCTGCTCAAAGGCCCTTTGCCAGAGTTGCTCTAAGAGATGTCGCTCATTCGGGTGTTTCGCCAGCAGCTTGCTCAGGTTGTCGCCGACCCGGGGAGTTGCGCCGAAAATGCTGGCAAAAAGCCTGGCGTAGGGGGCGTTGCAATGCAGCAGGTTCAGGTTTTTGTCGACAGCGGCGATCAGCCCCGGGCTTGCAGCTGTGGTGGCGCAAAGAATCTGCTCGGCCCGTGTGCGAGCCTCGTCGCGCTGCATTTCACCTGTGAGGTCAACCAGAGTGCCGCCGAGTTTACCTATCCGCCCGCCGGCTTTGAGCGCGCGGCCGCTGAGGGTGGCGCGGATCCGTCTATGGCGCGCTGTGAGAATGTCCAGATCGATGGTAAAAGGTGTTCCGGTGCGCGCGCACCTGCGAAACAGCGCCCGGATGCGCTCCTGGCCGCTCTGGCAGTAAAACAGGGCCTGTTCGGGGGTCATGTCAGTGCATGGTTGTAGCTCAAGCAAGCGGTATAACCCTTCGGTCCAGATAATCTGGTTGCTCGCAATGTCCAGCTCCCATATTCCAAAGCCGGCAGCGCTTTCTGCGGAGCGCAGTAAACGCGGGTCTATGGCGGCACTGTCCTGCTGGATGATTCGGGCACTGGCGGCTTCGTCGGAATCGCGCATGCTGATGCGCAGTGAGATGCAGGCGGTATAGAAAAAGCCTTCTTTATGACGGAACGTGACCAGCGCATTCCGGCCACTCTCGATACGGTGCCGGTTTACCGGTGCAAATGGGTCGTCTTCCCGGGATGCCAGAACCTTGTGTACCACACCACCGACCAGCTCGCTGGCCTCGTACCCGAGCACGGCTTCGGCATTTTGGTCTGCAAACAACACCTTGCCTTCATCGTCGATACGCAACAGGGTGGGGCGACTGTTACCCTTGGATGTATCGGTCCGATAACGTTGTATGACAAATTCTTTCACTGGGCCCAGCCTCGGGTTTTCGGGAGCGCAATCCGCTTTTATTTTTCTGATGGTTTTGCCACGATGAGTTCATCATACTGATAAATAAATCGGAAAGAACCTTTCTAACCTCTCCCCCGGAGCCGCCTTGACCGCTCATGCCAAACCGATTGCCCTGGATTTTGATGAGGGCATTGACCGCAAAACCCTGCGTCGACTGCGGGACCGGTTTCTCATGGTTAATCACCAGCGTTGGGAGAGGACCCATTCGTCGCTCACCTATCGGCAACAGGTAGTGCTGGAGGTTTTACCCCTGGTGTTTCACACCAACCATCCGGCGCTGCCCGGCTATCTGGACGTCGACTGTCCCTACGGCCTTAGCCACTATCAGCCAAATCCCGCAGCTGTGGGGGCCGCGCGGCGCCTGGCCCGTACCTTCAGTATTCGGGATGAGGGTCGCGACGGGCAGATCTGGAAGCTCTTTTCCTGATGGGCAGTCCTGGAACCCTGGGGCACTCTGTGGCCAGCGATCTGGATGTCTGGTTGTGTCACCGGGACGACCTGCAGGAAGCGGGAATCCGTTGCCTGGAGCGCAAGGCCGGAAAGCTGACCGAGTGGGCGCTGTCTTTTGGTATTGAGCTGCATGTATTCGTGTTCTCTGCAGCCGAATGGCGGGACGGCCGGCCACGAGCGGAGGTGAGCGGTGAAAACTGCGGCAGCGCCCAGCATTATCTGCTATTGGATGAGTTCTATCGTACCGGAATTCATCTGGGCGGATGTTATCCGCTCTGGTGGCTCATTCCTTCGGATCAGGAAGACCGCTACAGGGAATGTGTAAGCAGACTGGTGGACTACCGCTTTATCCGCGACGACGAGTACATCGATTTCGGTGCCGTGCCAGCCATTCCACCAAGCGAATTTCTTGGTGCGGGTGTGTGGCAACTCTATAAGGGCATTGATGCGCCCTGGAAGTCTATTCTGAAACTGTTGCTGACTGAGTGTTATGCACAGACTCAGGATCAGCCGGTTTTGTCGCGGGTGTTCAAGCAAACGGTTTTCAGTGGCGTTACCAATGTTGATGTTCTGGACCCGTATGTCATGTTGTACCAGCGTCTCGAGCAGTGGTTGAAAGCAGCCGGGGCGGAGGCAAGGCTTGATCTGGTGCGTCGGAGTTTCTACATCAAAGCGGGGCTGCCACTGACTCGCATCGGCGCGTCGGGTGAGCAGGGTGCGGAGCCTTGGAGAACCCGGCTGTTGAGAGAGCTCGTGGACGGATGGGGTTGGCGGGAGAATCAGATTCAAGCGTTAGATAATCGTCAGCTCTGGCGGGCTGAAGATGTTTCCTCTCTGCGCCGTGCGGTCGTGTCGGAACTGACACATAGCTACCGTTTGCTCTCAAAAATGGCCCGTGATCATGGTGAGCAGTCGGCGATCAGCATCAGCGACATCAGCCTTCTCGGACGCAAGCTTTACGCGGCATTCCAGCGAAAGGCCGGCAAAATTGAGCAGATCAACCCGGGCCTGGCTCCGTCGCTGGCGGAGGAGAACCTGGCATTTCACCATCAGTCTGAACAGGGCGGCGCAGGAAGCGGCTGGTTACTTTACCGTGATCTGGAAGACCCTTCGGATGCCTTCTGGCAGCCGGTTATCCGGCGCTCTGGCAACCTTGCGGAATTGGTTGCCTGGTGTTACTGCAACGGCTTGCTGACCCGGTCTACGCGCCTCAATGTCCGTGCGGGGCAGGGTGTTGCATCCATCAGTGAGCTGCGGGAAATGCTGGATGCGCTTTCGGGGTTTGTGTCGTTTCCCTTGGTACCGGCAGGCCGAGACGCGCTTGCTCGCGGCGTTCGGCCCCTGCGCAACCTTCTCCTGATCAATGTGGGTATTGATCCCCAGTCTCATCTCACCGAGCGTGGATTGCACAAGCTGAGCGCCCGGCATGACTCGCTGGGTTTCAGCGGTGGGCGTGAAAACCTGGTTGTTACTATTGATCAGATTACGCTTAACAGTTGGCACGAAGTCAGCCTTCAGCACTATGCCTCCGGTGATACACTGGTTCAGTGCTTAAAAAATGTGCTCGCATCGGTTGCTCTTGATCCCCGTGCAGTTCCTGGCATTAAGGTACACAGCCACAAGCGGGGGCATGGTAGCGCTATTGCTCGGCGAGTTCAGGAGCTGTTTGCGGATGTGTTACGCCAGTTCTTTGCTGGTGGCACCGGGCCGCACCCCTTGCGTTACGTCATCGAAATGGATCGCCGGTATTTTCTGCTTGAATTCACCGGTCCGGAGCCAGGATTTATTGCCCTTGAAAGCCGGAATGCTCTCATGGAATGCCTGGCTCAGCCCCGTGACCTATACCTCCCAGTCATTTTCGATCGCCACGCACTGCTGGAAGAGCCTGCGTTGCGGGCTGCCTGCCAGGCCAGTGAGCCGGACAGTATTCAGGTCTTCTATTTTTTGCGTGGCGAGCGGGCGCAGATTTGGGTCATTGATGAGCGCGGCTCACTGTTCAGTTGGGAACAGCCTGCCACCAGCCGCCGCTATTTTCTGATACCTCTGCTGCGTTTTCTGGAGAACCTGATAGAACGTCGCACGTTGCGTAATAGCGAAATGCCTGTGGCCTTAGCCGGAGTCCGGTGCTACGAAATGCTGGTAATTGATGGGCTGTGGCGCCCGGAGTACAGGCCGCACGTTGATTCTGGCGCAGCAATACCGGGGCTTGAGGTGCAGGCCGTGGGCGTGCAGGAGGGGGACAGCCGCGTTCGCTTTGACCTTTACTGTGATGAGCAGGAATTCACAGTGCTGCAATACGGCGATCAGCTGATTCCGGCTGTTGCTCACTATATTCGTTCGCTGCGCCACAGCCGGGAGCAGTACCCGGTTTATCTGACGGATGTGCACCTGCCTCATGACCTTGATCCAAGGGTCTATCAGCAGGATATACAGACCAGCCAGTATCTTTATTATCGCGCCGCTCTGGAAGAGTCGCTGAACCGTGAACTGGAGGCGTTTCGATAGCCCATCGCCCTCGCCGTGCGGGCCACGGGTCAGGTATACTTTGCTCATTACAAACTCAGGGGTGGCAAGTATGCGCACGTGGACACTGCCAATCATGATTCTGGTTGTGGCGACGGCACTTGGCGGCTGTGGCCAGAAAGGGCCTTTATACCGGGAGAACCCGGAGGCGTCAGTTTTGCCGCACCAGACTCCGCTACACGATCAGGAACCCAATGGATCATTTTAACTACCGTAACGGCGAGCTTTACGCCGAAGATGTGGCTGTTTCTTCTATTGCAGAGCGCTTTGGTACACCGGCTTATGTGTATTCCCGGGCCACTCTGGAGCGCCATTACAAGGCCTACGATGATGCTCTGAAAGAGCGGGAGCATCTTGTGTGTTACGCCGTCAAAGCGAATAGCAATCTTGCCGTGCTTAACGTGTTGGCTCGCTTGGGGGCTGGGTTTGACATTGTGTCGGCCGGAGAACTGGAACGTGTGCTACGTGCTGGCGGCGATGCAGGCAAGGTTGTGTTTTCCGGCGTGGGTAAGCAAGAGTGGGAAATGCGCAGGGCGCTGGAAGCGGGCGTCCGCTGTTTCAACGTTGAATCCGATACTGAGTTGGACCGGCTGGATGCGGTGGCTGCAGAGCTGGGTGTTAAAGCACCCGTTTCTTTGCGAGTGAACCCGGATGTTGATGCCGGAACTCACCCATACATATCCACTGGCCTGAAAGAAAACAAGTTCGGTATCGATATCACGGAAGCGCCGGCCGTTTACGCCCGGGCTGCAACACTGTCGAATCTTGATATCAAAGGTGTTGATTGTCACATCGGGTCGCAGCTGACATCTTCCTCTCCGTTTCTGGATGCGCTCGATCGGGTACTGGATCTGGTCGACTCTCTGGCTGAGAGTGGTATTCACATCCGGCACCTGGATATGGGTGGTGGCCTTGGTGTTACCTATAACGATGAGCAGCCTCCGCAGCCTTCTGAATATGTCAGGGCTCTGGATGAGCGAATCGGGAATCGCAAGCTTGAGCTGATTCTCGAGCCCGGCCGTTCAATTGCAGCCAATGCCGGCATACTGCTTACGCGGGTCGAATTCCTGAAGTGCACGGAACATCACAACTTTGCAATCATTGACGCTGCCATGAACGACCTGATCCGGCCAGCACTTTATAGTGCCTGGCAGGCCATAGTGCCAGCACAGCCGCATCAGGATGTTGAAGAAAAAACCTGGGATCTGGTTGGTCCGGTGTGTGAGACCGGGGATTTCCTGGGTAAAAACAGGCAGCTTCGGCTAAAAGCTGGTGACCTGCTGGCCGTTCGCTCTGCGGGTGCCTATGGTTTCGTTATGAGCTCTAATTACAACACCCGAAACCGCCCGCCAGAACTCATGGTGGATGGGGGCCAGGTACATATTGTTCGCCGCCGCGAGACCCTTGAGGATCAGCTTGCTCCAGAAAGCTGCCTGCCGGAATGAGTGCAGGGCAGGAGATGACACAACAGCGCCGAAATCAGGGACCACTGCTCCGGTTCACTAAAATGCACGGGCTGGGCAATGACTTCATGGTGGTCGACGCCATCAGTCAGCCTTTTCGGCTGGGGTCGGAGATGATCCGGGAACTGGCCGACAGAAACTTTGGTATCGGCTTTGATCAGTTGCTGGTAGTTGAGCCTCCCGGGTTGCCGGATGTGGACTTCCGCTATCGCATTTTCAATGCCGATGGTTCCGAGGTCGAGCAGTGTGGCAATGGTGCCAGGTGTTTCGCAAAATTTGTCCGCGATCAGCGGTTGACCAACAAAAAGATCATTCGGGTCCAGACTGCCGCAGGGGTGATTGAGCTGAGGGTAGTCAAAGACGGCATGGTGATGGTCAACATGGGCGTGCCCGAATTGAACCCGCCGGCCATTCCTTTTGCTGCCGAAGAGCGTAAAAATGTCTATACGGTGGACACGAATGCCGGAGAAGTTGAGCTCAGTGCTGTTTCCATGGGCAACCCACACGCCGTTATCCTGGTTGACGATGTGGATACAGCGCCAGTTGCCGACCTTGGACCGCTTCTTGAAAGCCATCCAAGGTTCCCATCCAGAGCCAATATCGGTTTTCTGCAGATCGTCAGCCGGAGCCAGGCGCGCCTCAGGGTGTTTGAACGTGGTTCGGGCGAGACGCTTGCTTGTGGGAGTGGGGCATGCGCGGCCGTAGTGGCCGGGTGTCTGCGGGGGCTGCTCGACAATCGTGTCGAGGTGGATTTGCGCGGAGGGCGGTTGGTCATTGAATGGCAGGGTGAAGGGGCGCCTGTTATGATGCAAGGACCCGCCACAAGTGTATTTGAGGGGCAGTTGAGACTGCCTGGTGAACCAGGTGGTAACCGGCGCCGAAAGCCTAGCCGCCCACACAAACAACGTACCTGAAAGCCAGGAGATCACGATGACAGACCAAACGGCCCGCCAGAAGGCCGGTGAGCTTACCCAGGAAGATGTGGCTGAGTACCTGAGAAGCAACCCTGATTTTTTTATTGAACAGGATGAGCTTCTGCGCAGCCTGACCCTGCCCCACGATAGCGGCAGGGCTATCTCTCTGGTTGAGCGCCAGGTTCACCTGTTTCGCGAACAGCGTGACACCCTGAAGCACGAACTGGTCGAGCTGGTTTCCATCGCGCGGCACAATGATCGACTGTTTGAAAAAAGCAAACGGTTGCTGATGCAGGTAATTGAAGCCCGCAACCTCATGGATATGGCATCGACTATTGATGACAGTATTCGCGGAGATTTCGGGTTGGACGCCGCTTCTGTAATTCTGTTTACCGATGTGGAAGTGCCCGGCAGCTCTCAGGGGGCGCTCCATGTTGTGAGCCCGGCTGAGGCACGGAACCGTCTCGGGAATCTGCTGGATGGCAGTAGAGCGGTTTGCGGCCAGTTCCGGGAGAGTGAGCGGGAGTTTCTGTTTCCTGACCGCGATGAACCTATTGCGTCGGTTGCACTGGTGCCTTTGCGCAATGACGACCTTGTGGGTGTTTTTGCAGTTGGCAGTTGCCAGCCTGGCTATTTTGACCAGAGCATGGGGTCACTGTTTCTAAGCTACATCAGCGACACGCTCAGCCGGCTTCTGCCACCTATGGTTCAGCGCTACACAACGGCGGCTCCAGTTACGGACCTTGCGACCGAGGCTCGCTAAAGTGACCAAGGTGTCCGCGCCGGCTCAATTACCTGATGAGCTAAGCGGGTACTTGGCGGATTTTATTCAGCACCTCGCATCTGAAAAACGTCATTCTCCCCGGACCTGTGATAGTTACCAACACGACCTGTATCGGTTTGCAGCCTGGCTCGTTGAGCAGGGCAACGCCGAGTGGCAGGGTGTCAGCGGTCACGATCTACGTCGCTACGTGGCCCACCTCAGCCGCCAGGGCCTGAGTGGTCGCAGCATTGCCCGCCACCTTTCGGCCATAAGGCGTTTCTACCAGTATTTGTTGCGAGAGCGGCGGGCCACGGATAACCCTGCATTGGATATCCGGGCCCCGAAGAGCAGCAGGCGATTGCCTCGGGTCGCGGATGTAGATCAGCTCAGTTCGCTTCTTGATGCCCAGCCGGATGACCCCTTGGAAGTGCGCGACCGTTGCATGTTCGAGCTTATGTACTCTTCCGGCTTGCGCCTCTCGGAGTTGGCTAGCCTCGATATTGATGCCGTTGATTGCAGGAGTGGTGAAGCACGGGTTCTGGGTAAAGGCAGCAAGACCCGTTTGCTGCCTGTAGGCAGGAAGGCACTGGAGGCCATAGCACAGTGGTTGCCTGTCCGCACAGGGTTGGCGCCGGAATCCGAGCCTGCCCTCTTTGTGAGCCGCCGGGGCGATCGCCTGAGCCGGCGCAGTATTCAGGCTCGCCTGAGCCGGTGGGGTGTTGTTAAAGGTGCTGACCAGAAGCTCCATCCGCATATGTTGCGACACTCATTCGCCAGTCATATGCTTGAATCCAGCGGAGACTTACGGGCGGTACAAGAATTACTGGGGCATGCGGACATAGCCACCACACAGGTCTATACTCATCTTGACTTCCAGCATTTGGCACGGGTTTATGACCAGAGCCACCCCAGGGCGCGCCGAGGCAACTCGCGTGACCGTGACGATCAGAACCCCGGACAGGAAGGGAACGCTTAATGTCATCGGATCAATCCTGGAAAGAAAAGTATTTCCAGGAGCTTGAAGCTGCAGAACACAGGGCGGAACATTGGAAGGCCGAGCGTAATACGCTTGAACGTATGTTGGTGCGCACCTGTCTTGCTTCCGAAGGCCAGGCTCCAGAGCTTGATCGCCTGCTTGCCCGCGTCCGGTTGGACCTGCGCAAGAGCAAAGTTGATATAGATAGTTGGAAGGAGCTACAGGAGCAGATCGATCGTCAGGTCGCTCTGCTGGATGATGTTCCAGCTAGCCATGGCGGCGGCTCCGAGCTGTCTGCAACGGTTGCTTCTAGCCCGAAGCCTTCGGCCATGACTGAAGATGAATCTGACTCTGACCCTTCTTGTAGTGTGGCCAATGCCGAGCATCAGAGCCAGCGCCTCCGTATTGCCCGGAGGGTCGGTCATTTGCTGGGCCAGCTACTTATCCAGGTTTCGCTGGAACCAGATGCCGAGACGAAAGCGAGGAACCTTCAAAGGGCATTGCTGACCAGCGAAAACTGGGATGAGCTTCGGGATGGGCTAAACCAGGTCGCAGACCTGATTGTCGCTGCCGTTACCCGCAGTCAGAGAGAGTTCGAGTCTTTTCTCAAGCGCCTTGATGAGCGCCTTGAAATGCTGCAGGAGCATTTTTCTGTGCAATCGTCTGCGCAGTCTGGCCGTCAGGCAGCAGCAGAAGCGCTTGATTGCAACATTCGTGAAGAGATTGAGTTGGTTAGCCGGCATATTGAGGCGAGTGACGACCTTCAGGGTCTCAAGACGTCAGTTAGTCGCCATCTGGAGTTTATCGGTCAGGCGGTTGACCGTTTCCGAGTTGAGGAGACGGAGCGGGAAAAAATGCTTTCCGAACAGTTGCAGGCCGTGCAGGAGAAAGTGGCGGTTATGGAGGCGCACTCCGAGCGGATGCAGGGTCAGGTCCGCCAGGAACGCGAACGGGCTTTGACAGACCTGCTTACGCAGTTACCGAACCGGGAGGCCTGGCAGGAGCGTTTGTCGTTCGAGTTTAACCGTTGGAGACGCTACCAATACCCACTGACAGTGGGTGTAATGGATATAGACCTCTTCAAGCGGGTGAACGATTCGTTTGGGCACAAAGCCGGTGACAGAGTGCTTCAACTCGTGGCCAGAGAAATCAAAAACCGGTTACGTAATACGGACTTTGCTGCGCGCTTTGGCGGTGAGGAATTTGTGTTGCTCTTTCCGGAGACTCGGGCAGACGATGCGTTGATGGTGATGGAAAAGCTTCGCGACCATATCAGCGCTCTTCCGTTTCATTTTGGCGGCAGCCCTGTAACGATTACCTTCTCTGCAGGCCTTACGGCTTTCAAGCCTGACGATACCGAGGAAACGGTTTTTGATCGTGCGGATCGTGCGCTCTATACCGCAAAGGACGCAGGTCGGAATTGCGTCAGAGTAGGTTAGACAGCGAATCCATGCAGACCTGCTGAATATAACGGCAATGGTGCATCAATGTCGCATCATAGCATCCAGTTCGTCGATCACCTCCGCCCAGTCGCTGTCATCTTCCAGGCCTTCTTCAAGGAACTGGGACTGGCCTTCAGACCAGAAAGGGGCGTCCTGCAGAGCAATTTCTCGGGGCAGGGGGGAGTAGCGGGAGGTGAACGCTTCTATGCTCTTCTCGTCAGAGGCCAGTCCGAGCTGATCAAAAAGCGTACTCAAATTGTGTTTGCTGGTGTCCATAGAGAGGTTCTCCCGGTTAACGATTGCATGAATGAAATTTTGCCGATTTGCAGGTATGGTTCCCTGAAATGTAGCGTAAACCCCGAGGATATCCAGTGAAGGCCACTCTTCTGTTCATGTGTAGCTGGCTGTTGCTGGTTTTTTCACCAGTGGTTTCGGCGGATCCGCCTCAGGTATCACCGGCACCGGTTCTGGGCAGCAAGGAGTTGGCCTGGGTCGGTGAGCAGGAAAATCTACGGATTGGTGTGCGAGCAGACCAGGTACCCCTGGTGTTTGATACAGGGAACGGGATTCTTGCCGGAACCTATATCGACTATCTTGCGCGTCTTTCCGACAAGCTGGGTCTGGCAATCGAGCCGGTCGTTATCAACAATGGTGCTAATGCGGGGCCAGTGGCGGATCAGCCGGAAACCGATGCGCTTCTGACCACCAGAGTACCAGGCACTCCTTTGCCCGACGGAAAGCGCTATACCAGCTCCTTGATGTCGCTCACCTATGGCTTGTTTGTCAGCGCCGGCGATGCAGCCATTCGTTCATTGGCCGATCTGGAAGATGGCCGCATAGCCGTAGTTGAAGGTGATCCCAACCAGTACACCATGCTTGATTCTGTAAACAGCTTTACGCCAGTGCCCGTTCAGAGCCTGAGCGAGGCTGTAGGGCACGTGCTGTCTGGTCAGGCCGATGCCTTTCTTGGGCCGGTACCTGTAGTTTCCGACTACCTTCAGTCAGCTATGATCAATGGTATTGGCCTGTCGGTGTTGCTTGACCAGAAATCGGTGGACGTTGTATTCGAGGTAGATGATAGCAAAGGGCCCCTGTTCCATGTCCTGGACCAGACGGTAGCTGCGATTACTCATAAAGAGCACAGGGTTATCCGTCAATCATGGCTGCAGGTAGACCTGACCGCGCTGGAACAGAGCGGGGTGGAGCTCTCGGCATCCGATATTGACTGGCTCAAACGCCACCCCGATCTCAAGGTGGCCTATCGCTCTGACTGGCCGCCGTTTGAATACGCTCAGGACGGTCGCGCCACCGGGCTTGTGCCAGATCTTGTCGCCCGCCTGGAAAACCAGTTGGGCGCAAGGTTTGAGGAAAGGATTCTGGAGGACCGTGTCGCTGCCGAGCAGGCACTTGTCTCAGAAGATGTGGATATTCTGCCCGGCTTGTCACGCACACCGCGAACCGAGGAGTCGTTTCTTTTCACCCGGGCTTATGTAAATGTGCCCATTGCTCTGGCGATAAGGGATGATGGGCGTTTTATCGGAGATTTGCGGGAGCTGCGCAGTGAGCGAGTCGGGGTGGTTAACCGACACGCGGCCCATGACTACCTGCTTATCAACCATCCGAACCTGGATCTCTATCCGATGGCAACGGTAGAGGACGGGTTGTTGGCACTCTCCAATGGCGATCTTGATGTGATGGTGACCCATATTCCGGCCGTCAGCTATACAGTTGCCAGGTTGGGCCTTACCAATTTGAGGATCACCAGTATCACGCCCTACCAGTATGACCTTCGGCTCGCGGTTCGCAAAGATAGCCCTGAGCTTCACCGCATTCTGAACAAGGCGTTGGGTAGCCTGAAACCTGCCGATACCGAAGCCATATACAATCGCTGGATCCACCTGGATATCGAGCAGGAAACTGATTATACGGTAGTTCGTCGGGTTGTCCTGATCGCTATTGTGGTTGTGCTTATCTTTCTGTATTGGAATCGCAAGCTGTCACGGGAGGTGGATGAGCGTATCCGCTCTGAAAACGCGCTGCGCCGTAGTGAAGATGAGCTGCGGGCTGCCAAGCTGGAGGCGGAGCGCCTGGCCAGGGAGGCCGAGGCTGCCAGCCGGACCAAGAGTGAGTTTCTGGCCAATATGTCCCATGAGATACGGACGCCCATGAATGCAGTGATCGGCTACTCGGATCTGTTAAGTAACAGCGTGACCGACCCCCAGCAGCGCAACTATCTGGATGCCATACGAGCGGGCAGTCGCAGCCTGCTGATGCTGATTAACGACATTCTTGACCTTTCGCGTATTGAAGCCGGGAAAATGCGGTTGGACTACTCACCGGTATCCGTGCGCCGGTTGCTTGATGATGTTCGCCACATATTTGATTTGCGCGCTCGTGAGCAGGGCATAACCCTGGAAGTAAGTGTCGGGTCAGACATGCCTGCCACCATGATGCTGGATGAAACCCGCTTCCGTCAGGTGTTATTCAACCTCGTCGGTAACGCTATAAAATTCACACATGAGGGCGGGGTGGCCGTGCGGGCAACCGTACGTGCAGCCAATGCTGAAACCGGTGAGGTGCCGGAGCACCAGACTTACCGGCTCACGGTCAAGGTGACAGATTCGGGTATTGGAATCCCTTCCGATCAGCGCGACAGGATTTTTGATGCGTTTGAACAACAGGAAGGACAAAACACCCGGCGCTACGGAGGTACTGGTCTTGGGCTTGCCATTAGCCGGAAGCTGGCCCGGATGATGGGTGGTGAACTGGAAGTAGAAAGCGAGCCGGGCGGCGGCTCTGTGTTCACGCTCACCTTGCCCCAGGTTGAGGCCACCGGCGAACAGGCAGAAGACGACGGCGAGACCAAGGAATCTGAACGATTACTGGCACAAACCCTGAGTATGCAAGAGCGGGGCTGGCTGCAAGAGCAGCTGACGGCTGACTTTGGTGACGAGTGGCAAGCTGTGCGGGAGAGTGGTGATCCTGAAGAAATGAGATATTTCGCCTCCCGGGTGCAGGAATGGGGGCAACATTATCGTTCACGGTCTGTTACGAGCTTTGGTGAAAAATTGATGGCAGATGTGGAAGCCTTCAACCTGGATGCGGTCAATAGCGCCCTGGAAGCTTTTCCAAAACTGCTAGGGCGAGATGATTAAGCCGGCAACCCAGTTCTTTATAGGGCAATTTTACAGGCAGTCGAACTGAGAGCGGCGATCAAAGGCCACAGAGACCATGTCATAGCCGGAATCAGACAGGTTGCGGATCAATTCCCGATCTTTCAGCAAAGCCATGCAGACTTTGTGAACACTGGCCTGGAGGTGCTCTGATGCTGGCTGAGCAGCGGCGAGTCGGAAATCCACTATTAGATACTTGCGCTCGACTGCGGCGGACACCGGGATATCTTCACGCTCAACGCTTTCAAAGCCGATGTAGGTGGCGTGATCCTGGTGGAAGACCTGGCTCATTACAACGTCCAGATTCTCGGCCTGGACGGCGGGCGCAGAGAGCAGGAATACAGCGGCTGCGGCACGGATCAGGTTCTGGATGTTCATATTGTTAAGCTCCCCGGAAGGTGTCCCGGTTCGAGTGTAACAGAATGTAATGTTTGGTTACGATTGATTATTGCAAAGACTGTCGTTTTTTGCGCGGTATCTCTTGAACCTTTTTCAATTGTTTGCAGTCTGCATACATTTAGCTCGGTGTTACGGGTGCGCAGGGCTCCCCTGGCGTTGTTCTATCAACTATCATGAAACGAAAATCGACTGCAGGAGAGAGGCCCATGTTTCAGCTCGTATTCAAGGGTGAGTGTGTCCCCGACACGGATATGGCAACAGCGCGGAATAATGCACGCGCGCTGTTCAAGGCCAGTATTGATCAGATAGAGCGCATGTTCAGTGGGAGCCCGGTGGTTATCCGGAATAAGCTGGATGAGGAGCAGGCAGAAAAGTATCGCGCGGTGCTGAGAAAACACGGCATGGTTGCCTATGTTCAACCTATGCAAGGCGCTCAGGCTCAGGCAAAACCAGGCCCGTCAGCCCAGCCGGACAACGCGGCACCGGAGCCGGCGAAAGCCGTTCCCCGCTCGGCAACCCCGCAGCCCTCCTCAGGTGCTCCAGATGTAGAACCGGGTGATCGTTTGCCGGTAGCCGGTGAAAAGGTAGATGACATTCTTGCAGGGTCAGCGCTTGGCCTCGACCCTGTCGGTGTCACATTGATGGAATCTGAGGAGACAGAGGCTCCCATGTTTCAGCACCTTGATGACTGGACGCTGGCACCGGCTGGCAGTGATATAGGTGTCAAGCGTGAGCTGCCGCCGCCGATCGTGCCAGACGTCTCGCACCTTTCGTTGGCGGATGATAAGCCGGACAATAAATGAATATCGAGCCCGAGGGGGCTGCCACGTTTTGAACCAATCAACGGGGATAACCCTCTTTTGCCTGGTTATGGCGCTTCTCACATCGCTTCCCGCGGCGGCCAGTAATCCCGAAACTGAACGTCCGCAGGTTGGTCTCGTGCTCAGCGGCGGCGGCGCCAAAGGCATGGCTCACGTCGGTGTTCTCCGGGTACTGGAAGAAATGAATATTCCGGTGGATATGGTGGTGGGAACCAGCGCAGGTTCTGCGGTGGGCGCACTCTATGCTTCGGGTATGTCGGTTGCGGAGATTGAACAGCGCTTTATAAATATGGACTGGTTGTCGAGTTTTCGGGATGACCCCGGCCGTGCGTACAAACCAGTCCGTCGGAAACAGGGCGAGTGGAGATTCCCAGTGACACCGGGTCTTGGCATTAGCCTGGACGGTCTGCACCTTGGGGCTGGCATTATCTCCGGTCAGAATCTTGGCTTTATTCTCAACGAACTGACCCACAACGTTGCTCTTGTCGAGAATTTCGATCGTTTACCCATTCCGTTCCGCGCTGTTGCTACGGACCTGGAAACCGGCGATATGGTGGTGCTCGGTAGTGGCAACATTGCTACCGCCGTGCGGGCAAGTATGAGTATTCCGGGAGTCTACGCCCCGGTCAATCTTGATGGCCGTTTGTTGGTCGACGGTGGCATAGCGAATAATCTGCCGGTGAGTGTTGCCCGTGAAATGGGGGCCGACATTATTATCGCTGTTGATATCACCGATGCTTTGATGGGGCCCGACGAATTGCGTGAAGCCTTCTCCGTATTCGGCCAACTGACGACCATCATGACCCGGCGCAATGCCGACCAGCAGCTTGAAATGTTGGGCGAACAGGATGTGCTTATCCGGCCGGACCTGGAAGGCCAAAGCTCTGCAGACTTCTACAACGCTCCGCTGCTGTTTGAGTTGGGGGCCAGCGGCGCCCGTGAACACGCAGTGGATCTGAACGCACTTGTCGTATCAAACGAGGCCTGGCACGCATACCGGTCACGACTGGCCTCCGCGGACTATAGCGCTGGGTCTGTTGCCCGTATTGAGGTTGAGCATGATCGTCGTCTGGGTCGGGACTTCCTTCGGGAGAGAATACGTCAGAAAACCGGCGAGCCGCTGGATGTTGAAGCCCTGGAAGAAGATCTCAAGCGCATCTACGGTTTGGGCTATTACGAGATAGTGTCCTACTCCCTGTCGTCGGCAGTGGATGGCACGGTGCTTAAAATTAAGGTCCAGGAGAAGAGCTGGGGCCCTAATTATCTGTCGTTTGGCCTCAACTACGAGGATAACTTTGATGGTGATACCCGTTTCAATCTTGCAACTTCCCTGCGTATGACAGAACTGAATGAGCTTGGGGCCGAGTGGCAGACCGGTTTACAGCTAGGTACGGAGCCGCGTATCCGCACCCAGTGGTATCAGCCTCTTGATTATGGATATGAGCGTTTTCTGGTGACGGGTGCTGAGTACTCCCGTGATACGTTCAGCGTGTATGACGCCGAGGGTGAACGTGTGGCCGAGCTGGATGTTGCGTTCCGTCAGGTCGATGTTGGCCTGGGAACGGAACTCGGTGGAAACGGGGAGGCCCGGTTTACCTACACCCGCGGATACGCCACCGTGGATAATCAGATTGGTGCGGCAGTGGCACCCGAAGGCGCGGTTCACCAGGGCAATGTAAGCCTTCAACTGGTTCACGACTCCCTCGATGATGCGTTTTTCCCACGCGAAGGCGCCTTTGCTGGAATTCGGGGCCGGCTGGAACGGGAAGACCTGGGTTCCGACCGGCATTTTGATGCGGTAACAGGGATGGTGCTCGGAACGGGTAGCTGGAGGGGCTTTACCTTAACGGGACTGCTCTATGCTCATACGGTCACCCGAGGTAATGCGGGTATCGAAAATGCAGTGCGTCTCGGTGGGTTTCGACGTTTATCCGCCTACGCCCCGGGCCAGATTACGGGTGACAGTGCGGCTATGGGATCAGTCTATGCCAGTCAGGCATTCGGCGGCCCGATAGTCCCCTGGTTTGCAGGTATGGGGCTGGAGACCGGAAACGCCTGGGATTCTCTGAGTGATGCCGGGTGGAATAGCTCCGTGAGATCCTGGAGCCTATTTGCAGGTGTGGACACCTTTCTCGGCCCTGTGCAGATAGCAACGGCTTACAGTAATAAAGATAACTGGGCTGCGTACATGAATATCGGGTTTTCGTTTACTCAGCTATTTTACTAGAGGCCCCGGCAAGGGCTCCTGCGGAAGGGGCTGCCTCGCATACCTGCTGGCACTGCTGAACGGCATACCGATGAAGGACTGATGCCAGCCTGTCTTCATCCCTGTCTCTGATCGCGCTGATGGATTCCCGCATGTGCGCCAGGTTATCTTCCAGCACGCGCTTTCCACCTTGGTTGAACGCTACGAAGGCGCAGCGTCTGGCTGACGGCCACAGATCATCAATTGCCGCGAGAATGAAATAGTTATCGGCATAGGCCAGAGAAGCCTGGGTATATTCAACGCCCAGATCGAGGAACGCCGTCAAATCGTTCCTTTTGAAGCAGTCTTCCATTTTCTGATAAAGCTCCTCCAACCGCTTCAGATCCTCCGGCTGCCATTGTCTGGCAAGCTTTCGGCCGGTGTGGGTCAGATACAGTTCCAGTGTTTCATAAAGACTGTGTACAAAATAACGGTCCAGAGTAGTAACAAAAGCGCCTTTACGCGGCACGTTGGTTACCAGGTGGCGTTTTTCAAGGAGTAACAGGCCTTCGCGGATTGAACCGTTGCTGACTTCCATCTGTTTGGCCATGGAGGCCTCATAAATGCGCTCACCTGAGTCAAGCTGGCCGAAAACAATCAGGTTTTCGATGTGGCGGGCGACCTGCTCGGTCAGTGTAACTCGGGGTTTGAAAGCGTTCATGAAAGCTGTTCACTGGGCTGGGTTGGCGGAATGAGGGAGGAATAGTCGCATATTCGCATATTTCGGAGCCAGTATCCCTGAGCTACCTACAGTAATGGTGCGAGTAAGCGAACCGCCCGGCAGGTCAACCGGAACATAATGGAACGACCTTCGTAGTCCTGCTCGGTCATCTTGCGGCAATGAATAAGATCATCTGTGAGCATGGCATCCACCTCGGAAACAAAGGATCCGGAAGTGTTGATCGCCATGATCTCGAAGTTCAGGCGCATGGAGCGGTTGTCGAGATTTGCGGTGCCCACGGCAGCGTAGTCCGTGTCGACCAGAATCACCTTCTGATGCATGAAACCCGGTTGATACTGATAGATACCTATGCCCGCCTGACTCGCCTGAACCAGGTAAGAATATGCGGCAAGGCGAACAAGCTGGCTGTCTGATTTCTCCGGGATAATGATTCTTACATCCACACCCCGAAGAGCAGCGAGTTGCAAGGCATTCACAATCTGGAAGTCCGGAACAAAATAGGGCGAAGCTATCCAGATGCGAGTCTGTGCATTGTTTATACAGTTGAGGAAAAACAACGCACAGGTTTCCCATGTGTCGGCAGGCCCAGTGGGCAGTACAAGAACCCGTTCATCTCCCGGTAGCTTGCTTTCTGGCGCCCAGTCCAGGTCGGGGAATTCGTTACTGGCCCAGTTCCAGTCTTCCAGCCAGGCAAGTTGGAGGCCCTTGACAGCGGCGCCTTCGATGCGGCAATGGGTGTCTCGCCAGGGCTCCTGATCCATCGCGGTGCCCAGGTATTCATCACCCAGGTTGATGCCGCCGACAAACCCGATTTTACCGTCACAGACCAGGAGTTTCCGATGGTTTCGGAAGTTCATCTGGAACCGTCGGCGACGCATATTGCCATCACCAAAGGACGCAACGCGGGCACCCGCTTTTGTAAGTTCTTTGAGGTAAGTTCGGGGCAGCCCGACGCTGCCGATTTCATCGTACAGAAACCAGACCTGCACGCCTTCTGCCAGCTTGTGTTCGAGGATGGTTTTGATGCGCTGGCCAACCTTGTCTGAACGGACAATGTAGAACTCGAGAAGAATATAGGATGTTGCGTTCTCCATGGCTGAGATCAGAGCCTCGAAAGTCGCCTCGCCATCGCGCAGCAAGGCGCACCGGTTGCCTTCAGTGAAGGGCTGTCGCCCAAGCTTGCAGAGAACCTGTAACTGTTTATCAAGCTGCTCCTGTTCGGGGGTGGAGAGAGAGGTTTTTTGCTCTTCAAACCGGTCAAGCAGCTCAGAGAGGGATTGGTCGCCCATTCGTCGGGCTTTGATATATCCACCGAAGCGCGAGCGACCAAAAACCAGAAACAGTGGCACCGCAACATAGGGCAGCCCGAGGAGGCTGATAATCCAGGCGATAGCGCCCTGGGTGGTACGGTAGGTGAGCAAAATACGATAGATACAGGCAGCGGAGCCCAGATAAAACAGGCTGACCAGTATGGCGAGTAAGGAGGTGTCAGGCATCATTGCTCGTTTTCTCGGGAGAGGTGCTGGGCCCGGTACTGAGCCGGTGCGATACCCGTCCAGCGTTTGAAGGCCCGACTGAAAGCACTCAGCTCTGAGAACCCGAGAAGGAAAGCGATTTCCCCCAGGGCGTAGTGGTCAGAAGCAACGTAGCGCAGGGCTTTGTCTTTTCGCACTTGTTCGACCAGCTCATGAAAACCCAGCCCTTCTTTTTTCAATCTCCGGTAGAGAGTCTGGCGGCTCATATGGCATTGCTGGGCAAGAGTATCCGCATCGATTTTATCCGTCGACATCTGGCGCGATATTAATCGGCGTATTTTGCGGCCAAATGAGCGTCGGGTTTGCAACCTTGCCAGTAGCCCATTGACCTGGCGAAGGACCGCTGAATACACGTAAGGATTGCGGTGTGGAATTGGGTGGCTTAGGTGGCGGGTATTGAATGCCAGCCGGGTTGCTGCCGCCCCGAAAGTTACCGGGCCTTTTAGCAGTTTTTCGTACAGGTCTGCGTATTCCGGTCGCGGATGAGCAATTTCCGCCCATTCGGCCTTTATTCCCGAGTAAATGAAATGTCGGGTCCGACACAAGGCGGCCGCCAGGGTGCGGTCCATATCCTGACGGCAGTAATTCTCGGGGGAATCTGCTTGCCAGGTCAGGATGGCCTGGTTCTCAGTCTGCTCGAAGCTCAGGGACACCGATTCGTTGATCAGCCTGTGCAGGCGAACATACTGGGTTACCGCCTCACCCAGAGTGTCGCAATTGAAGAAAACGTGGCCAACCAGACCCATGCGTTCAGGGTCGATAACCTGGCCGGCGTTCAGTCCCACCGCCGGGTCTCCGGTGACTTGTTCTGCGTGATCCCACAGTCTGTAGTGCGCCTGCGCTGGTACCCGCCGGTCTGGGTCTTTAAGCGCGGGCATATCCATGCCGAGAATCTGTTCTACACGAGGGCTGTCCAGAACACCCTGGCGGCTAAGGTAGTGCACGAGTGCCAGTGTACTGGAAGCAGCCACGAAGAGTGTCGTTGTGGTGTCCTTTGGCGCAGTGGTCACATTAACCGTCTCATTAACGGGGTGTCATGGATGCTGATACAAAATGTCAAACGAAAGGGACAGTCTGTCAACGGGTTTTACCTCCTCCAACGATAGCATCTATCCATCAGGTTGAAGTAATCGAAGGTCGAGCCAGGAGGCTTTTATGGAACACAGGATTTTTGTACCCAGCACCGAGCGTGAGCGTGAAAACGTTGTAGCACTTGCTGAATATCTGCGCGATATGTATTGCTGCTAAGTATTCAGATACAACGTCTATGACCTTCAGACCGGGCTTTGCCCGGTCTTTTTTTACCCCAAGAAAAGCCCCTCGCCCCCACTTTATTTGCTCGTGTTACTGGCAGTGGTACTGTATCGGCACTCAAACAATACAATTCCTGACGGAGACTGCCTGCCCATGAGCGTAAAACTGAACCACAGAATTACCGGAGAAGGCTCTCCCGTGATCCTTTTGCACGGGGTGTTCGGGTCCCTCGAGAATCTCGGTGGTATTGCCCGGAAACTGCACGGTGAGTGGCAGGTTCACGCTCTGGACGAGCGCAACCATGGGAGTTCCCCTCATACTGACACCATGGATTATCCGTCTATGGCAGAAGATGTAATTGCCTATATGGATGAGCAGGGTATCGACAAGGCATGCCTGTTGGGACATTCGATGGGCGGAAAGGTTGCCATGCAGGTCGCGTTACAAGCCCCGGAGCGCGTTGAAAAGCTGATTGTCGCCGACATTTCACCTGTGTCGTACAAGCCGGGTCATGATGCCATCCTCGATGGACTCAAACAGGTTGATCTTACGAAAGTGCGTTCACGCAGAGATGCTGATACTCAGCTGGCGAAGTTTGTAGATGTGGCCGCTATACGGCAGTTTCTGCTTATGAACCTTGTACGCATCCCGAACGATGCACAAGTCAATGGTGGGCCCGTTTATAGGTGGCGTTTGAATCTGCACGCGATTGAGACCTGCTACCCCAACCTGGCCAAGGCGCCGGATGGCGATGGCCCATATAACGGCCCTGTTCTGTTCCTGAAAGGTGCCGATTCGGCCTATATTCAGGAGAAGCACCGGAGTGAAATCTATCGGCTGTTTCCACAGGCTCAGATAAGCACAATTGAGGGGGCCGGGCACTGGCTGCACGCTGAGAAGACCGACGAGTTTATAGCGCTGTGCCGGCGCTTTCTGGAAGGGAATAATTCAGACTGACCCTGAAAATAAAACGGATAACGGGCAGGTTAAGCGTATGAAGTGGTTGATGGCCGGGCTGCTGGTCGTGTTTGTTTTGCTGGGTGGTTTGCTGCTTGCAAAGTCGCCGGTCGATGCTCTGGCATGGCAGCCGCCGGCTCCTGAGCCTATGACCGACTTGCTGGCGCCGAATGAACATTTGGGTGAGGCAAAGTTGCTGGCGCTGGGGCAGGTCTATGGGCCTGAAGATACAGCCGTTAGCGCCGAGGGTGTCGTCTTCACAGGCACTCAGGACGGTTACATTGTGCGGGTGTTTCCGGACGGCCGGGTTGAAAACTGGCTGTCGACAGGAGGCCGTCCCCTTGGGTTGGTATTTGACCGCAGTGGCAACCTGATTGTCGCTGATGCCTGGAAGGGTCTGCTTTCCATCACGCCCGATGGCGACATCAGCGTGCTTGCCGCTGAGGCTGAGGGCATACCGTTCCGGTTTACCGACGACGTTGATATCGCAGGGGACGGCCGGATCTATTTCACCGATGCCAGCTCTCGTTTTCAGCAACCGGATTACCAACTGGACCTGCTTGAGATGAGGCCCCACGGTCGGCTGCTGCGATACACCCCGGAAACCGGTGAAACCGAAGTTTTGCTGAACAAGTTGCATTTTGCCAATGGCGTTGCCGTGGCGCCAGACGACGACTATGTGCTGGTGAATGAAACCTGGAAGTACCGAATCCATTGTTACTGGATTAAAGGTCCGAAAGCCGGACAGGCTGAGGTATTTGTGGATAATCTGCCGGGCTTCCCCGACAACCTGGCGGTGGATGAAAATGGCAGGTTCTGGGTCGCGTTTCCGACACTCCGGAATGCCAGTATTGATAGCTTGCATCCGCTTCCCTGGCTCAAGGAGCTGGTGGCGAAATTACCGCAAGCCCTGCAACCGAAACCCCAGGAATACGGATTGGTTGTTGCGTTTGATCGCAATGGCAAAGTTATCACCAGCCTTCATGACACCCGGGGTCAGCACCTCCAGGAGATTACGTCGGTGAACCCCCACGGTGGCCATCTGTATTTTGGTTCACTTCACAACGACCGTATAGGGCGGTTAACGTTGCAGGCCATTCCAGGCCTTGGAGGGCAGTGATGACAGAGCAGCCAGTGCAGTGGGATCTACCAGACCCTTTCATTCTCGAGATTCAGGTGGTTGCGGACGACACCGACCGGCTAGGACATGCCAACAATGTTGTTTATGTGCGTTGGCTGGAAGACATCAGTTGGGCGCATGTCGAGAGCCTGGGGATGACATGGGAGCTGCATGAGACAACTGGCAAGGCCATGGCCATCACCCGAACTGAAATCGACTACCTGGCATCTGCCAATGCGGGTGATCGGCTGATCATGGGAACCTGGCTCACCGGCTTTGATGGCCGCTTCCGCTCTGCGAGGCAGTTCCAGCTGGTACGCCCCGAAGATGGCAGAACCCTGGTGCGGGCAGTATCGACCCACGCCTGTGTGGACCTGAAAACCCAGCGGCCTTCCCGTGCACCGAAAGAGTTTGCAGATATTCTGACTGCAGCCTGTGTTGCCGGAGGTCGAGGTCTGTAGCCTAGCCGGGTCACTATTGCCGGCAACTTCTGGTAACCTGAAAGAATACAAAGCACCCCGTCGCAACCCTTTACTATCGGCGCCCTTTTCCGGAGATACCCATGGATACACCTATTGATCAGCAGACTGAATCTGCCATGAAAAAGGTGGTTTACCACCAATTTGGCGACCGTGATGTTCTGCAGGTAGTAAGCTCGGATATTCCTTCCCCGGAGGAGGAGCAGGTATTGATTCGTGTTCACGGTGCCGGGCTTAACCCCATCGACTGGAAAACCCGCAAAGGTTTTGGGTTTGTGGCACAGCAGATTGAAGGCTCGCTGCCTTGGGTCCCCGGATACGACGTGGCCGGGGAGGTAGTTACCGTTGGGGATGGCGTGACCACTTTAGCACCCGGAGACCGGGTTATGGGGATGATTGGCTTTCCGTTGAATGGCGGGGGCTATTCTGAGTATGCCATTGCCTCTGCTGATGAGTTGGCTATCGTGCCCGAAGAACTGGACCTGGTAACAGCCGGAGCTCTGCCGCTTGCAGCGCTTACAGCGTGGCAGGCACTGTTTGAAGTGGCGAAGCTTGAGCCTGGGCAAAAAGTTCTGGTGCACGCCGGTGCCGGTGGGGTAGGGCATCTTGCCGTGCAGTTCGCGTTGGCGAGAGGGGCACATGTTGTTGCCACTGCTTCAGCGGGCAACCGGGACTTTCTTTCAGAACTTGGTGTTCACGAAGTTATTGACTATCACACCACCGATATCGCTGATGAGTGTTTCGGACTGGACCTGGTGCTGGATCTGGTGGGCGGCGAAACCGGCAAGCGGTCTCTGCGTACCCTTGGTGAAAATGGCATGCTGGTCACTATCCCTACGATTACGGCAGATGAAATCGTGAGCGCTGCCGAAGAGCTGGGGTTAAGAGCACATGGCATGACCGTGCGTCCGGATGTGTTTCACCTGGATGAAATTGCCGAGCTTATTGAAGACGGCGACGTGAAGGTGCACATAGAGAAAGCCTTTGCGCTGGACCAGGTAGCACAGGCCCACGAACTGCTCGAAGGTGGGCATGTGCGTGGCAAGCTGGTGTTGGACTGCCGCTAGGTTTTCAGCTTCTTGGGTCAGGGCCCGCTGAGGGCTCTACCTTCAAGGCCGAAGGCTCTGTCCCATTTCCCTTATCTTTGCGTTCTTTGTGGTTCTGGGGAGGCACCAGACTGATCAGTATCCAGTCGTCACCTGGCTTCAAGTCGTCCATATTACGCACCGGCTTGATACGGCTCTTACTGTCGAATACAAACAACACCAATGCCTGCCCCCGATATTGTGCCAGAAAGTCGTTGTACTCGAATTCCTCACTGAGCTGAGTGGTTTTTATTGAATAGCCCTGGCTCGCCAGACTGGCAAGCTTGGCATAGCTCACGTCGTTGAACAGGCCACGAGTTACCTGAATTTTCCCCGCGGTCTGGTGCCTCGCCTTCTGATCCTGATCACCCTCTGAAAGGCTGAACACATTGGTGTCACCAAACCAGTCCAGAAAGTGGTAAGTCGCCAGTGAATTCATATGCTTGTACGGGGAGATGACCAGCAGGTTCCCGATTCCCGTAAGGTCAAGGTGGGTTGATGCATGCTCGGAAACCGGGTTGCCAAAGTACACCTTAAGATTATCCATGCGTGCCTGACGCACGTTCTCCCAGTTGGTATCTGCCAGGGCGACCGGAACCTCATGTTTTTTCAGTGCTTGGCCAATCATGCGGGCAACCGGGTTGGCGCCAAGTATCAGAAATCCATACTCTGCAGGCTCAGTAACTTTCAGCAACCGGGCGACAGGCCGGGCTGTCAGGCTTTGCAGGGTAACGGTGGCAATAATCAGTACGAATACCATGGGTACAAGGGCTGCCGCGCTTTCGTAGCCAAGCTTTTGTAGCTGGAACGCAAACAGGGCAGAAACGGCTGCAGCCACAATACCTCTCGGAGCAATCCAGCTTAGAAACAGTTTTTCCCGCCAGTTCAGCCCGGTGCCGATAGCTGATAGAAATACGCTAAGCGGCCGGGCCACAAGCATCAGCACCGCCAGCACCACGGCCAGCCCCCACCCCAGATCTGCAATGGCAGCGAACTCTACCCGTGCAGCCAGAATGATAAACAGTGCCGAAATCAGCAGCACGCTCAGGGATTCCTTGAATTCAAGAATGCTGTCGACGGAGACCTGCTTCATGTTGGCCAACCAGATGCCCATCACAGTCACCGTGAGCAGGCCGGACTCGTGGGCCATTTCATTGGAGAATGCATAGACGCCCAGCATGAACGTGAGCGTGGCTGCGTTGTGCAGATAATGCGGCATAAGGTGCTTGCGCAGCACCAGGCCGTTCAGATAACCCGCCAAGGCCCCGAGGGCAAAGCCGATCAACAGGGTTTTGCCAAAAATATACAGGGAGTGACCGAACACGTTGCCCTGGCCCCAGGAAACGATGCCCTCGAACACCAGAACCGCCAGTAAGGCGCCGACCGGGTCAATGATGATGCCTTCCCAGCGCAGAATGTTCGCCAGTTTGGCGGTCGGGCGCACTGAGCGCAGCAACGGTGCAATAACCGTAGGCCCGGTAACAATGGAGATAGCGCCAAAGAGCATGGCGACGGCCCAGGAAATATCGAGAACCCAGCGTGCTGCCAGGGTGCCGATAATGCCGGTGACAATGGAGCCAACCGGTATGAGATTACGGGCCATTTTGCCGTGTCCGCGAATTTCATCAAAGCGCAGAGTCAGGCTGCCTTCAAACAGAATGATGGCAACGGCGAGTGAAACCATCGGAAACAGCAGATCCCCGAATACCTCGTCCGGGTTAAGGAAGCCCAATACCGGACCTACAAGAATCCCGCCGGCAAGCAGAAACAGAATGGCGGGCACCCGCACGCGCCAGGCGAGCCACTGAAAAGATAATGAGAGGATACCGATGCTTGCAAGAATCACTACCGTACTGGCTGGCATAAAGGTTGGGTATCCGTTTGGTTATTGGTTGGTGCGTCGTGCAATACGATTTAACAGCCTTGAGGCTGCGAACAGACCAAAACTGGCCGTAACCGGGCAAGCGGCACCAAAGCCAGACGCACAGTCCAGCCGTGAGGGGCCGGCAGTTGCAGGCTTTTGCAGACAGACTTCGCCATCCTCGGCCGGGTACGTGAGCTGTTCCGTTGAGTATACGGCCTCAATGCCAAAGCGTCGCTTGGGATTACGTGAGAAACCGTATTCTCGACGAAGAAGGTTACGAACCTTGGCCAGTAGAGGGTCCTGAGTTGTTTTGCTGAGATCCGCTACCAGGATCTTGGTGGGGTCTGTCTGGCCTCCGGCGCCGCCCGCGCATATGATCGGAATTTTTCCACGCTGGCAATGGGCAATCAGTGCAGCCTTTGGTTTTACGCTGTCGATGGCATCAACTACACCTGTCATGTCAGGTGTGATCAGCTCTGTCAGGTTTTTCAGGGTAAGAAATCCAAAGTGAATCCGGATATCCGCATGTGGGTTGATGGCTTTCAGCCGATCCGCCATGGCATCGGTCTTGGTGCGTCCATACTGACCTTCCAGCGCGTGCAGCTGGCGATTGGTATTGGATACACAGATATCATCCATATCGACCAGGGTTATGGTGCCAATACCGCTGCGAGCCAGCGCCTCCGCTGCCCATGAGCCTACTCCGCCCAAACCGATAACGGCGATATGGGCATCGCGGAAGGCCTGCAGGGCACGGCGTCCGTACAGCCGTTCAATGCCGCCAAAGCGGAAAGCGTAATCGTCGGCGTTCATGCGGTCTCCGTTTGTATCCGGATGCTAGCCGGAGATAATCAAAGGCCGCGATTATACCCCAGTGCCGGAGCAGACCGAAAACACCCGAAAAAAAGCCACGCGGTGCGTGGCTTTCAATATAATAATCCGGGCCAGTCGCTTTTAATCAAAAAGTCAGGAGCCCGGACGTGCAGTCACTCACATAGGCTCAGGCCGCCCAGTGGTCATCTCCCATCTCCATGAGAGTGTCTTTTCCACTTTCGATGTCGCTCAGCAACCAGTGGATTTCCGGAAGCAGCTTTTCAAAGTAGAAGCGGGCAGACACGAGTTTGCTCTCAAGTAATGGCTTGTTGCCTTCTCCGGCTGCAAGCTGCTGGCTGGCCACGTTAGCCATTCGAGACCACATATAACCGACAACCGTCAGTGCCATCAGACGAAGATAAGGCGTGGCGGCAGCCCCGGCCTGCTCGGGATCTTTAGGTGCGTTTGTTGCCAGCCACATGGTTGCAGTTTCCAGTGCAGTCATAGCCCCTTTCAGTTGTTCGCGATGGGGAGCTTTCGGGTTGTCCTTAAGGTAGCCCGAGAGCACGCCAAACAGGGTGCGTACAAGTTGCCCGCCTTTCAGACTCAGTTTACGGCCGACAAGATCCATCGCCTGAATGCCGTTTGTGCCCTCATAGATGCGCGCAATACGGCCGTCACGAACCAGTTGTTCCAGCGGCCAATCGGTGGTGAAGCCTGAGCCTCCAAGCACCTGTAACCCAGTGTTCGCATTGTTGGAGCCTTCGTCGGTCAGGAAAGCTTTGACCACAGGCGTGAGCAACTGCACCAGATCATCGGCCGACTCGCGTACAGATTCGTCCGGGTGGGCAACCGAGAGGTCCAGCTGATGACCGGTAAACAGAGCAAGTGCACGCATGCCTTCATTCAGAACTTTCTGGCGCATCAGCATACGGCGCACGTCAGGGTGCACGATAATTGGATCAGCCGGGCCATCCGGATTCTTTGGTCCGCTCAGCGAGCGGCTCTGCAAGCGCTCGCGCGCAAAGTTGAGGCTTTCCTGGTACGCCATCTCGGCAAGGCCAAGGCCTTGCATGCCAACCATCAGGCGGGCTTCGTTCATCATGGTGAACATGGCACGCATACCATCGTTGGCTTCACCTACCAGCCAGCCCTTGGCGCCTTCAAAATTCATCACGCAGGTCGCGGAGCCCTTGATGCCCATCTTGTGTTCCAGGCCACCGCAGAATGCCGGGTTGCGTTCGCCGGACTCCGGCAGAAACTTGGGCACAATAAACAGGGAAATGCCTTTTGTTGTGTCTGGCGCACCAGGCAGCTTGGCCAACACCAGGTGCACGATGTTATCGGTAAGATCGTGCTCGCCGCCGGTAATCCAGATTTTGGTGCCCTCAATGGCATAGCTGCCATCCTGGTCTGGCGTCGCTTTTGTGCGAATCAGGCCCAGATCCGTGCCGCACTGGGGTTCGGTAAGGCACATGGTGCCTGTCCATTCGCCGGAAACCAGCTTTTCCAGATAGGTCTGCTTCAGCTCATCGGAGCCGTGGGCGTAAAGCGCGCTGATTGCACCATGGGTCAGGCCCGGGTACATGCCCAGCGACAGATTGGTGGAGCAGACCATCTCATCAACCACAAACTTCAGAGTGTGAGGCAAGCCCTGTCCGCCAAACTCCAAGGGTGCATCCAGCGCTGTCCAGCCGCCTTCTACAAACTTTTTATAAGCCTCTTTGAAGCCTTCCGGTGTTTTAACTTCGTGGGTCTTCGGGTCGTAGTCGCAGCCTTCGCGGTCGCCGGCCTGATTGGTTGGCTGAATCACTTCGGCGGCCAATTTACCGGCTTCGTCAATAACTGCGGAGATAAGATCCGGTGTTGCATCGGCGTACTTTTCCAGCTCATGAAGCTGGTCTAAACCCAGTACATCGAACAGCAGAAAACGAAGATCATTTGCCGGGGCCTGGTATTGCATGAGCACTCTCCTTACTGAGGTTATCAAGCCATCAAGAGGTATCAGAGCTATTTCATACGACTGTTTAAATTTTGTGGTTCACTCGGTCATGCGGTCTGCTGCGCAAGTTGTTCGTATATGGTTGAGACCAGAGTGGAGGAATATCATGAAGCGAATTTTAGTGGCCGGCATCTCCGGCGCGATTGGTGGGGCTTTAGCCGAGGCGCTGCTGGAGCGCGATGAGGAATCTATAGTGGTAGGTTTGGCCCGCGACCCAGAAAAGGTATCTGAATCGTTACGCAGTCATAGCCGTTTAACGGTGTTGGCGTGGGATGCGGAGAATGATCAGTCTCCGGGTGACGTTGCCCGGGCTCTTGAAAAAACGATTCCTGCGACGACGGGCATCGATACATTCATATACGCCGCAGGTTTGCTTCACGACGGCCCCGTGTTCCCGGAAAAACGGCTTGAGGATATGAAAGCGAACAGCATGGCCCGGGCCTTCGCGGTAAACGCAACCGGCTTTGCTATGTTGGTCCAGGCGTTATTGCCTTGGCTAAGGCACCGTGAGCTGAAGCGGATTCTGGCCATTTCCGCCAAAGTGGGCTCGATTGAAGACAACCGTCTAGGGGGATGGTATGCGTATAGAAGCTCGAAAGCTGCGTTAAACATGCTGGTGCGAACGCTCTCTGTGGAATTGCCGCGCCGCTGCAAGCCTGTCGCCTGTGTGTCACTGCACCCCGGAACTACTGACTCAGCCCTCAGCGAGCCCTTCAGGCAGTCTCTGGCGCAGCTACAGGTGCACAGCGCCGCTGAAACGGCCGGGAATCTGGTGAAGGTTATTGAGGGGATTACTTCAGGGGATAATGGCCACTTCCTGAGCTGGGATGGTTCAGAGCTTCCCTGGTGAATGCGGCCATTGTGACAACAAAATCAGCGTATGAACGGGTTCAGCATGCGGGTAAAGGTTCCAGTCAATTTGACCGGAGCGCTCAGCACCGAAAGAGTGATGCAGTCTTCACACCCGACAGCGACTGGCTTGTGTTCGTCCTGATCTGTTAGAACAACAAAGTCCCACTGATTAAAAACGCCTTTCTGGTCGGCAAAAGCACCTTGCAGCACAATGGTTGTCTCGGTGCCGCGATGGGTATGGGCCGGAGCCTTGCCTCCGGAAACCAGTTTCTGGAGGACAACCTGTTCCTTCTGGCCCGGAAATTTTTCAGTAATATCCAGCACGCTGACATCACCCAGTTGACGCTTCCAGGGCAGATTGTTGATGTCGTCTCCCAGCAATTTCTGAAGAATGCTGATTCTGGGCGCAGTCTCTATTACCGGCTGGGGCGCCGGATCACTGTCGATCTTCGCCAGAATGCTGTCAAACATCGACTCGGATACACTGACTTTTGGCTGCTGTTCCATCATCACTGCACCCAGGCTATCGAGAGTATCGACCCGGCTTCGGCAAAGAGCGCACTCATTGAGGTGCAAGCGAATGCAAAGTGCATGAGGCTCGCTTAAATTGCCGGCGCTGTATTCCATCAGTTGAATACTGTCGGGGTGATGCCGTGTCATACGTTCTGATCCTGCAAAATCACTTTCAACTTGTTCAGCGCCAGGCGCACACGGCTTTTGACCGTCCCAAGGGGGATATTTAACTCGTCAGCTACCATCTGATGGGACTTCTGCTCCATGTATACCTTGGCGATCACGGTAATCTGTTCTTCTGGCAGGTTTTTGAGCGAGTCTCTCACGCGGCGCTCTGACATCAGACGGTGCAGTGAGGTTATTGGCTCGTTCTCATCCTCGCCCGGTATCTGCCATAGATCTTCGGTCTCAACCTGCATCTCTGCACTGGTGCGACGCATTTTGCGTAGCATATCAATGCGCTGGTTACGTGCGATGGTAAAGATCCAGGTTGATGCTGCAGCCTTGTGCCAGTCATAGAGGCTGGCTCTCCTCCAGATGGATACAAACACTTCCTGCACCAGCTCTTCAGCATGGCTGGCCATGCCGTTTGCCATGGCGTAGTACTTAAGCTGCGGTGCGAAATGCTCGAACAATGAATGGTAGGCTTGGCGGTCCTGGCTTTTCCCCACTTTCACCAACAGTTGGCTCCAGGGATCTTTTCGGCCCTCACCGTGTGCTGGTTTTTTATCCAGTGTGGTCACCGGACGCTCCTCGACAGTCGCATGATTCAAATTCGTTCTGCTTATCATTCTATGCACTCGCCCTGGATTTGTCAGTCTTGATAACTACGCGTCGGGTCTGAGTGCGGATCAGCTTTTTGTAAAAGTTATTTTTCAAACGGCTTTTCGGGGCCAGGATTTCAGGAAACGCTTAGTCTTCCAGATAGGTGTAGCCTTCAAGCCCCGCGGCGAGTTCTTGCATCAAGGCTACCTGAACATCTTCCGGTAGTTGGCTTGCGGAAAATTTGCTGCGATACGCCGACAGAAGGTTGTCCGGCTCAAAGTTTACGTACCTGAGCACGTTCGCAACCGTATCGCCAATAATGGGGGAACTGGTGTCGAAGCCGCCCGCGTCGTTCAGGCGCACATCCACAGAGTGAGTGTCGCCAAAGAGGTTGTGCATATCCCCCAGAATTTCCTGATAGGCGCCTGTCATAAAGAAACCCATCAATAAAGGCTCTCCTGGTTCGTCTTCAGGTAAGGGCAGGGTGGTTTCCGTGCCCTGGCCATCAACGTAGCGGTCAATCCGGCCATCAGAATCACAAGTGATGTCCTGAATTACTGCGCGTCGGCTGAGCGGCCGATTCAGGCCATTTACCGGCATGACCGGGAATATCTGGTCTATGCCCCATACATCGGGCAAAGACTGAAATAGCGAGAAATTAACGAACAGTTTTGCGGCCAGTTTTTCGTTCAACTCATCAATGATTTCCCGATGGGCCCTGCTGTTTTTGTCCAACTGGCTCTGCAGCAACCGACAGCAGCGAATATAGAGTATTTCTGAGTCTGCCCGCTCTTGCAGTGAGAGCATGCCGTGGGCGAACTGGCCATGCACATCCGACATGGCATGCAGGACGTCGTGATAAATTTCGGCGAGTGAACGCGGGGATTCAGGGTCTTCCAGACTTTCCAGATCTCGCCAGAGGTCCTGCAGAGGCGCCGGAGTATTCTGTTCTGGCTCTGTGACGGAAAGGTCTTCCGGCTCTTCGTGATCAATCACGTTGGTGACCAGAACTGAGTGGTGTGCTGTCAGCGCGCGTCCGGATTCGCTGATCAGATCGGGATGGGGAAGCCCGTGGCGATCACATTCAGCCTGTAATACGTGCACCACGTTGTAGGCATACTCGTGCATGCTGTAATTCATGGAACAGGCGCTGCGTGAGCGAGTGCCCTCGTAATCAACACCCAGGCCGCCGCCGATATCAACGGTATTCACCGGTGCACCCATCTGTCGGAGTTCGCTATAAAAGCGCGCGCATTCCCGCAGTCCTGTCTGTATATCGCGGATATTGGCAATCTGCGAGCCCAGGTGGAAATGCAGGAGCTGAAGTGTTTCCAGCTCGCCGGCTTCGCGGAGTGTATGTACCACGTCCAGAACCTGGCTGGCGGATAACCCGAACTTGGATTTTTCACCGCCGGTGTTCTGCCAGTTACCCTTGCCAATGGTTGCCAGGCGAACACGTACACCAATTAGCGGGGATACCTCGAGCTTTTTGGCTTCTTCCAGAATAAGCGGAAGTTCCGACTGCTTCTCAACCACAATAAACACCCGGTGACCGAGCTTCTGACCGATCAACGCCAGGCGAATGTATTCTCTGTCCTTGTAGCCATTGCAAACGATGACGGAGCCGGGCTGTTTTGCCAGAGCCAATACCGCCATCAGTTCCGGCTTGCTGCCTGCCTCCAGACCAATCTGCCCATTACTCGCGGCGGGTTCTGCGGCTGTCAGCTCTTCAACTACTCGGCGTTGCTGGTTTACCTTGATGGGGTAAACAGCGGTGTACTGTCCTGTATAGCAATGTTCTGTAGAAACTTTGTTGAACGCGTTACACAGCTTGTTCACCCGGTCGTGAAGAATGTCTGCAAAGCGGATAAGTATGGGTAGCTGCAGCCCTGAGTTCATCAAAGAGCGGGTCAGCTCCGGCAGATTGATTTCCGCCTCGCTCTTGCCACGGTTTGGCCGAATGAGAACCTCGCCTTCCGCGTTGACACCTATATAACCATCGCTCCAGTGGGCGATGTTATAAACCTTGTGAGCCGGGGAAGCGCTGGAATTACTCATGACTGCTATCCTTCTGGGAAAACCGGAGCCGGGCAGGCCGGCTGAATGGCTGTTATTGTAGGGCCTGGCTTCTGCCCCTGAAAGCCTCCCACCTTGTTGATCGCGCCTGCGGATGTGCGGAATTACAGCAATGACCAACAAATATTTTGGCTGGCCGATCCGCGCCTCTACAATACGCCCTTTGACCAAATTCCAGGTTTTGCAGGAGAACGCTATGACTACGCTGAACAACAACTGGTTTACTGAGGTATTCCAGGATCAGGGGACTGCATTTTCCCTGCAGGTGAAAAAGAAGCTGCACGAAGAGCAGACGCCGTTCCAGAAACTGGAAATCTACGAGACAGAGACGTTCGGCAACCTGATGGTACTGGATGGTTGTGTGATGCTGACCACTCGGGACAACTTTCTCTATCATGAGATGATGACTCACCCGGCCTTGTTTACCCACAAAAATCCAAAAAATGTAGTGATCGTAGGCGGTGGAGACTGCGGAACCCTGAAAGAAGTTCTGAAGCACCCTGCCGTGGAAGAAGCCTGGCAGGTTGAAATCGACGAACGAGTGACCCGTACGTCAGAGGAGTATTTCCCCGAGCTGTGCGAATCCAATGAGGACCCACGAGCCAACTTTTTCTTCGGCGACGGCATACAATGGATGCGGGAAGTAGATCCCGGCAGCATCGACATCCTCATTATTGACAGTACCGATCCGGTTGGCCCGGCAGAAGGCTTGTTTGCTCTCGACTTCTATCGCGATGCCATGCTGGCGCTGGGTGAAGGTGGCATTATTGTGCAGCAGAGCGAATCCCCTTTGTTACACACCAACACCATCATTAAAGATATCCATACCGACATGCGCAAAGCCGGCTTCGAGCATGTGCAAACGTTACCGTTTCCGCAGCCCGTGTACCCCACCGGCTGGTGGAGCTGCACCATGGCCAGCAAAGAGAATCCGATAAAGTATTTTCGTGAAGACGACGCAAACAACCGCCCCTTCGTTACCCGTTACTACAACGCTGGCATTCATCACGGCGCACTCGCTATGCCCCAGTTTATGATCGATGCGCTGGAAGATGAAGTGCGCCCTACAGAAGGCTGATTTAGGGGCTACCCGACCATCCAGATCTGCGAGAGCGGCAGTTGCTCCAGCCTGGACGGGTAGGCTCTGCCGGCACCCTCATGGGAGTGGCTAAAGTGATAGAGCAAAACGAATCTCGTATGACGCCCCAGCAGGCGCTTGCGCAAACCCTGGACAATTGCCAGCCGGATACGCTGCTGGTATGTGGCACACTGCCGGTGCGTTTGGGGAGTGCTTGGCATAAACAGTACCCGGACAAACACTACACCGAACTATTGCTGTCAGAGTCCAGGAAGGCTCTGCCGTCGTCGCATACCCACGATCTGGCCCTGATTGAGGGTGCTCTTGAGCAGTTGAGTCGTGAAGAAGGCACTCTGCTGCTCGGCCAGTTACGCAATTTTGGCACGCACCGGATAGCCGTGATTATGACCGACGCTTCGGACTGGCAACTGAGTGATTTTCTTGGCCTGGGTTTCCAGCGCCAGGCGTACCTGGAGGGGACTCCAGCGCGTACTCTGTATACCTACAACATCGATAGTTACAACCGGCGACGAGACTGGAATAACCCCCGGTACTGGGCTAACCCGGAAATGTGGGACAAGGCACGCTGGTAAACGATAATCCGGGGGAGCAACTGCCAGGCTGAGGCAGCCCGGTATGCTGCTGCGGGTTTCAGGTTTCGGCCAGGAATTTCAGGGCACAAGCGGATTGACTCAGAAACCTATTCCACCACCCAGACCCTCTCCAGTGCCAGCTCGTCCGGATCAAACTGGTACACACTGATACCACCGCCGGCCTTGTGCCCCATCGCCAGAATGCCCGCTTCCGGCGAGGTGGCAATGGCGGTGTTGCGGTCGTACTGGCTGCCGTAGGTGACCAGTTCGGGTGACTCGCCAAGATCAAAGTATTTTACAGGCCAGGGGCTGCCGGTTTTGAACAGGGCCGCGATGTGGCTGTTGTTGCCGAAGCGGAGGTAGTATTCGCTGTTGTGGATGAAGGCTACTGCGATGGTGAAATCGTTTAGTCCCGGTGGAGCATCGATTAGCTTGCTGTTGTCGTAATAGTCGCTGTCGGGAAGTCCTTCCGGAAGATTATCTTGAAAAACGCCGCCGTAAAATCTGGCCAGTCGATGCCGTTCGTCGGGAGCGTCGGTGTTCCAGTAAAGTCCTATGCCTGCTTCATCACTACTGACCACCCATTGTCCGTCTGGGCTAATCGTTGCGTGGGTTTTGGATGAGTTGCCAGAAAATTTATGAACGGGGCTCAATGTTTCATAGCTCCAGAGAACCACACCGGAAAAGTTGGAGGACGAAAGCTGGTTATTGGTCGGGCGAATGGCTGGTGTGTTATCGCTTATGGGCCGCTCATCAATAAAGTCTAACCCTTTGCCTGCAGTGATAAAAAAGTCACTACCTGAAAGGCTAAGGTTCAGAAGTTTGCCGCTTCCCGTCAGGCTTGGGCTGTCTCCGTCTCGCAGAATCGGTTTTAGTGAATCACCATGCCCGTGGAACAGGCTCCAAGACTCAGTGGCGGATAGGTAATGAGCAAGGCTGGCATCCATTGCATGCCCGTAGGTGGGGAAATGTTGGAACTGTTCCAATGTTTCGCCGTCGACAGTTTGAACGGTTACGACGTTGCTATGGTTTTGCCAAAGAAATGCATGTTGGCCCGATATAAAAAAGGCACTGTAAATATTGGCGTCGTCGGCCAGTGCTTTATAGCGCTCTTTTTTGATGTCCCAAAGCACTAAGTGGCTGCTGCGGTGGGAGCTGATAATGTATCGCCCGTCATCTGAGATGCCAGCTGACATGACTGGACCATAGGTCGTACCGAAAAGACCTGCGGCTTTAGCGCCCAGAAGCGTGATAAATATAGCTGCGATGGGTAAGACCCAGCGATAGTGAGATTTAATACCGTCCAAACTGCTTTCTCCCCTGATTTTTCAGACGCTCAATAATTTCATCTTTATAAGAACGGTTGAATACGTCCTCACTGGGAATCCGCATCCCTGAGTGGCTGAATAACCAACCAGTTTGATCAATGGGGGTGAATTTACCTTGATCGTAATTGCGCGCAATAAAAGCATCAAATCCCGCTGCGCTCTTGTCTAATAGCTCTTCAAATCCCACATACCCCAGCGCAGGCCGCGGAGGCTGCGCAGGAAACCAGTTATTCACCGCAAGTTTTTTCAAGCGCAAAACAAAATCTCTGGCCACCTGGGGACTAACACCGGCTCGATGGTTCAGGGGGGCTAGCAGGGTGTAGTCAGGTGGCCGCTCACCGTTGCGCAGACAATCGATGCAGGGCTGCCACAAGGCAGTCGCTTCAGCAAGGATGTCTTTTTCTAACCTCACCCAATTTTCTTTCACTGTCTGTTTCAGGCGGAGGTAGGGAGCCAGAGAGCGCTGTGGGTGAGCGGTCATCCACGCTTCGAAAGTCAGCGGTAAGTAGTCTTTGTAAAGCTTTTCGATTGCTGGCCGGAAGCCGTTGTCGAGGAAGCTTGGGAAGGTCCACCATTTTTTGTCATAAGCACCCCGTAATTTACCGAGTATTTCATCCATGGGGTCGTCTGCAGTTGCGATATCCCATGCTTTAACTGCGGCCCAGGAAACGGGTGAAATGACCCGCCACCACCAGTCATCATCTTCACTGCTGTCGGGCCCGAGAATGCCGTCGCCACGGGAGTGCAGCACAACGATTTTCCGTGCTGCCTTATGGGCATTGGGGAATACTCCCAGCCCCAGGGGGTGTACATCACGGTTACTGTCATTGGTCAGCGCATTGTCTGCGACGGCCGGCTGCCAGAGAAACAGGTGGTCAACCAGGTCTCGCTTACCCATGGCACCCATAATGTTCAGGGCGGTGAGCGCCACCCGAGCCCCAAGTGAATGAGAAATCAGGTTTATGGCTATGCCTGCATCTGCCAATTGCAGCAATAGCGGAGCCAGGCGCCGTCCCGCAGTCATTGCGTTAAGCTCCGCCTGCATGAAGTCAGTTGAGCCCGTATTGCCCGGCCAGGAAACGTTGATGATGCGGCTATAGGGCATCCAGTTCTCGCCGTCGAAACCCGCTGCGCGGTTTAACCGGTATTCCATATGGACCGCCCAGTTATGGGCGCCAGCGCCATTCAGGTATTCATCGTTTACCGTTTGCGGGTCTTGCCAGGCCGTGGCTTTATTGGAATGCCAGCCAAGCCGTCCCCACTCACCATGGGGGACGTTGTAGCCGTGCATAAAAATGAGCGCATTATTGCCGTTTTCCCGGAAATACTTCAGTTGTTCGTCCGTCAGCAAGTCTTCAGATGCGGGTGCCGCTTCGCGCAGGTTAATGATCACTGGTGGTGGCAGGTGTATTGCGGTTGCCTTGAGCTCGCCCTGGATGACGGTCAGCTTTACCCCTTCGCCGAGCAGTTGGCCGGGGCGGAAACGGAGCTGTTTGCCTAGGGTATCGAACCCGATTAAATGTTCCCCCTCTTGCTCCTCCGGCCAGTGCCATCGAGCGTTGCCTGTGACAAGTTGGGTGAAACGGGCCTCGGCATTATCTGGTGTATGCTCTGAGCCGTTTTGTGGTGCGGCGGTTACGAATTTTCCGCTTTCATCTTTGATACTGCCTGCATTGAGCAATGCTCTTGGTCGCAGGAGATTGTCGACGCGGCGCAAAAGTACACTTGCGGTTTCGTGCTTGCAGACTGGCGTTCCGTGGGCTCCGAGAGGCGCAGTGCTGGGTGAAAATGGCAGATTGTTCGTGGGTGTCATCAGGTTCCTTCCTGTGATTGCGGTAGCGTCGCAAGCGCTTCCAGTACGTCTGACCAGCAGGCTCCTTGCCTGGTTTTGCTTAGGGTCGATATCTCTCCGTCGTTTAGCGTTCTGGTGAAGCCCCGCATGATCAATATTCCGGCGCCTTCAACCAAGCCTTGCTCACTCGTTGCCCCCAGCGTTTCCAATTGCTGGAACCAGCCAGACACGGTCTGTTTCTGCAATCCATTGTTTTCGGCCAAGGCATTTGCGAGCAAACCGCGCCGATAGGCCTCTGCGGATGCGAGATTCTCTTGCGTCAATTCAAGAGGGGCAGGGTTCCGATCCCACAATTCATCCGGAAGTGCTTTGGGTTGGGCCTTCGAAAGCGACCAGTTGGCACCCGCATGGCAACCGTGGATGGCAGTTAGCGGGCCGAGAATCCGCAGACGCTGGTGGGGTGACAATGATGTTGCAAGGCTGACCAGTGTTGCTGGGTCCGCGTAACGAAAAAGGCTTTCACCCCCAGGGCTGAACACGGTGTTCAGACAGACAAAGTGATCGCAGGTTGCCTCCAGAGTCAACGCCTGGCCAAACAGTGCCAGTGCTTTACCCTCGGCCATCCACTTATGAAGCCATTCTTTACTGCGGGCCGATACGGGTTGGATAACCAGAGGGCCATCGGAGGCTAGTTCGCGGTATTCCGAGTGGATATACGGCAGGTCATAAACCGGTGTGGAGTCGTGTTCAAATAACAGGCGTAAAGCATCGGGATGCTTTGACTGATCTACCAGGTACCCACTGGCGCCTTCGGCCATCGAGCCTGGGTGATAACTAAACGAGGTGTGGGTCTGAGCTTCCTGGCTCATGGCTGGGGAGTCCTTCATGGCTGCCTTCATCTATCCTTAGATGACCAGTAAATGCAGTGTGATAGTAGCCGAACGTTGAAACACTGTCATCTGTCGGGATTTGCGGTTCTCCCACTTAGTTACATAGTTCTCGAAAATGAAAAAAGGGGCGCCTTTTCAGGCACCCCTTTCTGTTTTTCGTCAAAGGCGATTATTTGCCGCTGACAAACTCCGGGTAGGCTTCCATGCCGCACTCGGACAGGTCCACACCCTCGTACTCTTCCTCTTCGGTGACACGTACACCCATCACTGCTTTGATGATGCCCCAGACCAGCAGGCTGGCAAGGAACACCCAGACAAAGATGGTTACAGCGCCAATCAATTGTCCGCTGAAAGTAGCACCACTGTTAGTGATAGGAACCAGCATCAGCCCGATAAAACCACATACGCCGTGAGCTGAAATGGCGCCTACAGGATCATCGATACGCAGCTTGTCCAGGAAGATGATGCTGAATACAACGGCTATGCCGCCCAGACCGCCCCAGAGGGTTGCGACCAAAGCGCTAGGCGTAGAGGGCTCGGCGGTGATAACTACCAGGCCTGCAATCGCACCGTTGAGGAGCATGGTCAGATCCGCTTTGCCGAAGAGCAAACGGCCGGTTATCAGAGCCGCTATTGCACCGCCGGCAGCGGCTGCGTTGGTATTTAGGAACACCATGGCAACCGAGTTGGCGCTGGCGATATCGCCCAGCTTCAGAACCGAACCGCCGTTAAAGCCGAACCAGCCCATCCAAAGGATAAAGGTACCCAATGCAGCCAGAGGCAGGTTAGCACCGGGGATGGCGCGGATTTCGCCATTGGGGCCATATTTGCCTTTACGGGCTCCGAGCAAGATTACGCCCGCAAGTGCAGCAGCCGCACCGGCCATGTGAACAATGCCTGAACCGGCAAAGTCGCTGAAACCAAGATCGCCGAGGTTGTAGAGCCCAAAGACGTCCTTGCCGCCCCAGGTCCAGGAGCCTTCCAGCGGGTAGATTACACCGGTCATTACGACAGCGAAGGCAAGGAATGCCCAGAGCTTCATGCGCTCAGCGACCGCGCCGGATACGATTGACATGGCAGTAGCCACGAACACGACCTGGAAGAAGAAGTCAGCAGCACCCGAATAGATGGAGCCACCTTCAAAGCCATCTTCACGAGCGGCATAGTCGCCCAGAACCGCAGCCGGGTCTGTGCTTTCTATGCCTGCCAGAAGCAGGGAACCGTCGTACATGATTGCGTAACCACACACCAGATACATGATGGAGGCGACCGCGAATAGAGCGACGTTTTTGGTGAGAATTTCAGTTGTGTTCTTGGCCCTTACAAGCCCTGACTCGAGCATGGCAAAGCCGGCGGCCATCCACATTACCAGGGCGCCGCACACCAAGAAATAAAAGGTATCTATTGCATACTGCAGGTGAAAAATATTGCTTTCCATAGGATGCCCTCCGCACGAGGCACTTCGAATTAGTTTTTTTGCGTTGGCAGTTACGTGGTCAGATCAGAATCAAACCGCTTCTTCGCCTGTTTCGCCAGTCCGGATCCGGATAGCCTGTTGCAGTTCTGTTACAAAGATTTTGCCATCACCGATTTTCCCGGTATTGGCGGCTTTGGTGATGGACTCAATAACCTGGTCCAGCAGGTTGTCACCAATGGCCACTTCCACTTTTACCTTTGGCAGAAAATCCACAACGTATTCCGCGCCACGATAAAGTTCTGTATGACCTTTCTGCCGCCCGAAGCCTTTGACCTCAGTGACGGTTACGCCTTGTACGCCTATCTCGGATAGTGCCTCACGGACATCATCCAGTTTGAAAGGCTTAATGATCGCTGTCACAAGTTTCATTGCTTTCTCCTTGGTAAAACCGTCTCAACGTGAGAGCCCCACGGCCGGTTGTTGAGTTCGGGGTGCTGTCGCTTCGCACGTCACTTGTGCGGAATGCGTACGAGAGCTATAGCACCGGGTATGCCAACGCAAAAAAATTATTTAAAATCAGTGTTCTATGGTGTTAATGCGGTGATCTTCTACCAGCTTGGGCACCAGCTGCTGCACCAATGTGGTGCGTAACGAGATCCCGTGACCCAGGTTGGAGCGGGCTAACGGCTGGCGTGACCAATAGAGTGCTCACCGCACACATTATGGCAGGGCTGGCGGTGTGATACACTCCTGCAAAACGGCTTTGGCGCTGCTCTTTTGGTCGAAACCGGACATTATTCAAATCAGTGAGGTGAAGCGTGAAAGGTCCCCAGGATATTTTCGCCCAATTACAGGGGCAGTTTGGTCAGTTTGTCCCGGATATGGCTCGTGCTGCCCGGGATGATTTTGAAACCCAGGCTCGTGCAACAGTCATGGCTGTTTTGTCTCGCCTGGAGCTGGTAACCCGGGAAGAGTTTGATGGCCAGCAAGCGGTCCTTATGAAAACCCGCGAAAAGGTCGAGGCTCTTGAGAAAAGGGTTGCTGAGCTGGAAAAGTCCCTGAGCGCAGAATAAACCCTGGTAGTTTCCGGCAGGAAGCCGGATAGGTCTGGTAACCAGGGCCCTATAAGATATTGGAAAACCATGGAAGGTTGTTATGCTTGCTGTCGTTCATTCCCGCGCATCCATTGGCGTTTCTGCACCGGAGGTGACCGTCGAGGTGCACCTTTCCGGTGGCTTACCGGCACTCTCTATTGTGGGCATGCCGGAAACCGGTGTACGCGAAAGCCGGGAGCGTGTAAGAAGTGCCCTGCTTAATGCAGGTTTTGAATTTCCCGCCCGCCGAATAACCATCAACCTTGCGCCTGCAGACCTGCCCAAAGAGGGTGGTGGTTTCGATTTGCCGATTGCACTGGGCATTCTTGCTGCCTCCGGACAGATTCCGACAGAAAGTTTATCTTCCTGTGAATTCCTAGGAGAGCTTTCGCTTGATGGTGCGCTCCGACCACTCAAGGGTGTGTTGCCTGCAGTGCTGGCCGCGCGCAAGGAGGGCCGGAGTTTACTTATACCGAATGCTAACGCCGAAGAAGCCGCTCTTGCGAGCCAGGATGATGTACTGGCGGCGGGCCATTTACTGGCAGTCTGTGAGCATCTGTGTGGTCGCGCCCGGCTGGTTCCGGTGCCCGGTACTATGCCTGAGTCGGAGGCTGTGCCAGGTACGCTGGATCTTGTGGATGTGCAGGGGCAACAAGTTCCTCGCAGGGCTCTTGAGGTGGCTGCGGCGGGCGGCCACAATTTGTTGTTTTTCGGCCCGCCAGGCACGGGCAAAAGTATGCTGGCGAGTCGTTTGCCTGGAATTCTTCCGGATCTGGAGAATGAACATGCCATGGAAGTTGCGAGTGTGCACTCAGTGGCCGGGCATCCGCTACGAACAGGAGGCTGGCGCCAGCCCCCGTTCAGGTCGCCCCATCACACCGCTTCAGCCGCGGCGTTGGTTGGTGGTGGAAGCAGCCCGAGGCCAGGAGAAATCTCCCTGGCACATCGCGGAGTCTTGTTTCTTGACGAGCTGCCAGAATTTGACCGCAGGGTTCTGGAAGTGCTGCGTGAGCCTATGGAAACCGGAGAAATATCCATTAGCCGCGCCGCGCGTCAGGTTACTTTCCCTGCGCGGTTTCAGGTCATTGGCGCGATGAACCCTTGCCCCTGCGGCTACAGCGGGCACCCGACCATTGAATGCCAGTGCACGCCACAGCAGGTGATGCGTTACCGGTCGAAAATTTCAGGCCCCCTGCTGGATAGATTTGACCTCCATGTAGAGGTGCCGGTGCAGGGGGGCGACATACTTATGCACACCGGTGGCGGCGGCGAAACCAGCTCTGTGGTGCGTGAGCGAGTTGTGCTTGCCAGAGAACGTCAGTCGCTGCGCGGATGTATTAATGCCACCTTATCGGGGCGTGACTTGCAACACGCCTGTAGCCTTGAGCGTTCCGGCGAAATGTTGCTTTCAGCTGCTATGGAAAAGCTTGGGTTGTCGGCCCGGGCGCTGCACAGAATACTTCGGGTGGCGCGCACATTGGCGGATCTCGAGGGGTGTGATGTCGTTTCGCAGTCGCACTTGGCGGAAGCCCTGGGTTACCGTCAGTTTGATCGCCAGGCCGGTCACGGCACTGTGGTATCCGCCTGACTGGTCCTACTCTGTTAAACTGTTTGCAAATACCGTTAAGCAGAACCGCAGCCAGCGGTTAAGGATTGCAGATGACTGATCAGAAAGAGCCGCAAGATGATAGTGCCCCGAAACAGGCAGCCGGTGATTCGCCAATAACGACGCGCCGGGGTGTCCGCAGTTTCGTGCTGCGTCAGGGGCGCATGACAGAAGGCCAAAAAAAGGCCTATGAGCGCAGTTGGCCAAAGTTTGGCCTGAGCCGTGAGGATGGCGTGATTGATCCGCGTCAGGTGTTTGGCCGGGATGCCATGCTCAATCTTGAAATCGGTTTCGGTATGGGGCGTTCTCTGGCAGAAATGGCTGAAGCCGCACCGGAGCAGGATTTCATCGGCGTGGAAGTTCACCTGCCGGGCGTAGGCGCACTGCTCAAGGAAATTGAGGATCGCGGGCTTGAGAACATCCGTATTTACAATATAGACGCCAACGATGTGATTGATTTGTGCCTGCCGGATGCCTGCCTGGATCAGGTAATGGTGTTTTTCCCGGATCCCTGGCACAAGAAGAAACATCACAAACGCCGGCTAGTGCAGCCTGAGTTTGTGCAGCGTATCCGTCACAAATTGAGAGTGGGCGGTATCCTGCATCTTGCAACAGATTGGGAGAACTACGCTGAGCACATGATGGAGGTTATGGGTGATTCTGAAGGGTTTGCCAATACTCAGGAGCAGGGCGGATTTTCTCCGCGCCCAGAGTATCGCCCGATTACCAAATTCGAGAAGCGCGGTGAAAATCTGGGCCATGGCGTGTGGGATCTATTGTTCCACCGCACCAATTGAGATTTTGGCTGAAGCCCCGTCAAGTCTTGGCTGACGCTCTTTGAGTGGCTGTTTTCTCCGCCTGACTCAGCCCGGCTCCAGTGGATGGCGCCGGGCTGCACGAATGATCACCAGCCCAGCGATGCCAAGCGTCAGAGCGGTAAACTTGGCTAATGCGCTGATGGCAGCGGCCACGCTGATGGCATCCGCGGGGGCCTCCAGATTATTCAGCAACAAAACGTTCTCCGTGGCATCGGCGAGGCCGGCGGCGATAAAGAGCGTTCGAATCCAGCGCGCAGCGTTGCGTTCGCGAACACCGGGCCTGTCCCGGGTGCAGTGCCGGGTCAGCAATATAAGCGTAAGGCAATAAACAGGGATAAACAGAAAATCCAGCCACAGAGAAAGTTTCGCCCATTGCAGGCCTTCGTCGCCCCAGCTTCGCACAATAGCCAGCGCCTGCTCGGCGCTCCCCGCTAACTGATAGCTGACAATGCCCTGATGTGCCGACCCTGTTTTCAGGGGCTGGTTGATCACCAGTAAAGCAACCAGAAGAAGCAAAGTCATAACCAGGCAGGCTTTCAGGCCTTTAGTTAAAGCAGGTAATTCCTTTTCTGTGTCCATTACAGAAAACGCTCCAAAAGACTGTTCAGATACCTTTGTCCCAGGGCTGTTGCCTGAAGTCGATCTGTGAACAGCAGTTTATCGTCACGCAGTTTCTGAAGTTGTACCCCAATGGATGTCAGGGGTAAACCCGTCCGTTCGAAAAATAGGCTTTCATCCACTCCTTTCCGAAGGCGCAGGGCGTTCATCAGAAACTCGAGAGGAAGTTCCTCTGCATCGATTTCTGCGCTTCCGGAGGTGCGGCTGCCGATCCGGTTCAGGTAGGCATCTGGTTGCCGTGTTTTCCAGTAACGCCTGATCGTGCGATCTGGCAGGCTGATTTTACCGTGGCCGCCCGCACCCAGTGCCATATAGTCACCGAACGACCAGTAGTTCAGGTTGTGCCGTGAGGCCTTGCCTGCCCGGCACCACGCGGATATTTCATAGTCGTTGAAGCCTTGCTGACGCAAATACTCCCCGCCCTGATCGGCGATCTCACAGAGCAGGTCGTCATCCGGCAGATGCGGTGGACGGCTATAAAACTCGGTGTTGGGCTCCAACGTCAGTTGGTACCAGGACAGGTGCGGTGGTTCATGGCTCATGGCAGATCTGAGATCTTCAAGAGCTTCATCAGGCGTCTGGTTGGGCAAGCCGTGCATCAGGTCCAGATTGAAATTATCAAAGCCCGCTTTTCTCGCCGTGTCGATCGCCCGGTGCGCCGCTGCGCTGTCATGGATGCGCCCCAGTGATTTCAAATGAGCCGGGTTGAAACTTTGCACGCCAATAGACAGACGGTTGATGCCGGCTTCCCGGAAGGCTTCGAAACGGCCCTCCTCCAGTGTGCCTGGGTTGGCCTCAAGCGTAATCTCTGCATCCTTTGCGAAAGTGAGGCGCTCGGAGAGGCCCTTGAACAGCTTGCTGTAGAAGCCGCCGCTCATCAGCGAAGGCGTTCCTCCGCCAATAAAAACGGTTTCAATAGGTCTGCCAGATGAAAATGCAAGATCCTGGTCCAGGTCTTCAAGCAGGGCAGTCAGATAGGCGGATTCGGGGAGATCGCTCTGGATGGCATGAGAATTAAAGTCACAGTACGGACATTTGCGCACGCACCAGGGCACATGAATGTACAGACTCAGAGGGGGAATGACCGATGCCGGGACGATTGAGGTCACCGGGTTCAGGACTCCGCCCCGAGTTGTTCCATGAGTAATGTCAGGGCGCGGCCCCGGTGGCTTATCCGGTTCTTTTCTTCCCGTGACAACTCTGATGCGCTGCAATTGTGTTCCGGGCAAAGGAAGACAGGGTCGTAGCCAAAGCCGCCATTGCCCGCCGGTTCCCTGAGAATTGAGCCTGGCCAGCGGCCGTGACAGACAATCGGCGTTGGGTCGTCGGCGTGTCGCAGGTACACCAGTACGCAGTGAAATTGAGCTCCGCGCTGGCCGTCGGGCACATCGGCCATGGCGTCCAGAAGTGCATTCAGGTTATCGAGATCGGAAGCGTCGGACCCGGCGTAACGTGCGGAGCGCACTCCGGGGGCTCCGTCCAGTGCATCAACGGCCAGACCACTGTCGTCAGCAAGCGCCGGTAAACCGGTTTCCCGGGCGGCGTGGCGGGCTTTGAGAATAGCGTTCTCGACAAAGGTGACCGCCGGCTCTTCGGCCTCGCCAACGCCCAACTCTCCTTGCGGTACGGGCACGAATCCCAGTGGCGCAAGGAGGTGAGTGAACTCGTTGATTTTGCCTTTGTTGTTGCTGGCGATAACAATTTGCTCAGACATAGTTCGCTCAGTCGTTGAAAAGGGTATGGGCGAACCGTACCTGCAGGTCCTGGTTATGACCGGTAGGGCGAGCGGTAATGTTGAACGTCAACAATTCGCCGGGTGAGTACTGGTATTGGGCAATAAAGTAGACCGAGTCGCCTTCCTGTATTCTGCGAAATGCCAGAAACTTCACTTGCTGGATGTCGTTTGAAACCTTGCCTTCTACTTGTCCAGCTACGGGCTTTAGAACACCATCTTCATTTTCCTGCATGATTGAAACATTGACCAGACCAATGCCTTTGCTGCGCTGGAGTTTGTTTTCCTTCGCTGTCTCAGGGGGCAGGAAAGTGCTGTTCAGCACGCTCCAGTTTACCTGGTAATCTCCAAAATCTTCGGAGCCGGCATGGGCAGGCAGGCTGGCAGCGGCAGTGAGAAAGGCAGCTGTCGCAATGGTGAAAATGCTGTGCAACATTCTATTCATCATTTTGTTTTCTCCCGGGTAATACGGTAAATGGCAACTTCCCCTAACAGGTTTGGCCAAAGGCGCGCTAGCCAGTTGTTCTGGTGCTGACCGTCCACTACACGCCTGCTTTTGATGCGGATGCCTTTTTGCCGACACAGCGCCTCAAAATCCTTGAAGGTACAAAGCCGGATGTTGGGGGTGTTATACCATTTATACGGAAGAGCATCGGATTCGGGCATACGGCCGCTGAGAGCCAACCCCCAGCGCAAGCGCCAGTGAGCAAAGTTAGGGAAAGTGACGATGCCTTCGTTGCCAAGGCGCAGCATTTCATCCAGTACCTTGTCTGGTCGGCGCACGGCCTGCAATGCCTGCGTCATCAGAACAATATCAAAGCTGTTATCTTCAAAGTTGTCCAGCCCCTGGGTGTCCAGGTTCTGTTCAATCACTGATACACCACGGTTCATACAGGTGGTGATATGGTCTGGATTAATTTCCAGGCCAAAGCCACTGGCATTGCGTTCCCGTTTGAGGAAGTCGAGCAGGGTGCCGTCGCCGCAGCCAAGATCCAGTACGTGGTGGCCTGGCTTAACCCACTGCTGAATGATTTCAAGGTCTGCCCTCATGCGCCCACCTCCCTGGCAACACGGTCCATATAGGCGGTGAAGATATCGGTGTAGCGCGGCGTGGGAATCAGGAATGCGTCGTGGCCCCATGGCGCATCGATTTCGGCATAGCTGACTTTACGGCGGGCTGAAATCATTGCGTTTACCATTTCTTCAGAACGGGCCGGTGTAAAGCGCCAGTCTGTGCTGAACGACAGCACAAGAAACTCACAACTGGCTTTGGCAAGCGCTTTGGATAGGTCTCCGCCGAACTCATAAGAGGGGTCAAAATAATCCAGCGCCCGGGTCATCAGCAGGTAGGTGTTGGCGTCAAAGATCTCCGAGAAGCGTTCGCCCTGATAGCGGAGATAACTTTCCACCTGAAACTCGGCATCGTAGCCAAACTTGTAGGCCTGGTCTCTCAGCTCGCGGCCAAATTTTTCACCCATTGAGGCGTCCGAGAGGTAGGTGATGTGGCCCACCATTCTCGCCAGCATCAAGCCGCGGCGGGGCAGGGTATCGAAATCGTAGTAGCGGCCGTCATGGAATTCCTGGTCTGAAGTAATGGCTTGCCGCGCGACCTCGTTGAATGCAATGTTTTGTGCTGTCAGGCGCGGGCTGGAGGCTATAGCCACAGAATGCTTCAGCCGATTCGGGTAATCCAGGCTCCATTGCAGGGCTTGCATGCCCCCGAGAGAACCGCCTACGACCGCTGCCCAGCATTCAATGCCCAGGCGGTCTGCGAGCAGGGCCTGGCTTTTTACCCAGTCGCCAACGGTGACGACTGGAAAGTCCGGGCCGAAGGGCTTGCCCGTAGACGGATTGGTTGAGTTGGGGCCCGTACTGCCGTGACAGCCACCCAGGTTGTTGAGGCTGACTACAAAAAAACGATTGGTATCCACGGGCTTGCCCGGTCCAATACAGGTGTCCCACCAGCCTGGTTTGCGGTCGTCAACGGAGTGGTAGCCAGCAGCATGATGGTTCCCGCTCAGTGCATGGCATATGAGCACGGCGTTGGTGCGATCAGCGTTGAGCTCGCCATAGGTCTCAACCACCAGGTCATAATGTTCCAGTGCTTGTCCGCACGCCAGTTCTATGGGTGTTTCAAAATGATACGTCTGTGGGGTGACTACCCCGACAGAATCCACGGGCATGGGATCGGGCATCGGTGCGAAAGGTTCCTGGTTCGGTCCGTTAGTGACTGCTTTGCTGGTTGGGGCAAAAACCCCTACCAGCAAAGCAGTTTAAAGGCGGGCCGTCATGGCTGCAACCGACAGGCTATATGGGGCTAGATAGCACCAGAGATATTAACGACCTTTTGCTGGATCATCGTGGGGGCCGGTTTGCGGATTTGTCGCTGCATCGCATCAGCCAGTTCCAGTTGCCGACGCAAGTCACTGATGGTATTGCCTAGCCGCTCACGCTCGAAACGGCCATCTCGATCGCTTCGTACCATGTCCCGAAGGCGCCGGATCTGATGCTCCAGCAATTGTTTCTGTTCCATGGAGTACTGCATGATCGGTAGCAGTGCCTCTGATGGCCAGCGCTCTACATCCTGGCGAACACGTGCATGCAGGGTTCTGGCTTCGCTTACCATCACATTAAAAAACCGCTGGACCAGAACTGACTGCTCAGTAAGCAGGTTTTTCGGGCTGACCCGGAAGCGTCGGGCTTTTTTGCGCAGCTCCCTGATAGCAATTACATGGCGGCCGGCACGCAATGGAATGGGCTCCAGATGTCGGGCACGGGTATCCTCGTTATACCGGCGATAGATGGCACCGACCATTTTCTCCGCAAGGCGGCCCTCGCTGAGCAAGTTGGTGAAATCGCTTTCAAGGAGTTCAAAAAACTGGTCCATGGCATTGTTCATGCCTGCCGTGGTCCAGCTTTTCGACATACTTTTCCGCACGCGTTCGGCATGAGCTTCAAAGCGACCTTCTGCTACCAGGCTTTTTAGCATGTCCCCCTGGGACCCCATCAACCGACGGCTGGAGCGCAGAGTGATGAGCTTCTTGTAGTAAAATTCGTAATCTTTCTGGGCGCGGTCGGCCAGTCTGGCGAGGGCCGCCTTGTCCATGGTTGTGCCGGAAAAGGCTTGAGACTCTTCTTCGAGAGCGTCGAGGCGAGTTTGCATCGCAGCCTGGCTGTTTTGCAGCATACCCAGCAGATCATTGATCAGGCTTTGCGTGATCAATTGTTCCTTGTGCATCAGGATGCGCTGGATGATCAATTGTTCCAGATTGCTGATGTTGGAGCGGGCAAACAGGTTGGTGTCTTTCTTGACTCTGGCCACCAGGCCCTGCTTGGCGGAAAGGGGGATTACATCCTGCTGCCGGATGCCCAAGTGATCCGCGGTATATCCACGCACGCGATCAATGGCTTCGTTAGTGTGCTTCTCGCCCTGCAGGTCGTCCCACAAAACATCGATCTTGTTCAATACCGCAAAACGGCCGGCACGGTGATCGGCGTGTTCGGTATCTATGAACTCTTTCCAGATGGTCATATCACTGGCAGTAACGCCAGTATCTGCGCTCAGCACAAAGATGACGGCATGAGCTTTTGGCAGCATGCTGATGGTGAGTTCTGGCTCGGAGCCCAGCGCGTTGAGACCTGGAGTGTCAAGAATGCGCAGGCCGCGCTCGAATAGCGGGTGACGAATACTGATCTGCGCATTACGCCAGGCAGGTACCAGAACGTTGCCGGGGTTGTTGCGGTCATGCTCAAGCATGCCTTCGTCAAACCCGAGTGCTCGCGCCTGAGCGGGCTCAACACTTTTAACCCGGGCAACTTCCCCCAGGATCTCACGCATGATTTCAGGGTCACGCTCATTCAGGTTGTGCTTTACCCAGCGTTCAGGTTGTTTGCGCAGTTGCTGTAACGACAGGCTGCCGGTGCGAGTCTCTATGGGGAGCAGCATCAGGTAGTTTTCGTTGGCACTGCGGTCAAAGAACAGCTCTGTCGGGCACATGGTAGTGCGGCCGGCCTGAGAGGGCAGCATGCGTTGACCAAACTCCGAGAAAAACAGCGCATTTATAAGCTCTGTTTTGCCGCGGGAGTATTCACCAACAAATGCAATGGTGAGCTCATCCTCAATCAACAGCTCAAGGCCATTGCGGATCCGCGTGCTGATGTCTTCAGAGAACAGGTTGTTATCCTGGAGCCACAACCGGTAGCGGCCGATCTGGCGGATCAGCTCCTTTTTCCAGTTGTGGTACGCCTCTACCTGTTGAGTCAGGTGTCCCTGATGCTTCATCGGATTTTCCTTCTACACGACTGCTGGCGTTCCCCGGACAGATTCACAGGGATCCACGTGGCGACGAATGGTGACGCATGAATTAATTACGGTTAATACTAGCTTGTTCCGTGGGTTTTTGCGGCCGGGTGTTTGCAGATGTGTGGCTGTTGTCGACATGATTTTCATAAAAAAAGCCGCAAAATCAACAAAGTGAAGGTGCGGCTTTCAGCTGAGGCTTTTTGTGGAGAACTGTTACAAATTGTTTGTTTGTGACGGAGTTTACAGTCCCAGGCCAATGGCTCCGAGGCCGACCGCGACTTTCATATGATCAATAACAACAGACAACACGTTCAGGATCAGGAAAACAATAATGGGTGACAGATCCAGGCCGCCCATGGATGGCATCAGTTTCCTCACCGGGCGCATGACAGGTTCTGTAATCTGGGCGACCAGTTGTATTGCCGGGTGACTGCTGCCAGGGGCAATCCAGCTGACGACAACAACAGCAATAACCGACCAGAAATATATCTTGACGATCAGATCCAGAACCGCCACCGCGCCCCAAACCAGAAGGATGAGAGGGTTAAACGATGGAATGCCGCCGCTCAGGGCAATGAGAATAAGGAAGAAGGTGGCCGCCTGAATAAGAACGGCAAGAACCAGAGCTGCGCCGTCAATTCCGCCCCAGCCAGGTATGAATCGACGGAGGGGTCTGAGTAAAGGGTTGGTGGCCTTCACCGCAAATTGGGAAATCGGGTTATAGAAGTCAGCTCGGGCCAGTTGCAGCAAAAAGCGCAGCAGTATGACTGTCATGTAAAAGGTGGACGCGATCAGCAGGATCGTAATCAGGATGTCTGCCAGCATGTAGCCGTTTCTCCGTTGTCAGTGACTGGTTTACTCTTTACCTGCCAATTCTTTGGCCATTTCTTCCGAGCGCTTGTACGCAGCGCCATATGCCTTGTTTACAAGGTCGCGCATCCCGCCTTCTTCAAATGTATTGACGGCTTGCTCGGTTGTGCCTCCCGGCGACATGACGTTTTTCTTCAGTTGAGCTGGGTCGTGTTCACTCCTGGCAGCCATCTCGGCGGCACCTGCCATGGTTTGAATGGCCAGCTGTCGAGCGGTTTCGGGATTTACGCCGGCGCTGGTTGCCGCTGCCTCAAGGGCTTCCAGCATCAGGAAAAAGTAGGCAGGGCCACTGCCTGAGAGTGCGGTTACTCCGTGCAGCAGGGCTTCATCCTCAACCCAAACGGCAATGCCTATGCCTTCAAAAACTGATTGAACCATTGTTTTCTGGGCGTCGCTCACACTGGAGTTAGCAAACAAACCAGCCGCTCCCTTGCCAACCAGCGATGGGGTGTTTGGCATGACTCTTACTATAGGCAGGCCGCCACCAAGCCACTCGTCAAGTGTATCCGCACCCAGGCCTGCTGCAATCGATACCATTAATGGACGAGTATTCTGGGCAATGGGGGCTATGTCGCGGCAAACGTCCGCCATTGCCTGAGGCTTCACCGCCAGCACAACCATGTCTGCCTGCTGAGCGCAGTAGCGGTTGTCTGTTGTTACGCTTATCCCAAAACGTTTGCGAATGGATTGCAGGTGGCCATCATCTGGCGCGCTTGCCCATATATTGCTGGCTTTGAATCCGCTATCCAGCATGCCGCCAATAATAGCGCTGGCCATATTACCGGCACCGATAAACGAAATGGTTGGTGATTTGCTCAAGGTCTGCTCCAACGGTTATTCGGTTAGACATTCGGATCCGATAATAGCAGGAACCGGTCGATTCAGCTCTTGTATGCACGTGCGCCGAAAACGGCCGTGCCAATACGAACCCAGGTGGCACCTTCTGCAACCGCCATTTCGAGATCACCAGACATGCCCATGGATAAGGTGTCCAGTGGCCCGGCTTCCGGGTATTCCTGGCGCAGCTTTTTCAGCGTATTGGCAAGCGAGCGAAAACTTGCCCGCAGGTCAGATTCGCCCTGCTCCGGATCGGGGATCGCCATAAGCCCGCGCAAGTTCAGGCCCGGCAGCTGACCGATTTCTGATACGAGTTCAGGTAATTCGTCCGGCTGGCACCCTGATTTGCTTTCTTCATTATTGATGTTGACCTGAAGGCAAATATTCAAGGGTGGCAAACCTGTTTCTCGTTGCTCGCTGAGGCGGCGGGCAACCTTAAGGCGGTCCACGCTGTGCACCCACGAAAAGGCCGACGCTATCTGCCGGGTTTTATTGGACTGTATCGGGCCGATAAAGTGCCATTCTATATCCGCCAGATCGGCGAGTGCAGCAATTTTATCCAGGGCTTCCTGAAGGTAGTTTTCCCCGAATGCCAGTTGGCCGGCAGCCACGGCTTCTCGTAGTTCGTCTGCCGAGCGCGTCTTGCTGACCGCTAACAAGCTCACAGAATTTGGCTCCCGGCCCGCCTGCAATGTTGCTTTTTGTATGCGTCGGGTTACGCTCCCGATGTTGTCTGCTATGCTGCTCATATTATCAAATAGTCGCGTTTGGTCTGCCGGTTCGATGGCGATACGTTACTCGCAGGTCACTGAAATGCCAAGTGATCACGGGCGGGTTGTGCCAGACAGACGCTACCTGTGTGAAAGAAAAGCCTTCCGAGGACTTCTATGGACATTACTGAACTGCTTGCCTTCTCGGCGAAACAGGGTGCGTCTGACTTGCACCTTTCTGCCGGCCTGCCCCCGATGATCCGTGTTGACGGTGATGTTCGCCGTATCAACCTCCCGCCCCTGGAGCACAAAGAAGTTCATGGGCTGATATACGACATCATGAACGACAAGCAGCGTAAGGACTACGAGGAATTTCTGGAAACAGACTTTTCCTTCGAAGTGCCGGGCGTCGCCCGCTTCCGTGTTAACGCTTTCAACCAGAATCGCGGGGCGGGTGCCGTATTCCGTACCATTCCTTCGAAAGTTCTGACTATGGAAGACCTCGGCATGGGCCAGGTTTTCAAGGATATTTCCTCGGTGCCTCGTGGGCTCGTGTTGGTCACCGGGCCGACCGGTTCCGGTAAGTCCACCACCCTGGCGGCTATGATGGATTACATCAACGACACCCGCTACGAGCATGTTCTTACTATAGAAGACCCGATCGAATTCGTGCATGACTCCAAAAAGTGCCTGGTGAACCAACGGGAAGTGCACCGGGATACTCTGGGTTTTAACGAAGCTCTGCGCTCTGCGCTGCGGGAAGATCCCGATATCATTCTGGTAGGTGAGCTGCGGGACCTTGAAACCATACGCCTGGCACTGACCGCTGCGGAAACGGGTCACCTTGTATTTGGTACCCTGCATACAACCTCAGCGGCAAAGACCATTGACCGCGTGGTAGACGTGTTCCCGGCGGAAGAAAAGTCCATGGTGCGCTCCATGCTTTCGGAGTCACTGCAGGCAGTTATTTCCCAAACTCTGATGAAGAAAATGGGCGGTGGTCGTATAGCGGCCCATGAAATCATGATTGGCACCGCTGCGATTCGTAACCTGATTCGCGAAGATAAAATCGCCCAGATGTATTCGTCAATCCAGACAGGCGGCTCTCTGGGTATGCAGACGCTGGACCAGTGTCTGGAACGCTTGCTGCAGAAAGGCCTGATCTCAAGAGATGCTGCCCGGGCCAAGGCGAAAATGCCTGATAATTTCTGATCCTCTGCTTGTAGCGAGTCGGTGTATAAAAAGAAAATAGGTAATTAAAAATGGAATTCGAAAAGCTTCTTCGACTGATGGTAGAAAAAGGAGGCTCAGACCTCTTTGTTACGGCCGGTGTACCGCCCAGTATGAAGGTGAACGGCAAGGTGTTGCCTGTTACCAAAAATGCGTTAACGCCGGAGCAGACGAGGGAGTTTGTTTACGGCGCCATGAATGAAAAGCAGAGGATCGAGTTTGAGGAGACTCACGAGTGTAACTTTGCTATCAGTGCCCGGGGGATCGGCCGTTTCAGGGTGAGTGCGTTCTTCCAGCGCAACCTGTGTGGCATGGTACTGCGGCGAATAGAAGTAAAAATTCCTCAGATCGACGAGCTGTCGCTGCCAGAAATAATCAAAGAGCTGGCTATGACCAAGCGCGGCCTGATCATGTTTGTGGGGGCGACGGGTACCGGCAAGTCGACGTCGCTGGCGGCGATGCTGGGGCACCGTAACCGGAACAGTCGTGGGCACATTATTTCCATAGAAGACCCTATCGAATTCGTGCATCAGCATCAGGGCTGCATCGTGACGCAGCGGGAAGTCGGAATTGATACCGAGAGTTTCGAAGTGGCACTGAAAAACACGCTTCGACAAGCGCCCGACGTTATCCTCATCGGTGAGGTGCGTACCCGTCAGACCATGGAGTACTCAGTCCAGTTTGCCGAGACGGGTCATCTTTGCCTTGCCACGCTGCACGCAAACAATGCTAACCAGGCGCTTGACCGTATCATCCAGTTTTTCCCGGCGGAGCAGCACAACCAGATCTGGATGGATCTTTCTCTTAACCTCAAAGCGATCGTGGCTCAGCAACTGATTCCGACACCGGACGGCAAAGGCCGTAAGGCCGTTATTGAAGTGCTGATCAACACGCCGCTGGTAGCGGATCTGATTCGTAAAGGTGAAGTGCATAAACTCAAGGGGTTGATGTCCAAGTCAAATGAATCTGGCATGCGGACGTTCGACCAGGCCCTGTATGAGCTCTATGCCGAAGGCTCTATTACTTATGAAGATGCGCTGGCTCACGCCGACTCGGCTAATGACCTGCGGCTGATGATAAAACTGGGTACGGATGCCCAGGGTGCAGACAAGTTGTCATCCTCTGTTGATAAGTTGACCATTCAGGATACCTGACCCCAACATGCCGGTAATGGCCGAAAATGGTTAATTTATCAAATCAGTAGCTTTAGCATTTGAGGCCACCGGTAACAGCTGCGTATACTCCGCCCTACAATACAAAGGAGATGCCGCTGTTATGAAATCCAAACTTCTTACCCGTGCTGTTCGGCTGGCAACGCTGGCCGCAGTAGCCGCCCCTGCCAGCGTCTTTGCGGGTGGTTTTTCCCTAAACGAGCAAAGTGCCAGCGCCATGGGTACGGCTAATGCCGGTGCTGCTGCGAACCCGGAAAACGCGACCACTGTTTATTTCAACCCGGCGGGCATGAGCCAACTCAAAGGCACCAATATTTCTTTTGGTGCTGCGATTCTGGATATTGATGCTGAGGCAAAAGACGGAGCAAGGGCAAACAGTCAGCTCCCTTCCGCTTACCCCCAAAGCGAAGTTCAGGGTACGACTGGCGGTGATATCGCAGACCCGGCGCTTTTGCCAAACCTTTATCTGACTCATGAAGTCAACGATTCGATTGATGTGGGCTTCGGCATCCACGCGCCATACGGTTTGGCTGCAGATTATGACGACGATTTCGTTGGCCGCTACTTTGCGGACAAAACCGAGCTGACAGCGCTTTCATTTACGCCGGCCATTTCGGTAAATAACGGTCAGGGTTTGTCGATGGGTATTGGCCTTAACGTGCTTTACGTTGAAGGCAAACTCACGAAGTTTGTAGATAACTCGGGCACGATTGCCGGGGCTGGAGGCAATGTTGTTCCTGGAACGCCAGAGCAAGGATACGCGGACATTGAGGGTGACGATGTTGCCGTGACCTTCCAGGTTGGTTTCCTTTACGAGCTGAATAGCCAGACCCAGATTGGCCTCAAGGCACAAACCGGTACTGAACTCGAGCTGGAAGGCGATGCCAAGTTTACAGACTTCGCGGCAGTGGATCCGGCCTCGGGCTTTGTTGGAGCGATTGATTCTACAGAGCCTGCAAGCGTGCCGTTGGCTATTCCAGAAAGCATCACCGCCAGCATCCGGCACAGGTTGAACGGTGAGTTTACGGTTCTGGCAGGTGCAACTTATGCACGGTGGAGCCGGTTCGAATCTCTCGATATATACGGGCGTGATTCCAGCAAGCCGCTGACATCCAATAGCCCGGGTGGCATGCCCGACCAGCTGACACACATCCCTGAAGAATGGAAGAATACCTGGCAGCTCAACGTAGGTGGTATTTACCAGGCAACGCCTGAGTGGGCATTCAAGGCAGGTTATGCCTGGGACGAGTCGCCGGTAGACCAATACGTTACGGCGCGTATTCCTTCCAGTGATCGTCACTGGCTGACACTCGGTGCACAATGGAAGCCGGCGCAGAGCGGCTGGACAATAGATGCTGCGGTAGGCACCTTGTTGTTTACGGACGATCCGAAAGTTTCGGATCAATCCTACGTATTAACGCCTGCAGGCACTGTCCCGAACCCGAGGGACCCGAACTCAGTATACGAGGGCGAATACGAGCTTGAAGCCTGGAGCGCTGCTATCCAGATCAGTAAAGCTTTCTGATCCATTTGTAGTGCTGGGAGGCTGGTTCCGTTTCCGGAGTCAGCCTACCACTTGCCCCCGGTATATTCTCTTCTTGTGCTGGGGCTCCTCCCCGAAGCTTTCCTCTTTTCGTTCACGTTGATCTTCCATGATCGCTTGCCCCCTGTACGTTTTTGGCGTCGGGTTCTGTTCTTCGTCCTGTGTCTGCAACTCTGGCACTCTCCGTTTTAGTGTTTCCCAGGTATGAATCAGATGACGGGAGCGTGTTTTGCTCGCATAGTCGGCCAGGTGTTGCTCGAGATCTGCTTCATCGAAATGAAGTTTTACTCCAAATTCCGATTGAATCAGACGCCGGCACTGGTGTACCAGTTTTAGCAGAGAAGGGTCGAACAACCAGCTGCGTTCGGTGGCTATAGGGTTCATGGAAGGGCCTCACATCGGTGTCACTACATCGGGGTTTATCCCGGACCTGCGGATTAAAGCAGGTTTCGTGCCGATCAAGCGGTGTAGCAGAATCACCGGTTTGTGGGAGGCTGCAGGGGAAAGTGTGCCCCATTTCCGTGCACTTCATGCTAAATGCGAACAGAAACAGGGCGTTACATTCCAGCTATTGAGGTTAGTGAGCCTCATCCCAGTTGTCACCTGTGCCGGCTTCAACCAGGAGTGGAACCTTCAGGCTGGCGGCAGCAGACATGCGTTGAACCAGGCCTTTCTTGACCTCCTCCAGAGATTCTTCCCGCACTTCGATGATTAGTTCATCGTGGACCTGCATGGTCATGCTGGCATTGTTTGCGTGCTCTTTGCGCAGCCAGCTGTCTACCTCAATCATCGCCCGCTTGATGATATCTGCGGCAGTCCCCTGCATAGGTGCATTAATGGCGGTGCGTTCGGCTGCCTGTTGAAGCTGCTTGTTGCGCGCATTGATTTCAGGCAGGTACAGACGTCGGCCAAACAGGGTTTCGACATAACCGTCGTCGTGAGCCTGTTTGCGAATGTTATCCATGTATTGCAAAACCCCCGGGTAGCGTTCGAAATACCGGTCGATATATTGCTGGGCCACCTTGCGCTCCACATCCAGCTGGCGGGCCAACCCGAACGCGGACATGCCGTAAATCAGGCCGAAGTTAATGGCTTTGGCGCTGCGCCTTTGATCACCGTTTACGTCTTCCAGGGCCACACCGAAGACTTCTGCGGCGGTTGCTTTGTGAATGTCCTCTCCATGTTCAAAAGCTGTCAGCAGACCTTTGTCCCCGGACAAGTGGGCCATGATCCGCAGCTCTATTTGTGAGTAGTCAGCCGCGATAAGTTTGCAGCCTTCCTCAGCAATAAATGCCTGACGAATGCGCCGGCCCTGTTCCGTGCGGACAGGAATGTTCTGCAGGTTGGGCTCTGAGGATGAGAGCCGCCCGGTAGCCGTAACCGCCTGATGGTAGGAGGTGTGTACACGTCCAGTGCGGTGGTGGATCAGCTCTGGCAAGGTGTCTGTGTAAGTTGATTTGAGTTTGCTCAGACTGCGATGTTCGAGAATCAGTCTCGGAAGCTCGTGTTCGTGGGCCAGCTCCTGCAAGACAGGTTCCGCTGTCGAGGGTGCCCCTTTGGGGGTTTTTTTGATCACAGGCAGCCCCATCTTCTCGTAGAAAATGGCCTGTAACTGCTTGGGCGAGCCCAGGTTAAATTTCTCGCCGGCAACGTCATGGGCCTCTTTTTCCAGCTCGGCCATTCGCTCTGCCAGTTCCTGGCTGTGCTGGCGCAGAGTGTTGGCTTTTATCAGAATGCCGCGCTGTTCCATGCGGGATAAAACTGGCACCAGGGGGAGGTCGATATCCTCGTAAACTGACTGCAGCTTCCCAGTCGCGGCCAACTGTGGGCGTAGAACCTGATGCAGGCGCAGGGTTATGTCGGCGTCTTCAGCGGCATAGGGGCCCGCCTTTTCCAGCTCCAGCTGGTTAAAGGTAAGTTGTTTGGCGCCTTTGCCGGCAATGGATTCGAAGGTGATGGTTTCTTCGTCCAGGTAGTTCCTGGCCAGAGTGTCCATGTCGTGGCGGGAGGACACGGAGTTGAGCACGTAGGACTCCACCATGGTGTCTTCAGCGATACCTTCCAGGCAGATATCGTGGTTGGCCAGTACATTCTTATCGTACTTCAGATTCTGGCCAACTTTCTTCTGCTTCGGGTCTTCCAGCAGAGGTTTGAGCTGAGCCAGCACCTTGTCGCGATCAAGCTGCTCTGGCGCTCCCATGTAATCGTGGCCGAAGGGTACATAAGCTGCTTCGCCCGCTTCTACCGCGAAGGACACACCCACCACTTCGGCGCTCATATAGCGCAGGCTGGTGGTCTCTGTGTCAAACGCGAAGAGCTCGGATTTCCTTAGCCGTTCTACCCACTCATCGAGCTCTTCCTGACTAACGATTACGCTGTAGCGTTTTTCCAGGGGTGTTGCCGTGCTGCTATCAATGGATTCTGCTGTTTTGCTGTTGCCGGCTTCGACGGTTTCCGGTGCCTTGGCCTCCAGCTCGGCAATCCAGCTGCGCAGCTCGTACTCGCGGAACAGGGCCAGCAACTCCTCATCATTTTGTTGCCGCTCTTTCAGGTCTTCCAGGCCAAAGTCCAGGGCAACGTCCATCTTGATTGTGGCAAGCTCGCGGCTCAGAGGCAGGGTATCTATGGCTTCTCGTAAGTACTCACCAATCTTGCCTTTGATTTCGCCTGCATGCTCTATCACGCTGTCGAGATTGTCGTAGGCCTCGAGCCACTTGACCGCTGTTTTCGGGCCACACTTATTGACGCCGGGTATGTTATCGACCTTGTCTCCAACCAGAGCCAGATAATCGATAATCTGGTCGGGGCGAACGCCAAACTTTTCTAGCACACCGTTTCGGTCCATCCGGGTTTCAGTCATGGTATTGATCAGTGTTACGTGGTCGCTGACCAACTGAGCCATATCCTTGTCACCGGTTGATACCACGACATCAATGCCTTTACTGGTGGCTTCCTCGGCCAAAGTTCCGATCACGTCATCGGCTTCCACGCCCTCTACAATCAGCAGTGGCAGCCCCATGGCCTTAACCATCTGATGAATAGGTGCAATCTGCATGGCCAGATCGTCCGGCATGGGCGGGCGGTTGGCTTTATACTCGTCGTACAGGTCGTGGCGGAAGGTTTTGCCCTTGGCGTCGAAGACTACAACCAGCTTCGAGCCGGGGAAGTCTTGCTCCAGGCGCCGGATCATCGCGATAACGCCTTTAATGGCGCCAGTAGGATGATTCTTGCTGGTTGTCAGTGGTGGAAGTGCATGATAAGCACGGAATAAATAGGACGAACCGTCCACAAGCACCACAGGTGGGGTCTTTTGTTCAGTCATGTCAAAACGGATCCGGATTCTGATTGAAGCGTGGGTTGGCTTGTGCAACTCTGTACTCAATTCGATGGATAAAAGGGTATCACGAAAATGAAAAGAATCGTCTGTTCTGCATTCCTGCTTGTCTGCGGCCTTGGGTCTGCTCTGGCGCAGGAAAGTGGTGCTTTGGATGAGGCTGTCGTTGAAACGCCCAAAGAGCCGGTCGTGATTTCCGACTATCAATCCTCCAGCGAGGGGCCACAGATTGTTATCCGGCCTGGCGATGAGGAGATTTTCTATGAGTACCGTGTGAACGGTCAGCTCATGGAGATAAAGGTGGTACCGGAAGTTGGCGTTGAGTATTACCTGGTGCCCGTTGAGGGTGGTGGTTGGATCCGCGAAACAGACTCTGACATGTTGGTGCCGAGCTGGATTTTGTTTCGCTGGTGATTTTCTACTCAGACCAGTCCAGTCAGTAGAGTAGGGCAGTGTCTGCTTTTAGTATGAACATTCTAATTTTACCCCGTAACCTTGGTTACAAGATCAGAGAAGGGCTTTCATCTTGGGTCCCAGCAAGCAGTTATTTCTTGATGGGAAAGGATAGGAGGAAAGTTCAAGAGAACTTCAGTAAACCAAGGAGAAGTGACATGGGTAAACTTAAAACATATCAGGAACAGCTTCAGGAAATCGTAGACAAAGGCATCAACGCTGCAGAAGAGCAGCAGAAGAAGCTGGCGGCCAAGCCGTTTGACTACGCAGAGAAGCTGGAATCAGGCGCGCGTGAGTACAGTGTTAAGACTCTGCGCACCCGCTACAACGGCTACAGTGACAGCCTTTTTGGCCAACTACGCAGCTTGAACAGCCGTTTCGGCAGTTTCGCGGCCGATCTGGTGGCAAAGCTTGAGAAAGAAGCCGTTGAAGGCGCAGACGCAGTATCTGGCGCAGCTGACGATGTTTCCAAAGCAGCTCAGGATGCCAAGAAGTCCGTACAGGCGAAAAAGCCAGCAGCCAGAAAGCCGGCTGCCAAAAAGACTACAGAGAAAAAAGAATCTGCTTCAGCCTGATTTAAGGTGAGGTAGTAATGTCAGTGCGGAGTGTGTGCTGGCTTAAAAAAAGGGCGCCAAGCTGAGTCTTGGCGCCCTTTTTTGTTGTCTGAGTAATCGTGTGCAGTTTTTTGTGCCTTGAAGGCGGGTTAATCCGCAGTACTGTCTGGGTCCAATGGCAGTGTGCGGGTTTCGCCGGTGATTTTTTCAAGCCTTTTGACATCTTCTTCATACGACTGCATCAGGGCATCTGTTTCCTGATTTTGCCAGGAGATTTCTCTCTCGATATCGCGAATCTGCGATTCCAGTCGGCGGATCTTGTCGAGAGTTGCATCCGGAATTTTTTGTCCGCTGCGCTCCATATTGGCTGCCCGACTTTGCTCGCTGTCGAGTTGGCTTGAGATAACGGAGATATTGCCTCGTTTGAGCTGAACCAGGCCCCGAAGTTCATCCAGTTTACGGTGCATGGCCCTGATTGCCTGGTCCGGGTGACTGAAGCGCTTTAGTAGCTTGGCGTCTTGCTCGCGCTGAATGGCTAGCTCTTCCTGGCGCTGCTTTTCTGCTTCGCGGGCGGCGATTTCATCTTCGGTTGGCGCAGGCGGTATGACTTCCACCACGCGGCCGTTTGAGTTGAGAATGTCGTAGCCGCGCTTTGTGGCTTGCTGGGGGATGGTGTTGCTGATCACGACCTGCCCGGTTTCGTCCGTGTACCGGTACATGCCAGCTTTCGTGTGGGCTACTACACCCAGTGTCAGCAAGAGTGCAGAGGCCGTGGCTGAAAATGCGGTCAGGCGTTTGTGCATCAGTCAGACTCCGTAAAGTTCCCGGTAGCTGGCAACCTTTGCGGCGTGGCCAGAAAACTCCGGGTTGTTCTCAAGATAGTCCAGAACCTGTTCCAGACGTATGATGCTTACGACCGGAATGCCAAATTCGCTCTCCACTTCCTGTATGGCGGAGAGCTCGCTGTTCCCTCGCTCCTGTCGATCCAGGGCGATCAATACACCCGCGGGCTCTGCGCCTGAGGCATGAATAAGGTCGATGGACTCGCGTATGGCTGTGCCGGCAGTAATCACATCATCGACGATTAATACTTTACCCTGCAACGGGGCTCCAACGATATTACCGCCTTCTCCGTGATCTTTTTTTTCTTTCCGGTTGAAGGCAAAGGGTTTGCTGTCACCCTCGCGGGCCAATGCCATGGCAGTCACGGTTGCCAGCGGGATGCCCTTATAGGCAGGCCCGAAAATGATGTCATAATCCAGGCCGCTTCGGGCGATGGCTGAGGCATAGGCCATGCTGAGCTGCAGCAGGTCATCCCCGGTGTTAAAAAGCCCTGCGTTAAAGAAATATGGGCTGGTGCGACCGGACTTGAGTGTAAAGTCACCAAAACGAAGTACGTTGCGGCGAATGGCGAATTCAATAAATTTTTGTTGATAGTCGTACATGGCAAGGCTTCTGGCGGGTGTGGATCTTTTAATAACGCGTAAAAACGGTATCATACACACAAACCGAATCAGGGAATACGTATGCGGGTAGTATCAATCAGCGTCAATGGTCTTGCCCGGGCCGTTGAAAAGGGTTTTTTTGACTGGCTGGCCGAGCAGGATGCAGATGTTGTCTGCGTTCAGGATCACCGTATGCGCGCCTATGAGATTGAGGATCAGAATCTCATTCCTGAAGGGTACGAGGCTTACTTCATAGATGGCGAAAAGAATGAGGATGGTGGCGTGGGAATTTACACGCGACATTTTCCTAAGGCCATCATGTACGGTTTCGCCAATGAGCAGGCGGATCGGGAAGGGCGCTTTATTCAGGCTGATTTTGACAAGGTTTCGGTCGCCTGCGTTTTGGCGCCTTGTGCCCTTGGCCGTGAAGAAGAACTGATCAGTGAGGACGACCTGACGGTTCTCGACCATAAAGATGACTTTATGGACGCTTTTGGTCTGCATATGCAGAAAACCCTGCGCAAGCGTCGGCAATTTATTTTTGGTGCAAACCTGCAAACGGCACATCATGTGACGGATGCCAGTCCTCTTTACCACAGATTGGACTTCTCCGGCTTTCTGCCCCACGAGCGGGCCTGGCTGGATCGCTTGTTTGATGAGATGGGTTGCGTGGATGCGTTCCGCGATATCAACAAGCAGAGCAATCAGTTCACCTGGTGGCCGGAGCAGGCTGAGGGTTCGCGAAAGAATGCGGGCATTCGGGTGGATTACCAGCTGATGACGCCAGGTATTCGCAAGACCATTCAGGATGGCTGGATTGACAACACGACCCGTTTCTCGGATCACGCGCCGGTTATTATGGATTACGATATAGAGATTGGCTTGTAAATCGGCATGAGTTTCGGGGACTTGTCAGCGCTGATGCCTTGTCCCCAGACACGCTGCAAGTACGTCCATGCACGCTTGTTTCCGGCCATCCTTGGCCTTCAACAGTCTGGGGACAAGGCATCAGCGCCGACACCCCGACTTCTTGTTGGCTTCTTTAGCTTTCTAGCGCTTCTTTCTGCAGTACAAATAACTTCTCAATGCCCTGCTTGGCCAATGCCAGCATGCTGTTCAGCTCTTCCTGAACAAATGGTGCAGCTTCCGCAGTTCCCTGTATTTCGATGAAACCGCCCTGGTCGGTCATGATCACGTTCATGTCCGTTTCGGCTTCGGAGTCTTCCGGGTAGTCCAGATCAACCACCGGTGTTCCTTTGTATATGCCAACGGACACTGCCGCAATCATTTGCTTCAGCGGTGACCGCTTCAGGCGTTTTGTTTCAACCAAATGGTTAAGCGCGTCGACCAGAGCGACACAGCCTCCGGTGATGGCCGCTGTGCGGGTGCCGCCGTCGGCTTGTATTACGTCGCAGTCGATGGTGATGGTGTGCTCACCTAAAGCTTCCATGTCTACGGCGGCGCGCAGTGAGCGGCCAATCAGGCGCTGGATTTCAACGGTGCGGCCGCCTTGCTTGCCGCGGGCGGCTTCGCGGCCCATGCGGCTGCCGGTTGAGCGCGGAAGCATGCCGTATTCAGCGGTGATCCAGCCTTTACCTTCACCACGCAGGAAGGGTGGCACTTTGTTTTCTACAGAGGCAGTGCAGATGACCTTGGTGTCTCCGAACTCTACCAGCACGGAACCCTCAGCGTGGCGGGTGTAGTTTCGGGTAAGGCGGATCTCTCTGGGTTGCTCGGGTGTTCTGCCGCTTGGACGCATAGTGTTTCCTGATATCTGAGGTAAGTGTCCGGGAGGCTGTCCCGGTCGGATTCGTATTTGAAGGGCGCGGAGTATAACACGTTGGGTTCAGAGATCGGGGTGCCGGGAAGGGCTCTTGTGGTTGTTTGAAAGGAGTTCGCCGCAGGTGATCCTGGCCTGTTAGACTCAGGTTATTCCATAATCGATTGTGATCAACTACAAGGCCGGAGCTGCCATGATCAGAAGTATGACTGCATTTGCCCGGAAGGATGTTCAGGACGGTCAGGGAACGCTGACCTGCGAGGTTCGTACCGTCAATCATCGTTACCTGGAGCCGTCTTTCAGGTTACCGGAGGCGCTCCGCGAGCTTGAAAACCCGTTCCGGGAGGAGCTGCGAAAGCAGTTGAAGCGAGGCAAGGTGGACGTATCAATTCGCCTGCAATCCTCTGATACGGACGCGCCAGGTTTTGAAATTAACGAGGATATAGCCAAGGCGGTCAACGACGCCGCGAATCACGTTAATCGAATGCTGGATAACCCTGCGCACATCAATGCCCTGGATATTCTGCGCTGGCCCGGAGTGTTGTCGGTGCCTGAGCAGGATTTCAGCTCTGTTCGGGAAGCCGCCAAAGAGCTATTCAGAAAAACGGTTGAGGAGCTGGCGGTTGTCCGGGAGCGTGAAGGTGACCGTTTGCGGCCTTTGTTTGAAAGTCGCCTGACGCAAATGAAGGCCCTGGTAGCTGGGGTTCGCGACGGTATGCCCGGGCTTCTGAAAGCGCAGGAGGCGCATTTGCGAGAACGTTTCCAGAAGGCCAAAGTCGACCTTGATCCCGAGCGTATGGCCCAGGAAATGGTCATGCTGGCGCAGAAAAGCGATGTGGCGGAGGAGCTGGATCGGTTGGATGCTCATATCAGTGAGGTTGCCGACACTCTCAAGCGCGATGAAGCGATTGGTCGTCGGCTGGATTTTCTGATGCAGGAGCTGAACAGGGAGGCAAATACCCTGAGCAGCAAGAGCATTGATGCCGGTGTAACCCGCGCAGCCGTGGATTTAAAAGTACTGATCGAGCAAGTCCGGGAGCAGGTACAGAACGTTGAGTGATCCGGTTTTAGGTGTCCAGCCTGTTCAGCGGTTCTGGCAGCTCGAGTTTCACGTGCTGGCGGCTCAGGGGGCAGTCAAACTCAAGGCTCGCAGCCAACAGTTGTAAGGGCACCTTTGCGGGTTTGCCATACAGGCGGTCACCGACAATGGGATGGCCTATGCTCTCGAGGTGCTTGCGGATTTGGTGCTTGCGGCCGGTTTCGATGATGACTTGCAGAAGGCTGGTTGGGCCGGTCTCATTTGTTTCCATGGTAGTAACCCGGCTCATAGCGACTTTACCGTCGATGGGCGTATCGATGAGCTGATCCCGGGTGTCAATAATCCCCGTTACTCTGGCCAGGTATTGTTTGGTCATGGTACGCCCGGAAAAGCACTGGGAGAGGGCTCCAGCTGCCTTTGAATCGTGGGCGATGAGCATCAGCCCGGCTGCATCGGCGTCCAGCCTGTGAATCAGATAGCACGGCCGTTTGAGCTCGAGCTCTGTCGATCGCAACAGGCTGCAGTGATCTCCCCATTGGGAGCCTTGCGCGAGCATACCGTGGGGTTTGAACCATACGCTGTAGCGGCTCTTGTCCGCTATCAGGGTTGCGGCTTCAGGTTTCCGGTCGAGTACGTTCTCGTCGTAGTAAAGCTGCAACCGGGTGCCTGCCTTGACCTCTTTGGTGGCGCGCCTAAGCCTTACCTGTTTTCCTTTAAGCGTCCACCAACATGCGCCCTTGTTCATCGCATCCTTGATGCGCTGGCGCGGAAGCCCTGATTTCCGGCTCAGAGCTTCAATTGCGGTTTCGGGGTGCTCGGTTGTGACGTCGAATTTTCTGCGCATTACTGGCCAGTATCTCGGGGTTTGATGGCGAGCAGATCGGTTCTCAGATGGGTGAGTACCTTCTCTGCGGTATTGCCAATGACTCTGGCCCTCAGGCCGGTTTTACCGCTGGTGCCAATAACCACCATATCGGCTTTAAGTTTGCTGGCAGTACTGGGAATTACCTTGTGCGCGGGGCCAACAGCCATGTGAATCTGATCCCTGCTCAGGTGCCAGGTGTTGCAAAGGTGTGTGATGGCGGGTTCCAGCGCTGCTCTGCGCTTCTGTTCGTGCTCGCGCAGGTTGATGATCTCAAGGTCTGCCAGCAACTCGGATATATGCAGGGCATGAACAAGATGGAGTTCCGTTCCGAGCGCTTTGGCCAGCGCCCCGGCTTGTTCGATTATCTCAGTATTGAGAGCTTTTTTGACGGGTTTTGTGGAGCTCAGATCCACCGCAGCCAGGATCGGGTGTGCATGGTTCCACTTCTGTTCAGCAACAAGCATTACCGGTACCGGGCACTCCCTTATCAAGTGCCAGTCGGTTGGTGTGTACAACAAGGTTTCTGAACGACTTCCGGTTTTGATCACGGCTTTGAAGCGGTTGGGGTGGCAGTGTTCGATAATCCACAGGTGTATGTTCTTTTCCCAAACTGTGTGCGTGGTAACTTGCAGGTCGCTGCAATCGGAAAGGGCCAGCATTTGATCCAGCCAGCGCTGGCGCAGGCCTATAAGGGCTTCTTGGGCGCGCTGCTGAACAGTCGGGTCCGACGGCAGGGCGTCAAGGTGTTCGTGAGTGAAGGCCACGATTTCCAGGTGAGCCCCGGTGGCGCGTGCCAATTCGATTCCCCGAGCCAGAGCCTTCTGGTGCTTGTGGGCCGGGTCCATGACAATCAGAAGTTTATCCATGCTGCCTTTCCGTAATTTGGTTTTGCCTGGGTTCGATGCTGCGGTTTTTCCTGCCGCTCACCTAATGTTATCAGTTGTCGAGGCGTCCGGGATGCGGTGTTTGGTCAAAGGCCGTATAATTACCGGTTTTGCAGGCCCTCATTAATGGCGGCCAGATCCAGTTCAGGAGTTGTCGAGTCATGAGTCAGGTCGGTGAAACGGGTACTTTGTTCGTCATTTCTGCGCCATCGGGCGCTGGCAAAACCAGTCTCGTAGCAGAAATGTTGCATGCCGACCAAAAGCTTGGAGTATCTGTCTCCCATACAACTCGCCCCATGCGCGAAGGCGAGAAAGACGGTATTAACTATCACTTCGTCAACCGTGACCAGTTTGAGGCGATGATTGCACGCGGTGATTTCCTTGAGCATGCAGATGTTTTTGGTAACTACTATGGCACGTCTCAGGTTTGGGTCCGTCAGATGCTTGCCCAGGGGAGTGATGTCATTCTGGAGATCGACTGGCAGGGCGCGGGGCAGGTACGACGCCTCGTGCCTGAGTGCGTCAGCATTTTCATTGTTCCGCCTTCGTCTGAAGTTTTGCGGGATCGTCTCGTGGGCCGTGGTACTGATGCTTCCGAGGTCGTTGAGCTCCGTCTCCAGGAAGCGCGTGAAGAGTGCCGCCACGTGGCTGAGTTTGATTACCTGGTCGTGAACGATGAATTTCACCATGCGTTGGGTGACTTGCTGGCGATCGTTCGCAGCCAGCGCCTGAAGATCGTGGCCCAGCAGGAACGACACGGGCATCTGCTCTCGACGCTTTCAGAGCTACCCGAAAGGAAAGCCTGATACGGGCTTTTGCTGTATACAAATTGTGCCGCTGGCAGTAAACTACGCGGTCTGCTAAATCAGTCATTTTTATTTTGTCGGGGAAGTTATGGCACGAGTTACCGTTGAAGATTGTCTGGAACACGTTGATAACCGCTTCCAGCTGGTCATGCTGGCTACCAAGCGTTCCCGTCAGCTTGCCACCAAAGGTGCCGAGCCGATGGTTGCAGAAGAAAACGACAAGCCCACGGTAATCGCATTGCGCGAAATTGCTGGCGGTCTGGTCAGTCGTGATCTGCTGACCGAAATCGAAGAAGATTGAGGTTGCACGGGCATATTTGGCCCGGCAACAAAGGAAAGCATTGAAATCTGTCTCCGCAGTTTTATAGTGTAGCTATAGATGGTTGCTGGAAGGACAGAAGGAAGACCCGGATGCATGCATTCGGGTTTTTTTGTCTCTGGGCCGGCAATGTTTGGAGTCGGAAGGTTATGGAGGTGTGGTGTCGCTAAATGCTACGGTAGAAGGACTGGCAACTGAGCTAAGTACCTATCTGGATACCAATCGCATTAATCAGGTGCGAAGGGCTTACTATTACGCCGAGCAGGCCCACGAAGGCCAGATGCGCAAAAGCGGTGACCGTTATATAACACACCCCCTTGCTGTCGCTCATATTCTTGCCGGCCTGAAGCTCGACCATCAAAGCCTGATGGCAGCGATGCTCCACGATGTTATAGAAGATACCGGTATTCCCAAAGATGCTCTGGCAGAGCAGTTTGGCGATGATGTGGCAGAACTGGTAGATGGCGTCAGTAAGCTGACCCAGATAGAGTTTCGCAGCCGGGCAGAAGCCCAGGCAGAGAACTTTCAGAAAATGACCCTGGCGATGGCCAGGGACATCCGGGTTATCCTGGTGAAGCTCGCCGATCGCTTGCACAACATGCGCACGCTGGGTCCCATGCCCTACGAAAAGCGTCAGCGTATTGCCACAGAAACCCTCGATATATATGCCCCGATCGCTAACCGCCTTGGTATGCATGCGATCTCCACTGAGCTGGAGGACTTGGGGTTTTCATCTCTGCATCCCATGCGCTCTCGCTATATATCCAAGGCTGTAGACAAGCTTCGTGGAAGTCACCGCGAGATCATTGAGGAAATTCGAGGCCGGTTGCAGGAAAAGCTTGAAGAAAGAGGCCTTCCGGGGCGCATTCTCGGGCGTGAGAAGCATCTGAACAGCATCTATAACAAGATGAAGCTCAAGCAGAAATCCTTCTATGAAATCATGGACGTTTACGCCTTCCGCATCATTACGGATAACGAAGACGACTGCTATCGGGTTCTGGGGGCGGTTCACAGTCTGTATAAACCAATGCCTGGCCGGTTCAAAGACTACATCGCGATGCCAAAGGCCAACGGCTACCAGTCACTGCACACGACCCTGTTTGGCATGCATGTGAATATCGAAGTCCAGATCCGTACCGAGGAAATGGAGCATATCGCCAACGACGGAATCGCTGCGCACTGGATGTATAAAAACGAGCCGACCAGCGTAACCAGTGTGAACCAGGCGAGGGTAGACCGTTGGGTTAAGGGTTTGATGGAAATGCGTGAGCGCGCAGATGACTCCCTTGAGTTTATCGAGCACGTGAAGGTGGATCTTTTCCCGGATGAAATCTATGTATTTACTCCAAAGGGTAAAATCATGGAGTTGCCAAGAGGCGCAACGCCTGTGGATTTCGCGTATTCAATTCATACGGACATAGGCAATGCGACGGTGGCCTGTCGGATAAACCGGAATCTGGGCTCTCTCAGCAGGCCCCTGCAGAGTGGCCAGACTGTCGAGGTTATTACAGCGCCGGGTGCCCGCCCGAATCCTGCATGGCTCAGTTTCGTGGTAACTGGCAAAGCGCGCAGCAGCATCCGTCACACCCTTAACAGTCAAAAGCAGGCCGAGTCGCTTGATCTGGGTCGCGCTTTGCTGAAAAAGTCTCTCAAAGGTTTTGGTGTTCGTTTGGCCGACATTGACGATACCCAGAAACAAGCGGTTGTTAACCATAACCAGGTTAACAGTTTTGATGACCTGGTCAGTGAGATTGGTTTGGGCAACCGTATGGCCTACCTGGTTGCGCGTCAGCTTGTCAGTGGCGCTGAAAGTACTGAGCCCGGGGACTCGCAAACCGACATCAAGAGTGGTGAAGCTGCGCCTGTAACCATACGCGGGACGGAAGGCATGCTGGTTCACTTTGCCACTTGCTGCAAGCCGATCCCCGGGGATCCTGTTGTCGGGGTGATGGATTCCGGAAGTGGTATGGTGATTCATTCCGATACCTGCTCTCGCCTGCCGGAAGATAATGAAGGTCGGTCCCGCCTGACCAATCTTACCTGGGCCAAGGACATTACCGATGAATTCTCTGTAGAGCTGCGCGTTGAGCTTGAGCGCCAGCGAGGGGTGATTGCGGAAGTCGCCAACGCGGTAGCGATGGCCGATGGTAATATTGAGCGCATTAATGTGGACGAGCAGAATGCTCGCTTCGGTGTGGTTAGCCTGGTCGTCAAGGTTCAAGGCCGTAAGCATCTGGCCCGTGTCATGCGCAGGGTTCGTAACATCAGGGCCGTTACCTCGATCAACCGTGTGAAATACTGAGCCGCAGCGCCTTGTGGTAGTTGACAGCTCCGGCACCGAAGGGCGACGATTAGCGTTTTAGACGAGAGGAAGTTGAACGGTATGACCAATAAATCCGTAATCCAGACTGAAAATGCCCCTAAGGCAATTGGTCCCTATTCTCAGGCCGTAAAGGCAGGTGACACGGTTTACATCTCTGGTCAGATTCCGCTGGATCCTGAAACCATGGAAGTGGTTGCCGGGGATTTTTCAGCCAAAACCCGCCAGGTTTTCGAAAACCTTAAAGCGGTGTGTGAAGCAGCTGGTGGAGAGCTTAAGGATATCGTCAAGGCGAATATCTATGTCACCGACCTGGCCAACTTCGCCACGGTGAATGAAATTATGGCTACATACTTTCCTGAGCCTTATCCGGCCCGCGCGGCCGTTGAGGTTTCAGCGTTGCCCAAGGGTGTTCCAGTAGAAGTGGAAGCTGTGATGGTGCTTAGCTGATACCGGACGGATTTCTCAGGCAGGAACAAAGGCGGCTCAGGCCGTCTTTGTTCGTTTCAGTGCCTGGCTTTCATCGATCATTGCGCGATACCCAGCCCGATAATCCGGGTATCGAAAGGTAAATCCCGTTTGCAGAAGCCGGTGGTTATTGCAGCGCTTGCTGCCCGCCCGGCCACCTTTTCGGGCATCGGCAACAGGCTCAGCGCAAGGAACCTGTTGCCGAACCCAATCAACTACGTCATCAAGACGAACCGGTTCGCAATCACTGGCCACATAGCATGTATCCAGAGGCTTATCTGCAAACGCCAGCCCGTTGAGGTAAGAAACAGCTGCAGCAGCATCTTCCTCGTGAATACGGTTGCTGAACGGTGCAGGCTTTACCGGATTCATGCGGCCTTCAATAACCTCCTCCAGGAAGCGTCTTCTTGACGGCCCATAAATTCCACTGAAACGGATAATGGTGGCGGGATGACCGCTCTCCAGTGCCGTTTGTTCACCTGCCAGTATTTGTTGACCCGTAAGGCGGGCGGGTGAGGCCGCGCTGGTTTCATCAACCCAGCTGTCATCATCCTGGGCATAAACGCTTGTGCTGCTGATAAAAAAGAGCCGCTTGAGTTTCCGGTCGCCTAATGCCGCAAGCAAATTAGAGAGGCCGTTAACATAGGCATCTCTATAACCCTGCTCGTCGTAACTGGAAGGGGTCAGGCAGTAGATCACGCTATCCAGGTTCTCCGGAAGCTTGCCAGTCAAGGACTCCGGCCAAGTCAAATCGGCGCCAATAGCATTTATGCCTTCTGGAACCTTATCCGGATTGCGGCGGAGTCCATAGACCTGTGCCGAGCCTTTCAGACTGCTGGCGATGGCGCCTCCGAGCTTGCCACAACCAGCAATGAGAATTCCTGGCATGCTATTACGTTCAGTGATTGCCATAGACAATATCAATCCTTATCCTTTAGACGATAAATCAGTGAAACTTTGACCCGTATCCATTTGACCGGAGATCACCATGACTCTTACGGAGTTACGATACGTCGTTACGCTTGCACGGGAAAGGCATTTTGGCCGGGCCGCTGAGCGCTGTCACGTCAGCCAACCAACACTCAGTGTTGCGGTCAAAAAGCTGGAAGACGAGCTGGGTATCTCGTTATTCGAGCGCAGCAAAAGCAGTATCCGCGTAACAGAAACGGGTCAGCGTATTGTGGAGCAGGCCCAGCGTGTTCTGGATCAGGTAGGCGTGATCCGGGATATGGCTCAGGATGGCAAAAGTCAGCTGAATTCGCCGTTGAAGGTCGGGGCAATCTATACGATCGGCCCCTATCTTTTTCCGCACCTTTTGCCGGAGCTGCGCCGTGCGGCACCAGAAATGCCGCTGTATATTGAAGAAAATTATACTGCCAACCTGCGGCAGAAACTGCGCCAGTCCGAGCTGGACGCTATTATTATCGCCTTGCCATTTGAAGAGTCAGAAGTCCTCACCTTGCCGCTCTACGATGAGCCATTTGTTGTGCTTCTGCCTGCAGATCACCCCTTGGCGCAAAAGGAACAGATTACTGGCGATGAACTCGCCCATGAACAGCTGCTCCTGCTTGGCCCCGGGCATTGCTTTCGGGATCAAGTGCTGGAATCTTGCCCGCCCCTGGTTGAAGCGGTTACGCGGCGTGCCGATCTTGGCTCACCATCACTTGTAACTGAGGGCAGCTCTCTGGAAACCATTCGCCATATGGTTGCCTCTGGTTTGGGAATTACGGTACTGCCGCTTTCTGCCGCTACCGGCATGCAGTATCAAAAGGACGTACTTGTAACCCGGCCCTTTGCCCCGCCTGTGCCATCCCGCACGGTGGCTCTGGCCTGGAGGGTAACCTTCCCGCGGCCCAAAGCTATCGATGTGCTCTCGCTTGCGGCCGGCCAGTGCCGGGTGATTGAGAAAGCGAAAGTGGACACTCCGGTTGCAGTCGCAACGGACTGACCTCAACCATGGCCGCATTGGACGATATACCGGTTACAGAGCTTAAGGGCGTAGGAAGCGCCCTTGCTGAGAAGCTTGCGCGGCTGGGCATCGCCTCGCTGCAGGATTTGCTGTTCCATCTTCCCCATCGTTACGAAGACCGTACCCGAATCATACCCATGGGTAGTTTGAGAGTCGGCGATGTAGCCGTTGTAGAGGGCGAGGTGATGAAGGCGGACCTGGTAATGGGGCGTCGCCGCAGCCTACAGGTTACGCTGAAAGATGACAGCGGCTTTCTGGTCATGCGGTTTTTCCATTTTAACGCAGCCCAGAAAAACCAGCTTGCGGAAGGCGCCCGTGTTCGCTGTTTCGGCGAGGTCCGCCCCGGTCGCGCCGGCTATGAGTTCTATCACCCCGAATACCAGACCAACCCACCACCCATGCCCCCAGAGGCCCAGGCGACTCTCACGCCGGTTTACCCGCTGACAGAAGGGATACAGCAACCCAGGGTGAGAGGCCTGTGTCAGCAGGCTCTAGGGTATCTTCAGCGTCATCCGATTCGTGACTGGTTGCCTGCTGAGCTTCTGGCTGGCTATCAACTCCCTGGAATCAGTGATGCTGTCCAGTTGGTACATTCACCGCCAGCCAATGCTCCGGTTCACCTGTTGATGGAAGGGCGCCACCCGGCACAGCAGCGGCTGGTTATGGAAGAGCTGCTTGCCCACCAGCTGAGCATGCTGCAGGTTCGCGCACAGATCCTGGCGCGCCAGGCTCTGCCGCTGCTGCCAGTCGGGAACCTGGCTGAGCGCTTTCTTGATGAGTTGCCGTTTTCGCTGACGGGCGCCCAGAAACACGTTATGAGCGATATTCGGCAGGATCTCAGCCAGCCACTGCCCATGCTTCGGCTCGTTCAGGGCGATGTGGGTTCCGGGAAAACCGTGGTAGCTGCGCTCGCAGCCATTCAGACCATCGGGGCAGGCGCACAGGTGGCTCTTATGGCGCCAACAGAAATACTCGCCGAGCAGCATTATCAAAATTTCTGCGGGTGGCTTGAGCCACTAGGCATCCAGCTGGCCTGGCTTTCCGGCAAGGTCAAAGGTAAAGCCCGGAAAGACGCTCTGGAAGCTGTACATTCTGGTGCTGCCAGCGTGGTGATTGGCACTCATGCACTGTTTCAGGATGACGTGTTGTTTCATCGTTTGGCGTTGGTTATCGTGGATGAGCAGCACCGGTTTGGTGTGCACCAACGCCTGGCTCTGCGAGAGAAGGGTGTAGGCGGAACCCTTGCGCCGCATCAGTTGATCATGACGGCGACGCCTATTCCGCGCACTCTTGCCATGAGCGCCTATGCGGATCTTGATACCTCGGTGATAGACGAGCTACCGCCAGGCCGCAAACCGATTGAGACCATTGTAATCCCGGACAGCCGTCGAGACGATGTTATTGAACGCGTACGCAGCGCTTGCACAGAAGGTCGCCAGGCTTATTGGGTATGTACACTGATTGAGGAATCCGAAGCCTTGCAGTGCCAGGCGGCAGAAGTGACGGCTCGGGAGTTGGAAGATCGGTTGCCGGGGCTGAAGATCGGGTTGGTGCACGGGCGACTGAAATCGTCAGAAAAAGCAGCCGTAATGGCGCGGTTCAAGCAAGGCGAACTGGACCTTCTGGTTGCTACAACCGTAATAGAAGTGGGCGTGGATGTACCCAATGCGTCATTGATCATTATCGAAAACCCCGAGCGCCTGGGCTTGGCCCAGCTTCATCAGTTACGGGGGCGGGTTGGCCGCGGCGAACAGGCCAGCTTCTGCGTGCTCATGTACCATCCTCCTTTGTCTGCCAACGGCAAAGCTCGATTGCAGGCCTTGCGTGACAGTCAGGATGGATTTGTTATTGCTGAAAAAGACCTGGAAATACGAGGGCCTGGTGAAGTCCTGGGCACCCGGCAAACTGGCATGATGCAGTTCCGGCTGGCAGACTTTGAGCGAGATAAGGGCTGGATTGAACCGGTGCGTGAAATGGCACCCGAACTGATGCAATACCCACAGCTGGTGCAGGCTCTGATCAGGCGTTGGCTGGGTGAAAAAACACGTTATGGCGATGTATGAACCGATTCGGCGCGCATGGACAGCCTTTAGTGCAACTGCACTAACTGGCTCTATGTCAACGTTTAGCCTGACGCCATGGCTTATACTGAAGACCTTTCGGCAGAATTGAAGGCCGGATGGCAAGCAGCGACACTTCGGGAGAAGACGATGGAACTACCTGTCACGGTTCAGCAAGCTCTGGGCGATGCAGCCAAGGGTGTATCGCTGAGGGACGCACGTCAGGCTAACAGGCACGAGCTGTTGCGAATGGTGTTGCTCGAAGATGGGCCAGAGAACCTTCAGGCTATTTGCTGCAAAGAGGATCTGATTGACCTGGAGCGTTTGAACAAACAGCTGGAGCAGGAATTTCGCCTTATGAAGCCCCGGGAGCAGGTTCGCGCGAAAGAGCGAGCCGGGCTCAGGGAGCTTCCAGCACTGCCTTCACTAACAGGCTGGCCGACCATAGTCGATCGCCGGGTCGATGACTTGCCCTCAGTAGCGTTGGAGCTGGGCGAACAGAATCTCGCCATGGTAATGCCTGCTGAAGATTTTCGTGCGCTGACGTCGAATGCTGATCGCCGGCCTTTTACAGTGGCCTCGGAAAATATTGCGGTAAACCTGGATGACCCGGCCAGTGATCGCAGTCAGCTGACTTTTGCGATAAAGAAATTCACCAGCCTGCGTATTCAGCAGCGACTGGAGGATACGCTGGAGCTTCCGCCGCTTCCGGAAACCGCCCAGCGCATTATTCACTTGCGGGTGAATCCGAATGCTGTGATGGGCGATCTCGTGGATATTGTTGAGAGTGACCCCAGCCTGGCTGCGCAGGTAGTCAGCTGGGCATCCTCTTCTTTTTATGCGGCTGCCGGGCAGGTTCGATCGGTTCACGATGCGGTATCCCGAGTGCTCGGGTTTGATATGGTCATGAACCTGGCTATGGGGCTGTCCCTCGGGCGCACGCTCAAGCCGCCTCAGGATCATCCGGATGGCTATGTGGATTATTGGCAGCAAGCAATCTGGCAGGCCCAGTCGGCAGGTGTTCTGGCGAGCATGATGCCTCGAGGCGAGAGGCCTGTATTCGGGTTGGCCTACCTTGCTGGCTTGCTGCATAACTTTGGCTATCTTTTGCTGGCTCAGGTTTTTCCTCCCCACTTCAAGCTGGTATGCCGTTCCCTGGAAGTGAACTCGACCATTGATTCTTCGGTAACCGAGCATTATCTGCTGGGTATCACCCGCGAGCAGATTGCCGCGCAGCTTATGGAGAACTGGAGTATGCCGGAAGAGGTCACTCTGGCGCTCCGGTATCAAAAACACCGTGGTTACAAAGGCGATCACTGGGTTTATGCCAGGCTTTTATGGTTGGGTAGGCAACTATTAACGGAGAGAGGCATAGCTCTGGGCGCCAGCGAAAGCATTGGCGAGGAGGTTTTTGAAGAGCTCGGGCTGGATCGCAAGCAGGTAGAAGAGCAATTTGATGAATTGGTAGCTGGTAAAGACGATATTATGGCAATGGCCGGCATGATGGGTCAGTAACAAAAAAGCCGGCCCCTGGAATAAGGCCGGCGAGGTTTTCGCTCATAGCAGAGTCGTCCGAACGTTTCAGGAGAAACAACGCGGGGCGGTAAATTGATGCAGAAGAAAAGTACCGTCCTGTTTTCAATTTAGACAACGCCTGCAAAAAGAAAAGGTGTTTGAGGTGGAAAATTGAACCTGAGCGCCTTGTCACTTTCTCTGCTATGAGCAAGCTGTTGATATTGAATTAGTAAAAATAGCCTCTGCAATTCTTTCCGTTACAAAAAAACACAAACCTTGGTGCTGATTAGAACGAGTGATTTCGAATGGCGGTCGCAGCACGGCGTATTTCATCGGCGTGGCGCTTTTCTACCTCGAATCTTTCCTTATCCATTTTCTCGACAAAACGTGCTTCCGTATCCTGGCGCGCCTGGTGGGTGGGCATATGCCGAAGTTGGTCATACACCTCTATAAAGACCCGAAAGGGCGGTTTTTCCATAAGCTGGGGCGCAACATGGTCGAGGAGGCCTTTGATGCGCAGGCAAGCCTCCGAATATTCGACCTGATCCTCTTCTATTGCCATTGCGATAACGCGAATGCTGTCGATCATTTCCTGACGCCGCTTTGTCTGAAAAGCCTCTGCCTTTTGCTGGCGTTTACGGCTCTCAGACAATACAAGCATTTGCCGTCGGATAAAGCCCAACAACACAATGATGACGATAGCACCGGCAATAATCAGGCCCCACTTCAGCCACTCAGGCATTCTGTTCTCCCTGTTTTAGTCAGGCCGATTTACGTTGCTGTTTCGGCTGCCAGACTTTGACAGTTACTGGCTGACCATTCAATACGGAAGTGCCCGCAACCGGATCGGTATGATCATCACTTAATACATCGTTGATGCTTGCTCCAGGGTGTCGGGACGCGGTGGATTGCTTGGTGCCCTCGCGGTTATGTCCCCAACCATGGGGGATAGAAACCACACCCTGCATCATGTCTTCTGTAATCTCTACAGGTAAGACGATCTGCTGGCCAGCAGTGCTGATTTCCGCCTGGCCGCCTTCGTGAAGGCCCAGTCTACTTGCATCTTGCGGGTGCACCAGCAACGTACAGCGCTCCTTGCCTTTCACTAGCCTCTGGCTATTGTGCATCCAAGAGTTGTTGCTACGCACATGGCGCCTTCCTACGAGGAGCAATTCACCTGATGGCTGTGGCGCTGAAAGCTGCTGATGGAGGCGTTCTACGTCTTCGAGGTAACGGCGTGGAGCCAGATTTATTTTACCGTCCCGTGTGAATAGGCGATTTGGCAGGGCTGGCCTGAGAGCGCCCAAATCAATCCCGCTGGGATGTTCCTTGAGGCGTTTGAGAGACAGGCCTTTGGGCAGTTCCTGCCATTGCGGATTGAGTGAACTTAGCTGAGAGAGACTTCGCAACGCGTGTTTTTTGGGCAACAGCCCCTGCAGCAGACTCATGGCCGGCTCCAATATCCCACGAACGCGACCCGTATCCGTGCCATAGGGGCCAGTTCGCAGAAGCAGGTCAACAATGGGGTCAGGGCCTAGCTGCTTGAATGCCCGCCAGCCCAACTCGGAACGTACAGGAAGCTTTCCACCTTTGCGTAACTTCTCCAGCTTGTGGGCCAGTTCAAGAAGGATCTGCCAGTCGTGCCGGCTGTCGGGTCCGGCATCAAACAGCGCTTCGCTGTATTTGGCCAGGTTACGCACTGCGAGCATATTGAAAATGATATCGTAATGGCTGCGCTCAAGAGCGGCGGTCGGGGGCAGAATGATGTCCGCGTGGCGTGTGGTTTCGTTGATGTAATAATCTACCGACACCATAAAATCCAGGCCGCTCAGCGCCTCGTCCAGCCGGCGCCCATTGGGACTGGAGAGCACCGGGTTTCCGGCGACAGTCACAAAGGCACGAACCTGCCCCTCGCCTGGGGTGAGTATTTCATCTGCCATGGTGCTGGCAGGGTATTCACCGGCAAATTCTGGAAGCCCTTTAACGCGGCTGTGACGCTTGCCGAAATGGCCTCGCTGGCCAGACATGGCGCCCAGAGCGATCAGATCAATTGCCGGCTGCGTGAACATGACACCGCCGATGGAGTCCAGCTTCCCGGTCAGAATATTCAGGCAGTAGGCCAGCCAGGTAGCTGTGCTGCCAAATGTCTGTGTACTCGTACCCATTCGGGTATAGAGAGCAGCCTTGGGAGTGCTTGCCAACTGGTGCGCGAGATTACGTATGGTCTCGGCGGGAATACCTGTACGCTCAGCCGCAGTTTCAGGAGTGAAGGGCAGGGATGCCAGCCGTAAAAGGTCGATGTCTTTTATAAGGTGCTCAGCAGGTCCCGGGTGGATCAGCCCGTCGGTAAACAGAGTGTTCACCATGGCCATCAGCAGGAAGGCGTCGGTACCGGGTCGAACGAAATAAAATTCCTCTGCTTGTCGGGCCGTTTCCGTGCGTCGTGGATCCACAACAATCATTTTGCCACCACGCTGCTTCAGCGCTTTCAGGCGGCCACGGAAGTCCGGAACGCTCATCAGGCTGCCATTGGATGCCATCGGGTTCCCGCCAATACAGATAAACAGGTCAGTGTTATCTATGTCAGGTATGGGGAACAGAACCTGGTGACCGAACATCTCCAGGCTTGCAAGCATGTGTGGCAGCTGGTCATTAGACGTTGCTGAAAACCGGTTCTGGGTGCCGATGGCACGTAGAAAGGGCATGGTGGCGATTAGCGAGCCGTGGTTGTGTACATTCGGGTTGCCGAGGTACACGCCGATACTGTTGCGACCATGGGTTGTGCGCGTGCTATGGAGTTTTTCGGCGACCCGGCTGAAAGCCTCATCCCATTCCATTTCCTGCCATCCGGTGGAGGTTTTGCGAACCGGCTTGCGCAAACGCTCTGGGTCCTCTTGGAGATCTTGCAGAGCGACGGCCTTGGGGCAAATGTGTCCGTGGCTCAGCGGGTCCTTGTCATCTCCGCGAATGGATGCAATGCGGCCTCCTTTCACTTCAATGGCAACGCCGCACATGGCTTCGCACAGATGACAGGTGCGGTAATGGGTGCCGTTATCCATGAAGATCTCTCCTGATATTTTTTGTTGTGACAGGTTGGGTTTCATTGTGCAACCAGATTAGCAGGAAAACGCTGGTGTAGGGAAACGTTGGGGTAGGAAACGGTCAGTCGTTGTTTCCGCTATAAAAGAGGCCAGTCCGGAGACTGGCCTGATAAACGTTGCAGCGGGTTCATTCCTCTGCGGGGAGGTCCTTTACGGGATTGGTTATGAAATTAAGGTAGGTGCCTCCAACCGGTATCTGCAGGGGTAGATTTATAGTTATCAGGCCTGCATTGGGTATCCCCAGGGTATTTGCGCTCACGTTGATATCGACCAGGTTGATATTGCGTTGCTCTATCTGCATGCGGCCATCATCGAAGAATGTGATATCGCCCTCGAGGTCAAAAATAAATTCCCGAGCGTAAAGGTCATGGGTGCCACCCAGGGGGATTTCCATATCTGGCGCATCCAGCATCAACTCAACTTGTGTTTTGAACACCGGCTGTCCGTTATCGCCCTCAATAATGGCTCCGGGTATAAGCTGGTTTCGTGGGCAGCCGGCATCACCCGCACAGCTTGGGTCTTGGGTGTAGCGCATACGAATGATTTGCGTATTGGTGATGGATTCTTCCATAAGTGGGATAAAGCCAAGAACCTTGAGTTCTACGAACACACTGACCGACGTTGTTGCGAGCATGGTGGGGTAGAGATCCACCAGTATGCCCTTCTCTCCAGTTGGCTTGTATATGCCCGGGCCCTTTACTTCCGTGTTCAGTGCATATGTTTGATAGATAAACTTGTTTCTAGGGCAACGCTCCCCCGTTTCACAACCTACGCGGGCCTCCGCCTTTCCGGAAACCAGTCCAGGTGTGGCAGAGGCCTGGTTGTTTTTGACGCTCAGTTTCGTTGTGTTGGCGGAGGGCGACCAGCCATCTTCATCGCTGCCTTCATGGGCGAAAGGTTCGATGCAGCTGGTATCATCGTTCGAGCTGCAATCAATGCGGAAGTTGGCATTGGTGTCGCGAATAGGCAGATTTCGTAGCGGGGTAAATACCGATTCCTGCCCTGCCACGCCTTTAAAGTAGATGGACATTGAGTTGTCACCGCTACCACCACCATTCAGCCCCTCAAGCAGATCTGTTTTCAGGGGTAGCATGTTCGCGCCACAGATCGATGTCGGATTTTCCTGGGCGCAATTGGGTGCCGCTCGGTTAACTTTCATGGTGTAACGATAGAACGCATCGCGCTCCCAGGGCTGGTCTGGAAAGAAACGGATACGCTGGTTATTTTTCTCCAGACGACCGGCTACCGTCTCAATCGGGGTTTTGTCGGCAGCGACTTTCTCAACAACGAAGGTTTCCTCAGGCCGAATTGAGGCCAGCTTCATCGGCTGAGAGAAAATGACAACAATAGGGCGATTTTCAGGCATTTCCGGCACAGGAAGCACGTCGCCCTCCTGTCCACCGGAGGTGGCGTCCCAGCACTGGCCGTGTACCCCTGCGGCAAGATCAATGGCGTCATAGGTCGTTTCGCAAGGAAATCCCGGATAAGTTGTCAGTGCGAGAGGCGGGGCCTGGGTTACGGAGGGTGCGGCAGTATCTGTCGGGTCAAGTTCAAAGCTCAAATCCTCTACCATTGCAGTATTTCCGGCAAGGTCGGCCACACCTCGAGCCGATACCAGATAGGAAACACCCTGCTTCAAACCGCCCTCAGGGTTGAGTATGAGGGTTGTGCCATCAAGCCTGGCATGAAGGTCTTTCTCATGCTGCCCGTTTGCATACAGGCTGACGCCATTCCTGATGGATGCAGGGTCCAGAGGCTCATCAAAGAACAGGATCACCGGGTCGCCGGGGCGGTGCATGGACTGCCTGGTGGCGGGAATTGCGTCAGCGGCACCTGGCGTCCAGCTCAGCAGTTTCGGCGAGGTGTTGTCCAGTTCGCGATCCAACTCTGCATCCAGAGCAGACTCTGCATCTGTGGCGGCCTTAAGGTGAAAGGCAATGGTTGAGTCTGTGAATTCCTGCCCAAGCAAATTAGGTTCCACCATGCCAATGGCATCGATAGTGAGTACGCCGTCCTTCACGATCGCGATGCCCCGCAGCTCCACGCCCATCAGATCCTGGGATAGAGAGGCGTTTGGTTGGGCCTCCGCGGTGTTCATGGATACATCCATGAACAATGTGATTTGCCGGGGAGCGTTGATGTCATCGGTATAGAGGTTCGGGCTCAGGTAACCGGATGCATCAGAAGTCATCGTTACTTTGATGTCACCTGTTTTCTGTAAGGGACCAACAGGTTCGCCAGGGTTTACCGCTTCTGTGACCGGCACAACACCACCAACCAGAACATCCAGGCTGGTACTGCGAAGAATGCTGCCCTTGGCTATACGCAGAGGGAGTGCTTCTGTTGCTTCAAATGAGGGTGCGAATGCCAGCTCTGCAAATAAGTCACCGGTTTGCTGGGAAGGGCCGGCGATACCCTGAAGCACCGAATTCAGTGTGACTCCATTGATGATCTGGTTGTTCAGAATGGACCTTGTTACATCTCCTTCAGCTTCGCCGGCAGCCAGACCCGAATCCGTTGCGCTTTGCTTCAAGACGACTGTCGGGCCGGTGTCTCGGGGGGTAAAGCTGAAGCTCCGGGTTAGCCGATTACCCTCGCCGGAGTCTGTCAGACTCGCCAGGTTGGTTAATTTGAGCGTATAGGTTTCACCACTGTTAAGGACGTCTCGTTTGCCGCCACACTGCTGCAGATCCGGTGTGACGCAAGGGTCGACCGTAATGCGATTGCCTTTGACCAGAATGGTGGCAGGCACAGGCTGTTCATTCTGGTCCAGCATTTCAATCGAGCCGCCGAGCCCTTTCCAGTCCGGATGTACTGGCTGGGTCATGGCGAGGCGGAACGTGGAAAAGTTTAGCGCTTGAAAGCTCTTATCGGTTTGGTCATCGCTCGCCGGTACCTTCCAGGCAACGCCAAAGCGATCAGAGGTGTTCGCCAGGCCCGCAGACCCTGAGAGGCTGCCCCGGGTCTGGAACTGAACGCCCCGATCGCCGAGACCCTCCGGCGTTTCGATCAAACGTCCACCCTCAGCAAGAAGTGGCTCGTTAAAAGTGACGGAGTAGTTTGCAGCTCTGTTCAGGGAGTTGTTAACGGAGAGCTTCAGACTCCTGCCTTCATCGACTTTTTCAACATCGAACACTGCAGAGGCACCAGCTGAATTTACTTCAATTTTGCTGGAAAGATCGGTGATATCTTCAGTTATGGCGTGTGAAAACCTGATAACAATATCTGCTTCAGGGCTGACATCAGACTGCCCATCTGCGGGGTATGAGTAAATGACTGAGCCAGGTGTAACTTTCTGGTTCGTTGTCTGTTCATCTCCGCCACAGGCTGCGAGTAGCAGGGCGGGAATCAATGCCAGGATCTTGTTGTACTTCATGGCAACCTTCTCCTCAGAACTTCAGGGTTACTGAGCCACTGATAATGTGGACATCGCCGTCTGCTGTTACGTCGGTTTCCGTACCCTCGTAGTCGACCAGGGTGAAATCCCGTTCTTGCAGCTGCTGGTATTGATAGCCCAGGTCAAAACGTACAGGAAAGGCCAGAAGGCGAGTGTGGTCGTAGGTGGCGCTAACGCCAAGGCCAACGACAATTTTGTCGGTATCCAGGTAGTTGATTTCCGGGTTGCGAGTTGTTTTCAGAGGCGACTCTTCGTAGGCCAATCCGCCCCGTATGGAAAAGTTTTTGTTGAGGTCGTACTCAGCACCAATACGTGGAATTATCGTATCGTTGAACTGAATGCGGCTGGCGGCGGGGATAGTGGCCTGATCTTTGATCGTATCGTCTTTGAATTCATCCGACAGCTCAGACCAGTTCTGCTGTTCGATGCTGCCGCCAATGCGCCAGTTTTCACCTCGGTATTGCGTCCCGAATCCGAAGGTTTCCGGTTGGAATGAATCGATTGTGGATACGACAAGGCTGAGGCCCGGATCGGGAATCGTTTGCGTAACGATAACGTTTGAATCAACAGCGGTTGAAGCTGATGACTTGGTTCGATAAGTGAACGCTGCTTCCCAGCCTTGCAGGAAGCAGCTGTTTTCCGGGCAAAAAGTGCTACCGAGATCGACGGTGGTGCCAATAATGGTTTTAACCTGTGGCTTGGCATTCACTGCCAGGCGCTCGCGGCTGGTTTCCCCGCCGAGTGTGGATACTGCATCGAGATCAGCGGTTGCATCCAGGGTTATGCGTGCGGATACGCCCACCGAAATACCGCGCCATATAGGGGTGGCACCGCCAAGGTTCAGGAACAGAGGCTCTTTCCCATATTGCAGGAACTGGCCATTGGATGAGGTCTGGGAATCAAATGCCAGCATTTCTTTCCCGTACTTTTCCACGCCGGCAATGAAACCAAGGTAAAGGGGGTGGTCAAAGCGTGTAAGAGAACCCAGGTTGGTTTTCATTCCGACCAGTACGTGTTGGCTGGGAGAGCTGGAAACCACATCCCCATTGGCATTAGGGTTTGCCGACCGCAGTTCCTGATCAGCGTGCAGAATGCCAGATGTCAGCTCGCCTCGCTCATCCCGGGTGAGAGCCGCCGGGTTATAATAAGTGGCGGACACCTGGTCATTAAACATGGAGAGAGACTGGGCGGTAGCAACGTCTATGGGCATGACACCATAAGTTGTACCGATATTGCCCATGCTGGCTGACGCCGACATAGAGAGAGCTGTGGATACTGCTGCAACCGCTAGGCTCAGCGCCCGTGCTGGAAACCGGGAGGTGGGGACCATTGATACACTCCATTATCTCATTGTTTTTATACTCTTGCCGTAATTCAGCGCCCCAGAGTAGGACTGGATACGGCTGGTAATTCTTTACACCCGGAAGTGTAGGGGGCTTGTCTTTCTAGGGCCTTGGCACTTTTGACACGATATCCTGTCGGAATGACCATGTGCGGGAGAAATTACCAAAAATCATATTTAATACAATTGGTTATGCAAATAATTAATTTGCGCGATGGTAGGTAACATGCTGGTGCCATTTGTGAGCCGGGGCGGCTCCAGGGAAAATCGGGGGGGGTAAGGAAACGCTAGGAGGTCGAAGCGAACCCCGCAGGCAATTGCGGGGTTCTTTGCGACTTATCTGGCTCAGCTTGCCATCGAAGCTTCATAATCGCGGATCATGCCGTAAAGCTCGTCTTTGAGGCTCAGCCGCTTTTTCTTCTGCTCTTCCAGATACTCATCGGAGGTGGTCTCGACACCCTGTTCAATGCGATGTATCTCATGATCAGTGTCGTGATAAGTTTCGAACAACTTCGCAAAATGCTGGTCTGTCGTTTTCAGTTTATGAATGGCGTCTTTAGACTCCGGCAGTTCACGTAGAAGATCGTGTTTTTCTAGTGGCATTCGTTAGTTCTCCTCAGGTGTGTAACCACATTAACCAAATTCAGTTTAGGCCGTTTCACACGGGCATGCTTGATCCTCGTCAATGCGCCGGAATTCTGCCCGGTTGACGGAAACAAGGAAGAGCGCCGCCGGGCACTCACTTCCTTGTTTCTATCATGCTCGGTGACACTCAGTCTTGCCGAGTCTCGATCTGTCCGTCTTCATCCGAGATGACGATCTCTACGCGGCGGTTCTGTTGCCGACCAGAGGAAGTGTCATTGCCGGCGACGGGATACTGCTCGCCGTAGCCTCTTGTCTCTATACGGCGCCGCTCAATGCCCTGAGAGATCAGCTCATCACGGACAGCTTCGGCGCGGCGTTCAGACAGTTGCTGGTTGTAAGATTCTTCGCCAGTGCTGTCGGTATAACCTTCCACGCTGACTCTACGGTCTTCATACTCCCGCATGAATTGTGCGAGGCGGCCTATGGTTCGTTCCCCTGATGACTTCAGGTCGGCCTTGTTAAGGTCGAACAGAACATCGCCCAGTGTCAGAACCATTCCACGATCAGTGCGCTCTGCTTGCAACTCTTCCATTCTTTGTCGCAGCATTTCAGCTTCTTTGCGGGCCTGCTCGGCTTCACTGGAGCGTTGGTTGAGCATTAATTCGCGACGGCGCTCTTCAGCCGAGTCTATTTCTTCCTGCAAGCGTGCGCGCTCACCCTGCTCGCTGGCGATCTGTGCATGGCGATTGGCAAGATAGGCTGCATGCTCAATAAGAACCGTGTCCTTGCCGTCTTCCAGCAAAGACTCGGCGCGGCTCAGCTCATCTCTCGCACTTCTGAGTTGGCGATCGCCACTGCGTGCGACATCCGGATCATCTTTGATTTTGGTGTAAGAGGCGCGCGCTTCATCGACCATCGCGTTTTCCGTCGGGGTTGAAGAGCAGCCGGCGACCAGCACTGACAAGCCCACAGCCACGCCCAGTGTTATGTTGCGTTTGTTCATAACAGTCTCCTTTCCAGATATGGCGATTACTGGTCTTGATTGATTTGGTTGCGCATTGATTCAATGTTTTGGTTGATTTCCTCAACAGCCTGGCGTGCTTTTTCAGTATCAGCGCGCGCGCCTGCTAGCTGAGCATCGACGGAAGCCTGTTCCAGAAGGCGTTCGGCCTCGATGTACCGCTCTTGTTCGATCAGGTTTTTCGCATCGGCGACCTTATTCTGCGCGTTGTTGAGCAGCACCGGTTGGAACTTCCGGGCATCTGCGGCAACGGCCTGCTGAAGAGAACTCTCCGCAGACTGAAGGTCTGAATCGGGCCGTTCGCCAGAACTGGCGCAACCACCGATAGTAAGAGCGACGCCAGTAATCCCGGCGGTGTATAACATCGACTTGAATTTGTTCATGCACGATCTCCTTTCAGCAATATGTAAGCTATGCAGGAACGTGTTTTACGCACGAAATCATCCTGCCGTCGGGGTTGACGGACTTTTATGAACGGCGAGATGTGCCGTAAAACGACGGAATGCCATGCTCACCACACCATAACTCTAGCAGGCAGCAGGCAATCGACCATGACTGATTCGCAACAAACCCGGAGTGATAAGCCGCTGAACGCTTGGCATGATTGCGCATGCAGAATATAAGTTTTTGAAAAAAAAGATTAAATTGGTCGGCAGGGCAGTGAACAAGCTGTCATGGGAGGTCGGGGTCAAGTGAATGGGGCTGTGAGAGTTGCCGGGTGGAGCTGGCAAGATATTTTCGAGTAATGGTGGGCCCACCTGGACTCGAACCAGGGACCAAAGGATTATGAGTCCTCTGCTCTAACCAACTGAGCTATAGGCCCGTTCAGCGAACGCTGTCAGGAAAGTGTTTCCCCTTAGGGAAACAAAGCGGGCGCCATTATACCGGGGAGGTGCGGCGCCCGCTACTGTTGTGAAGCTTATCCGTTGCCTTGATCGTCAATAAATCCGCGCAGATGATCGGAACGGGAAGGATGACGCAGTTTGCGCAGTGCCTTGGCTTCGATCTGACGGATACGCTCACGGGTTACGTCGAACTGTTTGCCGACTTCTTCCAATGTGTGATCCGTGTTCATTTCGATACCAAAGCGCATGCGCAGTACCTTGGACTCACGAGCCGTCAAGCCTGACAGAACGGAGCGGGTAGCTTCGCGCAGGCCTTCAGCAGTTGCCGAATCCACTGGCGAGAGCGCCTGTATGTCTTCAATGAAGTCACCAAGGTGACTGTCTTCATCGTCACCAATCGGTGTCTCCATGGAGATTGGCTCTTTGGCGATCTTCAGTACCTTACGAATCTTGTCTTCAGGCATTTCCATGCGCTCGCCGAGCTCCTCCGGAGTAGGCTCGCGGCCCATTTCCTGAAGCATTTGGCGAGAAATACGGTTGAGCTTATTAATGGTCTCAATCATATGCACCGGAATACGGATGGTGCGCGCCTGATCCGCAATGGAGCGGGTGATGGCCTGACGAATCCACCAGGTGGCATAAGTAGAGAATTTATAGCCACGGCGATATTCAAACTTATCGACGGCCTTCATAAGGCCGATGTTGCCTTCCTGAATCAGGTCGAGGAACTGTAGGCCGCGGTTGGTGTATTTCTTCGCGATAGAAATCACCAGTCGCAGGTTGGCCTCAACCATTTCTTTCTTGGCACGACGAGCTCTCGCCTCACCAATGGAAACGCGGCGGTTGATTTCCTTGATGTCGACAACATCCAGATCCACTTCGGTCTGCACATTCTGTATGCGCTTCTGAAGCCGGATGATTTCATCAATGCGCTCGCCCATAGCCGCAGCGTAAGGCTTTTTGCTCTTGATGGTTTTTTCTGCCCAATCCTGATTTGCTTCGTTGCCCGGGAAGGATTTGATGAAATCCTTGCGCGGCATTTTGCAGTCGCGGACGCAGATTTGCAGTATCGCTCGCTCATTCTGGCGCACTAGGTCGTTGGTGGAGCGAACTACATTGACCAGCTCATCGAATGCTTTATTACCCAGCTTGAATGGGGCAAAGACCTGGCCCAGCTCATTAAGGGCTGCCTGGGTTTTCTTGTCAGCGCGACCGTGTTTGGCAAGCAATGCCTCGGCTTCGGTCAACTTCTCCCTGAGAAGTTCAAAACGCAGGCGGGTCTCTTCAGGATCTGGTCCGCTCTCGGTTTCTTCCTCTTCCTCATCGTCTGAATCATCGTCATCAGATTCCGAGTCGGGGGTTTCGGCTTTGGCGGGCTCTTCCGGCATGAACGGCTCAGCGCCATCAGGATCAAGGAAGCCCGTCACTATATCGCTGATACGGCCTTCATTCTCGATGATGCGATCATAGGCCTGGATCACAGTGCCTACGGTGCCGGGGAAGTGAGAAACCGCTGCCATGACATCGCGGATACCTTCTTCGATGCGTTTGGCGATGACAATTTCGCCTTCGCGGGTCAGCAGTTCCACTGTGCCCATTTCACGCATGTACATGCGCACGGGGTCAGTAGTACGACCGGCGTCAGATTCTACGGCGGCGAGGGCAGCAGCGGCTTCAGCAGCGGCTGCTTCGTCGGCGGTGGAGTCGCCGTCGGTCATCAACAGAGTATCGGCGTCCGGTGCCACTTCAGACACCTGAATGCCCATATCGTTGATCATGCGAATAATGTCTTCGACCTGATCCGGATCGGCAATGTCTTCCGGGAGGTGGTCGTTTACCTCGGCGTAAGTCAGGTAGCCTTGTTCCTTGCCTCGTGCGATGAGGTCTTTCAAACGTGATTTCTGCGAATTGCCTGACATAGACACCCTGTGAACTCGCTTAAATAAAGAGAAAATTAAACAGCCATTATAGCTGTCGCTCTAATGCTCTGCCACCGAATGGTTAGATGGTGATCAGTACGCCAAGTTTCAAGTGCTGCTAATCCGGGCTTCCCCCGCTTAGCTCTCGCAGCTCTTGCCGTTCCTCGGCGGTAAGGTTTGCGAAGTTGCGCAATAAAGTGGCCAGCTTTTGCTGCCTTGATGCTTCTTCGTTCGGGCTCAGCATCTCTCTTGCAGCGGCCAGAGTGCTTTCCCGTGCAGGGATATGCTCTATGCCGTCGAACAGATGGTAGAACCGTTCACGCGCCTGGCTGTTCAAAGCCAGCGTTGTTATCAATGCTTTTCGATTCCGGATTTCGTGCTCCAGAATAAAACCCGCAAAATTCCGGGCCTGATTGTACTGGCGGGAATGGAGTGCCAGTTCGGTAATCTCACTTGCCATATCCGGTGCTTCCAGCAGCGCCAGACACAGAATGCTGTCTTTGCTCAACTTTACGTCGATACGCTCTTCGGTGATGCGATCCCGTCGCTCACCTTTCCCTTTGCCCCACTGCTGGGGAGGGCGGTTCTGCCATTGGTTTCGGCCTCCGCACAGACGCAGCATTTCGTGCCACATGGCATCCCGCAGGGTGCTTCTGGGCATTTTGTTCAGCAGCGGCTCGGTTCTGGCTCTGAGCTCGCCCCGGTTCTCCGGTAGCTGGAGGTCCAGACCCTCGCTCTGTCGGTCAAACAGATACCGTGAGAGCGGGGTGGCGCCATCAATACGCTTCTGAAAAGCCTCTGCGCCCTCTTTGCGTACCAGCGTATCCGGATCTTCGCCCTCCGGAAGCATCAGGAATTGCAGGTGAAGCCCGTCTGCCATCAGTTCAAGAGCGTTGTCCATTGCCCGGTCAGCGGCTCTGAAACCGGCCTGATCACCGTCAAAGCAGAAAACGACATGACGTACCTGTTTCAACAAGGCCGTCAGGCTGTCCTGATTTGTTGCTGTGCCGAGGGTCGCAACCGCGTAATGAATGCCATGCTGGGCCAGGGCAATCACGTCCATGTAGCCTTCTACTACGAGCAGCTTGTCGAGCTGTTTCAGTGCCTGCTTTGCTTCAAACAGGCCGTAAATCTGCCGGCTTTTGTGAAATACATCCGACTCCGGAGAGTTGATGTACTTGGCCTTGTCGTCCCCAAGCGTCCGCCCGCCGAAGGCAATGGTTTTTCCGCGGCTGTTGCGGATCGGGAACATGATCCTGTTGCGGAACAGGTCCCGGGGCCGGCCATATTTATCAGAAACTGTGCCTGTTTCAATCAGCGGCCCCTGAAGATCCTTGCTCGCGGCATCAAACAGCGACGTGCCTGCGGCAGGCGCAAAGCCCACCTGGTACTGTTGAATAATGCTCTCATCCAGCCCGCGCTGCTTCAGGTAGTCACGGGCGAAAGCGCCTTGCTGACTATGCAGCGATGACTGATAGAAGCGACTGGCAAAATCCAGCGCATCGGTCAACGTTCGAGCCTGCTGGATTTCCTGCTTCGCAGCCTGATCGTACGGCACTTCCAGTCCAGCCCTGCGAGCCAACTCTTCAACGGCCTCAGTAAAGCCCAGGCCCTCAAATTCACGTACGAAGCTGATAGCATCGCCATGAGCACCGCAGCCAAAACAATGATAGAAGCCTTTATCCGGTCTTACATTGAACGATGGCGTTTTTTCATCGTGAAACGGGCAGCACGCCTTGTAATTGGCGCCGGCCTTTTTAAGAGTTATGCGCGATCCGATCAGCTCTGCCAGGTCTACCCGGTCGAGCAGGTCTTCAACAAAGCGTTGGGGGATCAGTCCGCTCATAGAGGCTCCACATCAGGCACTTCACGCATTTGGCCAATAGCCAAAAATGCCGCCGAAGCCAGGCCCCGGCGGCATTTTTTGGTCGCTCTGTGCAGCCTGTGGCTGTACAGGCAATCAGTGCTTTGCAGTCAAGCGGCGTCTGCGGTAACTCAGTACAGACGCTCGAACTTGCGCTGTTCCCGCTGAAGCTTCTTGAGATGGCGCTTAACGGCAGCTGCTGCTTTGCGCTTACGAACGGAAGTCGGCTTTTCATAGTGCTCACGACGACGTACTTCTGAAAGTACACCCGCTTTTTCGCAAGAACGCTTGAAGCGACGCAGTGCTACGTCAAACGGTTCATTCTCTTTCACTTTAACAGCTGGCATTCGACAATCACCTACCTGATAGATTCGGTTTCATTTTGATGCGCATCTGGCTGTGCCAGACCGGCTCGATTCTCTCGATTTCTGGTCAGATTGGCTAAAATGCGACCAGTTCGTAATTTAGGGCGGCAATGATAGCGCCTGGATCGTGGCAAGGTCAATGTTTGTTGGATGAAACTGCCAGTGAGTTTCGGGTTTCTGCTAAAATGCGCGTCACTTATCCATTTTTCGCTAACCGATGTGGCCAGATTATATGCTGATCCTGGGTATTGAGACTTCCTGTGATGAAACCGGCGTCGCCTTGTTTGACACCGACAAGGGGCTTTTAAGTCACGCGCTGTTCAGTCAGGTTGACATGCATGCAGATTATGGCGGTGTCGTGCCAGAGCTTGCGTCCCGTGATCATGTTCGCAAACTTTTGCCGTTGTGTGATCAGGTGCTTGCAGACGCAGGTCGCTCGCGAAAGGATATCGAGGGGATTGCTTATACGGCGGGCCCGGGATTGATTGGGGCTCTTATGGTGGGTGGGGCGGTAGCCCACGCCCTGGGATTTGCCCTCGATATACCTGTACTTGGCGTGCATCACATGGAGGGCCACCTGCTGGCGCCCATGCTGGAAGACAATCCGCCGGCGTTTCCCTTTGTGGCTCTGCTGGTTTCCGGTGGGCACACACAACTGGTTCGAGTGGATGGCATCGGTGAGTATGAAATGCTCGGAGAGTCAGTTGACGACGCAGCCGGTGAGGCATTTGACAAAACTGCCAAGATGTTAGGGCTGGATTACCCCGGGGGGCCCAGGGTAGCAGCGCTGGCTGAACAGGGTGTGCCAGGAAAATATAAGTTCCCACGACCGATGACAGACCGGCCCGGCTTGGATTTCAGCTTTAGTGGTTTGAAGACCTACACGCTGAACACCGTCAATGCCGAGAAAAAGGCAACAGGGGCCCTCAGTGATCAGGTGCGTGCTGATATTGCTCTGGCTTTTGAAACGGCTGCTGTGGACACACTGGTAATAAAGTGCCGGCGAGCACTCGAGCAGGCAGGCTGCGATCGCCTCGTTATTGCCGGGGGGGTCAGCGCCAACAAACGGCTGAGAGCCGGCCTTGAGAAGATGGCAGCAAAGCTGTCCGCCCAGGTATTTTATGCCCGCCCGGAGTTTTGCACCGATAACGGGGCGATGATCGCCTACGCCGGTGCCCAGCGTATGAAGGCGGGGCAATGTGATGGGGAGCGGATTGTCGCTGTACCCAGGTGGCCGATGAATCAGTTGCCGTCGTTAGCTGAGGCGCGGCTGCAAGGGCTGGTGGATTGAGCCAGAGGAGCGTTAAAAGCCGATTTCCCTTCCTTGGGCGAGGCGAATCAGATTGTTGCGGTGACGCACGACAATGAGAATGGCCAGGAGACCAAATAAGGGAAGATTCTCTGGCTCAATAAATGCGCTGATTAGCGGCCCGCTGATGATGGCTATTACAGATGCCAGTGCCGAGATTTTCCAGCGCCAAAGCACGAGTAGCCATAGAAATGCCATTGCGAGCGTTGTAACTGGCGCCAGCGCAAGGCCTGCGCCGAGGGCTGTAGCAACCCCTTTGCCGCCTTTGAATCGATAGAACGCCGGGATCATGTGCCCGGTAACGGCAAACAGCGCCACCATGGCCTGCACCAGAGCCGATAAGCCCGCGTTGTGCGCCAGCCAGACGGGCAGCCAACCTTTAGCCGCATCCAGTACCAGGGTGATCAGAGCCGGTAGCCAGCCGCCGGCCCGGTATACGTTTGTTGCCCCGGGGTTTCCCGAGCCCTGAGCCCGAGGATCGGGCAGCCCCCAAATCCTGCAAACCGGAAGAGCAAAGAGCACCGACCCGGCCAGATAGGCAGTCATACACAACAGAACAGTTAATAGCGGATCACTCAAGGCCATGTTGCGAGCTCAGGGACAAAGACGTATCAGGGTAATATGTGCGAAAATGCCGGCCCTCAGTTTGCAGGCCGGTGTTGTTACAGTATCCGCAGTCTGTACGTTATTCAATCAGCAGTATGTGGGATAACCCAGGGAGCCCTCTTGGCAGATAGTGTATTGATCGAAAACCTGGTTGTAGAAACTGTGGTGGGTGTATACGACTGGGAGAGGGAAGTGACCCAGGCGCTGGTTGTAGATCTTGACATGGCTTGGGATAACCGCATTCCCGGCCAGTCTGATGATGTAGCGGATGCGCTTGATTATGCCGCAGTCAGCGAGCGGGTAGGGCAATGCCTTCAAGAGCTCAAACCAAGGTTGCTTGAGCACGGTGCAGAGGTTCTGGCGGAAGTTTTGCAGCGGGAGTTTGGTATTAGCTGGCTGCGTCTGACGTTGCGCAAGCCCGGAGCGGTTCCAGCGGCCAAGTCTGTGGGCGTCTGCATTGAAAGGTCAGCTCGTGAAGGAGAGCTCGGTAATGCCTGATCAGGTTCCGGTTTATATCAGTATTGGTAGTAATATCGACAGGGAACGTTATGTGTGTGCGTCTCTTGATGCACTTTCAGGCTGGTTTGGCGAACTCGAAATCTCTCCGGTATACGAAAGTGAAGCGGTTGGTTTTGATGGTTCCCCGTTCTTGAATCTGGTTGTGGGTGTCTGGACCCATCTGTCAGTCGGCGAGCTTTCACAGAATTTCAAACAACTGGAAGCAGAAAACGGCCGGCGCAGAGACGCACCGAAGTTCAGCGCAAGAACGCTGGATCTGGATATTCTGACCTACGGCGAGGCCGTGGGCCGGATGGATGGAGTGGAGCTGCCCAGAAGCGAGATTCTCAAGAATGCTTTTGTCCTGCGCCCTCTGGCAGACATTGCACCTACCGTGAAGCACCCGGTATGCCGGATGAGTTACCTTGAACTCTGGCAAGCCTATAACGTTGACCAGAAACTCTGGCCGGTGAACTTCAGCTGGCAGGGGCGAGTGATTTCAAAGGCCGTTTGCTGAGCGGAACAGCGCAACCAGGTTATCTGTCGTGCTGTCACTTGCGTCGTCAGATTTTGCCGGTCCCAGCAGTTTCGGCAGAATGTTCTCGCCCAGTTTCTTGCCCAGCTCAACGCCCCACTGATCAAACGAATCAATATCCCAGATAACGCCTTGCACAAAGGTGCGGTGTTCATAGAGCGCGATCAGCGCTCCGACCGTTTCCGGTGTTACTTTTTTCATCATCAGCATATTGCTCGGCTGATTTCCGGGGATGACCTTGTGCGGCGCCAGTTTTGCTATGTCCGCCTCGTTCATGCCGCTCGCCGCCAACTCGGCTCTGGCCTCTTCCAGAGTCTTTCCTGTCATCATCGCGCGGGACTGAGCCAGACAGTTGGCAAAAAGATCCGCGTGGTGTGTTGCAACCGGGTTGTGGGTTTGCAGGGGAATGATGAAGTCTGCGGGAATGAGGCGCGTGCCCTGGTGAATCAGCTGGTGATAGGCGTGCTGGCCATTCGCACCGACCCCACCCCAGATAACCGGGCCTGAATTATATTCCAGCGCTTCTCCGTGTTGATTCACGCGTTTGCCGCTGCTTTCCATGTCCAGTTGCTGAAGATGAGCTGGCAAGCTGCGGAGGTAATGATCGTACGGCAGTATGGCGTGGGTTTCGGCGCCCCAGATGTTGCTGTACCAGATGCCCAGCATGGCCATGATAACCGGCAGGTTTTTTTCCAGAGGCGTGTCGCGGAAATGCTTGTCCATGGCGTGGGCTCCGGCAAGCAAAGCGCGGAAATTCTCCATGCCGACCGTCAGTGCGATGGGGAGGCCAATGGCCGACCAGAGAGAGTATCGCCCGCCTACCCAGTCCCACATCGGGAATACGTTGGCGGGATCAATGCCGAACTCCTTCGCAGCTGCCGGGTTGGCGGTGACCGCTATGAAATGGTTGGCAACTGCTTGTTTGTTGCCGCTGCGATCTATGAACCATTGGCGGGCAACTTTACTGTTTTCCAGAGTCTCTCGCGTGCCGAATGACTTCGACTGGACCAGGAACAGCGTGGTTTCCGGGTCTACTGTCGCCAGGGTCTCGCAGATTTCCGTGCCGTCGATGTTGGCCACATAGTGGCAACGCAGGCCGGGCGCGCGGAAAGGCTGAAGGGCCTCGGTCACCAGTTTCGGTCCAAGAAAAGAGCCGCCAATACCAATGCTGACCACATCGGTAAATACCTTGCCGGTATAGCCGCAGCGAGAATGGCTGAGTACCTCTTGTACGAAGGTCTCCATGCGTGCCAGCGTGGCGCCTACTTCTGCAATTACATCCACACCATCAATCATGATGGTGTCGGTCCCCGGGTTGCGCAAAGCCGTGTGAAGTGCAGGGCGGTTTTCTGTAACGTTCACCTTGTCCCCGCGCAGCAGGGCTGCTCTGCGATCTTCCAGTTTGAAGCTGCGAGCAAGGGCCATCAATCCCGAGAGCACCTCATCTGTAAGCCGGTTTCGGGAGAAATCCAACGACAAGCCGGCGCCTTCAACAAAATAACGTTGTGCCCGCGCAGGGTCGTCTGCAAACAGTACTTTCATTGTGCTGTGCTGCAGGCGTTCTCTGCAGGCCTCCAGCTCCTTCCACTCCGGCTTTTGTGTCAGTGCTGGGGTTGGCGTGGTCATCTAAGAGTCCTTTCCTGATGTATTGGTGTAGTGGCTCAGCGGGTTACTGAGATATTGTCAATTAACCGGGTGGTGCCAAGAAACGCAGCTGCCAACAGCGTAACTTCCCGATCCTCTGGTGCGGCGGGCTTCAGAGTCTGGCTGTTTGCAATGTTGAAATAATCAAGACGCAAGCCGGCTTCGCGCAAGCTGTCCCCGGCCTCCTGAGCGAGCACCAGAAAATCATCGCGCCCGTTGGCAATTTTTTCCGAGGTGGTTTGGAGTGCCTGGTAGATGGCGGGAGCAATGATGCGCTCCTGCTCTGAGAGGTAGCCGTTGCGTGAGCTCTTGGCCAGGCCGTCCTCTTCCCGAACGGTTGGCGCCCCAATGACTTCAACCGGCATCATCAGATCCCGTGTCATCTTGCGGATGACAGCCAGTTGCTGGAAGTCTTTTTCACCGAATACAGCGAAGTCGGGCTGGATCATATTGAACAGAACAGAGACCACCGTTGCGACACCCTCGAAGTGCCCTGGACGGCTTGCACCGCAGTGCCCATCACTCACCTCAGGCACTACAATCCGGGTATGACGGGCGAGGCCCTCTGGATAGACTTCGTCGGCGGAGGGGGCAAATACCAGCGTGTTCCCCGCAGCGCTGAGTTTTTCCTGATCTTCGATCAAGGTGCGAGGATAGGTGTCGAGATCCTCGTTGGCACCGAATTGCATCGGGTTGACGAAAATGCTGGTAACCACAATATCTGCGGCTTCGGCAGCCTTGCGAACCAGCGAAATATGCCCCTCATGCAGGTTCCCCATAGTCGGAACCAGGCCGATGGTCTTTTCCTGCTGGCGGTAGCCGCGGAGAATGGCACGCAGCTCTTTTAGTGAATGGACGGTTCTCATGCCTTGAACGTATGCTCCTCGGCCGGGAATTTGCGCTCACTAACGGCTTTTGCGTAGGCGGCAATGGCTTCCTGAATGGAGTTGTTTTCTGCCAGGAAGTTTTTCACAAAGCGTGGTTTTCGGCCCGTGGTAATGCCCAGCATGTCGTGCAGCACCAGAATCTGGCCATCGGTATCGGAGCCGGCACCAATGCCGATAACAGGGGCTGTCACAGCTTTGGCAATTCGCGCGGCCAAAGGCGCAGGAACGCACTCCAGAAGGATTATGTCTGCACCTGCAGCCACGAGCTCACAGGCGTGGTCGATCATTATTTCCGCCGACTTTTCATCGCGCCCCTGAACCTTGTAACCGCCAAACTTGTTGACAAATTGTGGGGTCAGGCCCAAGTGGGCGCATACCGGAACGGCTCTCTCTGAGAGCGCGGTAATGGTATCTTTCATCCAGTCGGTGCCTTCCAGTTTTACCATGTGGGCACCTGCCCGCATGAGCTTGGCGGCATTCTCCAGCGCTGCGTCTACGGTTCCATAGCTCATGAAAGGCATGTCGGCCATGATCAGCGAGCCGTGGTTGCCTTTGGCTACACAGCTAACGTGGTAAACGATCTGCTCCATAGTGACTGGCAGGGTACTGTCGTGGCCCTGAAGCACCATGCCCAGCGAGTCGCCAATCAGAATAACGTCCACCCCGGCTTCGCTGACGACCTGGGCAAAGGTGGCGTCATAGGATGTGAGAGCAGAAAAGGCTTCGCCCTTTTGTTTATATTCCCGCAGGGTGTTGATGGTAACAGCCATAAAATCCTTGCCTTTTGGGTAGGTGGGCCAAGACCGTGCCGAGGATAACCGGCGTTCAGATGCTAAGGGTAATCCGGAGGTGGAAGTTTGCGCAACCGGTTGTCCGGGCATTGTTCCCTCAGGGTCGCGATTGAGGTGCCGTCAGGCAGTGCCAGATCAGGTTTCAGATCCAGCAGCGGCTGAAGCACAAAATCCCGGTTCGGGAGCTCCAGGTGGGGAACGGTAAGTCGGTTGTCATTCAGTACCAGGTTGCCGAATACGAGCAGATCAAGATCAAGGGTGCGTGGGCCCCAGCGCTTGAGGCGTTCGCGCCCGTGGGCGTGTTCGATGGCCTGAAGCTGGTCGAGTAGAGTATGCGGGGCAAGCCCGGTGCTGAGCCATACCGCACCATTCACAAAATCCGGCTGATCCTGAGGGCCGACCGGGCTGCTGGCGTAAAAAGGCGACTGCGCAACAAGCGTGGTGTCGGGTAAGGCGGACAGCTCGGCTACTGCCATTGCCAACTGGGCTGCGGGATCTTTCAGATTGCTGCCCAGGCCAATGAAGGCATCAGTTTTCATCAGGGCGCTGGCCGCTTTACCGGTTTGCGGCGACGGCGTTTTTTTGGTGCGTCACTGCTGAGCTCTGAAAGCATGCGCTCTTGCCCGCGCTCATCCATGCGCTGAAACTCCGTCCACCATGCGCCCAGCCCTGGCTCGATTTCACCACAGGCTTCCCGGACCAGCAGAAAATCGTAGGCTGCACGGAACCTTGGGTGGCTCATGGCTACAAAGGCTCGTTTTCCCTGGCGACGAGGCAGGCGCATCTGCAGTTCCCAGATTTCTTTCATGGGGCCTGAGAAGCGCTTGGGTATCGAGGTTGCCTGCACCTGGCGACCAATTACTTTGCCGATTGCACCGTGAAGTGCTGGCTGTACCGGGTCGCCGTTGTCCTGGCGCTGGTTCCACTCCCTTTGTAGTGCGGGCCAGAGCATGGCTGCAAACAGGAAGTAGGGCGTAACGGACTTCCCTTGCGCGATCCGGGCATCGGTGTTGCGCAATGCCTGGCGAATCAGCTCGTCCGGCTCGCCAGCCTCGATGGCCTTGACGGTTTCAGGGAATAATGGCGCCAGAAGGTTGTAGCGGGTAAGTAGATCATAGGTGGCTTCACCGTACCCGGCAGAAAACAGCTTCAGCACTTCCTCGAACAGACGGGCGGCCGGGATATGTGTCAGTAGCGGTGCCAGATTCTGGATGGGGGCTTCGGTTTCTGGCTCTATGTCAAAGCCCAGCTTGGCGGCAAAACGAATCGCGCGCAGCATACGAACCGGGTCTTCACGGTAGCGTGTTTCCGGGTCACCAATCAGGCGAAGTTGCCGGTTGCGCAGATCTTCAATGCCGTTGGCAAAGTCAATGACCGTAAAATCGCGGATGCAGTAGTAGAGCGCATTGACTGTAAAGTCCCGGCGCAGGGCGTCCTCTTCCTGGTTGCCATAAACGTTGTCACGCAATAGCAAGCCGTGTTCGCTGGTTTTCCTGTCATCGTCGGTGTTGTCGTCATCGGTTTCGACGGCGTTTCCGCGGAAGGTCGTTACCTCAATGACTTCGCGCCCGAATACCACGTGAACAATCCGGAAGCGCCGGCCAATAAGACGGGAGTTGCGAAACAGATCGTGAACTTCTTCCGGAGTGGCGTTGGTGGCGATGTCGAAATCTTTGGGCTGTTGTCCCAAAAGGATGTCGCGCACGCCGCCGCCCACAAGGTAAGCCTCATAGCCGGACTTGTTGAGTCGGCTAAGAACTTTCTTGGCAGGCTCGCTTATAGCAGAGCGTGAGACGTTGTGCTGGTCCCTGGGGATTTCCTGTCGCTGATAGGCTCGTACTTTTTTGTTCCCTTTACCGGGAATGAAAGAACGGAGCTTGCCGACGGATTGTTCGAAGATGGAGGAAAGTGTTTTTGGCATTGAAATCCGTGGTTGCGTTGAGCAAAAACCGAGAGTTTAACGGTTTGAGCAGGATTTGCACACGTTTGCCTCGGAATCTTGCGATCGCCAGATAATCAAAAGGCGGATCCGCTCTCACGAATCCGCCCTCAAAACGTTGACTATCTGCATTGTTTTTATTTTTTGCCGGGATTTTTCTTCGTTTTTGTACCCCACTGTATATCCTCAAAATTGAGGCTTCTCAGCAGTGCAAACGGAAAGCTTTGAACACAATCAGTAATCAAAGACATCGAACAAGTTATTGGTAGGTGCTGCGTCACCTCAGGGGTGATTCTTCTTTGCATCTCTACAACTCGCACGTGCCAAGGGACTACCAAAAAAGCAAAGTACCCAAAACACTCAATTCGCTCACGTTCTATTTTTGTTTTTGTTGCTGAACGTATTCCCGCAGCTTTTTGTTTTTGTTGAAGCGCTGCTTTGTCACTATTGTTTTTGTTGTTGTGCGCTTAATAGATTGCAGTTGGTGTGCCAGGTTTTGAAAACTCTTTGTAAACAGATGGTTAGAATTTTTGGTCGCGTAAGTGTTACCCCGTACCTTGTATAAGTGTTACCCGTAATCAGTCTTTTTCTTTGGAGTGTTACCAAGGGGAACATGCGGTAACAACTGAGCATAGGTTCATACTTTTAGATGGAGAGTTGGATCGTCGTCGATACGAAATTTCAGTTTCCTGAAGTTTTCTTTCGGGGGATGCCGAGCCGCTGCCTGCGCTCCCAGAGTGATTTTCGGCTGATGCCCAGTTTTTGCGCCAGCTCGGTCTCACTCATACGGTCCTGATTTTCCAGCACAAAGTGCTGGAAGTAGTCTTCCAGAGAAAGGTCGCTGGCGTTGTCTACATCACGGGAGCGTAGTGGCTCATTGTTGCCTTCCACCAGCGTTTCAGGAATGTACTCGTCGCCACCCTCACCGTCGAGATCCAGCAGCGAGGGTGTGATGATGTCTCCGTCGCACAGGATGCTGGCCCGTTCGATGGCGTTTTCCAGCTCCCTCACGTTACCGGGCCACCGATGTCGTTCAAGCACCCGCATTGCTTCGGGGCTGAGGTTCAGGTTGGGTTTGCCCACTTTGTCGCCCTGGGCAGTAAGAAAGCGCCGTGCCAACCCGAGGATGTCACTTTGCCGGTCCCGCAGGGGGGGAATCCGTATCTGCATTACGTTCAGGCGGTAGTATAGATCTTCCCGGAACCCGCCGGTGCGGGTCATCGCTTTAAGGTTGCGGTGGGTCGCGGCGATCATTCGCACGTTGACCTTCCGGCTCTGTGTTGAGCCCACTTTGCGGATTTCACTTTCCTGGAGTACTCGCAGCAGACGCGCTTGAGCTTCGGCTGGCAGTTCGCCAATCTCGTCCAGAAACAGGCTGCCACCGTCCGCGGCTTCAATCAGGCCGGTTCTGGCAGATACAGCGCCGGTGAATGCGCCTTTCTCATGTCCGAACAGTTCGGATTCGATCAGGCTTTCCGGAATGGCTGCGCAGTTGACCGAGATCAGCGGCTTTGTGGCGCGCGGGCTTAAAAGGTGCAGCGCCCGTGCAATAAGCTCCTTACCTGTACCAGACTCCCCTTGAACCAGCACGGTTGTTTCCGTCGGTGCCACTTTTCGAATGAGCGTGAACACTCTCTGCATGGGCTCGCAATGGCCGTACATAATACTGGCCGGGTCGCCGCTTTCCGAAGTCGCCGGGGTGTCTCCCTGACGCTCCGGGGCTGATGACATTGTGCGGGCCAGGATACTCTCTACGGCCGCAAGCATTTCATCGTGATCAAACGGCTTGGCTATGTATTCCACGGCGCCCATCTTCATGGAGTCCACTGCGGAGCGCAGGCTGGCGTAACTGGTCATGATCAGCACCGGTGTATTCGGTGCGCGGCCGATCAGTTCCGTGCCGGCGGCACCAGGCAGGCGCAGATCAGAAATAATCAGGTCGAACTGGTCCGGATCGTGTTCCTGCTCTGCTTCTTCCACTGAGCCGACATCTTCGACCTCATAACCAGCGTGCAACAACAGCTTGCGAACAGCGGAGCGAATAATATCTTCATCTTCCACGATCAGAATTCGGGGCATGGCAGTTTCAGAACCTTTAATTCGGACGGATGGTGGAGTTGTCTGTCTCCGGCTCATAAGCTGGCAGTTTCAGTCTTACCCGTGTGCCAAGCCCGGTTGCCGGATCAGCAGGGCTTTCAACCTGAATGTTTCCGTAGTGTTCCTCGATAATGCTGTACACCAGCGATAAGCCCAGACCCGTTCCTTCATTGGTTGCTTTGGTGGTGTAGAAGGGCTCAAATACATGGTCAAGCTGGTCAACAGGTATTCCTGAGCCCTGATCAACGACTTCGATGATAGCCGAGTAGCCCTCATCCTTGCCAGTCACCCGGATTGATCCTCCCTCGGGCGACGCGTCCCTGGCGTTGGCCAAAAGATTGACAAAAACCTGCACAAGCCGTTGCTCATCGCCCAAGATCTGGAGTGTTTCCGGGCAATCGTTTATGTACCGGATTCCAAGCCCTTTGTCGCTCAGGGAGAGCAGGTTGATGGATTCGTCGACACAGCGACGGATGCATACGGGCTCATACCGGTTAGCCTGAGCATGGTTTCCCGTGCGGGAAAAATTCATTAAGGATTGCAGAATGGTGGATATGCGAAGTGTCTGCTGTTGAATCTGGCCGGCTGTGTCGAGAATGTCGGGGTTATCGGTTTCCAGTTTAAGGTTCTGTGCCAACGACGATATGCCTGTCACCGGGTTTCCGATTTCGTGTGCTACGCCTGCTGCCAGGCGCCCAACCGATGCCAGACGTTCGCTGTGCATCAACTCATCTTCCAGCAAGCGGATTTCCGTCTGGTCTTCTACCAGAATGATGCTCCCGCCATCCGGGTGGTCCGGGCCACTGAGGGCAGCCTTGTGAAGGTTGAGCCAGTGGGGTCTCCCTTTGAGATCCAGCCGGTGCTTGTAACGATGCAGATCTTTGCCGCTATTGAAGTCGTCCAGCAGGTGGTGCCAGTGATCTGGCAGAGCCATCAGGCGAGCGCCTACCACATCGTCTGCAGTGATGCCCGTGAGTGTCTCAATGGCGTGGTTCCACATGAGGATTTCACCGTCCTCGCCAACGGAGCAGGCGGGAATTGGCAGGTTTTGCAGGGTTTGACGGTAGTGTCTGCGAAGGTTGTCCAGCTCGCCTGCAAGGCCGGTCAGTCGGTTCTGGTAGTCTCCCAGGGTACGTTCTACATAGCGGATATCCTGAGCGGTACCGCCTCGGGTCATAGGTTTGAAACCCAGGTGGCGTTTAACCATATCCCGGGCCACTGATGGGCCCAGCAAGCCGGAGAGGTTGATTTCAACCTGATCGCGAAGCCGCCTTAGTTGATAGGGGCGGTACTCGACACTGGGGAGTTTCAGTTGCCCGAGGGCTCGCTCTACTTCCCGTTTTGCAACCCCCAAGCCAAGAGGCTCGGCCATCTGGCGGACAAAGTCAGCGGAGGAGCTTGCAAGCAGCTCTCGGCGCTGGGGGCGTGAGAGTGCACCCAGAGAGCAAGCCTGAGCGGCGCTCGTTTCCTCATTGGTACTTGAGCTCAGTACCGAAATCAGTGCGAACACTGTTACGTTTGCGGTCAGGCTGACAAACGTAAATATGTGCCAGTTGCTGTAATCCGGAACCAGAGGAGCGCCTAGCCATTCAAGCAGGTTGGCTGTGTGGGAGAAGGGAAGTACCAGTGTTATTGCCCAAATCAGCAGACCGACAACAAGTCCCGAAATCAATCCGCGGCGGTTGCCTTCAGGCCAGTAAATGACACCCAGGGCGCCAGGTAGTAGTTGCAGGGTGCCGGAAAGCGAAATCGCCCCAAGAATGGATAAGTCCAGATTTTTGCCAACAGTCTCGTGGAATAGCAGCGCCAGCAGGATGATTGCGGCAATCAGCAGACGTTTGATCCATTGCAGCCAGCGATAAATATCTCCCTGATCCTTCGGGGTCTTCAGTGGCAAGACCACGTGGTTCAGTACCATTCCGGCAAGAGCCAGTGTGCTGACAATCATCAGGCCGCTGGCGGCCGAGAGCCCGGCAACGTACATGAGAAGAGTAAGTGCCGGGCTTTCCAATGCCTGGGCAACACCGAGAGAGTAAAAACTTGGGCCAGTGGTCACCCCAAGTGCCTGCCCGCCCCACAGGATCAACGGCACGGGAATGCCCAGAAGCAGAAGGTAGAAGGGTAGTCCCCAGCTGGCCTTTGCCAGAGCTTTGGGTGAGGGATTTTCGCTGAACGTCATGTGGTACATATGCGGCAATACCAGTGCACCGGCAAACGACATCAGCATGAGTGCGCGCCAGCTACCGTCGTGAACGCTCAGGGACATGGTTGTGGCTGGGGCGGTATTGCCGGCCAACCAGGTCTCCAGGCCGCTCATGCCGTCAAATACACCGAAAAGAACAACGCCTCCAATGACCAGAAGGGCAATAAGTTTGACCAGTGAGTCGAAAGCGATGGCGAGCACCAGCCCTGGATGGTTTTCTGCACCTTGGTTGCGGCGGGCGCCAAACAGCATCGCAAACAACACCACGATAAGGCTGAACATAATGCTGATCAGACGTGGTGAGGTATCCGGAGCGAGGATGCTGGCGGATGTCGATACGGCCTTTATCTGCATACTCAGTAGAGAAAGAATGGCTACGCCAGAACACAGCGTCACCAGCGTCCCTGCCCACTGGCTGCGATACCGATAGGCAAAGAGGTCGGATAGTGAGGTCAGCTGATAGGCCCGGCCGATCCTCATGATGGGGTTGAGGAGCACGGGGGCCAGTAGGAAAGCTCCGCTGATACCGAGGTAATAGGCAAGAAAGCCGTAACCGGATTCAGCCGCCATGCCGACCGCAGCATAAACGGCCCAGATTCCGGCGTATACGCCCAGGCTCAGAGTGTAAACCAGCGGGTGGCGTACCCAGTGCCGGGGTACCATGCCACGCTCTGTCATCCAGGCAATACCGAACAGGATCACCAGGTACAGCAAGCTGGCAAGCAGAAGCCCTGAAGCACTAAAACTCATTGGGATCTCGCCGCCATTCAAGCCAGAAACCAATGGCTATAAGGCCTGCCCAGACTACGAAAGGGCTATACCAGGCGTTCCCGGGAGAGGTCCACCAATCAAGTATGTTGGGTGAAAAGATATAAATGGCCAGAACCAGCAGAAAAACCAGACGGTAGATATACATCAGGCATGCGATCCGCGCTGAAGTTTGTGAAAGGCTTTATACCATGACAGTCACCGGGATGTCAGGTGAACGGCTCCGCGATTCCAATGGGTGCAGGCCCATTTCAGAAGGTCGGCCGCTGAGCCGGTCAGCAATGGCTGCGGTGGTTGCTGGTTCAGGGCGGTTAATGCAGCGAAAAGATTTTCTACAGGAGCCTGGTTATCCAGCGCCGGGGCGCGGTTCTGTTTGGATAGTTTTTGTCCCTGATCGTTAACAATTACCGGAATATGAAGCCAATTTGGTGGCGTTGCCCCCAAGGCACGATAAATCTGCAATTGTTGAGCAGTCATGTCCAGTAGATCTGAGCCGCGAACCACATCGGTAATACCTTGTTCGATATCGTCAACCACTACGGCAAGCTGATAGGCAAAAAAGCCTTCTTTTCGCATAATAACCGGGTCATGAATTTCTGCGCGAACAGTTTGATGCTGCGGCCCCAGTAGTTGATCTTGCCAGTGACATTCTTCATCAGTGAGTGCAAAGCGCATGGCATAGGGCTGGGTGGATGTGGTGCTGCTGACATCCCTGCAACGCAAGGGGTGTCGGCCGTGATTGGCCTGGAGCTGTTTGCGTGAGCAGCTGCAGCGGTAGGCCCGGCCTATCCCTGACAGGTAATCAATGACTGAGTGATAGGCTTCGTGACGTCGGGACTGAAACAGTACCGGTGCGTCAGGAAACAAGTGGTGGGTTTCAAGGCTGTGAAGAATTTCGCCGGTTGCTTCCGGTGGTTCCCGCAGTGGATCCAGATCTTCAATCCGGATGAACCACAGCCCTTGACGGGATTTCGCTTCCAGGTAGCTCGCCAGAGCGGTAACCAGAGAGCCAAAGTGAAGTGGCCCAGTGGGTGAGGGGGCAAAGCGGCCCCGGTAAGTGCGAAGACTGGTCATGGATAAGGCTGATTGGCCGGCATCGCCTTAAAAGGCTGCGCCGGCCTGGTCGGGCCTGTTATCTCAGATGCCAGTTTGGCGTTCGCGGATTTCGGCCAGTGTTTTACAATCAATGCACAGCGTCGCTGTCGGGCGTGCTTCCAGGCGACGGGTACCGATTTCTACCCCGCACTGGTCGCAAAAGCCGTAATCGTCTTTGTCGATACGCTCTATAGTCTGATCGATTTTCTTGATCAGTTTACGTTCGCGGTCGCGGGTGCGAAGTTCCAGGCTGAATTCTTCTTCCTGAGTTGCGCGGTCACTGGGATCCGCGTAGTTTGCAGCATCTTCCTGCATGTGATGCATAGTGCGGTCTACTTCTTCCATGAGCTCCTGCTTCCACTGACGCAGTAGTTCCTTGAAGTGCTCCCGCATATCAGCACTCATGTACTCTTCACCCTTCTTCATTTCATAAGGGGTGAAGTTGGTGAAACGTTCGTTTGATGTATTTGCCATTTAACCCGGCCTCTTATTAATACTTCACAAGGACGCTTTGCTTCCCTGCGCGCCAGCCCCCGCTGCGGCGCGGCTATAACCTGGATGAAGCAGTCGTCCTGAAACGGGATTTGGCGGAAAATAGCAGATTAGTCACGGAGGTGCCAGCCTTGTGATGACCACTTCGCAGTTTGGAGAGCCCATGAAGTTTCCTGAACCCCTGATTGAGGGGCGTCTGATTCGACGTTATAAACGCTTTCTGGCAGATGTACGATTGCCGGATGGTACTGAGATAACCGCCCATTGTCCGAACACCGGCTCCATGCTGGGGTGCCAGCCGACCGATGGAAAAGTGTGGCTCAGCCGCAGTGACAACCCTGCGCGCAAGTTGCCGTATACCTGGGAACTTGTTGAAACCGAGCCCGGCACGCTGGCTTGTGTCAACACGGCAAGACCCAACGCGCAGGCGCGTGAGGCGATCGAGGCCGGCCGCATCAGCGAACTGGCCGGGTACAGTGATTGCCGGTCAGAGGTAAAGTATGGCGAAGAAAAAAGCCGGATTGATCTGCTACTCTCCGGCCATGAAACGGAGCCGGATGCCTGGGTTGAGGTAAAGAACGTCACCCTTATGCAAAATGGTCAGGGCTTCTTCCCGGATGCAGTAACAACCCGCGGGCAAAAACATCTGCGTGAGCTCATGGCTCAGGTGGTACTTGGCGACCGTGCAGTGCTGCTTTTCGTGGTGAATCATACGGGTATTGAAACTGTGCGGCCTGCCGATCATATCGACTCGCATTACGGTAAGTTGTTGCGTCAGGCGTGTGATGCGGGGGTTGAGGTTATGGCCTACAGGGCAAGGTTGGCACAGGATGATGGCAGACCATCCGGCGAAATGGCTCTGACAGAAGCTGTGCCGGTTATTCTGGAAGTCTGACTTCAAGGAACTCTTCGGTTTCCCGTATATCCAGAGCGGTAAGTGCATCACCCTGGCAAGGCCCGGCAATGCACTCACCGTCTCCCGGTTTGAACAGGGCACCGTGAGTGGAGCATTGGAGGAACAAGTTGTCGGTATCCATAAACCGACCCGGCATCCAGTTAAGCTCGACACCCCTGTGGGGGCACCTGTTCAGGTAGGCTCTGGGAGTAGAGCCGTCCAGAAAGATGAACCCCGTCTGGGGCAGGGTGTCCTCGCCCTGCGCTACAGTGGCCAGTGAAAACTCAACAAACTGGCTCGCCTGCAGGGTTTGTCTGGAGCACACGGGTTGCCACAGGATTGCTTGGATATCTGTCATTACTCAGAGCTGTACCGCATCCGCGTGCCGTGGTTCAGAGACATTAGGATTTCTTCGGCTCTCAGCCTTTGAGGAAAGAAACATCCGGAAATTTTTGCGCCGGCAAGGCTGGCCCCCTCCATATTTGCCTGGCTGAAATCAATGCCTCTGAGGTCAGCACCGCGAAAATAGGCGTGGCGCAGATCAAGCCCACCAGCATCCAGTCCGCGTAATTCCAAGCCCCGAAAATCGCCATGGGCAAAGCTGGGAAGCTCGCCTCGTGCCGATTTTTCGGCATTGAAGGCGGTAACATCCTCTTTGCGAAGAAGGTCGTAGAGCGGATCATTGATATGGCGCAGGGTGCCGGTTTCCATGATAAGTCCTTAAAGGCGTTCTGTTCAGGTTCTTCAGCAAGTGTAGTTTGCCGGGCTGTTTTGCGGCCTTGGGCGCAAGATGCTTACCTCGGAGGTAGGCCAAAATGCTGCCTTATTCTATCGGCAACTGCTTCCGCCACGTGTTCCTGTTCGGTGTGCAAGTGAGCGGTATAGGTGTTTTCTTCGTCCGTCAGGGGTTCGAACCAGTCTTTCTGGGCATCCAAAAGTTCCTCTGTTGCTTCTGAGGCGTCACCCTTGCGCTTACGTACCCATTCCTTGCGTAATTCCTCCGGGGCCTCGCAATGAATCAGCGCAAAGGGCACCCCCTGGCTTTCGGCAACGGCGGCAAACAGCGCGCGCTCTCGTTCTTTCAGGCAGGCGGCGTCAACAATAACCGGCAACCCCGCAGCGAGTATATCGCTGGCCAGCCCTGCCAGGCGTTCATAGGTTTTTTCATTGGCTTCGGAGGTGTACAGATTTCCTCCGGTGGGTGATTTGCTGTCTTCCAGCGGTGCGAGTCCATGCAGGCGTTTGCGTTCGACATCGGAGCGCAGGCGTATCAGGTCAAGCTCATGTGCTAAAGCGGCACTCACACAGGTTTTACCGCTGGCAGACAGGCCCACTGTGGCGAGCAGATAATGGTTCGGAATGCTGCTGTAATCTTCTGCCAGTTGGGCGTAATCGCGATAGCGCTGCATCAGGGACGCTTTTTCCTCTTCACTCAGGGCCGGGTTGGCCAGAGTGAAAAGTGCAATTTTGGCGCGCACCAGTGCCCGATAAGCCTTGTAGAGGGGCAACAGAGGCAAAGCCTCGAAGTCATCACGATACTCCAGGTAGGTATTGAGAACGAGGTTTGCAAGAGCAGGCTCGCGCCGCGATTCAAGATCCATCAACAAAAATGCGAGGTCGTTGATCACATCAATCCAGCGGAACGGCTCGTTGAATTCGATACAGTCGAAAACCGTTACCTTGCCGTCATATACAGTGATGTTCGCCAGGTGCAGATCGCCATGGCACTCCCGTACCAGGCCATCAGCTCGCCGCTTGGCAATCAGGTCGCGCTGGCGCTCGAAGGTGGTTTTTGTCCAGGCTTCGAGATTATCGAGTTGGCTCAGCAGGGCGCCGTCGTCAATCATCGGCCGGATCTGGTCAAAGTTTTCCTGCATGGCCTCGTAAACGGCTTCAGGCGTGCCCAAAGGTTTTTCGTCTGCTATCGGTTCCAGGCTGTCGTGGAAGGCGGCCACCTGTTGTGCGAGGCTGGACAGCAGCTCGGGTTTCAGAACCCCGGTCTCCTGCATGTGATCAAAAAGCTGATTCTGACGGAATTGACGCATTTTCAGCATGTATTCAAATGGCTCGCCCTCGCCCCCAATAACGGGCTGTTCCGGGCTTCCGGTAACAGGGATAACGTCCAAATAAAGTGGCTCCGCCAGGCGCCGGTTCAAACGCAGCTCTTCCTCACAAAAGTGCTTTCGACGATCCAATGTGGAGAAATCAAGAAACCCGAAATCCATGGGTTTTTTGATCTTATAGGCGTACTGGCCGGTCAGGATTACCTGAGAAATATGAGTTTCGATTATCTGGAATCCGTCAACCGGGTGGTCGTACAGCTCGGGGTTCTGCAGTGCCAGTAACAGATTGCCTGGGGATGTTTCACTCACGGTGTGCTCCTCGCTTCCCTGAACTCATTGATTTCTATTGTTCCATCATAACGGGCAGGTTACAGAAATAACACATAGTTGGCCTGCCTTATGTCCTGCAGCCTTCGTTATAATCTACTCATGAAAAAAAGCAGATCATCTTCGAAGCCAAATAGAAAATCTCCAAACAAAAACAGCCGGAAGGGGCAAGGGTCCTGGTTCTGGAAAATGTTTATCCGTGTGTCCGCCATAGGCCTTGTGTTGCTGGCGGGTTGGATGGTCTATCTCGATGCGGTGGTAACCGACCGGTTCGAGGGGCGGCGGTTTGAAGTGCCCTCGCGGGTTTATGCTCGCCCTCTGGAACTTTACAACGGCGCCGGTGTGAGTTCCGGAGCACTTGAGCGAGAGCTGGCGTTGGCTGGCTACAGAAAAGGTGATGGCGCAAAACCTGGAAGCTATCGTCGCAACGGCGGGCATTTTACGATCAGTACCCGGGGCTTCCGTTTTCCTGATGGTGATGAGCCGCGGCGCAAGCTTTCGTTGAATATCTATGGCGACCGGGTTCAGGACTTTTCCGTTTCAGCTGGTGATAGTGCGGCGATTGTAAGGCTGGAACCCGCGCGTATCGGCGGAATTTATCCTGCTCACAAAGAAGACCGGATTCTTGTGCGCCTGGATGAGGTTCCAACTCTGCTGCCTGTTGCGCTGATGGTGGTTGAAGACAGGAAGTTCTACGACCACTTCGGAATTGCTCCGGTTTCTATCGCTCGCGCCATGCTGGCGAATATGCGCGCCGGGAAAATCGTACAGGGCGGCAGTACTCTTACCCAGCAACTGGTAAAAAACTTTTTTCTTACTCGGGATCAGACCCTGCTGCGCAAAGGCAATGAAGCCTTGATGTCGATTCTGCTCGAACTGCATTACGAGAAAGACGACATACTGGAGACCTATCTGAACGAAGTGTACCTGGGACAAGCCGGCACCTGGAGTATTAATGGATTCGGGCTTGCCAGTCAGTTCTATTTTGGTGAATCACTGAAAGATCTGGATGTACATCAGATCGCCTTGCTTGTGGGTATGGTCAAAGGGCCGAGCTACTACAATCCTCGCCGCCATCCGGAGCGCGCCACACAGCGCCGGAACCTGGTTATCAGTGAGATGGAAGATGCAGGCCTTGTTGATGGGCCGAAAGCGGCCCGCGCCCGGGGCTTGCCATTAGGTGTCAGTGCTAAGCCCTCTTACTCGGAGAATCGTTATCCTGCCTATATCGATCTTGTTCGAAGGCACCTGGCGCGGGACTACAAAGAAGAGGACTTGCGCAGCGAAGGGCTACGAATATTCACTACACTTAACCCAGCCATTCAATACGCCGCTGAGTACGCAGTTACGGACACCTTGCCAAGACTGGCCAGCGGCGACACAGCTAAGGCCCTGGAAGCAACACTTGTGGTGACCGCCAAGGATACGGGGGAAGTGTTGGCTCTCGTTGGCGGAAAAGACCCGCAGTTCGCCGGCTTTAATCGGGCGCTGGACGCCAATCGCCCGATTGGTTCCCTGATCAAACCTTTTACCTACCTGACAGCGCTGGAGCAACCGGAGCGCTATACGCTGATGACGCCAGTACTGGACAAGTCTTTCACGCTGGAGTTTGACGACGGAAAGCGCTGGACACCTAAAAACTACGATGGTGAAGAGCGTGGGGAAGTCCCCCTGCATCGAGCCCTTTCAAAATCATACAATCTTCCGGCGGTCAGGGTTGGTCTGGATGTTGGTGTCCCGGCTGTTCGCAAGACCCTGCAAGACTTTGGTGTGGTTTCGCCTATTTCTGAATACCCTTCCATGCTACTTGGATCTGTTGCTATGAGCCCGGTGACCGTCGCTCAGATCTATCAGGGGTTGGCAACATCAGGGTTCAACACGCCGCTGCGTACAATCCGAGAAGTAACAGATGCCGGAGGGCAGGCACTTTCCCGCTACAGTCTCGAAGTGGATCAGGTTGCAGACCCGGCAGCTGTGCATCTGTTGCAGTATGCAATGCAGGAAACCATGCAGGAAGGTACGGGTCGCTCGGCTTATTATTCGGTCCCCAAGGAGCTGACCCTCGCCGGCAAAACCGGCACAACGGATGACGGTCGCGATTCATGGTTTGCCGGGTTCAGCGGTGATTTGCTGGCAGTTGCCTGGGTAGGGCGCGACGATAATGGTCCGACAGTTCTGACAGGCGCCACCGGGGCTTTGCCCGTATGGTCGCGCTTTATGGCACAGGTGCCACAACACGGGTTTTCCCCAGTGGTGCCCGATGGTGTGAGTTATCATTGGGTCAACCCTGAAAAGCAGGCATTAACCGACGAGTATTGCGATAATGCGCGCCTTCTGCCGTTTATATCGGGTAGCGAGCCGACACAGAAAGTGTCCTGTTCTGGTACCCTTGAACGGAAAATTCGAGGCTGGTTTGAAGGATTGTTCCAATGAGTAGGCAAGGTGTTTTTCACGCAGGTATGTTGGCCGCGCTTTTAAGCCTGGCGGGGTGCGCTACCGGCCCGGGAGAGAGTATTTATGTGCCCGCAGGAGGCCCTGAATCTGCGCCGGAACCACCACGCACCACGGAAAGTAAAGATGAACCGCAAGTCTGGCGCAAAAGCGAACAGCCTGAAACCAGTGAGCCGGAGCAGGTGCAGCGCAGTAACAAACCGAGTTACCGCGACGCCGGGGACGAACTGTCTCCTGCCGCCCTGAGCCTGGTGCGCGATGCAGACAACCTTTTGCAAAGTGGTGATGCCCAGGCAGCCATTGTTCGCTTGGAGCGAGCGCAGCGTATCGCGCCCAGGTCTGCAGAGGTCTATTTCAAACTTTCTGAAGCTTATGTGGCTGATAATAAGCTGGGGCCGGCTGAGCAGTTTACCCTGAAGGGTTTATCTTTGGCGGGTAACGATACTCGGCTGCAACGAGCAGGTTGGTTGCTGCTGGCGGATATTCGCCGGGCGCGGGGCAATGTGGCTGGGGCCAGCCAGGCAGAAGAGCGGGCCTCTGCCCTGTAACGCCTTTATATTTGAATGCTCCTGCCCGGAAACTCCCCGGGCAGGAGGCGGTTGTGCTTACAATCCAGCGTTTTTCAGCCGGTTGGCGTGTTGTTTGTAAACGGCTTTAGGGTCGGTTTCGAACAAGCTGTGCAGGCCCAGTGCCTGGTTTACTTCATCAAGATGGTTCATGAAGTAATTGTCCCGGATAATCTTGCCGAAGTGGCTGCTGCAACGCCCTACCAGGCCATCATTCTGGCTGGAGCCAAATGCCAGGCTGGTGGTGCCTAGCAGGGCATCAGACGGATCCAGAACGTTGGTGATCACACCTGTTCCGCCCCATGAGTAAAACCTTACTCCGTTTGCCGAGCTGGCTCCTTCTCCACAGGCGCTGGTAGGGATTCCGGCGGGTGCAAAACTATTGAACTCCGCACTGCCCTGAGCCGAGAGTGATTGCAGGCTGGCCTGGGCGTTCTGGTCATACCCCCCGCCCGAGAGCAGATCGATAAGGCCACCAAGGGCATTGGCCAGACTGTCTGCGAGCCCGCTTGCGGGAGACTCCACAATCAGGTCGGCGACGGCAGAGCCTTTGTGGGGTGAGCCGACGGAAGTGACAGAGGCCACCAGGTCTGGCCGAACCCGGGCAACATAACGGGCGGTTGGCCCCCCATGGCTATGGCCGATAAGGTTCACCTTGCCATGAACGGCCGCAATGGCTTCGACCTGTGGCAACAAGGCTTCGCCTCTGGCAATGGTGCTGTCCAGCGCGGGAACCTGCGTGGTATAGACGTCGGCACCATTTTTTCGGAGATCCTCTGCGATGCCATACCAGTAGTCAACGCCGATCAGAGCGTCAAAGCCAAACATGCCGTGAACCAGAACTACCGGATAGCGGGTGTCGGCATAGGTTGACGGATTCGGATTCCACCACCATGCGGCAGAGGGAGCTGACCAGGCAATAGTTACGACCAGTGCTAATGTTTTGATCCAGAGTTTCATTGTCTTTTCCTACAGTTTGATGTTGTGTTTGTTATTCAAACTGCGGCTCAACCTAACGGGTTGCTCCAGATACTGCATACCTTTGCCGAACGTGCCAAAGTTGCGGGGTGAGGCCTCTGTTTGCTGATTTCCGTATTGTTCTTGTTAAGTTTGTGCCGTCAGAGCATCTCTAATGAGATGTGGCCATAATTTGATCAGCAGGGGAGTCAAGTCAACGGCGGGAGGGGCAAATCTGATGTGTTAGCGCTAAAGTGTGACGATGTTCGCGAAGCTGGCCCGACAGGACATGTTTCTGTCGTGGGCCAGCCCGAAAAATTACGTGCCTGGTGTTTTAAAGCGTCGCCATAACTTTTTTCGCGGCTTTGATGGTATCCGCAATATCCTCATCGGTCAGTGCGGCGCTGGTGAAGCCAGCTTCAAAGGCTGATGGAGCAAGATAGATTCCCTCTTTCAGCATACCCTGGAAGAACTTCTTGAAGCGTTCCACGTCGCAGGCCATGACCTGCTCAAAGCGCGTAATGCTTGGTTCTTCTGTGAAGAAAAAGCCAAACATGGCGCCCGCGCCCTGAACCGCCAGCGGAATCCCGGTAGCGTCCGCAGCAGCCTTCAACCCGTCCCGTAGGGCGAGGGTTTTTTCAGTCAGGCGGTCGTGAAAGCCCGGCTCTGAAATAGCATTCAGGGTCGCAAGGCCAGCGCTCATGGCCAGAGGGTTCCCGCTCAGCGTGCCAGCTTGGTAAACAGGTCCGAGTGGGGAAATGTATTCCATTATCTCGCGCTTGCCGCCAAACGCGCCAACGGGCAGTCCACCGCCGATGACCTTGCCAAGCGCTGTCAGGTCCGGGGTTACGCCGTAGAGACCTTGAGCGCCGCCCAGGGATACCCGGAAACCACTCATTACTTCATCAAAAATCAGCACGGATCCGTGCTCGTCACAGACTTCCCGAAGGCCTTCCAGGAACCCCGGGACCGGGGGGATACAGTTCATGTTGCCAGCGACGGGCTCTACGATAATGGCGGCAATCCGGTCGCCCATTTCTGCAAAGGTTTTACGCACCCCATCGATATCATTGAAATCGAGAGTCAGCGTGAGTTCTGCCAGACAGGATGGAATGCCGGGAGAGTTAGGCACACCCAGAGTTAGCGCGCCAGAGCCAGCTTTTACAAGCAGCGAATCCACATGGCCGTGATAGCAACCTTCAAATTTCACGATGATGTCGCGGCCGGTATAGCCCCGGGCCAGGCGAATGGCGCTCATGGTGGCTTCTGTTCCGGAGTTCACCATGCGCACAAGATCAATGGAGGGCACCAACTCGCACACTTTACGGGCCATATCGGTTTCAATTGCCGTCGGCGCGCCATAGCCCACACCAAGATCTACCTGTGCATGCAAAGCATCTTTGATGCGCTGATCTGAATGGCCAATAATCATCGGGCCCCAGGAGCCGATATAATCGATGTACCTCTGACCATCCTCGTCGTAAAGGTACGCGCCCTGGGCATGATTAAAAAAGATCGGGGTGCCGCCCACACCGCGAAACGCGCGGACCGGTGAGTTAACGCCACCGGGAATGTATTTCTGAGCCTGTTCGAACAGGGTTTCGGAGTGCGTCATTTGAGAGTGCTCCTGTTATCGGGGTATTGAAAGAGTGGGTGGTGGCTGGCAAACAGCCTCTGAAACATTTTTGCTTTCTGTTCGATGTCTTCGGGGCTGCCCCCGAAGAGCCCTCCAACGACCGCCAACAGGTCGGCGCCTGCCCGAATAAGCCGCTCACCATTTTCTGTAGTGATGCCGCCGATCGCGGTGACTGGCAGATTGAAGCGTTTTGCTTTGGCCAGTGTGTCGGTTGCGGCTGCCGGAGCATCCGGTTTGGTTGTTGAGGTAAAGAAGCGACCAAAAGCCAGATAGTCCGCGCCAGCCTCCACGGCCTTTTTGGCCAGCGTGAGGTCGGCATGGCAAGTGATGCCGATAATCGCGTTATCTCCAAGCAGGCGGCGCGCTTCCGCGGCGGATCCATCTGACTGGCCAAGGTGCACGCCGGCAGCGCCCACGCGTTTAGCAAGCTCGGCATCATCGTTTATAAGCAATGGAACCTGGGCCGAAGCACATACTGATTGGAGATTTCTGGCTTGTGCCAGGCGTTCGGCCATCGAAGCGGACTTCTCGCGGTATTGGACCATCACTGTGCCGCCGCGAATTGCCGCCTCCACGGAAGCAATCAACGTTTCCGACGAGGTCAGCTGGCTGTCGGTAATCGCGTAAAGGCCGATTGGTACGGGTGTATTCATCGTTCCCACAGAATGCCCCGGTCGGGAACCGGCTGGCCTTTGCCTACCTCAAGTGCGTGCAAAATAGTACGGTGCACATAGTTCTGGGCTTGAGAGATGGCTGCACGGGGTGAGAGCCCCTGAGCTCGCCCGGCTGCAATGGCGGCTGCAAGCGTGCAACCGGTACCGTGGTATTCGCCGCCAATGCGCTCGATATGCCACGTCATGGGCGTCGGTGAATGGTTGTAAAGGGTATTTGTAATGCGAATGCCGGTGCCGTGGCCGCCCGTCGCAAGTACTGACACGCAGCCTTTCTCGAGCAATTTGCGTGCAGCCTCGTCCGGATTGGCGCTTTCGCCCAGCAGAGCAAGCTCTTCACCGTTCGGGGTGATCATCTCGGCCAATGGGAAAAGCCGCCCTTTCATGCGGGCAAGAATATCTTCATCCGCAAGATCACCTCCCCCAGCTGCCTTGACTACCGGGTCGGTAATAACCGGAATTTCCGGGTGTTTTTCAAGGAACTCTACGAGTACATCAACAACCGCAGCGTTTCCCAGGGCGCCGGTTTTGATGGCGTGTATGGGGGCGTCGTTGGAAATGCATTGGAGTTGCTGGCGAATCAGCTCGGGGTCCACAGCTTCGGCACCGTACACGTTTCTGGTGTCCTGGACAGTCAGGCAGCTGAGCACCGGTAGCGGGTGGCACCCCAGTGAAGTAATGGCCTGAATGTCCGCCTGGATGCCGGCGCCGCCGGAAGGGTCCAGGCCCGAAAGAACAAGTACCTGAGGGCGGGTGTAGTATCTGATGGCTAAAACTCCCTAGAAAGGTCTGACGACGGCGAGAATAACAACTGCCAGCAAGACGAATACCGGCAACTCATTGAACCAGCGGTAGAATACATGGCCGCGTGTGTTGAGATCATCACGAAACACTTTTACCAGGTGTCCGCAATAAAAGTGATAAACGATCAGTAAGGCCACAAGCACCAGTTTCGCGTGTAGCCAGCCCTGGCTGAAGTAGCCGGTTACATTATAACTAAGTAGCCACAGGCCAAAGATCACAGTGGCAATCATCGAAGGTGTCGTAATGCCCCGATAGAGTTTCCGTTCCATGACTTTGAAACGTTCACGCCCCGGCTCATCCTCGCAGGCGGCATGATATACAAACAGTCTCGGTAGATAAAAGATGCCGGCGAACCAGCACACCATGGAAATAATGTGGAAGGCTTTAACCCACAGCATTGATCAGCTCCGTCGATATTGATAATAGCTTTCGATGTCGGATTTAAGCACTACGCCATAAATCCGTTGAATCATTGGCGCCACGTGGCGTTGTACGTAAAGAGCTTCGGCGCTGGTTGTTTCAAACTCATTCAGTGCTTCTTCGAGTGTGGCCTGATACTGCACCGGCGCAATGTCACGCCGGTTGGCAGGGATATCCATCAGATCAATGGATTTCGGTGCCTCAGTCTCCTCATCGCTCGGAGTTTTCTCGGAGTCTTCCAGATATCGCGCGAGGTCGACGGCCGGCAGCAGAGAAGTTGGTCCGTTACTGCCTTCAACCACCAGCCATTTCGGTTCTGCAGTAAGCGCTTTTCGTGCTTCTTCGGCTGTCAGGTGTCTCTCGATACGCAGAATACTCTTGTCCATGATCGCGGCCACAGAGACCCTGCGCAAGGCCTGAATAACCGGTGAACTCTGATAACTCAGCCCCTGGCTTTTCAACACGGTCAGGAACAGGGATTTTTTTCCGAAAGCCTCGCTGGTGATGAGGGTCGAGATGGTGATGATAAGCATGCCCGGGAGAATGATGTGAGGGTTTCGGGTCAGTTCCATGAGTGCCATGAGCGCAGCCAGCGGTGCTTGCAATACTGCGCCCATCATGGCGCCCATGCCGAGCATCGCATAAAAACCAACGGATGATGCATGGTTCGGTATGATCTCGGCACCGATCAGCCCCATGGCTCCGCCAAGCGTTGCGCCCATGAACAGCGTTGGGCCGATAATGCTACTGGGCATCCCCAGTCCAACGGTCAGGGCGGTAATTACAAGTTTAGCCACCCCAACACTGAGGAGCAGCCAGAAGCCCAGTTCTCCATTAATGGTTTCGTTAACAGTGTCGTAGCCGATTCCCATGGTCTGAGGTACCAATATGGCAACAGGCACCATCAATGCCCCGGCTGTGATCACCCGAAGTAGAATCGGCCGGTGATTGAATCGGCCCATGGAGTCGACCAGGTGGATAAACAGTGCTGCCGAGATGCCGATAATAACGGCAATAACCAGAATCCAGGGTATCTCTAGCAATGAGTTCATGGTCAATGCCGGCACACTGAAAGCAGGCTCCGGACCGTACACAAACTGCGTTACGAAAGCGGCGCTGACCGAGGCAAGAATGATTGGGGTAAAGCCCGCTATGGTGTATTCCATCATCACCACTTCCATAGCGAAAATGACCCCGGATATAGGGGTGTTGAATGAAGCCGATATCGCAGCGGCGCAGCCGCAGGCGACGAGAGTACGGATACTGTTATTCGGCAGCCTCATCCATTGTCCCATCAGGCTGGAGAATGCTGCACCCAGATGCACTGCCGGGCCTTCTCGGCCAGCGGACTGCCCCGTAACGACTGTTGTGACGCCAACAATGAACTGAATAAAAGCACTTTTGGCGGTAATGTAACCCTGGTGGTAGTTAAGGCGTTCCATGACATGGGCCACACCGACTTTGCGGTCATGAGTGGCCAGTTGGTGTAAAAAGAACCCCAGGCCAAGCGCGCCGGCAAAAGGAAGGATTCCTCTTGTAAGTATATCCAGGTTCTCGAAGGCTTCAGATGGAAACGCCTCAGAGCCGTCGCCGGGCAGGAAATACCCCAGGGGCCATTCAATAGCCAGGCGGAAAACCAGAATCACTCCCCCGGTCACCAATCCTGATAGCAGGCCGAGAATCGCCAGCTGGGGCAGCGAATCAACGCCGGACATCCTGCGCGGAAACGCGCTGGCCAGTTTTTCGCCAAGCTGATGCCAGAGTTTTTTCATGGATGCCGGTGTTCCGGAACAAGTGGGGTGGCCCGCCAAAGGGATTCTGACAACATTGTAACTGTCGCCCCGTAAGCTGCAATAAGTCCTTGGTTTATCATGGTAGACTTCGACATTAAACTTTTAAATCCTGATACGACGTCGCTGGAGAGAATGGTGATTAAAGTAGGTATCGTTGGCGGCACCGGGTACACCGGCGTCGAGCTGCTTAGAATTCTCGCAGTTCACCCGGAGGTTACGGTGAACTGCATTACTTCCAGGTCGGAGGCGGGCATGCCTGTGGCCGATATGTATCCGAACCTTCGCGGACACTTTGATCTCGTGTTCTCCGAGCCGGGTCCCGGTGTGCTGGCGGAGTGTGATCTGGTCTTTTTTGCGACACCACACGGCGTCGCAATGCGGATGATTCCGGAGTTGATGGCCACTGGTGTGCGAGTTGTTGATCTATCGGCGGACTTCCGTCTCAAGGATCTGAAGGTCTGGTCTGAGTGGTATGGTATGCCTCACGAAGCGCCGGAGTGGGCCGAGAAGGCAGTTTACGGACTGCCCGAACTGATGCGCAGCGAAATCTCCAAAGCGCAGCTGGTAGCGAACCCGGGGTGCTATCCTACGGCGGTTCAGCTCGGCTTCCTGCCGCTGTTGGAACACGGGCTGGTAGATTCCTCCCGGTTGATTGCAGACGCAAAATCCGGTGCGAGTGGCGGTGGTCGGCAGGCGAAAATTGGTATGCTGCACGGCGAAGTAAGTGAAAGTTTCAAAGCCTACGGCGCTTCGGGACATCGGCATTTACCCGAAATTCGTCAGGGTTTGTCGGCAGCGGCAGGCGTCGGCACTGGTGTGACATTTGTCCCCCATCTTGTTCCGATGATCCGGGGTATTGAGGCGACGCTTTATGCGGAACTGAAGGATCCGGCTGACTTCGAACGTCTGCAGGGGTTGTTTGAGGCGCGCTATCGTGATGAGCCGTTCGTGGATGTGATGCCTTTTGGCAGCCACCCGGAAACCCGCAGCGTGCGGGGGGCGAACGTATGCCGCATGGCGCTGCACCGGCAGGAGCAGAGCAATATCGTTATTGTCTCTTCTGTTATTGATAACCTTGTTAAAGGTGCGGCTGGCCAGGCCGTTCAGAATATGAACATTATGTTCGGCCTTAAAGAAACACTGGGTCTTGAAGCACCAGCATTACTGCCCTGAGGAACCTGAGTGAGCGAACAACGCAAACCGGCCGAAGAATATGTGGTTATCCGCCACCGGCCGGGATATCGGGTCAAACGGGCGGTAATTCTGGCTGTGTTTACGCTCGCGGCAGCGGCCGCCGGCTATGCAGCCGGGCTGGCGCAGGGAGGTTTTCGTTTCACCAGTGCAGAGGCCTCCAATGAGCAGCTAGAGGTGAAGGTTGCAGCGCTCGAGTCGAACTATCGTGAAGCTCGTCAGCAGTTGGTCAACCTTGAACGCGGTAAGTTGATTGACGAGCAGGCGCTGAATCAGGCTCGTAAAATCATCGTTGACCTGGAGACCCGGGTCGGTGATCTGAAGTCTGACCTGACCTTTTACAAGAACATCATGGCGCCCTCGGAGACCAGCAAGGGCTTGCAGGTCGATCGCTTTACCCTAGCCAGCGACCGCCAGGCCGGCGCTTATAACTTCAAGCTGGTACTGACTCAGGTTGGCAACAACAAGAGTTATATTTCGGGTCTCGTGGCCGTTAACATTATTGGTATGCGGGATGACGAAAAAGAAGTCATCGCATTGCGCGATCTTTCTCAGGAGATTGAAGATCTTGGCGTGAAATTCCGCTTTCGGTATTTCCAGGACGTGGAGGGTAAGCTGGCCCTGCCTGATGATTTCGAACCACTTGAAGTGCAGGTGGTTGCTCAGGCTGAAGGACGCAAATCCTCACAGGCTGAACGCACATTCGACTGGGATGATTTAACGGAGAATTAGAATGCTTGGCAAAAAGAAACAGAAACCCCGCCGGCCTGCTGGCAACTTTGACACACTGATCTCATCGCGCACGACGATCGAGGGCGATGTGCACTTTTCCGGTGGTTTGCACGTCGACGGCCATATTCGCGGCAAAGTGCTGGCCGAGGAGGGCAGTGATGCCGTTTTACGAGTATCGGAGGTGGGCGAGATTACTGGTGATATTGCGGCACCCCACGTTATTGTTAACGGGACAGTTCATGGTGACGTCTACGCGTTTGCTCATCTGGAGCTGGCAGAGAAGGCCGCTATTAATGGCAGTGTTTACTATAACCTGATCCAGATGGCCATGGGGTCGTCCGTAAATGGCAACCTTGTTCACCAGCGAGAGCCCTCCGGGTTACTAACGCAGGACAAGGCGCCCGCTTCTGCGACTGCTGACACTTTGGTTAGCGCTGAGGTTGACGAGCTGCCAGAAGGCGATGGTGGAAAATCCGAATAGTTGATTGTTTTACTCAGGAATACCATAATCACTCCAGTTGTATCAGGTAATCCGGAGGCGAACTTGAGTGTAGTTCAGCAACAAGTGGCAGCGCCGCTGTTTTTCAGCGATAGCGCAGTCAAAAAAGTACGTGAGCTGATTGAGGAAGAGGGAAACTCCGACCTCAGGCTGCGCGTGTTCGTAACGGGCGGTGGCTGTTCCGGATTTCAGTACGGGTTCTCATTTGACGAAAGTCAGGATGAAGATGACACGGCTGTGGAGCGGGACGGTGCTGTTCTTCTAGTCGATCCTATGAGCTATCAGTATCTTGTGGGAGCCACTATTGACTACCAGGAAGGTCTCCAGGGATCCCAGTTTGTAGTGCAGAACCCGAATGCCAGTTCCACCTGCGGCTGCGGCAGTTCGTTCACGATCTAAAAATACTCGAAGAATTATGGCCAGCTGTTCGTGAAAAGAACTGTTGGCTCAGGCGGGATAGATAGCGCCCAGTATTCTGGGGCCTTTTGCTCCTGTCACTTCCGCGAGATTTCCGGGCTTTCGCTTCATCGTTTGGCGAGCCAGCCACGCAAACGCAGTTGGCTCTACCCACTGGGGGTCGAGGCCCAGCTCCGCAGTATCGAGTATGCGGATCGGGCTGAGGGCCTGAGAAAGCTCCCGCATCAGCAATCTATTACGCGTCCCCCCTCCGCAAGCGTATACCGTCATGGCGGGCGATTGAGGCATCTGCCGGATCGCCGTTATCACTGTCAGCTGCAGCAGTGTGCGCTGAACGTCTTCAGGTCGGGTTTCTTCGTGCCGCTTCACCTGGGTTTTAACCCATTCGATATTGAACTTCTCTTTCCCGGTGCTTTTCGGAGCGGGGCGGTCGAAGTAAGCGTCGGAGAGCATGTCGGTTAGCAGAGCCTGATCAACGATCCCTTCCTGTGCCCAATGCCCGTCTGCATCAAAGGGTCGCCCGGTTTGATCTTGGCACCAGGCATCCATCAAGGCGTTGGCGGGCCCGGTGTCAAATCCGGTTACTGGAGTGCCGGGGGTGGAAGGAATCCAGGTTATATTCGCGATGCCACCAAGGTTCAGAATGCACCTGTCCTCGGTTTCAGAGCCAAAGAAATGTTGATGAAATGCGGGAACCAGCGGGGCTCCCTGTCCTCCCGCTGCCATATCCCGACTCCGGAAGTCTCCTACCGTTGTAATCCCGGTCCTTTCTGCAATGATGGCAGCGTTCCCGATCTGCAGGGAAAACCGGCCCGGGCCTGAAGGTTGGTGACGCAGAGTCTGGCCATGGCTACCGATCGCTCGAATTGATGACTTATCCAGGTTGGACTTGTGTATCAGGTGTTCTGCGGTCTCAGCGAATAGCACGCCTGTCAGCGTATCAAGTTCGCCCACTTCATCGGGTGTCGCATGATTCTGGCTCGCGAGAACCAGGCGTTGACGGAGCTCTTCCGGATAGGGGGTGGAATGCGTTTCGTGGATGTGGACAGTTTCACCCTGGAAGGACACCAGCACGGCATCTATGCCATCCATGCTGGTGCCGGACATCAGCCCTATCCAGGTATCCATTGCTGTTTAGTCGTCCGACGCGAGAGCAAGTTGCTGATAGTTGGTTCTGAAAGTTTCAAACTGTGCAACCTGCCTATCGGTAGCCATTTTGAACCGCGCCATTTCAGAGGCTGGAATGGGCTGAGCGTCCGGGAGTTTTACGGTTCTGGAATTCCGCGGTGACCCGTTAAGTCGGAATTCATAATGCAGGTGGGGGCCGGTTACCATGCCAGAGGATCCGACATAACCGATCGTTTCGCCCTGCTTTACCCGCGCTCCATTTTTCATTCCTTTGCCAATTCTGCTCATATGGGCGTATAGGGTGGTGATGTTATCGCCGTGTTTCAGGACGACTGTGCGGCCATAACCACCCTTCCAGCCCGAAAACTGAACTCTGCCATTGCCCGCGGCTTTGATCGGCGTACCCGGGGGCGCAGCGTAATCTGTGCCTTCGTGCGGGCGAACAACGTCGAGAACAGGGTGGCGGCGCTGAAGGTTAAATGGGGAAGAAACCCTCGCGCTTATCGGTGTGCGCAAAAAAGCCTTGCGCATACTTTTTCCATCTGGCGTGTAGTAATCGCTGTCGCCGTTGCTATCTGTATAAAGCAGAGCAATATTTTCTTCGCCCCGGTTTATGAAGCGGGCAGACAGGATACGGCCGGTGTTGAACTTTTCTCCGTCAAGATACAGTTCCTCATAGACCACCTCGAACTGATCGCCCTTGCGAACATCGTATACAAAATCGATGTCCCAACCGAAAATTCCGGCGAGTTCCATCGTCAGCCGGTCGTTAAGGCCTGCATCACGAGCGGCAAGGTAAAGAGAGCCATCAATTGTGCCGGAAGCAAATGCAGGCTTGGATTCGGGCTCTCGTATTTCTGTCAGGCCTTCGTAAGAATTTTCCTGTCTTTCGATCTTTAATGATTCCAGCAAGCTGCGCTGAAGCTCTATTGCAGCAAGCTCACCTTCGCTATCGGTTGCGAAGCGAATGGTCTCGCCGGCGTAGAGGCGCTGTAATTTATCGGCTTCACCTTCTCCGTGGATAACAGAAAGCATGATGCCGTCGTTGAATCCCGCCATCTTGAAGAGGGAGGACAAGGTGTCGCCAGACTTGATGTCAAATGTTTGCCAGTTCAGGTGTGGCTTCGAATCAGGCGCTACAAGTTTCTCGGCTTGAGGGGTGGCATCCAGCTGGTCGGCGACAACGACAACACTCTTATTTGGAGATGCTTCGGGCTCTTGCTGCTGTTTTTGGGAGATAATTTCTGATGCGCTGCCCTGTTCCAGATCAAGGGCATAAGACATTCGTTTTGCCTCAACATCTGCGCTGGGGCTCATCAGAATAGCAGCAGTAACCACCACGGTTGCAGTGGCAGCAATGGTAATGTGGGTCTTTGGGAATGTTTTCAGCACGTGTTGCATCCGTTTTTAATCGGTATTCCGGTAGCTTGAGCTATCTAATTAAAGCTGTTGTTCAGGTATAAACCAACAGATTACCGTATAAAAAGCATGTGGAACAGCGCATAACATTACGGTTGTTGCGCTGTCCGCCGGATTTCTTGTGGCGTCATTGTTATAATGCGCCGGCCCTAATGGTCAGGTTTTGTTTAAAAACTGAACACTTACACTCTAGCAGGGCGCCGGGTAACTCACAGATTTCTTTTGTTGAAGTCTGTAACAGATAATTTCGTGAAACTGATTGGGGACAAGTAATTCATGGCACCTATTGATGAAGCGCTGGCGGTAATAAAGCGAGGCGTAGACGAGCTGATTCCGGAAGATGACCTGATTGCAAAGCTAAAGGAAGGTCGTCCCCTGCGCATCAAGGCCGGTTTTGATCCGACTGCTCCCGACCTCCACCTTGGGCATACTGTTCTTATAAACAAGCTGCGCCAGTTTCAGGATCTGGGTCATGAGGTGATTTTTCTGATTGGTGATTTTACCGGGAAAATCGGCGATCCCACGGGCAAAAGCGCTACCCGGCCACCCCTGACGGATGAGCAGGTTGCGCAGAACGCGATTACCTATAAAGAGCAGGTGTTCAAGATCCTGGACCCTGCGAAAACCAGGGTTGCATTCAACTCCGAGTGGATGAGCAAAATGGCCGCGTCCGACATGGTTCGTTTGGCGGGTCAGTATACGGTTGCGCGAATGCTGGAGCGGGACGACTTCACCAAGCGTTACCGGGCAGAGCAGCCGATAGCCATTCACGAGTTTCTCTACCCATTGATACAAGGTTACGACTCGGTTGCCTTGGAGGCCGACGTTGAATGTGGCGGTACCGATCAGAAGTTCAATCTCCTTATGGGACGTATTCTGCAGAGGCAATATGGGCAGTCGCCCCAGGTGGTGCTCACCATGCCAATCCTGGAGGGGTTGGATGGCGTGCAGAAAATGTCTAAGTCTTTGGGTAACTATATAGGTGTTAACGATTCGCCCGGCGAAATGTACACCAAGCTTCTGTCGGTGCCGGATGAATTGCTGTGGCGCTACTTTGAGCTTTTGAGCTTCCGCCCCCTTGCGGAGGTAAGTGAATTTCGGGCAGCGGTAGGCGAAGGAGGCAATCCCCAAGACTACAAAAAGCTGCTGGCAGAAGAGATTATCACGCGCTTCCATAGTGAAGAGGATGCCAAGACGGCACATAAGTCAGCAGGTAACAGAGTTGCACTTGGTGCAATTCCAGAGAATGTGCCTGTTGTCGAAGTTTCACTGGAGGGTCAGCCGGAGATTTTGATGGCATCAGTGTTGCGCCTGGCTGGTCTCGTAAAGAATGGCGCGGCAGCGCGGGACGTTCTTGGTCGTGGAGCCGTTTTTGTAGATGGCGAGAAGTTTGAGGGCGATCGGGCGTTTGTAGAGGGAGACAATTGCGTGATTCAGGCTGGAAAGAAGAAAATAGCCCGGGTTTTGATCACTGCTTGATCGATTTCAGGGCATTTTGAATTTATTTCAAAATGCCCGTTGACAGATCTGCGTGTGTCTGTAGAATGCGCATCTCCTTCGAGGGACACACCGCTGAGGCGGGTTGGAACGAGAAGGGCAACTGTTTGAAAGTATTGAAGAAAACGAGTTTCAAGTTTCTTTAATTAAACGGTTGACAAGGTGGCGAGACGATGTAGAATACGCCTCCTGATTGAGCAACGGCTCAAACGCTCTTTAACAAAT
>NZ_JAUOST010000002.1:0-740606 GCF_030549045.1 Marinobacter sp. 1_MG-2023 | reverse complement strand
CTTGTGGGTGTGCCCCATGACAGGCCCCCTTTAGTGTCCGGTAAATGACCGTCCACTAAAGCGGTGCAAGATCAGCGCCACGACAGTGGCGTCCGGTGGACGGCCGACAGGCCGGGAACAAACTTAAGTGACTGGTTATGTGATTAGGCAAAAAGCGCCACCACGTACCCGAAGACACCTAAACTAAAAAATAAATAGCGGGCATAGTCTGCCTCACCCTTTTTCAACTTTATATTTGGAAAGCTAGGGACAGAAATATCTTTACCTGCGACAACCGGCACCAAAAACCACCATAGATTCAAAACGCAAAATAATAGTCCAACCACAAAGCTTTCTGGTTGTAAATTGTCAGTTAAAAACCTGAAAACAAGAAATATCATGGTCCCTAAGAACCAAACAAATTTTGTTTTTCGTTGACTGACACTCTTCATTTTATAGCTTCACATAACGCCGCCAGCATGCGCGGCTTTGTAGTCGAGGCTCAGCCGCAACGAAAAAGGCGTCGCCGTGCCTGGCCTTGTTAGGCTTTAGCGCTCAATCTCAAGCGCACGAAATACACTACTGCAATCGACCCTGCTGCCACGATGGCTGCCAAAACTGAATATAGGTTTAGACTGTAAAGCACCAATGGAAAGGCGAGCATCAGCAGTGCGGTTGGTTTAACTCCTCGCCTAGTAGCGATTAAGAAAGCTCCTGCCCAAATCACTGCGAGAAACGGTGCGAGTTTAGAGCTTTTCAGTTCTAAAACCCCTAACGGCCCTATACCGCTCTGTGGCGTTTGTAACCGCTGTTCAAACCACATGTTGTTCTCAGTAATCGCTTCGTCCAACCGGGCCCACTCAGGGGCTGAAGGAGGAAGGCCTTTGCTAGTTTTTTCGTAAAGATCTTCAATTTCCTGATGATAAGGCGAAGGACCGACACGCCCAGAATCGAGAGAAACAACCATAGGAATCGAGACTATGGCTACCAAACTAACCAAGCTAGCTAGGATCGATAATCCCAGAACAGGAAAAACAGTATTCCTGTCTCATAGATGCCTAACAGCAACTAGACCGCGTTCCGCGATATTGCAAAAAAGTGCGTTCTCGATAATGCCACTTTTTCAAATCCGCCCCACGTATTAAGTCCTAAATTTAACAACAGCTTAGTCTACTTTTCCGGTTCTCTCGATGTAATCGCGAGAAGTCTTTATTTTGCCCGGTCAATCATACTGTATAGAAGTACAGCTGCGGAAATTGGAAGGGCAATTCGGGCTGTAGCGGATTTTTTGTTTGGGAGAGGGGAGGGGCCTCTACCAGTGCTCTAGTCATTCAGCTCAGTGTGGCGGAATTCGACCCATGGGGCTTTTATAATGGGTGAGAATGTACCCATTCTTTGGTGTTTGATTTTCTGTTTTTCAGAAAGTCTCTGTTTTATAGGTGTTTTTTAATCTGGCCTACTCTTTGCAAAGCGCTCCTGATCGCAGCCCTTTCGGGCTCCGTCGAGCACCCAATAAACAAAATGAACCAGGGAGCATTCTCTATGAAGACCCAAGCCGTTATGGCAGTGGCTTTTGCCTCTACTCTTGTTGTTGCTAATCCTGCTGTTGCCCAGGATCGGGATGGATGGCCAAGTAACTTTACAGTGGGAACCGCCAGCCAGGGTGGTACATACTTCGCCTATGGCTCCGGTTGGGCCAACTTTGTTGCAGAAAATCTGGGTGTTTCCGGCGGTGCTGAAATCACTGGCGGCCCGATGCAGAACATGGCGCTGGTGCATACCGGTGACCTCAAGTTCGGTTTGACCACCATGGGCCCGGCCCGGGAATCCATGGATGGCAACAGCCCGCTGGCACCAGGCATGAAGATGGACAACGTTTGTGCCATGTTCCCCATGTACGAGACGCCTTTCTCTGTGACTGCGCTTAGCAGCTCGGGCATTACTTCTATTTCCGAAATTCCGGATGGTGCCACCATCGGTTTTGGCCCGGCAGGCTCAACTTCCGATACTTATTTCCCGCGCATGATGGAAACCCTGGGCGTGGACTTCGAGCGTCGTAACGGCAGCTGGTCTGATCTTGGTGGTCAGCTTCAGGATGGCCTGATTGATGTTGTGGCCTTTGCCGCGGGTATTCCAATCCCGGCTGTTAGCCAGTTGGAAGTTCAAACAGATGTGAACATCATCAGCATGACGGATGAGGAAGCGAAGAAGGTTACCGATAACTTCCCGGTATCTGAATTCACCATTCCGGCAAGCACCTACCAGTCTCTGGATGAGCCGTCGCGTGTGGTTTCCATGTGGAATTTTGCCATGGTGAACTGCGATATGCCGGAAAGCTTCGTGTATGAAATCACCAAGCTGACCATGGAGCAGAACGAAAGGATGGTATCCATCCACAAGGCTGCTCGTAACTCTATTCCCGAGAACTACAGCAAGAACAATGTTCTGCCCTGGCACAAAGGCGCAGCTCGCTGGTTCAACGAGAACGGTTACACCATCGAAGAAAGCAAGATCAAATAAGTTTCTGATCTGAATGCTTGAATGAAGGGGCCGCAAGGCCCCTGAACAACAGCCGGCAAGCTGCCGGCTCCGATTTGCCTGCAGGCAGGATACCCAATGACACTTGAACGACACCCTAAAGACTTTTCCGACGTAGAGGTGGGCGAAGACCATGTACTTGCCCATGACGTGGACAAGGAACCTGTAGAGGCAAATCGCAGGCTGTTTGAAGGCGGCATGCTTAAATTTGTTACTTTGCTTGCCATTGTTTACTCATCTTTCCATCTTTATGCGCTGAACATCTCGCCGCTGGAAACCTGGTCGTTCCGGATCGTTCACATCGCCGGGGCGCTTGTTCTTGGTTTTGTTCTGTTTGCCGGCGCTCGCTTCGTGTCTGCAGAAGAGGGTTCTGCACGCCATCGCTGGACAACATGGATTGGTGCTGCTGCTCTTTTACCGGCGTTTTATGCGCTTTATCAAACATTCTCGTTCTGGCAGTTGGTTCAGAACGGCGCCATGCGTATTCCGGTTGAGCTGGAAACCTGGCACTTTGGCTGGCCCCTGTTGGCGGCTACTGCGGTGGGTATTGTGCTGAGCTGGTTTCATCAGCGTGAACGTGCGCGTTTCAGCGTGCCGGATCTCGTGCTGATTGTGTGTTCAATTGCCGTTGCAGCTTACTTTCTGGTGGCTTATAACACCGCCATGCGTATGTCCACGGGCACGTCGTTTGCTCCTGTGGGCATATCCTTCGCAGCTGTTGCGGGCACAGCACTGATTATGGAGCTTACCCGCCGGGTGGCTGGTCTGGCGCTGGTCATCATCGGGCTGGTGTTTCTGGCGTATGTGTTTGCAGGGCCTTATTTGCCAGGGTTCCTTGGCTACCCCGGGCTGTCTGTGCAGCGCTTTTTCAGCCAGGTTTATACCGATGCCGGTATTCTTGGGCCCACCACGGCGGTGTCGTCCACGTACATTATTCTGTTCATTATCTTTGCTGCTTTTCTGCAGGCTTCAAAAGTGGGTGACTACTTCGTTAACTTCGCGTTTGCGGCGGCTGGTCGCTCGCGGGGCGGCCCTGCAAAGGTATCCATTTTTGCCTCAGGCCTGATGGGTATGATCAACGGCACCAGCGCCGGTAACGTGGTGTCTACCGGGTCGCTGACCATCCCGCTGATGAAAAAAGTGGGCTATAGCAAAAAATCCGCCGGCGCTGTGGAAGCGGCGGCCTCTACCGGTGGCCAGATCATGCCGCCGATTATGGGGGCAGGTGCCTTCATCATGGCCGAGATTACCGGTATTCCTTATACCGAGATCGCCATTGCGGCCATTATTCCTGCCATCCTGTATTTCGCGTCCGTCTACTTCATGGTGGATTTTGAAGCTGCCAAAACCGGCATGCGTGGCATGCGGGAAGATGAGCTGCCGAAGTTGCGTACCATGGTTAAGCAGTGCTACCTGTTTATACCGATCATCATACTGGTGGTGGCCTTGTTCATGGGGTATTCGGTAATACGTGCGGGTACTCTGGCAATGATATCTGCGGCGGTTGTCAGCTGGTTCTCACCGAACAAGATGGGCGTTCGCGCGGTTCTGCATGCTCTGGAAATCGCCTCGTACATGGCAATACAGATTATTGTGGTGTGTGCGGCAGCGGGCGTTATTGTAGGTGTTATTTCCCTGACCGGTGTTGGTGCGCGCTTCTCGGTGCTGTTGCTTGATGTGGCAGAAGCCAGTCAGCTTCTGGCACTGATTTTTGCCATGTTCATCTCCATTCTTCTGGGCATGGGTATGCCAACAACGGCGGCTTACGCCGTGGCCGCTTCGGTGGTGGCGCCGGGTCTGGTGCAATTGGGTATTGAGCCGCTGACGGCGCACTTCTTTGTGTTCTATTTTGCGGTGGTTTCGGCGATTACGCCTCCTGTTGCCCTGGCCTCCTATGCCGCGGCAGGGATTTCCGGTGCCAATGCCATGCAAACCTCTGTGGCGTCTTTCCGCATTGGTATTGCAGCGTTCATCGTACCTTTCATGTTCTTCTACAACGGCGCACTGTTGATGGAAGCAGGCTGGTTTGATATCGCCCGTGCATTGGTTACTGCGCTCTTTGGTGTTTATCTGCTGTCTGGCGGCGTGTTGGGATGGTTTGCCAATGTATCGGCTTCCTGGATAGCTCGTCTGTTGCTCATTGGCTCTGCGCTATTGATGATTGAGGGTGGCCTGGTGTCTGATCTGGCAGGTATTGCCCTCGCCGTAGCGGCATTCCTGATGCAGCGTCAGCGTAAGGGTCGCCTGGCAGCCGCCTGAGTGTTCCGGCGCTCATAAGCTCGGGGAGGGCGTAGCACAAAGCGCGCTCGCCCTCCCTGTGCTTGGCCTTGCGCTTGTCCTTGGGAGGGCCGGTCTATACTCTGGCGTCCTTTAACGGTGTTGCGGGAACCGGGCTATGTCCTACCGGATAGGCGCTTTTTTTGTTTTTGTGATTACCCTTGCGGTGTCCTGGGTACTGGGTGGCTGGGTTGGCTACCGGCAAGTTGAACAGGACGGCCTTGAGGAATCTTTCCGTTATCGCCAGCTTGTCGGGAACGAGCTTAACCGATACCTGCCCATTCCCGAGCTGATGGCCGAGCACCCGTTGCTTGCGGCCGCTCTGAGTTCTCCAGACGATCCCACTACTATTCACCAGGCCAATGAAGAAATGCAGCGCATGGCCACGATTGTGGGTAGTTCCGATGTTTATCTGATGGACACCACAGGGCTTACGATTGCAGCCAATAACTACCAGCAGGCAGACAGCTTTGTAGGCAGGAATTTCGCATTCAGACCCTATTTTTTCGAGGCCATGGAAAGCGGCCATTCCGCTGTCTACTTTGCACTCGGGCTTATGTCTAATGTTCGGGGCCTCTATTTTTCCCACCCTGTTCGCGGAAAGGGCCCCGAGATTCTGGGCATTGTTACGGTAAAGGTGCTGGTTCATGAACTGGAATCCCAGTGGCAAAGGCCGGGTTCCTTACGCGAATCGGAAATGGTGGTGTTGGATGAGGCAGGCGTAAGTTTCCTCGCCAGTAAACCCCAATGGCTGTACCGGGATTTTACCCGCAGCGCAGAGGAAGCCCCGGGTGAAGTGTCGCGCCAGCGCTACCCGGGCCGTGATCTTAAACCGGTTGCCCTGGATTACGAGGATAAGCCCCCCGGCTTGTCCGGCTCCTCCGAGACAGTGCGGGTTCGCGAAAATGGCGGTGGCCATGAATACCTGAGCATTCGCACACCTCTGCCGAGGCTGGACTGGACGCTGCAGGTTATGGTGAGCACGCGTTCGGTTATCTGGGCTCGGCTGGGGTTTGTGGCGGGAGGTATGGCTGTCTTTTTTGGCGGTTTTCTGGCCTGGCTCTACCTGCGTGAGCGTTATCGTCGCGAAGCGGAGCTGGCTCTCAGGGGCGAACAGCTAGAGCTCAGCGTAGCAGAACGAACGGTGGATCTGGAGCGATCCAACCGCAAGCTACTGGATGAGATACGGGAGCGTGAGCGTACCCAAAGCGAGCTGCGGGAAACCCAGCAGGAGCTGATTCAGGCGGCAAAGCTGGCGGTGCTGGGGCAAATGTCTGCAGGCCTGAACCATGAAATGAGCCAGCCGCTTACTGCTATCCAGACCTACGCCAGAAACAGCCGCCGCTTTCTGGAGAAAGGCGCCGCCGATATGGTCGACGCAAACCTCAGTGAAATAGTGCTGTTGTGCGACAAAATGGCGGAGCTCACCCGGCAGTTCAAGGTGTTTGCCCGCAAGTCTGAAGGCCCGCCAACGATTGTTGATTTCCGCCTGTCGGTGGATGCCTCTCTGAAAATCATCACGGCACAGAAAAGCAGTGCGGGTGTTGATATCAGATGGGCGCGCCCTGAGCAGGCGGTGTTTTGCCACGGGGATCTGATCCGCATAGAGCAGGTGATGGTTAATCTGCTGGCCAACGCGGTACAGGCTGTTGAAGGCGAGGAGCAACCCGAAATTACGATAGAGGTTGAGGAAAAAGAGGGGAGCTGGCGCTGTCTGGTTCGGGACAACGGCTCCGGGCTGCCGGCGAATACCGAGCAGATTTTTGAGCCTTTCTTTACTACCAAGTCAGTCAAGCAAGGGCTCGGGCTTGGTTTGTCTATCTCCAGGCAGATTGCCGACGCCCTGGGCGGCAGGTTGACCGGTCGCAACCGCAACGATGCACCCGGTGCGGAATTTGAATTCACTCTGACAAAACGTGAGGCCACGGAATGACAGAACCCTCAGTGATCTTTGTGGATGATGACCCACACATCTGTAAGGCCATTGCGCAGGCACTGACGCTGGAGGATCTGCCTGTGCGTTGCTTCGAGAGTGCGGAAGCAGGCCTTGAAACGATTAGCCCGGAATACAACGGTGTGGTGCTGTGTGACTACAATATGCCGGGTATGGACGGGCTTGAGCTGCTGAGTGCCGTTCAGGCTCTGGATAAGACCATTCCCGTTATTATCCTGACCGGGCAGGGCGACATCAGCACGGCGGTTTCCGCCATGCAGAAGGGCGCCTATGATTTTATCGAGAAGCCGTTCAATCACGACGAGCTGATCGAATTGCTGCGGCATGCGCTTGAGAAGCGGCACCTTGCGCTTGAGAATCGTCGCCTCAAAGCCCAGCTACGCCATATGGCCCGGCCTGGCCCGAGAATTCTCGGTGGCACGCCCAGCATGCAAAAGGTGATGGATACCATTACGCCGATTCTGGATATCTCCGCCAATATTCTGTTGTCTGGCGAGACCGGCTCAGGTAAGGATGCGCTGGCCCGGTATATTCACGAGAACAGCCCGCGCGCCACCCATAATTTTGTGGCGATCAATTGTGGTGCTGTGCCGGAGAATCTGATTGAAAGTGAGCTGTTTGGCCACGAGGCTGGTGCCTTTACCGGGGCGGAAAAGCGCCGTATTGGCAAGATTGAGCATGCCCACCAGGGTACGTTGTTCCTGGATGAAGTAGAAAGCATGCCTATGCCATTGCAGATCAAGCTGCTCCGGGTACTTGAGGAACAGAAAGTCGAACGCCTGGGCAGCAATCAGGTGCAGGAACTGGATGTCCGCATTATTGCGGCCACCAAAGCGGATCTCAAAATGCTCAGTGATGAGGGCAGTTTTCGTGCGGATCTGTATTACCGGCTGAATGTGGTGAAAGTGGATATTCCGCCGTTGCGCGAGCGTAAGGAAGACATCCCGATGTTGTTCCACCACTTTGTTCTGATTGCTGCGGCGCGTTACGACCGGGAAAGCGTTCCCTTGGATGCCAGTCAGGCTGCGCGGCTTATGCACCACAGCTGGCCAGGAAACGTTCGTGAATTGCGCAATCTGGCAGAACGTTACGTACTGCTTGGCCCAGCGGCTCTGGAGGAAGGTGAGCCAGCTGCCAAGGCCGATGTCAGTGGGCGGCGCACCCTCACCGAAATGATGGACAGCTTCGAGCACTCCGTGCTCACCAGTGCGCTGAATGCTTGCCATGGAAGCATCAAAGACACCATGGTACAGCTTGGCCTGGCCCGTAAAACCCTCTACGACAAAATGAAAAAGCATGGCCTGGACAAGGCTCAATTCAAAGACTGAGCCTTGTCCAACCCGTTCTACAGGTTAGCTTCCGCAAACTCCGCCAATAGCGAGCGCGGCACACCTTGCAGGTGAATGTGCCCACCGTGGTTGAAGGCCTTGAAGCGTTCGGTCATGTAGGTCAGGCCGGAACTCAAAGCGCTCAGGTAAGGTGTGTCGATCTGCGCCAGGTTGCCCAGGCAGATTACCTTGGAACCGTTGCCCGCACGGGTAATGATGGTCTTGATCTGGTGCGGAGTCAGGTTCTGGGATTCATCAATAATGATCAGGCTGTGCTGGAAGCTGCGGCCTCGAATATAGTTCATGGATTTGAAGTGCAGGGGTACCTTGCTGAGAATATAGTCCACACTGGCTGTCATGTTCTCATCGTCTTCGTGCAGTGCTTCCAGGTTATCCACGATGGCGCCCAGCCAGGGCTCCATTTTCTCCGCCTCGGTTCCGGGCAGAAAACCAATGTCTTCATCCAGGCCCTGGGTTGAGCGTGTGGCGATAATCCGTTTGTAGAGTTTGCTTGCAACGGTCATCTCGATGCAGGCAGCCAGCGCCAGAATGGTCTTGCCTGAACCGGCTGAACCGGTGAGGTTCACCAGATGGATATCCGGGTCCAGAAGCAGGTTGAGGGCCATGGCCTGATAGATATCCCGAGGCACCAGGCCCCATACTTCTTCATTCATCAGATCGTGCTGGTGCAGATCCCTGATGATTACCTGGGTATCGGTAATGTTGACGGCTCTGCCGATAAACCCCTGCTCATCAAGTACGAACTCGTTGATGTTGAGTTTGGCCAGCTCGCCTTCCCGCTGGAGAACGTGTTCAGTTACCCCTTCCCGCTGCACGGTTTCCACTTTGGCAATGGTGTCCCAGAAGGAGTTCGGGAATTCGATGTAGCCTTTTGGCAGCAGGTCAATATCATCAACCAACTGGTCGTTATGGTAATCCTGGGCCTCAACACCAAAGCCACGGGCTTTCAGCCGCATGTTGATGTCTTTGCTGACGAGAATGATGTCCCGGGACTTGTGCCGCTCCTGAAGCGCAGCAAGTGTATTGATAATCTTGTTGTCGTTCAGATGCTCCGGCAATGAGTTGCTGCCGGTGTGCTCGGTACTCATCAAAATGGTCAGAGTGCCCAGAGGCTCTGCCTTTGTAGCCCGTACAATGGGAACGCCTTTTTCAATATCCTTGGGGCTCGCCTCACCAAGCAGTCGGTCAATGTTGCGGATTGCCTGGCGACAATCAGCCGCTACACTTTGCTTGCCGGATTTAAGGCCGTCGAGTTCTTCAAGGACAGTCATCGGAATGATGACATCGTGTTCTTCAAAATTCAGGAGGGCGTTCGGGTCGTGGATCAGGACGTTGGTATCGAGGACATACATTGTTCGTTTTGCCGGTGCTTCGGGCATAGCAGGCGCTACCTCTGTGATGGTTCAGTTGTTACTGGCGCAGCGTTTCGTAAGCTCCTCATTCGAGATGACTTTCAGCATATCATAGGTAGTTACAATACCGGTTATTTTTGAATCTCTTGTGACAAAAATACGATGCAGGTGCTCTCGCATCATGATCTCTGCTATATCGCGTACGGGCGTGATCTCGTCTACCGATAAAACGATGGGTGTCATGATATCCCGGACTTCCACCGGAACTTTGCCCATTTCCTCAAAAAGCACCATGCGCAAACGACGTGCTTCCTGCTGGTCCTCTTCTGTAAGTTCGTTGTCGGCCTCAGACTGCTTGGCATTCCAGCGGAATTCCGTAATGTCTTTGAGTGTTGCAATGCCGACAATTTCGCCCGACTCATCTGTGACCGGGCTGCCGGTTATTTCGTTATCGGTCAGAAATCGGGCCAGACGATCCATTGTCCAGGATTGAGGTACGGCCTTGATGCTGGGCGTCATTATTTCAAATGCGAGCACTGTCATTGGGTGATCTCTGCCATGGGAAGTCTTGCATCAAAGCTTAGCCTTTCATTTTCTGTCCGTCACGTCTCAGTTGTCATGCGGTTGCCGTACATCAACCAGTTGACCATCTTCGTCGTACACCAGCCGGAAGCCCTGGTACTGCTCCAGACCTGCTGTCCGTTGCAGCTCTTGCATGGAACTCAAGGGTATATCGACAAGGAGTGTATTCACCAACCAGCCGGGGAGGGCGCCGTTGGGATCGGTATGTTGTACCCATATCATTCGGGTTTTGCGGCCTTCGGGGGTAAACCTGTACAGAGTGTCTGAACGGTCAACTCTTACCCGGTTGCTGTTCTCTGCCCGTTTGCCGGGAGTGGCGCTCATTTCCATGGTGATTTCGCCGGAGCTTTCGTTTCCCCGGGTGCGAATGCGAAGCACATAATCCCGGTCTGTCACCGGCCATGGCATGTCGTTTACTGAGTAGGCGTAGCGATCGTTGAAGCTGTTTTTATCTACACCATAGGATTCTGTGCAGTTAAGTACCCACTCGACACAGGATGCGGGGTTCACCATCACGGCCATGACGGATTCGATGGGCGCGTCGAGCAGAGCTTCCGCTTTGAACGCCTGAAAGCTGGAGTCGTTCTGGTCCGTGGTGTAGATCCGAATATCGCCAACCTCCTTGCGCAGCTTCCATGCTTCGCTGTTTTCGGCGGGCAGTGCCGCGCGGGCTGTGGCCGCGGCCATGGCTGAAACCAAAAGGGCGCAAATTACGCCGCTGATGACTGAGGCCCAGCGTCTCAAGCCATGGGCTCCGGTCTTGCTCATAAGCTACACTTCCTTATTATCGTGGGCTGAGTCTAACACGAGGTGTTGGGCCTTATAGCTCCCGAAACGGGGATTGTGAACCAGGTAGCGGCCCGGGGAAGCAGTTCGTGAAAACGGCCTGATTTGACTATAAACATGACCAACACAAAGCTGATCGATGCGAAAGGGCACATCTCTCCGGGTGTGCTTCACCAACCGGTAGACGAAATAAACTATCTGGATTACGACTTGCGAACGGTGATGGATCGCCCGCGTTCCAAGCTGGCCCGGCGTTGGCGTTTCAACCAGTTCCAGTTTGTGAGTGCGACCGGCCCGGGGTGGGTATTCGGGTTGGCGATGGTGGACCTGAAACTATTGGGGAATGGTTTTTTCTACCTTTATGATTTCGCATCTGGGCAGATGCTTGAGCACAGCTTTATGAGCCCCCTGGGCAGGGGGACTCGAATAGAACCCTACCCGGAGCATGGTTCAGCTGCCTTCATTAAAGGGGATGTTTCCATGCGTATCCTGCCTTTTGCCGGGGGGCGGTCTATTTCGGTGTCTGCCCCAGGGGGTATACGCGTGGAGCTCAGGCTGACAGAGGATAATGATCCTCTGCGGCTTGTGTGCCCTGCCGGTTACAACGGTTGGGTGTTTACCCGTAAGTCGGCGGGTTTGTCGGTAGAGGGTGAAATTCGCTGGGGGCATCGCATCTGGCGGTGTGACGAGGCCTCCCATGGCGCCATTGACTGGAGTTGTGGTTTCATGCGCCGTGAAACCGCCTGGAACTGGGCGAGCCTGGCCGGGCAACTAACAGATGGCCGTTCAATAGGGCTTAATCTGGCCGCTGGCGTTAATGAAACCGGTATGACAGAAAATGCGCTATGGCTGGGCGGGCAATGCCAGAAGCTCGGTGCTGCCCGGTTTCACTTCGACCGATACCACCCTGGCGGCGACTGGCATGTAACCACTGAAGATGGGCGGGTGGATCTGCATTTTGAACCGGCAGCGGCGCGTAAGGAGAAACTGAATGCAGGCATACTGGCGTCTAATTTCCGTCAGTATGTTGGTACCTTTAATGGCACCCTTACTGATGAGGAGGGCAAGAAAGTTGCTGTTCAGGGCTTGAAGGGCTTGGTAGAGGATCATTTCGCCCGGTGGTAGCGCCCAGGCCTAAGTAAAAAGCACCTGCCCGCAGAACACGGACAGGTGCTTTGTTATGTCGGTCTGTCTGGCCTGAACTGGCTCAGCGTTCCGGCAGGGTAACGTTCAGTTCCAGAACGGAGCAGCTGCCATTACGGTCAACTTCAACCTGCACCATATCATCACTGATCTGGACATATTTGCGGATCACTTCCAGCAGCTCCTGCTGCATCTGCGGCAGATAATCGGGCTGATCGCGCTGGCCGCGTTCGTGAGCCACTATGATCTGTAACCGCTCTTTTGCCACATTGGCAGAGCTGGTCTTTTTGCCTCTGAAATAATCGAGGAAACTCATCCGTCAGCCTCCTTTAAACATCCGTGAGAAGAAGCCCTTTTTCTGGTTGGTCATGAAGCGTTGTTCACGCTCCTCCCCCAGAAGGCGTGCAACTGCGTCATCGTAAGCCTGGCCGGCATCGCTCTCGGCTTCCAGAATAACCGGCAACCCCTGGTTTGAGGAGTTGAGAACAATCTGGCTTTCGGGGATAACGCCCAGCAACGGAATGGCGAGAATCTCCTGAACATCCCCGACAGAAAGCATTTCGCCGCGCTCAACCCGGTCCGGGTTATAACGAGTCAGCAGTAGATGCTCCTTGACCGGATCCTGGCCCATTTCAGCGCGTCGGGACTTGCTTTGCAGAATGCCCAGAATGCGGTCCGAGTCCCGAACGGAGGAAACTTCGGGATTGGTTACAACAACGGCTTCATCCGCATAGTACAAAGCCATCATCGCACCGTGCTCGATGCCTGCTGGCGAATCGCAGATGATGTAATCGAAGGTTTCGGAGAGTTCGTTGATGACTTTTTCAACGCCCTCTTTAGTGAGAGCTTCCTTCTCCTTGGTCTGGGATGTTGGGAGGATATAGAGCGTATCGACCCGTTTGTCCCGGATCAGCGCCTGATTCAGCGTTGCTTCGCCCTGTATGACATTTACGAAGTCATACACTACACGGCGTTCGCAGTTCATGATCAGGTCGAGGTTGCGTAGGCCTACGTCGAAGTCAATCACGACGGTTTTGTGGCCACGCTTGGCAATCCCGGTGCTTATGGAGGCGCTGGTGGTGGTTTTACCAACGCCGCCCTTTCCTGAGGTAACGACAATGATTCTGGCCAAGGTTCAATTCCTGTTTCTCGGTGGATTCGTCGTGTCTGCCGGTTAAACCGGTCAAATTATTAGGTTCGATTCCGGTATCAGGCCTTATCCAGTGGCGTTACCGCCAACAGATCGTCCCTGAGTTGAATCTGTACAGCGTTTTTCCAGCCACTGTCTTGAAGATCTTCGGAGATTTTATAGTGTCCGGCAATGGACACAAGCTCTGCCTCAAGTGATTGGCAAAAGATTCTTGCAGACTCGGCACCGTGGATACCTGCCAGGGCCCGGCCTCGCAGTGGTCCATAGATGTGAATGTTGCCTGCGGCCAGCACTTCAGCGCCCGCCTGAACCGATGACAGAATAACCAGGTCTCCCTCCGGTGCAAGGACTTGCTGGCCCGAACGAACGGGCTGGGTGATTATCTTGGCCGGAACGACTGCCGGCGCCGCCGGAGGTACAGGTGCAGCAGGGGACTCTGGTACTTTTTCAGGTGCGGCGCCGGTTTCATGGGCCCGATCTCTCTGGCCGTTGCCCGGCATCAGGGCTAGAGAGGCTCCCCTGGCCAGACGGCGTTGATCATTTGTGCCGCCGCGAACGCCAATCACGTGGATGTTGTTTCGGCGGCAGGTGCCGATAATTTTGAAAAAATCCAGCTCGCTGTCCAGGCCTTCGTATTTTTCCAGGCTGATGATAAGAGGGGTATCCCGGAAAAAGCCGGGAGCCTGGCTGATCGTGTTCTTCAGTGATTCTTCGAATTCGTTATCGTCGAAGTAGTAGAGTTCGAGCGCTGTCATGGAAACGCTGGCGCTTCTCAGCTGGAACCCCTGTTTTACCCCGGAGGTGGCGGTGTCGCTCATGAATGGGTCTCTTCCCTGATGTCTGGCTCATATGGTGCTTCGCGCAGGCGCAGCGGCGCATTATCAAAACGGATGCCGGACCAGCCTGTGCTGATAAACTGCCGGATGTTGCCGTGGCTGTCATCCGCCGGGTTGTCCAGAACCTGCTGATAATGCTGCGCAAATAGCTTGAGAGTGTCGGCTTCGTTCAGATTGCAGTATTGAGCTATACCAAATACCTGGCAGGAGCCTGCGTTCTCACCGGCTGCATTGAATTCCGGACCGTTATGGAACCCCGTCGGCTCGTAATGAAAGTGCTGTTCGATCAGCGCCAGGGTGTCACCGAAATCCGCATGGCCACCATCCAGCGAAGCCAGGTGGATACGCAGTGCATCGTTCACGTTCATTATTTGTGATCCTGCTTGGGGCCGGTCTGGTTAGCCGCCTTCCACTCTTCGTAGGGCATGCCATAGATTTCTTCGCGGGCTTCGGGGTCAGAGATCTCAAAGCCTCGCTCGCTGGCCTCAGCCCGGTACCATTTGGAGAGGCAGTTGCGGCAGAACCCGGCCAGATTCATCAGGTCTATGTTTTGAACCTCCGGGTTGTCCCGTAAATGCCCAACCAGGCGACGAAATGCGGCTGCTTCTATCTCGGTGCGTTCTGAGTCTGGAATGGGGTTTGTCATGAGGCCTCTCGATGATATCAGGTAGTGATCTTAGGGGTTCCTGACATTCTCAGCATCTTACTTTAAGATACAAGGCTGTATAAATGTACAGAAACCCGACGCGAGCGCAGTCATTATGCCTCAACGCAAGATCATCCACGTGGATTGTGACTGCTTTTATGCGGCAGTAGAGATGCGTGATGACCCAACTCTGCGTGATGTTCCCCTTGCCGTGGGCGGTGCAGGCGGCCGAGGTGTTGTCACTACCTGTAATTACAAGGCCCGCGCGTTTGGTGTGCGTTCGGCTATGCCGGGCAGTGAAGCCCGGCGTTTGTGCCCGGGCCTGGTAACCGTGCCAACGGATATCCCCCGTTATCGGGCAGCTTCCCAGCAGATTATGACAATCCTCCGCGAACTCACAGATCTTGTTGAGCCTTTGTCTCTGGATGAGGCTTTTCTGGATGTATCTGATGTTGCTGATCACCGGGGCAGTGCCACTCTAATGGCCCGTTACCTGCGGGAGCGGGTAAAAAATGAGGTGGGGATTACCATTTCTGCGGGTGTGGCGCCCAACAAATTCCTCGCCAAGATTGCCAGCGACTGGCAAAAGCCTGATGGCTTGTTTGTAGTAAAACCCGAGGATATCGACGATTTTGTGCGGAATCTAAAGATTGAGAAGCTGTTCGGGGTGGGGCAGGTGACGGCGGCCAAACTACACGCACTCGGCGCAGAGACTTGTGGTGATTTGCAGGCGCTGGGCGCTGAGGTGCTGATTGAGCGTTTTGGTAAACAGGGATATCGCCTGCACGAAATGGCCTATGGCCGGGATGATCGGCCCGTGGTTGTTTCGCGGATTGCCAAGTCTGTGAGTGTCGAGCGTACCTTCTCTCAGGATCTACCCGACATGTCGGCCTGCGAAACTGTGCTGGCATCACTGGTTGCCGACCTTAACTTGCGGCTTTCCCGCAAGGGTCGCGAGAAGCCCATCCATAAGCTGTTTATCAAAATACGGTACAGTGATTTTTCCACGCACACACTGGAACGCGTGCGGGAGAATATAAAAGAGCCGGCTTTTGAGGACTATCTGCCGCTTCTGACCGAGCTGGTAACCAACCGCGAGCGGCCGGTCCGCCTTTTGGGCCTGGGTGTGCGTTTTCGCAATGATGATGCGCCCGTCACCCAGCTCCGGTTGTTCGATTGATGTCAGCCTGGAAACAAGGCGATGAAATCGGTGAGAAAGTACACAGTTGACAGATAACCCATCAGGCTTCCTATCAAGGCCCCAGCTACAACGTCGGTAGGGTAGTGCAGTCCGAGCACAACCCGGGATGCGGCCACGCTTAATGTAAATGGAAGAGTGGCGAGTGCCAGGGTGGGTGTGGTGGCGAACAGCATGGCCTGAAAGCATGCGGCGTGAAGTGTGTGTCCGGAAGGAAAGCTGTAGCGATCTAGTGGCGGCGTACCGCAATTAATAGAAGGAAAGGATATAAACGGTCGTTCGCGGATCAGCCTGTGCTTGAGAAGTTTATAGGTCAGGGTGCAGGTCAGACCTGTCAGCGTCATCAGCAGTGCCAGGCCGGCACCAGATTCTGGACTCAGGAAGGGGATGGCTAGAATCAGTGCGTACCAGAACCATCCGTCACCCAAACGGCTCACCAGCTGAAAGTAATGGAGTACTACCCGGAATCTGACTATTCGGTTGATGCGCTGGCAGAAGGCGTACTCGCGTTGATCTGCCGATTCAAAGAAGCGAGATGCTTTGCTTGTTGTTTGCATAGTATCGGGCCTTTGGGCTTTGGTTTAGCACGAGCTGCTCGAATTGTTCTATCTGCGAATTCCAGCTCAGTTTCAGGGCATCCTGCCGGGCCTGCTCGCGAATACGGTTAAGCAGGGTTGGTTGGTTAATCAGCCGGAGTGCTCCGCTGACAAATTTCTCATCCATGGTCAGCGGAGCCTTTATGCCGTTTTCCTCGTTCCGGATGTGTTCCCGGGCTGCGGCGTCATCGTAAGCAATGACGGCGAGACCGCTGGCCATTGCTTCAAGCACAACGTTGCCAAAGGTGTCGGTTTTGCTTGGGAACAGGAACAGGTCGCAGGAGGCGTAGTGGCGGGCGAGATCATTGCCCCGCTGGGTGCCGCAAAAAATGTAGTCGGGGTGTTTCTCGGCCAGTTGTTTTCGCATGGGGCCATCGCCCACCAGCACAAATTTGGCCCGGGGGTGCAGCTTGTGTATGCGTTCGTAGCAAGCCACCGCCATTTTTAGGTTTTTTTCTGCGGCTAGCCGCCCCGCATAAAGCACTGCGGGGCTGTTGTCGTCGAGCCCCCAGCTTGCGCGAAGTGATTCGTCCCGTTTGTGTGGTGCAAAGTGATTGCAATCGACCCCGCGGCTCCAGACACCGGTGGAGGTGATGCCCATTTTTGCGGTGACCTGCTGCATCTTTTTGGTGGGAACCAGGGTGATGGCTGTGCGGTTGTGAAACCAGCGGCCGTAGCTGCAAAGCAGCTTTTCAAGAACGCCGACGCCGTAGTATCGGCTGTACTGGTGGAAGTTGGTGTGAAATCCTGAGCTGACCGGTATTCCCATTTTTCGGGCCGCAGACGCGGCAGCTATGCCCAGAGGCCCCTGGGTGGCCACATAGATTGTATCCGGCCGGTTGGTTTGCCAGAGTCGCCGGAGTTCGCCGCTGGTGGTTACACCGAACCGCAGGTCTGCATAGCCGGGCAAGGGCAGGCCGGTCACAATATATTCCCGGGAGAACAAGGCTTCATTTGTAGTTGGCGCAATGTTCTTGCGTTCGCCACGTTGCCGTGGGCGAACAACAGTGACCCTGTGACCCTTCTGAATGAGTCCCTGGCACAGGTGTTTCAACGTATTGGCAACGCCATTGATTTCCGGCGGAAACGTTTCAGAAACGATGGTAATGTGTTGCTCTCGCGGATTAGCCTGATTGCTTTTAATCACGATGCTTCCAGGAGTTGCTTTGCGTGCATTCACTATGAGAGAGCTGAGTGACAGTTACGCGACACTCCTGCGACGTTTTCATTACTCGCTCAATAATCTGAAGCGGAGACGCTAACGCTATGCAAACCCGAAAGCTTGGAAGTACCGACATTGACGTCAGCCTGATTTGCCTGGGAACCATGACCTGGGGCGAGCAGAACACTGAGCAGGAAGCTTTTGAACAGCTGGATTACGCGACCTCTGAAGGTGTGAATTTTATTGATGCGGCAGAAATGTACCCGGTGCCGCCGCGTGCAGAAACCCAGGGGCTGACTGAAACCTACCTGGGCAACTGGCTGGCGCAACGCGGGCGCCGCGACGATTTGGTGATTGCCTCGAAAGTCGCCGGGCCTGGCAACGGATTGAGCTATCTGCGCAATGGCCCCCGCCTGACCCGCAATCATATTATTGAAGCTTGTGATGCCAGCCTGAAGCGCTTGCAGACGGACTATATCGATCTTTACCAGGTGCATTGGCCGGACCGTAACACCAACTTTTTCGGCAAGCTTGGTTATGAGCACGACCCGAAAGAGAAGTTCACGCCGATAGAGGAAACACTGTCTGCCCTCGGAGAGCTGGTGGATGCGGGAAAGGTGCGGCATATAGGGCTCTCCAACGAGACGCCCTGGGGCATTATGGAATATCTGCGTCTGGCCACAGAACTAGACTTGCCGCGGATCGCCAGCATTCAGAACCCCTATAATTTGCTGAATCGGTCTTTTGAAGTCGGTACCGCGGAAATTGCCCACCGGGAGCGTACTGGCTTGCTGGCCTATTCACCTCTGGCCTTCGGGATGCTAACTGGCAAATACATGGGTGGTAAGTGGCCTGAAAAAGCACGCCTTACACTCTTTGAGCGCTTCAGCCGCTACAACAACGGGGGTGGTGCGGATGCAACTCGCGCCTATGTTGAACTTGCCCACCAGAACAATCTTTCCCCGGCTCAGATGGCCCTGGCTTTTGTAAACAGCCGGAGCTTTTTGACCAGCAATATTATTGGTGCCACCACCATGGAGCAGCTTCAGGAAAACCTCGGCTCGCTCAGCGTGCAGCTAAGCCCGGATACACTTGAAGCGATTGAGGCGATTCACGGGGAGTTTACCTATCCTTGTCCGTGATGAAAGATACGGCTTGGCTTGATTATAAATTATTGAATAGTATAGCTATTTTTGTTTTGGTTAGGTTGGCTGTTACATTCTGCAATACAGGGGATCATTTTTTGACAAAAAGTGAGTGAAGCTGTGACAAAAAGGCGTCGCAATTGTGTGCAATTTCACATCTTTTCGCCGCTCAGGGGTTAGACTTTAGGCTATGGTATAAGTAAACTTCTGATCCGGTTGAAAGGTCATCGCAAACATCATGATTATTCGCATATTTATCACATTGCTGGTTCTCAACGTCGCCGCGTTTGTAGTTCGCGCCGAAGCTGCTGGGCACGGGTTTGATGAACTGAGCGAAATCATGACCACTGAAGACGTCTACGAGCTACAGCAGCGGATGTCTGGCGATTATGATGACGACGCTGATGCCGTTGCCGAAATCGGGTCGCGCTTGCTGAGTCTGTCGCTGGTTCGTAGCGAGAGTACGGGCAAGCAATACGCCTCTCAGCCTGCGCAGGCCGACCATGGGATTGCACTTTTGAATGAAGGCGCCTGCCTGAATCTGAAGTGGAAGTTCTGATCCCGGTTACCGCACCCCTCGCACTTTTTTAGTTCGCAGTTAATCCCGCTTTAAGATCTTTTCGCGCTCGCTTTGAGCGATATGTTTTACCTCCTCTCTTATTCTGTCCCGTGGGCTCAAGGCCGGTTAATGGTCGTATTCATGATCTGATGCATTGTCTGATCACATAGGTCATGTGATGATCCTCATATTATAAAAGCTGATCGACCAATGAGGGTTTTGATATGGCGGTAAACAGCATTGAGCGTTTGGATGACACGGAACGTTGTGTGGATGAGGTAATCCGCCGGGTTGGTAAAAAGATTACGCTGGGTTTGCCCTTGGGGCTTGGAAAGCCGATCCGCTTTGTGAATGCGCTCTATCAGAGGGCAAAGGACGATCCGGAGATAGATCTGCGGATATTCACAGCGCTTTCATTACTCGCCCCCTCAGGTAGTTCCTCTCTGGAAAAACGCTTTATGGGTCCGATAGCGGAACGCCTGTACGATGGCATTCCGGACCTGCAGTATGCTCAGGATGTCAGCAATAACCGGTTGCCCTCCAATGTTCAGGTTTCGGAGTTCTTTTTCAAAGCCGGCAGTGCCCTCAACAATCGGAGCCAGCAGCGCCACTACATATCCACGAACTACACGCACGCGGCGCGCGATCTGATGGATATGGGGGTGAATGTAGTCGCCCAGATGGTCGCGCCGGGTGAGTTGCATGACTCTCCGGGCATGGTGAGCATGAGCTGTAACCCGGACCTGACTCTGGATCTTGTCCCAATGCTCAGAGATCTGGAGGCAGCGGGTTCCCCGGTAGCTATCGTAGGTGAAGTCAATCGCCAGCTACCCTGGTTTGGTCGTGACGCCGCTATATCCGAAGACCAGTTCGATATGATTTTTGAACACGAGGCTTCGGAATATCCGATGTTTTCCGCGCCCCAGATGGCCATAAGCCCGGAAGACCATTTGATTGGCTTTTACGCCAGTACCTTGTTGAAGGATGGTGGCACGCTGCAGTTGGGCATAGGTTCGCTCGGCGCTGCGCTTGTGCATAGTGCTATTTTGCGCCACAAGAATAACGATGCCTGGAAGGCTGTTTTTGACTATCTGAAAGTCGCGGAGTACTTCCCCCTTGCAGTAAAAGAAGGTGGTGTCGGGCCGTTTGAGCAGGGGCTATACGGCTGCAGCGAAATGATGGTGGATGGCTTTCTGTATCTTCTGCAGGAGGGTATTCTCCGGCGCGAAGTTTATGACCATGCCGATCTGCAAACGCTGATTAATAACGGTGAGATTAGGAGTGCTGTTTCCCTGACAACTCTGGATGTTTTGCGACGTGAAGGGCTGATTGACTCGCCCTTGCGCGCCCGCGACGTGACCTGGCTGACCCGTTACGGGATTCTGCGAAATGAAGTTGAATTCAAAGGTGGTCGCTTGCGGGTAGGTGACCATACGCTGGATGGTGATCTGGATAAGCCTGAGTCCAGGGAGGCTATTGGGGCCCTGGCGCTAGGGGACAAGCTAAGCGGTGGTGTTGCCATGCATGGTGGCTTTTATCTGGGGCCCAAACAGTTCTATCAGTTGCTGCGCGAGCTCTCTGATGAGGACCGTGATCGAATCTGTATGACCAGCGTTAACTTCATTAATCATCTTTATGATCACCGCTTCGGTAACCAACGTCTCAAGGCCGCTCAGCGTGTTCATAGCCGGTTCATAAATACTGCAATGATGTACACACTTAGTGGCGCTGCAGTTTCGGATGGGCTTGAGGATGGTCGGGTGATCAGTGGCGTTGGAGGTCAGTACAATTTTGTGTCTATGGCGCATGAGCTGCCCGGTGCTCGTTCTATTATCGCCTTGCGCAGTACCCGCAAAACCAAGGGTGAGGCGGTCTCGAACATTATATTCAACTACGGCCACTGCACGATTCCCCGTCATCTCCGTGATGTGGTGATCACCGAATACGGAATTGCTGACCTGCGCGGTCAGCCGGATGAGCAAGTCTATCTGCGCCTGATCCGCATTGCGGATTCCCGTTTTCAACAGTCTCTGCTTAGCCAGGCCCAGAAAGCCGGAAAGGTTGATTCAGCGTTCCGGCTTCCGGAGAGTTGGCTGAACAATACGCCAGATGCCATCGCAAAGTTGTTTTCAGAGGCTGGCGGCAAAGATTGGTTTCCGGCGTTTCCCTTTGGTCGGGATTTTACCGATCAGGAGCTGGTATTGGGCAAAGCCCTTAAGAAACTCAAGTCTGAAACGGCGAGCCGCCGTGGTAAACTATTCACTCTCTTGCAGGCTCTTCGGGCCAAAGATGAAGAGGGCCGCTACACAGAGCTACTGCAACGAATGGGCCTTGACCAGCCTTCAGGGCTGCGTGAAAAACTGGATCAACGCCTTGTGGTCCACGGCCTGCAACTGACAGAAAACCCATCGGATACAGGAAACTCGAAACCCTGATGCAAGATTCCCAAAAAAGACCGGACGTTTTTACTGTTCACTACGTGCTGAAGAACAAACTCGGCGAGTTGGTTGATACCTCAGAGGGCAGTGAGCCTCTGCATTTTCTCTACGGCAGCCCCGATATTATCAAGGGTATCCAGGAGGCAGTGAAAGATCGTAACGCCGGGGATTGTCTTGAGGTAACCGTGCCGCCTTCCATGGCTTATGGTGAGCACAGGGAAGATCTGGTGCGGAAGATTCCCAAGTCGATGTTCGAAGGTGTGGAAAACCTTCAGGTTGGAATGAAGTTCCAAACCAACACCGGCGACAATGCGCAGATTGTTCAGGTTATGGGCATTGACGGTAACCTTATTCGGGTTGATGCCAACCATCCGTTAGCTGGCTTTACCCTGTATTTTGATCTGGAAATCATTGGGCGCCGTGAGGCGACAGACGAAGAAATTGCCCAGGGCCGGCCGCTATAACAACTGAGTTGGCTTCGTTCCGGTTGCGGTGAATCCGGCCAATGTATGTGACTGGGTGTAACTGATGGAACGTTCCATGTATATTTTTGAATAGCATGTATAATTGCTGTTACATCAGGTTGTCTGTATCGTCGGAGACAGATGGACAACTGAACTTGGAAAAATAAAACCAGAGATGGACCGCGTGGAACAGACGAACGAAAGTTGGCGAATTCTTATTGTCGAAGATGATGAGCGGCTGGCCGAGCTGACCCGGGAATACCTCGAGAGTAACGGCTTGGCTGTAACAGTCGAAACGCATGGAGGCCCGGCGGTTGAGCGCATCCGCAACGAGCAGCCAGATCTTGTGGTGTTGGATCTGATGTTGCCCGGTGAAGATGGCCTTTCAATTTGTCGCCGTGTAAGACCGTTTTTTTCCGGCCCTATCATCATGCTCACTGCGCGCACGGATGACCTGGACCAAGTGCTTGGTCTTGAAATGGGCGCGGATGATTACATCGGTAAACCCGTCAAGCCCCGCGTGCTTCTGGCTCGAATTCGCGCCATGCTGCGCCGTGTGACAGAAAATTCGCAGAATAATGCGGATGAAGCTGGCGGCGAGGAACCTACCCGCCTGCAATTCAACGATCTGGTTGTTGACCGCTCCATGCGTGAAGCCTGGTTGAGCGATGTCAGTATCGATTTGACCAGTGCTGAGTTTGACCTGCTCTGGTTGCTGGCCAGCAATGCCGGAAGGGTGTTGAGCCGGGAAGAGATTTTCACCGCCTTGCGGGGCATCGAATATGATGGTCAGGATAGATCCATTGACGTCAGGGTCTCCCGGATTCGCCCGAAAATCGGCGATGACCCCATCCATCCACGCAGGATCAAGACGGTTCGAAGCAAAGGCTATCTGTTTGTAAAGGAAGCCTGACGATTCAGTCTTCATCGCCGGCTCGGGGTTTCCGGCCGGCGTATTCCTGCCAGGGTTCGTTGACATGCCCCTGAAGTTTTACCTCAAGTTATACGTCCGCCTTGCCGGTCTTGCTGCACTGGTGGTTCTGCTTTGTGTTGTCCTTTTTACGGGTATCAACTCCGTACGTTCTCAGTTCTGGCATGAGCGGTTCTCTGAGCCATTGATGCGCTGGCTGGCCTCCTCGCCTGCACCGGAGCAGCAGTATCACTGGCTTGTCTCCCAATATGACTTCAAAGCTGCAGGTGCCGGGGAGTTGTCGCTCTCTCCGGTTATTCGTGAGCGGTTGGGCTATGGTCAGGTGGTAGCCGTGGAAGATAGCCTGGGTTACCGGTTTCTGGCGAGCGGGTTCCATGGGGAAGCCTTGCAGCTAAGGACATCTGAGCCCTATCAGGATATAGCTGCTGCCTCTGCGCAGATTACGCGGATGCACCTCGATGCAGTTGGGGCAGAGGAGCGGGACGACGCCTCTGAGCGGCTGGCGGCAGGACTGAATCTATCCATTCTGAGAATCCAGGGCCCCGGGGCTTTACCGGATGATGCGGTTCTGGATCGGGTGCACAGCCGCGGTTCCGTTTTCTATCAAGACAAAGGTAAGGGGCGGGTACTTGTGCAGCTGGCTGATGGCGAGCTGATTCAGGTCACCCTGCCTGCGCCCTTTAACCCTTGGGCATGGCCAGTCATTCTTATGTTAGTGGTGGTGTCAGGTAGTGTGCTGGCGCTGTCGCTGCTTCTTGCGCTTCGTTACCTGGACAGCAACCTGCGCAAAGTCGAGTCTGTTGCGGTACGGATTGCGCGGGGTGAAATGGGTGCTCGTGTAGAAGCCGGAGAGGGCACGATTGTCTCTCGATTAGCGGTGTCGTTTAACGGTATGGCTGAGCACATACAGCGGCTTGTGAATGTTCAGCGTGAAATGATTCATGCGGTTTCCCACGAATTGAGAACTCCGGTCGCTCGTATACGTTTTGGCGTACAGATGATCGAGGATTGCCAGGGCCAGGAAGCTCTTCAGAAACAACTTGATGGTATTGATGGGGACATTCAGGAGCTTGATGAGCTGATTGACGAGATCCTGACGTACGCACGTCTGGAACAGGGTGGCCCGGTCTTTTCGCTACAGGAAGCTTCTATAACCGATATTGTGAAGCAGGTTGTAGAGGAGCAGCAGCGTGTTCGCCCAGCTCTGTGCATCGAAGGTGATATCGATGAAGCGACGGAACGTTGGGCTATGGCTGACGTAGAACCACGCTACATCCATCGTGCTATCCAGAATCTTGTGGGGAATGCCGGGCGCTATGCGGCGGGTAAGGTGCTGGTCCGTTGCCACATTGATGAGGACCATTGTCGGATCGATGTGGAAGATGATGGCCCGGGTATACCGGAAGAAGAGTGGGAGAAAGTGTTTACCGCATTCGCCCGGCTTGATGACAGTCGTACCCGCACCTCCGGCGGGTATGGGCTTGGCCTTTCTATAGTGCGCCGTATACTTTACTGGCATAACGGGCAGGCGTTCGTGAGCCGCAGCGACAGCCTGGGTGGCGCTCGCTTTAGCCTGGTCTGGCCGCGTAAAAAACCGTTGGAGCCAGGTTGTTGATGAGAGTGTGAGACAGGTCTCAGGCTCTCACCTGATGTAACAAAGCGGCTACACAAGGACTACTGAACTTTTTGCAGGTGAAACAGATAATCAGGTTGTAAGAGATGACTTCTACGTTGTGGTTCTTACGAATTTTCCTTGTTTCATTCGTCATTTGAGGGCCGGTTTCCGGTCCTTTTTTTTCTTTTTTGCATAACCTGCACCTTCTTTCCGGGGTTTCTCTCCCGAATCCTCGCCAATGCTCTTATTTCCTGGAACCTGCTGCTAGAATCCGGTAAACAATCAGACGCCAGGATTCGTAATGACCCGATATCTGCTTGCCATTGATCAGGGCACCACCAGTTCCCGTGCGATCGTGTTCGACCAGCGTGGTACCAGTGTTGCTGCAGATCAGCAGGAATTTCCCCAGTACTTTCCCAGTGACGGCAGGGTTGAACATGACGCCACCGAAATCTGGGAGAGCACCCTCAGTGTATGTCGAGGTGCGCTTGAGCAGGCTTCAGTTGACGCCTCGGAACTCGCAGGAATCGGCATTACCAACCAGCGCGAAACTACGGTTATTTGGGAGCGGGCGACAGGTAAGCCTATCCATCGCGCGATTGTTTGGCAGGACAGGCGCACAGCCTCACTGTGTACCAAGCTTAAAACCGACGGCCATGAAAGCGCGGTCGTCGAGCGTACCGGCCTGCTGATCGATCCTTACTTCTCTGCCACAAAAATTGCGTGGATACTTGATAATGTGGAAGGTGCCCGTGCTCGGGCCGAAGCGGGTGAGCTTGCGTTCGGCACGATAGACAGTTGGCTACTCTGGAATCTGACGGGAGGGCGCTCGCACTATACGGACGCCAGTAACGCGTCCAGAACTGCGCTGTTCAATATTCATGAACAGCGTTGGGATGATGAGCTGCTATCGCTGTTTCGTGTCCCGTATTCGTTGTTGCCTGATGTTCTCGACAGTGCGGCGGATTTTGGTGAAATCGAGCCTCATTGGCTTGGTGCGCCGGTCATGGTGGCCGGCATCGCGGGTGATCAGCAGGCGGCACTGATAGGGCAAGCCTGCTTCAAGCCAGGAATGGCCAAGAGCACCTATGGCACGGGGTGTTTTCTGGTGGCCAATACAGGCTCGAAAGCAGTGCGTTCCGAGAACCGCCTGCTAACTACAGTGGCTTATCGTCTTGGTGGCAAACCCTGCTATGCGGTGGAGGGCAGTATATTTGTGGCTGGCGCCGCCATGCAGTGGTTGCGTGACGGCTTGAAGTTGATAAGCCATGCCAACGAATCCTCCGTCCATGCGGAAACCGTGGGCGTGGAAAATTCGGTTTATCTGGTGCCCGCGTTTACCGGGCTGGGTGCTCCCCACTGGGATCCGCACGCTCGTGGCGCCATCATGGGGCTGACACGGGATACGGGGATTGGTGAGATAGTTACGGCCGGGCTGCAATCTGTCTGTTATCAGACCAAGGACCTGGTCCGGGCAATTCTGAATGACGGGGCAACTCTGGGGTCACTCAGGGTCGACGGGGGTATGGTTGTCAATGACTGGCTGATGCAGTTCCTGGCAGATATTCTGAACGTTACGGTTGATCGCCCCCGGGTCACAGAAACGACGGCTTTAGGCGCGGCTTATCTTGCCGGCCTGCAAACCGGTGTTTACGAGAGCCTGGAGCAGATTGCGGAACTCTGGGAATGTGAGCGGCAGTTCCACTCAGAAATGCGCCCCGCGCTGCGTGAGTCGCTGTACGCGGGCTGGCTGGATGCGATAGAGAGGGTCAGCAACAACTGATCCTTTGATCAGCTGTTGCGTTCGAAAGCGATGAGGTGGTCGGCTTCGACCCGCACCGGTACTGACTCGCCCAGGTGAAAGTCCAGATGGCTTCTGAACAGTGCCTCGAATTCGGTATCTTCAGAGCAGCGGAACCGGTAAAGCGTGGAGGTGCCCGCAAAGGTCTTCTCCACCACTTTCGGACGCAGGTCTGATTCCGCATCGTAGACAATGTCATCAGGGCGGATAAGCACGTCTACCAGAGTGCCGGGAGGCCACTTGTAGGCCCGGTTTCCGTGAATGATACCCAGTTCAGACTCTATGATGTCCGGCCCCACGGCTTTGCCCGGTATAAATCCACCTTGTCCCACAAAGCTTGCCACAAAGCGATTCACTGGCTCATGGTAGAGGTTGTAAGGCACGTCCCACTGCTGGATCTTGCCACTTTGTAGTACGGCTACCTGGTCGCACATTGCGAAGGCTTCCTGCTGATCGTGAGTCACCAGAATGGCACTGATGCCAAGGGTTTTCAGGATTTCACGAACGTCGAGGCTGAGCCTGCGGCGCAGGTCTGTGTCTAGGTTGGAGAAGGGTTCATCGAGCAGAATCAGCGTCGGCTCAGGGGCGAGCGCCCGCGCGAGGGCAACCCTTTGCTGCTGGCCGCCGGAAAGTTCATGGGGGTAGTTGTCTGCCAGATCCTGCAAGTGGACAACGTGAAGCAGGTCCATAACTTTCTGCCGCTTCTCGGCTTTGTCCAGCCCGCGTAATCCGAAGCCCACGTTGTCGGCGATGCTCAAATGTGGAAACAGAGCATAGTCCTGGAAAACCATACCGATGCGACGCTTTTCGGGCGCCAGTGTTCTTCCGGGCAGGCTTATCTGTTGGGATTGCAGGCGTATCTCACCGCCGGTCAGCGGAAGAAAGCCTGCCAAAGCCCGCAATATCGTACTTTTTCCGCAACCGCTGGGCCCGAGCAAGCAGCCGATATCTCCGTGGCTGAGAGCGAAGTTGACGTCTTTTACAACAGCGTCTCCGCCGTACCCACAGGTCAGATTGTTTACTTCGAGCAACCAGTTGTGAGCGGTGTTGTCGGGCGAGCTCATAAATCTTAGTCCAGGCGGTTCAGGATCAGGAATTCCAGCAGGGCTTTCTGGGCGTGAAGCCGGTTTTCGGCTTCGTCCCAGATGACGGAATTCGGGTGCTCTATCATATCAGCAGAAATTTCCTCACCACGGTGAGCGGGCAGACAGTGCATAAGCAGTGCGTCTTTTTCCGCTACAGCCATCAGCGCCTGGTTGATCTGATAGTTGCTGAACGCTTTCTCGCGGGCCTTCTGTTCATCTTCCTGGCCCATCGAAGCCCATACATCGGTAACCAGCAGGTTTGCGTTGCGCGCAGCGTCCGCTGGCTCACGCATGAGTGTGACTCGGTCACTGTGGGCCTTCACCAGTTCTGGATCTGGCTCGTAACCTTCGGGCGTTGCGATGTTCAGGTGAAAATCGAACTGCGTGGCTGCATTAATGTAGGAGTGACACATATTATTGCCATCACCAATCCAGGCCACCGTGGCGCCTCTAATGCTGCCGCGATGCTCGCGGTAAGTCTGCATATCGGCCAACAACTGGCAGGGGTGGAAATCATCGGTCAACGCGTTGATAACCGGTGCCCGTGATGCTTTTGCAAACTTTTCAACGGTTTCATGAGCAAAGGTGCGGATCATCACGGCATCCACCATGCTGGAGATGACGATCGCAGAGTCTTCTATAGGTTCCCCGCGGCCCAACTGCGTGTCCCGTGGAGAAAGAAACATTGCAGAGCCACCCAGTTGGGTCATACCCGCTTCGAACGAGACTCGGGTGCGAGTTGAGGACTTTTCAAAAATCATCGCCAGCACGCGATTTTTAAGTGAGTCCCTTACCTTGCCTTGGCGCCATTCGTTCCGGAGCCTGGTTCCATGATCCACAAGGCTCTCCAGCTCGTTGGTGGTCATGTCATTCAGTGTCAGAAAATGCCTTGCTGCCATAGGATGGCCCTTACCGTAATGAAGCCTTGGATGAGTGAAAAGTTATTGATGAAAAAAGGGGGCATCAAGTCTAGCCCTTCGCGCCATTGATGACAACGCTGCGGTTTGGGGGCTTGCTCTGCGTCAAATTGCAGAGTTTGTTGAGGGGCTCGCCAGAAGTGTACAATGGTTTTCAATAGATCAGATGCAACAGCGTAAGAAAGCGCAAGACACTGTTCCGTTTTCAATTAAAGGTGAATGTTCATGGACATCAACGAAACCATTAAATCGCAGCTCTCGGAAAACACGATTATCCTATACATGAAGGGGTCGCCCCAGGCTCCTCAGTGTGGTTTTTCTGCCAAAACGTCACAGGCTCTGATGGCGTGCGGCGAGCGCTTTGCATTCGTTAATATTCTTGATAATCAGGAGTTGCGCGAAGGCCTGAAAGTTTATTCAAGCTGGCCTACTTACCCTCAGCTGTATGTTAACGGCGAGTTGGTAGGTGGCTGTGACATTATTATGGAAATGTCTGAGAACGGTGAGTTGGCGAAGCTGGTCAAAGAGGCTGCCAAACAGACTGAAGCCTGATTATCTTTTCTGCTTTTCAGAGCCGCGACGGAGCAAACACCAGTTTAACTTCGAAGCGGCTCTTTCCGTTCTCATCGGGCGGTGGTTCAGGGTAGGGGCTGGCAGCAAGCGCGGCCCGGTATGCTGCGGTATCTATCTGCTCGATACCTGTCGATTTGATTACTCTCACTCTGGTAAGTGCGCCATTCCCCAGTAGACGAAGTTCCATCTCCATGCTGTGCGAATGAGTCAATTCCCTGATGGCAGGTATGCGCCGGCTTTCAAGCTGCGTAGCCAGGTGCATGGCAAGTTTGATCAGGTAAGGATCCTGTTCGGAAGGCGATTGCGTAATCCTGGTCGTGTTTTCTTTGCTTTGGCTGTCTGGCGACTGCTTGCGGGCGCCAGATTTTGATGGCTTGTGTGCAGGGCGTGAGGGTGTTGCGGGCTTCGCGAGTTCAGCTGCGGTGGTCTTTTGCTCAGAGCGGTTGGCTGTCAGCACGGGTTTTTGCTGCGATGGTTCGCTTTGGTCTGGCGTAGCCTCAAATGGTGGATTGCGCACGAGGTTTTTCCCGTCTCGGTCTGTCGTATAGACAGATGGCGCGGTCTCGGGAGCAATGCCCGCTGCGACCAGTTCGAGTTCGAGTTGCTGTCGGTGATTGACTGGAGGATCCGGAACGACGTAAGGAATGCCAGATAGCAACAGCGTGTGAATCAGGAAAGCGGTTGATAGGGCGAGCGCGATCCGATACTTCGCCGGAAGGCTATTGTTGCTGCCATGTTCCAGCATTGACCTCAGGTTACTCCATTATTACCGGATGATCAGCTGCGCCGAATCTGCGGACCCTCAGGTTAACCGAGGATCCGCGCCGGTTCAGGCAGTTTTGCTGCGCAGGGAGCCGACAACGGCGTCCAGTGCCCGATCAATGAATGCGCCTTGTTCCAGCAGAGTCATTCTTCCACGCCGCATTTCGTGGGCAAGTTCAACGCGTGTCTTTTCAATGACTTTCAGGCCCATGCGATTAACAAAGACGAAGCAGTCGGCTTCTTCAATGATCGCCGAGAGCTTGCACCGGAAACTTGCCCCATTTACCAGACGGAACTCCACCCAATTGCCTATCTCGATGCCGTCGATCTGTGCAACAAACTCAGCGATGGCCGCATCCTCGGGCTGAGGCTGCATATGGCTCTTGAGGTCATCCTGCTCAGGCTCCTGTGTCGGAGATTCCTCAACAAGCTCTGCACTGGAGCTCGCACGGAAGGCCTCCGCCAGTTCGTGCTTGAGCTGGCTCATGGTCTGGTCAAGTTTCGAGGCGTTATACGAAACCTCTTCCAGCCCAGCGCGCAGTGACTTGAGGAGGCCGGGCACAACGCGAACCCACTGATCCCTTTCTGCGTCTTCCTGATGTGGATGGAGGCACCAGATCAGGTCATCAACAACTTTCACGCTTTCCTGCCAGCGGTGCTCCACGTCGTCACGAAGATAGGCCAGGAACATAACGCGGCTCCAGCCATTGACCAGAATGTTATAAGTAGGCTCCGGTAGCCGATAACGGGCTACGCGTTCTTTGATCACCCGGTCTACCAGTTCCTGTGCTTTCTGGGACTTGATGCGCCCCCGCTCTGATTCACGAGTACGTTGTTCTACGAGAGATGCTTTACGATTTTCCCGGGCCAGAAATTCTTCAAACTCATCGTTAAGTGTTTCAAATAAGACGATGTCTCCGTCGAACTCGTTAAGGATCCTCTGCACGATCCCGTGAATCTTATCGTAAAGCTTGTCTCTGGCTTTCTCGTCGCTGTTGCTCCAGCCAATGCCTGCACGGGCAAGAGCGTTAAGCAGCTTTCGCGCAGGGTGTGTGGTCTTGCTGAAAAAGCTCTTATCTTTTATGACGACCTTGAGGATAGGTATCTGCAGTCTGCTTATCAGAACCTGAACCGGGGCAGAGAGATTGTAGTCATCGAGGATGAACTCAAAAAGCATGGAAACAAGGTTGATCAGATCCTCATCGACCTCTTTGAGTGCGGGCTTTTTGCCATCGCTGGTATTAGCCTGGGCAAGAATCTGGTGCACCACATCGCGAACATCAATGGTAAGCGGCTCACCTTCGCTGAGGTTGTTTCCTGTTTCAGTATCCTGAGTAGAGAAGGGCAATGATGCCAGCAAGCTTGCCAGTTCATTCCCCCCGATAATCCGAATATTTGGATCATTCTGCCGGGATGGTATACCTGCGTTCGCCCGCTGACGGGCCAGTAACTGATGAATCTGTTCAAAGACGGCATTGCTGCCTTCTGTGGCCTCCCGGCGGTTTTCCTCTGACCCGTCCGGAGCCTGGGCGGTCGATTGGCCGTCAGGTGCAACGTGCTGTTCTCCGGTTTTGCCGTGATAACGGAAATTCGGGATAACACCTGCCTGAATAAGAATTCTGTTCGCTTCATCCAGAAGCATGCCCAGGTTGGATACAACGTATCGATCAAACTGCTTGAGCAGGATTAAGCGTTCGCGGATCTGAATTTCCAGGGCCTGAATGGCTTCAGTAAAGGCACTGCACAGGTGCTCTGGCGCCATGGGGTTTACCGGCGCTTCGTCAGTAGCGCCTTCGTAGACCTGGCTGAAGCGGGTCTGGAGCTGCAAAAGAGGCCCCTGAAAATGCGCCTTGGCTTTGGTGATCATGGCGTTCAGCGCAACCTGTTCTTCGAGGTCATCATTACCGACCAGTGCGAGGTTGTCCGCATTTGCCTGCCGCCCAAGGGCGTCTTCTTGAAATGAGCCAGTATGAGGTGGGTTGGAAAAAAACTGCGCAACTGTATTCTGGAAGTGGCGCTCTACACCTTTTCGCTTGATGCGAATTTCCCGCATGGCTTCAAAATAGCGATTCTGTTCATTGTTGCTGCGGGCGTTGTTGGCCAGCTCGAACAGCGAATCATCAACGGCATCAAAAGCGCCTTGCAACAGGTCACCCAATCCGGCAACAACGGTGTCGCGGATGCGTGTGACCTCCACAGGAACCGGCTGGTTGCTTCCTGCCTCTCTGTGCTCACGGAGGTAATGTATGCCGGACTGCTTATTCATGGCCGACTCCTGTTTACGGCTCAACCGGGTACATGACCGAGCTTGACTATCTATTTTTTGATTATAGGGCTGATTCTTGATTATAGATTAAATTTACCGCATTTTGGGTTGCGTTAACATGAATAAAAACTAACCCGAGTGCTTATTCTAAAAAATAAAGGGTGCTCCCATGGAGCACCCTTTCTGGTTTACTGACACGAATGCCGGGCTCTAACCTTCATGATACGTAAATCGGACCGATTCCTACGCTCCAGATCACGACGCTGATAGCAAGTAGTGCAACAAACATCACAAGCCCTACGGTAAGTACGGCTGTGGCAAACATGAATCCGCGCTCTTCCGGAATTTTCATCAGGATGGGTAGGCCTTCATAAAGCAGGTACACCGCGTACGCGATAGCAACGAGCCCGGCCAGCATATTTACCCAGATGTTCGGGTAAGCCGCGATAACGCCTATCAGGAACATGGGTGTGGCGGTGTAGGCGGCCATTGTAACCCCCCTTGGTGCCTGATCCGCCGCGTCGTAAGTTGCTGCAAAAAAATCAATGAACTTGCCGAGAATGAAGATGCCGGCCAGCATGGCCGCGTAGAACAGCACGGACAGGCTAAGCGCGCTATCGACCGAGAGGCGCGTAACTTGGCCATCACCGATTTGCCAGCCTACTTGAGTGGTTCCGATGAAGCCTGCAAGAGCAGGTATAAGTGCGAGAAGTAATACGTGTCCCGTGTATAGGCGAGTAACAGATTCGGATTCTTTTCGAATCGCCTCCCACTGCTCGTCAGGGTGGGTCAGAAGGCCAAAGGTATGTGTCAGACTCATGGACAAGCTCCTTGCGATTATTATTTTTTGAACTCACCCTCAGTGTTGGTGGTAGTTTGATATGCGTCAAGGAGATGGTTAAATTTTGATCTTCCAAGAAGAGGCTGCGCTATAACCGGAACGTCTATCAAACCTGACCGGAAAGGGCATTGTCAGGCCATGGATAGCGCGCGTTTTTTGCGCTTTTTCGGATGTACGATCGCTGCTTTTACAACATTGTCCTTGATTTGGAGAACTTCGACCCGGTGCCCGTCTACTTTCATGCAAACGTTGGTGTCCGGAATATTTTCAAGGGTTTCTGTAATAAGGCCGTTCAAGGTTTTCGGCCCGTCTGTAGGCAGTTTCCATCCCAGAGTCTTGTTGATGGTGCGTACGGCGGTCGTGCCGTCAATAATGAAGGTGCCGTCCTCCTGCGGAATGATGTCGGGACTCGTCGCCGCATAATCCGTTGTGAACTCGCCAACAATCTCTTCGAGAATGTCCTCCAGGGTAGCGAGCCCGAGTACATCGCCATATTCGTCCACAACTATCCCGAAACGACGCTTGCCTTTCTGGAAGTTGATGAGCTGAGTGTTCAGCGGGGTACTTTCAGGAATGAAGTAGGGTTCCTGGCAGAGCTGCATGATCATGGCTTTATTGATTTCTTGCTCTTGCAGCAATTTGGTTGCGCTGCGTAGGTGCAGAATGCCCTGAATGTCATTGATGTCGCCTTTGAAAACCGGCAGTCGGGTATGCTGGCTGTTCCTCAGTTGGCGCAAAATAGTGTCCGTGTCGTCGTCCAGGTCTATGCCGGAGACTTCGTTTCGCGGCACCATGATGTCGTTTACCGTCACTTTCTCCAGGTCCAGGATGCTCACAAGCATATCTTTGTGCTTCGCTGGAATCAGTGCGCCGGCTTCGTTCACCAGAGTTCTTAGCTCTTCCCGGCTCAGGTGGTCGCTGGCCGCGTCATTCGGAGAAATTCTCAAAATTCTCAGGATGGCTCCTGTGAACAGGTTCACGGCCCAAACGATCGGGTATAGAACCTTCAGGAGCGGGCCGAGCACGTAGCTCGCCGGGAATGCGATTTTTTCCGGAAACAGGGAGGCCAGGGTCTTGGGTGTGACTTCGGCAAAAATAAGGATAACGATCGTCAGGAGCAATGTCGCAATGGCTATGCCGGCATCGCCCCAAATGCGGATTGCAATGACCGTGGCGATAGACGACGCCAGGATATTGACGAAGTTGTTGCCAATAAGAATGATGCCGATAAGTTGATCGGTGCGCTGCAGCAACCCCTGTGCCCGTTTTGCGCCTTTATGGCCGGTTTTCGCCATGTGTTTGAGGCGATACCGGTTGAGTGACATCATGCCGGTTTCAGAGCTGGAGAAAAATGCCGACAGCATGATCAGCCCGACGAGAATAATCGACAGCGCAGTAAGCGATGTACCGTCCAAACCAGGGGTGTCCTTATGTTGCTGACAAGTAGCGAAAGTAGGTTGTGATTGTGTCTGGTGTCAAGATGTTAAGGGCGGGATATTAACCGCCCTTCTGGAATACCAGTTCGATGGCAAACTTGCTGCCATAGAAGGCCACCATAAGCAGGGCGCACCCGGCCAGTGTCCAGCGGCTTGCAGTCATGCCGCGCCAGCCTTTTGTATAACGCCCTACAAGCAGTGCGACGAAAACCAGCAGTGACAGCAGCGAGAATATAGTTTTGTGGGCAAGATTCTGGGCAAACAGGTTTTCTATAAAAATGGCGCCCGTCACGATGGCGAGAATAAGCATGACAACGCCTGCCCATAGCATTTCAAAAAGCAGGGATTCCATGGTTTGCAGTGGTGGCAGGTTGCGCAATATCGAGCTGTTATAGTTGCGCTTCAGTTGGCGGTTCTGGAAATAAAGCAGGGTCGCCTGTATAGCCGCCAGAGAAAACAGGCTGTAGGCTGTAACTGACAGTGCGATGTGAGAAAGTACGCCATAGCTCTCATCAGAAACCACCCGCGAGGGTGTGTGCGTGACCAATGCCATGATGATGGTCAGGGCTGCTAGAGGATAGACCCCCAGAAAGAGGCTTTGAACCGGCTTTTTGAGGTTGAGTCCCAGTAAAAGGAAAACGATTAGCCAGGAAATCAGTACCGAGCTTTTGAACAAGCCGAAGTCGACACCGCCATCGTGGAGAATAGTCTGGGTTATCAAAACTCCGTGGGCGGTAAGAGCCAGCATGCCGATAAGTGTCGTAATGGCAATGTTGCTGTGCACGCGTCCACGAAAATGAAGCGCCTGCAAGGCGGTGCCGACGCTGTACAGAAAAAGAGCGGTGACCGCGAGAATCAGCGTTCCCATGACTTCCTTATAAACCACTGTGCTGGCTGGAGATCGGCAGGCATAGCTGCCGATTTGACCGGGTTGGTCGTTTCAGGACGATAGTCTGGTTATAATGTCGCGATTATGCAACAGGAATCAAGGAGCCGAAGCCGGCTCTGAGGTTTGTGCACTCAATTTATCCGGGGTACGGAAGAGCAACATGTTTGAAAACCTCCAAGACCGACTTTCCGGTAGCCTGCGCAAGATTTCCGGTCAGGCGCGGCTCACCGACGACAATATAAAGGACACTCTCCGGGAAGTGCGCATGGCGCTGCTTGAGGCAGACGTTGCCCTGCCGGTGGTAAAAGACTTTGTTGAGGGCGTCCGGCAGCGCGCCATTGGTCAGGAAGTCCAGCGCAGCCTTACCCCGGGACAGGTGTTTGTAAAGGTTGTCCAGCAGGAGCTGGAGCGGGTAATGGGTGAGGGGAATGAAACCCTCAATCTTGCCGTTCAGCCGCCCGCGGTAGTTATGATGGCCGGCCTTCAGGGCGCGGGTAAAACGACTACGGTTGCAAAACTGTCGCGTTTCTTGAAAGAGCGACAGAAAAAATCGGTCATGGTAGTGAGTGCTGACGTCTATCGCCCGGCGGCTATCAAGCAGCTGGAAACCCTGGCAGGTGAAGTGGGTGTTGAGTTTTTCCCCAGCAGTGCTGACCAGGATCCTGTCACCATCGCTGAAGGCGCGGTTGCCGCCGCCCGCAAGAAGCACATTGATGTAGTGATTCTGGATACCGCCGGGCGTTTGCACGTTGATGAACAAATGATGGGCGAGATCGGTCGCTTGCATAAAGCCGTCAAGCCGGTTGAAACCCTGTTTGTGGTTGATGCCATGACAGGTCAGGATGCTGCAAACACGGCCAAGGCATTTAACGACGCTTTGCCGCTGACTGGCGTAGTGCTGACAAAGACCGATGGTGATGCCCGCGGCGGTGCGGCACTGTCTGTGCGGCACATTACCGGCAAACCCATCAAGTTTCTTGGTGTTGGCGAAAAAACCGACGCTCTTGAGCCGTTTCATCCGGATCGGGTGGCGTCGCGCATTCTTGGTATGGGCGACGTGCTCTCTCTTATTGAAGAGGCCGAGCGCAAGCTCGATCAGAAAAAGGCGCAGAAGCTCACCAAAAAGATCAAAAAAGGCAAAAGTTTTGATCTTGAGGACTTCCGTGACCAGCTTCAGCAAATGAAGAGTATGGGTGGAATCGGTGGCTTGATGGACAAGCTGCCGGGCATGGGGCAGATGGCTCAGGCTGCCCAGCAGCAGGTTAACGATAAATCGATGGGGCAGCTGGAAGCGATTATTTGTTCGATGACCGCAAAGGAGCGCCGTTACCCGGATGTCATCAACAACTCCCGCAAGCGCCGGATTGCGACTGGCTCCGGTACGCAGATACAGGATGTGAATCGTCTGCTCAAGCAGCATAAGCAGATGCAGAAGATGATGAAAAAGTTCAGCAAAAAGGGCGGTATGGCGAATATGATGCGCGGTCTGGGTGGTATGATGCCGCCGGGCGGTGGCGGCGGTGGGATGCCTCCGTTTGGTCGTATGTAAAAAGCCTTACACGGAAAACCTAGAAACAGTCTGTTTCCCTGTTTTCTTTGAAGCGCATTTAGCATAGAATAGCGCCCCTTTCGAGTATGGGTCTCCGCGTTAACCACCATTGTGGTAGGCGTGAAACGTACAAAGTTCGTATTAACAGAACAGGATATTGGTTAAATGGTAACAATCCGTTTGGCTCGTGGCGGTTCCAAGAAGCGCCCGTTCTATCATCTGACAGTAACCGACAGTCGCAGAGCACGCGACGGCGCCTTCATTGAGCGCGTTGGATTTTTTAACCCGATCGCCCGCGGTCAGGAAGAGCGCCTTCGTGTTGATCGCGACCGTGTAGATTTCTGGATTGGCCAGGGTGCACAAACCAGTGATCGCGTTGCGCAATTGCTCAAGGCTGCTGTGTAAGTTTTACTGACCACCGGGGTTGTTGTATGACGCAGAATCCTCAGGAAACTGTAGTCGGTCGGATTACCTCGGTATTTGGGGTTAAAGGGTGGCTCAAGGTTTTTTCCTTCACCGACCCCAGAGAAGGAATACTGAACTATACCGACTGGGTTCTTGATCTGGACGGCAAACGTATTCCTGCAAAGCTTGAGGAAGGTCGTCGCCAAGGGCAGGCGATCGTTGTCAGGCTTAAAGGTATTAACGATCGTGAGCTGGCTCGCACTTATTGTGGGGCCGAGGTCAAGGTCCCGACTGCTGAGTTGCCCGAGCTCCCCGAAGGGGAGTTTTACTGGCTTCAGTTACAGGGTCTTGATGTGTTCACGGTTGAGGGTGAATGCTTCGGTCGTGTGGATCACCTGATAGAAACCGGTTCCAATGATGTCTTGGTGGTGCATGCTACAGCAGGCTCCATTGATCAGCGCGAGCGCTTGATTCCCTATCTTCCTGATAAGGTTGTCCGGGAAGTAGATCTGGCAGAGCGTAAAATGGTCGTAGACTGGGATCCGGAGTTCTGACGGGTGTGGATTGGTGCAGTAAGCCTGTTTCCAGAGATGTTCCAGGCGGTAACAGATTACGGGATAACAAGCAGGGCAGTGCGCGACGGTCTTTTGACCGTTAATAGCTGGAACCCTCGCGAGTTCACCCATGATCGTCACCGTACTGTTGACGACAGGCCTTACGGTGGCGGCCCCGGCATGCTGATGAAAATTCAGCCGCTAAGGGATGCCATTCACGCAGCGAAAGAAGCTGCGCCTGGGAAAGCTTGCGTGGTTTATCTTTCGCCTCAAGGCGAAACTCTGAGTCAGGCTGTTGTTGAGTCGCTTGCTGCAGAAGAACATTTGATTCTGGTAGCAGGTCGATATGAAGGTGTTGATGAGCGCCTGATAACGGCAGAAGTCGACCGGGAAATATCACTGGGAGACTTTGTACTCTCTGGTGGCGAACTGGCAGCTATGGTTGTCATTGATGCGGTTACACGCCTCATCCCCGGAGCGCTGGGTCATGCGCAGTCGGCAGAGCAGGATTCTTTTGCTGACGGTTTGCTGGATTGTCCGCACTACACCCGGCCCGAAGTATACGAAGGTCAGGCGGTGCCGGATATTTTGTTGGGCGGTCACCATGATCAGATCCGGCGTTGGCGACTCAAGCAGTCGCTGAGGCGAACCTGGGAGCGACGCCCCGACCTGTTGGAAAAGCGGGTGCTTACGGGCGAAGAGCGTGAGCTACTGGGTGAGATTTTAAACGAACCGTGTGCCTCTGAATCATCAGGGCATTAAAAGATTGGGTATCAGGAGCATTACGATGAGCGGCAAGAACAACATCATCAATCAACTCGAAACAGAACAGATGACCAAGGAAGTCCCCGCGTTTGCGCCGGGTGACACCGTGGTTATTCAGGTTCGTGTTACTGAAGGCAACCGTGAACGTCTGCAGGCGTTCGAAGGCGTTGTTATTGGTAAGCGTAACCGTGGCATGAACTCGTCGTTCACCGTGCGTAAAATTTCTTACGGCGTCGGCGTTGAGCGTACGTTCCAGACCTTCTCCAAGCTGATCGACAGCATTTCAGTGAAGCGTCGTGGTGACGTGCGTCAAGCCAAGCTTTACTACTTGCGTGACCTTTCTGGTAAGGCAGCACGTATCAAGGAAAAGCTGGGCTGATCAGCCATGTGCTGAGCAACCTTGCAGTGAAAAAGGCAGCCTTAGGGCTGCCTTTTTTGTTTCTGGCGAGCCAGAATGTACCTTTGTGAATATAGAGTTGCCAGAGGGCTACGGGGTGAGACCAGAGGATGAAGCGGTAATTGTCCGATTTGTTGATGCAGTCTGGCTTGAGGACGGCCTGGGTGAGAAAACCCGGCAGGCATATTGTAGCGACCTGCAGCGGTTAGTCGTCTGGCTGGAAGGTCAGCCTGGGCAGCCCCTTCTGACGGAGGTGCGACGGACGGATTTGCTGGCGTGGATGGCCAACGGGCTCGCTGAGGGCATAAAAACGTCAACGGCGGCCCGTCGGCTCTCGGGAATTCGCCGGTTTTACCGGTTTTTACTTCGGGAACGGTTGGTCGCTGAGGACCCCACGTTGCGCATAGACAGCCCACGCCTGCCGAGACGATTACCGGACTCCCTGACCGAAGAGGAAGTAGACGCTCTCCTGGCAGAACCTGATCCCGACTTACCGATTGAGCAGCGGGACAAAGCTATGCTGGAGATTCTCTACGGCTGTGGCTTGCGGGTGTCTGAGCTTACAGGTTTGCGTGTTGACCAGGTAAATCTCCGCCAGGGTGTTATACGCGTTACCGGTAAAGGCGATAAGGAGCGTCTGGTTCCCTTGGGTGAAGAGGCAGTGGACTGGCTTGAACTGTATATGAAAGAGGGGCGCCCTGAACTGCTGAAGGGTCGGGCCTGTGATGCGCTGTTTCCTGGCAATCGGCCGACTGCGATGACCCGGCAAACCTTCTGGCACCGGGTGCGGCATTACGCCATCCGTACAGGTATCCGCAAGCATCTCTCCCCCCATACGCTCAGGCATGCCTTTGCAACCCATCTGCTTAACCATGGTGCCGACTTGCGTGTAGTTCAGATGTTGCTGGGTCATTCGGATCTTTCGACAACGCAGATTTACACCCATGTGGCGCGTCAGCGCCTGCAATCCTTGCACCAGGCCCATCATCCTCGTGGTTGAACCTGAGATTATTAGGTAAGGTAGCGCTTTGAACTTTTGTGGCGGCTTGGTGTCGCAGAGTTGGTTTTTTTGATTGTTTCCTGGCTAGTGTGAGTGTTTCCGCAAGCTTGATTAAGTACCCTACTGAAAAGGTGTGTTTGCCAGAATGAATGTAAAACGTTTTTTTATGGTGGCCGTGATGGTGGCTGGCGTGTTGGGTTCACCCTTCAGTGTTGCGGGTGATGTAGAAGACCGTATCAGCGAGCGCCTTTCCAGTGCCGTTCCGGGGTTGAAAGTATTGTCTGTGAAGGAATCCGAAGCGAAGGGGCTTTATGAAGTCCAGAGCAACAACGGCGATACCATCTATACAACGCAGGATGGCCAGTACCTGCTGACCGGGGACTTGCTCAAAGTTACCAGCACTGGCATCGCGAACGTTACGGAAGCGGCAAGAGCTGCGGATCGTCACGAGATCATGGAAAGCTATGGCGATGAAGGCGTTATCAGTTACAAGGCCAGTGACGAGAAAGTGGTGATTGATGTGTTTACCGACATTGACTGCCCGTATTGCCGCAAGCTTCACGACGAAGTTCCGCAGCTTAACGATTACGGAATTACAGTGAATTACTATGCGTATCCGCGCTCAGGGCCGGGCCAGCCATCGTTCGTGAAGTATGTGTCTGTCTGGTGTGCAGAAGATAAGGAATCAGCGATGGACGCTGCCAAAGCCGGTGATGCGGTTGCGGCGGCTACCTGTGAAAATCCGGTGCTCGAGCAGTTTGAGCTTGGTCAGCGCGTAGGTGTAACCGGTACTCCGGCTATTGTGCTGGAGGATGGCAATATTGTGCGTGGTTATGTGCCTGCGAAGAACCTTGCCGAGGGGCTGGGTCTGCTCTAAGGCCTTTTCGAACGGCAGTGCACTACGAGCCGTCACGCTTATGTGACAAGCTTTCGGTTCAGGGCTTATTCAGCGAGCCCTGAACCGGTATACTGTGCGGCCTTTCAGCGTCGCGAAATAGCAATGCTGCAATCTACAATTCATCAGCACCCCTTCGGGATCAGAGGTGAGAGCTTGAAAGACGTCAATGTCGGAATCTGCGGACTGGGAACCGTTGGCGGCGGTACATTCAATGTATTGACTCGCAACGCCGCAATTATTGCTGGCCGTGCGGGCTGTAATATCCGGATTACCCGGGTAGCCAGTCGCCGCAGTCGTGACGATATAGATCTTGGCAGCGTCGCCTTCAGCACCGAGATATTCGACGTGGTGAACGATCCTGAAGTTAACGTGGTTGTCGAACTTATTGGCGGCTATGAGACAGCGCGGGAGCTTGTGCTTTCAGCTATCCGCAATGGCAAGCATGTGGTTACTGCGAACAAGGCTCTGATTGCTGTCCACGGCAACGAGATTTTTGACGCTGCAGAAAAGGCCGGAGTTGTGGTCGCTTATGAAGCCGGTGTTGCCGGTGGTATCCCCGTAATGAAGGCTATCCGAGAAGGCCTGGCTGGGAACCGCATTGATTGGATTGCAGGGATTATCAACGGCACGGGCAATTACATCCTTACAGAAATGCGTGCGGGTCGGCCCTTTGCCGAGGTTCTCAAAGAGGCCCAGGATCTTGGTTACGCGGAAGCGGATCCCACCTTTGATGTTGAGGGTATCGACGCTGCACACAAGCTGACCATTCTCGCTTCTGCAGGCTTTGGTGTTCCTCTTCAGTTTGAAAAAGCCTTTACCGAAGGGATTTCGCAGATCACGCCCTACGATATTGCTCATGCGGAACAGCTTGGTTATCGCATCAAGCACCTGGGCATCGCTCGTCGTCGGGAAGAGGGTATTGAGCTTCGTGTACACCCGACCCTGGTTCCCCAGAGTCACCTTATTGCCCAGGTTGATGGTGTTCTGAACGCCGTTCTTGTGGATGGCGATGCGGTCGGCCAGACCATGTATTACGGGCCGGGTGCCGGTGATGAAGCAACGGCTTCGGCTGTGATTGCAGATGTTGTAGATGTTGCCCGAATTGTGGCGAGTGAGAGCTCGTTACGGGTGCCGTATCTCGGGTTTGTGCCGGGTGCGTTGGACGATCTGAATGTGCTTTCCATGGAAGACATACAGTCTGCCTATTTCCTTCGCATAACCGCTCTGGACCGCCCGGGTGTGCTGGCCAAGATAGCCTCGATACTGAGTGAGCATGGCATCAACATCGAGTCGATCATGCAGAAAGAGTCCGAGGTTAAAGATGGCCGCATTCCCATCATAATCCTCACCCATACAGTGCAGGAACGACAGATCAACCGTGCTATCGAAGAGCTGGAATTGCTCTCTGATACCGATGGCCCGGTGGTTCGCATTCGCGCCGAAAATTTCAACTGAAAAAACTATAACTGACAGGTACGCACGTGAGATATATCAGTACGCGGGGAGAAGCCCCCGCACTGGGCTTTGAAGACGTTCTGCTCACCGGTCTGGCACCGGACGGTGGCCTTTATGTTCCGGAATCGCTCCCGCACTTCAGTCTGGAAGAAATCCGCAGTTGGCGGGGGCTTCCGTACACCGAGCTTGCGTTCAATATCATGTTCCCGTTTGTGGAAGAGGCCATTCCCGAGGCTGATTTTCGGCAGATGCTGGATGAAACCTACAGTGTTTTTGCGCACAAGGCTGTCGCTCCGCTGGTCCAGCTTGATACCAATGAGTGGGTGATGGAGCTTTTCCGCGGACCCACATTGGCATTCAAGGACTTTGCGCTGCAGTTATTGGGTCGCCTGTTGGATTATGTGCTTGGAAAGCGCAAAGAGCATGCCGTGATTATGGGTGCTACCTCCGGGGATACCGGATCTGCGGCCATCGAAGGTTGCCGTCGCTGCGAGCATGTGGATATTTTTATTTTGCATCCCTTCGAGCGAGTATCTGAAGTACAGCGCCGTCAGATGACTACGGTTAAGGGTGACAATATTCATAACCTTGCCATTCGGGGCAATTTTGATGACTGTCAGCGCATGGTCAAGGAAAGTTTCAGCGATCAGTCGTTTCTGGGTGGTAAAGCCAGACTGGCGGCGGTTAATTCGATCAACTGGGCCCGCATCATGGCTCAGATCGTTTATTACTTTCATGCCTCGTTGGCACTTGGTGGCCCTGATCGCAGCATGGCGTTCTCCGTACCTACCGGTAACTTCGGGGATATCTTTGCCGGCTATCTGGCACGGAAAATGGGTCTGCCCGTATCTCAGCTGGTTATCGCGACCAACAAGAACGACATCCTCCATCGCTTCATGAGCGGTAACAAGTACGAGCAGCATCAGCTTGAGCACACGCTTTCGCCAAGCATGGATATCATGGTGTCCAGCAACTTTGAACGCTTGCTGTTTGATCTGCACGGCCGGGACGGGCTGGCGGTTAAACAGTTGCTGGATAATGCCGCGAAAGGTCCGGTGAGTATCGAAGACTACCGTTGGAAGCACGCCCGCAAGCTCTTCGACAGTGCTGCAGTTGATGACAAAACTACCTGTGACACCATCCGTGAAGTTTATGAGCAGAATGAATACCTGCTGGATCCGCACACGGCCATCGGCGTGCATGCAGCTCGCGCTTGTCGTCGGGATCTCCAGGTGCCGATGATCACACTTGGAACTGCTCACCCGGCCAAATTCCCGGATGCGATCGTCGACTCCGGGCTGACTGTGAAGCCTGAGCTTCCGCCGCATATGGCCGATCTTTTTGATCGCGAAGAGCGCTATACCGTGCTTGATAACGATCGGGCGGGTGTGCAGGCATTTATTGCCAAGCACTGGAAGAATGCCTGACCAAGTATGACACCCAAAAAGATCCTGCGTCGCCCCAGCCCGGATAACACTCCGGGCTGGGGGCAAGACCTGCCTCCCTTGCTCCGCCGTCTGTATGCCGCCCGCGGCGTTAGCTCTGACGAACAGTTAAGCTATACCCTTCGACATCTTGCCTCACCCTTCAAACTGCGTGGCATTGATCGTGCAGTTGAGCTATTGGCGGACGCCATTGCCAGCAACCAGCGGGTGCTTGTGCTTGGTGATTTCGATGCTGATGGCGCGACAAGTACTGCGGTAGCGATGCTTGGGCTTTCCATGCTTGGGCTGCGGAGCGTTGATTTCCGGGTGCCCAGTCGCTTTGCGGATGGGTACGGATTGACCCCGGGGATTATCGAACGTCTACGGGATGAAGGGGAGTTGCCGGATCTTATGGTGACGGTGGATAACGGAATCTCTGCCATCGAAGGTGTAAGCGCGGCGAAGAAACTGGGTATCAAGGTGGTGGTTACGGATCACCATCTGGCCGGCGAAACGCTGCCGGACGCCGATGCGATAGTAAATCCCAATCAGCCCGGTTGTGCCTTCCTGAGCAAAAACGCCGCCGGCGTAGGCGTGATGTTTTATGTGCTCACGGCGCTGCGTAAAAAGTTGAGGGAAGCAGGGCGCCTGCCCCAACCTGAGCCCAATCTGGGGGCGCTTCTGGACCTGGTTGCACTAGGCACAGTAGCTGATGTTGTGCCGCTGGATCATAACAACCGCATCTTCGTTGAGCAGGGCCTGCGCCGAATCCGTCAGGGCGAAGCCCGCCCGGGAATTCTCGCACTGCTTGAAGTGGCTGGCCGCGAACACGCAAACATCAGCTCAACGGATCTCGGGTTTGTGGTTGGTCCACGCCTCAATGCAGCCGGCCGGCTGGACGACATGAGTGTTGGCATAGCCTGCCTGCTGGCCGATAGCCCGGACGAAGCCCGGCGTCTTGCCCGTGAACTCGATACTTTTAACCGGGAACGGCGCACCATTGAAAAAGACATGAAGACGCAGGCGCAGGATTTGCTCGCCTCCATGTCGCTGGACCTGGAAGGACTGCCCTGGGGGCTGGCTTTGTTCGATGAGGATTGGCACCAGGGCGTGATCGGCATTCTTGCAGCCCGGATACGGGAGCAGACTCACAGGCCAACGATTGCTTTTGCGCCAGACGAAAACGGTGTGGACATAAAAGGTTCTGCCCGTTCAATTCCGGGGCTGCATATCCGCGATGTGCTGGCGGTCGTCGATTCTCGCCACCCGGGGATGATGCACAAATACGGTGGTCACGCTATGGCCGCTGGCATGACTTTGGCCCGGAGCGATCTGGATGCATTTTCCGAAGCCTTCGATCGGGCTGTTCGGGATGCTCTCACTGCCGCAGATCTTGAGGCTGCCATCACGACTGATGGCCCTCTTAGTTCTGATGAGCTTTCTCTGGAAACAGCGGCGTTACTGAAACGTGCGGGTCCCTGGGGGCAGCATTTTCCAGAGCCTTTGTTTGACGGTGAGTTCAAAGTGGTCAGCCAGCGTATTGTTGGCGAAAATCATTTGAAGCTGGTTTTGCAGCCAGCAGATGGCAGCGGCATCATTGACGCTATAGCGTTCAATACCGGGCCGGAGGTTCCTGATTACACGCGCACAGGTGCACGGGTGGTTTATAAGCCTGATGCCAATACGTTTCGGGGGCGGACTAATCTTCAGCTGTTAGTAGATTATCTGGAGCCGCTTTCCTAGCTTGTCTGGTTTTGGAGGCTGGTCAGGAGGCGGGAGCTCTTTTCTTCTGGAAAAAGCAACTCGCTGCGCTCAGACATCTTTTTCCGGCAGAAAAGAGCCCCCGCCCCCTAACCGATTTGAAAGCGCGGGTAGGTCAACAGTGGATAACTATGTTTGGTAGCATGCAGTTTGCTCCCAACATCGGGCGCTGGTCAGGAGCGGCCTGCGGGGAGTGTCGAAAACATGGATGTTTTCGTCAAGCTTACAGGGACGTATTCACAGCGTCTCCCGGCAGGCCGTTCCTGATCAGCGCTTGCGCCAAACTAGGCGGCAACGGCTGATTTACCGTTAAAATTCGGGTAGAATCCCGCCACTGTTTTTACGCATCATTTTCCAACATTGAGTAGTGTTCTTATGGAAGTTAATCCCATTGTGACGAAGATTAAAGAGCTTCGTGAGCGTACTGAAGCGCTCAGGGGGTATCTTTGACTACGATCAGCGTAGTGAGCGGCTAGTAGAAGTAGAGCGTGAGATGGAAATGCCCACTGTGTGGGATGATCCAGAGCGCGCGCAGGCGCTGGGTAAAGAGCGTTCTGATCTTGATCTGATTGTCAGTACCATCGACAACCTTACAACCGGTCTTTCCGATGCAGAAAGCCTGCTGGAAATGGCTGTAGAGGAAGACGATGCAGATACGGTAACCGAGATCGAATCCGATCTTCAGACTCTCGATGTCAAACTCGAAAAGCTTGAGTTCCGGCGCATGTTTTCCGGCGAGATGGACGCCAACAGTGCCTACCTGGAAATTCAGGCAGGGTCTGGCGGCACTGAGGCACAGGACTGGGCGAATATGCTTCTGCGCATGTACCTGCGCTGGGCTGAGAGTCGTGGCTTCAAGACAGAGATTGTAGAATTGCAAGAAGGTGATGTGGCGGGTGTGAAGAGTGCCACCATCCATATTCAGGGCGAGTACGCGTTCGGTTGGGCGCGCACTGAGACCGGCGTTCATCGTCTGGTTCGCAAGTCGCCGTTCGATTCCGGCAACCGTCGCCACACTTCTTTTTCTTCGGTGTTTGTGTCGCCCGAAGTGGATGACAGTTTCGAGATTGAAATCAATCCTGCAGATCTTCGAGTGGATGTTTACCGTGCCTCTGGCGCCGGTGGTCAGCACGTTAACCGGACAGAATCTGCGGTGCGTCTGACCCACAACCCTACGGGCGTTGTTGTGGCCTGTCAGGCTGGTCGAAGCCAGCATCAGAACAAGGATCAGGCCATGAAGCAGCTTAAGGCAAAGCTTTATGAGCGTGAGATGCTGGAGCGTAATGCCGAGAAGCAAAAGGCCGAGGATGCAAAGTCTGACATTGGATGGGGTAGCCAGATTCGTTCTTACGTTCTGGATGATGGCCGCATCAAGGATTTGCGTACCAAGGTTGAAACCAGCAACACCCAGGCGGTGTTGGATGGTGATATCGACAAGTTTATTGAAGCCAGCCTGAAAATGGCGCTGTAACCAGCGCCATTACCACGCCAACCCGGACACCCCTGATTTTTTAGTGAGCCAACATGACTGAACACACCAAGAATGCACCGCAAGAGGACAACAGGCTGATTGCTGAGCGCCGTGCCAAGCTGGCAGAGCTGCGTGAAGGTGGCAATCCGTTCCCCAATGACTTCCGTCGTGATGTCACTGCAGCAGAATTGCAGGCTAAATACGGTGAATATAGCAAGGAAGAGCTGGAGTCTATGGGGATCAAGGCGGCCATCGCGGGCCGTATGATGCTTGACCGTAAGGCATTCAAGGTGGTCCAGGACATGACCGGCCGCATGCAGATTTATGCCACTAAAGACGTGCAGAAAGACACCAAGCACTGGGATCTGGGTGATATCGTGGGTGTGCGGGGTACCTTGTGCAAATCCGGCAAGGGCGATCTGTATGTGACCATGGATGAGTATGTTTTGCTCACCAAGTCTCTGCGTCCGCTGCCGGAGAAGCACAAAGGCCTGACCGATACTGAAGCCCGTTACCGTCAGCGGTACGTGGATTTGATGGTGAACGAGGACAGTCGCCGGGTATTCCTGGCCCGCTCTAAAATCATTACCGCCATGCGCCAGTTTTTTGCTGACCGCGACTTCATGGAAGTGGAAACTCCCATGTTGCAGGTAATTCCCGGTGGCGCAACTGCGCGGCCGTTTGTTACCCATCACAATGCGCTTAGTATGGACATGTACCTGCGCATTGCGCCGGAACTGTACCTGAAGCGCCTGGTTGTAGGTGGCTTTGAACGGGTGTTCGAGATAAACCGTAACTTCCGGAACGAAGGGCTTTCTACCCGTCATAATCCCGAATTTACCATGGTGGAATTCTATCAGGCATATGCCGATTACAACGATCTGATGGATCTTACCGAAGACATGCTGCGCACAATTGCTGAGCAGGTACTGGGCAGCACCACGGTGGTGAATACCCGGATGCTGGCCGATGGCACAGAAGAGTCCATCGAGTACGACTTCGGCAAGCCTTTTGAGCGCTTGACGGTGGTCGATGCCATCTTGCGTTTCTCTCCGGATGTCACTGCCGAGCAATTAGCGGATGAATCTTCCGCGCGCCAGGTTGCAAAAGATCTGGGTATCCATGTGAAAAACGGCTGGGGTCTGGGCAAGATTCAAATCGAGATCTTTGAAGCGACCGCAGAGCATCGCCTGATGCAGCCTACGTTCATCACCGAATACCCTAAAGAAGTGTCGCCGCTTGCGCGCTGCAAAGACAGCAACCCATTTGTGACCGAGCGCTTCGAGTTTTTTGTGGGTGGTCGTGAGATCGCCAACGGCTTTTCAGAGCTTAACGATGCCGAAGACCAGGCTGAGCGCTTCCAGGCTCAGGTTGCCGAGAAAGATGCCGGCGACGACGAGGCTATGTTCTACGATGAAGACTATGTGATGGCGCTGGAGTATGGCTTGCCACCAACGGCGGGTGAGGGCATCGGCATTGATCGGCTGGCTATGCTGCTGACCAATTCTCCATCCATTCGCGACGTTATCCTGTTCCCGGCTATGCGCCCCGAGCATAAAGCTGAGAGCTCCAAGTCGGAGGAATAACCATGCACCCGGTTGAGGTACTGGCTAGCCATCTCAGGCCCGACCGGGGCTGGAAAGAACACCTCGGAACGGAATTTAGCCAGCCCTACATGCAGGTGTTGGCAGAGTTTCTGGCTGCCGAAGAAAGTGCCGGGAAGGTTCTCTTCCCGGACAGCTCCCATTGTTTTAACGCCTTGAACAGCACGCCTCTGGAAAAGGTGCGTGTTGTTATTCTTGGTCAGGACCCCTATCACGGCCCAGGTCAGGCCCATGGCCTGTGCTTTTCAGTCAGGCCGGACGTTCCCGTGCCGCCGTCGCTCGTCAACATGTTCAAAGAAATCCAGAGCGATCTGGGTATTGCGCGGCCGGACCACGGTTGCCTGCAACCTTGGGCGGAGCAGGGCGTGTTACTGCTCAACAGTGTGCTTACGGTGGTTCAGGGTCAGGCTGGTGCGCATCAGGGAAAAGGTTGGGAGACGTTTACAGACCGAGTGATCGAAACGGTAAATCGCGAGTGTGAGGGTGTTGTATTTCTGCTTTGGGGTAGTTATGCCCGCAAGAAGGGGCGGTACATTGATCGCAGCAAGCATTTGGTACTGGAGGGGCCGCATCCGTCACCCCTGAGCGCCTACCGCGGATTCTTCGGTTGCCAGCACTTCTCCCGGGCCAATGAGTGGCTCCAGGAGCGAGGGCAGGAGCCCGTAAACTGGGCGCTGCCCTCCAAGGCAGACCTGATATCGGCTATTGAAGCAAGGCCATGGCAGCTTCCATTTGAGCGTTCAGGTCTTCTTCTTCGCTCATGTCGATATTCGGATCAAGGCCAAGACGATCAAAAGCTGAAATGGCAGTCCAGTCCATCTGTGCCCAATTATGCTCAGAGTCTGCAATCAGCTGAAGGTTAGCCACCATAACCAGGTCGGCGTAGTCGGCTGAAGGTATTTCTCTCTTGAAGTTGGCGTATTCCAGCGGAACATTTTGCAGTTCTTTCGGGAAGTCCCACTTTTTGAGAATGGCTGCTCCGATTCTAGGGTGCAGCTGCTCAATAACGTTATCCAGCATTATGCTGCTGATCTGCACATCTTCGTCTTCCACGTAGCGCAAAATCGGCAGTACGCCAATCAGGTGCACCAAACCGGCAAGGGTGGCCTGATCCGGTTTCAGTTTTGTGTAGTGCTGGGCCAGTACGTGGCAAACCCCCGCAACTTCGGTACTGGTTTGCCAGGTTGCGCGCAGGCGCTTGTCGATCATGTCCGAGGTTGCCTGGAACATCTGCTGCATGGCCAGGCCCATGGCCAGACTGCTGGTGTAAGCCATGCCAAGCCTGCTTACTGCCATATTCAGGTTCTCTATCGCTCGGTTGCCCCGGAAAAGCGGGCTGTTGCAAACGCGGATAATGCGTGCAGAGAGAGCCGTATCATTGCTGATAACCTTAACCAGATCACCAATGGCTGAGTCTTCAGATTCGGCGATCTCGCGCACCTGAAGCGCAGCTTCGGGCAGGGTAGGGAGTATCAGTTTATCGTTCTCAATCGCGGCAGTAAGGTCCGCTTTGATGGTTTCGGCAATATTCGACATGGCTCGATAAGGATCCGCTTGGCAGTTCGGGAGAGGCTTATTTGCACAGGCCTGACACCCCGAAGGTCAGAATAATAAGATCTATTTATAGCAAATTTTCGCAGGCTTGCCTGTCAACTTATGTATCGTTGGTTGCGCCATCTTCACGTTCGGTAACGCTATATGGCAAAGGCTGCAGTTGCAAAAAGGCATCTGGTTGGCCTTCAGCGATAAGTTGGCCATGGGCGCTGTCATGTCGGACCACCGCAAGCAGCTGGCAAGACCCATCACTGAACCCGACTGCGTTGACGACCTCGCCAACTGATCGTTCGCCTGCCATGATGAGTGTTCCCGGTGTGGGTACAGAGCTGGCATTCACCATGTGGAAGCGGAACAGGCTCTTTTTGAGTTGTCCGAGAAAGTGCATCCGGGCAATAACTTCCTGGCCGGTATAACAGCCTTTTTTGAAATGCACTCCGCCGAGATGTTGCCAATTGAGCATCTGCGGTACGTAGGATTCGCTGGTGGCTGCACTGAGCATCGGCACGCCTGCCGCAATTTCGGATGCCTGCCAGTCCGCAAGCGTTTTCTCCGGAATGGAATCCAGCTTCAGACCGCCTGCGACGGGTTGCCAGGCTTCAAATCGGGACAGCCCTTCTGCTGTATCTTCTGTACGGATCAGAAAGCCGGAATCGAGCGGGAGAGTATCCCCGGGCGATACCAGTTTACGCATCTCTTCTCCGGCAAGTGCCGACGCGGCTTCATCGCCCAGTAGACCGATGATTTGCCCCTCATCCTCTACTGTCATAGACGTGCCGCGAAACAGCATCATATATTTGCGCAAGTGAGCCATGATGGGTTCTGCCAGCTCGGCTGGGAGGTCCATCAGAACGTCGTCCCCATCACGTACCAGTCGAGTCAGGCAGTAGGCACGGCCCTTGGGTGTTGCGCCTGCGGCGCGCGGTGATGTGCCGAGTTTGACGTCTTCAAGGTTCTGGCTGAGTTGGCCTTGCAGGAATTTGTCAGTGCCCGGCCCGGAGATGCGAACCAGAATGCGGTTGGTCAATAGAGTGCGGCCTGTGGCCGGCGTCGGAATCTCGGCTGATGTATAAACGGGCGTGGCTGAAACAGGTGTTTCTGTACCAGTCATGGGAAAACTCCGGGCAGAAGACTATTCAAATGAATGCTGGGTGCGGCCCAGTCGGAGCCGCATTCTCAGGCGACGAAACTGATCTTCGGATACGTTACCCGCAATCCGTTTTCCTGAGAGTAACACAACCGGGTATGTAGACGATGTGGAGGTGGTGGGCTCCAGTTTCAAGAGTGCCACATTTGAGCAGATACGGCTTGCGGGACTCGCGTTCACAGCCAGAATCCGCCCGTTTCCAAGGCGTGCATAGAGGGTGCCCTGTTCCTGGTGAAGGCCGAGAACGGCCGATGGTCCTGCCAGTAATCCATTTAATCGATACTGAAAGATCGCGCCCGCGAGGGCCAGTGGGGCTAATATGAACATCCAGTTCTTGCCGGCTGTACCAGCAATCAGGGCGAAAGTGAAGGCGGTCAGCCATGGTGCAGCGGCCAGGCAGCCAGCTGCAGCACAGCGCGAGAGTGTCAGATCAATCCGGCTGGACACGATTAAGGATCATGTCAACGATACGTTGCAGGTCTGCATCGTCAGGGCGGCTGCGTTGCATGAACCATTCGAACATATCGGCGTCCTCGCAGCTCAGAAGTTTCTTGTAGCGCTCCTGATCTTCTTCATCCAGATCAAGGTAGGCTTCCTCCAGAAACGGAACCAGCAGGACATCCAGTTCCAGCATGCCGCGGCGGCTATGCCACCAGAGGCGTTTGAACTCCGGGTTTTCTGCTTGAGTGTCTTGCATAATTGCTCTCTTTACGGCGAAGGTGTTCTGTAGGTGGTTGGTGTCAGCACGGTATCACGGGCCTCGTGCAGCAGTCCCGGGTAATCCAGGGTGTAATGCAGGCCCCGGCTTTCTTTGCGTTGAAGCGCTGAGCAGATAATCAGATCAGACACGGTTACCAGGTTCCTGAGTTCCAGGAGATCATTGGTTACCCGGTAATTGTTGTAAAACTCGCCGATTTCGGCGGACAGAAGATCCACTCTGTGTTTCGCCCGCTGAAGGCGTTTGGTGGTGCGAACTATGCCCACGTAATCCCACATGAAGTGGCGTAACTCGTCCCAGTTGTGAGAAATAACTACATCTTCATCAGAATCACGCACCTGGCTTTCATCCCACGCCGGCGCTTCGGGTGGAGGCGGAATGTCTGCCTCCCTGCGCGCAATGTCGGCGGCTGCTGCCCGGCCATAAACCAAACATTCCAACAATGAGTTGCTGGCCATGCGATTGGCTCCGTGAAGCCCGGTAAATCCGGCCTCGCCAACAACGTAAAGCTGGTTGATATCCGTTCGTGCCCGCTCATCGCTGACTATGCCGCCACAAGTATAGTGCGCCGCAGGTACTACGGGAATGGGTTCCCGGGTAATGTCGATGCCAAACTCCAGACACTTTTCGTAAATGGTCGGGAAGTGGTGGCGGATAAAATCTGTTGGTTTGTGGCTTATGTCCAGATACAGGTGATCGGCGCCCAGCCGCTTCATCTCGTGGTCTATTGCGCGGGCTACTATGTCCCGCGGTGCGAGTTCTCCACGCTTGTCAAAGCGATCCATAAAGCGCGAGCCATCGGGCAGTTTCAGGAGACCTCCTTCACCTCGCACCGCTTCGGTGATCAGGAATGACTTGGCATGAGGGTGGTACAGACAGGTCGGGTGGAACTGGTTGAATTCCATGTTGCCAACACGACAGCCTGCACGCCAGGCCATAGCTATGCCATCACCGGATGCGCCGTCAGGATTGGTGGTGTATCGATACGCCTTGGATGCACCGCCGGTTGCGATGACCGTGAAGCGCGCCCGGAAAAGTTCTACGTGGTTATCTTCAAGATTCAGTATGTAGGCGCCTACGCAACGGTTCCCCGGCAAGGCGAGTTTGCGATTGGTGATGAGATCGACCGCAACACGCCCGGACATGAGCTCAACATTGGGACGAGCCTGGGCCTGGGCAGTCAATGTCGTTGAAACTGCATGCCCCGTGGCATCGGCTGCGTGAATAATACGGCGGTGACTGTGACCGCCTTCACGGGTGAGGTGGAATTGGGCGTCGGTATCCCGGGTAAAGTCGACGCCGGTGCCGATTAGCCACTCGATGCTTTCCTTGCTGTGATCTACGGTAAATCGCACAGCATCTTCGCTGCACAAGCCGCCGCCTGCAGCCAGGGTATCCTGCACATGGTTTTCAGTGGAGTCCTCGTCGTCCAGAACAGCAGCTATGCCGCCCTGGGCCCAGAGTGTGGCGCCGCTGCTGATATCGGCCTTGCTGACAACACCCACCTTCAGGTGTTCCGGAAGGTTAAGCGCAACGGTCAGGCCGGCAGCACCGCTGCCGATAATAAGAACATCGTATTCGTAGGACTGTGGCATCGGGTCGGTATCGCGGGCCATAATGTAGAGGTGTATTGAACTAAACTTTGCGCTTGCTGTCTATTTGGCCTGATGGATGACCTGCCCGATGGGGTGGGTTGTCGTTTACATAAACGGGCGCCGGACAGTGAGCATGAACCACCAGAAACTCGTAACGGCCGGAAAGCTGGCCAGGAAAACAGAGCGCACCGGCGTAACGTCCATGGTACCCGAAAACGACCAGAAACAGGCTGAGCAACCAGATAGCCAGACCGACCTGCAGCTCGTTCGCAAAGTGCGAAACGGGGACCGCGCAGCGTTCGATCTTCTGGTTGTTAAATACCAATCGAGGGTCGCTTCAATCATCAGTCGGTACGTTTACGATAGCCAGGAAGTCATGGATCTTACCCAGGAAGCGTTCATCAAAGCTTACCGGGCCATAGATCGCTTTCGTGGTGACAGTGCCTTCTATACCTGGCTGTACCGCATTGCGGTGAATACCGCGAAAAATCATCTTGAATCTCGCAGTCGCCGGCCGCAAGGCAGCGCTGATTCTGCTGAGGCAGAGAACTACGATGACGGCAGGCGCTTACGCGACATTGCGTCGCCTGAGCGTTTACTTCAGCGTGATCAGCTTCAGAACGAGTTGAGAAAAGCGATAGCCAATTTGCCAGAGGAACTGAGATCGGCCTTCCTGCTGCGAGAGTACGATGGGCTCAGCTATGAAGACATTGCGCGAATTCTGGAGTGCCCCATCGGGACCGTGCGCTCGCGTATATTCCGGGCCCGGGATGCCGTTGACAGGCATCTCGGACCCTTGCTCAATCATTCCGTGACGTAATTGAGGGTGCATCCTATGGATGATCGTCTCAGAGAAACACTGTCGGCCATGATGGACGATGAGGCCGATGAGCTTTCGGTCCGGCGCCTGCTATCCCACGAGGAACAGAGCGATGTGCATGCGCAGTGGCAGCGGTGGCAAGGTATTCATGACCTGATGCACCGGGGCCATTCGCCGGCTGAGGGTGTTGATGTAAGTGCGGCAGTGCGTGAAGCGCTAGACGGCCGTACCAGGTCACAGGTGTCGCCGGCACCGCAGACCCGGGAAGCGCCGCGCAACTGGCAGTGGCCGGCGGTGGCCATGGTTGCTTTTGCTTTGCTGTTAGGCTTTGGTGCCGGTGCTGGCTGGGACTCTGGAGAAACCTCTCCAGGTGATCTGGCGTCAGCGCCCTCAGAGCAGAGACCGGGAGCAGAATCTGTCGGCGAGGTCGCGCCGGTTCAGGAAGTTGCCCTTCAGGGGCTCGATGAAAAACAGTGGGAACACATGAACCGATATCTGCTGGAACACGCTCAGCACAACAGTGTAGGCGCCGGGCAGGGTTCAGTAGGCTATGCCCGTCTTGTTAGCGCTAATGGCGGATACTGATATCAAGTAATGAAGGTGCTCATGAGCAAACCCCGTTATTTTGGCCTGAGTCTGACTGAGCTGTCATTGCGCGGACTCCTCGCATTGGCGTTGGTGCTGGCCGTGCCGGCCTATGCGGTCGCTGGCGAAAAAACAGCAGTCTACTGGCTTGAAAAGCTTGCGCCTGCCCTTAATATGACCTCCTATCGCGGCGTCTTTGTCTATGCCAGGGGGGCCAGTGTGCACTCCATGCAGATTGCCCATCGCTACCATGATGGCATGGTGGAGGAACGTCTGGTTTTGCAGGATGGAGGCAGCGGAGAAATTGTTCGCAGGGGTGTGAATGTCGTTTGCGTGCTCCCGAACCAGGGCCGGGTAAAGCTGGATCAGGTTATTCCCTCAGGGCCTTTTGCTGAGGTTTTCGCCAGTCAACTCATCCCTGTAAGCAGATGGTATAGAGCTGAACTCAAGGGTGAAGACCGTATTGCGGGCTACGACGTGGTTACTGTCGCTCTGACCGCCAAAGACCAATATCGTTACAGCCATCGCCTCTGGCTGGAAAAGTCCACCGGTCTTTTGGTAAAAAGCCATGTCCGTTCTTCCAGCGGCGAGGTGCTGGAGCACTTCCAGTTCACCAGTCTTGAGATTACGGACGATATTTCTGACAGCGAGTTAGAGATTCGTACAGAAGGCCTCGAGGTCTCTCGAACTCTGAGCGATACCGATCAGCGTGCCGGTTTGCAGGGCGAGTCGGCCCAAACGCCACGCATGCAGGGGTGGCAACTCGACTGGCGACCTGAGGGTTTTGAGCCTGCGGCAGCGCCTATTACGGGGAAGGGGCAGACCGTTGCATTTTCTGATGGGCTGGCTGCCTTCTCTGTGTTCGTGGAGCCCGCAGGAAGAGTAAGCATGCCCACCGGTGCTTCCCGTGTCGGTGCAACAACGATTTATATGCGTCAGCTGCAGAGTGGAAAGCAGATGTTTCTTGTAACGGTTGTGGGCGAAATACCACCAGCAGCGGCCCGGCAAGTTGCAGAGTCGGTACAGATTGAAAAAACGTTTGCCCTGAGTGCGGGTGAGCAGTGATCACCGAGACCGGCAAAGTAGTTGCCGTGACGGGCGAGCACGCGTGGGTCCAGACCATTCGCGCCAGTGCTTGCCAGAGCTGTGCTGCACGCAATGGTTGTGGGCAGAAGGTTCTGGCGTCAGCTACGGGCGGTCGGGCCAATCAGGTACGGGTTGTTAATTCCGTAAATGCGTGTGTTGGCGAAGAAGTGACACTTGGTATTGATGAAAGCGCGCTTCTGAGCGCTTCATTGCTGGTGTACGCGCTTCCGCTATTGCTCATGGTGTCTGCCTGTATGTTTGGACACTACCTGTCCGGTGGTAGTGACTTTGTGGCCATGGTGGGCGCTGTTGCAGGGCTTGCTTTCGGCTTTTTCGTAAGCCGGCGTTTGCAGAGCCGGAATACCGGAAACTATGAACCCACGCTACTCCGGATTAACCGTATCCCGGCCGGAGTGGTGTCTCATCCAGACTCGCTAATATGATATTCAGGGGATTCTGACATGCTGAGAATGACAACAGCGGTTATCCGCTTTTCCCCGGCATCACTCGTTCAGGGGTTGCCGGCTTCTTTGCTGTTAACACTGGTCGCTTTTGTGATGCTGGCCTGGAGTCAGGCAGGCGCTGCCCGTGGCTTGCCGGATTTTACCGGCCTGGTTGAGGAGAATGCAGGCGCCGTAGTGAACATAAGTACTACCAGTGCTGCCACTACGGGTAACGCACGCTTCCACGGCTTACCTTTTGATGAGCGGCAGCTGGATCAATTGCCAGAATTTTTCCAGGAGTTCTTTCGTGGTCCCCAGTCTCCTTTCGAGGGAGCGCCGGGTAGCTCTCAGCCGCGGCGTTCCATGGGTTCGGGCTTTATCGTCTCCAAAGACGGTTACGTGTTGACCAATAATCATGTGGTCGAAGGTGCCGATGAGATTATTGTTCGGCTCAATGATCGCCGCGAGCTACCCGCAACTCTGGTGGGTACAGATGCGCGTTCGGACATGGCTGTTCTGAAAATCGAGAATGGTGACGATCTGCCGGTTGTAAAAACAGGGCGCTCCAGAGATCTCAAGGTGGGAGAGTGGGTGTTTGCGATTGGCTCGCCGTTTGGTTTTGACTACACGGTTACGGCGGGTATCGTCAGTGCCTTGGGTCGTTCGCTCCCCTCAGAAAACTACGTGCCGTTCATTCAGACTGATGTTGCCATAAATCCGGGTAACTCAGGTGGTCCGCTGTTTAATCTTGACGGCGAAGTAATCGGTATTAACTCGCAGATTTACACGCGCTCCGGTGGTTTCATGGGGGTTTCTTTTGCTATTCCCATTGATGATGCCATGAGTGTTTTTCGGCAGATTCGCGACAAAGGCACTGTCTCCCGCGGCTGGCTGGGCGTGCTTATCCAGGAAGTGAACCGTGATCTGGCCGAATCGTTTGGCCTCAAGCGTCCGCGGGGCGCGCTGATTGCAGAAGTTATGAATGGCTCTCCGGCCGAGGAGGGCGGCTTGCAGTCTGGAGATATCGTTCTTGAGTACGACGGCGACGATATTCAGCTATCGTCTGACTTGCCACCCATGGTGGGCCGCACACCTGTAGGTGAGACGGCCCGCCTAACGGTTCTGCGTGGCGGGAAAGAAATCGCGCTGGATGTCGAAATTGGCCAGTTGCCCGATGAAAGTGGTTCCCGGCAAACGTCGCCCTCTGGTGGCAGCTCATCATCAGCGCCTCTGGGACTGACGGTTGAGCCTTTGCCACAGGACCTGGCTGACTCTATTGGTGTATCGGGTGGTGTTATAGTGACCGGTGTCGGCAGAGGGCCAGCCTATGATGCAGGTATTCGCGACCGGGATGTGATCACTGAGATAAACAGGACGGCTGTGGCATCGGTCGAGGATTTCCGGCAGGTGGTCAGGTCGCTGCCTGAGGGGCGAGCCGTATCCGTGCGGGTAGTTCGCCAGGGTCGGGCAATTTATCTTGTAATGAAACCCTGATTGTAGCTGCCTGAAAAGAAGCATATTGTTACGAAAAGCTCCGAAACCTGGTGTTGGAAACGACAGACTTCGGAGCTTTTGTTATACTGCCTTCCTGAAATAAAAAGAGCTGCCACGGAACGGATCAGGCCAGGTATGAACACAAAGGATCTCCCCCTTCTGAAACTGCTGAACCCTCGTAATGCCTGGCTTGCATGGCTGCTTTTGGTCGTAACCATTATTGTAACCGTCGCGTCCTGGCAGTTTTCCATCCGGTTGGTGGATGACCGCACGGAGGCGAGGTTCCGAACCCAGTCTCTGCAATTGAAAACCGCCATTGAGGAGCGTTTGCTCAACTACGAACAGGTTCTGGCGGGCAGTGCTGGACTTTTCGCGGTCGCGGGTAAGGTATCCCGTGATCAATGGCGAGAATATGTTCATAAGGTCGACATTAACCGATATTACCCGGGTATTCAGGGTATCGGGTACGTTGAGCGCATCGAAGTGCGGGGGATGGCCGATCACATTGCTTCGGTGCGTGAAGAAGGGGTTTACAATTATCTGGTGAAGCCATTGGGAACAGGCCCTTTCTATTACCCCATGGTGTACCTCGAGCCCGGAACCGAAAGCAATCGAAAAGCTTTGGGTTATGACGCTTTCAGTGATCCCGTTCACCGTAAGGCTATGGAACGTTCGCGTGATCGTGCGATTCCAACGGTAACGGCCAAGGTGGTCCTGGTCCAGGAAGAGCTGGAGGAGGGGCAGGCCAGCTTCCTCATGTATTACCCTGTTTATCAGGGCGGACAGGTGCCGGAAATACGAGCGGAGCGTCGTATGATGCTGGCCGGCTTCGTGTTCAGTGCATTCCGTATGAACAACCTTCTCGATGGCATCATTGGCCTGATTTCTCCGTTTCTCGATGTCCGTATTTACGATAACGGCGTGGTTGCCCGTGAAAACCTGATGTACGGCTCGAATCTTGGTTCCCTGGATAACGAATACAGTTTTGAAATGAGCCAGACCGTAAGTCATGGCGGACGGGACTGGTTGTTGCAGACCCGGTCCACGCCGGCCTTTGACTATCTGGCGTCCGATCCGCGCCCGTCTATTGTGCTTGGCAGTGGTATTGCCATCAGCCTGCTACTTTTTGTTGTGGCACTGGTATTGATTCATTCACGTCTTATGGCGCAAATCGGCGCCGGACGTTATCGCGCGATTACTGAGGGTGCGGCTAACGTTACGCTGGTTATGGATGAGTTTGGTACGCCGCTTTATGCCAGTCCGTCCAGTTTTGATATTCTGGGATTTGATCCTGACGAAGTTCAGGAGTTGGCGCTGGAAAGTCTTGTGCATGAAGACGACTGGCCCAGGCTCAAGCAGGGCTTTGATGATGCCATGGAGGCGCCAGGCAAGCAGATGCCTGTTGTGCGGGCGCGCATCTGCGATGCTGACGGCGGCTGGCGCGACATGGAAGGCACTTTTACCGCCATGCTGACAGTCCCTGGGGTTAACGGTATCGTGTTGAGCCTGCGTGACTTGACCCAGCTGAAAGCGGCCCAGTCAGAGCTGCACCGCCTTGCGTTTTACGATCCCCTTACCGGGCTGGCCAACCGCCAGTTATTCCGTGATCGCCTCAATAATGTAGTGCACCGAAGCCGCAGAAGCGGCGAGCCGGCAGCGCTGATGTTCCTTGATCTTGATGGCTTCAAGCGTATTAACGATACACTGGGCCACGACGCGGGCGACGAGCTTTTGTGCCAGGTTGCCAAATGGCTTGAGGGCTGTGTGCGCGAAGAAGATTCAGTGGCAAGGCTTGGGGGTGATGAATTTGTTGTATTGCTGTCACAGGTCGCTGGTTCGGAAGCGGTCTCCAAAGTTGCGGAAACTATTTTGCGAAGGCTCTGCCAGCGGATTCGCCTGAGTGACCATGAAGTGGGCATTACTGTCAGCATCGGTATCACAATGATCCCTCACGATAGCGAAGACCCCGGCGCTTTGATGAAGTATGCGGATCTGGCGATGTACCGGGCCAAGGAAATGGGGCGGAATACTTATCAGTTCTTTACCCCTGCCATGAATATCAAAGCTGCTCGCCGCTTACTCCAGCAAGAAGAGCTGGCGAGCGCCCTTGAGGGTGAGCGCTTCGTTCTGCATTACCAGCCCAAGGTGGATCTGATCAGCGGGCGGGTGATTGGGGTTGAAGCTTTCCTGCGCTGGCACCATCCGGAAAAGGGCCTGGTGTCGGCGCAGCAGTTTATCGGACTGGCCGAAGAAACCGGCCTGATTGTGCGTCTTGGTGAGTTGGCATTGCGCCAGGCCTGTATTCAAGTGCAGGCGCTGGAGCGGGCGGGTTTTGAAGCGCTGAAAATGGCGGTCAACCTGTCGGTAATGCAGATCACGGATTCCCGCTTTCTCGATATGGTCCGTAGAGTAATTACCGAGACGGGGGTTTCGCCTGAGAAGCTGGAGCTGGAAATGCCGGTCGAGTTGCTGAACGAAGATCCGCGCATGCTGCGTGAGCTTCTAGTGTCGCTCAATGACCTTGGTGTCTGCCTGATACTCGACGACTTCGGGGCTGGATCCTGCTCCCTGGTTTCTCTGCAGCAGCTCCCTCTTGATGTGATAAAAATTGACCACCGCTTTATTCGCGATATTCCTTACAATGTCAGCGCAACCGACGTGGCCTCTGCGGTGATTGCGCTGGCGCAGAAACTTCACCTCACCGTGGTCGCTGAAGGTGTAGAAACGCCGCAACAACTGAGCTTCCTGAAGTCCGCCGGTTGCACCCAGTGCCAGGGCAACCTGTTCAGCTATCCGTTGGATGAAGACGCCCTGATTGGCTTTCTTATCCGGCAGTATGAGCGGCCGCTTAGTTGCTGATCATGGCAATGGCGGCCGGTTACCGGTAAAATCACGCCGGCCCCGGATGCTGGTAGTGGTCTCTCCGGGCTCAATCCTCCGTATTATTATGAGTATTCATTGTCTGTGACTGAACTGAGCCGAATCCGTAACTTCTCCATTATCGCCCACATTGACCATGGAAAATCCACGCTTGCAGACCGCTTTATCCAGGTTTGCGGAGGCCTGACCGACAGGGAAATGGCCGCGCAGGTGCTGGACTCCATGGATCTGGAGCGCGAACGGGGCATCACCATCAAGGCTCAATGTGTCACGCTTCATTACACAGCGCAGGATGGTGAAGTATACAAGCTGAACTTTATCGATACGCCCGGTCATGTCGATTTTTCCTATGAAGTATCGCGTTCGCTTTATGCCTGTGAAGGTGCACTGCTGGTAGTGGATGCCGGCCAGGGAGTGGAAGCCCAGTCTGTTGCCAACTGCTATACCGCCATCGAGCAGGGCCTGGAAGTTGTGCCCGTTCTGAACAAGATGGATCTGCCCCAGGCAGAGCCTGAGCGGGTTGCTGCTGAGATAGAAGATATCATCGGTATTGATGCTTCTGATGCGGTACGTTGCTCGGCCAAGAGCGGAATGGGCGTTGAAGACGTACTGGAAGACCTGATCAGGAAAGTACCACCACCTCAGGGCGATCGGAAGGAGCCCTTGCAGGCCTTGATCATAGATTCCTGGTTCGATAACTATCTGGGTGTGGTGTCTCTTGTCCGGGTTACCCAAGGCGTTATGAGAAAGGGCGACAAGATTGTTATCAAATCTACTGGGAAAGCCTGGAACGCTGACAAGGTGGGGATTTTCAACCCCAAGCCTTATGACACCAACATATTGGAAGCCGGTGATGTGGGTTTTGTGGTTGCCGGTATCAAAGATATTCACGGCGCTCCGGTAGGTGACACAATTGTGCATCACAAGTTTGCTGCCGAAACGCCAATGCTGCCGGGGTTCAAGAAGGTACAGCCGCAGGTTTACGCAGGCCTCTTCCCGGTAAGCGCTGACGACTACAACGATTTCCGCGACGCGCTGGAAAAGCTCACCTTGAACGACGCTTCGCTGTTTTATGAGCCTGAGAGTTCTGATGCCCTGGGTTTTGGTTTCCGCTGTGGTTTCCTCGGCATGCTGCACATGGAGATTATTCAGGAGCGGCTCGAGCGTGAATACGATATCAATCTGATTACGACCGCACCTACGGTTATTTACGAGGTGCTGACCAAGCAAAGAGAGACGCTGTCGGTGGACAGTCCCTCAAAGTTGCCGGATATTGGCTCAATTGAGGAAATGCGTGAACCCATAGTAGAAGCGAATATTCTTGTACCCCAGGAACATCTGGGTAATGTAATTGCGCTTTGTGAAGAGAAGCGGGGCGTTCAGAAGAATATGCACTTTACGACCAATCAGGTGCAGCTGACTTACGAATTGCCGATGGCCGAAGTGGTGCTCGATTTCTTTGATCGGATCAAATCTGCCAGTCGCGGGTTTGCGTCTCTGGATTACCACTTCGTGCGCTTCCAGCAGGCAAATCTTGTACGTCTCGATGTGCTTATCAACGGTGAGCGCGTGGACGCCCTGGCTTTAATCGTCCATAAAGAGCAGTCCCACTACAAGGGGCGTCAGTTGATTGAGAAGATGAAAGACCTGATCCCCCGGCAGATGTTTGATATCGCCATTCAAGCTGCCATTGGAAATCAGGTGGTGTCCAGGGTCAGTGTGAAAGCACTGCGTAAAAACGTAACCGCAAAATGTTACGGCGGTGATGTCAGCCGAAAGAAAAAACTGCTCCAGAAGCAGAAGGAAGGTAAAAAACGCATGAAGCAGGTGGGCAATGTCGAAGTGCCTCAGGAAGCGTTTCTTGCCGTGTTGAAAGTCGATAATTAAAAGGCATCTGGATGGATATTGATTTTCCACTGGTTCTGGTTGTTCTGACCTTTGCGTCAGGGCTGATCTGGCTAGCCGATATACTGTTTTTGCGTAAGCGTCGCCTTGCAGCGCTCCCTGATGATGCAGCTCATGATGAGGAAGAGCCTAAAGAGCCGTATCTGGTTGACCTTAGCCGTTCATTTTTTCCGGTATTGGCCATTGTGTTGATCCTCCGGTCGTTTCTGGTGGAGCCCTTCCAAATTCCTTCAGGCTCCATGCTGCCAACGCTGGAAGTCGGAGACTTTATTCTGGTCAACAAGTACGCCTATGGGCTGCGTTTACCTGTTGCCGGAACCAAAGTGCTGGAGGTCGGCGATCCTGATCGGGGTGATGTAATGGTGTTCCGTTATCCCGAAGACGGAAAAACCAATTATATCAAGCGTGTAATTGGCCTTCCGGGAGATAGAGTTCGCTATCGTAACAAGCAGCTTTTCATTAACGACGAGCAGATAGACAGCGAGTTTGTTGTGCGCCTGCCGCCGGTAGAAGTGCGCCGCGAAGACCTGGGCACAGTGGAACATGATATTTTCCTGACCATGGGCCGTCCGGGAGCTGCGGGCGAAGGCGAGTGGCAGGTGCCAGAGGGGCACTATTTCGTTATGGGCGACAACCGCGACAACAGCAACGACAGCCGATACTGGGGTACGGTTCCGGACGAGTTGGTCGTGGGTAAGGCTTTTGCGATCTGGATGCACTGGAAATCCTTAACCAGTCTGCCATCCTTCAAGCGGGTGGGCGGAATTGAGTAATTTTTACTATTCTGGAGTTCAGTTGTAATGAAGAAAAATAATCTATCCGCCATGAGCCGCCAGGGTGGTGCTTCGGCGCTTGTCATTCTGGTCATGGTGCTGTTTTTTGGCAGTTTGCTTACTTTGGTTATCAAGGTCGGGCCGGCCTATATGGACGACCTCACCATTCAGGAAGCGTTGGAAGGCCTGGATGGTACCGAGGGTTTGTCCCGGATGGGGCCGGCTCAGATCCGTACCCTGATGAACAAGCGCCTCAGCGTAAACAATATTCGCGGTTTTGATGCCAAAGATATTACGGTTGAAAAAGACGGTGAGCTTGTCGTGATCAATGTGGATTACGAAGTTCGCAATAATATCTTTCGCAACATAGACACTGTTGTTCACTTCCAGCACAGATATGAGATGAAGGGCAAGTGAGTTCGCAGCCGGACCTGGATCAGTTACAGCGATGTATTGGCTACCAGTTCAAGTCGCCAGAGCGGCTTACGCTGGCGCTGACGCATCGGAGTTATGGTAACCAGAATAACGAACGGCTGGAATTTCTCGGTGACTCTATTGTCAATATGGTCATCGCCGAGTATCTGTTTCTGAACTTTGAGAAAGCCCGGGAAGGCCAGCTGAGCCGTTTGCGGGCACGAATGGTGAAGGGCGTAACGCTGGCCGAGATTGGCCGCGAATTCCAGCTGGGAAGCTACATGCGGCTTGGTTCAGGCGAGCTGAAGAGTGGCGGCTTTCGCCGTGAATCCATTCTTGCCGATGCGGTAGAGTCCATCATTGGTGCTATCTATCTCGACAGCGATTTCGAGACCTGCCGCGAACAGATATTGCGATGGTTTGAGCACAGGCTGAAGCAGTTGGACCTGCAGGATACCCAGAAAGATCCCAAGACCCGCTTGCAGGAGTATCTTCAGTCGAGGCAGTTCCCTCTGCCCCGGTATGAAGTTATATCTGTAGACGGAGAGGCTCACAACCAGACATTTCATGTGTCTTGTGTGTTGTCTTCGCTGGACCGAACTACCAGCGGAGTCGGAAGCAGTCGCCGCGTGGCGGAGCAGGAAGCGGCACGCAGCGCGCTGAAACAACTCGGCGTGGAGACACCCTGATGAACGATATTACGCGTCCGGAGAACCCCGACAGCCGTTGCGGTTTTGTGGCCATTGTTGGCCGCCCCAATGTCGGTAAGTCGACGTTGCTGAACCATATCCTGGGACAGAAACTGAGCATTACCTCCCGTAAACCACAAACCACTCGCCACAAGGTGCTCGGGATTAAAACCGAGGGCCCGGTGCAGGCAATCTATGTGGATACACCCGGGATGCACCTGGAGGAACCCAGGGCCCTGAACCGCTATATGAACAAGGCTGCCACCTCTGCGCTATCGGGTGTGGACGTGGTGGTATTCGTGGTGGATCAGCTTGCCTGGACTACGGCGGATGAGATGGTGCTTGAGAAACTGAGCAAGCTGGAATGTCCCGTTATTCTGGCGGTGAACAAGGTTGACCGGATTGAAAATCGGGAAAGCCTGCTGCCACACCTGGACATGCTTTCCAGAAAGCGCGAATTTGCTGAAATTATTCCGATGTCGGCGCTGAAGGAAACTAACCTGAAGCCGCTGGAGGAGACAGTTGGTCGTTTTCTGCCTGAGAGTGTTCATTTCTATCCCGATGATCAGATAACCGATCGCAGTGAACGCTTCATGGCATCGGAGATGGTGCGTGAAAAAATCACCCGTCAACTGGGTGCCGAACTGCCGTACTCCGTTGCCGTGGAAATTGAAGAGTTCAAACATGATGGTAAGACCCTTCATATATCGGCGTTGATTCTTGTGGAGCGCGAAGGCCAGAAAAAAATCATGATTGGTGATAAGGGCGATCGGCTGCGCAGCATCGGTCAGGACGCCCGAGCCGATATGGAGCGCATGTTCGATAGCAAGGTCATGCTCAAGTTGTGGGTCAAGGTAAAGCGTGGCTGGGCCGACAGTGACCGTGCGCTCAAGAGCCTGGGCATGAACGACCTCTGACGCCAGAGCCCATTATGCCCCCCGAGGCACCATGAGAAGAGAAGCGCAGCAGGAACCCGCCTATGTGATTCACCGTCGTCCGTGGCGGGAAACCAGTCTCATGGTTGATCTTTTTACTCTGAACCATGGCCGTATGAGCGTGATAGCCCGCGGTGCCAGCGGCAGTAAAAGTCCACTGAAGGCTCAGCTCCAACCCTTTCAGCCCCTGATGTTGGGCTGGATAGGGCGCGGCGACCTGAAAACCCTGACCCACATAGATGTTCGTGACGGCCCAGCTTTGCACCGTACCCTATCCCTTTACAGTGGTTTGTATTTGAATGAGCTGATACAACGGGTGCTGCCCCAGGCGGATCCTCATCAGACTCTTTTTGCCGCATACATTGAAGCCCTGGCACAGCTTGCACAGACATCCGATGTTGAACCGGTACTGCGAAAGTTCGAGCAGGCGTTTGCGGCCGCCCTTGGGTTCGATTTTTCCTGGGCGCTGGCAACGGATACCGGTCAGCCTGTCAGTGCTGCTCAAAGCTATTGCTATGATCCTGAGCAGGGTATCGTCGCTGCTGTCTCGATTGGTGTGCGTTTACAGAACTTGCCCGGAGAAACGCTGCTGGCACTTGCGGCCGGGGATTATGAAAGCGTCGCAAGCCGCCGGATATCAAAGCGGGTAATGCGCGTACTGACAGACTACCTGCTTCAGGGGCGTCCGTTGAACAGTCGCAGTCTTTTCAATCATCTCAGGGGAGAACGACATGAATCCTAGAGTATTGCTTGGCGTCAATATCGATCATATTGCCACCTTACGTGAGGCCCGGGGAACACGTTACCCCGATCCGGTACAGGCTGCGCTAATGGCGGAAGAGGCCGGTGCGGATGGCATAACCATCCACCCCAGGGAAGACCGTCGACACATCCAGGATCGCGATGTGTTGCTGCTCAAAGAAGTGCTGCAAACCAAAATGAATCTCGAGATGGCCGTTACGGACGCCATGCTGGAATTCGCCGAGAAAGTGCGGCCCGAGTGCGTATGCCTGGTTCCGGAAAAACGGGAAGAGCTGACGACGGAAGGAGGGCTCGACGTGGACGGCCAGGAAAGTCGTGTTGCCAGCGCATGCGAACGACTGGCCAGACTGGGTGCGGAAGTATCTCTGTTTATCGATCCGGATCGCGCACAGATTGATGCAGCGGTGCGCTGTGGTGCACCGGTTGTCGAGCTCCATACGGGTGAGTACGCTGAGGCGGTTGGTCCAGAGGCACAGGACACCGCCTTCAAGATTCTGGCGGAGGCCGTGTCCTATGCGCGCAAAAAGGGCTTGATTGTGAACGCGGGCCACGGGTTGCACTATCACAATACTGAGCGGGTTGCCGCCATCCCGGGTATCAATGAACTGAATATTGGCCACGCCATTATTGCCAGGGCGGTATTTTGTGGCCTCAAAGAAGCTGTCCGGGATATGAATGTGATCCTTGACCGGGCGCGTGGAAGAGCCTGATCCATTTCTGGCACCGCCGCGAGTGCACTATCAGTTGGTTTCAGCTTGCTGGTGGTGCTCCCGAAACATCTCCTGCCAGTCGGTCTTCTCACTCCAGATTTGCAGCCGTTCGATAGCAGAAACCAGCAGGTTCTTTTGCAGCTCCACGTCTGATGCTGACCGTTTGAGTGCTGTTTCCAGGCGATTTGCTGCCGACCGCAGCTCCGGAACACCGCAGTAGCGTGTTGCGCCGTGAAGTCTGTGGACACATTCCAGCAGCTCTTCCAGATTGCGCTCATCCCAGAGCCGGGCAATCCGGTTCAGTTCAGCAGGCAGCTGTTCCAGAAGCATGCTGAACAACTCCTCAGCCAGATCTGTTTTGCCAGCTGCGAGCTGAATGCTTTCAGCTACGCTTACACAGTCGCGCTGCATTTTGCGCGTGGAGGGTCTTAAAGCGCGTCTCGTATCACGGACTTCCGGTACAGCAGGCTGGTCAGCCTGACGGATGCTACGGCATTGGTAGCCTGTGCACTCCTGAATGGTTTCTGCAAGCTGTGCGCTGCTGATCGGCTTGGGTAGGTAACCGTCGAAACCTTGTCTGGTCAGGCGTTCCTGCTCGTCGGCGAGTGCGTGTGCCGTCAGGGCAATGATCGTTGTTCTGTGGTTGTTGTTGTCCATCTCGCGAAGGCGTGAGGTTGTTTCCACGCCGTCCATGCCAGGCATCTGAAGGTCCATGAAAACAAGATCAAAAGCCTTTTGCCGGGCTTTGCTAAGAGCCTCAAAGCCGCTTGATGCGCCTTCCACGTCTATCTGGTAATCCTGCAATAAAGTCATGACCAGTTTCAGATTGGCCTCGTTATCGTCTACGGCCAGTACTCTGGGCATATCGTCTGGGATAGGCAGGCGGGCGGCATGCTCCTGGCGTGAAATGCCTTGCCCGGAAGTGTTAATGCCGTGTACCAGAAGAAGCAGTTCGTCATAAAGTGCGTCACGGCACACCGGTTTGGACAGGTGGCCGCTTGCCAGTCCGGCCAGAGAGGTGTCGTGGACTTCCAGGGTTGGTGTCAGTAACAGAGTTCGGCAATCGCGCTCGACCTCCAGCGTCCGCACCAGTTCACAGTACTGGTTTGAATTGAGCAGGTGCCTGGTGATTCCAACGATCGCTGCCGCGTATCCTGACTGGCTCTTTTGTGCATTCTCGACCTGCTCCTGCATGGCGCCAGGCGATGCGACGCGGTCAACCGTTATGCCCCATTCCCGCAAAAGATGCTCAACTGCAAGGCCACAGGTTTTTTGGTGTTCCAGGTAGATAACCCGCTCGCCCCGAAGGGCGTCTCGGGGCGCAATTGCCTCACCGCCAGAAGACAGCTCCGGTGTCAGGGTAAACCAGAAAGTGGAACCTTTCCCAAGCTCACTCTGCAGGCCAATCTTGCCACCCATCTCCTCCACCAAACGCTTTGAAATAGCCAGGCCCAGTCCCGTACCGCCATACTGCCTGGCAGTAGAGGCGTCTGCCTGATTGAATGCGTTGAACAACGATTGCTGCTGGACCCGGGATAACCCCACACCGGAATCTGTAATGCTCAGACGAAGGGTAACCCGGTTGTTTTCTTTGTCCTCATCCTCAAGACTGGCGCGCAATACCACTTCACCGGTTTGGGTAAACTTAATGGCGTTGTTGACCAGGTTGGTGATTACCTGTTTGACCCGCAGAGGGTCGCCCATGATGTTGTCTGGCACATCGTTATAAACCAGAGGCACGAGGTCCAGGTTTTTGCTGTGGGCAGCAGGTGCCAGCATAACCATGACGTCTTCGACAATATCCCTCAGCTGGAATGGAACGCGGTCCAGGATCAGCTTGCCGGCCTCAATCTTCGAAAAATCCAGAATGTCGTTAATGATCGTCAGAAGAATTTCGGAAGACTTGCGTATGGTGCTCAAATGGTCCCTTTGTTGGCGGGGTAGCGGGCTTTTGAGCAGTAATTCGGTGAAGCCGATAATTCCGTTAAGTGGGGTCCGGATCTCATGGGACATATTCGCCAGAAATTCAGACTTTATCCGGCTGGCTTCCAGGGCTTCCTTGCGCGCAAGATCCAGTTCAATGTTCTGGATTTCAATGGTTTCCAAAGTCTCACGCAGATCTTCTGTCGCCTGGTCGATGTTCTGCTGCATTTCTGCCTGGGCAGTGCTTAGCCCTTCCGCCATGGCGTTCAGACCTGACTCCAGCTGTTCAAATTCCGGGCCTGCCCCGGTATGTACACGGGTGTCGAGTTTTCCCTCTTTTAGTTTTGCCACTGCCGCGTTCAGCTCGAACACCGGGCCGGTAAATGCTCGGCTCAGGCGCAGTGCAATAAGAAGGCTGAAAACCACGCCGCCAAGAATCAGCAATAAAGAGATCAGAAGAGCTTTGTAGGTTTCTTTCTCGGTGCGTATGTGGGACATCTCCACAGCTACCCAGCCCATGGGCTCACGTTGTTGAGCGGCCGACTGTCGGGTGTCCGGGTCAAGCACGGACTGGATCATCAGATCCTGGAGGAAAACCGGATGTACAAAGCGCGTACTTGTGGCGCGGGCAATGCGGCTCGCCCGATCACTGGTCAGCTCGTTGCTATCAAGATTGTCGGAACTACCCGGGCCTGTGTGCAGCAAGCGACGGCGGTCACTGTCAAAGAACGTAATCGAGCGCACATCCTGTTCTTCGAGTAACGCGTTGGAAAGACTGCTCAGCAGGCTGCGATTTGCAGTGAACAATCCGTATTCCGAACCGGCTGCAAGTTGGCGGGACAGGGATTCGCCGCGATCTCTTAGCAGGCTCTCAATATTGTTAACCCAGCTGTAGGTAAAAAACAGCCCCAGTATCAGGGTGGTGAGAAGGGTGGGAACAAGAGTTACCACCAGCACTTTTTTGCGAATACCCCAACGTCGCATACGAAATTCCTAAAATATATCTTAACGCCGCTTGTTTACGCGGGTTACGTCCTTGTAATAGTAGGCTATCCGGGCACAGATAACCTTACAATCAGTGCCGGCTGAGTGGAAAAAGACACTTTTTTTATAGCCTCCAGTCATGGTTTTAGCGAGAAGCTGTATTGGGCGACCGGTGCCATAAGGCGTATCATGCCAACCCAAAAGTGTACCACAGGGTTCTCATATGCATTTTCCCACGATTGAAGATTATGTCGGGCATACGCCTCTGGTTCGATTGCAGCGCCTTCCCGGCGATACCAGCAACGTGATTCTGGCAAAGCTGGAGGGTAATAACCCTGCCGGTTCTGTAAAAGACCGGCCCGCCATAGGGATGATTCAGGAAGCCGAACGCCGTGGCGAGATTCAGCCAGGCGATACGCTGATTGAGGCAACCAGTGGTAACACAGGTATCGCTCTGGCGATGGCTGCGGCTATCAAAGGCTATCGAATGGTTCTAATCATGCCCGCAAATATGAGCGAGGAGCGCCGCGCATCCATGCGCGCGTATGGTGCTGAAATCATCACTGTCAGCAGTGATGAGGGCATGGAAGTTGCCCGGGACAAGGCTCTGAAAATGCAGGCGGAAGGTAAAGGTAAGGTGCTTGATCAGTTCAGCAACCAGGATAACCCTTTGGCACACTATCGAACCACGGGCCCGGAAATCTGGGAACAGACCGAAGGTCGGGTAACCCACTTTGTCAGCTCCATGGGAACCACTGGTACCATTATGGGCGTTTCCCGCTACCTTAAAGAACGCAATCCCGATATCCGCATTATTGGCTTGCAGCCAAAAGAAGGCGCCTCCATACCCGGTATCCGCCGCTGGCAGGAAGCGTATTTGCCCCGTATTTACGATGCGACCCGGGTGGACCAGGTGCTAGACATCGGGCAACAAGAGGCTGAGGAAACCATGCGTGCCCTGGCCGAGCAGGAAGGCATTTTTTGCGGTGTTTCATCCGGTGGTTCTATTGCAGCAGCGCTGCAACTGTCAAAGCAGGTTGAAAATGCCATCATCGTGGCCATTATTTGCGATCGTGGCGACCGCTATTTATCAACAGGTGTCTTCCCCGGCGCCTGAATCTGACGATATCAAGAGAACAGACTATGAGCAGAAGACGCAGGAAGGTACTTCCTACGGAACCCGTGCGCTGTGAAGTGGAAAAACTCAGCCATGATGGCCGCGGTATCGCTCGTCAGGATGGAAAGATCCTGTTCGTGGACGGTGCCTTGCCGGGCGAAACGGTCATGGCCAAGGTGGTGTCCACGCGAAGCAAGTTCGATGAGCTGCGCACACTAGAAGTACTACAGGCAGCGCCTGATCGCCAGAAGCCGCCCTGCGAATATGCAGACCTGTGCGGTGGTTGCAGCCTTCAGCACATGAGCAGCGATGCACAGATTGGGTTCAAGGAAGACACGTTGCGTGAGCAGTTTGCACATTTTGGAGGCATAGAACCTGAGGAGTGGATTGAACCAATGCTTCCGGAAAGCACGCTCGGCTACCGGCGCAAAGCGCGTATGGGTGTGCGTTTTGTTAAGGCTCGGGAATCGGTGCTGGTAGGTTTCAGGGAGAAGCGTAACAGCTTTCTCACCGATATCGACCGTTGTGTGGTGCTGGATCCACGCATTGGTGAGCGCATACTTCCTCTGCGTACCTTGTTACATAGCATGGATGCCTATGCCCGTATCCCCCAGGTTGAGGTTGCCTGTGGAGATGATATGGCGGCCATGGTTTTTCGCAATATGGATGACCTGAGTAGCGGTGACAGGGAAAAGCTGATTGCCTTTGGTCAGGCCCATGATTTGCATATCTATCTGCAACCCAAAGGCCCGGATACCGTCCATCGTATCTGGCCGGAATCAGCGGGTAGACAGGATGAACGCCTCAGTTACCGGCTTGATGCCTTTGACCTGACTATGAAATTTCATCCGATGGACTTTACCCAGGTCAATGCAGGCATAAATAAAGACATGGTAAACAAGGCCGTGGAATGGCTGGACGTGCAGCCGGGTGAGCGTGTTCTGGACCTGTTCTGCGGCCTGGGTAACTTTACGCTGCCCCTGGCGCGCAAAGGCGGCCAGGTTGTAGGAGTCGAGGGTGATGACGCTATGGTGGCGCGGGGCCGGGAGAATGCGGAAATGAACGGGCTTGCGAATGTGTCATTCCACGGCGCCGATTTGCACGGTGACTTTACGGGGCAGGGCTGGGCAAAAGAGGGCTTTGATAAAATTCTTATCGACCCGCCGCGTTCCGGTGCGGAGGAAATCTGCAAATACCTGACCGCCTTTAATGCCAGCCGTATCGTATATGTATCATGCAACCCGGCCACCCTAGCCCGGGATGCAGGAGTGATGGCGCGCAACGGGTATCGCCTCGTGCGGGCTGGTGTGATGGATATGTTTCCTCACACTACACACGTAGAGTCTATTGCGCTGTTTGAGCGGGACTCACACTGAATGTCGTTGTGCTCAGCAAAGGACTGCTGGGTGAACCTCCGGGACTAACAAGACTGATATGGTAAAAGTTCGAGAAGACTATGCAATGACTGGCGATGGCCAGATCGATATTGAAGGCTGGGTCCAACAGATCGCCTCTCAGGCTCATCTGGATGACGTGAAGCAGTTTCGCAGGGCCTGCGAAAAAGCAGCTGAAATCGATTTGCAGGCTTTCCGGGAAGACCGTCAGTGGGCTTCCGGCTCAAGCAGCTTTCGAATTGGCATTGAAATGGCTCAGGTGCTCGCAGAGCTGCGTCTGGATCAAGCCAGCCTTGTGGCCGCCATTCTTTACCGCGCGGTGCGGGAGGAGCGGGTCGCCCTTGAGGTCATCCGTAAGGAGTTTGGTGACGAGATAGCAGGTCTTATTAATGGCGTGCAGCAAATGGCTGCCATCTCCTCCATTCACCACCCGCTCAAGGGCAACGTGCTCGGGCAGAGCGAAGGCCAGTTGGACAACGTCCGCAAAATGCTGGTTACCATGATTGATGATGTCCGGGTTGCCCTGATCAAGCTCGCGGAGCGCACCTGCGCTATTCGTGGTGTGAAAAATGCGCCTGAAGAAAAGCGCATGCGGGTTGCCCGGGAAGTGTTCGATATATACGCGCCGCTGGCCCACCGACTGGGTATTGGTCATATCAAGTGGGAGCTGGAAGATCTGTCGTTCCGTTATTTGCACGAGACGGCATACAAGAAAATTGCCAAGCTCCTGGACGAAAAGCGTCTCGACCGTGACGGCTATATCCGCCGTGTCATTGATACCCTGCAGACCGAGTTGAAGGCCTCGGGTATCGACGCCTCGCTTTCAGGCCGTGCCAAGCATATCTACAGCATCTGGCGAAAAATGCGCATAAAGGGGATAGATTTTTCCCAGGTGTACGACATTCGAGCTGTACGGATTCTGGTTCCTGAGGTAAGGGACTGTTACGCAGCTCTCGGGATAGTGCACACGCTCTGGCGTCACATACCCAATGAGTTTGACGATTACGTGGCCAGCCCCAAGGAGAATGGCTATCAGTCGTTGCATACGGCAGTGATCGGGCCTGATGGGAAGGTTCTGGAAGTTCAGATTCGTACCCATGCGATGCATGAAGATGCGGAGCTGGGGGTTTGCGCGCACTGGCTCTATAAAGGCACGGATAAGGCCAATAAATCTTCGGGCTATGATGCCAAGATCAACTGGCTCCGGCAGGTGCTGGAGTGGCAGGAAGAGCTTGGAGACCTGTCAGGCTTGTCAGACCATCTCAAATCAGATGTGGTCTCTGACCGGATATACATCTTTACACCGGAAGGACATGTCGTTGATCTTCCTCAGGGCGCCACACCTGTTGATTTTGCTTACCGCGTGCACACTGAAATCGGCCATGCCTGCCGCGGTGCCCGGGTAAACAGTCGCATTGTCCCTCTGACATACCCTTTGAAAACCGGAGAGCAGGTTTTCATTCTTACGTCCAAAAATAATGCTGCGCCCAGCAGGGACTGGCTGAACCCCAGTCTTGGGTACATTCAGACTTCCCGGGCTCGGGCAAAGGTAACTCACTGGTTCAAACAACAGAACCGCGAACGCAACGTAACAGACGGCCGCGCCATCATTGAAGACGAATTCAGACGTCTTTCGTTGCATGATGTTGACCTTGGCGAGCTGGCCGTAAAAGTGAATTACCACAGTGTCGAAGATATGTATGCCGCTATCGGCGCTGGTGACCTGCGCCCTGCACACGTTGCCAACGTGGCCCAGCAAATGCTGGAGCCAAAGTCTGAACAGCTCGACCTGAAGCTGACCGCCCAACGACGCAAACCCTACGATACCGAGTCTGATATTCACATTCTTGGTGTGGGAAAGCTGAAGACTCAGGTGGCAAAATGTTGCAAGCCGCTCCCCGGTGATCCCATCGGGGGTTACATTACCGTTGGGCGCGGCGTGACCGTTCATCGCCAGGATTGCCTGACCTTTCTGAATCTGCAGGAGTTTGAGCCCAACCGGATTATCGAGGTGAGTTGGGGTGGTAAACAGGCCTCCGTTTACCCGGTGGATATCGAGGTTGAAGCCTATGACAGATCGGGCCTTCTGAGGGATATTACCCAGGTATTGTCGTCTTCAAAGAGCGATGTTCTGTCTCTCCACACCGTGACCAACCGTGATGACAACACGGCAACCATGGTGGTGACCGTGGAAATTCACAGTCTGGAGCAGTTGGCACGCTTGTTGGCCCAGATACGTAACCTGCCCAATGTTATTGACGTCAGGCGTAAGCGCTCATGAGCTATTCCATTGATGATCTGAAAGTTCTGATGTCCAGATTGAGAGATCCGGAAACCGGTTGTCCCTGGGACACGAAGCAGACGTTCAGAAGTATTGTGCCGCATACTCTGGAGGAGGCCCACGAAGTAGCCGATGCCATCGAAAGGGAAGACTACCCTAACTTGAAAGATGAGTTGGGCGATCTGCTGTTCCAGGTGATTTTCTACTCGCAGATAGGGGCGGAAGAGGGCCTTTTCAGTTTTGATGCGGTGGTGGATCACCTGGTGCGCAAGCTGGTGCGCCGTCATCCCCATGTCTTTCCTGAGGGTACTCTGGAAAGCCGCATAGACCCGGATAACCGGCCAGACGAAGCCTGGATCAAAGAAAGTTGGGAGCGCATCAAGGCAGAGGAGAGGGCTCAGAACCAGCCCGAAAAATCGTCGGCGGCAGCATCTCCAAGCCGGCTGGATGGTATTGCCCGGGCGCTGCCGGCGATGGTGCGGGCCGAGAAGTTGCAAAAGCGTGCAGCTCGCCATGGTTTTGACTGGCCAGACGTCGGCCCGGTGTTTGATAAACTCCATGAAGAAATCGATGAGTTGAAGGAAGCCTGGCAGGCCGCCGAATCCGGAGAGGGTGATCGCGACGCCGTAGAGGATGAACTGGGCGATCTGCTATTTGTGTGTGTGAACCTGGCGCGCTTCATGAAGGTTAATCCGGAGCAGGCAGTCGGTCGCACCAACCATAAGTTTGAGGCACGATTCCGGGCCATCGAGCAGGTTCTGGAACGTGAGGGCCGATCCTTTGATGAAGAAACCCTGGAAGCACTCGACGAGATCTGGCAATCCGTTAAGGGTATTGAAAAGAAAAGCTGACAGCCGGAAAGCGTAGGTACAATCCGTTACCAATTTCCTGGGCTTCTGTTCCTGAGCTTGGTCTACACTTGCACGAAAGGGCGCTCATTGTTTGTGCGCTGTGTGCCTTCAACAGGATGCAGGAGTCAGACTCGATGAAAATCAAAGATCTGGTCAGTTATTGGGACAAGCATGCAAGAGGCAGACTTACCCGGGATGCCAGCTTTATGGCCTTGTCTGACCAGCATCATCGGATGCTTGAAAAATTGGCGGTTATCTACCCGTTGAAATCGCCTCAGGATCTCATGCGCGACCTGATTTCCTCCTCTCTTGATGAAATAGAAACCGGTTTCCCCTACGTTCAGGGCACCAAGGTGGTTGCCCATGACGAGGACGGATTTGAAATATATGAGGACCAGGGCGTTACCCCGGAATTCGTGCGCCTGAGTCAGAAACATATCAAGCGCCTGAAAGCCCGCCAGCTCGAATCCGCAGCGTGATCGAGCAGGCTTCTGGCTCCGCTGGTTTAACTGCTTTTACCGCCCAACTTTTCTTTTAGCGGGCCCTGGCTGGCAAGGTCATCCAGGGCTGCGGCAATCACATCATTCAGAATGTCACTTTCGCTGCGATCGGGATACAGCTCTGCCAGCGCAGAGATTCTCGCAGCGTCTTCCAGGGGAAGCCTGAGGTTATAGTCGTGGGTTCGCTCAACAGGCTTTTTCTGTTGTTCCCATTGCTTATGCAGGTCCGTTACTTTCATGGGCACTCCTCATAGATATGGCCTCACTGTCATAGCTACGGCATCAATGGCCAATAGACTTTTCCGGCAGTTCCTTAGTATCGTTAGTTTACTTTGTCTCCGTCAATTCAAAAGGACGCCAATGTGACTGAGCTACACCCTGATCTTCGCGAAAATGTCCGTATGTTGGGCGAGCTTCTGGGGCAGAGCATTCAACGCCACCCTGGTCGGGATTGTTTTGATCTTATTGAGGAAATCCGGGCTGCCGCCAAATCCGACCGGCGACAGGAAAGCGGGTCTGGCCAGCGTCTGGTTAACCTTCTCGGTAAATTGAGTGATGACGAACTGTTACCGGTTACCAGGGCATTTAACCAGTTCCTCAACCTTGCGAACCTCGCAGAGCAATACCACGGCATTCGTCGTAAGCGCGACCATCAATCTGATCTGATGGTGGAGCCTGTTTCAGATGTTTTCGAGCGGTTGAAAAATAGCGGTGTCAGCCCCGAAGCACTTCATAAATGTGTGGCAGACATGCGTGTCGAATTTGTGCTGACAGCTCATCCGACGGAAGTTGCGCGGCGCACGCTGATTATGAAGTACGATGAAATGTCAGAGTGTCTGGCCAGCCTGGATCATGATGATCTTATGCCGGCGGAGCAAGAGGCGATTACAGAACGCCTGTCGCGGCTGGTGGCAGAAGCCTGGCACACAGACGAGATCCGGCATGAGCGCCCCACGGCTGTTGATGAGGCCAAATGGGGTTTTGCAGTTATTGAAAACAGCCTTTGGCAGGCTTTGCCGCGATTTCTTGACAACCTGGACGGGTCGCTGCAGAAGGCGACAGGGAAGGGGTTGCCCCTGCAGGCGTCACCTGTTCGCATCGCCTCGTGGATGGGCGGCGACAGGGACGGCAATCCGAATGTCACTCACGAGGTGACGCAAAAGGTATTTATGCTTGGGCGCTGGATGGCAGCGGATCTTTTTCTCCGGGATATTCGTGCGCTACGGGCAGAGCTTTCCATGTGGCAGGCGAGCGACGAACTGCGCAGCCTGGCGGGGGATTCCCGGGAGCCATACCGCCATGTGCTGGCTGAACTTCGCGAGCGCCTGCTGAAAACCCGGGATTGGGCTGAAGCCAGTGTCAGTGGAGAGCCTGCAGACACTAGCGGAATCTTGTTCGAAAACCGGGATCTGACGGCACCGCTGGAGCTTTGCTATCGCTCACTGGTTGAGTGCGGGCTGGAACATATAGCCGAAGGCGCGTTGCTGGACACCATTCGCCGGGCTCACACGTTTGGCCTTCCGTTGATTCGTCTGGATATTCGTCAAGAGGCCACCCGTCACGCCGAAGCGGTAGCCGAGATGGTGGAGTATCTTGGTCTGGGCGACTATCTGTCTTGGACTGAAAGCGAGCGTCAGGCATTCCTGTTAAGGGAGCTTCAGGGGCGTCGACCGCTTGTCCCCAGGAGCTGGGAGCCTTCTGAGCCGGTGCGTGAGGTGCTGGACACCTGTGAGGTCGTTGCGCAGCAAACGCCTGAAGCGCTGGGTTCTTATGTCATCTCCATGGCCAGCAAGCCTTCCGATGTGCTCAGCGTTATCCTGTTGCTCCGCGAATCGGGAATGAAATTCCCCATGCGAGTGGTTCCTCTGTTTGAAACGCTGGACGACTTGCGCGGAGCGCCCGACAGCATGGCGGCGCTGTATGAGGTCGAGTGGTACCGGGATTATTGCCAGGGCCGGCAGGAAGTCATGATTGGTTATTCGGATTCGTCGAAGGATGCCGGCCAGCTTATGGCGGCCTGGGCTCAGTATCAGGCGCAGGAAAAGCTCACCCAGGTAGCGAGCCAGTACGGCGTTCACCTGACACTGTTTCACGGCCGCGGGGGAACCGTTGGCCGGGGTGGTGGTCCGGCGAATCGTGCAATTCTGTCTCAACCTCCCGGCTCGGTGAACGGCAGCTTCAGGATTACCGAGCAAGGTGAAATGATTCGCTTCAAGTTTGGCCTGCCCCAACTGGCGGTACAAAGCCTGACGCTGTACACCACAGCGGCAATCGAAGCCACCCTGCTGCCTCCGCCCGAGCCGGAGGAAAAATGGCGTGAAACCATGGACTGGCTGACTGAGCGCTCGCTGAAGGCCTACCGCGAAGTGGTCAGGGATAATCCGGATTTTGTACCCTACTTCCGCCAGGTTACGCCTGAACAGGCGCTGGGGAAGCTCGCTCTGGGTAGCCGGCCTGCGCGCCGTAAGGCTTCAGGCGGTGTCGAGAGCCTGCGGGCAATTCCCTGGATTTTTGCCTGGACTCAGATACGACTGATGCTGCCGAGCTGGCTGGGTAGTGACGTAGCGCTTGAAGAGGCGGCCAGAGACGGGCGATTGCCCATGTTGCGCGAGATGATGCAGGGTTGGCCATTTTTCCGCACTTACGTAGATATGCTTGAAATGGTTTTGGCCAAGGCCGACCTGCGTATCGCCGGCTATTATGAAAAAACCCTGTTGAGCGACGAAAAGCTGAAAGAGCTTGGCGCCAGCTTGAGTAAGCGGCTTGAAGGCTGTGTCCAGCGCCTTCTGGAGCTTAAGGAGCAGAGCGAGCTACTGGAACATGAGCCAGTTTTTGCCCACTCGATGCGTGTGCGCAACCCTTATACAGATCCCTTGCATTATCTTCAGGCGGAGCTGCTGAAGCGCGATCGTGAAAGCGAAGGCAAGGGAGAGGTTCCTGAGCTGGTAGAACGCGCACTTAAGGTTACAATGGCGGGCATTGCTGCCGGTATGCGTAACACAGGTTAACAGCACCGGGGACGGACGAGGGGCGCGCAGAGCTCCTGCCATGGACAACAGGAGTATTGGTGTGGCTCTCGCAACGCGATTGCAGCGTTTTTTCGATCAACAGGACATAGCCTACAAAGAGCGACCCATCGAGCAGGCTTCAAGCCTGGATTCGGCGGTGTCCGCTCTGGGGTCTGCCCGTGAGGATGTCATTAAAGCAACGTTGCTGATCGATATCAGCGGCATTGTGATGGTGGTTCACAGATATGACAGTTCGCTTGATGCCGATGCCCTCCGGCAAATGACGGGCCGGCACCTGCAGCCTCTCACGGTCCAACAGACCATGAGGCTGTTCAGCGACTGTGATCCCGGGTTCACGCCACCAATTGGCAATGCCTACGACTTGCCCGTGTTGCTGGACGAAGGCATTGACCGGTTCGAGCGGGTTTTGTTTTCCAGTGGCACGGATCATTCTATGGTTGAACTGGACGGCCGCTCTTTGCGTCTTGCGATGGCAGGGTCAAGGGAAGGGCATGTGGCGATCCGTGGCCCAGGCAATGAGGGTGCCCGGGATGCGCTGACGTTGGCGGAGGTGGCCAGCAAGCTGAAAAAACTGTACCGATTGCCGCCCATGCCGGCTCTGGCACTGCGCATTCTGCGCCTGACTTCGAATACCGAAGCAACCGCCCGTGAACTGGCAGAACTCATAGAGTTCGATCCGAGCCTGACCGCGCAGGTTATGCGTTATGCGCGTTCAGCTTTGTTTCACTATCCGGGCCAGATCAACTCCGTGCAGGACGCGGTAACCCGGGTTCTGGGGTTTGATCGTGTTGCCCATATTGCGATGGGTATTGCTTCGGTACGTGCGTTTGATGTCCCCAGATCCGGCATTCTTGGGATGGATAACTTCTGGCGCCACTCACTCTACTGCGCATTCCTGTGCCAGACCATGGCACCCAGTTGTGGTGCCGATAAAGGCCTTGCCTACTTATGTGGCCTGTTGCATAACTTTGGCTTATTGCTGGTGGGACACCTGTTTCCTATTGAGTTCAAAGAGCTCAACAGACTGCGCGAAGCTAATCCTGAGGCCAGTATGCAGTCGCTGGAACAACAGGTATTCGGCCAGGGTGGCGAGCAGGAAATTATTGCCGTTGGGCACGGTGCTATCGGTGGTATTTTGCACAGGTTATGGGAGTTGCCTGATCCGGTGGTCAAAGCAGCCGGTGTTCATCAGCAGCCTGGTTATCACGGCGAGAATGAGAACTACGTCATGATCGTCCAGCTCGCCAATGCGTTGTTAAAAGATCGGGGTATTGGTGATGAATTTAACCCTGATGATGTTCCTGCACTTCTGCAGGGTTTGGGGCTGGAGCCAGCATTCGTAGGTGATCTGATGGCTCAGGTCGATCAGGTTGCCCCGGATCTCGACGCGCTTGCATTATCTCTGACCGCCTGACAGTAACCTTCCCGGCTTCTGCGGCAAGTCCGTTTCCCGGAGATGATACGGAGGTCGACTTTCTCTGAGGTGACTGAGTTCGTATAATGCGCCATCATCGAATCCGGCTGACACCTTTTCCGGAAGGAGAAGTTGTCGCAAAGACATAGATCTTTGCCGCAACTTTTCAAACTATAATGACGAAAATGGGAGCACAGCGTTATGCGAATCATCATGTTAGGCGCACCTGGCGCGGGAAAGGGGACTCAGGCCCAGTTCATAACTGAACGCTTTGGCATTCCTCAGATATCTACCGGTGACATGCTTCGGGCAGCCGTCAAGGCTGAGTCGGACCTTGGGAAACAGGTCAAGGAAGTTATGGCAACCGGCGGCCTGGTATCCGATGACATAATCATTGCTCTGATTGAAGAACGGGTTCAGCAGCCAGATTGTGCAAATGGCTATTTGCTCGACGGCTTCCCCCGCACCATTCCCCAGGCCGAAGCCTTGAAAAACCAGGGTATTGTTATCGACTACGTTGTCGAGATTGCGGTAGATGACGAAGAGATTGTCAGCCGGCTTTCTGGTCGTCGTGTGCACGAAGGCAGTGGTCGCATCTATCATGTCAAATACGATCCACCGAAAGTGGAAGGCAAGGACGACGAAACCGGTGAGCCGCTGATGCAGCGCCCGGACGACAAAGAAGAGACTATTCGCAAACGTCTGCAGATTTATCATGATCAGACGGCACCTTTGATTGGCTATTATCAGGGCCTGGCAGAAAAACAGCCGGAACTTGCGCCTGAGTATGTGAGCGTAAAAGGTGTTGGCAGCCTGGACAGCATTCGCGATCAGATTCTTGCCAAACTCAAATAATTCAACGACGTTCCGCCGAGGCAGCGCCCGCTTGTGAAAATTTTGGCACTGGATACCTCCTCAGAGGGCTGCTCGGCAGCCCTTTTTGTTGATGGTGAGGTTTTCGAGAAGTTTGAGATCGCTCCCAGGGGCCACACCCGCCTGTTGATGCCGATGGTTCGCGGATTACTGGCGGAGCAAGCGCTGAAACCTGCAGAACTTGATGCGTTGGCGTTTGCCTGTGGACCGGGCTCCTTTACCGGAGTTCGTATTGCCACGGGTGTGATCCAGGGGCTGGCCTGGGGGCTTGATCTCCCCGTGGTGCCTGTCTCTTCACTGGAAGCGGTTGCGCTGGGTGCTATTGAAGCCATGCAGGTAGGTGAGGGCGAGGGGGTTGCTGTTGCGTTTGATGCCCGCATGAGCGAGCTCTATTGGGGGTGTTTCCGCAACCACTCGGGCTTGCCGGAGCTGCTGGGCGACGAGCGTGTTTGTTCGCCGTCCAGGGTTTCCCTGGAAGCTGGCGTTGCAAACTGGGTTGGCGCAAGCCAGGGTTGGGCATATCGTGACGGTATGCCAGCCGACGTGTCAGAACGAATCAATTCCGTAGATGAAGCTCTTATTCCCCGGGCGAGCTGGGTTGCACGCTTGGCCTATGCGAAGTTTAATCAAGGCTTGGCTGTGCGGGCAGAGCAGGCTCAACCAGTCTACATCCGCGATGAAGTCACCTGGAAGAAACTGCCGGGCCGCGAGTAAGTCTTTTAATCGGTGCAGACTTCTTTCATACTTCTATAACGAGTCATTATTTTCCCTGAGCGAGCGGTACCCTGACCATGATTGGTGGTATTAATCCAGGCAGTACACTTTCCTATCAGTCGGGCACCAATAGCCCTGTGCGTGAACGCACTGATGTTGCCCGCGCTCCTGCCTCTGCTCCTGAGAAAGCAGCCGAAACAGCCCGCCGAGATCTTGCAGACAGCACGAATGTGCCAGCATCTGAACGAAACGTCGGTGATAACCCTGAGCGTCGTGTAGAAGCTCGCAGGGCATCTGAGGATGTGCGCCTGGAACGCTTCCGGGCGGATGAGGTGCCGCTCCCCGCGGCCCGGGCACTATCTACGTTCGCAAGTGTTGCAGCAGCAGGACAGGAATCTGGCGGCACAGCGCTCGCCGGAATTGATATTCTGGTCTGATGTCTCGCGCCAAAGCTTCGAATGCCTCCTCCACTGATGAAACCATTCCACTGGCGATAGCGAGAAGTCCCCTGGGTGACGATCGCCAGGCACTGGCGCTCAGTACTGATCTTTCATTACCCTATCTGGGCGTTGCCAGCCCTAAAGATATCCGGAATGTGAGTGCATTGTTGTTTCTGGATGAACATGGTTTGTGTTTGCAGGTGGCTGGCAAAAACGCGCCTGGCCCGGTAAGGGCAGAGTTTGTCACCGGTAAGATGGGTTACCGCCGGGAACATGGTGGTGGCTCCGGCCAGCTTGTAGCCCGTGCGGTCGGATTGCAGAAAACAAAAGCCGACCTGCATGTCCTGGATGCGACAGCAGGTCTGGGCCAGGATGCGTTTGTGCTTGCCAGCCTGGGGTGCAGGGTGAGTCTTTTCGAGCGGAACCCGGTGATTCATGCGCTGTTGGCAGACGGGTTGGCGCGGGCATCGTTGAATGTGGATTGTGCTCCGATCATCGCGCGGATGACGCTTCATTCCGGTAGTAGTATTGATTGGCTGCGCAATGCTGCAGTGGACGGTGGTGATGACGAGAGCTCCAATCAAGGTACCCTTGCTGACGTGATCTATCTCGACCCCATGTTTCCTCACAGGGTAAAGTCGGCGCTTGTGAAGAAAGAAATGCAGGTGTTTCGAACGGTTGTAGGGGATGATGACGATTCAGAAGCACTGCTGGAGGCTGCCTTGGCTGCAGCAAGGTACAGGGTTGTGGTGAAGCGCCCGCGCAAGGCTCCCGCAATCGGCGGGGCCGAGCCAGGTACCCGGATAGAAGGCAAGAGCAGCCGCTACGATATCTACCCCATCCGCGCCTTGCCGCGCTAGGCGTATGATTGCCGGTCTTTCGTGTACGCCTCAAACGCCCAGCATGGTCACTTGCTGAATCGCCTGGCGCTTCTCAACACTCAGTACCAGCCTCGCATCATCTGCCACTTCATCCAGCCCATCACCATAACAAAGCAGCCCGTTATCATCGGTGGTAATAACACCATCCTTCTGCATGTTGGCGATAAAATTCCGGAATAGGGTTTTGTCGAAAAACTCAGGCGCATTAAGCCCGAACAGTATGGACATGCGCTCGGCCAGCAGTGTGCTCTGTTCTTCAAGTTCGGCCGCGGTGATCTTGCCGGAGCCGTACTTGCGCAGTATGCCCAGAGCGATGTGGTAACGCTCTACGGTCTGGATGATGAATCGTGAGAGCACCTTCAGACGAAGCATGGCTTCGGTGCCTTCTTCCGGGTGGGCGATTCGTTCGTTGTCCTGAGCTACCAGCAGGCCCTGTTGTACCAGCACATCAATCCACTGGTTGATTACCGCTTCCGCTTCGTCGGGTTGATATTTCAGGAACAGTTCTGATTGCACGTAGGGGTAGGCGACGCTTGCCAGGTTTACAATCTTGTCCCTGGCCAGCGAACTCTTGTTTTCAAACAGGCTGGCCACCAGAGAAGGCAATGCAAAGAGGTGCTGGATGTTGTTTCGGTAGTAAGTCATCAGAATGGCATTGCTACCTTCCAGCCCGATAATGTCTCCCAGTTTCTGGGGTTGGCGCGAGACCAGCCCCATGGACTCGCAGTAGGCTACCCAGTCTTTGCCACTACCTTCCGGGAGGGTTACCGTTTCGGCGTAAGGGAAGGCTTTCAGAAGCGCCGCATACTGATCCGCGAGGCGGATTAGCTGGCCCTCATCCATCGCCAGCCTTTCGGCGCCAAGAAGCACGGTTGCGATCATGCCAATGGGGTTGACGGAAACCGCCGCGTTGATATTGGAGGCGACTCGAAGAGACAGTTCTGTAACCGCTTTGGTAAGCCAGGCAGGGCGGTATTCGGAATCGTAGGCCTCATCCCGCCAACTGACGTGAACGTCGTCCAGGACATCAGAGAGGTGTATGGCTTCACCAAAGTTGACCGCAACCTGGCCAAAGGAGTTACCGAGTTTTCGAGCAGTTTTGGCGAGGCCGAACACGCTCTCTTTCTGTTTTTTCTTACCGCGGAGTTCCCCTAGGTAAGAACGACCCTCCATGACTTTCTCATACCCGATGTACACAGGAACAAAAACGATTGGCTTGCGATGGTCGCGCAAAAAGCTGCGCACGGTCATGGAAAGCATGCCGGGGCGAGGCTGCAACATCCGGCCAGTACGACTCCGGCCGCCCTCTACGAAATACTCAATGGAATAGCCGCGTGTGAGCATGACATGCATATACTCATTGAATACCGTTGAGTACAGGGGGTTGTCGCGGAAGCTTCGGCGCATGAAAAAGGCCCCGCCCCGGCGCAGAATCGGCCCGACAACCGGCATGTTGAGGTTAATTCCAGCGGCGATATGTGGCGGCATCAGGCCGTTTTTGTACAGCACATAAGATAGAAGAAGGTAGTCGATGTGGGAGCGGTGGCACGGCACATAGACAACGGCGTTGTTCTGGGCGGTTTCGGTCACTACGCGAATATTATTGACCGAGACGCCGTTATAGAGGCGGTTCCATAGCCAGGCAAGAAGTACCTCGAACACGCGGATGGTAACGACCGACATATTGGCGGCTATTTCATCGGCGTATTTGAACGCCCGGGCACGAACCTTTGCCGGAGCAATGTCCTCGGCAACTGCCGTTTCCCGAATAGCCTCTTTCACCGCCTGGGTTCTTAGCAAGCCTTCTACCAGTGTTCTGCGGTGAGAAAGGTCGGGGCCAAGAACGGCTTGCCGAACCTTGCGGAAATGGGTGCGTAGAATACGTGCAAGTTTGCGGTTGGCGCGCTCTTCGCTGTGACGGTACTCATTGATAACCTGCTCAAGCGACAACGGCTTATTGAATTGCACATAGGTATTGCGGCCGTGCACCAGAATAACAAGAAACTTCTGCAGTCGGCCGGCGACAGACCAGGTGTCGGAAAGCAACAGCTTCACCAACGACTTTTCTTTATCCGGGGAGCGGCCCCAGAACAGGGATACCGGAATAATCTGAACATCCTGTTCAGGGTTCTCCAGGCCGTAACGAACCAAGGCCTGGAATTCGGTGGTCGGTGTAGGTGTCTGGCGCCTGCGAAACAGGCCTCCCACGCGGCGATAGAGGAAAAAAAACGAATGTGACGGGCCGTTTTTTACCGGTAGCGACGTGGTAGCGCCCGGCAGCTTGGCCCGAATCACTTCCTGTTCCAGCACCAGCCGGTTGGAAAGTGAGCTGTACTGCAGCACGTAACAAACTGGTTTTTCGGGCGATAGCCCCAAAGCATCGACGCTGTTCCCGCTGACATCTGTCCGGACCCATAAAAATAGTATTTTCCGGAAAAAGGTCAGAATCAGGCTTCGAATACCCTGGTAAAGACGCATAAAATGTCGCTCCGATGAAAAACAGGCGCCAAGTTTACTTGGTTGCGAACGGGCCGGAAAGCCACTGCTGCATTCTTGGTGGCTATGGCTGTGTGATACATTCCTGTTTTGCTTGTTTATCACGAAGGTGCAATTGCAGATGGCGACATCAACGATTCAGTGGAGCCCGGGCTGGACCACGCAGGGGCCCGAGCAGGGCGATCTTGTGCTGGCGCTGTCGGGGTCTGGTGTTTTCAAGCCCAAGGGTGACTGGTTGCAGCCTCTGGAGAGCCTTCCTGCCAATCCCCGAAATGCTGGTTTTATCTCGCTGGGAAACGTTGACGGCCGGCCGGTTTTCGTGACTGAGGTGCCGGAGCCCCTGATTGCCGGCCATGACATTGTTCCTTTGCGTGATGCCTTGCTGATGATCAGTGATGTACCAGCGGCCATGCTCAGTACCGGCTTTCAGGTGTGGCAGTGGTTTCAGGATCATCAGTATTGTGGGCGTTGCGGCGGCAGAACAGGCTTTCATCCGCGAGAGCGGGCAAGGTGGTGCAGTAGCTGTAATATTCCCTGGTACCCGCGCCTTGCGCCTTGCGTGATCGTGGTTATTCGCAATGAGGATCGCTATCTTCTGGCGAGATCCTCCCGGGTCAAGCGCAATTTCTATAGCCTGATTGCGGGTTTTGTGGAGCCGGGCGAAAGCCTGGAAGGTGCGGTTGTTCGTGAGGTTAAAGAGGAAACCGGCCTGGATGTAACCAATATTCAATATCAGGCATCCCAGCCCTGGCCGTTTCCACACCAGTTGATGGCAGGATTCTTTGCCGACTACGCAGGTGGTGAACTGATTCTTCAGGAAGATGAGTTGGCAGATGCTGGCTGGTTTTTACCCGGGAGCAGACCGCCGATTCCTCCGGATACCACCATTTCCGGGCGGCTGATACGCGATATGGAACGAGTGATCGCCGGGGGAGGCGTGGAGCGTTGAGTGAACGTGAACCTCCCCGTATTCTGGTTTTCGACTCCGGCGTCGGCGGATTGAGCGTTGCGGCCCGTGTGCATGAGCAACTTCCCATCGCATCGATTGTGTATCTGGCCGACAATGCGGCGTTCCCTTACGGAGCATTGTCGGAATCTGTCGTGGTTGAACGCTGTTGCAGGCTGATTTCAAAAGCGCTTGAGCAGTACCCTTGCGATGCCATTGTCGTTGCCTGTAATACGGCCAGTACCGTTGCATTGCCGAACTTGCGAGCCATAACAGACGTGCCTGTGGTTGGGGTGGTACCGGCAGTAAAACCAGCGGCAACGCAAACAAAGAACCGGCGCATTGGCATTCTGGCCACTCCTGCAACAGTGCGCCGACCTTACCTTGATGAGTTGATCAGGGAATTTGCGCCCGACTGCCAGGTAGAGCGAGTGGGCCACCCTGGGCTCGTTCAGTGGGCAGAGGATCTGGCGCGGGGTGTGCCTGTGCCTCAGTGCAATCTTGATGGTGCGGTCAGGAAATTGCGCGATGCCGGTGTCGACACTGTTGTTCTGGGATGTACCCATTATCCGCTTTTGCTAACAAGCCTTAAGCAGAGTCTGCCGGAGGTAAAATTCTGGGTGGATTCAGGAGATGCGATTGCCCGCCGCGTTGTGTGGCTGCTGGCGCAAGCCGGTAAGCCTATAGAAGCGCGTGAGCCAAGCAGGGTGCTGGGAACGCCCGTGGCTGAAGCTCTCTTCACAGGTAAGGCCCCGGCGGGGATTGCCAGCTACATGGCAGGCCTGGGCCTGCAGCCAAAGCTGGTTACCGGGAACTGGCCAGAAACATTATAGTAACTGTGTCAGTTTGAACATGGCCAGAAACTCCAGTGCCGGTATTCTCCGTTTATGGCAGCAGTAGGTTTTGAAATTGTCGCCCCGGAATCTTGACTTGGTAAACTCCAGGCCCTTGAAGTTGTAAATGAAGCTCCCCCTGTTGTAGAGGCCATGTAAGGTTTGTTTCAGAAGCCGGCTTTCCTGATGCTCCGTCGTGGCATCAAGGGATAACGGAATGAGTCCAAGGTCGAGATACGGGATGCCCTCCGCCTTGAATGCTGCCATGGCATGCGCCATCAGGGTATAAAAGATGCCCTGCTTGAAGTCTGCGTTGGCGCGGGAAATGTTTGGCACGTAACTGATGATTTCGTTATTGCGATATATCGGGTCAAAGTAGATAAAGCCGACAGCCTTGCCATTCTGATAGGCGTAGAAATGGCGCTCATTCTCCCTGTAATCCATTTCCATTGGACGAATCAGAAAGCGGATCTCATTGCTTTTGCATTTCCGCGTTCGGATCCAGGCTTCCGAGATTTCGCGCGTGTGATCGTCGCTGAAACGTTCCTGAACAGTTATTCCGTTTTTTTCGGCCTGGTTCAACGCTGTACGCAGGATCTGTTTTTTCTTGCCTCTGAGGGACCACTTGCCCAGGTCAATTCGTGATTCGCTGCCAAACTGTGTGCCATACAATCCGAAACGCGCATGCAAATAGTCCACAACAGGCTTGGAAACCTGAACGTAGGCGGCATTGTGAAAGCGCTCCTGGAAGCGTTCAAGAAGCTCTCCAAAATTCTCCGGTGCACATACCGGGTCAGAAAGAACAATGGTGGCGCCCCACTTGCGCATATAGGCGAGGTAGCCTTTGCCTGGCACATCGAAATACTGCATGCCTGGCTGCAGAGTAGAGAAGGACTGGGAGTGTGCGCCGAACCTCTTCAGGTAGCCCACTCTCTCGCTAAAAGTAAATGCAGTGCTTTCAAGTCCTGTGGTCCGGCCAAGTGCAAGGGTCTGGTCTGACATGGTGATTCTCCCCGATTGTTATTATCTGTCAGGCTGTCTCTTACGCTTGCTTGCGGCCGAGAATCGACCAGTAGCAGTCCATGTTCATCAGTTTGAAGTGCTTTTTCTCTGTGACCTCAAGGCCCAGGCGCCGCATGTGTTCCGGGTAGTTGTAGATTTTGTGAAAGGCATTGTTGGCGAATAGCCAGAAGGTGAAAACGGCCATGTACCAGTAGAGTTTTTTAAATGTTCGAGAGAACACATTGCCGGTTGGGTAGCAAAAATCACCCACAACAACACGGGCGTCTGCCTTGCCTAGCTTAATCAGATGCTCCAGGACACGCACCATCATGTTTTCGTCAAATACGTTCAGGAAAAAATTGGCAACGACCATGTCGTACCGGCCAAACTCATCCACGTTCATTATGTCGCTGTGAATGCGACGAATAGTCAATTGAGGGGCTTCGCTTTCCTGGGCCTCTCCGAACTTCCGCAACATGGTTTCCGACAGGTCAACAACGGTAACATCGGCGCCCAGCTCAGCTGCGCGCAGGGCATCACGACCATGGCCAACGCCGGCAAACAGGATGCGGTCTCCGGGCTTTACCGTTTCTACGTCCAACATGGCAGTTTTACATCGGTGGATGTTCTTGCCGCTGTAGAGATTGCTGAGGAAATCGTATACGGGACCGATATAACGGTATTTGTCGCGCATGATGACTGCTGCCTGTTTTTGTTAGCTGGGATATTGCCACCGTTATTGTCATTTTTTCCCGGCGGTAGGTGCGGGCGTTTCGATGGCCAATGCCTTGTTGATCCGAGCTTATGAAACGAGGTGGGGAAAATATGTGCAGCAATGCGCATTTCCGGATACACAAGTTAACGCAAAGCAATACTTTGCAGACAGGGTCAAGGTTTTAGATCGGATTGTAGGACAGAATTTTGTGGGGTGGAGTGTCGGAATCAGCCAGCTACGGGGGTGCGAATGCTTTTCTGGACCAGTAATTTGTCAATATCTGTTGCGGGTTGTGCCGGCCCATAAAAGAAGCCCTGAACCTGATGGCAGCCAAGGGTCCTCAGGTACTGAAGTTGTTTATCCGTCTCCACGCCTTCGGCGACAATTTCCAGTTTAAGTCCGTGAGCCATGGCAATAATAGCGTTAACAATACAGGCATCATCCGCACCGCCACGGATGGCTTTGACGAAAGACTGGTCTACCTTCAGGGTGTGGATAGGAAGCCTGTGTATATAGTTGAGTGATGAATAGCCAGTGCCGAAATCATCGATTGCAATACGCACGCCTATGTTTGCAAGCTCCCGGAGTTTTTGGCTGATCTGTTCCAGGTCATTCATGATCACGTTTTCCGTGATTTCGATTTCCAGGTTGCCAGGTGGGAAACGGCTAGCTTCCACCCTTTCCATAAGCGTCTCCACAAACCGGGGGTGTTCTACCTCAATAGGAGAGAGGTTAACGGCCAGACGCAGATCCTTATGGCCGGAGCGAATCCATTGGCCGACATCACGACAGGCTTGATCCAGAACCTGCTCGCTCAGTTGACCGATCAGCTTGGTTTCTTCTGCCAAGCCAAGAAAATCCCTGGGGTAGAGTAAACCGCGCTCAGGGTGTTGCCAGCGTACCAGCGCCTCGAGCCCCATAATCCGGTTGGTGCTTGCGCAAACCTGAGGCTGGTAATATACCCGGAGTTCATCTCTCTCAAGCGCCAGGCGCAGGTCTCTCTCCAGGTGCAGACGGTTGGTGCTGTCGATGCTCATACTCTCGGAGAAAAAGCGATAGCTGTCTTTGCCCCGGGCTTTGACATGGTACATAGCGATATCAGCGTTCTGGATCAGCTGATCCATGCTGTCACCTGCCTCCGGGTAGATAGCAATACCAATGCTGACGCCTACGAACACTTCATGTTCACCCAAAAGGAAGGGTGCTTTGAGCGTTTTGATCAGCTTCTTCGCGATCTGGCTTGCATCCTCGTGGCCATGAACGGATGGCAACAGCAAAGTGAACTCATCACCACCGAAGCGCGACAAGGTGTCGCCCTTGCGTATGCAGCTTTCAAGCCGCTGGGTTACCGCTTGCAGAAGCCTGTCGCCCATGGCGTGGCCGAGGGTGTCATTAATGATTTTAAAGCGGTCGAGATCGAGAAACATCACGGCCAGTTGCTGGCCTCCGCGGCGAGCATGGGTGATGGCCAGCTCAAGACGGTCTTTGAACAGAGCGCGGTTTGGCAGGCGTGTGAGCAGGTCGTGATAAGCCTGGAAGTTAATAAAGGCCTCAGCTTCCTTGCGTTCGGTGACGTCCCGGGCGGTTCCGTAATAGCAGGCTCTTTGGCCACTGCCACTGCCCCCGGTATTGTGGTCATGTGTCCAGTTTTGTGGATCGATGGGGAAGGCGGTTATTTCAAAATGTCTCGTCGCCCGCCGGCTGCCACGGGTTTTAAGGCGGATCTCCAGGGTGCGGGGGTTATCTGCACTGATATCCGGAGCATTGAGCGCATTGGTACCTTTGGCAAAGTCACGGTCGTCCAGAATGTTCCGGAAATGCTGGCCACACAGCTCAGTCGGCTTGTACCCCAGCAGGATTTCAATTTTGCTGTTGATAAAACAAAAGCGGCCGCCTGCATCGAGCATGAAGACGATATCGGGTGAGCTGTTTACAATGTAACGGTGCAGGGCTTCAGATTTCTCGAGTCGCACCTGAATGTCTTCGTGAGCTTTAAGCAGAGATTGTTTGCCGACGACGCCTTTTACTGTAGCGATCAGCTCTTCAGGATCAAAGGGCTTGCGGACGTAATCCAGAGCACCGCGCCGCAGCGCGCGGCTGACAGCGGTGAATGAGCTTTCTCCACTGATCACGATACTGCCGCATTCAGGTTGTTGGTTCGCAAGGTGGGCCATCACGGCAAAACCGTCGACCTCTGGCATGCGTAAGTCCAGCAGCACCAGGTCAAAGCGCAGGGTATCTATCAATTCACAGGCGTGCCTTCCTCCGTGGGCCTCGGTTACATCGTAACCGCAACTTCGGAGCAGCGAAGCCAGCGCGTCCACCAAGCGTGGCTCGTCATCAACCACCAGAATGCGAGCGGTCGTCACCCGTGAGAAAGGCCTGTTGGACTGTTCAGGTGCCATCTTTGTGTATCCGTTTTTCTACGTCACTCAGATTTGCTTGTTTCCTGGCTGGCCGCCGGCAGCAAAATCCGGAAGGTGGTGCCTTCCTGCCCCGTATGGCAAGCAATAATGCCCTCCATGTCATCAACAAGCTGTTTTACAATACTTAAGCCCAGGCCACTGTGGCCTGCTCCTTTCGTCGTTTTCCCCGGCGTAAACAGGGCATCCCGGACTTCTTGGGGAATGCCAGGGCCGGTATCTGAAATTTCCATTTCCACCCAGTTACGGCGGCCTTGCCATATCGGTGCGGATGTTTTCAGCGAAACGACCCCACCGGCATCGCGCAGGCTCTCCACGGCATTTCTGATCAGGTTGATCAGAATCTGGCGGATGGCTGGCGGACCGGCAATGACACGCGTCGAAGTACTACACATTAGCACGTTAAAGTGCAGCTTGCTGTCACCGAAGAGGCTGTGATCAAGCACACGGGCAAGGCTTCGCAGTTCCGCATTGAGATCCGACGTATCCTCGCCTGTGTCACCGGTGTTTCCGTTGTTCATCTGTAGCAACAGGTTAGCTGCACGATCCAGCTCGTCCCGCACAATGTCCAGATCTTCACGGGCGCTGGGGTCATCAAGCCGATTGCGCAGCTGATGCAGGTATTGTCGTATTATGGTCAGCGGATTGCTGATCTCATGTACCTGTTCTCGCAGCTTTTCGATGGCGATTTCATGGTTTATCCCTTCGCTTTCCTTTTCGGCCTCATAAGCTGAAGTCTTTTCCTGAAGCACGGCGGACAATTGGCGGATAAACAGATCTATGAGGTCCGTGGTTGAGTCGGATGTTCTGCCGTCAGTACCCAATACAAACACGCCAGGGCACTTGTCGCCTGTGACTATAGGAATGGCTGTCAGAGATTGTGTTCGCAGCAGCGATAAAAGCTGACGATCAAGTACTGTTGGCGCCTTATCCTTGAGGCTGATAAGTATTCGCGAGGTGAAAGCTTCTGTGAGTACGCTACCGCCTGCCTGTGCGGACACGACAAGGTTCGGGTGCGGCCCGGTGGTACCGGAAAGAAGTTCAAGGCTGTCATCGTTGCTCGCGAAATATAATGCAGGCAACCCGGTAATCAAAGTCAGGCTGTTTACCGTTTCGGCCAGAATTGCGCCACTCTTGCCGGTAAGATCTGCGAAGCCGAGGGCTTGTTGTGCGATGGCGTGCCGCAATACAGTTTGTCGGAGTTGTTTTGATGCCGGCTCTGCGTCGTAGCTGTTGATCAGTGGTATACCCAAAGAATCGGCCATCGCAGACACATCATGGCTGATGCGCCGGTTGATCTCGTGGGTCAGCTCTTCACTGAGCCCGAACATGGTGCCCGCGGCCGCAATACCTGCCGAATCTGAGAGCGCCAGGCGAGTGGAGAGTGCGATGACTTTGACCAGATGCCCGGCATCCAGCAACTCTGAGGGCAGCGCTTGTTGATAGCGCATAGCGTCGGCTGCCAGAGGTCCCAGCCCCCAGGAGGTAACCAATTCCGCGGCGATATCGGGTTGCCGGTTCGTATACTGCTGCCCGGTTTCCGTATCTGGTGATTTTACGTCAATCAGTTCCCCGACATTATGAAGCATGCCCAGCATGAAGGCTTCGTCGGCTTCCGGGTACCGGGTGAGGGTTGCCAGGGCTCGTGCAGTCAGTGCAGTTGTCAGGGCGTGCCGCCAGAAATCCCGCAACTGCTGCCAGGCACCGCCACCCAACTCAAACAGAATCTGGCGCAGAGCAGCGGTGAGTATCAGTGTTTTGAAACGTCTGGTTCCAAGGCGCATTAGCGCCTGGTCTATTGACCGGATCCCGGGTGTTGGGCCATAGAGTGCAGAGTTAGCCAGTGCCAGAATTCGAACCACGAGAGCGGTATCCGAGGCTATTACTTCGCTGATCTCGCGGTAGTTTCCATCCTTGTTGCAAATTTCGAGCGCACGTAGCGTGACCTCCGGAAGGCTAGGGAGCTGAAGGTCGGATATTGCATTCATAAGGTTGCCAGACGCACGCCGGGGTCAGTTTCTGAAATTCTGTTCATTTTCACTTCCAGTGAATGAGCTTAGACAAAAAAGCACGGATTGAAAACTATCGCTGTGCTTTTTTTGAACAGCATATTCATTATAACGCGATATGTGTACAATTTTTACAGACTAGAGCTCCTTTTGTTGTTGTTTCAAGGATGTAAAATCGCCCGTCATGAATGCTCAGGAAGCTCCCAAGCCAAACACAGACTACCCCAGGACCATTGCCGTGACCGGTGGTAAGGGTGGAGTTGGAAAAACATCGGTAGCTCTTAATCTGGCACTTACCCTGGCTCGAAATCATAAGCGGGTGCTGTTGCTGGACGGTGACACCGATCTTGCCAACGTCAGTATTATGCTGGGGCTCTATCCGGAACGGACGCTTGCCAATGTGGTAGCCGGTGAGTGCAGGCTTGAGGATATACTGCTGGAAGCCGATTACGGGCTGCATATTGTGCCAGGCGCTTCTGGTGTCCAGGAATGTATGGATATGGAGCCGGAAGAGAGCTTTCGTATTTTGCGAGCTCTATCAAAGCTTGAAAGCCGTTACGATTACGTCATAACGGACACAGCTGCCGGCCTTCAACCTACGTCTATGCACATGATTGCAGCGGCTCAGCTGGCGTGTGTTGTCGTTACCCCGGACCCGGCCTCGCTCACGGATGCGTTTTCCCTGATCAAAGTACTGAGGCGTCGCGGCTACCGGCGAATGCCAAGCGTGCTGATTAACATGGCGCAGGGCGCCAGCCAGGCCCGCTCGGTGTTCCAGCGTCTCGATTCGGCAGCCCGGAGACATCTGCAATGCTCTCTCCATTACATGGGGGGCATCTGGCGCGATGAGACCCTGCGCCAGTCGGTGCTGAACCAGAGGCCGGTCGCACTGCTGCCGCCCGCCGACCCTTCGTGCCGTCAGTTCATCACACTGGCAGACATGCTTGATGTGCGCTTGTCTCAATTGCCTGCAAGAAAAGCCGGTATTGCAGCCTACTGGCATTCCGTTTCGAAACGGCAGTCGGAGCAAAAGAAAAAGGCGGTTGAGCCTGTTTCAGCACCGGCCAGCCCCCGCGAACGCTGCCTGCAGGCTGTGAGTGAGCTGGAAACCCTGCTCGCACCGACACCGGAGAACGCTTTGCTCCGCTACGATGTGTTCACGCGATTGTTCGCTCTTTTAGGCAAGGCGCCGGACAGCGATACTGTTGAAATTATTCAGGCGGGGCTTGGGGCGATTGACTGGCAACCTCTTTCTCCTGAGCAGCGCGAGCACATGGCAAACCATTTGAGGCACCTTGCCGAGGATGTCTGCATATCGCCGGATTCTGGATTAAACGAGCAGGAGCCGACGCACCCTGTGCTTCCCGAGCCCTCATACGACAGCATCAGTTTTGGTGATCAGGACAAGCTTGTCAGGGCTTTGAAAGAACAACCCTCTGATATTTCCTTGAATAACTTTCTGCGTTCCTTAGCCGGCAAGAGAAATATTGACGGCTGAGACTTTCCAGTTAAATACTGTAAGCAAGACATGCCGGTTAATTCGTCATTTCTTAAGCCGTCTTTGTCGCGTAGCGTGCTCATAGTAACCATGGAGTCTGTCACGGCACTGTCAAAGGGATTGTGTAAGGATCAAGTGCTGCAGGGATCCGGAAAAGGAGTTTTCAGAATGCGAAAGTCGCAAAATCAGTCGGGAGTCTCGTCTTCAAAAGTGCTCGAACAGCTTCGTGGCAAGCATGTCCTGATTACGGGCACCACGGGCTTTCTAGGCAAGGTCGTGCTGGAAAAGCTGATTCGTGCAGTACCGGACATTGGCGGCGTGCATCTTTTGATAAGAGGCAACGTGCGGCATCCTGACGCTCGAAGTCGATTTCTTGAAGAAATTGCAACCTCCTCTGTTTTTGATCGCTTGCGCCAGGAGAAGGGCGAGTCCTTCGACGTCTTTCTGAAAGAGCGACTGCATTGTGTCACGGGAGAAGTAACGCAGCCTGATTTTGGTCTGGAACCAGAGGCCTTGCGAGAGCTGTCTGGCAGTATTGACGCCGTTATTAACTCCGCTGCCAGTGTTAACTTTCGTGAAGAGCTGGATAAAGCTTTATCCATCAACACGCAATGTCTGGAAAATATTGCAGAGTTGGCCCGTCAGAACCCGGCGCTTGCGGTTGTTCAGGTATCAACCTGCTACGTTAATGGCATGAACTCGGGACAGGTTACTGAGTCGGTGGCCAAGCCGCCCGCTGGCGAGGATATACCGCTTAACCCTGCTGGTTACTATGAGATCGACGAGCTGGTCCGGTTGCTTGAAGACAGTATTGCGGATGTGCGCTCTCGCTACTCAGGTAAAATACTGGAGCGAAAGTTGGTGGATCTGGGTATCCGCGAGGCCAACCGCTACGGCTGGAGCGATACCTATACCTTTACCAAGTGGCTGGGTGAGCAATGGTTGATGAAGGCACTCGACGGCCGCGCCCTCACGATCGTGCGCCCATCGATTATTGAGAGTGCTCTTGAAGAGCCGGTGCCAGGCTGGATTGAGGGCGTAAAAGTTGCTGATGCCATTATTCTTGCCTACGCGAGAGAAAAGGTAACGGTATTCCCCGGTAAGCGCTCCGGTACTATTGATGTCATTCCCGTTGACCTTGTAGCGAACTCTATTGTCCTGGCAGTCGCAGAAGCTCTTGGTGAGCCTCCCCGTCGACGCATCTATCAGTGTTGCAGTGGCAGCTCCAATCCGGTGACTCTGGGCGAGTTTATTGATCACCTGATGGCGGAGGCCAAAACCAATTTCGCTGCCTATGATAGGCTTTTCTATCGCCAGCCGATCAAGCCCTTTATTGCCGTGAACCGGACAATGTTCGATGCTCTGGCAAGCGGTGCTCGTCTTCCGCTTGGTGTGGCGCAGAGTGTTATGCGTCGGCTGGGTGTGCTGGCAAAGGAGCGTGATCTCAAAACATTGCGAAATCTTGATACTACCCGCTCATTGGCCACCATTTTTGGCTTCTATACTGCACCGGACTATATTTTCCACAATGATGACTTGTTGGCCCTGGCGTCGCGTATGGGGGAGGCAGACAAAGCTTTGTTCCCGGTGGATGCACGCCAGATCGACTGGGAGGTGTATCTGCGCAAGATCCATCTCGCAGGTCTGAATCGCTTCGCGCTCAAGCCCCGGCGGAAGGCTCGGTTGCGCTCCTCAAAGGCCCGAACGCAGGCGGCATGAGGATAAAGTTGGAGCTTGTTAGGACGTTCGTCTAATTCATTGTTTAGTGGCACACATGGTGAACTAGATGCATGTGTCCATAGGGCTGATGTGCCTTATCGCTTTGAATTAATGGTACCGACAAAAACAACAGACTCTGATCAAGGGGGAACACAATGACTGATAAGCATCTTTATCCGGTAAGCCCGGATGTGGCCGCACGGGCCTTGGTGAACCGGGAACAGTATGACGAAATGTATCGTCAATCTGTTGAGGAGCCAGATACTTTCTGGGGTGAGCATGGTAAGCGCCTTGACTGGATCAAACCCTATTCCAAGGTCAAGAACACGACTTTTGATTACAACAACCTTTCGATCAAGTGGTTTGAAGACGGCCAGCTGAATGCTTCAGCCAACTGCCTCGATCGTCATCTCGCCACACGCGGTGACCAGACTGCCATTATTTTCGAAGGCGATGACCCTGCCGACTCCCGTCACGTTACCTATCGCGAACTGCACGAAGAAACCAGCAAGTTTGCCAACGTTCTGAAAGGTCTGGGCGTGAAAAAAGGTGATGTAGTCACCATCTACATGCCGATGATTGTTGAAACCGCTGTCGCTATGTTGGCGTGTGCGCGGATTGGTGCAATCCACTCTGTAGTTTTCGGCGGCTTCTCGCCAGAGGCTCTGGGTGCCCGCGTTGCCAACGGCAAGTCCCGTTTTGTGATCACTTCTGACGAAGGTCTGCGCGGCGGCCGCAAGATTCCGCTGAAAAAGAATGTGGATGCGGCGCTCAAAAATGAAGACGACGCCCAGGTTGAGAAAGTCATCGTTGTTAGCCGTACCGGCAATAAAGACGTACCCTGGGTTGAAGGTCGCGATGCGCGTTATGAAGACCTGATGAAGTCTGCCTCTGCCGACTGTCCTCCAGAGCCGATGAACGCAGAAGATCCCCTGTTCATGCTTTATACGTCGGGTTCAACTGGTGCGCCCAAAGGTGTTTTGCATACGACTGGCGGTTACATGGTCTACGCCTCTATGACTCACCAGTATGTGTTCGATTACCACGACGGTGATGTTTACTGGTGTACTGCCGATTTTGGCTGGGTGACCGGTCATAGCTACATTCTGTATGGACCGTTATGTAATGGTGCGATCTCCGTATTGTTCGAGGGCGTGCCGAACTACCCGGACAGCTCTCGTATGGGGCAGATTGTCGACAAGCATCAAGTCAACATTCTGTACACCGCACCGACTGCAATCCGGGCTCTGATGGCTGAAGGTGAAGCCTGTATGGATGGCACTACCCGCAAGAGCCTGAAATTGCTTGGTTCTGTTGGTGAGCCGATCAATCCTGAGGCTTGGGAGTGGTACCATCGCGTTATCGGCAACAGCGAATGCCCCATCGTAGATACCTGGTGGCAGACAGAAACCGGCGGCATCCTGATTGCGCCCTTGCCGGGTGCGATCGACCTGAAGCCGGGCTCAGCAACAGTTCCGTTCTTCGGTGTCCAGCCAGCGCTTGTCGATAACGAGGGTAACCTGCTCGAAGGCAAGACTGATGGTAACCTCGTGATCCTGGACAGCTGGCCGGGCCAGATGCGCACGATTTATGGCGACCACGAACGTTTTGCCCAGACCTATTTCAGTGCCTATAAAGGCATGTACTTCACCGGCGACGGTGCTCGTCGCGATGAAGATGGTTACTACTGGATTACCGGTCGTGTTGATGACGTGCTCAACGTTTCCGGGCACCGCCTGGGTACCGCGGAGGTTGAAAGCGCTCTGGTGGCTCACGACAAGGTTGCCGAAGCCGCTGTTGTTGGCTTCCCTCACGACATCAAGGGCCAGGGCATCTATGTCTATGTAACCCTGATGCAGGGCGAAGAGCCTTCAGACGAGCTCAAGAAGGAACTGGTACAATGGGTGCGCAAGGAAATCGGCCCGATCGCGTCTCCGGATGTGATTCAGTGGGCGCCGGGCTTGCCAAAAACCCGGTCAGGCAAGATTATGCGCCGGATATTGCGTAAGATTGCTGCAAATGAGCACGACCAGCTGGGCGATACCTCGACACTTGCAGACCCGGGTGTGGTGGACGAGCTCATCGGAAGTCGCGAGTTCAAATAAGGTCTGAAAGCAGGCCATAAACCTGTGAGGAATCTGTTTAATGACACAAACAATTATCGTCGCTGATGATCACCCATTGTTTCGGGCTGCCCTGAAACAGGCGGTCAATCAAGCGGTGCCTGATGCTGAAACCGTAGAAGTAGAAAGCATCAAGGCGCTGCAGGCGTCGGTAGATTCGCACCCGGATGCAGATCTGGTTCTGCTCGATCTCAATATGCCAGGTGCCCATGGTTTTTCCGGGTTGGTGTTCATGCGTGGGCAGTATCCCGGATTACCGGTGGTGGTTGTGTCAGGTTCGGAGCAACTTCAGGTGATGCGGCGCTCCATTGATTATGGGGCGTCCGGCTTTATTCCAAAGTCGGCGCCTTTGCCTACCATTACGGAGGCAATTCGCGCCGTGCTCGAAGGCGATGTCTGGTTGCCGGAAGGTGTAGCAGACAAGCTTGAGCGGATGCATACGGATACGACTGATTTCTCCGAGAAACTGGCATCCCTGACCCCGCAGCAGTTCCGGGTGCTGGGTATGTTGGCGGAAGGCCTGCTGAATAAGCAGATTGCTTACGATCTGGATGTGTCTGAGGCTACTATCAAGGCACATATTACGGCGGTATTCCGTAAGCTTGGGGTTCGTAACCGCACGCAGGCGGTTATCGCGATACAGCAGATGGAAATCGATCCCTCTGACCAGTCGTTGTCCGGAAGCTGAGCGTCAGTTTGTTGGTCTGAATAAAAAACGGGAACCTGTTGGTTCCCGTTTTTTATGTATTTGCAGCTCGGGTCGGATTATTTACTTCCTGCGTAACCCAGCTCCTTGTTGACCAGGTTGAACAAGTCTTCGCCTTTATGCCAACGGTCAAAGTTCTCGAGAAACTGATCGGTAAGGGCCCGCTTCCAGCCGATAAAATCTCCGGCCATGTGCGCCGTCATGGTCACATTCTCCATATCCCAGAGCGGGTGATCCTCGGGTAGTGGCTCTTCCTCGAACACATCCAGCCCCGCGCCGGCTATTTCGCCGCTTTTGAGCGCCGCAATCAGGTCGTCGGTCTTAACAATCGGCCCGCGCCCAATGTTGATCAAGCGGGCTGTGCTCTTCATGGATTTAAATGCTTTTTCGTCAAACAGCCCCTCCGTTTGTGGTGTAAGCGGTGCGGCGATAACCACGTAATCAGCATGGCCGAGCTGATCATAGAGATCGTCATTGCCATGAACGGCAACGAAGTCGGGGTCGTCTTTGCGGGCTGTTCTGGCAATTCCATGAGGTTTCAGGCCAGCAGCTGCAACAAGGCGCCCGATCTGACGGCCGATGGATCCTGCACCAACGACGAGAACCTGTTTGCCCTCGGCTCGTTCTGTATCCCGGTGCTTCCATTGGTGCTTCATTTGCAATCGGATGGAACCCGGGAAATCCTTGGCGAACATCAGAATGGTGCACAGCACATATTCTGCGATAGTCCGATCAAATATGCCCCTGGCGTTAGTGACAACCACGTTGCCTTCAGTCAGGGCAGGGAACATAAGAGCGTCCACCCCGGCACTGGTCGCGTGGATCCATTGCAGCTTGTCAGCACAACCCCAAGCGGCCTCGAGCGCCTCGGTGCGAAAATCCGTCACCATCATAATATCTGTGCCGGGCAGGGTGCTCCTCAGAGTTGCCTCGTCACTGGCGAAGCGTACTTCGGCTCGCGCCCTGAGTGAATCCATTCCCGGTGGCTCTTGCTCACCGGGCGAGGTGAGAACGGTTACCACAGGCTTGCTGCGCTGAGTCATTGAACCTCCGATTGGTCAGATGGCTGGTGGTCGTATGTGTGTTTTCCGAGGCTTGTCATACCCGCTGTCGAGCCCTCAGTACAGTCTGGTAGGCAGACGCCACCGGGTCAACCTTGGCCTGATCCTGCTGTATCCGGACAGCCCTTTATTGGCACGTATTTATACCTATCCAATGTTTGTCTGCTTTTGTCTTGTATGCCCTTGCCTTACTGGCTAACCTGCAATGGTAGTTTTTTATTTGCCCCCGTTCCCGTTGCAGGAGGTTTTTATGGCAGGCGCCGCCAACAGAGATACCGGCCAGGATACACCGCGGAAAGTGAAGTACCGGAAAACCAAGGCCAGTTGGAACCCTGCTATGCAGGCAGTTCCGGTGCCGGGAATCCGGCGTATGGTTAATATGGCGGCCAGTATGAAAGATGTCATTCATCTTTCCATTGGTCAGCCGGATCTGCCGACACCCAGGCATATTGTTGATGCTTACATCGAGGCCCTGAACGCAGGGCAAACCGGCTATACCATGGACGCCGGGCTGCCTGAGTTACTGGTAGCGCTGAGGGACTATTACAGCAAACGCTATAACCGCAAGCTGACCAGAGACAACATTCTGGTTACCAGCGGGGCCACTGAAGCTATGTACCTGGCAATTGCCGCTACAGCAGCACCAGGGCGACAGTTCATCGTGACGGATCCCTCCTTCTTGTTGTACGCACCTTTGATCCGTATGAACGGCGGCGAGGTGAAGTTCGTATCGACTCAGGCAGAGAATAATCATCAGCTTGATCCTGATGAGGTGATTCGTGCCATGGGGCCACGCACCTTTGCCCTGATCCTCAACAACCCGAATAACCCGACGGGTGCTGTATATCCCCGCACTACCGTGGAAACCATTCTGGAAGAGTGCGCATACCGGGGTATCCAGGTTTATGCCGACGAAGTGTATGACCACCTTATTTTTGATGACGATGATTTTGCCAGTGTCCTGAACTGTTCCATGGATCTGGATAACATCATGTGCATCAGCAGTTTTTCGAAAACCTACAGTATGGCGGGACTGCGTGTAGGTTGGGTGATTGCCAGCCAGGCTGCAATCAAATCCTTGCGACGCTTTCATATGTTTACGACTTCCGTTGCCAATACGCCTTCGCAGTTCGCGGGTGTGGCAGCACTGACAGGTGACCAGCAGTGTGTAAAAGACATGGTGGATATCTATCGGGAGCGCCGGGACAAAGTCGTGGACCTGATAGAGCAGACCCCTTACATGACCGGGTATAAGCCTGGTGGTGCCTTTTTCGCATTTCCCGCTTTGCCGCCCCATGTTGATGGTTCTGATCTGGCGCTGCGCATGCTCAAGGAAACCGGGGTGTGTATGGTACCGGGTGATGCCTTTGGCGAAGGCTCGACCAACGCGGTTCGTATCAGTTTCTCCACGACCTGTGAGAAGCTCGATGCGGCGTTTGATCGCATCATTCCGTGGATGGCTAAACAACAGTTCTGAGGAGTGCCTATGTCGGCTCTGGACTCTGTACTTATCCAATGCCCCTACTGCGGGGAGGCGCTGGAGATCAGTGTCGATCAGTCAGTGGCGGAGCAGGAATACGTGGAAGACTGTCAGGTGTGTTGTCAGCCCATTCTATTGAAGGTGGTTTTCGACGATAATCTCATCCCTCACGTAGATGCCCGGGCTGAAAACGAATAGCCAGTCCGGGTTTGCCGCCAGATAGTGGCGGCTTAACCAATGGAGAGTGATGATGAATAAACTGCACCTGAGTCGCCTTTGGGGCATGGTGTTTCTGGTGCTTGCTTTGTCCAGTGGCTGTGCCAGCATTTCACCTTATTCAATTTCGGAAGGAGAGCTGGAGAAGCATCTTCAGGATGTGGTTAGTGATTACGATCGCACGCAGCTGAAAAGTGGCTCTCCACTCAGCTTGAGTCTCGACAGTGCCGACATTACCCTGGGGCCGGACGGCCGGGATGTCGCGGTGGTGGATTTGAACGGGCAGGTTGCGTTGAACGCGTTTCTGGCCAAACTGCCGGTTGATATTGCCTTGAAGATTGAGGGCGCGCCGGTCTACGACAGCACGGAAAAGGCTATTTACATTCGCAGAATAAAACTGCTGGAAAGCAGTGTTGATGCGGGTTTCTTCAAAGGCGATCTGGCACCGGTCACCGAGAGTGTGATGCGGGTTGTAGCCCAGATGCTTGAGACCATGCCTGTATACCGCCTGGATGACACCAATCTGGCTCAGCGGATGTTCGGCATGGTGCCTATGGATATCCGGGTGGCGCCGGGTCGTCTGGAATTCGTGATGGCTGACGAGTAAACGTTTATGAATGAGACAGAGCCAGAAAACCCTTTCTGGCTCTGTCACTGCTTTTTCAGGCTGACAGCCTTTGGCAGATCGCGTCGCCGATTTCCTTGGTTTCCCGCCGGGCCCCGGCACTATCCGCCAGGTCTGCGGCCACGGCATCAAACAGCTCCTTGCCAGCAGTCGCCATCGACGGATCTTTCCGCCCTAACCATTCCAGCATGCGTGCTGTGGTAAACAGCATGGCTGTGGGGTCTGCCAGGCCCTTGCCAGCGATGTCCGGAGCGCTGCCATGAGTAGGCTCGAACATGGATGGCATGTCCGGGTCTGTGGGGTTCAGGTTACAGGATGGCGCAACGCCCATGCCACCCGACAGCACGGCTGCAAGATCCGTAAGAATATCTCCTTGCAGGTTGCTGGCGACCACCACATCGAAGGCCCAGGGGCTCTGAACGAACTTCATACAGGCCGCATCGACCAGTTCGTGATGCGTAGCGACATCCGGAAACTCCTTGCTGATTTCTTCGAACGCTTCGGTGTACATATCGCCCCAATAGCGGAGGGCGTTTCGCTTGGTGATCAGGCAAACCTGGCTTTCGCAGGCTCGACCATCCTGAGAGCCATCAAGGGAGCGGAAGGTTCTGGTACGGCCTTCTTTAACCCGGTCTGCAGCCCGGGTGCGGGCCTGCTCGAAACCATAGCGAATAATGCGGTTGGTGGCCTTGCGGGTAAACACCTCCATCTGCGTCGCAATCTCATCCTCCGTGCCTTTGCGCAGGCGACCGCCCTGGCTTACGTACTCACCTTCGGAATTCTCCCGAATCACCAGCATATCGATATCTTTCGCGCGTTCGTCTGCAAGGTACTGCCGGGCCCCCGGTAACAGGCGGGCAGGGCGTTCGCATACCCATTGGTCAAAGCCTTTGCGCATGTCCAGAAGGGGGGCTAGCGAGACGCTGTCGGTCAAAAGATAACGGCTCGGGTCATCCAGTGGGCCCGGATCACCCAGGGCACCCAGCAATATTGCGTCGTAGGCTTTGAGCTGAGCCAGTGCATCGTCGGGCATGGATTCGCCGTGTTCCTGATGCCAGGCATGGGACGGCCAGGGAAAGCTCGTCCACTCAAGGTCCAAACCATGTTTGGTACGCAGGGTTTCGAGGCAGCGTATGGCTTCCCCCACGACTTCCGGACCGATCCCGTCTCCCGGTGTTACGGCGATGCGGATAGTTTGGGCCATGTTGGCGACTCCTTTTTCGAGTTGACTCGTATAGATAACAAGCCCAGTTTAGCTTCCCAAACACAAGACGCCACCACGCAGGCCAATAAAGCCGTTTTACCCACCCTCGGCTGGACGTTATAGTGTTTGCGGCAGTGGGCGAGCTGATGCTCGAAATTTGTATGACGAACTCACAGGACGATCTCTTTGCTCTACCGACTCATTACCATCATTGGCGGCATCGTTTTCGTTGTTGTCCTGTTCGCATTGGTCTGGTTCTTTTGCAAGAAGTTTCTTGAGCACCATGGGGTTCGAGAGGGGCTATCGGATCGTGCAACCGTGCTTGCAACCTGGACATTTGCCGGTATCAGTGTGGGGCTTGTATTTGCAGTAGTCGGAGCGTTTATTCTTGGTCCATGGGCGTTTTACCGCACCCTGCGTGGCCACGGTGTTGCTATTTCGGATGGTGCAGCGGTCTGGTGGGGCTTCGGCATTGTGGTTGCCTCGCTTGGTATCACGGCTATTGGCTTTTTCGGCTTTCTGGCGGCCGTTGGCGCCTACTGAATAGCCTTGAGCAGTTCCCTGAACCAGATTAACGCCGGCTCCTGACCGTAAGCCTTGTGCCAGTAGAGGTGCACGTCGAGAGAGGGCAGGTCTGCCGGTGGGTTCATAATGGTAATGCTGGCCTGTTCTGAAATGATTCTGGCGTAGGTTTCCGGCATGGTCAGCAGAAGATCGGTTGCTTCAACAACCCGGCAGGCGGCGTAGTAATGTTGGCAACGCAGGCGAATACTGCGCTGAACCCCTAGCCGCGATAACGCGAAATCCTCAATTCCTGGCCCTTCCGTGCGTGATGAAACCAGCACATGACGCGCTGAAAGATACCCGTTCATATCCAGAGCCTGTGATGCCAGTGGGTGACCCTCCCGGGCCAGAACAACGAGTCTGTCCTGCCTCAATAATTCGTGTGATGTCTGGCTGCTGATTGGTAACAGCACGTCGACAGCGAAATCCAGCTTGCCGGCCGCGAGCTGGGTTTCCATATCCCTGCGTGGAATACGCTTGCTGACAATCTCAAGTTCCGGATACGGGTCCAGCCGTTGCATGAGCTGCGGCAGAAAAGTCGACTCCAGAACATCTCTCAAGCCCAGAGAATAGGTCTTGCGCTGATTCGCCGGATCAAACGCGTGAAACTGATTAACCGCGCCCTGAATCTGGGTAAGACCGGGTTTCATGGATTCCAGAAAGCGACGAGCCAGAGGCGTTGGCACCATCTGGTTGCCCTGGCGCGTGAACAGCGGGTCGTCGAAATGATCACGCAGACGCGACAGAGAATGGCTCACCGCCGGCTGAGTAAGGTGCAAGGCCTTCGCAGCACGGGTAAGACTGCCCTCACGGTATATGGTGTCGAAAACATGCAGAAGATTGAGATCCAGGCGGTTCCCGGCCATAACTACGATGCCTCAAGTTAATAAGTATGGTTAATAATAAATGATAAGAATAATTCAGTCGCGTAATAGTTAGTGCAACTTTAGACTGGGTTCATCGTGCTTATATTCATCGCACCAGCTTGTGCAATTTCTACGAGGGTTCGGCAATGGATTTCAGTATCTCTGAAAAGGGTCAGGATTATCTAAAGCGTGTAAAAGCGTTTATGGCGGAAGAAATCTTCCCGGTGGAAGCTCAGTACCACAAAGAGCTGGCCTCGCTTGAAAATCGTTGGGTTGTGTTACCAGTTATCAAGGAGCTGAAGGAAAAGGCCAAAGCTCAAGGGCTCTGGAACATGTTTTTCCCGGATGAAAAGCACGGTTGTGGCCTTCTCAACTCTGACTACGCCCTGATTGCAGAAGAAACAGGTCGCAGCTTTATAGCGCCTGAAATCTTCAACTGTAATGCGCCGGATACCGGCAACATGGAGGTTCTGATCCATTACGGTTCCGAGGAGCAAAAGGCCGAATGGCTGCCGCGTTTGCTGAGTGGCGAGATCCGCTCTGCGTTTTGTATGACCGAGCCGGCAGTGGCTTCATCTGATGCAACCACTATGGAAGCAACTGCGATTGTGGAAGGTGACGAAGTGGTGCTCAATGGCCGTAAGTGGTGGAGCACAGGTATTGGCCACCCGGACTGCAAGGTTGCTATTTTTATGGGCCTGTCTGATCCGGATGCCCATAAACATCGCCGTCACTCCATGGTTCTGGTGCCGCTGGATGCCCCGGGTGTAAAGATTGAACGTATGCTCCCGGTGTTCGGTGAGTATGACGAGCCTTACGGCCATGGCGAAGTACTGTTTGATAACGTGCGCTTGCCGAAGAGTGCCTTTATTGCAGGCCCCGGCCGTGGCTTTGAAATTGCCCAGGGTCGCCTTGGGCCAGGCCGGGTGCATCACTGTATGCGAGCGATTGGTGCGGCTGAACGCACACTGGAACTGCTGGTCAGGCGGGCGATGAGCCGTGAGGCGTTCGGTCGTCCTTTGGCCAAGCTGGGTGGTAACCCGGATATTATTGCCAACGCCCGCATGTCGATTGAGCAGGCACGCTTATTGACGCTGAAATGCGCCTGGGCTCTGGACACCAAGGGTATTGCGGGTGCGATTCAGGAGGTTGCCATGATCAAAGCGGTGATTCCCAATATGCTTCAAACAATTGTTGATCAGGCTATTCAGATCCATGGTGGCGCCGGCGTGAGCGATGACGACTTCCCACTGACCCAATTGTTTGCCTATGCTCGTGTACTGCGTTTGGCAGATGGTCCGGACGAGGTGCATCGTGCCACGGTTGCTCGCCTTGAGTTGCGCAAGTATAAAAACTGATTCTTCGTTTTATTTAAAAACAAACAACGGACAAACACATGACACAAAGAGTATTCGTAACAGGCGGCGCTAGCGGCCTTGGCCGGGCCATTGCGTTGCGCTATGCCAGAGAAGGCGCCAGGGTCTGTATCGGTGACATTAACCCTGAACAGGGCGTTGGTGTTGAACAGGAAATCAACAATGTGGGTGGCGAGGGCTATTTTGTTGAGTGTGATGTCCGGCGGCTGACGGATCTGGAAAAAGTCTGCGCGGATCTTACGGAAAAGTGGGGCGGCGTTGATGTGGTGGTGAACAATGCCGGCGTAGCCTCTGCCGGTTCAATTGAAGATACCACCATGGCTGACTGGGAATGGATACTGGATATCAATGTGCTTGGAGTGGTGCGGGGCTGCAAGGCGTTTACGCCCCAGTTCAAGAAACAGGGTTCAGGTACCTTTGTGAACATTGCGTCTATGGCGGGCCTGATGCTGGCGCCGATGATGAATAGTTACAATGTGTCCAAGGCCGGAGTGATCGCGCTGTCGGAGACTTTGAGCCAGGAATTACGGAGTGACGGTATCCATGTCAGCTGCGTGTGCCCGGCGTTTTTCCAGACCAATCTTACCAACAGCATGCGTTCAGACATTCCGGGCATTCAACAGAACGTGACCAAGCTGATGAAGCGCTCTACTATCTCTGCAGATCATGTTGCAGAAGACATTGTGCGCTCGGTCAAGAACAAGAATTTCTGGGTTTTGCCGCATGTGAAAGAACGCCGCATGTGGATACTCAAGCGTTACGCTCCCTGGGCTTTTGATAAGCTGATGTTTGAAGAGAGCAAGCGCTGGATGAAGAAAATGGGCGGTAAGGCCAAGGCCTGACCGGAACGCGGGAACAAAAGGAGAGTCTTGAATGACCCAGATTGACCAGGCGGAAGATATCCGCGAAGGAGAGGAGTTGGACCTTTCGGCCGTCGACCGGTTTATGAAAGGTGCCATCCCGGACCTTTCGGGCGAGCCGGTGATCCGCCAGTACCCGGGTGGTGCTTCCAACCTGACGTATCAGGTGGACTACGGCGATCGATCGTTCGTTTTGCGCCGCCCGCCGTTTGGCAAGATTGCAAAGTCTGCTCACGACATGCTTCGCGAAGCGAAGGTGATGCAGGCTCTGAAGCCCGTTTATCCATATGTGCCTGACATTATCGCTATTTGTGATGATCACGATGTGCTGGGGTGCGACTTCTATGTGATGGAGCGAATGAAGGGCATCATTCTGCGCCAGGATTTCCCGAAAGACCTGGAGTTGAGTGAGGCTGACACACGCAAGCTCTGCCTGAGCGTAATTGACAAGATGGTGGACTTGCATCGAGTTGACGCCAGGGCCGCGGGCCTGGATTCATTGGGCAAGGGTGACGGGTATGTCCAGCGGCAGATCGGCGGTTGGAGTGACCGTTTCCGCAAGGCTCGCACAGATGATGTCGGCGATTTTGAAGCGGTTATGTCCTGGCTGAACGACAAGATGCCAGATGATATTGCCCAGGTTGTGATTCACAACGATTTCCGTTTTGACAATGTGGTACTCAACCCGGACAACCCCTTTGAAGTCATCGGGGTGCTGGACTGGGAAATGGCGACAATTGGCGATCCTTTGATGGATCTCGGCAACACGCTTGCCTACTGGATTGAGGCAGACGACGAAGGTCCGTTCCAGATGCTACGCCGTCAGCCTACCCATCGCCCGGGTATGCTTACGCGCAAGGAAGTCGTCGCCTACTATATGGAGCAGTCTGGTTTTCGGGCAGATAACTTCGATTTTTACGAAATCTACGGCTTGTTCCGGTTGGCGGTGATTGTCCAGCAGATCTATTACCGTTTCTATCATGGCCAGACCAGTGACAAACGTTTTGCCGCTTTCGGCCATGCTGCAAACTATCTGGAGAAACGCTGTCAGCGGTTGATCTCAGAGAGTGCTCTTTAATGGCAACTGTGTACCTTGTGCGCCACGGCCAGGCCAGCTTTGGAAAGGAAAACTACGATCAGCTTTCGCCCAGAGGCTGGGAGCAGGGAAAGGTTCTGGGTAGCTGGATGGTCGACAAGATCAAGCCTGCAGCAATCTTTGGCGGCGATTTGCAGCGTCACCGGGAAACCGTTGAAGCCATCGCAACCGGCTACGGTGCGCAGCTACCGGATATGCAGGTCGCTCCCGGTTTTAACGAGTTCGACCATATCTCGGTTGTGAATTGTTATCGGCCAGAGTGGAGCGACCGGCAGGTGATGGCAAGAGATCTCGCGACGTTTCCTAAACCGGCGGCAGCTTTTCAGAAGGAATTCGTGAAAGCGGTTCAGCGCTGGGCATCCGGGGAATATGACGCGGAATATGCCGAAACCTGGACCGATTTCAAAAAACGGGTTCTTGCGGCTTTTGATGAAATGATTGAGTACGCAGACGGGGGTGATGTACTCGTTTCTACATCTGGAGGCCCCATAGCGGTTATGTGTCAGCGCCTTTTGGGCCTTGAAGACGAACGGGCACTGGCTCTGAACTCGGTAATCGCCAATACCAGCGTTACCCGTGTTCTCTATTCCGCCGGGCGCCGTAGTTTGTCTGTTTTCAACAATTACAGCCACCTGGAAGCGGAAGACCCCGCCCTGGTGACCTTCCGATAACACATTGAGGTGAACGAATGAGCAAGAAAGACCTGTTTGATCTGACTGGCAAAACGGCTCTTATTACCGGTGCCAGCCGTGGTATCGGCGAGAGCATTGCCCGCACGCTGGCGGATTACGGCGCCCATGTCATTGTTACCAGCCGCAAGATTGACGGCTGTGAAGCTGTTGCCAGCAGTATCCGTGAGGCCGGTGGTAGCGCAGAAGCCTATGCCTGTCACATTGGCGAAATGGATCAGATCGAGGCTATCTGGGCCTACATTGAGAAAGAACACGGCAAACTGGATATTCTTGTTAACAATGCGGCAGCCAACCCTTATTTTGGGCCAGCGGAAGATACAGATCTTGGTGCTTTCCAGAAAACGGTAGACGTGAATATTCGTGGTTACTTCTTCATGTGTGCTCGAGGAGCGCAGCTGATGAAGAAAAATGGCGGTGGTTCGATTGTGAACGTGGCATCGGTCAACGGCGTAAACCCGGGCCACTTCCAGGGCATTTACTCAGTGACCAAGGCCGCAGTTATTTCCATGACCAAATCCTTCGCCATGGAGCTGGGCCAGCAGAAGATTCGCGTAAACGCACTGTTGCCCGGGCTGACAGACACCAAGTTTGCCAGTGCCCTGACGACCAACGATGCGATCAAGAAACAGGCTATGGCGCACATTCCCATGAAGCGTGTGGCAGATCCGAGCGAAATGGCGGGCACGGTTCTGTATCTGGTGTCGGATGCTTCCAGCTACACTACGGGCGCCTGCATTAATGCAGATGGCGGCTATCTTACGATTTAACGACTCGTAAGAGCCTGTGATGCGACTTCGGAGCCCGGTTGGCAAGTGAGAGCTTTGAAGTCGCCGCTCAATTTCGAGGCTTGGCGGGCGAGGTGGTCCAGGTGTGATGGATGGCTTGCCAGCAGCAGATCCTGAATAAGTGAAGTCATGGCTTCCATACTTGTATCCATCATCTCTGAATAAGCTTCGCCCCGTGCGGCTTCCGGATTATTGATGAGATCAGTGATTCTGGCATCGAAACCTGGCTCATCGCGTTCTCTAAGGGCTTCGAGCAGGGCTTCCTGCCAGTGTTTGCGCCCCTCCAGCCAGATTGTTGTTTGCCCGGCGCGATTTTCCGACCAGTTGTTAATGCTGGTTTGTTGCCGGCCATTCAGGCTTCCTAACCATCGTTCAGCGCGCTCTGCCGTCCGTTCAGCCCTTGCCTTTGCGATCTGCTCCGAACTACCAGAGAGAAATTCCTTCTCCAGTTCCTGCTGTTTTTCCGCCATATTGTCTGCTAGCTCGCGCACCTGTTCATCGCTGAGGCTGGATAGCAAATTCGTAGCAATGGGAGCGACCTGGTTCAAAAGTGGCGGGATAAATGTTGCCAGCTGGCTTTGAAGGCCACTGACTTCTGCAGGCCCCGGATCGCCTGTAGCCAGGTCGCTTTGAAGGTTGTCCAACCATGAGCGATAACGCGGAAGCTCGGTGCTGCAGTGCCAATCTTTCAGGTTATCTATGTCTGCATTCAGCTGCTGTTTCTGGGGTTCAGTGAGTGTAATGAAGTCTTCAACCCACCAGATAATGCCCCAGTCTGCGTAGCGGTATGCAAGTTTAGTGGAGCTGCATCCTGAAACGACAAAAATAGTGACGAGCAGCAGGATGACAGCCCGTTTGGCTCGAACCTGAAAAGAATGCTCATACTGATCCATATAAAGCCTGACTCGGTAAACAAACCTATCGAAAAAAGATCGCTAGCTTATTAATATCCAGTGTTTATCTAAACAATCATACGGCATGTGCAGGTTTTCGGATGCTGTTGTCCGGAGACCTGTAATCTGACGAGGAGCACTCATGAGTCGAATTAAACCCGCACGTTTACGCCAAATTGTTTTTGGATTCTACATGTCCGGAATGATGTCGCTGCTGATGTCCGCAGTAATTACCTTCATCAACACTGGTATAGACAACCAGTTTTTTTATCGTTGGCTCCCCGCTTTTCTGGTGGCATGGGCTGTGGCTTTCCCTCTGGTCACCTTTTTAGCACCTATAGCAGTGAAATTAACCGAAATGACCCTGGGGCGGCCCACCGAAGACAGTAAGCGTACGCCCGTAAACTGAAATGTAAAATTCTCTAATCCGTTTTTATTGCCTCCCCGTAAGTTGCTTGTACGCACAGTGCAGATGCTGAATCTGTGCAGTTTCAAACCACTTGATTCTGTTAACTAACCTTGGAACAGAGGGCTCGAGACAATGAAAACAAAAGTTGCACTAACTATGGTTTTGGCCGGCAGTGTTATGCTGGTGGGTTGTAGTGATGATGATAACGTCGCAGAAAATCCTGCAACGCAAAATATTCTGGAAATCGCTGTCGAAAATGAAAACACGACGGTCCTTGAAGCGGCAGTGCTTGAAGCAGACCCCGCTATTGCGGCACTGCTTGGGGGAGATGATGAGTTAACAGTATTCGCTCCTACAGACGCAGCGTTCCAAGCTTTATTGAATGACTTGGGCATCACTGCAGAGCAGTTGTTGGCCAGCACGGATTTGTTAAACACGGTTCTGAAATACCATGTTCTTGCAACATCAGTGGGTGAAGTGAAGGCAGACGCAGCGATCAGTGTCGCGCAAAGCCCTATCCCTCAAAACCTGGTTCCAACGGTGAACGGTGAAAACGTCGCCCTCTCAATATCCCAGGAAAATAGTGAGGACGTACTGTATGTAAACACCTCTCGAGTAACCGGTCCTGATGTAGACGCGACTAATGGCGTTATTCACATCATCGATAAAGTACTCCTTCCTCCCCCGAGCGATCTCAGTGATACAAATTCCACGATTGCGGGTATCGTAACGGCGCTAGCAGGCGCTGAAGAAGGTGCTGAGTTCACAATCCTGTTAGCCGCACTTGGTACTGATGGCGCTTCCGATCTGCTCGCTGCAGCTTCGGATGAAGATTCGACCTTGACGGTGTTTGCGCCAACGGATGCCGCTTTTGAAGCGCTATTGGCAGATCTCAACATTACGGCAAGTGACTTGCTCAACGATCCTAATCTGTCGTCCATTCTAAGCCAACACATTCTGGGAGCTGAGGTAGGTTCACTTACGGCCTATGCTTCGAACGGCGGTACAGTAACAAACTTGGCTGGCACCACTTTGAACGTGGACATTCAAAATAACGCTCTGGTTATCGAGGGAAGTGCGGTCACCGAAGCAGACGTTGAAGCGAACAACGGCGTGATTCATGTGATCGACAAGGTGATTTTTTCAGTCGACTGATACTTAAAAAACTGTTGTTTTGCTTAAATAACGAGTGTTGGGCCGGCTAATTCAGCCGGCCTTTTTTATTGGACGGAAGTGCTCGACTTGCCTGAATCTACCCGAGAAAGTGCCGTCCCTGTAGGCGGCCGGAAATGCAGGGAATACAGAACCCGATCCAGCACAGCCTGTCCATTCCAGGCAGGGTCATTGTTCACCATTCCTACAACCGCCCAGGTTGTGTTGTTCTCATCCCGCGTGAAACCGGCAATTGACCGCACGTTTTCGAGGTAACCGGTTTTAATACGGCCTTCGCCATCCATGCCGGTGTTGCGCAGGCGGCGGGCCATGGTTCCATCCATGGCGATTATCGGCATGGAGGCCATGAGGTCTGAAGCGTAGGGGCTGTTCCAGGCATGTTGCAGGATTTTCGTGCCTTGTCTTGCGGTAATCCTGCCATGGCGGGTGAGGCCAGCTCCGTTGTCAATCACCATCCCGGAGGTGTCTATGCCTTTGCGTTCCAGCCAATCGTAAATCACGCGTATGCCGGCAACCCTGTCGTCATTCTCGTTATCCAGCCGGTTCTGCGCCCCGATGGTCAGCAATAATTGCCGTGCCATCACGTTACTGCTCCATTTGTTTATATCCCGCACCATAGTGACGAGATCTGGCGATGTGGTTTTCATAACCAGTCGGGCATTTTCCGGAGTTATACCGTTCAGGTTTCCACCGGATACGATAATGCCCATCTCACCAAGCAGTGAGCGAATCATGGAGGCGCTGTATTGCTCGTGGGGTAGCAGTGAAAGGTATTTTGTTGTGCGACAGCCTTGCGGCAGCTCGCCAGTTACCCGCACTGTGACTTTGCCGCCCTCCTGAAATATCGGTTTCCACTCAAAGCTACGGCGTGAAGGACAGGATCCTTCGGCCACGGCCGTTACCCTATTGTCGATAGCTATCTCGCCGAGGGCTGGAGTGCTCCAGGCCTGAGTGCCGCGTTCGTCAGCACGCACTTGAAAGTGCATGAGATTGAGGTTGGTCAGATAGGCAGACGGCTCAACCAGAAATGGCGCATATGGGTTGTTGCCATTGTCTTCAAACGCGGGAAAACCTCCATCGACTTCAAAATAGCTGCCATCCAGAACGAGATCACCGTCAATGCGGGTGATTCCCATGTCCCGAAGTTCCCGTAGGGTTGTCCAGAGTCTTTCAAAGGTGAGTTTCGGGTCTCCGCCGAAGCGCACGTAGAGGCTGCCTTTTAGGGTATCTCCGACCATTTCTCCATCGGTGAGAAAATCTGTATCCCAGTGATGGGTAGGCCCGAGAATTTCCAGGGCTGCGTAAGTGGTAACTACCTTCATGATAGAGCCGGGGCTCATGGGTACATCGGCATTGATGTTCTGATCAAGCCCGGGGCCATTCAGAGGCACCGCTGCCATGCTGAGAGCTTCGTCGCTTTTCAGGGATTTCATTGCGTAGTCACGCATCTGAGTGGCCCAGAGGCGGTTGCTGCTATAGCCAGAACTGTCGTTGTCGTCAGCCAGCGCTGAGGGCAAGTATGCCAGGGCAGGTGTCAGAACAAGTGCTGCAGCGAGGGCCAGCGCTGGACGCTTTTGCCGAAGAGTGACTTTCCCTGCGCTGTTTGAATACGGCATACCCGGCATCACCATAGTGGTTGCTTGAAAAGCTGCGAAAATTAGATTCCTAAAATTAACAATAGCTCATCTTTGCTTGTTGTACTATGCAGAAAACCTCTACATGACGTTAAAAAATGCCAGTAGCCTGCTTGTTTATAATGGGTTTTTGTGACCGAGTGTAAGTCAGTGTGGTGGAAGCGGAGATGCAGGCGTCAAGAAGATACCGGCTGATGCGCTCTTGTCGGTCGTTCCCGCAATCGTAAGCCAATGGAAAGCCTTGTTATTTAATGATAATGGTCGGGTTACCAATTGAGGATTTGATTATGTTTAATAAACTCGCTCACCACGCGAACGTACTGGGCTCCGTCGCAACCTCATCGTTTACAGCGTGGCGTGGATGCCTGGTGGTAAGCGAAGTGCCACAGCCGGAGCAGCCTCTCGTGCTTTACGACATGGAAGGCTGCCCCTACTGCCGTCGGGTGCGCGAAGCTCTGACCGCGCTTAATCTTGATGTTGAGATCCGGCCTTGCCCGAAAGGTGGCCACATATTCCGTAGACAGGCAGAGGCCGCAGGGGGCAAGCAACAATTTCCTATGCTGGTCGACCAGAATACGCAGACGGTGATGTACGAGTCGGAAGCTATCATCAAGTACCTGTTCCTCCAGTATGCAGGTCGACCTGTGCCTGGGTACTACCGCGAGCGTGTTTGGCAGCCGGTTTTGGGTTCATTTGCTTCTGTAGCCAGCGCCATGAGAGGTCTAAGAGCCGCTTCGGGAAAACAGCCGGAGCAGCCGCTGCACTTGTGGAGTTTTGAAGGCAGCCCTTTCTCCCGGCTGGTGCGAGAGAGGCTTTGTGAGCTGGAGATCCCTTACACTCTGCATAACCTGGGTAAGGAGCACTGGACCGAAATCGGCCCAGCGAAGCAGCGCATCAAGCCAGGGCCATACGCGCCGGCACCTGGCGGAAAGCGCGATGCTTTCTTCAAGGCGCACGGCAGGGTTCAGGTGCCTTATCTTGAGGATCCGAATACCGGGGAGGGGTTGTTCGAGTCTGCCTGCATACTGGATTATCTGAACGCGCAATATGGCTAAAACAAAGGTCGTTCGCGCTGTTTCGCCGGCGCCATGGCAGGTATCATGGTTGGCTATCGAATAGCTTTAAAGCTCCCGGGAAATGATCAAGAGGAAGTCTATGTATACCGGTCAGTGTCTGTGTGGTGATATTACTTTTGAATATGAGGGCCCGCTGGGCCCGCTTTCTCTTTGCCATTGCAGCCAGTGTCGCCGCGCTCACGGCAGTGCGTTCTCTGCGAGCTCCCCGGTGCAGAAAGTGCGTTTCCGGTTTTTATCCGGAGAAGACAAGCTGACGGAATACGAATCGCGCCCGGGGAAATACCGAGCCTTCTGCAGTCGTTGCGGAAGCCAGTTGTACAGTCGCGTTGACGCAATTCCCGGCATTCTCCGGCTGCGTGTTGGCGTGATCAACGAGCCTCTGGGAAAGGGGCCGGCGCAGCATGTCTACACCGGTTCGAAATCGGATTGGTATGAGATTACCGATACCTTACCCCAGTACGAAAAAACCGAGCGTACTGGCGATCCTCACTGAACCGGCACTATTCGGTAGACTTTGCCCCGCGAGGAGTCCGTTAGCAGCCATAGGCTTCCGTCCGGGCCTGTCCTGACATCTCGAATGCGTTCTTCAAGATCGGTGAGTAAGTCTTCTTCCGTGGTCACTTCTCCGTTTGTCACTTCAAGCCGAACCAGTTTCCGCAATTTTAACGCCCCAACGAACCAACTGCCTTGCCATTCAGGAAACTCAGAGCCGCGGTAAAACGCCATGCCTGAAGGTGCAATAGACGGGTCCCAGTAGTGCAGGGGTTGTGCCATACCTTCTTCTTCGGTTCGCAAGCTGATTGGAATGCCGGAGTAACCAATACCGTATGTTATCTCCGGCCATCCATAGTTGGTGCGGGCTTTTAAGATGTTGACCTCGTCGCCGCCTCGCGGGCCGTGTTCATGAGTCCAGATCTCACCGGTTTCGGGATGAACGCTCATGCCCTGAATGTTCCGGTTTCCCCAGGTAAACAGGGTGCTATTAATGGCCGAGTTATTAAGCCCCGGATTGCCAGGTGCCGGTTCGCCATTAATGGTGACACGGTGGACCCCGCCTGCGTCGTCTTCAGTGTCCTGAGCCCGATCCTTGTCGCCGCGGTCCCCAACGGAAATATAAAGGTAGCCAGGTGCGTCGAAAGCCATTCGGCCCCCGAAGTGGCGGGAACCACCGGAACGCGGGAGCGCTTCGAAGATGATCTTCACGTCTTTCAGCCTTCCGTCGTCATAGATTGCACGCGCTACCCGAGTAGTCATTCCGTCGCCGGAGTTGTGTGCGTAGCTGAGGAACAGTGTCCGGTTTTCTGAAAACTCCGGATGCAGAACTATATCGAAAAGCCCGCCCTGGCCTGATACAGCAGGTTTAGGAAGCCCTTGAACGGCTTGCGGCAACAACTTTCCATCCTGGATGACGCGTAGCCTGCCAGCCCGCTCTGTAACGAGCATGGAACCATCGGGAAGAAAGGCCAGGCTCCAGGGGTGCTCGAGATCCTCGGCGACGGTTTCCAGCATGAAGCGAGTATCTTCGCCGGTATAGGTCTGGCTTGAGGCGATGAGGGGTAGCCCCGAAAGAAACAAGCCGATGAGTGTTACCAAGGATCGGGCAGTTTGCATATGAGCCTCTCTTTGTATTGCAAATGATAATCACTATCATTAATATAATTGTGCAGTTGCTGAATCAAGGCAGATGTTTTTCATACGATCTGTTTACACCATTAGGCCAGGGAGATACAGCCATGACGGCAGAACAGGAAATGATGGAAGGGCTGAAGATTGCGGCGGGCGCCGGTCTTTTTGTTACCTTAGTTATTGTCGGGCTTGCGGTTGCGCTGTAGCCACCGGTCCAGCTTGTCAGCAAATTCTTTTTTGTCGGTCTGGTTGAATGGAGCCTGGCCGCCAGTAACCTGTCCAGCGTTACGCATCTCTTCCATAAAGTTCCTCATAGCTAGGCGCTGGCGAATATTTTCCTTCGTGAAGGCCTGACCCCTCGGGTTAAAAACATCGGCACCTTTCTCAATAGCTTCGGCCGCTAACGGGATATCCTGGGTAATTACGAGATCTCCGGCACTAAGCTGATCCATGATCTCGTTGTCCGCCACATCGAAACCCTGCATAACCTGTCTGGCCTTGATATGAGGGCCGGGCGGCAGCTTGATGACATGGTTTGCTATGAAGGTAGTCTGTATTTGCCAGCGCGTGGCAGCACGGCAGAGAATTTCCTTGATGGGCACGGGGCAGGCGTCGGCATCGACCCAGATTGGCATGAATGGCTCCTTCGTTGGTTCAGTTTGTTGAGAGTTTACCTTTTGTTGTTGTGAGCCTGGTAGTAGATACCTGATTGTAATTGTCGGCATCGCCAGAGTTCTTGCAAGCTTCTCACCACGACGTTGGTGGTATAATCCTGTTTCAATTCAACGAACAGGAAACTGAAATGTCACAACTCCCACCATGTCCCCAGTGTGCTTCTGAATATACCTATGAAGATGGCGTTCAGTTAGTTTGCCCCGAGTGTGGCCATGAATGGACAGCAGCAGAGGCGGCTGAAGCCGATGCGGGAAAGGTCGTTCGCGATGCCAACGGTAACGAGCTTCAGGACGGCGACGCCGTTACTGTCATCAAGGATCTGAAGGTCAAGGGTTCAAGCTCGGTTGTAAAAGTTGGCACCAAGGTTAAGAGCATTCGTCTGGTAGACGGCGACCATGACATTGATTGCAAGATTGATGGTATTGGCGCCATGAAACTTAAATCCGAGTTTGTAAAAAAAGCCTGAGACTGGCAGCGTCGAGTTCCGGCTGCTCTGAAGGCTGCGACTATTCGACGCAGTCCGTCACTTGCGCTGAACCGGTCTGAGCGCAACACTGTCGGCACTGTAGCTTCAGAAACTGATACAAATGTTCAACCGTTCAACAGTAGCGACGCGAGATATCATGAAAAAACTAATAACATTGCTGTTTGCCACTAGCGCATTGATCGTATCGGTCTTTGCCAATGTTGCGATGGCCCATGAGTACTCTCATGGAAACATTGCTATTGATCATCCCTGGAGTCGGCCGACTCCGCCAGGGACGCCTATGGGTGTCGGTTATATGGTGATCGAAAATCACGGCGACAGGGATATCACACTGGTCAGCGCGAGTACGCCCAGAGCGGGCCATGTTTCAATCCATGAAACGCAAATGAGAGACGGTGTTATGCGTATGCAGCCGTTGAAAAGTGGGCTGGTAATTCCGGCTGGTAAAGCGGTAGAGCTCAAGCCGCACAGTTACCATTTGATGCTGGAAAAACTGCCGAAACCGCTGAAGGAGGGCGAAAATATTCCCGTGACGCTGGAGTTTGAAGGCGCAGACGCGATTGAAGTAGAGCTCACCGTAGAGTCGCTGGACAGTGACATGAAAAAGCCCGAAATGGACCATTCCGGGCACCACATGGACCACTGATGTTCTCTGGTTTGAGTGGCCAGTGACGCCCTCAGGGCGTCACTGCCAATGTTATTGACTTGGTTTGCTTTTAAGAACAACCCCCGCAGCAGACGCCTGAGTCTCCGTGTTTACCTTTCTTTACAGTTTCTTTTTCGGTGCTGTCGGACCCTCCGGCGGCTTGCGCACCGATCCCATCTTCAGGTTTTCCCTGTTCTGCTTTGTCAGCGTTTTTGGGGCTGGCTACTTCTTTAAATAACTGTGTCATCAGAAATATCTCTTTTGGGTTTCTATAAGATTCATATGCAATGTATCTTATTTTGCGTCAAGCGGGGAGTCAACGGATGTTTCGGCTGTTTGAGTGGGAAGTGACCGCAAGCCTGCTGAAAAAGGATTCAGAGTTTCGCTTTTGTGCTACAGTCATGCGCGAATATACCTATAGTAAGCAGGTTCGCTTCCCGGTGTTTTTGCCCGGGCGCTCAATGGCGAAATTCAGATAGAACAGGCTGCTCTGTTGCAGGGAAATTTGCAGTATATGAATAACGATAATAGTACTGTTAACCCTGCATCGCGGCGTGAGCGGGGGCTGAAATTCTGGCAGGTTGCCCGCCGTGCGTGCCAGATTGCAGCGGCTGTCGATATCTCTTTCTTCTTCATGTTTCATTTTCTCGGGTCGCCCATTCTTGCCTGGATAAATGTTGGCAGTGTCGCTATGTACGCTGCCGCTTATTACGCCCTTGAGCGCAGGCAGAACCGTCTGGCTATCGCGTTGATCTGGCTGGAAGTTATTGTTCACTCGGCACTTGGTACGATAATGCTCGGGTGGGGCAGTGGCTTTCATTATTATTTGCTGATGTTCATTCCGGCGCTGTGCATTAGCTCCGTGCGGCGCAGCACGATTTATTCGTTATTAATTGGTCTTTGGGGCTACTACATAGCGCTTGATATTCTCATGTGGTTTATCGAGCCGGTTCAGCCAATCTCACCTGAAGCCTTGCTGGGCGTTCACCTGTTTAATCTAAGCGTCGTATTCGCGATGTTTGCCTACCTGTCTTTCTTTTACATGAGCATGGTGGTTTCAGCGCAACGTAAGCTTCGTAAGCTGGCTACGGTCGATTCGCTGACAGGCCTGTTTAATCGTCGCCACGGAAGTGATCTGGCCGATAATGAAATCGCACGCTTTCGGAGGGTGGGGCGCCCTGTGACCTTTATGCTGCTTGATGTCGACCATTTCAAACCAATTAACGATCGTTATGGCCATGAAATGGGTGACAAAATACTGGCAGAGATCGGGCAGCTAATTCCGGCTCAGCTGCGAACTCAGGATATAGTTGCGCGTTGGGGTGGGGAGGAATTTCTGGTTATTCTTCCGGATACCAGGCTTGAAAGTGCGTTGGCAAGCGCCGAAAGGATCAGGGTTGCACTTCGCAGTCACGATTGGAAGATGGTTACAGGTGAGCCAATTGATGTAACGACCAGCGTTGGTGTGAGTGAAATGTATGAAAATGACGACCGCGGTTCTGTTATAGGTCGCGCAGACAGGGCGCTATACCGTGGTAAGGCTGGAGGTCGAAATCGAGTAGAGTGTGGGGGAGCCCCGGAGCAATAAAACGAGGGCAACAAAAAAGGCAGCCGGAGCTGCCTTTTTTTAGCGTTGTCTGTTAATTAAACAGCAACAACGTTCTCAGCCTGAGGACCTTTCTGGCCCTGAGTCACGGTGAAATCGACTTGCTGGCCTTCAGCCAGAGTCTTGAAACCGCCGCCCTGAATAGCGCTGTAGTGAACAAATACGTCGGGGCCGCCTTCACGAGTGATAAAGCCAAAACCTTTTGCTTCGTTGAAGAACTTAACAGTACCGGTAACAGTAGACATAATATAATCCTGAATTCAATCATTTAAAGTGCCGCCAGTTCATCGTTTGGATGGCTGGTCAGCGGTATGCGGAAACAAAAAACGGGCGTGATCAAAAACAGGACGTACAACTACTGAAATGCGTCTTATTGATGAAGTGCTTTGCTAAATCTTTCCAACGGAGTGAACTGTACCTGTTGGTTGCTGAAAAGCAAAGAACTTTCTTGTAGGCATAAACCCGACATTTTCAGCAACATGAGGTATGTTTGCCTCAGCATTTCAGAGTTTTTATAAATTGATAAAGGAGTTTTGTCTTGTCTGAGCTATCCAATTACGAAAGTTTTTCTATCACCGTCGAAAACAAGATTGCCCATGTGCAGTTCAGTCGCCCGGAAGCGATGAATACCATGACGAAAGCATTCTGGCTTGAACTGCCCAGGTGCATGCAGGAAATCGAATCGAAAACCGATGCCCGGGTTATTGTTGTGTCATCTACGGGTAAGCATTTTTCTGCGGGAATGGATCTTGGGGTTTTTACTGACTCAAAGGCTGTTCCCATGAGCGGTGATCCTGGTCGGATGGCGGAAAACCTGAGACGGGTTGTACTCCAGCTACAGGATACGCTGACTTCCCTGGAGAACGTTCGCCTGCCGGTATTGACGGCCATCCACGGCGGCTGCATCGGCGGGGCTCTGGATTTGGTGTGTGCAGCGGACAGCCGTTACTGCACGGAAGACGCATACTTCACGATCAAGGAAACCGAACTTGGTATGACAGCCGACGTTGGAACTCTTCAGCGTTTGCCCAAGTTGATGCCGGAAGGCGTTGTGCGAGAGCTGGCCTATACCGGTCGTAAGTTTTCTGCTCAGGAAGCAAAGGATCTGGGGTTTGTAAATGCTCTTTATGCAGATCAGGAAGCGTTGATTACCGGTGTTATGGACATAGCCGCTCAGATTGCGGCCAATTCGCCGCTTGCGGTCACTGGTTGTAAAGAGATGCTGAATTACAGCCGTGATCACACCGTAGCCGACAGCCTCAAGTACATGGCAACCTGGCAGGCTGGCATGTTCCGCCCTACCGACATGATGAAAACCTTCCAGGCTAAAGCGCAAAAACAGGCGCCCAAGTACGATGACCTGTTTGCTGTAAAAGGGCTTTTTGAGCAATAAATGGCTCTGAATAAACAGCCGAAGTCGAAAATTTCTCCGGTTACCGCCCTGGCATTTCAGGGTGGAATCGGGGTCATCGGGCTTTTGGCAATCCTCTTTGCAGACATTCCAGTGGGTTTCTCCGGAGACAGGCTGTTATTCAGTGTGCTTTTTGGTGTGCTGGGCGCTCTGTGCACCTACGGTGCTCTGCTTCTGCTCACGCAAATTCCACGCCTGTTGCCCGACAACCTTGACCGCCAAATGCGCGGTTTGCACAGGTTTGCATCCGGGTATTCCTGGAGGGTGCTTTTTTTGCTCTCAGTCTTTGCCGGTGTAGGCGAAGAATTACTGTTTCGGGGTGCGTTGCAGGGCTGGCTCAATGTGCACACGAATGCCACTACCGCTGTATTGGCTGCATCAGTTCTTTTTGGCCTGGTGCACTACGCATCCTTTACTTACTTTGTGATCGCGACATGCCTTGGGCTGGTGTTCGGGCTGACCTATGTGATTACCGACAGCATTCTTCTGGTTATGGTTTGGCACGGTGTTTATGACATGATCGCGCTGTATTTTCTGCTTCGGTATCCTCAATGGTTTGGGATTAGGATTCGACCGAATGATTAAGGGTGCGCTGCTTTCAATGCGGTCGTCAGCCGCTCCATAACCCTTCCGCTGTGGCGCCAAAAATGCCAGTACAGCTCGACTTCAAGAGATTGGCCGGGAGCAATGCTGACCAGTTGCCCCGCCTCGAGCTCACGCTTAGCCTGACTCTCCGGAATCATGCCGTAACCCATGCCGGCCAGTGCCAATTTTACAAAGCCTTCAGAAGAAGGGCATAGATGATAGGGGAAGGCGCCGTGGTAGCCACTTTGAGCCAAAAACCGGTGCTGCAACTGATCATTTGGCCCGAATACAATAACCGGTGCTGTCTGCAAGCTCTGTTCATCAAAGCCCTGGCTGAAATACCTGGCCTGGTATGCAGGCGTCGCCAAGGGCAGGTAGGTCATGGTGCCAAGCGGCACGCAGCGGGCCCCTGCTACTGGTTGCGGATTGCTGCACAGGCAGGCGGCGACATCACCTTCGCGCATCCTGCGTAGAGCTATGTCCTGGTCTTCGACTACCATGTCCAGCAACAAAGATTCTTCCCGGCAGAATTCACCCACAGCACTTGCCCACCAGGTTGCCAGGCTGTCGGCATTGAGGGCGATGCGCAACCGCGCAGCAGGCTCGGAAAGGGTCGGCAGTGATTTTGCCAGGTCCCGCTCAAGCAGTTGAACCTGCTGAACGTGGTTCAATAGCTGCTGCCCAGCCGGTGTGGCTCTGGTAACCGGGCCGCGAATCAGAACCGGTTGTCCGATGCGTACTTCCAGGGTTCGAATGCGCTGTGAAATGGCGGATTGGCTCAGACCCAGCACAATGCCAGCCCGTTCAAAGCCACCGGTCTCTATAACCGTAGCGAGGGCTTCCAGTAATTTATAATCGATCATAAGTAAAACTGATGCATCATTATCAATATGAATTTCAAGTATAGCTTCCAGCGGCTATTCTTTTCGCATCAAAATGGAGTGAAGGGCCGTGATTGAAAGTTATTTGACGGGATTAATTGTAGGTGGCGGCATCATTGTTGCCATTGGAGCGCAGAATGCCTATGTGCTTAGCCAGGCCATTCGGCGTGAACATCATTGGTGGGCGGCCGGTTTGTGTATGGCTGCGGATATTGCCCTTTTCTCGCTTGGCATGTTCGGGGTAAGCGCGGCGCTGATGGCCATGCCGCAGGCATTGGAAATTCTACGGTGGCTGGGGGTGGTATTCCTTGGGTGGCTCGCACTCCAGGCATTTGTGCGGGCCAGTCGCGGCCGTGCGGCACTTGAAACCGCTGAAGTAACACGCCGCAGCTTGAAGGGCGTTCTGTTTACCACGCTGGCAGTCACCTTACTGAACCCCCATGTGTATCTGGATACCCTGCTGCTTATTCCGGCGGTGGGCGCTCAGCAGGAGAACGCAACGACCTTTGTCGCGGGCGCCAGCAGTGCGTCAGTTCTCTGGTTCGGTTTACTGGCGTGGAGTGGTTCGGCGTTGGCACCTGTTCTGTCACGTCCGCTGGCCTGGCGTATTATTGACGGTGTAATCGGTATGATGATGGCGGCGATCGCCCTTCAACTGGCTCTTAATGGAAGCCTCTAGCGTCAGTCGAACCGCCGGGCGCCGGAAAAGCGATCTCTCCAGTAGTATCCGTCAAGTTCCGACATAATGACGCCGGAAGACGTCGACGCGTGAATAAAGAGGTTGTCACCCATATAAATACCAGCGTGTTGGTCTTTCCCCGCTATTCGAAAGAATACGATATCACCGGGCTCGACGCTGTTCCGATGCACTACATCTCCGTGCCTCAGCATTTGTGAGGTTGTGCGCGGCAGTTGTTGTCCCAGGCTTTCACTGTACGCTGTTGTGATGAACCCTGAACAGTCGAAGCCGCGGCTTGTTGTGCCGCCGTACTGGTAAGGTGTGCCTTGATAACGTTCAAAGGCTTGCCATAGTTTTTCAGCTTTCACAGAACCCGGTGCGGACTCTGCAGGGGAGTATTGCAGAGCGGCACTTCCGGGCTGCAATTGCTGATTGCTGGCGCAGCCACCCAGAACAAGGGAGGTGAAAGCCAGAATGATGACGTACCTGAAAGCCTGAATCATGCTTTTTCCTGAGCTACTGTTCTTTAATTCCACTTTATTACCGAATTCCCGGGAAGTCAGGTTACGGTTTCCGGGATTTGATAACATTAGCGAATGCTGAAAATATCAAATGCTGTTGAAATCGCCGACTGGGAAATAGAAATTACCCAGATCCGGGCACAGGGCGCCGGTGGCCAGAACGTCAATAAAGTAGCCTCGGCGGTGCATCTGCGTTTCGATGTGCTGAATTCTGCGCTGCCGCCGTTTTATAAAGAGCGCCTGATGGCGCTGCAGGATCAGCGTATAAGCAAGGAAGGCGTGATAGTCATCAAGGCTCAGTCTTTCCGTACGTTAGAGCTGAACAAAGAGGATGCTCTTGAACGCCTCAAGGAATTGATACACGAGGCGGTCAAGGTACAGAAGGCGCGCCGAGCCACCCGCCCTTCAAAATCTGCCCGCCGCAAAAGGGTTGACCGCAAGACGCAAAAAGGCAAAACCAAAGCCCTGCGCGGCAAAGTTCAGATTTGAGCTGTGTCGGGTTCCTGCTTGGTGGATTCGATGTCCCTGATGAATTCTTTTATATCGGCGAAAGCTTCTTCGGCCTCCGGTAGTACCGGCGTGAAAATCTGCCAGACATGAACCATGCCTGGCCAGGTGTGTAGCTCCACCTTCGAACCCTGAGCTTTTGCTTTCGCTGCGTATCGCCTGGCGTTATCCAGAAGCATCTCTGTGTCACTGGCCTGAATCAGTATGGGCGGCAAATTGGCAAGATTGCCTAGCAGTGGTGATGCGACCGGACTGGTGGGCGAAGTGCGAAATGCAGCGAGCGTGGCCCACCAGAGAACCGGCCGGGGAATTTTCGACAGGCCGCCAAGCATTGGCCCCAGCATTGGGTCTGTTGCGATATTACCGCGGTTGCTCGGCGCACTCAGGGTTAGGTCGGTGGAGGGAGAAAACGCTATGGCGCCATCTGCCTGGCGCAGGCCGCTTTCTCGAATCCATGCCAGCAGGCCAAGGGTATGGCTGCCACCGGCGGAATCTCCTGCCACCAGAATAAACGTGGCTTCCCCCGGCCCCTCCGGGCCGTTTTCTGTCAACCAGGTGTAGGCTTTGCGACAATCACGTACACCATCCATGAAACGGTACTCTGGCATAAGGCGATAATCGACGGCGAAGACAGCGGCATTGGCAATGTGAGACAGGCGGTCTGTAATGGATCGATGGCTGCGGGGACTGCCCGCGGCCCAGGCGCCACCGTGGATGTAGAGAATTCGCCGCCGGGTGTCGACACCCGGGGCAATGACCCATTCGCCGTTCGGGTTATTGCACTGGCGGAATTCGGACTCGAACGTCAGGCCATCACTCAGGCTGTCCATATGCTTACGCAATGCTATCAGTCGCGCTTTGCCGTGAAGGCCTTTGCCAGCCCTGCCCATTTCCCGAATGCGGTCCAGAACCTTGTCATTTTCTGCGCTGGGGCTCGCCTCGCTCGCGGCGTACTTGTCATCGTCCAGATAAGACAAATCTTCAATGCGAAACAGAAACAACGTCAATGCGACGATTAATAAAATAACGACGGCGATAATCCAGAACATAAGCTGTCCGTATCCTGAAAGTTGGCTCTGTTAATGCTGGGGCACTAAGCTCTGTGTACAAAGCATCGCAGATTTTCGCGATTTTTGCTCCTCAAGGCGTCTGTCAGAGGCTCCTTAATCTCACAAAAGGAGAAGGGTGATGCAAATAGCCTATCGGGCCAGAGACATCACTGAAGCGCATATTGTGGCCGGATTGCTGAATGCCAACGACATTGAAGCTTATGTAGGTGGTCATTACCTGCAGGGTGCTATGGGTGAGATTGGCGCAGCAGGTTTCAGCAATGTTCACGTAGAAGATGACGATCTCTTCCCGGCCCGGCAGTTGATTGCAGAGTATGAGGCAAGCCATCGTGTTGCCCGGGCAAGGGAACGAAATGATGATAAACCCGATTCTTATGTCCGGTGGTTTTTGCTGGTTATCGCAGTGTTGGCGGTGATCTGGCTGAATCTTTGAGAAGTACCTGTAGATGATATTTATTTGATAAACGGAGAATAAAGCTTATGGCGGATAGCCACTCGAAAAACCCGGTAATGTTGATCACCGGTGCATCTTCAGGCATTGGTGCGGCAACGGCCCGGGCTGCGGCCAAAGAAGGTTACAGGCTTGTGCTTGCAGCACGCTCGGCCGACAAATTGAAAGCCTTGCAGGCGGAGCTCGGCGGTGACAGCAGGGTATTGATTGTAGAGTGCGACGTGCAGAGCGCTGATGACCAGAAAGCGATGGTCGAGCAGGCCCTGCAGACCTTCGGTCGCATTGACACGGTGTTTGCCAACGCTGGTCGCGGAGGGGAGCCCGGCGGTTTCAGCGAAGCTGACCCCGAAGTATGGAAAGATATGATTCTTACCAATATTTACGGGGTCGGGCTGACCATTCAGCATTGCCTGCCAGCTCTTCGGGAAAGCAAGGGGCACTTGTTACTGACAGGCTCTGCCGCAGGCAGAGTGACGATTCCCGGTTCAATGTACAGCGCAACCAAGTGGGCTGTTTCCGCGATTGGCTATGGCGTTCGGGAAGAACTGCGCGGCTCTGGGGTGCGGGTCACCCTGATAGAGCCAGGGATGGTTGATACGCCATTTTTCGATAAACAACCGGCGCATGCGTTGATGCCAGACGACATCGCCCGCGCTGTTATTTACGCGGTGTCTCAGCCTTCCCATGTGGATGTAAACGAAATTCTGGTGCGGCCAACGCCTGCCGAATAAGAGCGCAGCCCCTTAACGCTCGGCCCTGCTTATCGTTTAACGCTGCGTTGTCGGGGTTTTCCGGCTTTGGGGCGCTTTGATGATTTGGGTTTTTTGCCGGTTTCAGGCCGCCCTCCTGGTGGTTTCGGCCTGGCTCCCGGAGCTTTAGGCCTGCCTTTGCGACCTGATTCCGGTGGCCGTGAGGATTGATCGGATGAACGGCTGGGTTTTCGGGCAGGTTTCTTTTTAACTGCGGCAGGCTTATCCGTTACGGCATCAGAAGTTGAATCACGAATCGCTTCAAAAAGACTGGCCAGCTCCTTCTCCGTAAGATCCCGCCATTGGCCCACAGCAAGCCCTTTCAGGTTAATGTTCATAATGCGAACACGTTCCAGCCGGGTGACTTCAAACCCGAAATGTTCGCTCATTCTACGAATCTGGCGGTTCAGTCCTTGCACCAGTGTTATGCGAAATACAAAACGACTCTCTTGCACCACTTTGCACTTTTTGGTCATGGTGCCGAGAATTGGAACGCCCCCCGCCATACCCTCAATAAACGATTTGGTGATTGGTTTGTCGACTGTCACCAAATATTCTTTTTCATGATTATTGCCGGCGCGCAGGATTTTATTCACCAGGTCGCCATTGCTGGTCATGAAAATCAGCCCCTGGGAGTCCTTATCGAGGCGGCCGATCGGAAATATCCGCGCGCTGTGGCCAACAAAGCGCTGAATATTGTATTTTTCCGTGTCGTCGGTGGTGCTTACAATGCCCACTGGCTTGTTCAGGGCAATAAACACCAGGTCTTCTTCGGCGCGGGGTTCGATAACCTGGCCGTTTACTCTGACTGTGTCTGACGGTAATACCTGATCTCCGACACTGGCCCGCTTGCCATTAATATAGACATTGCCCTGTTCAATGTAGCGATCTGCCTCCCGGCGGGAACACATGCCGCTTTCACTGATGTATTTATTAAGGCGCGTAGAGTGATTACTTGTCATCGATTATCCGGTTGCGTATCTGGGTGCTGGCATCATAACAGGCGACTGCCGCTCTCGCAGCCAGACGGTTGGTGCTTTGGCGTGGAGTCTGTCATTCTTTCAGGTTGTAAACATCCGTTTTTAAGGTCGTTCTGAACCATGAGCCCCCGTCGCTTTATCCGGTCGCTGAATTTCTTCAAAGCCTGTGCCGCCCTTTGCCTCGTGATTGCGCTTCCGGTCTCGGCGCAGACGATTCATTTGGTGACTGAGGAGTGGCCAGGGCTAATTGACGATACTCCGCAAGGTCCCAGTGGTGTCCTTTGGGAGATCTCAAGAGAGGTGCTCGAGAGTATGGGGTATGACGTAAAACTGGACTTTGTGCCCTGGAAGCGAGCTCAACGTCTGACTCTGAAGAACGAGCGTGACGGCATTGTTGGTATTGGCATAACGCCCGAGCGAGAGAAAGTGTTCCAGTTCCCGGAGAAGGCCCTTTTGATCAGTGAAACAGCCGTCTATACGAAACAGGACCATACTTTTGACTATGAAGACCTGGACTCATTGAAAGGTATGAGGGTTGGTGTCTCCCCCGGCTACACCTACTCACCGGAGATCGCGTCTGCACTCCATTTTGAACGAGTAGAAATGCCCTCTATCGAGTCGGGACTGAAGATGCTGCTGCTCGGGCGGCTCGACGCCATACTGGCTAACCGGTATGTTGCCGGGATTCAGGCGGAACGGCTGGATATTGTCTATAAAATAAAGGCTTCTGAGAGGCCCGTTAGCGTCGGACCGGTATATCTGGCCTTCAGTCCCGAAACATCAACAGAGTTCCTAGAAGCGTTTTCCAGTGCTCTGGAGACATTTTACGCAAATCGTCCATGATGGCCGAGGTCATTCTATGTGAAGGCTCGGCCTGCAGTGTTTGCGGGCAGGGCAGGCTGACGCGCTTTCGTGCAGTGCAAGGGCGGGAATATCTGCGTTGCCCGCACTGCGAGGCAACCATCATGGCGCAGGCTAACTGGCTTACGTCTGAAGAAGAGCAGACCGTTTATAATCTTCATGATAATGATCCGGCGGATCCGGGTTACCGGGCCTTCCTCAACAAGCTTGTGGTGCCTCTGCTTGAGTGCATTCAGCCGGGCGCTCTGGGGCTGGATTTCGGCTGTGGGCCAGGGCCAGCCCTTGCTGGCATGCTGCGCGAAGCGGGAATGGAGGTAAAACTTTACGACCCTTTTTTCTACCCTTCTCAGGCAGCGCTGGGTCGCCAGTATGATTTCATTACCTGTACCGAAGTGGTCGAGCACCTGCATCGGCCGGCAAAGGTGTTGCGTCAACTGGACGGCTTGTTAAAGCCCGGCGGGTGGCTTGGTGTAATGACGTGTTTTCAGACCTGTGACGAACGGTTTGATAACTGGCATTACCGTAGGGACCCCACACATGTTGTGTTTTATCGGGAGAAGACTTTGGCCCAGATAGCCGATCACTTGGGCTGGGTCCTTTCGGTGCCAAGAAAAGATGTCGCCATTTTTCATAAGCCTTTATGAGACCGGGGACCATATGTCCCCGGTTGTTTCCCTTGAGCCTTTATAGCCAGGTAAGGCCGACACTGATGATCACGCCCGTGATTATCAGCAGGATGAGACAGTATCCCATAATGTCTTTGGCTTTTAGCCCTGCAATGGCGAGTACAGGTAGCGCCCAGAAGGGTTGCAAGAGGTTGGTCCACGCATCGCCCCATGCAACGGCCATGGCCACCCGTGGAATGCTTGCACCAAGCTCCTGAGCTGCTGGCAGCATGACAGGTGCCTGCACCGCCCACTGACCACCCCCAGAGGGTACGAAAATGTTCACCAGCCCGGCGCTGATGAAGCTCCAGAATGGCAGGCTCTCAGCTGTTGCCATGGAGACAAAACCGGAGGAAATGCTGGCAGCCAGGCCCGAGGCGGTCATCACTCCCATGATGCCGGCATAGAACGGGAACTGAATAACGATACCCGAACCACCCTTCACCGCTTCATGCAAGCTGTCGAGCAGCCTCTTCGGCGTCTGGTGCAGGATAATTGCAAGGAACAGGAACATGAAATTGACTATGTTCAGGTTCAGGCCACCACCGTCCATGAAGTACTGAAAGATAAACGCGAGACCACTGAAACCAATGAGCCAGGCCAATGTCCGACTATTTTCCAGGTGATCAGCCGGCCGGTGAATAGAAACGCGGGTATCGGGCTCGTCATCCAGGACGGCGGGGTCGACATAGACGCTCTCTTTCTCAGGGGGCAGCATCAAGCGGTTTACCAGAGGAACAACAATAAACAGCGCCACGATGATCGCAAGGTTGAAAAACGCAAAGATAGTTTCGCCGGTGCCAATCACACCGATCACATCGGCGGTGAAGTGCCCGTCGGTCGCGATCACCAGAGGGATTGAACCGGCGAGACCGCCATGCCAGACGATAAAACCGGAGTAGGCACTTGCGATCAATAACGGGTAGTGGACCCTGACCTGCCGGGCAAGAGCTTTCGCAAAGAGAGCACCAACTACAAGGCCGAACCCCCAGTTAATCCAACTAGCAATAAGCGCTACGAAGGTAACCAGAACAATCGCCTGGCCTGGCGTGCTGGCAACTGCAGCAATTCGGTTCAGTATGCCGCGAACAAACGGGGTGCTGGCAAGCATGAACCCCGTAACCAGAACCAGCAACATCTGCATCGAGAAAGTGAGCAGGTTCCAGAAACCGTTACCCCACATTTCGATCACTGCCATCGGGCCGTGGCCTTCAAATACCATGGCTGCGATGAATGCGAACAGGGATAGAATCAATACAAAAATATATGGGTCTGGCAGATATTTATCCACCAGGCTGACCATGGGTCGAGCAGCTTTATCTAACATTATTATCCCCTTGTTTTTGTTAGGTTTGACGTAGAGGAGCATAGGTGATTCCGGGCGGGAAACCAAGCGAAGCCTGATGGGTCAGACAGGAGGTAGGTTAAGCCTTCTGGAGAGCTAAGGCTTATACAACCAGAGAATGCAGACGTACTGGTTCAGAAAGTTGAAAGCCCGGTTGCTTCCATCAAGCGGTAGCGCCAGTAACGCAGTGTTGAATCATCTGCCCAGCGCTCGTAGGGCAGACTCATGACAGGATCGCTGCCAGGGCCGGATTGCCACTGCCGTTCGAAGAAATCGACAGCCTTCATGGCTACCTCAGAATCAGCTGGGACGGAAACCCACACATCAGTTTCCAGGTTCAGATCATCGAGATTGCGGCGTGTGAAGTTTGCTGAGCCAAGCAACAGCTCGGTATGGCCGGTAAGAGGGCGCAGGATCAGTAATTTGCTGTGGCACTGCTCACCAAAAGTGTTACACCAGCGCACGGGGATGCCCGCCCTGTGAAGTTCAAGGGCGACCTGCCGGTTGGGTATGCCGCTTTTCTGATGGCCGAAGGCTTCATTGTTGGCGTCGAGAAGCACACGCACATGCACGTCGCGGTGGTGAGCATCGAGCAGGGCACCAACAATTTCCCGGTGTGAGAGGTAGAAGAACGCGAGATCCAACTGGCTGCCACTTTGGGCTTCGGAAATCATCTGGAGCGCAGAGTCTAGAATGGCTGATTCTGTTTTAACCGCTATCCTGCCGGCGTCGCTCTGGTTTGCTGGTTGGCCCGTATTTGGTGCGTTGATCAGGGTGTCCAGGCTGGGGTTGGCCTGGTCCGACAGGGCCAATACAGCTTGCTCTGTTTTCAGAATGTCGGTTACCGCCGGGCCCGTAAAACTGATGGCTGTGTTGCTGTGCCGGCTACTGCCATCGTGAGGGTTGGCGGAGGTTACCAGGGCGCGTAGCCGGTTGCCTTCATCCGTTACCAAAACCTTCCGGTGGTTTGCCTTGAAGTTGGGCAATGCAAGGTAGCTGCGTATGGTAACTGGCTCTGTCCCCAGGGCGTTCGGCAGCCAGCCCCCCTCTGAATTATTTCCGAACCACTGACAGCAGAGTCGCCAGATGGCTGACCATGCAGGGTTACTGTCACGAAGCGGCCGGAGATTGGTTACTGTTACCTCAATACCTGCCTCCCGTAGCGCCTGAAACCAGGGTGAAACGGAACCTCCATAGAGAGTGTTTAATGGGTCAGAGATAACAATAATTTCCAACTCCGGCTGCTCAGTCTTTCGCTGGATCAATGCTTCCGTAAGCTGTTCTGAAAGCTGCCGATGTTCAACGTCCTCCGGGCTGCTGCTGTTGTAGAGGAACATATCGACAAGAACGAAGGATCTGGCCTGGCTGACCAGGCGCAGTATTTCGTTGAAGATTTCATGGTCGCGTGTTTCTGACCCATCGCTGTGATGATAGGTGGTATCTGTTAACAGAACCGCATCGTGTAAGGGGTGGTCGTCACCGTTGTAACTGATGCCCTGGGGTATGGGCTTGTAGCTATGATAAAAACCTATACCAATAAGCGTCAGAACAACGAGTGCGAGTAGTACCTTCAGAGACATACGGCTCCAGTGCTTACTGTGTGGTATTAGCTGGTTCGGTTCTCAAAGACCAGAGAGGAGAAGCGTTCCAGAAGCCCAGAGGCGTCAGGGGAACTGGTAACCGAGTCGATCATGGCTTGTGAATCAAGCCCTTCACGCTCCAGGTCCGGTGCCTGCACGCCGAGATAGGCCTTCATGATGGCCGCCGAAAATTCAGGGTGAAATTGCACACCCCAGGCGAATTTACCCACCCGAAACGCTTGGTGTGGTTCGAATTCGTTCCGGCCAAGCAGAATGGCGTCTTTGGGCAGGCGCAGCACGGATTGTTTGTGGGTTAGCTGGGCGTCGAAGCTTCCTGGCATGCCGCGGAACAGCGGGTCATACTGTGCGCTTTCCAGCAGCGCGACGCTATGCGTGCCACTTTCCCGACCGTCTGGGTGGTAGCCAACCTCACCGCCCAGTGCGTGGGCCAGAAGTTGGTGCCCGTAACACACACCGAGCAAAGGAACAGCCTTGTCTACGGCCTGGGCCAGCCATTCGGCGGCCTTTTCGCTCCAGGGTTCACGGTCACTGACCATCGCCGGGGAGCCTGTCACAACAATTCCGTCCCAGTCGGCTGGGTCTCCGGGCAACTCTCCTGCGTCCGTATTGAGCACGGTAATGTCGAGCCCGGGCGAGAGCCCGCGCACGAACCATTCATCGAAATCACCGAACTGGTCTTTGATGGCCGGGTAGGTGCTGCCCGTTTTAAGGATCACCACTCTTGGGTTGGGCTGGCTCACTGGTCGGGTAATTCCGCGTTGTGGAAAATGTTCTGTACATCGTCCAGTTCATTCAGCATGTCGCAAAATTTTTCAAACATGGGAATGTCGTCGCCTTCCACAGGCGTGGTGGTTTTTGGCAGGAACTGGATCTCGTCGACGTCGAAATCAATGTCGGCAAAAGCGGTTGTCAGTGCCTGACGGGCTTTGGCGTATTCGGTGTTCGGGGTGAATACCGTGATCTGGCCGTCTTCGTTCTCAATATCAGTTACGTCGACGTCGGCTTCCATCAGTGCTTCAAGCACAGCTTCATCGTCGTCGCCTTTGAAAACGAATATCGCGCTATGGTCAAACATATGAGCGACGGTGCCGGGTGTTCCGATCTTGCACTTTGTTTTGGTGAAGGCCAGACGAACATCGCCGAAGGTACGGTTAGGGTTATCGGTAAGGCAATCCACAATCACCATGCAGTTGCCAGGGCCATAGCCTTCATAACGGGCGGGTGAGTAATCTTCACCGGCACCACCCCGGGCTTTATCGATGGCTTTTTCGATAACGTGGCTAGGCACCTGATCCTTTTTGGCACGATCTATAAGACCGCGCAGGGATAGGTTGCCATCCGGGTCTGTGCCGCCGGATTTGGCGCTCATGTAAATTTCGCGCCCGTATTTGCTGTATACCTTGGTTTTGGCCTGAGCTGTCTTGGCCATGGATTCTTTGCGGTTCTGGTAGGCTCTGCCCATTTTGCGCTGCCCTTTACTTGCTGGAGAAAAGGCAGGATTTTACGCAAGAATAGCGATTTGGGACAGGCCTATTTGCTGGACTGCCCCCAAGTGCTCAGACGTAATCGACGGGAGGGCGGTAATTGTCCTGGGCCATCAGGTCGATGCCGCACTCAATATTGCTGACCCAGTTCAGAAATCGATCCACCATTGCGGGGCCTTCGAACCGTTTCCCGTGCTGGGGTACGATCATGGATACATCCATGTCCCGAATCATGTTCGCCCACAACCGGCACACCTTTTGTGAGGCAATATAACGCCGATGAAAGCCGACCATGTGGGGAATGTGTCGATCAAAATCGCTTACGGGCATGTGGTCGTCTTCAGCACCTATCGATGCGCCGAGGTCGCCGGAAAACAGGATTTTCGAGACCGGATCGTAAAACTGCAGGTTTCCTACAGAGTGCATAAAGTGGGCCGGCAGACACTGGAGGTAGGACTCGCCGAATCTTACGTTGGCGCCTGTATCCGGGATGCTGACAATGCGATCGTAAACACTGCCGCTGAGTTGATTGGTAACGTAACTGGAGACCAGATGGGGGAGGAATCTGGCCCACAGCTTCGATGTCACGATCTTCGCGCTGGTATGGACGATCCAACGGTCAATGGCTCCAATGATGTCGGGGTCCTGGTGCGAGGCAAATACATAGTCCATGTCCTTGATGTTCATGAACTTGGATGCAGCCATCGCAAGCGGAGTATAGGTAAGGTCCCCACCCGGGTCGATCAGCGCTTCGTGTTTGCCGTCAACGATCAGAAACTGATTGGACTGGACGCCCTCACCGGTCACCAGAGAATCGAACATCAGACACTTGTGGTGCCCATTATCAAAAAGAATAATTGGCTCGTTTGCCATTTTGAACTCCGCAGGGTAAGTGTCGGCTTGGAGGGCCGGATGTTGCCAGTTGCGCGGAGATTACAAAATTGACGAAAAACAACCATTGCGTCAGGTCAATTATCTGAGATCCATCAAGTAACGTTTTGTGTCCTTTATGAGCCCGGATTATGCCAGCCTGGGTACCTGCCTGACTCCACGCCGGATGGCACTCTCCAGGGCGGCACTGACGAGTTTGCCGGTAAACGGCACAAGATCGTCAAATGAGATGCGATAGCGCACGCGAGTGAGCCCCTCCGGTGTATCTTCAAAGCGGATGCGGCCCAGATGATTTCGGATCGGGCTAAAGCTGGTGATGGTGTACTCGATCAGCAAGTCGGGCTCAAAGCAGGTTATGGTTTCCTCTAGCCCGACTGGGCCGATGCCAAGCTTGCGTACGGAACCGAGGCCGTTAGGGTCTGCCTGATTACTGTCCTTTATCCGCTTCACGGGCGCCCCGAGAAGCTTTCCGAAGCGGTGATGGTCGGCAAACAGCGCAAAAACCCTGCTGCGCGGTATGTTGAAGGTTTCATCAATTTCAAAGGTATGTGTAGCCATCAATATGCTCTTGTTGTTGCTTTTGATACTCAGACTAGCGGTTTAATATCTACAACAAAAGTTGCACGCCGCGGAAGATTGATAACTAACCCTCTGTACGGGTTAATGTCTGGAAGCAAGTCGATAGTCCCTTGGTGACTGTCCCATGACTTTTTTGAACAGGCGGGAGAAATAGTAGGCATCGTCATAACCAAGACGGTGGCTGACTTCTGTAAAGCTCAGGTTTGTGGTGTCCAGCATCTGACAGGCTCTCTCTACTTTCAGATGCAGAAAATGCTGAATGGGAGAGGTTCCTGTCTGCTCCTTGTAGCGAGTCGCAAAGTGGGTCGGGGTAAGCCCGGCAAGATCCGCAAGCTGTTCCAGAGTAATTCGTTCATCAAGGTGTTCGCGCATATAATTATTGATGGTTTCGAGTTCGGCCTGCCGCTCATGGCTGGTTTCATCGACGCTGATCGGAACGGCTGCCAGCAGCTGCCGCAAGCGGTTTGCCGCATGAATTAGTCCGCGGGCGCGGAAACCTGTCTGGCGAACTGAAAGCAACCCGTTAAAGTCAACCAAAAGGCGTGGTTGTCGCCCCAGATGGCGGATTGGGGTCGAATCGTTTAACCCCATGTACTTGTGAAACTCACCTGCCAGTGGCCCGGTGTAATGCACCCAGTGAATCGTCCAGGGGTTCTCGGGGTCGGCGGTGTATCTGTGGCTGGCGCCGGCCGGCAGCAACAGAAGATCCCCTGCTTCGACGGTGTAGGGCTCACCTTTCACGTTCAGAAAGGCTTTTCCTTCGGTGCAGTAGATCAAAAGACTGTCGCGATGGTGTTCGCGATGCATGTGATGGCCTGCGGCTCGTCGGTAGTGACCGAAAGCCAGCGGATACAGGTCACGGGTAAGCGGGTGTTCAGACAAAAGCCTGATGATGGGGGCTGGTACCACGTAACGGATGCTGTCCCTCGGTACCGGCCACATGGAGGTCTGTGTCATGGTTTTCGCAGTCGTTTGTTGTTTGGTAATCGAAAGATAGTCCATCAAGTGCGAAATTTAGTCAATCTTCAAGTTCCGGGTGGCGTGCTATGGTCTTACCCATACATTGCTGAAGCCCTGTTGCTTTGGCCCGAATCTCGCACAACAACAAATGGGGATCTCAAGATGAAGAACGTTCCACTGTACCTGGCAGGTGAATTTGTTCAGAGCCAGACCAACGAATGGATTGACGTTACCGACCCGGCCACCAACGAGGTGATCGCCCGGGCACCCAGTACCACAGACGCTGAAATGCGCAAAGCCATCGATACTGCCGGGGAAGTATTCAAATCCTGGAAAGAAGTTCCGGTTTCCGAGCGTGCCCGCGTAATGCTGCGTTACCAGGCCCTACTGAAACAGCACCACGATGAAATTGCTGAGATCCTGTCACAGGAAACCGGTAAAACATTTGATGATGCCAAAGGCGACGTGTGGCGTGGCATTGAAGTAGTTGAGCACGCAGCCAACGTAGCTTCCATGATGATGGGCGAAACGGTTGAAAACGTAGCGCGTGAAGTGGATACCCATTCCTGGATCCAGCCGCTGGGCGTTTGCGCAGGTATCACCCCGTTTAACTTCCCTGCGATGATTCCGTTGTGGATGTTCCCCATGGCGATTGCCTGCGGTAACACCTTTATTCTTAAACCGTCCGAGCAGGATCCGCTGACTCCGATGCGTCTTGCTGAACTGTTTGAAGAGGCCGGCGCACCGAAAGGCGTTCTGCAGGTAGTGCACGGTGGTAAGGCGCAAGTGGATGTGCTGCTGACTGATCCTGCAATCAAAGCAGTGTCCTTCGTAGGGTCTGTGCCGGTTGGCCGTTATATCTACGAGACTGGCACTCAAAACATGAAGCGTGTTCAGAGCTTCGCCGGTGCCAAGAACCACATGGTTATCCTGCCGGATGCTGACAAGCAGCAGGTTATCAATGCCCTGGTAGGTGCTTCTGTAGGTGCGGCAGGCCAGCGTTGTATGGCTATTTCCGTAGCTGTGTTTGTAGGTGAAGCGCAGGCCTGGATTCCGGAGCTGAAAGAAGCCATGGCAAAAGTTCGCCCGGGTGCCTGGAATGATTCCGGTGCCAGTTACGGCCCGGTGATCTCTGCCAAAGCCAAAGATCGCGTTGAATCACTCATTGCCACTGGCGAAGCTCAGGGCGCCAACCTGCTTCTGGACGGCCGTGGCTGCACAGTTGATGGCTTGCCGAACGGCAACTGGGTTGGCCCCACCCTGTTCTCAGGCGTGACCACCGAGATGGACATCTATAACGAGGAAATCTTCGGTCCGGTACTGACCTGCATGGAAGAGGAAAGCCTGGCAGACGCCATTACCCTGATCAACAACAGCCCTTACGGTAACGGTGTTTCAATCTTTACCAGTTCAGGCGGCGCAGCCCGCAAGTTCCAGCATGAAATTGAAGTCGGTCAGGTTGGCGTGAATATCCCCATTCCTGTGCCCCTGCCGTTCTTCTCCTTCACCGGTTGGAAGGGGTCTTTCTACGGTGATCAGCACGCTTACGGCAAGCAGGCCGTGCGCTTCTATACTGAGACTAAAACTGTTACGTCACGCTGGTTCTCCAGTGAGGCGACAGCGGAAGCCAACTTCTCTATTCAGTTGCGTTAATTGCGTTGACGGTGGGATGACTTGGGCCGAAACCTGTTTTCGGCCCCTTTTTCATTCCGCGTGACCCAGGACCTTTTAATCTGGAGCCTGACGATGGACTTTAATCTGACTGAAGACCAGCTGGCCTTCCGTGAAGCGGCTCGTACCTTTGCTGAAAAATCCATGGCGCCCCATGCGGCCAAATGGGATGACGAGCATATTTTCCCTGTAGATGTTTTAAAAGAAGCCGGTGAAATGGGCTTCATGGGGATTTACACCCCGGAAGCGCTTGGGGGTATGGGCCTTTCGAGGCTGGATACGTCTGTTATCGTGGAAGAGCTCGCAGCTGCATGCCCCTCCACAGCTGCGTTTATAACCATCCATAATATGGCAACCTGGATGGTTGCGAGCTTCGCCTCTGATGATCTCAAACAAGAGGTTGTGCCTAAACTGGCCAGTGGTGAGCAGCTTGCTTCTTACTGCCTGACTGAGCCGGGTGCCGGTTCTGATGCAGCGAATCTCCGAACCAAGGCTGTTCGTGATGGCGACAGTTATGTGATCAACGGCAGCAAGGTTTTTATTTCCGGGGCAGGTGATACCGACATTCTTGTGCTGATGGCGCGCACCGGTGCAGCAGATTCCGGAGCCAAAGGTATTTCGACCTTCGTGATTCCCGCGGATGCCGAAGGTGTTTCCTACGGCAAGAACGAAGAGAAAATGGGGTGGCACAGCCAGCCCACCCGCACGATTAATCTTGAAAACGTTCGTGTTCCCGCAACCAGCCGGGTAGGTGAAGAGGGTGACGGCTTTGCCATTGCCATGAAAGGCCTCGATGGCGGCCGCCTCAATATTGCCACCTGTTCTCTCGGCGGAGCGCAAGCTGCGCTGCTGAGAGCCCGCAACTATATGCACGAGCGTGAACAGTTCGGCAAACCTTTGGCCGCCTTCCAGGCGTTGCAGTTCAAGCTGGCAGATATGGCAACCAATCTCGTGGCTGCCCGACAGATGGTTCGCCTGGGGGCGTTCAAGCTGGACAGCGGCGATACCGAAGCCACACTGCACTGTGCCATGGCTAAACGTTTTGCAACCGATGCCTGCTTTGACGTGGTGAATGACGCACTTCAGCTGCATGGCGGTTATGGCTATATCCGGGAATACCCTCTGGAGCGTTTCTTGCGCGACCTGCGCGTGCACCAGATCCTGGAAGGTACCAACGAAATCATGCGCTTGATTGTTGCCCGCCGCGTGCTGGACAACGGTGTGGCCGAGGCCATTCAATAAACCGCAACAATAACAGGAGAAACAAGATGAGCGATCTGATTCAGCTCGAAAAACGTGGCCATATTGCGGTTCTTACCATCAATAATCCGCCAGCCAATACCTGGACCGCGGACTCCTTACCGGCTTTAACAAAAACGGTTCGTGAGCTTAATGAAGATACCAACATTTTTGCTCTGGTTCTGACCGGGCAAGGTGAGAAGTTTTTCTCTGCCGGTGCAGATCTTAAAACCTTTGCTGATGGCGACAAGGCTCGTGCCAACCAGATGGCTCAGCTCTTTGGAGAAGCGTTTGCGGCACTGACAGAGTTTCGCGGCGTTTCGATTGCTGCAGTAAACGGGTACGCCATGGGCGGTGGACTGGAATGCGCACTTGCCTGTGATATCCGGATTGCAGAAGAACATGCCCAGATGGCCTTGCCGGAAGCGTCTGTTGGTTTGCTGCCGTGTGCTGGCGGCACCCAGAACCTGCCGTGGCTGGTAGGTGAAGGTTGGGCCAAGCGCATGATTATGTGCGGTGAGCGGGTGAAAGCCGACAAGGCGCTGCAAATCGGTCTGGTTGAAGAAGTGGTTGCCAGTGGGAAGAGCCTGGAAAAGGCGCTGGAATTGGCGGAAATGGCCTGCAAGCAAAGCCCGTCGTCGGTCGCGCGCTGCAAGACTCTGGTAATGAGCTCCCGTGACGGTCGCAGCCATTCCGATAGCTGGCGTATGGAGCGCGAGCTGTTTGTTGAACTGTTTTCAACTGAAGACCAGAAAGAAGGCGTGAATGCCTTCCTGGAAAAGCGTAAACCGGAATGGAAAAACCGCTGAAACCTACCGGTCCAAGGATTTGATATGAGCCATCAACCGATTGTTTTTGAAGAGTGGAAAACCGCTGACGACGCCTTGATTGCCGTTGCCCGGCTAAATACGCCTAAAGCGCTTAACTCGCTCTCCCTCGAGATGATTCGGATGCTGACCCCCATGCTCAAGCGCTGGGCCGATGACGACCGAGTTCGTGCTGTCTGGATCGAGGCCGAAGGCGACAAGGCATTTTGTGCCGGCGGCGATATTGTGGCGCTTTACCGCAGTATGACCGAACCACAGAGCGTGGGCGGTAAAAGCGAAGGCGAAGCCTTTTTCACAGAAGAATACGAGATGGACCACCTTATCCACTCGTTTCCCAAGCCTGTGGTGTGCTGGGGCCACGGTATTGTTATGGGTGGCGGCATTGGCATCATGGCTGGCGCCTCCCACAGGGTGGTCACGGAAGCATCCATGTTGGCTATGCCTGAAAGCAGTATCGGGCTATACCCGGATGTTGCGGCCGGCTGGTTTCTGAACCGGGCTCCCGGCCGCACAGGGCTGTTTCTGGGATTGACCGGCGCCCGCATGAACGCAGCCGATGCGCTGTTCGTGGGCCTTGCCGATCGCTTTATCAAACACGAACTGAAAGCTGAAGTCGTTGCTGACCTGGTTGCTCAGAACTGGCAGGACAAAGACGCTTTTGCCGTGGTCGGCAGCGTGCTCCGGCAGCACGAAAATCAAAGCGCGAGTGAATTACCCGAGTCTCACGTACGAACTCATTTTGATGAGATTAATCGTGTTACCGATGCGGACAACCTTACCGATATGGTTGCACAGATGAAGGAGCTTTCGAGTGCTGAAGGTTGGCTTGGTAAGGCAACCCGCCCATTGGAAGCCGCTTCACCCACGTCGTTGGCACTGTGCTGGCAGCACCTGCGCAATTGCCGCCAGGATAGCCTCAGCGAAGTATTGGCCAAGGAGCTGACATTGTCGGTCAATTGCCTGAGCAAAGGAGAGTTTGCCGAGGGTGTTCGTGCGCTCCTTATCGACAAGGATAAGCAGCCGCGCTGGCGTTACGCTTCGCTGGCGGAAATGGACAGCGAGTGGATCGACAGCTTTTTCGCAAATTAGCCAAACAGGCCGTCTGGCTTGATACGAGCAGCGGCCTATTCAACCGAATACAAAAACAAGGGGATGATTATGGCAACGATTACCTTTATTGGCCTTGGCAACATGGGTGGCCCTATGGCCAGCAACCTTGTAAAAGCCGGGCACGATGTAACCGTTTTTGACCTGTCGAAAGATGCGGTTGCTGCACTGGTTTCCGAAGGCGCAAAAACCGCGGCTACGGCCCATGAAGCCGCCAGGGGCGCAGAATGTGTGATCACCATGCTGCCGGCAGGCAAGCACGTCGAAGCTGTGTATCTGGGTGAAGATGGCTTGCTGGCTGCGCTGCCCGAAGGCACTCTGGTTATTGATTCGTCTACTATCTCTCCGGAAACCGCTCGCGGTGTGGCTGAGCAGGCTGAGGCCAAACACATTCCGTTCCTTGATGCTCCGGTCTCAGGCGGTGTGGGTGGTGCCAAAGCGGGCACTCTGAGCTTTATCTGCGGTGGCGATGAAGGCACTTTCAATAAAGCGAAGCCAATACTTGAGGACATGGGCAAGAACATTTTCCATGCCGGCGATCATGGCGCGGGGCAGGTTGCCAAAATCTGCAACAACATGCTTTTGGCCATCCTGATGGCAGGCACAAGTGAAGCCCTTGCACTGGGTGTGAAAAACGGTCTGGATCCAGCAGTTCTCTCGGAAGTCATGAAGCAGAGCTCTGGTGGTAACTGGGCATTGAATGTTTATAACCCCTGGCCTGGAGTCATGGAAGCAGCGCCTGCCTCACGGGGATACGAAGGTGGCTTTCTTGTTGATTTGATGAACAAGGATCTTGGCCTGGCGTTCGATAACGCCGTGAAGAGCCACGCAGCGATTCCCATGGGCTCTCTCGCACGAAACCTGTTTGAGCTCCACGCAGGGCAGGGCAATGGAGCGCTGGATTTCTCCAGTATCCAGCGCCTTTACAAGCCTGAGTAAAACCCTCCGGGGCACGGTTTCCGTGCCCCGGAATCTCCTTCTGAGCCCCTCTCCCAGCTCATCTTTTCCTGTCCTGAATGTCGCCGTATGTCAGTGTAAAAACTGTTGAGCAAGATAACTATAAGTAGGACAATGAGTTTTCTGAATGTTGGATCGGCGGTTCGTAAAACCTGGCCGGTTACTGACCATGGTTGCAGGCTGTTTTACCTATGCTGACGAATACCTTTGTACTCTACTTATCCACCGTTCTGATCTGGGGATCGACGTTTATAGCGATACCCCTGCAACTCGGTGAGGTCCCGGGCGATGTCTCCATTGCCTACCGCTTCGGGTTGTCTGCGCTGGTGTTGATGCTTTGGTGCAGCCTTACGCGGAGGAATATGAGGTTCGGATTTCGTCAGCATCTCTGGATGGCGGGCCAGGGCCTCATGTTATTCGGGTTCAACTACATGCTGGTTTATCAGGCTTCTGCCGACATCACGAGTGGATTAATTGCGGTGGTGTTCTCCACAATTATCGTGATGAACATCATCAATGGTGCCCTGTTTTTTGGCAATCGCGTGCCCCGGGCAGTTATCGGCGGGGCAGCTCTGGGGCTTGTGGGTATTTGCCTGGTATTTTTACCGGAAGTTCGCGCTTTGGACGCAGATGGCACGACCTTGCGCGCGATCATCCTTAGCCTGGTAGGAACTTTTATCACTTCGTTCGGGAATATGCTCTCGGCCCGCAACCAGTCTGCAAAACTGCCTGTCATGCAGAGCAACGCCTATGGCATGGCTTATGGCGCCCTTACACTGGCGCTCATTGCCTGGGGCAGGGGTGAGGCGTTTGTTTTTGACACCACTTGGACCTATACGGGCTCCCTGGCTTACCTGGCCCTGGTTGGATCGGTGCTGGGCTTCGGGAGTTTCCTTACTCTGCTCGGGCGAATAGGGCCGGAGCGGGCAGCCTACTGCATGGTGCTTTTCCCGATCGTGGCACTTGCGCTCTCTACGGTATTCGAAGATTACCACTGGACTATAGAGGCGGTTGCCGGCGTCTCGCTGGTGCTTGCCGGCAACCTGCTGGTGATTCTGCCGAAAGAAAAATTGCAACGGGTGTGGCGGATCTTCCGGCCAGTGGTTACTCGCCCAGCTGAGTGAGTGCGTAGCCAGGGTAGTGATTGGTACTAGGTATGAGTGACGCAGCGTAAAGTCTATAATGGCGGCCCTGCATGGCCGAAGCGCGCCGAAATCTACAAACCGGGTACCCTCGCAATGGAAATCAACGTCAATTATCTCGACAACCTCCGAGTCGAAGCCAAGTTTGATGACTTCTCGGTGATTGCCGATCAGCCTATTCGCTACAAAGGTGACGGCTCGGCACCCGGTCCATTTGACTACTTTTTGGCTTCGTCAGCGTTGTGCGCTGCCTATTTTGTGAAGGTGTACTGCCTGGCGCGGGATATTCCAACCGACAATATCCGCCTGTCCCAGAACAATATTGTGGATCCTGAAAATCGCTACAAACAGATTTTCAAGATCCAGGTAGAGTTGCCTGAAGATCTTTCCGAAAAGCATCGCCAGGGCATAGTTCGATCAATTGATCGCTGTACCGTTAAAAAAGTTGTGCAAACCGGTCCGGACTTCCAGATTGAATTGGTGGATAGCCTGGATGCCGACGCACAAGCCCTGCTGATTGCGAAACCGGAGGACGGCGCCAGTACCTACATTGCTGGTAAAGACCTTCCTTTGGAGCAAACCATAGCCAACATGACCGCCATTCTGGCGGATCTGGGCATGAAGATTGAAATCGCGTCCTGGCGCAACATAGTGCCTCACGTGTGGTCACTGCACATGCGAGATGCGGCTTCGCCGATGTGCTTTACCAACGGTAAGGGTGCCACCAAAGAAAGTGCTCTGTGTTCGGCGCTGGGTGAGTTTATTGAGCGCCTTAACTGTAATTTCTTTTACAACGATCAGTTCTTCGGTGAAGAAATTGCCAATAGCGATTTCGTTCATTATCCGAGGGAGCGATGGTTCAAGCCGGGGCCCAATGACGAGCTACCAGAAGAGATTCTGGATGACCATTGCCTGGCCATCTATAACCCGGAAGACGAGCTTTGCGGCTCTAACCTGATCGACACCAACTCTGGCAATGTTGCACGCGGAATTTGCTCATTGCCGTTTGTGCGCCACTCCGATGGGCAAGAGGTGTACTTTCCTTCGAATCTGATCGAAAACCTGTTTCTCAGCAACGGCATGAGTGCCGGTAACACGTTGCAGGAAGCGCAGGTTCAGTGTCTGTCGGAAATCTTTGAACGAGCGGTCAAAAAACAGATTATCCAGGAAGAAATTTCATTGCCTGATGTGCCTTTGCACGTGCTGGAAAAATACCCAGGCATTCTTGAGGGTATTCGGGCGCTGGAGGCTCAGGGGTACCCGGTCCTGGTAAAAGATGCCTCTCTTGGTGGTCAGTTTCCGGTGGCCTGCGTCACTTTGATGAATCCGAAAACCTGCGGTGTTTTTGCCTCCTTCGGCGCGCACGCCACTATGGAAGTGGCGCTGGAACGCAGCCTTACAGAATTGATGCAGGGGCGTAGTTTTGAGGGCCTGAACGATTTGCCGCCACCGACGTTTAACAGCTTCGCAGTTTCTGAGCCAAACAATTATGTGGAGCACTTTATTGATTCCAGCGGGGTTGTTTCCTGGCGTTTCTTCAGTGCCAAGCCCGACTATGAATTCAATGAATGGGACTTCTCGGGTACCAACGAGGAAGAAGCCGCCTGCCTGTTCAGCATTCTTGAAGACATGGGCAAAGAAGTGTACACAGCGGTTTTTGAAGATCTGGGCGCTCCCGTTTGCCGCATGCTGGTACCCGGCTATTCTGAAGTTTACGAGGTCGAAGATCTGATCTGGGATAACACCAATAAAGCTCTGGATTACCGTGAAGATATTCTCAATCTTCACTCACTGAGCGATGAGCAATTGAGTGCATTGGTTGAACGGCTGGACGAGAGCCAGATCGATGAACATACGGATATTATTACCCTGATTGGTATCGAATTCGACGAAAACACCGTTTGGGGTCAGCTAACCATTCTCGAATTAAAGCTGCTGATCAATCTGGCGCTGCAACGTTACGAAGAAGCGCTTGAGCAGGTTGAGACCTTTATCCAGTTCAACGACAACACGGTTGAGCGTGGGCTGTTTTATCGAGCTGTGAATGCCGTGCTGGAGATCACTCTGGATGACGAGCTTGAGTTGAGTGATTACCTGTTTAATCTCCAGCGCATGTTTGGCGAAGAGATTATGAATGCGGTTGTTGGTTCAGTCGAAGGCAGTGTGCGCTTCTACGGGCTTACTCCAACCAATATGCAGCTGGAAGGCCTGGATAAACATCTGCGCCTGATCGAAAGCTACAAAAAACTCCACGCTGCCCGTGCGGCTAAGGCTGTGTAGTGACCAGGCGCAACTTTTCTCATGGTCGCAGTAACAGATGTTGATAGACACGAAGGCGGGGGCAGCTCCCGCCGTTAGCTGTTCGAATTGTGAGGCGTGTTGCTGTCGCCTCGAAGTAATGCTGATTTCAGAGACAGGCGTTCCTGAACGGTTTATCGAGACCGATAAGTGGGGCGGCCAGACCATGGCGCGATCAGAGGATGGTTGGTGTGCAGCATTGGATCGCAGCACCATGTCCTGCTCGATTTATGAGAGCAGGCCGTTTATTTGCAGGGAGTTCGAAATGGGCGGCTACGAGTGTATCGCTGAACGCGCCGCCAACGAGCCGGTGGAATAAAAACCGGCTTCATGGCCACTACGAATCCTGGGCGACTTTTACCCGAATCCGATTTGAGCCCACTCGGGTTTCATGCAGGCGAGCCTTGGCAAGCTTGGCCTCTTTTACATTCGGCATTTTCACAAAGCCGAAGCCTTTTGATTTCCCGGTTTCTTTATCCAGTACCAGAGTGCACTCAGTGACGGTTCCGTGGGCTTCAAAAAGCTCCCGAATTTCCTGTTCTGTTGTGGTGCGTGCGAGGTTGCGGACGAGTAGTTTCATGATTGGCCATATAGAGGAATGATGAGCGCAATTGTTCCAGTGTGAGTTGGCAAGAACAAGCTGTTTTGTATCAGTGATGAGATAGGTTGCGCCTTTGGCCCAGTGAACGTTTGATTAACCAGGGCGTTTACGACAGAATTCCAGCCCGAATCTAAACAGAATCATACCTTCAAGGATTGAAGATATGTCCAAGGCAAACGGACTGCAGTTTACCGCCCGTGTTGGCGAACTCCCCTCTGATTTATTTTCTGTGGTTGGCTTTACGCTGACTGAACGACTATCGGACCTGTTTCACGGCCGTCTTGAGCTGGCCAGCACCGATCCCGGCATTGATGCCTCCGAGGTTCTGGAGCAGCCCGTAGATCTGGTGGTTTGGCAAAACGGCGCGCCCCTTCGCGGCTTCTCAGGTGTGGTGAACGAGTTTGCCCGGGGTGATAGCGGCCACCACCGCACCCTTTATGAATTGGTCATACAGCCGCCTTTATGGCGCCTGGGATTGATGTACAACAGCCGCATCTTCCAGAACCAGACCACAGACACTATTGTGCGAACCCTCCTGGAGGAACGGGGCATTATGGACTTGGTGTTTGAGCTCAAGCGCACACCTCAGGAGCGGGAATACTGCGTACAGCACCGGGAAAGTGATCTGGCGTTTATTCAGCGTCTGGCCGCAGAAGAAGGCTGGCATTATCGCTATCAGCACGGCAGCGTAGACGGTAAGAAAGGAGGAAAGGAGAAGCCCGGATTCCTGATTGCGGACCATCACGGCAATGCACCCAGACTGGAAACCGCCGAATACAATGGCAAAGCCGGTGGCAGCACCCAGCAAGCTGCCGTGTTCTGCTTCCGCTACGAAGAACGGGTCCGTGCCGCCTCCGTGACCATGAAGGACTACACCTTCAGGAACCCTGCCTACGCCCTGATGCACGAACAGAGTGGCGCCAGCCCCAGTCAACGCCAGGACTATGAGCACTTCGACTACCCGGGCCGGTTCAAGGCCGACGCCAGCGGCCAGCCTTTTACCGAAGCGCGGCTGGACGCCTTGAGAAACGACGCCAGCACGGCAATGGGCGAAAGCAGCCGCCCGGACTTTTCCTGCGGCGCCAAAACCAGGCTGACCGGTCACGACAACCCAAAGCTGAACCGGGACTGGCTGCTTACAGCCGTTACCCATATCGGCAAACAACCCCAGGCAATGGAAGAAGAGGGCGGTTCTGAACCCACCTCCTACCACAATACCTTCAGTGCCATACCCACCGACAAAACCTGGCGGCCGAAACGCGCCTATCGCCCCCTGATGGACGGGCCTCAGATCGCCATTGTTACCGGTCCCGAAGGTGAGGAAATCCACTGCGATGAGTTTGGTCGGGTAAAAGTGCGCTTTCCCTGGGATCGGCGCCAGCGCCGAAATGGGGTAGAGAGCACGGAGAACGATGAGCATAGCAGTGCCTGGCTAAGAGTCAGCCAGGGCTGGGCCGGTGGCCAGTATGGCTTTATGGCCCTGCCCAGAATCGGTAATGAAGTCATCGTCTCTTTCCTGGACGGCGACCCGGATCAGCCTATTATTACCGGGTGCACCTACCACGCCACCAACATGCCTCCCTATGCGTTGCCAGAACATAAAACCCGCACCACCCTGAAGACTCAAACGCATAAGGGCGAGGGTAGTAACGAGCTGCGTTTTGAAGATGAAGTGGGCGAGGAGCAGGTCTACATTCACGCCCAGAAAGATCTGGACCTGCTCACTGAAAATAATCGCACTGAAGTCATTAAAAACGATAGTCATCTGACTGTTGAGAATGACCTCTTCACCCATATCAAAGGCAACGAACATCAAACCATCGACGGGGAAAAGCGCGAACAGACCGGCAAGGACCACAGTTTCAACGTAACCGGTACGCTCCACCTGAAAGCCGGTACTGCCTGGCTCAGTGACTCCGGAACAGAGCTTCATATCAAGGCTGGACAGAATGCCGTTATTGAAGCGGGGGCTGAAATAACCCTTAAGGCTGGCGGCAGCTTTGTAAAGATTGACCCCAGCGGTGTGGCCATCGGCGGGGCAGCAATCAAAATGAACGCCGGCGGAGCGGCTGGAACGGGAAGTGGCCAAAAGGTGGCCGTACCTGAGATACCTGGGTCGACATAGAACACAATCAACCAGACGGTACTGGAATCGCGTTTCTGTTAACGATCCAGAACCGACCCAGTTCGCTATCTACGCCAGAAATCAGGTCTGCAATGAGCCGGCCATTCAGCTGCGTAAGGGATACGCCGTGGCCGATGCAGCCCGTTTCCGTATAATAAATGCATGAAGCGTTTTCGCTTCCTGGTTCCTTTGCACACATTACTTGAATAAAGAGAACAAATTTGATGAAAGGGCTCATATTCACTTTTTTAATCATGGCAGCCCCAATCACCCAAGCTGGCGCCTATCGCTGGGTTGATGAAAACGGCCAGACTCACTTTGGTGATCGACCACCCGTGAATGCGGTTTCTGACGAAGTGCACCTGGACATAGCACCTTCCTCCATTGATTCAGTAGCCAGTGAACGAAAGCAGCGAGTGAATGAGTTTCTTCAACAAGCTGAAAAAGAGCGCAACGCCCGGGAACAGGCGCAAGCCAGTCAGGCCACTAAAGCCGCCAAGCATAGAGTTCACTGTGAATCCTTGGAGGCGCGTCTGAAATATCTGAAAAGTGTTTCGGGAATTTACCGGCTGAATAAGGACGGGGAACGCGTTTTCGTGAATGATGATGAAAACGAGCGCATCCGTAACGAGTTTCGCTCGCGTGTCCAGAATGAATGCAAGAATTGAGTCAATTTCGGTGTGTTGCCCTCACCCCAACCTAAGCCATTCTATAATGCGATAAAGCTTCACCAAAGGTACACTGGTCCGCTTGCCAGCCGAAACCTTCGGGGGGGCACCAATTCAGGCATGCGGCGCCTTTAATCGCTGCATGTCGACAGGTAATGGTTTTTATATGGATGACGAACAGCATTCGGGTAAACAACCCGCTCCCGAGCCCGGAAAAACACTGGCCGATCTCGCCACGCCAATCTATGGGCTGTTTATTCTGGGTGTGCTTTACACCTTGTACCTTGCGCATCAGATCATATTGCCCATGGTGCTGGCGCTTCTCACTAGCCTGTTGTTGTCACCCTTGGTGTCTCGAATGTGCTCAGGTCTACACATCCCCAGGGTGATCAGTTCACTGATCCTGGTGTTGTCGTTACTTGCAGCTATCGCAGGGGTAACTATGGCCGTTGCCACACCCGCATTGGAGTGGGCAGGGAAGGCTCCTGAAGGTATTTCCCGTTTGCTGGTCGGCGAAAGCGAACTGAAACGGCAGATCAGCAAGGTGACGGAGTCTGCCCAGAAGGTGGAGGACTCTGTTAGTGGTCTCTCAGATGGAGATGGGAAAAAGCCTGACGCGGAGCCAACAACCGTAGTTCTGCAGACCGAGTCCTGGCGAGCCCAGCTTATGAGCAAAGCCCGGGATGGAGTGGCGGGCCTCGCTCTCGCCATGGCCCTGACTTATTTCCTTCTGGTCAGTGGTGACAGGCTAATGCTGAATTTTGTACGGCAGTTGCCGAGAAGTCAGCGCAGAAGGGTAATGCGCATCAGCCGGGATTCCCAGCATCAGATCGCCCAGTATCTGGCTGTTCTCGGTATCAGCAATACCGCCGTCGGGGTGGCTACAGGCCTGATGGCCTGGGCGGTGGGCTTGCCTGATCCTGCAGTCTGGGGGTTGGTTGCTGGCTTGGCGCGTTTTATTCCTTACCTGGGTGTTATTCTCACCATTCTGTTGCTGGCGGTTGTCTCTGCAGTAAGCCTGGATACTTTGTGGATGATGGCGGTTGCACCGGTGGGTTATCTTGCCCTGACCACAATGGTGGGCTTCTTTATCGAGCCCTGGATTCACGGCTTCCGCATGGCTATCAACCCTATCATTATCTTCGTTTCGATTTTTTTCTGGGGCTGGTTATGGGGGCCGGTAGGCGTTTTGTTGGCAGTACCATTGATGACGGTTATTCAGGTCGTTCTGAAACAGATCCCCAGGTTGCGACCTATCTATAAAGTGATTGCCCGCTAGAATGGTCGGTTTTCAATAGGGAACAAATACCTGCACCCCCCCCCTGACACAGGGGAAGATGTCACCTATCCTGACGGGATGCCTTACATTTCGCAGATAGGGAGGGTTGTCTCCTCATGATCCCCAAGTCGATGAAAGCCATGGTTCTAACCGGCCATGGTGATATTGATAAACTTGAATATAAAGATATGCCCACGCCATCCCCGGCGGCGGGTGAGGTTCTGGTTCAGGTAACCGCTACTGCCAAAAACAATACAGACCGTAAGGCCAGAGAAGGCCTGTACCCCACCAAAAAGGGTGAAACCACTTCATTTCAGATGGGAGGTAAACCCACTCTGACTTTTCCTCGCATTCAGGGCGCTGATATAGCCGGACGCATTGTTGCTGTGGGCTCCGATGTTGATAGCAACCGAGTTGGTGAGCGGGGTCTGCTGGACTTCAACATTTATGCCACTGACCGGCGGGACATAAACCTGACCCCTGATTATTACGGCCATGGCGCGGACGGTGGATACGCGGAATACATCGCCGTTCCATCCGACCAGTTTCATGCCGTGCTAAATGAGGATCTGGCGGATTCCGAGCTGGCAGCAATGGGAATGTGTTCCTATCAAACGGCCATGCACATGCTTACATCTGCCAACGTCACAGCTGGAGAGCGTGTCCTCGTTACCGGCGCAAGTGGCGGTGTAGGCACAGCTCTGATCCAGCTCTGCCGGGTTATGGGGGCCATACCTTACGCCCTGAGTAAAGCGGACAAAGCGGCGGCTCTCAGGGAGTTGGGAGCTGAGGCAGTGCTCGATCGTTCAGATATGGACAGCTTTGTTGAGCGCGTAAAAGCGGAAACTGGCGGCAAGCCCTTTGACGCTGTAATGGATCTGGTCGGCGGTGATATGACCGACCGATTCATCGATACCATGATCTTTGACATGAATGCCCGTGAAACATATCCACGCCTGAGCATTGCCGGCGCCAGTGGTGGAAACATCAGTGAAATCCTCTGGACACGGATTTACCTGTATCAGGTGCAGATCTTTGGCGTATCCCATGGCACCCGGGAGGAAGCAGAGCAACTGGTGGCCTGGATTCGTGGCGGACAACTCAGGCCGGTGCTTCACGGTGCTTTCCGGCTTTCGGAGCTGCATCAGGCGGAGCGCTATTTCATGAATCGTGGTAGCAATTATCTGGGCAAGATTGTGATTGTTCCCGATTCTCAGTGGGAAGAGCACGGAAAACCCTGGTCTCTGGAGAGCAACTCATGACTCAAGAACTGACAATTCAACTTATCGATACCCACGCTGGAGGGGATGTCAGTCGCATAGTGACCGGAGGCATTGACCCCTTGCCTGGCGACACGGTGCGAGCGCAAATGGAGTATCTGCGTGACGATGCAGACGGTTTGAGAAAGCTGTTGCTTGAAGAGCCCTACGGCATTCCCGAGATGTCTGTGGACTTGCTGGTTCCGCCATCCGACCCCCGTGCGGCGGCGGGGTACATCATTATGGAAGTGATGGGGTACCCGATCTATTCCGGCTCTAACACCATATGTACTGCGACGGCAGTGCTTGAAACTGGCATTGTGCCTAAAAAGGAGGGGAGACAAAGCTTCATCCTTGAATCTCCGGCAGGCCTGGTCCACATCGACGCCCTGGTTGAAAACGGAGTGGTTGAGGCGATCACCTGCGAAGGTCTTCCAAGCTATATAGAGACCCATCGAGCGACAATCAATGTCCCTTCACTAGGCACGGTTACATACAGCGTGGCCTACAGTGGTGGGTTTTACGCACTGGTGGATGCACAACCGCTTGGATTTGATCTCACCCTGGACGAGGAACGCGATCTCGCAAGAGCTGCCCACGCCATTGTTGAGGCGATTCAGGCTGAGCGGGGCTTTTCCCATTATACCCTTGGGGATGTCGGCCCTCTGCCATTCCTGCACTTCATGGGGCCGGTTGAACAGGTGGCTGATGGCTACTACCGGTCCCGTTCAGCGACCTACGTGCACCCGGGCGTGATTTGTCGGAGCACGACCGGTACGGGTACTTCTGCGAGGCTGGCGCTCATGAATTATGAAGGGCTTATAAAGCCGGGAGACAAGTTGGAGACGGTGTCGCTCAGGGAGACCGGCTTTATTGGTGAGTTCTCGGCAATCGAGCAGGAAGGCCGTTATCAGGTCGTGAAAAACAATATAACCGGAAAGAGCTATGTTATTGCGCGGTCGGATATTGTGGTGAACTGCGACGACTCGCTCGTAGACTGTGATGGTCTTCATCATATTCTCACCAATAGATCATCATCCTGACACTCGTTCGCCTAAAGTTTACCTTTACGTAAAGTGAAGGCTATGATAAATCTTCATCCATGCATTCAATGATAAAAATAGCAGGAGTTGATCATGAGTCTTCCGGAATACGCTGACGTTTATAAAAACTTCGATGCCGCCGCACTTGAGGCGGACATTCTGGACGGAAGTCTGGAGAACGGGTTGAACGTTTGTCATGAAATTTGCGACAAGTGGGCGACTGACCCCGGGAAAGTGGCGCTCTTCTACGAAAAAGATGGCGGTGGCGATGGTGTGCTCACCTTTGCTGAGCTGAAAGAGCAGTCTGCCCGGTTTGCGAACTATCTGGCTTCCCAGGGCATTGGCAAAGGCGACCGGGTTGCCGGCCTGCTGCCCCGGGGGCCAGAGCTGCTTATTGTTATTGCCGGCACCTTGCGTGTAGGCGGCGTTTACCAGCCGCTGTTTACAGCCTTCGGGTCCGGCGCTATCGAGTATCGGTTAGAACGCGCTGGCACAAAGCTGGTCGTGACAGATCCGACAAACTACCCGAAACTCGACGATGTAAAGGATTGTCCGCCAGTTCTCTGTGTTGATGCCGGGGAAGTGGGTGCTGAGGTTCCGGACTTCCATAGCACTCTTGCCGAGCAGAGCGCTGATTTTGAGCCGGTTATGGTCAAGGGCACAGATCCATTCCTGCAAATGTTTACCTCGGGCACCGTTGGCAAGTCGAAAGGCGTGGCCGTGCCAGCCCGAGCTCTGATGGCCTTCTATGTATACATGAAGTACGCCGTTGGCCTGCGTGATGACGATACCTTCTGGAACGTCGCAGATCCGGGTTGGGCCTACGGTTTGTATTACGCAGTAGTCGGGCCGCTTCTGATGGGGCACGCTACCCACTTCAATCCGGGAGCGTTCACGCCCGAGTCCACCTACGACATGATCCGCAAATACAAGATCACCAATCTTGCAGCGGCACCTACGGCCTATCGCCTTCTTAAGGCCAATGATCACGTTCTCCCTGAGGGCGAGAACCTCGGGCTTCGTGTTGCCAGTAGTGCGGGTGAACCGCTGAACCCGGAAGTGGTCAGCTGGATCAAAAACCGTCATTTCTGCCCGGTCATGGATCACTATGGACAGACAGAAACCGGTATGACCTGCTGTAACTTCCATGAGCTTGCCCACCCCATGCGCCAGGGTGCAATGGGCTATTCATCGCCAGGTCACAGAGTCGTTGCCCTGAATGAAAAAAACGAAGAAGTGGGTGAAGGTGAGGTTGGGCAGATTGCGGTGGATGTAAAGGCATCTCCCCTGTTTCACTTCGATGGCTACACCTGGGGTGAAAAAGACCCGTTCGTAAAAGGCTACTACCTCACCGGCGATATGGCGATCTGCCACGGTGATGGCAGTTTCTCCTTCAGTGGTCGCGACGACGATATTATTACCACGGCCGGTTACAGGGTGGGTCCTGCCGATGTGGAAAGCACTCTGCTGGAGCACGCAGCGGTTGCTGAATCCGGGGTCGTTGCCAAGCCTGATGAAAAGCGTGGCTCGATCATCAAGGCCTACGTGGTGATCAAAGGCGATCAGCAGCCGGCTGATGATCAGGCTCTGCGGGATGAGCTACAGGAGCTGGTTCGCCGCAGGCTTTCGACGCATGCCTTCCCTCGGGAAATTGAATTCGTGGACGAGCTTCCAAAGACGCCCAGCGGCAAGATTCAGCGTTTCGTGTTGCGCAACCGTGCTCAGGAAGAGCCGGGTTCATGAAAATCACTTTTGAAGAGCTGGACCGGTTTCTTCAGGAGCAGTTTCCCCAGGGAGCCGCCTACGGCACCCTGAGGAAGCTTGGCGACGGCTGGGCCGAGATGAGCCTGGATGTCGACGACGGGCACCTCAGGCCGGGCGGGACGGTGTCCGGCCCGGTGATGATGGGACTGGCGGATGTAACCCTCTATGCAGCGCTACTGAGCAGGATTGGCCTGGTGCCTCTGGCAGTGACCACCAATCTCAATATCAACTTTTTGCGCAAGCCCGCCGCCCATACCCCGATCTGGGCCAGGGCAACCATGCTTAAGGTGGGGCGCACCATGGGAGTGGGTGAGGTTTTTGTTTACTCGGAAGGCGGGGAAGAGCCGGTTGCCCACTCAACGATGACTTACTCCATACCGCCAAAAAAACATGAGAATTAGATTGACGTCTACGTAAACGTCAATCTAATCTGTAGACAAGTACAAATGTACAACAATAACAAAAGGTAGATTGGCTCATGAGTGACCAGTTCGTACTGGAGACCCGAAACCTTGTTAAAGAGTTCAAGGGTTTTGTTGCGGTCGACGACGTGAATCTGAAGATTCAGAAAGGCCACATACATGCTCTTATCGGCCCCAATGGTGCTGGTAAGACGACCGTGTTCAACCTGCTCACCAAGTTCCTGATCCCGACACGTGGACAGATTCTCTTTAAAGGCGAAGATATTACGCCCATGAAGTCTGCTGCCATTGCCCGCAAAGGTATGGTTCGCTCGTTTCAGATCTCTGCTGTTTTTCCCCATATGACAGCCCTGGAAAATATCCGTGTTGCGCTGCAAAGCTTCGAAGGAAGCTCTTTCAGCTTCTGGAAGTCAGGTGCTTCGCTGAATCGACTGAACGAGCATGCCATGGAGCTTCTGGAGTCCGTTGGCCTCACTGAATTTGCAAACACCATGACGGTTGAACTGGCCTATGGCCGAAAACGTGCCCTCGAGCTGGCAACTACTCTGGCCATGGAGCCGGAAATACTGCTACTCGATGAGCCGACCCAAGGCATGGGGACGGAAGACGTTGACCGAGTTGTGGAGCTGGTTCGTAAGGCGGCTAAGGGGCGAACGGTTCTGATGGTCGAGCACAACCTGAGTGTTGTTTCCAAGCTGTGCGATCGGATAACCGTACTGGCTCAAGGCTCCGTGCTCACCGAGGGTGATTATGAGGCAGTTTCTGCTGATCCCAGGGTTCGTGAGGTCTACATGGGGACCGGCGCCAGTGGTGAACGGGGAGCGGTAGCAGCAGAGGAGGCCACCCAATGAGCCAGGACGCGACGAGGGAGTACGATCAGCTGCGCATCTCGGGGCTTCACGCATTTTATGGTGAATCCCACATTTTGCATGGTATTGATTTGGTCGTTAAACGGGGCGAACTGGTTACGCTGCTCGGCCGCAATGGTGCGGGCAGAAGCACCACTCTTAAAGCGATCATGAATATGGTGGGCCGACGCACTGGCTCAATCATGATAAACGGCGAGGAGACCATGTCCTGTGCCCCCCACAATATTGCCAGGTTGGGCGTCGGGTATTGCCCCGAGCACCGGGGAATTTTCGCCTCCCTCAGCGTGCATGAAAACCTTACCTTGCCGCCGGTTGTGCGCAGTGGTGGCATGAGCCTGGAAGAAATTTACACAATGTTCCCCAATCTCTATGAGCGCCGCTTCAGCCAGGGCACCAAGTTATCAGGTGGGGAACAACAAATGTTGGCTCTTGCGCGCATCCTGCGTACGGGCGCCAACATGCTTTTACTGGACGAAATCACCGAAGGTCTGGCTCCCGTTATTGTAGAGAAGCTGGGCGAGGTCTTGGTAGATCTGAAAAACAAGGGTCTTACCATCATTCTGGTAGAGCAAAACTTCCACTTTGCAGCGCCATTGGCCGACCGTCATTACGTGGTTGAGCATGGCCGGATTGTAGAGGAAGTCAGTGCCGGCGAGTTGGAAGCAAAACAGTCGGTGCTGGATGGCTATTTGGGTGTCTGAACTCGGATAGATGTATGTGAAAGTAAAAAAAGAGCAACAAAAACCGAACCAACGCAAAACAGTAGCGGAGAAATAATAATGACAATTATGAAAAAGCTTCTGACCTCAGCTGTCGCTTCAGCCCTGATGGTAGGCGGTGCCCAGGCGGACATCACCAATGATACGGTAAAGATTGGCTACCTGGCCGATATGTCCGGTACCTATCGTGACCTGGCCGGTCCGAATGGCCTGAAGGCACTGGAAATGGCCGTCGCCGATTTCGGTGGCACGGTTAAAGGTGCCAAGATTGAAATTGTTACCGCGGACGATCGTAACAGTCCGGACGTAGCCTCCAGTACAGTGCGTCGTTGGGTGGAGAACGATAACGTCGATATGGTGGCGGGCCTCGTTGCATCTTCTGTAACCATCGCCGCGACCAAAGTTATTGAAGAGAACAACAAGCTTGGTCTGGTTAACGGCTCTGCCGCATCCAGTATTACCAACGAACACTGCACCCCGAATCATATCCATTACGCTTATGATACCTATCCATTGTCAGTCGGTACGCCTACCGCGATCGTTAAGGAAGGCGGCAAAAGCTGGTATATCCTGACAGCCGACTACGCATTCGGGCACTCCCTGGAAGCAGACGTTACCCGTATGGTCGAATCCAATGGCGGGGAAATAATCGGTAGCATTCGCCACCCGTTCCCGACTCCGGATTTCTCCTCATTCATCCTGCAGGCGCAGGCCTCTGGTGCCGATGTTATCGCCCTGGCAAACGCCGGAGCTGATACCACCAATGCCATTACCACTGCTGCAGAATTCGGTTTAACCCAGTCGGGCCAGACTCTGGCCGCGCTGCTGCTGTTTCTGACTGACGTTCACGCACTGGGTGCTGAAACCGCTCAGGGTATTCAGCTGACCACCGGCTGGTACTGGGATAAGGATGAAGAAGCCCGGGCCTGGTCCGACCGCTTTTGGGATGAAACCGGCGTAAGACCGACTATGGTTCATGCGGGCATCTACTCCAGTACGATCCATTACTTGAACGCTATTGCGGCAACAGGCTCCGATGATTCGCAGACTGTACGCAAACAGATGATGGATACGCCAATTAACGACATGTTCGCCAAAAATGGCCGCATCCGTGAAGATGGCCGTATGGTTCATGACATGTACCTGGCACAAGTCAAAACTCCGGAAGAGTCCAGCAACGAATGGGATCTGTACAAAATTATCCGCACCATTCCAGGTGATGAGGCGTTTCGCCCGCTTTCGGATAGCAAATGCGCGCTGGTTAGCAGCAAGTAACGCGTAAGCAAGTGTGAGCTCCCTGGCGTTTGCCGGGGAGCGCAAAACACGGCTCAAAGCATTACGCAAAAATAAAAATTGATTCAATGTCTGTGCTGCTTCTGGAGTTAGCAACATGTCCATGATTTTCGGCGTGCCCATGGCGGTGCTGTCTGGCCAGCTTCTGATCGGGATAATCAACGGTGCTTTTTACGCGCTCTTGAGTCTCGGGCTGGCTGTTATTTTCGGCCTTCTCAAAATTATCAACTTTGCCCATGGTGCCATGTACATGCTCGGCGCCATGGCCACGGTCATCATGTTCGACACCCTGGGGGTGAACTACTGGGTGGCTCTTTTCCTGGCGCCTGTTCTGGTTGGCATAGCCGGGGTACTTCTCGAATACTTTCTTCTCCGTCGCATCGCCGGGCAGGATCATATTTACAGCCTGCTCCTGACGTTCGGTGTCGCGTTGATCATGCAAGGCATTCTCACCAATATTTATGGTGTATCCGGCCTTCGCTATGCGATGCCTGATGTGTTCAAAGGCGGTATAAACCTCGGGTTTATGTTCATGCCTTACTACCGCGCCTGGGTAATCGTGGCCGCCCTTATTGTGTGCTTTGGCACCTGGTTCATGATTGAGAAAACCAAGTTGGGTGCCTACCTGCGTGCAGGTACTGAAGACTCCCAGCTTATGCAGGGCTTTGGTATAAATGTGCCTTTGCTGGTCAGCCTTACATACGGGTTTGGCGTTATGCTCGCTGCGTTTGCGGGTGTGCTCGCTGCACCTATCTACTCGGTAACCCCCGTAATGGGCTCGCACATTCTGATTGTGGTGTTCGCTGTGGTGGTTATCGGCGGTATGGGCTCCATTGGTGGCGCCATTATTACCGGCATTCTCATGGGTGTAGTAGAGGGGCTAACCAAAACCTTCTACCCGCCTGCGTCGTCTGCTGTGATCTTTCTGGTCATGGTAGTTGTGCTGATGATCCGGCCCAATGGCCTGTTCGGCAAGGAGGCATAATCATGAGCCAGACCGATATCCACTCCCAGATTCATCAATCTATCCTCAAACAGCAAAAAGCTGAGGACCGCAGAAAACTGATGCTGAACGGGTTCCTGTTGGTGTTGCTGCTGCTTGCACCGTTTGTGATTTACCCTGTGTTCCTGATGAAAATCCTGTGCTTCGCGCTGTTTGCCGTCGCCTTCAACCTGTTGTTCGGGTTCACCGGGCTTCTGTCTTTTGGCCATGCGGCGTTTCTCGCGACGGGCGGATACACAACGGGCTATCTGCTCAGCAACTATAGTGGCCTCACTACAGAGATGGGGATTATTGCCGGTACGCTGGTGGCAACTGTGCTCGGGTTGGCTTTTGCTCTCCTCTCCATTCGTCGCCAGGGCATATACTTTGCCATGGTAACTCTGGCATTGGCCCAGTTGGTGTTCTTCTTCTTTGTACAGTCGCCGTTTACCGGTGGTGAGGATGGTATGCACGGCGTACCCAGAGGGGAGCTGCTCGGGTTTATCAATCTTGAAGACAACCTGAACATGTATTACTTCGTGCTGGCTGTCTTTCTCGGTTGCTACTTGTTGGTTCAACGGATCGTCGGCAGCCCCTATGGTCAGGTGCTCAAAGCCATTAAACAGAACGAGCCGCGTGCCGTATCCCTGGGCTACAAAGTGGATCGTTACAAGATACTTGCATTTGTGATCTCGGCAGCACTGGCCGGCCTGGCGGGCTCCATGAAGTCTGTGGTATTCCAGTTGGCCTCTCTGAATGATGCGCATTGGCACATGTCCGGTGAAGTTATTCTGATGACGCTTGTGGGCGGGATGGGCACTTTGTTGGGGCCTGTTATAGGTGCAATGTTTGTGGTTAACGTTGAGTATCAACTTGCTCAAGGCCCACTCAGAGACTGGGTCGACCCGATCCTTGGTGGTGTCTTTGTCATCACCGTGCTGGCGTTCCGCAGCGGTATCGTGGGTGAAATTCAGAAGTTCGTGAGGAAAAATTTGGGGTAGTGAATATAGCTCCGTACACCGTAAAAGGGCCACTTTAATAGTGGCCCTTTTTATTTGTCCGCTTTACTAAGTAGAACGATAACCGCCATCCGTGCCCAAATTTCTTTTAGCGTATTTTTGCATTACCGGAGTCTTAATAAATGATAATCAATAAGTAAAATTCAGGTGAATCAGAAATTTATATATTTTTGGTTGGTTTTTTAAGCTTGGGTGAGTGGCTCATTTGTTGTGCTATATAAAGTTATATGCCAGTTTGTAGGCGAGCGTTTCGGAACAGCATAAGAGTTTTTATTAGCCTTATGGTGATTTTATAAAATCCGAGCTGTTAAATGTTTTGGCTCCAAAACGCGAAGTAATGGATTGTTTAGGAGTCATTTAAAAGGGAGGAAAAATCATGTTGTATTGGGCATTGGTTTGTCTGGTTGTCGCTATCATTGCAGGCGTACTGGGCTTTGGCGGTATCGCAGGTACGGCAGCAGGCATCGCTAAAGTTCTGTTTTTCATTTTCGTTGTATTGCTTGTTGTTTCTCTCGTTATGAATGCAATGAAAGGGCGTGGGCCATAAGCGCCGGTTAAACAGCGTATATTGTAATGCCAATGTAATGCCAACTTTAAATCACTACAGCGACATCATTATGCTGTTTTGAGCCAAGAGGAGAAAATCATGAATGACGATATTATGGAAGGAAACTGGAAACAGCTTAAAGGAAAAGTGCGCGAAAACTGGGGTAAGTTGACAGATGACGATGTCGACGAGATCGCGGGTAAGAGAGAGCACTTTGTTGGCAAAATTCAGGAAAAGTACGGCATGAAAAGGGACGAAGCTGAGAAAGAGTGGGACAGGCTCACTAAGTAGTTATCGTCGCTATGCCCTGTTACCGATTGCGCGTCATGCGCAATCGGTAACAGGGGCCATCGAAGGTTTGCTCAGCGTCCTAATCTTACGGGGGATGACAAGATGTCTGAACACGATAGATCGGTTCTGGGAGAAGAGTATTCCCACAAAATCAGCGAGGAATTTGATAGTCAGGATGCTGCGGAGCGTTGTCTGGAGTCGCTCGAAAGTCTGGGCGTTTCCCGTGAGCAGGTCCAGGTCATCCAGCCAAATGATCCTGGCATGGAGCGTAAAGTGGAGCCTGAGACACAGGGTATAGCCCGTTCTCTGGTTCAAGCACATGTGCGATTCGGGTTGGTTGGCCTTGTGATCGGACTGGTTGTTGCCGCCCTGATGGTAACCCTTGGCCCGGAACTGACCCGGTCCAGCCCTGTGCTGACATTTATCGCTTTAGGCTTTTTGTTCTCTGTGCTGGCCCTTCTCATCGCAGGCGCGGTATCTCTGCGACCTGATCATGACATTGTGATCGAAAAGGCGCGTATGGCCAAAGATGACGGTCGCTGGACGGTAGTGGCCCACTGCGACAGCATTGAACAGCAGAAGCTGGCGAAGACAGCGATGGGTAATAGCGTACAAACCCTGTAGGGCCCATTAAAGTGGAAGTTGGTTCTGTCAGAATTTGAGTGAGGTGTCGATATGGTTAAGAGAAAGGATTCATTCCCTTCCCGGTTAAAACACCAGAAAGATCCGTTCCTGAGATCGGATCCCGTTGTCCACTCGCGAAATCAGCATCGCTGGGAAGGCCCTCTTGATGAAGTGTCTCTTTCGCGTTACGAGAGAGACGGGTTTTTGTGGTTTAAAGGCTTTTTCAGTCAAGAACGGATGATGCCGTTTTTTGATGAGCTTGTGGAAATGGCAAAAGACGAAAAACTTAAGGAGTCGGATAAGGTCATTAGCGATCCGAAGAGCGGAGAGCTACGATCCGTTTTTGGTATGCACGAACTATCCGATAACTTCAGTCGTTTAACCCGAGACCCCCGGATACTGGGAATGGTGCGCCAACTCCTGGGTAGCGAGGTTTATATCCATCAGTCTCGCATTAACGACAAGTTCGGCTTTGAGGGTAGTGGTTTCGATTGGCACTCGGATTTCGAAACCTGGCATGCGGAAGATGGAATGCCGCGCATGAGGGCAGTGAGTGCCTCCTTGATGCTCACCGACAACAACGAGTTTAACGGACCATTGATGTTGATCCCTGGCTCGCACCATTATTTTGTACCTTGCGTGGGTGAAACCCCCGACCTTAACTGGCGAGACTCCCTCAAAGCCCAGCAAGTGGGCGTTCCTGACCGTGATAGTTTAGCGAGACTGGCGGAGCGTGGTGGTATTGAGGCACCTAAAGGTCCGGCTGGATCCTTGCTGTTGTTTGAGTGTAATACCTTGCATGCGTCTAACAAGAATATGTCACCCTGGCCTCGTTCAAATCTGTTCTTCGTTTATAACAGTGTTGATAATAAGTTAGGTGAGCCGTACGCGGCGAAGCGTGAACGTCCTGAACATCTGGGGGTTCGGAAAAATTGCGCGCCTTTGTCGATGCATGATGATTTCCCCGAACTTTCTCACCAGGGCGTGCCACTGCTCAAGAAATAAGGTCTGCTAACAAGATTATGCGAAGGGGACGTATGCGTGTATGAGTGGATAGCAAAGCACCATCAGGTACTTTCTGTGTGCGCGAGCCTGGGATCGGTAATTATATGGGTAGTTTATGCCCAACTTCTGTACCTGGGCTTTCGGAGACAGCGTAGCCCTCGCCTGATTATAAATAGAGGTCGTAATAAAGACATCAATGCACTCTGCCTCATAAGTAATATGAGCGCAGAGTCCGTGTTTATCGAATACATAATTGCGAAACTCGAAACTTCGGAAGGCGTTATCACCATGGATGTGACCGATTTCGAGCAGGATTACAACGAAGGCGACGAAGATGATCAGAAGCGTACCGGGTCGTCAGACAAGCCTTTATCAATGAGCGTAAAGGAAAATACCAGGCAAGGGCCGATTGAGCCCGGAGGCTTTATACATATCGGTACTTTTTGTGAATTGATCCAGCGCCTGGCCCGAAGTGAGGGTATCCAGATGGAGACTGACGCGCCCGAAGGCAATCTTGAGTTTCACCGTCTTACACTGCGACTGATAGGAATTTATGGACCCGAAAATATGCCGATTGGGGCAGAGCGCAGTTTTGATTTCAAGGCGAGCGAAAGTCATTTTGGCCTTGTACCAACGTCCTGGGATACAAAGCAGTTGGCATCTATGTGGCAACGCCGACAGCTGCGTAAATCCGTTGAAACGCTGAACGCGACAGATTTTTCGTCCTCTTCCTCGTTTCAGCGCGCTGACCGGGAGCAAGGTGTTGATAATCGATCTGCCGCCGAACAGGCGAGCCGGGCAGGGAGGTAGGCGATGGCGACTGGTTTTGAGACAGTCGCTTTTACAGTGGCAGGTATTTTAATTGTTGCCGGCGTGTGGCTGGATTTCATTGCTACCGCAATGACAGCTTCCTCAACGGGTACTCTGTCGAGATTTTTTTCTCACGGAGTTCACCGGTTTTTCAAAGCGGGAAGTCAGCTTTTTCGGTCGCCAGGCTGGAGTGTAGCTGCAGGCCCCTGTATTACCCTCTCTCTGATTTTACTCTGGTTTGGTCTCAGCTGGTTAGGTTGGTCGTTGGTGTATTTGGGTAGCGAGGGGGCAATCGTTAGCTCCACAACGCGACTGCCTGCGCAGAGTTATGAGACGGTATACTATGTTGGTTTTGCGCTGACTACTCTGGGCACCGGGGACTTCATTCCAAGTAGCACTCTGTGGCGCTTGGTATCAGTTGCGACCGCATTTAATGGTCTTGTCCTGGTCACATCATCTATCACCTATGCAATCCCGGTGATCCAGGCGACTGCGGCCAAGCGAGCACTTTCGCTGCAGTTTGCAATCTGGGGTGACAGTGTGGAATCGGTGCGCAGGCATATAGAAAACGATCGAAGCTACTCATCTCTCACAAGTTATCTTGAATCCGTACCCGCGCAAATTTTACTCGTTGCCCAAAACCACCTGGCGTATCCAGTTCTCCATTATTTCCACAGTCCCGCTTCCGCATCATCATTGGCCTTGCAAATAGCTGTGCTGGATGAAGTTCTGCGTGATTTACCTGATGAAGCATTTGAGCGTCAGCCGGAGTTGTATGTTCTTGTGCCTAATTGCACCAGAGCAATCACTGAGTTTCTCACCACGCTCTCCCGTGTTTTTATCAAGCCCGCCAGGGAGGAGCCTCCTGGCGGTGAGGGAGGAAACTCGACGAGTATTGCACGGCGCCTTACTCGAGAGCACAGCACGATTGCCGTGAGTGAGCGGCGCAAGCTCCTCAAAGCTCTGGTTGAAGAAAATGGTTGGAGTTGGGAAATGATTCACGCAGCTCAGAAGTGATCCCGCCGGCTGGTTGGTCCGATATAGATATAGACCGAGTTATCTCTTCGGTAGTCCACCCGATGGACAGCAATGCCTGGTTTACCCGCTTCCTGCGCTGAGAAGCGCGTTGCTACGCCTGCGGCTTCGCCATCACGAATGCGCTCGGCCTCAGCCTCTTGTGTCCAGGTGTTGCCAATGCAACGGGCAACAGAGTCGATGGACTTGTCATACATCGCTTTGGCTACATCTTCATTTGGCGCTGTGCTTGAGCACATGTAGGCGCTGTCCTCATTGGCCCATTCCCAGATCTCGCAATGACCACTGATTATCTGCTCTTTGGCCCGGAAAACCGTAATCGACTGGAAAGTGCTCGCTTTGCCTCGATAGCTGGAAAATCCCGAGTTGTAGTCCGCGACGATGTTTTGCAGTGAGGCACAAGGGTCCTCCACCCCAAGTGTAAGTTTTTCCTGAACTGCGCAACCTGAAAGGGAAAGGCCTATCAGCAGGGGGGTACACTTCAGCATTTTATAACTCATCGTTTTCACGCTCACTCTTTAAAAGGTTCACCGAGTTCGCGCACAACTTTAAAAGAGGACGCGTTATTGTCTTGCGATAAAATATAGCAAAGTTTTGGCGGTACTGGCTGTCCTGAACAGGGGAGCATGATAAATCATTCAATAGAATGATGTTTCTGAATTGATGGGCATTAACCTTGGTATTGTCTAACCTAAGGGCAGACAGCCGTGTCAGCCTGGGCTCAACCGTGTTGAGCGGGATGGTTGCAGCAACAGTTATGGGAACGCTTCTGGTTCCTGTTTTTATAAGTGGATTCAGTCACTGAGGGACCGCAAGGCGGCTTGAACCGCGTGGATCTCGGTTGTGTCATACAGCGCCACCCGCGTATCGGAAGCCTGGATCAGCAAGCCGATCTCAGTGCATCCCAGAATAACGGCTTGAGCGCCTCGCGTGGCCAGTGAATCTACAACATCAAGATAAATAGCTTTTGAGTCAGGGTTGATGACGCCCTGGCACAGCTCTTCGTAGATGATCCGGTGTACAGCATTTCGTTCGCTGTCATCCGGAATGATGACGCTGATGCCCTGTCGCTCGAGCCGCTCACGGTAGAAGGTTTGTTCCATGGTAAATCGTGTGCCAAGCAACCCCACCGATGTTATACCGTCTTTTAACAGCGCATTGGCTGTGGCATCTGCAATGTGAAGTAGCGGTACCGCGCAAGCTTGCTCAATTTCCGGGGCAACCTTATGCATGGTGTTTGTGCAAATCAGGAGAAGGTCGGCGCCACCGGCTTCAACGGATTGCGCTGCGGATATCAGTATCTTCGCAGTGCCGTCCCAGTCTCCCCTATGCTGAAGACTCTCGATTTCTGCAAAATCCACGCTGTAGAGAATAATCTTTGCAGAGTGGAGCCCGCCGAGTTGTTCCCGAACTTTCTGGTTGATGAGGCGGTAGTAAGTCTGGGTGGATTCCCAACTCATGCCTCCGATTAATCCGATGGTTTTCATAAGGCTTCAGTTGCTCAACAGATCTGCATGGATTTCGGCGCCCAGTCCTCTGTAGTACCGTCAGGGTCTTAGATATTGGTCATCGTACAAGCATCTACCTCGCAGATGAAACTTCTTGTTACAAAAATGTAAATGAGTATAATTATCATTAACATTTGGTCTTGGTTTTCATCTGGAGGTTCGTTCATGATCCAACGCACTATGGATTGGTTGCAGCTCTTTGGAGCTCCGAAAGCAGTTTTGGTATTGGCTGGGAGCCTTGCCATTGCAGGCTGTGGAGGCAGTTCCGGAGGCGATTCATCATCGACTGATTCGGGCCCCGAAAACGTGGTGTTTAGTGGGGTTGTTACCGATCCAGCCATTGTTGGGTCCTCGGTACGGCTGATTAACAGTGAAGGCGATGTACTGAGTCGACTGGCTCAAACAGGTACTAATGGTGAGTTTCAACTGGAACTTGGTGCTGAACAGGCTGAAGAGGTCACAGGTGTTTTGGCTACCGGCGGCAAAGACAGCTTAACCGGGCTGGAGTTCACCGGGCTGGTTTTGACCGCACCGATAGACACTGCTGGTGATTCCCTGGTGGTGTCACCACTGACAACTTTGCTTGGCAGCAAGGATGAGCAGGAACTAGCGCAAATTCTGGGGTTGTCTGAGGCTGAGATTAAAGGCGATCCAGCTGCATCGGTGAAAGCTCAGCGCGCAAGCATGCTGTTGTCAGAGTTGATGGTTGCGTTGCGAGGAACTGATGATGCCAACGACCTTATTGCCGATGCTCTTGCGGCGGCAGGCACAGATACAACCGGCGGTGCGAATTTCATCGCTGCTGCTGAGAGATTGGAGGCCAGTGAGTTAACCTCGGGTTCCGCGGATCTGGCGTTGCAATCACTGGCTAAACGAGTTGCAGCCTTGAATTCACTGGTAACAGATCCGGAAGCAACTCCGAAAGACACCGTTGAGGCATTCAACCGCGTCAACCTTCGTGAAGGTGTCGAGCAGTATTTTATTTCCAATCTGGGGCTGTCAGAAAGTGAACAGCTTGCCAGTAATGCGGATGGCGTAGCCGATGCAATTTGGGGCGCCATTGGAAAGCGAGGTGTTCCCACAGACAGTTCTGCCTTACTGAATATGGTTCGCTTTGTTCTGCTCGATAACAACGTCGTTGTTACTGATTTGGCTGCAGGGGATGTAGTTTTGCCTACTGACCTTGGTGCCGATGGCGTGCTACTTCAGCTGGCGGATCGTAATTATGTAGACGTTACTCAGCCCCTGGCTTCCGGTGAAGAGCTGGGTAATGATAATGCTACACGCGTTGACTATTTCTTCCGTTCCGATGTATCTCCGTATTTTCGTGCTCTTCAGGTTTTTGAGGGAGTTTACGATGATGCATTGCTGGATCCGATATATGGCGCCGTGGCGGCGGGGCAGGCTTCGGCCGGCTTGATTGACGAGGCGGAATTGACGGTTTCAGCTTCTGTTTTTGGTGCGGTTGAGCGTGCTTTGAGCTACCGCTCTATCGGGCTGGCGTTGCTGGATCGGGGCGACAGTAGTGCTTCCGTTGATTACCTCAAAAAATCCAGGGACACCTATCTGAGTTATCTTGAAGCCAAAAGCGATCCTGCTGGCCCGCTGGAGTTGGATGGTGATGACGCAGCTTATTTTCAGCAACTCAGCGATGATTTTCTTGCTGCGGGCAATGAAACTGAATCGAGCGCGTCGTTTGACCGGATATCTACATACCTGACCGCTCAGCAGGGAACTTATTCCACGGCTTATGCGCGCCTGGTTTACGCCATGAAGCGCAACATTGAAGAGCTGTTCGAAGCCGAGTCTGATCGCGTTGTAACTGCAAATCGTGCTTTTCGCGAAGCGGTCTACGGGCTGGGTTCCAATGGAACGACGCGCAACTGCAACTCTGTCAGAAATAGCCTGCTGGCTGATGTTGCGGATTTCGGCGTTCGTTTAAACGACACTGCGGCAGTTAGTGAAGCGCTGGGAGCCTTCAGCCAAAGCTTTGATAACGCTTGCGATGTGTCATGGTCATCTCGTATTTCTGAACGTTTTGCGTACAGCTTTGGCTATCTGGAACGTGCCGACGAATTCCGTCAGTTGGTTGAGCAAAAGGTTCTACCAGAAAGCGAGCAGTATGCAAGCTCCGCACTGGCAGCGCTGTCTCTATACGATGCGTTGGCCAAGGTCGAGGAGGGCGACCTGGAAGGTGCCATCAATGTGATTGTTGCAAGCACGACCGATATAGAGGATCAGCTGCAGGCACTGACTTACGACGACATTATTGATCGCAACTATCTCGCTGGCACACTTTACGCTCGTGGAGAGAATGACAAGGCAAGGCAGGTGTTGGACTTTGCGTATGGTTTGTCCATATCTGACGAGTTCTACGATCAAACATCGCCTACTACATTTACTGCGAATGGCTGTGCGGAAATGTCACTGCGTTATCAGCAGTGGGAAACTGAGGAACTGGCGCAGGAGAAAATGAGGCTTTGTAAGAACGAGGTCACGGGCAGGGATAACCAGCAGTCTACGGATGACCAATTTATTGTTCGTGCGGTCCTGATACCCAAGTACCAGCGGGTAGGTCTGGTTGATGAAACCCTGGAGCTGGTGCAGAGCTACAACGACCTGATCCCGATTCTGCAGACGCCCGCTGACCGTTTGGCAAAAACCCTGGTGGCCGGAGAATTTTTTGCGTCGGCAGGGGCATCTGAGAAAGCTGAACAGAATCTGACCAGCGCCTGGGGTCAGGCCAAAGATCTGGTAAATGCGTCAACCACAGATGAAGAGCTTGTTGATGCAGTCGAGAGCTGGGTAAACGTCAGCAAATATCATGCGGACGTTGCGGACATTATTCGTGAAAACCTTCGTGGTGAAAATGCGGCGTTGACTCAGCGTGTGGAGGCTCTTCGAGCCAGCGCCATTGCCGAACTTACGTCAGGTGAGGGCATTCAGTCATATATTGATCAGCTTAATTCACCGGAAACCAGGGAAGATCTCTATAGCGAAGTGGTAAGTCAGTTGGCCCGGGCCAGAGCCTTTGATCAGTCTGCTGCACTTGCTCAGAAAGCCGAGACTGCTCCGGATATAAATAGCCGTCTGAAACTCGTTGCAGAAGAACTGGTTGATTACGACGATTTCCCGGGTACGACGGTGATTCGTTTCGACTTTGATCAGGATGGGCTTCCGGACTTTTTCAATCCTCAGTCAACGTCTGAAGAGCGGGCGGATCTGGGGGTTACGATGGATCCGGATATTGATGGTGACGTCATTCTCGATACAACGGATATCTCACCATACGATGCTGCTTGATGCGGGCTGTTAATGATGAGGCCGGCGGCTTTGCCGGCCTCCTTCTCTGTATAAGGTCTGGAGACGCTAGCTTTGCCTGATCATGAAGGTCAAATCATTGTTCAGCTGTGGAAACAAGGTTGTAGGCAGGTCGGCATTGCCATGGTTGCGGGTGTTCTGGGTGGGGGCAGCGCATTTTCATACGCCGGTGCTGCTGAATCGGAAAGCTGTGAATCTTCCATAGATGCTTTACGCCAATGCTATCAGCAGCCTGTTGCGAACTGGCCTGCTCCAACCCTGGATGTAGAAGAGCACATTCAACTGGGGCTTGTGCCCAAAGCGCCACCTGCCGAGGGGATTGAAAAACAGCGCCAGGCACTCGGGAAACGTCTTTTCTTCGAACCTCTTCTGTCTGGCTCGGGTCAGATCTCCTGTTCCTCCTGCCACAGGCGTGAGCAAAAATACAGCGATGGCCTGCGTGTCGCTATTGGTCATAACCATCAGAGGGGGACGCGCAATACTCCCGGTTTGCTGAACGTTGGCTTGAAGCAAGATTTTTTTTGGGATGGGCGAGCTGCAACCTTGGCGGAGCAGGCTGCGATCTCGATGACCAGCCCAATTGAAATGGCTGCTGATCCGGAACAAGTCGTAGCCCGGTTAGCTGCGCATCCTGAATATCCGGCGCTGTTCGCTGAAATTTATGGTGATCAATCACTTAATTTTGACCAGGTTACTGAGTCAATCTCTGACTGGGTTGGCACGCTGCGGTCACGCCAAAGCCCATTTGACCGGTTTTTAGCGGGTAAGCCCACTGCGCTGAGCGACAGCGCTGTCCATGGATTACACCTGTTCCGAACCAAAGCTCGCTGTATGAACTGTCATCAAGGTCCGCTTCTCAGTGATGGTAAATATCACAATGTAGGATTAACCGGATATGGCGGTAAACGCGAGGACCTGGGGCGTTACGAGGTAACCGGTAATCCGGAAGACGTGGGGCGCTTTAAAACGCCATCGTTACGGGATGTCAGTAGCACCGGACCTTATTTTCATTGGGGTACTTTTTCTGCGTTGCATAATGTTTTATCAACCTATAACGCAGGCGGTTACCACTTCAAGCGCGGTGAAAAATATCGCGATGACCCGCTATTTCCATCCACCTCGGAGCTGCTTAAGCCTCTAAATTTGACAGACGAAGAGCTGAATCAGCTTGAGAGCTTCTTGCACAGCCTGTCATCTGACACCCGGAATGGGTTCAGTCTTAGCTATAAGAGATAAATTAAATACAAATAATAATGATTTGCATTATTAATTTTGTGTAGGGATAATTACCGCCTTAAAAATCATATCGGCCTTACTCTCGGAGTTCCTATGTCTCGTTTAAACCTACGCAAACCCTTTGTTCCGGGGCTAGGGCGGTTAATGGTTGTTATTCTTGCTGCCCTGACTGTGAGTGCCTGCGGTGGAGGGTCCTCCGGTGGCGATAGCTCCTCAGCCCAGGAGTCATCGTCAGTCGTGTCAGGGGTTGTAACAGATCCGGCCATCGAACAATCTGCAGTGCGCCTGGTCGATGCCGACGGCAATGCATTAACCAGCATTGTACGTACCGACAGTGGTGGCAGCTTCCGTTTCGAATTGAGTGAGCAGCAACTCAGTCAGCTTGCCGCTGTGGTTGCGATTGGTGGACGGGATGTGGAAACCGGTGCCGATTTGCAGGGTGTTACCCTGCGTGCGGATGTCAGCGCCAGCGGTGAATTTGTGGTTTCCCCTTTAACCACATTGGCTGCGAACGCCAGTGACAATTTATCCGCACAACAACTTGCCGATTTGCTGAACCTCAGCGCCGCCGAAGAATTGGATGACAACCCCGCCGATAATCCGGAGGTTCAGGTTCTGAGCCTGAAACTGACTGAAATCGCGAAAGCATTGCGCGACACCGGGCTTGAGTGGGCCGACTTTATCGAAGAATTACAGGTGGCTGACGGTGACTTGACCGGCGCAATCAATGGTCTGGCAGCGGTTAACACCGAACGTCCGCTGCTGGCGGTTGTTGCCGGGCGCCTTGGAGCACTTGATGCAGCGCTGGTGAACCCTGAGCCGGGTGTTGGAACCGTGCAGCTCTGGAACCGCCTTCAGTTTGAAAGTGGTCTGGCGCGCTTTTATCGTGAATCTTTGAGTCTTATCGAATCCCCGGAAACAACCGAGGCTATCGCCCGCATCGCGCAGGCGGTATGGGAAGCGAATGGGCGTAAAGGTGTCGACCCAGATAGCCCGGGAATCGATAACCTGGCGCGCTATCTGATCAGCATTTATGGGCTTGATAGTGATAGCTTGACGCAAGATCTGGTGGTGCCTGGCGAAGTGGCAACGGATGACCTTGTCGCTTTCGTGGCGCGCATCGATTTTATTGATCATGAGTTGCCCCTGGCACAGGAAGAACTACTGAACGACGACAATGAAGCCAAAGCTCAGTACTTTCTGAGTTCTGATCTGTCGCCTTTCTACAAAGCGGAAACCCTGTTCACCGGGTTATACGACGACGCTATTACAGATCCTGTCTACGCCCAGATTGCTGTCGGTCTTGCCGCCGCCGGTCTGGACGAACGCGCCGAGTTGATTGCCCTCAGTAAAATCTTCCAGCCCAGTGAGCGGGCCGATGCCTTCCGGAAAATAGGAAAGGCATTCTTTGATAGCGGTAACGCAGAAAAAGGCTCTCATTACTTGGACCTGGCTGCTGATATCTACCTTTCCGGGAACGGAGTCCTTGCGCAAAAAGGCGTTGAAAACCTGAGTTTTGACGATACCCGGTTTCTGCAGAACCTGAGTACTAACTACGGTCAGGTAGGGCTGAATCAGAAAGCTACAGAGGTTTTAGAGCCAGTGGAGTCGTTCAGAGATCGGTTCGGAGGCCCTGGTGCTGCCTGGTCCGGTAACTACTCTAATCTGACTTATGCATTGCTTGAGCAGGCAATTAATCTCGTGGAACAGGCGGAGGCTGAAGGTCTTGTTGGTTCGTCGGTTCAGCAGGCCCGCGACTACACAGATCTGGCTGCATCCTGGATTGACAACATGCCTGTTCAGCCGGGCCCGATTACTTGTGCCGCCCTTCAGACCCAGTACACAAGCCGTTATGTTGATTTGTACAGTCGCCTTGGAGAAACCACCAAGGCATTGGCTGGAATTGAAAAATTCGAACCACTGCTCAGTGTCGCATGTAATGGGTTTGCACGATTCTACGTGGGTACAGCAGCAGCTCCCTATGTGCGCCTGGGTCTGATTGACCGATACGAGACTCTGCTCACCGAAAAAGTTGAAGGTCAGCCATTTGGCGCGGACGCAGTGACTGCTGCACGGCTGGAACTTGCTGTATTCAAAGCGGTCGATGCGGCCAGGACCGGTGACGCGAATAGTGCTATTGAGGTGATGACAGCGCAGGTTCCAGACGTTCTGGATCGCGTGTATCACATGGTCTATCAGATTCGGGGCCTTTCTTTCCAGGGGACAACACTTGTGGCCCAGTTGCTGGAGGCAGATTTGCCCGCAGCTGCAGAAGCCGTGGTCGAAAACGCTTGGTCCCTTGCGGTAACCGATGATTTTATTGCCAGCACATCCACTCCAAAGCAACTGGTTACTGAAAGCTGCGCTGCTGCTGCGAGAGCGACAGCGACAACCGGTAGAGAGGCACTGGCGCTTGAGCGCATGAACGTCTGCGCCAACACAGCAGTCACACGCTATGGCGACGGTGCGGCTACTCAAGACCGGATTGACGCTGATATTGCCGTAGCCAATGGGTATGTTGCGCTGGGTGAATACCCTGAAACACAGATTAATCGTGCCAAGGGTCTGGTGGCTTCGATTACTGAACCCGACGACCAGCTTGAACTCTATCGCGAACTGGCGGTTTTGCAGAGTAACGCAGGACGTCCCGGTGATGCGATTGAGACTCTGGATACCCTTTCTTTGCCAGTCCTGAATACGATGATGACAGCGGCAGATAGCATTGATTCCGCAAACACTTTGGCCAAAGAGTTGGAAGATGTGGCTGATGACTATGCCGATATTGCGACTGCCACACGCAAGTTGCTGGCGACAGAGGGTACCTGGAATTCGGAAAACGCGGCCTATATACAGCAGGCAAGAGCCCGTGTAGCCGATATGGCAAAAGGAAACGCCGGTTCGCCTCTGGTATTTGGTGGTGCGCTGGAGGTTTTCGAGCTATTGGATGATAACAATCGCGTTCTGCGCAGTAAGGAGCTGGTTGTTACCTTGGCTGAGGGTCGTCATTACGAACTGGCTGAAAGTATCTCACGTACGTCGACTTATACGACGGCTGATCGCAATGCGATGCTGTCGAGCATTGCTGAAAAACTGTCGGCACAGGACGACTACCCTGGAGCAGGTATAGCCCGCTTTGATTTCGACGGCGATAGCAAAGCCGACTTTTTTGACCCGCAAAGTTCTACCGAAGAGCAGGCCGCCGCCCCGTTTGGAATTGATGATGATATTGATGGTGACGGAACTAATAACAGGCTGGACGAAACCCCGTACTGTGCCACCTGTGTAGATGCGGCCTAGCAGATTTGCGCTGTACCTGCTGCTTGCAGCAGGTACAGCGCTGGTTTCACCGGCTCAGGCTACGGACTTGCGGGCGCTGTACTCTGTGCCTCAGGAACAGTGGCCGGCCCCTATTGTGGCGCCGGGCAACCAGGTAACACCATTAGCCGCCTTGCCAGAAAATGCTACTCATACTGAATCCGCTGATCCTGGGACGAGTTCGTTGCTAAAGGCCCGGCGAGAGCTTGGGAAGTCGTTGTTTTTTGACCCTGTTTTGTCTGGCTCCGGTCAACATGCGTGCGCGTCCTGCCATGACCCGGATCTTGGTTGGGCAGATGGACGTCGCTTTTCATTTGGTCATAATCGCCAGCAGGGTCAGCTGAATTCACCAACGATTCTGAATGCTGGTTATCTGAAGGAACTGTTCTGGGACGGCCGCGCTATTTCTTTGGAAGAGCAGGCGGCAGCGAGTATTACCAATCCGATTGAAATGGCAGGCAATCCGCCAGAGATTATCGAGAGGCTTCAGGCTATTGAGGCTTATCGTCAGCTCTTTGAGAAGGCTTTTGGAGACCCGGAGGTGGACTTTGACCGGATAACTGCCGCCATTGCGGGTTTTGTGCGCCAGCGTACCACCACTGCCACACGTTTTGATCGGTTCATGCGCGGTGACCAAAGTGCACTGAATGATCAGGAACTGCAAGGTTTACACCTCTTTCGTACCAAAGGCCGCTGTATGAACTGCCACAATGGCGCGTTACTTACTGATGGCAAATACCATCATCTGGGGACGGCCTTTTATGAAGTTGGCAATTATACCGGCCGTTATTCAGTGACGAAAAAAAATGAAGATTTCAGTGCTTTTCGTACCGCGCCACTGCGCAACGTAGCAGTTACTGCGCCATATATGCACAACGGCCTACTGGCTGATCTTGATCACGTACTGGCTGCTTACAATATGGGCTGGTGGCAAAACCAGCCCACCGAGCTGGGCCGCCAGGATCCCAGGTTTGCTCAACTGTCGCCGCTGATTCAGCCTTTAAATCTGGACCAGCAGGAGCTTCAGGCGCTGAAGGCTTTTTTGCTTACTTTGGGTAGGGGGGCGCCTTATACGACGCCCACAGAATTGCCCCGCTGACATTTTTCAGTTCAATGGTTTTTGACTTTCCTTTCAGGTTTAACTCATGACAAACAGGCGTTGTTTTACCAATGGCCCTTCGCGAAAGCATTATGTGCCGGGTCGACATTGGGTTGTAGCTTCGGTTCTGTCCCTTACTGGTTTTGAGGTGTTGGCCGAAGAGCCGGAGGCAGTATCTGTCTCCAGACCGACTCAGTTACCGGAATTGCTGATTACCGCACCAGTGCAGAACCCGGGTGGTACAAGTGAATCTGGTGCTGGTGAATATATTTTTGATCAAAGCTATATAGAGCGTTTTGGCAGCGCTGATGGCGGTCTTGAGAACATTCTAAAGCTGGTTCCAGGCATTCAGTTTGGCGAAAGCAGTCAGAGTGTGGAGGGGTTGACCGACCTGAAGCCTGAATCGATATCTATATCTGGCGGGCGATTCTATGAAAATAACTTTGTTCTGGACGGTCTGAGCAACAGTAACCGCCTTGATCCGGCTTCAGACAGCAGCTCTTCTATCAGCGATATTGGTGGTCATGAGCAGTCGCTTTTCATCGATGCAGATCTTATTGGCGAGTTGAAGGTATACGACAGCAATGTGCCAGCGGCATACGGTGGTTTTACCGGCGGCGTGGTGGATGCGACAACCAGGCGTGCTGGTCGCGAATCGGTAGGCAAGTTGACGGTTAGCGGTACTCGTAGCCAGTGGACGCGCTTTCGCACGTTTACAAGGGAGTGGGACCCTGAGATTGAAACATTGCCTCCAACTCCTCCCGAAGAGCCGGACTTCGAGCGATACCGGGCAGCCTTTACTTATTCGGCACCGCTTAACGATGAGATCGGGCTGATAACCAGTGTTAGTCAGGCCTATTCTGAAACGCCAGATGTCAGTTTGGGTAATACCCGAAACCGGACGCAAAGCAACCAGAATGTGTTGCTGAAGTTGTCCTCCCAACTCGGAGACGCCGCAATTCTGGACCTTTCGGCGACCTGGTCTCCTTATTCCAGCGACACCTTTATTACCGACACCAAGGCCAGTGATTATACGGTCAACGGTGGAGGCTATAACCTTAAAGCCGGTTTCGAATACCTTGGCGAGCAGTTAGAACATAATCTGGATCTGGGTTGGACAAGCAGTGTTAACGAGCGGGAGGCACCAAACGGATACTTCAGTTGGGAAAACACCAGTAGCCGCCAGTGGGGCCGTGAAGCCGATGTTGGCCTGAGCCGTGAAGGTGGTTATGGCGACCTGGATAAAATTCAGAATTCGACCGATCTGGCGTATTCCGTGGCAACCTTGCCGGTTCGTATAGGTGCTGTGGAATTTACCAACGAAGCCGGAATTCAGGCCAGCCACAGTACTTATCGCTTTCGGCGTGATGAGGACCTTGCGATATACAGCAATGCAGTGATCAACACCGATGTACAGTGTCGGGGAATTACGACGGATTGCGTGCAGAATGAACAGTATTTTTCCAGTCGCAATATTTATCAGGCCGACGATGTTGAAGTAGCGCTGAATGAGGCTGGGTTCTATGGCGAAACGACACTGGCTTGGCAACGCCTGACAGGAACCCTTGGGCTGCGATACGACTACAATGATTTTCTTGAGAACCATGATGTTGCATTCCGTACGCGCGCGACATTTGATGTGTTTGATAACGCAAGTACCGTTCTAATCGCAGGGTTTAACCGGTACTACGGCGCAGCGTTGCTTACCTACAAGTTGCGGGAGGCAAGGGCCCCGTTTTATACGGAATACCGTTCTACCGAACAGAACATCGTGACGGATTGGGAGCGAGAAGTAGGCCAGGGCGACTACCGCTATGTGTTTGATGATGTAGACACCCCCTTTAGCGATGAGCAGACTTTGGGCCTGGATCAGGCCCTGTTGGGTGGACGCATGGTGTTGAAAGTGGTGAAGCGTGACAACAAGGACGAGTTTGCCAGAACCACCACCGATACTCAGGCAGACGGCTATCGTTATTACATCATGAATAATGAGGGCAGCAGCGAGTACCTCGGGGTTTCCCTGGGCTGGAACGGAGTTTATGGTGACACCATGGTCAGCGTTAGTGGTACCTGGTCTGAAACCAAAACTAACAATGCCGATTATGATGACCCCATAGATAACACCTCGCCATCGGAATTTGTCTGGTATCAGGGGCAGCGTGTAGCGTACGGGGAACTGGATGTTCTGCGCAGCGATTTTAACCGGCCGATTGTAATTAACATCGGTGTGTCACACCGATTCAATAATCAGCTTAGTGGAACGATCAACGGCAGGTTTCGTGGCGATTATGCCCAGATTATCGATACCGGCCGGGAAGTGGAGGGCGAATTGATCACGTCAGCGGGTGGCGAAGTCATTCGTGAAAGTCTGACTGAGTATGCCGATGAGGATCGTCCTCATACATTCCTGTTTGATCTTTCCATGCGCTATACCCATCCCGCGATATACGGTACCTCACTGATTGCCGGAGCTGAACTGCGCAACCTGTTTAATGATCGCGTGTACACTGTTCTTGATGGTGACTCAGGGGTTGAGCCTGGTCGTCAGCTTTGGCTGACTCTCGGGTTGGAATTCTAGATCTATAGAGATAAGTGCACGGACAACCCCATTCCCTGCTCCTTGCCACAGGGAATGGGGTTGTCCATCAGCCCACAAACATCTTTTTCGCAAGCGGGAGCCCCTTGAAGCCGCTCACGGCGATCGTTGTCAGCAGGCCGCCGAGCATGGCGCCGACGACACCACAGGTCATGATGTCCTGACCTGTGAGGTACAGGCCGGGAATGCGGGTTTTGGGTTTCAGCCAGTCCAACTCGAAGCGGTCAGGGGTGTGGTCCAGGCCGTAGATTTCACCTTTGCTGTACCGGCAGAAATAGTCGGTGGACAGGGGAGTGGACAGCTCGTAGTAATCCACTTTACCTTCCAGGTGAGGGAACTTCTCGTACAGTTTTGCCAGCAGTCGCTGGGCGTATTCTTCTTTTTTGGCTTCGTAGTCTTCGCCGCGTTTGCCCCAGGTTTTGTCGGACCATTCTTCGTACCATTCAAACGGGCCAGGCGCTACGATCTCAATGGTGGCACGGCCAGGGTAGCGCTCGGCAAAGCTGGGGTCTTTGGCCGAGGGGAAGGAAATATAGGTCAGCGGTATGTCGTTGTTCTCCGGGTCGTCCATGAAATTCTGTATCTGTTTTTCGTAATTAGGGCCAGGGTAGATCCAGTAATTGGTTTTCGGCAAACCCAGGTTTTCGGCCGTATCCTGCAGACCGATATACAGGCAGTTGCTGGCCATGGAGCGCTTAACGGTTTTCAGCTTGTCTTGATAGTAGCCCCATTCAGGCGCGTCTTCGGGCAGTAGCTTGTTGAATGTGTTGAACACGCCGGCATTGCTGATAACCAGCGGTGAGCGTATTTCTTCGCCATCTGCCATGCGAACACCAATGGCTTTGCCTTTTTCGACCAAAATGCCGGTTACATCGGCGTAGGTGAAGACTTCGCCACCGCTTTGCTGAACCACCGGGATGATGGTTTTCGCCATTTCAGAGGCACCGCCGACAGGGTAGTACCCACCGTGCAGATAATGGCGTGCAATCAGCGAGTGGATGATGAAGCTGGATTCCGCCGGTGGCAGGCCGTTGTCGCCCCATTGGCCGGTGAGTACAGCAATCAGCTCCTGATTACTGGTAATGCGCTCCAGCACTTCACGGGTCGGCTTGTTCAGGAAATCCGGGGCGCGGCGTTTGGTAAGCATGCTCAGTGGGCCTGCGGCCAGGTCTGGCAAAACTTTGCCCAGAACGACGCCGGGCATGGCCTTGGATACCTTGCGTAGGTAATCAAGGTAGGTGTCGATGGCTTTTTCTTCTTCCGGGAAGGTTTTGACCAGTTCAGCACGGAAGGCGTGAGGGCCGGCAACCAGGTCCACATGCTTCTCGCCTAAAAAAATGCGGTCGTAATGGGCGTCCATTGGTGCCCACTTCAGTTGTCCGTCTGTAATGTGGTCGAACAAGCGCTTTCCCATGGTGTGGTCTGCACCCATGTCGCCGATATAGTGCACACCTACATCCCATTCATAGCCGTTACGGTCGTAACTATGAGTGAAGCCGCCGGCGGTATAGTGCTGCTCAAGCACCAGAACCTTTTTACCCATTTTGCTCATGCAGGCAGCAGCAGTCAGTCCGCCAATGCCGGAACCGATGATAATGGCATCGTAGGGGCCGTCCAGGCGGTTGGCACGGTAGCGGCGGCCAACGCGGAGGGTGCTGGGTTTGGGGCTGCTCATAGGTTTGAGTCCTGTTGTGATTGTTGTCGGGTGTCGCTCCGGGCGCCGTCCAGCAGCAAGCTGAGTACGCCTTCGGTCAACGTGGGTTCAGCCTTTGCGCTCGGCAAATGTCCATCGATTGTGAGTTGAGACAGTCCGTGCACCAGGGACCAGGCTGCAGCGGTTGTCATCGAAACAGGTGAGGGTTTCAGATAACCAAGCTGGCGGGCATTGGACACGGTGTTTTCCAGTACCTTGAACGCACGCTTGCCGGCTGCATCCAGTCGCGGATGAGCTCCCAAGGGCAGAACGCGGCCTCCGAACATCAGGCGGTAAAGATTGGGTTCTTCCTGTGCAAATTTTACGTACACCAGGCCGATCTCGATCAGCGCTGTGCGCGGCGTCGTTTGGTCTACGGCGCCCAGCCGGTCAGTCAAAGCCTCAAACCCACCGATGGCCAGCTCAGCCAGCAAAGTGTCGCGGTCTGAAAAATGCCGGTACAAAGCTGGAGCACTGACGCCAAGCTGTTTTGCAAGGGCGCGCAGGCTAATGGCAGCATCCCCGAGTTCACGCAACGTTTTCAGAGCCAGATCAAGGGTTTGTTTTGGCAGGTCACCGTGGTGGTACGCGAATTTTAACGAGGGGGTATTGTTCGGCATAAGTTAACATCGATAACATTGTTATTCATCATAGAATCACGACACAGAGCAGCTTGTCAAATGGATTAGATAGGCTGGCTCCAAACCAACACAAACAGCATCGATTCAGTATCGCTCTCGAGAGGGGATCTTGGTGGGGTTGCTGGGCAATCGCGGTGCCGCCGGCTCGGGCAATCTGATCTAAAGGGACGTGACAACCGGGCCTGCGACGGCAATCCGAAGGATTGTTTTGCCGCCGCAGGTAGGATCGCCTTTATTTATGGCAGGCGGGATAGATTGGTATAGTCATCGCTGTAGCACGGCGCAAGCCCGCACACATCAGTGACTGCACCGTCGCTTCGCATGAAGTCAGATTTTTGTTCCCTGGCTGCCAGAGTGTTGCGTGGTGACTCGTGCGGGTCGTTGCCGTAGTCGCCGTCCGGGCCGGTGTTGTTAGTCGGCGGCAACGGGTTGCCCTTGAAAGTTCCCGGGCTGGTTTCCACCACGTCACCCGAATCCCATATCATCAGTGCATGGTCCTCGTGTGGATATTGCTCGATCCGCTGGATACCGAAGAGTGGATTGCTGTCCGGGCTCTCTCCCAGGCGGGCGGTTGGTTCGTGTACCGCCGCGCCAATGGTGCGCGCCATGATTTCGGCACTCCACTGAGTTACCTGATAGTCGCCCAGTGCTACGTGCAGCAACACCTGTTTGTCAGTAGGGGTGTTGGGTAGGTGATTTCCCGCCAGATGGCTGAGGTAACCGTTATTTTCGGCTCTGTCCCATAGCATTTGCATGAGCGCGAAGTTCAGGGATTGGTCCAGGCCGTCCTGGTAGGCTTCATAAAGCACCGAGCCAAAACGCTGGTTAAATGGGCCATAACGCCTCAGCAACAGGCTGTAGTTACTCCCCGGCACACCAAGCACTCCGCGGTGGATATTCGGTGCAGTAGCAATCAGCGCGCCACCAAGAATCCCGCCTTGGCTGTTTCCGTCATAGAATACCTCTGTCGGATCATAGACCAGAGTATCGCCTGGCCCATGGCGGAAGTTCGGATTGCTGGCGAAGCCGTCAGGGTGGCGCATCAGTTCGGCCAGGTACATGAAGTTCAATAAACCTTGCTGACTGCGATCGAGTTGTTTGGGCAGGTCACTCAGGTCGGCCAAAATACGATGAATGTTCCCGGCGACTATGTCCTCCTGAGCCATGCCGATCCAGTCTGTGGCACAGAAGGCAATATTGTGCTCGCTTTGAAGGGCACGAACGTGCCCGCTGCCAAATTCGCCACCTTTGGGCTCATAGGCACTTTGCCCGAACAGTCCATGCCCATAGAGTGCCGCCCGCGCTGGCTCAACCGCGCTGTTCGGATCTGAAAAGTCAGCCACCGCCATAGAAGGTATTTGGCAACGGAACCTGGCCTGCATTACGTCGTTGCCATTGAGTACTTCGGGTAAGGCGTCGGGGCCATCGTTGGAATAATTGAAGGTCGCACCCACCCCGCCATCTGGCTGGTTAAGGTAATTGGGCACTTCGAAGGTGCCGACAATGTTCCGGCTCAGACCATTGGCAGGATCTTCCAGCACCTCGGTAACGGTGAACACTGGAGCTTGACCACCCAACCGACTGAATGCATCATCACGAATGCTCAACAACCGCTCGGTAAGCGACCGTTGGCTGGCTATGGTGAAGTCCCAGGCCAGAGTCACCTCCTCACGGGAGATTCCGGCATCCTCAATGGTCTCGAATAGGTCGTCCATGGCATCACGACGAGCCTCAAACGCTTCCTCACCAGTAGCAATGCCATCGCGATAGGCTCGGAACAGTTCGTTAGGTTTCAGCAATTCGCCATCGGCGTTCCTGGCGTTGCGAATGACTGCAATATAGCGCTCACCTTCGATAAAATTCTTCGCGGGCCGGATAATCAGGGCTTGTTGTGCCGGGTCCGTATTGTTCGCGTCCAGTTCCGCCCATAATAAATGACGTTCGAGGGTCTGCGCATTGAACACCAGTATGGGGGCATCCGCTTCCAAGGATTGTTCAATATCAGTCAGCGGAGCCGCTCCGGTCGTCGTCAGATCAATACCGGGCAAGTGCGCGAGCAACATGGAACCGGGTGAAAATCCATCATTGCGATTCCATTGTTCAGGGTTGATCGGTGCAGATTCTGTGGTTTTTACTGGAACGTAGCGATTATCCGCTGGCGCTGCGGGGAGGTCTATTGGCGCAGCAACGGGCATCCCTGCCTCCATGAAATTGACTCTCAACCCGGTCGGCGTCAAGTTGTCATTTTCCGTGAAGAAGTTGTTGGGAAAGGGGTACATGCAGTGGCCTTGCACAGTATGGTCACAATAACTGGCGGTGACTAAATCAAAGCTGCTTAAATCCGGGGCTGGGTCTTGCTGGCTCTGGTTGCTGGAATCAGAATCGGAGTCTGAGTTCAGGCAACCCTGCAAAATAAAGACGCTGCAGGCGAGCGCTAGAAAACTGCGTTGATAGTGCATGACAACTACCTCTTGTTTTTGTTGATAGTTTTTGGAATCCTCCAAAGCCTAGTCAACGCCGACCCTGAAAAACAGGTACAGTTTCGGCTAATCGCAGTCAAACAGTCTCGCTGATGGGGGGGACGGCCTGGCTCAGCCCGACACATAAGGTTTCGGGCTGAGCTACATTTTTCTGTTACCTGGTGCCTATCTTGTTTTCAGCCCCATTTCCTCGATAGAAATTTCTCGCATCTTGAACTTCTGGATCTTGCCGGTAACCGTCATCGGGAATTCATCCACGAACTTGTAGTTACGGGGGATCTTGAAGTGGGCAATTTTGCCCTTGCAGAAGGCCATCAGGCCATCGGCATCCACCGGGTCTGCGTCGGGCCGCAGTTTGACCCAGGCAACCAGTTCTTCGCCATACTTGTCGTCGGGAACGCCGGTAACCTGAACTTCCTCAATGGATGGGTGGGTGTAGAGAAATTCCTCAACCTCTTTCGGGTAGATGTTTTCACCACCACGTATCACCATATCCTTGATGCGACCGACAATCTGCACATAGCCTTCTTCGTCCATCGTCGCCAGATCTTCGGTGTGCATCCAGCCAGCAGCGTCGATGGCTTCGCGGGTTTTTTCTTCGTTGTTCCAGTACTTCAGCATTACGCTGTAACCGCGAGTACACAACTCACCGATCTCGCCGCGGGGCAGCACGTTACCTGTTGCCGGGTCGACGATTTTCGTTTCCAGGTGCGGTTGGGTGCGGCCTACAGTAGTGACCTGCTTCTCGAACGGGTCAAGGGAGCTGGTCTGGGTGGAAACCGGGCTGGTTTCGGTCATACCGTAGGCAATCTGAACTTCCTTCATATTCATCTTGCCGTTGACCTTTTTCATCACCTCCGCGGGGCATATTGAGCCTGCCATGATGCCCGTGCGCAGGGTTGAGAGGTCGTAGGATTCAAACTCCGGATCGGCCAGTTCTGCGATAAACATGGTGGGCACGCCGTAGAGCGCCGTAGCTTTTTCCTGGTGCACTGCCTGCAGCACTGCTTTGGGTTCAAAGCCTTCGCCCGGATAGATCATGGTAGACCCGTGGGTGATGCAGCCAAGGTTGCCCATTACCATGCCGAAGCAATGGTAAAGAGGTACCGGAATAACCAGGCGGTCTTTTTCGGTAAGAATCTGACTTTCACCCACAAAGAAGCCGTTGTTCAGAATATTGTGGTGGGTGAGGGTAGCGCCCTTCGGGTTACCGGTGGTGCCAGAGGTAAATTGAATGTTGATAGGGTCGTCAAACTGCAGCTGACTCTGGGCCTTGTCCACTTCGTCCTGGCTGACATTGCCCCCAAACCCCGTGAACTCGTCCCAGCTCCACATGCCGGCGTGCTTTTCCGTATCCAGGTTTATCACTGCGTGCAGATCTGAAAGCCGCTGGGCCTTGATTTTTCCGGGTGTGCCCGCCTTCAGTTCTGGCGCCAACTCGTAAAGTGTTTTGCGGTAGTCAGAGGCCTTGAAACTGTCAGCGGTAACCAGCACGCTGATGCCCGCCAGGTTCATGGCATATTCCAGTTCGTGCATGCCGTAGGCCGGGTTGATGTTGACCAGAATAGCGCCCACTTTGGCGGTAGCAAATTGGGTGACCGTCCACTCATACCGGTTCGGAGCCCAGATGCCCACGCGATCGCCGCGCTTCACACCAATCGCCAAAAAGGCTCTTGCCGCCTCATTGACCTTGGCCAGGAACTCTTTATAGGTCCATCGGATGTCCTGGTGCAGGCACACCAGAGCTTCGGTGTCGGGATACTTGTTGGCGGTGCGGTCAAGCATCTCACCAATGGTCATGCCCAGCAGCGGTGTTTTGGAGGTGCCGCTGGTGTAGCTTGGAAGAGTCTGGTTCATTGTCTGCCTCCGGTTGTTTTTGTCTTCGAGGTCAAAATTTTAGTGAGCCTGTTAGCGGCTCTGACTGTGATATTCAGTATTCGGGCGCATGTCGCTGGCAATCGCCACGCGGTTCGACATGTTGTAAAAGCCGACTATGTTGCTCAGGTCCCAGATCGCACCGTCGCTGAATCCTGCATCACGTAGAGCCTGCACCTCGTCTTCCGCGACCGTTGCCGGCGAGCGGGTGAGGTGGGATGCGAAATCCAGCATGGCGCGGTGGCGCTTATCCAGTTTGGCCGACCGGTAATTCATCACCAGATGCTCGCCCAAGGTGGGATCGCCACTCAAGACACGTACCGCTGCGCCATGGGCCACCAGGCAGTAGAAGCATTTGTTTTCTGAGGAGACCACTACTGCAATCATTTCCCGTTCCAGCTTGCTAAGCTCGCTTTCACCCATCATCAGCTCATTATAGAAGCGGGTGAAGCCGTCCAGCTGCTTGAGATTCTGGCTGAATGCGGTTAGCACGTTGGGAACCATTCCCAACTTTTCCAGACAAATTTCAAAATACTTCCGGACATCGTCCGGAAGGTCATTCATGTCGGGAATCGGAAGATCCAGAGCAACAACATTCTTGTTTTTGGTCATGTCAGATCCTTACGATTTGAGCGCCTGGCCCACTTTCGAGCCGTTGTGTCGGTTGAGCTGGCTGCTGATCCACTCGCCGGTCGACACCAGTTTGTCCAGATCCACGCCGGTTCTGATGCCCAGGCCGTTGAGCAGATAAAGCACATCTTCGGTGGCGACGTTACCGGAAGCCCCTTTGGCGTATGGGCAGCCACCCAGGCCTGCGACAGAGGCATCGATAACGGATACGCCCTCTTCCAGTACCGCGTATAGATTGGCCAGGGCCTGGCCATAGGTATCGTGGAAGTGAGCAGCCAGGCGCTCAACGGGCACGTGTTTAGCTACGGCTTCCAGCATACGTTTGGCTTTCAGTGGTGTACCTACGCCAATAGTATCGCCCAGAGAGATTTCATAGCAGCCCATGTCAGCCAGCGCTTTGGCAACTTTTGCCACCTGTTCCGGTGCGATATCGCCTTCATAGGGGCACCCCAGTACGGTGGAAACATAGCCTCGCACTGGAATCTTGTGCTTGTTCGCTGCCTCCATCACGGGCAGGAAACGCTCCAGGCTTTCTGCGATGGAACAGTTGATGTTTTTCTGGCTGAACGATTCTGAAGCTGCACCAAATACGGCCACTTCATCCGCACCCGCCGCCAGAGCGTTCTCGAAGCCTCTGAGGTTAGGAGTCAGCACCGAATAGCGTACGCCCGCTTTACGCTGGATACCGGCCATCACGTCAGCGGCATCGCCCATTTGCGGAACCCATTTGGGTGATACAAAGCTGGCGGACTCGATATGCGTCAGGCCGCAATCGGCGAGCCGGTCAATCAGCCCGGTTTTAATGCCTGTGGCAATCACCGGGCCGGCCTCATTTTGCAGGCCGTCCCTCGGGCTCATTTCTACCAGCCGAACCTGTTCGGGAAAGGCCATTAGACTGCCTCCTCAGTGCCTTCTTTCGCGACTTCGATCGCAATCAGTTCTGCACCTTCCGAAACCTGTTCACCTTCGGTGAAGAAGATTTCGGTGACGACGCCGTCTGCCGGGGCCTTGATAGCGTGTTCCATCTTCATGGCTTCCATAATGACCAGTGTTTGGCCACCGGTCACCGTATCGCCCACATTAGTCTGTACGGCCACAATTGCACCGTTCATGGGGGCTGTCAGGCCGCCTTCAGGCGCCAGGTCGTCGGAAATGTAATTTTCCCGGTACACAGTGCACTGGAAAGTGTCGCCTTCGTAGAAAAGCACCAATTGGTCATTGTGCAGGTTGCCATGGATGCTGATCCGGTGGCCGTTGATAACGGCTTGCATGTAGTCGTCATCAAGTTTTGCCGTGAGGCTGTATACACTGCCGTCTACGAATACCTGGTAATTGTCGTCCCGCTCGAGAATTTTCAGTTCGTGAATCTCGTCACCCGCCTGCAACTGCAGGGGCTGAGCGTATTCCGAATTCAGGCGCCAGCTGTTGCGGCGACCAAAAGGCGACCAGGGATCTGTGCTTACGGACTCAGCAGATTTGCGCTCTTCCAGCACGAAGCCAGCGGCCAGTACCAGCGCTTTGTGGGTGTCCAGCTTCGATTTCGGAAACAGTAATTCACGATGGCTGTCGATAAAGCCGGTGGTAAGGTCGGCTTCCCGGAATGGCTGCGAATCGGCCAGTGCGTGCAGGAACCGAATGTTGGTTTTAACACCAGCGATCCGGTAGTGCTCCAGCGCCTGAACCATGCGGTTTATGGCCTGATCACGGGTTTCGTCCCATACGATCAGTTTGGCAATCATCGGGTCGTAATGAATACTGATTTCGTCGCCTTCGATGACGCCGGTATCGACACGTACATGGGCGCTCTCATCGGGCGTGCTCAGGTAACGCAGGTTGCCGGTGGCCGGCAAGAAATCCTGGTCAGGATCTTCAGCGTAGATACGAGCTTCCAGAGCATGGCCGCGTGTCCTCACCTGAGATTGCTCAAGGGGCAAGGGCTCACCCCAGGCCACTTTAAGCTGCCACTCCACCAAATCCTGGCCAGTAACCATCTCGGTAACCGGGTGCTCTACCTGCAATCGGGTATTCATCTCCATGAAGAAGAAGGAGCCGTCGACATCGTAGAGAAACTCCACGGTGCCAGCGCCCACATAGTTGATCGCCTGGGCGGCTTTCACCGCAGCTTCACCCATGGCTTTGCGGGTTTCCTCGCTCAGGCCTGGCGCCGGGGCTTCTTCCAGAACTTTCTGATGGCGGCGCTGCACCGAGCAATCACGTTCGGCCAAGTAAACACCGTTGCCGCTCTGATCACAGAAGACCTGGATTTCAACGTGACGCGGCTGAGTCAGGTAACGTTCTATCAACATGTCGGGGTTGCCGAAGGCGTTCTTTGCTTCACGCTTGGCAGCCGCGAGGGCATCATCGAATTCACCAATGTTCTCGACCACACGCATACCTTTCCCGCCCCCCCCGGCTACCGCTTTTAGCAGCAGTGGAAAGCCACATTTTTCAGCTTCAGCGCGCAGGGTTTCCGGGGTTTGGTCGTCGCCATGGTAACCGGGCACCAGTGGCACACCCGCTTTCTCCATTATGGCTTTGGCGGCCGATTTGGATCCCATAGCTGCAATGGCAGAAGAGGGCGGCCCGATAAATACCAGGTTGTTGGCTTCGCAGGCTTCTGCAAACCCGGTGTTCTCAGATAGAAAACCGTAGCCGGGGTGGATGGCCTGGGCACCGCTTTGCTTGGCGATTTCAATGATCTTCTCGCCACGCAGGTAGCTTTCCGAGCTGGGAGCCGGGCCAATGTGAAAGGCTTCGTCTGCCATGGAGACGTGATGGGCGTTGGCGTCTGCATCGGAATAAACGGCGACACAACGGATACCCATGCGGTGTGCTGTCTGGATAATCCGGCAGGCGATTTCGCCCCGGTTGGCAATGAGTATTTTGCTGAACATGTTAGTTGCTCTCCGGAATCCAGTTGGCGCGACGTTTGTTCAGGAAGGCGTTGAGTCCTTCCTGACCTTCTTTGCCTACGCGGATATCAGCGATGCGATGCGCGGTATCGTCAATCACATGGCTGTCGATGGGCTTGTGGCTGACGGCAAACACCAGGCTCTTGGCCGCTTTCATGGCTTCCGGGCCATTCTGGGCCAACTGCTGCAGCATTTCGTTGCAACGAGAGTTCATGGCGTCGATATCGTCGCAGACGATATGCACAAGGCCGAAGTGTTCGGCGTCCCGGGCATTGAATACTTCCGCTGATATAAAGAAGCGGCGTGCCTGGCGCTCGCCAATGGCGCGCACAACGTAAGGACTTATCACTGCAGGAATCAGCCCCAGCTTTACCTCACTCAGGCAGAAGCTGGATGTTTCCGTCGCAATCACAATGTCACAGCAGGCTGCCAGGCCAACCGCGCCGCCGTAGGCCGCGCCCTGGACAAGGCCGATAACCGGCTTGCTGAGATGGTTAAGACAAGCCATCAGACGCGCCAGTTGGCGGGAATCTTCCAGGTTTTCCTGTTGGCTGTTGTCCGCCATGCGGCGCATCCAGCCAAGATCCGCGCCGGCGGAGAAATGTTTGCCTTCGGAGCGGAGGATAACCACTCTGGTTTCACTGTCGGCATCGACTTCGGTGATTGCGCTGATCAGTTGCTGGATGATCACGTCATCAAAGGCGTTACGTTTGTCGGGCCGGTTCAACACGATTTCGGTCACGCCCTGAGCGCGGCGCTTCAGTAGAACGGCCGATTCCTTTTCCGCCTGAGCGGATTGGGTGTTGGTGTCTGTCATGGTCGTTCTCCCCGGTTACATCCGGAACACGCCGAAGCGCGTGGGCTTCGCCGGCCGGTTGAAGGTGGCAGAGAGGCTGAGGGCAACGACTTCCCGGGTCTGTGCCGGGTCGATGACTCCGTCATCCCACAGGCGGGCGCTGGCGTAGTAAGGATGGCCCTGGTGTTCGTAGGTGTCGGTAATCGGCTTTTTGAACGCAGCTTCTTCCTCTGCGCTCCATTCCTGACCTTTGCGCTCCAGGCCTTCACGACGAACCTGAGCCAATACCCCGGCAGCCTGTTCGCCGCCCATGACGGAAATACGGGCATTCGGCCACATCCACAGGAAGTCGGGGCTGTAGGCGCGGCCGCACATGCCATAGTTGCCGGCGCCGTAGCTGCCACCAATCAGGACGGTAATTTTGGGTACGTTGGCGCACGCCACTGCCATCACCATTTTGGCTCCGTGCTTGGCAATGCCTTCGGCCTCGTACTTCTGGCCAACCATAAACCCGGTGATGTTCTGCAGGAATAGCAGCGGGATATTGCGCTGGCAGCAGAGTTCAATGAAGTGCGCGCCTTTCTGGGCGGATTCGCTGAACAGGATGCCGTTGTTGGCGATGATGCCCACGGGGTAGCCGTGTATGTGGGCAAAGCCGGTAACAAGGGTTTGACCATAGTAACGTTTGAACTCGTCAAACTCGGAACCGTCTACTGTGCGGGCGATGACGTCGCGCACGTCGAACTGTTTGCGCAGGTCGGTGCCGACAATGCCATAGACTTCGCTTGGATCGTACAGTGGTGGTTTGGGTTTGCGAATCTCTGCGTCAACCGGTTTGCGGCGGTTGAGGTTGGAAACACAACGCCGGGCAATTTCAAGGGCATGGGCGTCGTTTTCGGCGTAATGATCGGCAACACCGGAGACTTTGCAGTGTACGTCGGCACCGCCCAGGTCTTCGGCGGTAACGACTTCACCGGTGGCGGCTTTTACCAGTGGCGGGCCGGCCAGGAAGATGGTGCCCTGGTTGCGTACGATGATGGATTCATCGGCCATAGCAGGTACGTACGCACCGCCGGCGGTGCACAGGCCCATTACGACGGCAATCTGTGGGATGGCGTCGGCTGACATTCGGGCCTGGTTGTAGAAAATGCGGCCGAAGTGGTCTCGGTCAGGGAACACTTCGTCCTGCAGGGGCAGGTTGGCGCCGCCTGAATCCACGAGGTAGATGCAGGGCAGGCGGTTTTCCAGGGCTATTTCCTGGGCACGCAGGTGTTTTTTGACGGTCAACGGGTAGTAACTGCCGCCTTTTACGGTGGCGTCGTTCGCGATGATCATGCATTCGGTGCCGCTGACGCGACCTACGCCGGTGATAACTCCAGCCGCAGGTACAGCTTCATCGTAGACGTTGTAGGCAGCAAACTGGCCGGTTTCGAGGAACGGTGAGCCGTCATCCAGAAGGCGGTTGATGCGCTCTCTGGGCAGGAGTTTGCCACGGGCGATGTGACGCTCCTGGTATGAAGGGCCGCCACCCTGCTGGATGGTGGAGACTTTTTCCCGCAGGTCTGCGACGGCTTCTGCCATGGCGGTGTGTTTTGCCTGAAACTCTTCAGACCTGGGGTTTATTTTGCTTTGCAGTATCGTCATGGGTTTGACTTCCTGACCTCGGGGGATTCGGGGCCGGTAACAGAAGGGTCCGGGAACCGCTACAAGCACATCCATGTGCGCTTGTTTCCGGCCATCCTTGGCCTCCAACATTCCCGGACCCTTCTGTCACCGCCCCCTCCGTCATACTTTGGGTGCTGGCCTCCCCTGTCCGTGAAGGTCGAGGAAGCCTGTGACTTGAAGCTGCCGCTTAGTTGTTCAGGAACAATTCCCGACCGATCAGCATGCGTCGAATTTCAGATGTACCTGCACCGATTTCGTACAGCTTGGCATCGCGCAACAAGCGGCCAGTGGGATACTCGTTGATGTAACCGTTGCCACCGAGAAGCTGGATGGCGTCCAGTGCTAGCTTTGTAGCCATTTCGGCGGAGTAGAGGATGGCGCCGGCGGAGTCTTTGCGGGTGGTTTCGCCGCGATCCGCGGACATGGCCACCATGTAAACATAGGACTTGGCGGTGTTCATCCAGGTGTACATATCGGCCACTTTGCCCTGAACCAGTTGGAACTCGCCGATAGCTTGTTCGAATTGCTTGCGCTCGCGAATGTAGGGAACCACATTGTCCATGGCAGCCTGCATGATGCCTAGCGGGCCTCCGGAGAGAACCAGGCGCTCGTAGTCGAGGCCGCTCATGAGTACTCTTGCGCCTTTGCCCACCTCACCCAGCACGTTCTCTTTGGGCACTTTGCAGTCCTGGAATACGAGTTCGCAGGTGTTGGAGCCGCGCATGCCGAGCTTGTCGAGTTTCTGGTGTCGGCTGAAGCCTTCGTAATCGCGTTCTACGATGAAGGCGGTGATGCCTTTTGAGCCAGCTTTTACGTCGGTTTTAGCGTAGATAACGTAGACGTTGGCGTCGGGGCCGTTGGTGATCCACATTTTGTTGCCGTTCAGCACGTAGTGGTCACCGGCGTCTTTTGCGCTCAGTTTCATGGAAATAACATCGGAGCCGGCGTTGGGCTCAGACATAGCGAGAGCGCCGATGTGTTCGCCGCTGACGAGTTTGGGCAGGTACTTCTGCTTTTGCTCTTCTGTACCGTTCCGGTGAATCTGGTTTACGCAAAGGTTGGAATGAGCGCCATAGGAAAGTCCGACAGAGGCGGAGGCCCGGCTGATTTCTTCCACCGCAATCACGTGTGCGAGGTAACCCATGCCTGAACCGCCATAGGCTTCATCAACGGTAATACCCAGCAGACCCATATCGCCGAACTTTTTCCAAAGATCCATGGGGAATTCGTTGCTGCGGTCGATTTCTTCCGCGCGTGGGGCGATTTCGGTCGCGGCGAAGCTGTTGACTTGCTCACGAAGCATGTCGAGGGTTTCGCCAAGGCCGAAGTTGAGCTCTGAGTATTGTGATTTCATGTTTGGTTGCCTTTTGTTCTGCCAGATATGTGTTTAAAAATGGCTTGCCGGGCCGGGCGCCAGTTGCTGTCAGTTCTTTTTAGCAACACTTCCGGGTTCGTCGTTGGCCGGTGCCTGTTGTTTTTTCTTTTTCTGCAATTCAGATAGAGCTTCCCGACACCGCGACTCCGCTGTATCGATTTCCATTTCCGCCATCGCTATATCGCTTTTCTGCTGCTCCATGTGAGCGCGCTTTTTGCCCAGTATGGTCAACATCTTGAGCAGCTGTTTTTCGTTACCGGTCGGTGTTTCATCCCACAAATCGAAAAGTTCTTTTGTTTCAGCGAGAGAGAAGCCCATGCGCTTGCCTCGAAGTATGAGCTTCAGGCGCACTTTATCTTTGGTGCTGAAGATTCGCGTTTGCCCTCGACGTGTTGGCCTTAGCAAGCCCTGATCTTCGTAGAAGCGGATGCTACGGGTCGTCACGTCAAACTCGGTAGAGAGCTCACTGATGCTGAACGTTTTCTTTACGATCATGGCGATATCCTTTTTTAACCAAGGTTAGATGAAGCTTACGTAAACGTAAAGCAATTTCAGAGGTAAAATTTCCGGCTTCTGATTCAGGAAATGAAATCAGTCCGTTGGTCTGTTAGGTTGCGATGGAGTGTATCAGAGACAGTTACGGGGTTGTGTGAAGCGGTGCGGAGGTATGGTAAAGGTTTTAGACGCTTGTTCAGCCCCCGCAACGGGCGTGCGGGGGCTGAGGCTGGCGGTTACAGATGTCAGGAGAGGTTTTCCCGGAGTTTCCGTTTTAACAGCTTGCCTGCGGTATTTTTGGGTAGCTGTTCTGCAAAGTGAATGTGTTTGGGTACCTTGAAGCTGGCCAGTTTGGAGCGGGCGTGTTGCATAAGCGCCTCTGGATCGTCCGGGTAGCCCTCTTTGACAACCACAACAGCGCAAATGGCCTCAATCCACTTTTCATCCGGTACGCCGATAACCGCAACTTCTGCAACAGATTCATGCTGGTAAAGAGCTTCTTCCACGTCGCGGCTGGCAACGAGAACGCCGCCGGTATTAACGACATCTTTTATGCGATCAACAATGTAGATGTAGCCCTCATCATCACGGTAGCCCAGGTCGCCGGAATGGAACCAGCCGTCTTTAAAGGCCTCTTCCGTCGCTTCCGGTTTGGCCCAGTAACCCACCATCAATTGTGGTGAACGATGAACCAGCTCACCCTGTTCGCCGGGTTTGCAGTCGTGACCGGTAACCGGGTCCACAATGCGGGTCATAACGGTTTGCAGGGGGCGGCCGGCAGAAGAGGGTCTTTCAGCGTGTTCATCGGGTAGTAGTACGGTTGCCAGCGGGGCGATTTCGCTTTGGCCATAACAGTTGTAAAGGCCTGCGCCGGGCAATTTCTCGCCAAGTTCTTTTACAACCTGGACGGGCATGATGGAGGCGCCGTAGTAGAGTTTGTCCATGTGCTGCAGTTTGTCCGGATTGAATTGCGGATTTTGCAGCAGTGCAATCCACACGGTAGGTGGTGCGAAGAAGGCATTGAGCTGTTCGCCGGCAAGCAGGCCGAGAATCGCTTCGGGGGTTGGCGTGTTGATCATCCGGCTGTAGCCGCCGCTCAGCAACATCGGCATGGTGAACACATGCATCTGAGCCGAGTGGTAGAGTGGTAGAGCGGCCAGTGAACGATCGCCCGCACGAATGCCCAAATGATATTGGCAGGCGCTGTAGTGCGTCATCAGTGAGCGATGCGTATGCATGGCACCTTTAGGGTCGGACGTAGTGCCTGAGGTATAGAGAATCTGTACTACGTCGGTTTCGGAGAGGTCCAGTTCCGGTGCGGTATCCTCGCCATCTGCCAGCGCGAACTTCAGTGCATCCGGGTTGTTGCCCGAGGCATCTCCGCCATGAATGCTGCCATGAATTGCCACATCCGTTTCAGCCTGCACTTCGTCAACCTGGGGTAGAAGTTCCAGATCGGAAAACAGGGCCTTGCAGCCAGATTGATTGAGCGCGTAAGTGAGCTCATGCCCTATCAAGGCGTAATTGAGTGGCACATGAATCAGCCCCGCCTTTGTGCAAGCCAGCCAAAGCAGAACGTAAGCGTCCGAGTTTTTGCCGTAAGCGCAGACGCGATCGCCTTTCTCCAGCCCCAGTCCTATCAGACGGTGCGCCAGCCGGTTCGAGGCTGTGTGGATCTCCGAAAAGGTCCAGGTACGATCGCCAAAAGCCAGAGCGGTGCGGCTACCGTGAGTGCTCGCCGAACGGGCAATGGCGTCACCGATGGTATTGCGCAGAGCCCGCTGTATACCCGCTGATACGGAGGTAGAAGCGGATGTACGGGTGTTGTTCATGCAGGTGCCCCTTGTGCTGTTGTTATTTCGTGCGTGCCGGCATTAACTCAGAGGAACGGATGCTACGGGAATGATCGATCAGGTCGAAAAAATTGACCTAATTGGCCAGTTCGCTGTTCCGGCCGGCTGATTACCCGGTCCATTGGGAGGGCGGTTTACCGGTCCAGCGCTTGAAGGCCCGGCAAAACGAGGCTGTTTCTGAAAAGCCGACGCGCTCGCTGATGTCGGCAACGGTGAGGTTTTCCGTGCTCATCAGTTTTACAGCGTATTCCCGCCTCAGGGATGACTTGATTATGCGCAGGGAAGTGCCTTCTTCCTGAAGCTTTCGACCGATACTCCGTGGTGTCATGTGGAGCATCTTTGCGAGCTCATCCAGACTCGGCATGTCTTTCAGGCTTTGGTTCGCCAAAAGGGTTCGAACCCTGTTGCGCAGGCTATCATCGATGTCCGGGCGGTGCAGAATGTAGGCGGGCGCCTCTTTCAAAAACACGGCCAGCTCAGCCTCGCTGCGCGTTACGGGGAGTTGCAGATATTTTTCATGCAAAGCAAAGCCGCAGACCTCTGCATTAAATTGCAGTTCGGTCGGATACATGGCGCGGTATTCATTTACGTGAGGTGGGGGCGGATAGTTAAATCGGGTCGTGGCGAATGGAATTTGCTGGTCCACCAGCCAGCACGCGAATCGTTGCCACATGAGTAGCAGGAATTCCTGAAGCATGTGGTCGGTATCCAGACTGCTGTCTTCGAGGCTCAGGCGGAAAAATACCAATCTGTTATCGTCACTTTCATTCAGGCCTGTATCGACGTTGTCGCAGGCGATGCTGTAGACCCGTGCGCTTTTTCGCAACACCGCGCCCAGAGATGCGGAATCGAGGCAGTAATCGGCCATCAGAGCGAAGGTGCCGTTTTTGCATCGACTGGTGGACAGTCCCATGAACTCGTCGCGCGTCGCGCGCCAGACGGTTTTTATCAGCCGGGTTAGCTGGTCTTCGGTAATCAGCTGCTCCGGTTTGTCCAGCCAGGCTGCTGGTACGCCAGCATCTGCCAGTAGAGCTTCGCGCTGGGCGCCCAGTCGTTCGGCGCCACACAAGGATGCCCGAAGGTAGTGGTTCGCTATATGAGGTCTGGGTGGCAAGTTGGACATGTCTGCGGCGGTTCAGGTGCGTAAAGTGTCAATTTTTTCGGCTTGTACGGCCATTCTCGGAGAACAGCATAACCCTTTAAATGGTCGGCTGCCCGGTTTATCAGATCAAAAACGGGTTTATCCAAGGGTTATGTAGGGGGTTATATATGTCGGGTCAACACGAAGATATTGAGCTGTTTCACGCCATGATCAACCGGGTGCTCGATAAGGAAATTGCGCCCCACTATGAAAAGTGGGAGGAGGATGCAGCTCTTCCGCGGCCCGTCTGGAATACGCTGGGGCAGGCTGGCATGCTCGGCATTGATATGCCGGAAGAATATGGAGGTGCGGCGGCGAGTTTCGAGATCTCCCAGTTGGCTATTGAGGAGATGGCTCGCAAGGGTTTTGGCGGTCTGGCTTCCGGCTATAATATTCACGCCAACATTGTGATGCCCTATATTCTGCATCTTGGCTCCGAAGAGCAGAAAAAGCGTTACCTGCCCGACATGATCAGCGGTGATGTGCTTAGTGCTATTGCCATGACTGAGCCGGGTGCCGGCAGTGATCTTGCCGCCATGCGCACCACGGCCCAGCGCACGGAGGACGGCTATGTGATCAATGGAGCCAAAGTCTTTATCACTAATGGTCTGAACGCCGAACTGGTAATTGTGTGTGCCAAAACAGATCCCGCCGCCGGTGCCAAGGGTGTATCCCTGTTCCTTGTAGATGCCAGCCTCCCTGGATTCTCGCGAGGCAAGGGTATTCGCAAGATTGGACAACACGCCAGTGATACTGCGGAACTGTTTTTCTCGGATCTGGTGGTCCCGCACGATGCGCTGCTGGGGGAGGAGGGTCGTGGATTCGCCTACCTGATGCAGGAGTTGCCACGAGAGCGGCTGGGCGTTGGTGCGCAGGCTGTGGGCGCGACCGAGGGTGTGTTGGCAATCACGCTGGATTATGTGCAGCAACGTCAGGCCTTCGGGCAGAGAGTTGCGGATTTCCAGAACACCCGGTTTAAGCTTGCAGAGGCCCGGGCGCGCCTGGAAATGGCAAAAGCTTATCTGAATCAATGTATTGCCAACTATCTGAAAGGCGAAATGGGGCCAACAGAGGCGGCCATTCTGAAATTGATGCTCACCGAAATGCAATGCGACATTGCGAATGAGTGTCTGCAGTTGTTCGGCGGTTACGGTTATACCCTTGAGTATCCCGTGTCGCGATTTTTTGTGGATGCCCGAGTACAGACGATCTATGCCGGGACATCTGAAATCATGAAAGAAGTCATCGCCCGCTCTATGCTGGGCAAATAGATTATCCGTTCTCCGGATTATTACTCATCTTAAATTTAAGGAATTACGCTATGAAACTGACCGATGTTGTAATTTTAGACGGTGCACGTACAGCCATTGGCAGCTTTGGCGGCAGCCTGAGTTCGCTGAGCCCGGCCGAGCTGGGAACCTGCGCAGCAAAGGAAGCTATCAGTCGTTCCGGCGTGCCTGCTGAAGATATCGACCACTCTGTATTTGGCCACATTATTCCGACCGGCCCGGCTGATGCTTACGTTGCTCGCCATATTGGGCTCAATGCTGGTCTGCAAAAGGGGTCCGCGGCATTCAATGTGAATCGCCTTTGCGGTTCCGGTGTTCAATCGGTTATCAGTGCTGCGCAGATGATTATGATGGGCGATAGTCAGATTGCCCTGGCGGGTGGTGCCGAAAGCATGAGCCAGGGTGCTTACGTGCTGCCTAATGTTCGCAAGGGCCTGCGTATGGGTGATGGTAAAGCCGTTGATATGACCATAGGCACACTTAGCGATCCGTTCGGTAGCGGGCACATGGGCATGACGGCTGAACGTATTGCAGAGCAGTACGGCTTGAGCCGTGAAGATCTGGATACCTTCTCGGCAGAAAGCCATCGCCGTGCCAGTCACGCCATTGAGAGTGGCTACTTTAAAGAACAGATTGTGCCGGTAACAGTAAAGCAGGGTCGCAAAGAGTCAGTCGTTGAGCAGGACGAGCATGTGCGCCCCGGTACCACTGCTGAAAGCCTTGCCGGCTTGAGGCCCGCCTTTACCAAAGAGGGGATAGTCACTCCTGGAAACGCTTCCGGTATTAACGACGGTGCTGCTGCCATGGTGCTTACCAGTGCCGCGGAAGCCGAAAAGCGCGGCCTTAAAGCCCGGGCACGGATTGTCGGTTACGCATTTGCGGGTGTGGATCCCAGCGTTATGGGGCTGGGTCCGATTCCGGCCGTACGTCGGGTGCTCGAGCAGACTGGTCTCAGCGTGGAAGACCTGGACGTGATTGAGTCCAATGAAGCGTTTGCGGCCCAGGCACTGGCGGTCAGCAAAGAGCTTGGTCTGCCAGCAGACAAGGTAAATCCGAACGGTGGCGCGGTCGCTATGGGTCACCCTGTAGGTGCCACGGGCTCTATTCTGATCATCAAAACGATGGCAGAGCTTGAGCGCACGGGCGGGCGCTACGGGCTGGTTACCATGTGTATTGGTGGTGGCCAGGGCATAGCTTTGATCGTCGAAAGCCTTGGCTGATCCAACAGACTGATTTATTTTCAGGGCTGAATTGGTTAAAGTTTACGTTAACGTAAAGGTTTTCTGATTGCTGATTCAGCCAAACTATTTGATGTGGGGTATAAGACGATGGAATTCAAAAACATACCAGCCATTGTTACCGGCGGTGCTTCCGGGCTTGGCGAAGGTGCAGCCCGTGCGCTCGCAGCGGCAGGCTGTAAAGTTGCCATCCTTGATCTGCAGAAAGAACAGGGCGAAAAGGTAGCCGCCGATATTGGTGGCATCTTCGTACACTGCGATGTGAGCTCGCCAGACAGTGCAGAAGCGGCGTTGGCGGCAGCTCGTGAGGCCCACGGCCCCTGCGGTATCGCGGTGAACTGTGCAGGTATTGGCCCGGCAGCAAAGATTCTTGGTCGCGACGGCGTTATGCCACTGGAAAAGTTCAGCAAGGTCATCCAGATCAACCTTATCGGTACGTTCAATATTCTGAGGCTGGCTGCTGCCGATATGGCACAGCGTGAACCCAATGCCGATGGCGAACGGGGTGTCATTATCAACACGGCTTCGGTAGCCGCATACGAGGGGCAGATCGGACAGTCAGCCTACAGTGCCTCCAAGGGGGGAGTGGTTGCCCTGACAATTCAGTCGGCCCGGGAACTGGCCCGCGAAGGTATCCGGGTAAACACTATTGCACCTGGCCTGTTCATGACGCCGATGATGTCCGGTATGCCACAGGAAGTTCAGGATAGCCTGGCGGCAACGCTGCCGTTCCCCAAGCGCCTGGGCAAGCCCGAAGAGTTTGGCATGATGGTGGATCAGATGGTTCGCAACCCGGTTCTGAACGGCGAAACCATCCGGCTCGACAGTGCTTTGCGTATGGCACCCAAGTGAATCCAATGATTGTGAGGAGAGCGCAATGACCAACACTGTGGATCAAGAAGAGCTCGCACTGTTTCGGGCATCTGTCGTCAAGGCTCTGGAAACAGAAGTGGCGCCACACTATGAGGAATGGGAGAAAACCGGCCTTGTACCCCGTGAACTATGGAACACGCTCGGCGATGCCGGCATGTTGTGTGTCGATGTTCCTGAAGAGTGTGGGGGGTGCGGCGCACCGTTTCAGTATTCCGTGGTTGTTGGCGAGGAGCTGGCTCGCATGGGGTTTGGTGCGCTCTCTACCAACGTGATGGTGCATTCAGACATTGTCGCGCCTTACATCAGCCATCTGGGTAACGAAGAGCAAAAGCAGCAGTGGCTACCCAAAATGGTATCTGGCGAGGTGGTTGGCGCTATAGCCATGACCGAGCCGGGTGCCGGTAGTGATTTGCAGGCCATGCGCACCAGTGCTGTGCGGGATGGTGACGACTACATTCTTAATGGCTCCAAAACTTTCATCACCAACGGTCAGCATGCTGACATGGTGATTGTTGCGGCGAAAACCGATCCTTCGGCGGGCGCCAAAGGCATCAGCCTTTTTCTGGTCGACACCAGCCTGCCGGGTTACAGCAAAGGGCGGAACCTCGACAAAATAGGCCAGCACAGCGGCGATACCTCTGAGCTGTTCTTTTCGGACATGCGCGTACCGGCATCGGCACTTGTGGGTGAAGAAGGCAAAGGCTTTGTTTACCTGATGCAGGAGTTGCCACGTGAACGCCTGGTTATTGGCGCATTGGGCGTCGCTGCCGCCAGAGGTGCTTTGGATCTCACCATTGCTTACACCCAAGAGCGTGTGCTGTTTGGCCAGAAGTTGGCTCAGATCCAGAACACACGCTTTGAAATTGCCCGTATGGAAACCGATTACCAGGTCAACAAGGCCTTCGTAAGCCAGTGCATCAGCCAGTACGAAGTCGGTGAGTTGGATGCGCCCACGGCGTCCATGGCCAAGTACAGCGCGACTGAAATGCAGTGTCGTGTGGCAGATGGCTGCCTGCAGTTGTTTGGTGGTTATGGTTATACCACTGAGTACCCCATCTCCCGTGCATTCATGGATGCCCGGGTTCAGCGCATTTATGGTGGTACGTCCGAGGTCATGAAAGAAATCATTGCCCGTTCTGTATTGGGTAGAGTCTGACATTATTGAGGTTTGAGTATGAGCGATAACAGCGTAGTGATTGCGGGATCTGCCCGCACCCCCATGGGTGGCATGATGGGGGCGCTGAGTTCGGTGCGTTCTCCTGAGCTGGCAGCATTCTCCATCAAGGCTGCTATTGAGCGCAGTGGCCTGAAACCCGCAGACATTCAGGAGGTGGTTATGGGGTGCGTGTTGCCGGCCGGACTGGGTCAGGCACCTGCGCGCCAGGCCTCCCGCGCCTCCGGTATCCCGGACAGCTCAGGTTGCACCACTGTGAACAAGATGTGTGGTTCCGGCATGCAGGCCGTGATCATGGCGCACGACCAGATCAAGGCGGGCACCAATAACATCATGATTGCCGGTGGTATGGAGAACATGAGCCAGGCACCTTACTTGCTGCCGAAAGCTCGCGGCGGTATGCGTATGGGCCACGGTCAGGTGATGGACAGCATGTTCCTCGACGGTCTTGAGGACGCCTATGAAGGCGGCCTGATGGGCGTGTTTGCGCAACGCTCGGCTGATGAATACAACATCACCCGGGAAGCCATGGACGACTTTGCCATCGGCTCATTGAACAAGGCACTGGCGGCGATACACAACGGTTGGTGCAAGCCTGAAATCGCGGCCGTTAGCGTTCCTGGACGTGGTGGCGAAACCCTGGTAGACACCGATGAACAGCCGGGTAATGCGCGCCCCGAAAAGATTCCCCAACTTAAGCCGGCCTTTAAAAAAGACGGCACGGTTACTGCCGCTAACTCCAGTTCTATCAGTGATGGTGCATCAGCGCTGGTTCTGGCGTCGGCTGAGGAAGCAAAGGCCCGCGGTTTGAGCGTTCAGGCGAAGATTGTGGCCCACGCTACCCACGCCCAGTTGCCAGCCGAGTTCACTCTGGCACCCATTGGCGCCATAGAGAAGGTGCTGAAAAAAGCCGGCTGGAGCAAAGACGAGGTAGATCTTTACGAGATCAACGAAGCCTTTGCCGTTGTCTCCTTGCTGGCGATCAATGAGCTGGGACTGGATGCGGAAAAGGTGAACGTCTACGGCGGTGCTTGTGCTCTGGGCCACCCTATCGGTTCGTCTGGTTCACGCATCATTGTCACGCTCCTCAATGCTCTAAAGCAGAAAGGACTGAAGCGTGGAGTGGCCTCCCTGTGTATCGGGGGTGGTGAAGCTACTGCAGTTGCTGTAGAGCTGGTCTGATAGGTGGCTGGCCTCCAGGGTTCTGTATTGTTCAAACGGGTGCTGGAGGCTGATGGGGTTGAGTACGGTATTGCCGTGCATCAACCCTAAGCTTTTTCAGTCGTGAAGTCAGCGTTGTTGGCTTGATCTGGAGAAGCGCCGCAGCACCGTCGTCTCCAAAAATTCGGCCTTCGCTTATTCGGAGTGCATTGATCAGGTTCCGCTTTTCAAGTGCCCGCAGTTCATTTTCGGTCATAAGCTCGCCGTTATCGTGGCGCGCCGGCGGGTGCTGGTAGCTGGCGGGTCGTGATCGTGAATCTGGCGCCAATGTCTCCAGATCGAAACTGCCGTCATAGGTAATGACCTGGCGTTCGATAACATTCTCCAGCTCTCGCACATTGCCCGGCCATTGGTAGGCCTTCAGGATTTCAGCCTCCTGCTCCCTCAGTACAAGGGCTGGCCGGTTAAATTTCTGGCACGCGCGGCTGAGGAACTCTTGGGCCAGAATCGGGATATCCTCCACGCGTCGCCGGAGAGGCACGGATTCGATAGGAAAGACGTTCAGGCGAAAGTACAGGTCTTCACGGAAGGTTTTTTCCCGAACTTCCGTTTTCAGCTCCCGGTTGGTCGCCGCGATAACCCGAACGTCTACAGCCCTGGTGCGGTTGTCCCCGACGCGCTCGAATTGCTGGTCTTGCAACACCCGAAGGAGCTTACCTTGAAGCTCCAACGGGATCTCTCCGACTTCGTCGAGAAAAAGTGTACCGCCGTCAGCCAATTCAAATCGCCCAACACGATCGCTAATAGCGCCGGTGAATGCACCTTTCACATGTCCAAAAAACTCACTCTCGAACAGGTCTTTGGCAATCGCTGCGCAGTTTACCCGTATCAGTGGCCTGTCCCTGCGGGTGCTGGACTGATGAATGGCCCGTGCGATCAGTTCCTTGCCGGTGCCGGATTCTCCGGTAATCAGAACATTGGCATCGGTGGGCGCAACCATGCCGATACGTCGAACAATGGCTTTGATGGCGTCGCTCTGGCCGAAGATTTCGTGGAAGTGGTATTCAGCACTGATTTCTTCTTGCAGATAAGCATTTTCCATTTCCAGTCGGTGCTTGAGGCTTTCGACTTCCTCCAGGGCTTTTTGCAGCTCATTTTGTGACTGCAGGCGGGGAGATATGTCGCGGAAAACTACCACGGCGCCGACCGGGTGGCCGTTGTCGAGGATGGGTGTGCTGGTGTATTCGACCGGGAAGCCTGTGCCATCCTTACGCCAGAACCAGTCTTCGCCTACGCGTTTGACGCTGACATCACGAAAAGCGGCGTAAATGGGGCACTCTTTTAAGGGGTAAAGGCTGCCATCCTGATGTGAGTGGTGCATCACCCGGTGAATTACCCGGCCCATCAGTTCATCCATTCTCCAGCCCAGCATTCGCTCCGCCGCCGGGTTGGCAAAGGTGGCACGCCCCTCTGCATCAACGCCATAGATACCTTCCCCGACAGCGTGCAGTATCAGTTGATTCTCTCGTTCCATGTCCTTGAACAACTCTTCTACGCGCCGCCACTCCAGCAATCCGCCCCGGTGATAGTGGTTGACTTCATGTCTCTCCCTCAGCGTACGTAACTGTTGCCTGTCCCTAAGAAGCAATAATACATTCAGGGATTCGGCTTCGCCGGCCCGAGAGGAGGAGACTTCCAGCTCTACCGTGTTGCCGTCCCGGTGCTGAAGCATAAAGTCTCTGCTCCATCCCTGTCCCCGGAACAGGGTTTCTTCGGTGAAAGCGATCAGTTGTGGGCGTTGGTCCGGAAACAGATGGGTGCATGGAGTGCCTGTGAGAGATCGCCGGCTTGTGCCGATCATCCTACCCATGGCGCTGTTTGCAGCAATGATCAGATCCTCTCCCGCATCAACCAGCAGGGCAGCCTCCGGAAGATGGTCGATCCACTCGATGGCGGGGTCGGCAGTTTTGGTGCTCATAGAGTTGTCCCGTGTGATCCTGCAAAAAGACAAAACAAACTCTGTGCCAACTACGAAAAATCGTTAATTTGGCTACGAAATATCGTGAATTACGAAATTGCGTAGTTTTAAAAGTTGTGCGATAAGCTTGAAAATCAAATAAAAACAAGTGGTTACTAAAAATTGAATCGATGGCACAAACCCTGCAATAACTCTGGCAGAACGCGTAGACGGCAGATTGGTTTTCACATGCCGGACCCGGACCGCATTTTTGCTGCACAGCAAAAGTGCAAAAACTAGCGAAGAGTAGGGAGAGTGCCCCATGACCACGAAAAGCCTTGGCAATCCGTTTGACGGTGACAAATCTCTGATTCACGCAAAAACCTGCGGTTGCCACGAGTGTCAGCCGGGTCAGGAAATGCCGTCGATTTCACTGGACCTGCCGCAGTCTCAAAGCCAGGACGTCATGGCATCTCAAGGGATCATGGATTCCGAGGCGATGATGGATCGGGCAATTGAAAGTGCAGTGGTGCGGTCAGTGTTTGCGCACAACGACCACAGCCGCCGGAGTTTCATGAAAATGATGGGCGCCGGCACAGCAGCTGCTTTGCTTGGCAGTGTGTTCCCCTTTGAGAAAGCCAAGGCAGCTGTAAAGGAATCTCTTGGAAAGCTCGAGAAAACCAAACTGAACGTAGGTTTTGTGCCGATAACCTGTGCTACGCCGATCATCATGGCGCATCCCATGGGTTTCTATGAGCGCTACGGGCTTGATGTGACCGTAACCAAAACCGCCGGCTGGGCGGTGGCTAGGGACAAGTCTCTGGCTGGCGAGTACGACGCCTCTCATATGCTTACGCCCATGCCTCTGGCCATGACAGTAGGCGCAGGCTCTACGCCGGAACCCTACATTATGCCGGCTGTCGAGAATATCAACGGCCAGGCCATCGTTCTGCACGTTGATCACAAGGACAAGCGGGATCCCAAACAGTGGAAAGGGTTCAAGTTCGGTGTGCCGTTCGAGTACTCCATGCACAACTTTCTGCTGCGCTACTATCTGGCTGAAAATGGCGTTGATCCAGACAAAGACGTGCAGATTCGTGTGGTTTCACCCCCTGAGATGGTCGCCAACCTGCGCGCCGGTAACCTGGATGGTTACTTATCTCCAGACCCCTTCAACCAGCGTGCAGTCTGGGAAAAAGTCGGGTTCATTCACATGCTCACCAAAGATATCTGGGACGGCCATCCGTGTTGTGCCTTTGCTTGCAGTCAGCAGTTTGCTACCCAGAACCCCAACACTTACGGAGCCCTGCTAAGGGCGATTATCGATGCAACCCAATACTCTAATAACCCTGAAAACCGGAAGGAAATCTCCGAAGCCATTGCGCCCAAGAACTATCTGAACCAGCCGGTACCGGTTATTCAGCAGGTGTTGACCGGCTATTACGCTGACGGTCTTGGCGAGATACAAAATGTGCCGGACCGTATCGACTTCGATCCATTCCCCTGGCACTCCATGGGCGTCTGGATTCTCACCCAGATGAAGCGCTGGGGATATATCGAAGGTGATGTGGACTACAAGGGCATCGCTGAACAGGTCTATCTGGCGGGCGAAACCGGCAAGATTATGAAAGAGCTCGGCTACACCGCGCCAGACAAGACATATAAAACTCACGTTATCATGGGTAAAACCTTCGATTCGGATCACGCAGAAGAATACGCCCGCAGCTTTGACATCGGGAGGGTGTAACCATGGCATCCCTGAACGTTCGGGCAGCGTTGTTGTCGGTATCGTTCCTGATCCTGGCTCTGGGGCTTTGGGAGATGGCTACTCAGCCCCCTGAAGCCCAGACCGGGCTGACCGAATACGAAATGCTGATGGGCGGCGCTGAACAGGAATCGCGGGTGCCACCGCCCTCGGCGGTGATCAAACTGGCTTGGGCCGAGTTGTCTGACCCCTTCTATGATGCGGGCGCCAACGACAAAGGCATAGGTATTCAATTGGCCTATTCGGTATATCGGGTTCTTGCCGGCTACCTGGCTGCCATGGCCATCGCTTTGCCGCTGGGCTTCCTTATTGGCATGTCACCGTTGATGTACAAGGCCATGAATCCCTACATTCAGGTTTTGCGGCCAATATCCCCTCTGGCGTGGATGCCTCTGGCGCTGTTTATCATTCAGGATTCCGATGCGTCCGCCATCTTTGTCATTTTTATTTGTTCGATCTGGCCAATGTTGCTTAACACGGCATTTGGTGTCGCCAACGTCAGGCAGGATTGGGTGAACGTGGCGCGTACTCACGAACTCGGGCCGCTGCGTACCGCAATCACGGTCATCCTTCCCGCAGCTGCTCCGACCATTCTGACCGGTATGCGGATCTCCATCGGTATAGCCTGGCTGGTCATTGTTGCAGCTGAAATGCTGGTGGGTGGCACCGGGATTGGATACTACGTCTGGAACGAGTGGAACAATCTGGACCTGGCAAGCGTGATCTTCTCGATCCTGATGATCGGGGTGGTGGGTATGCTGTTGGACCTGGTTCTGGGTAAAGCCCAAAAGCTGGTGGAATACAAAGAATGAGTGGCTGGGCGTCTGCAAGCGGGCGCCAGCCTCAATACTCCGAATGGAGACCTGTTATGAGTAAGCCATTCCTCGAAGTCGACGGTCTGTCGAAAGTATACCCGGACGGGCAGGGCGGCGAACTGACCGTCTTTGAAGATGTCCGTTTTGCGCTGGAGAAAGGGGAGTTTGTCTGCATCATCGGCCACTCTGGTTGCGGCAAGTCGACCATCCTCAATGTACTGGCCGGCCTGGATGAAGCCAGCGGCGGCAACGTGGTTATGAACGGGAAGGAAATCAAAGGCCCGGGGCTTGAGCGCGGCGTTGTGTTCCAGAATTACAGCTTGCTGCCCTGGAAAACGACGCTGAACAACATCGTATTTGCAGTGCGCGCCCGCTGGCCCGAGTGGTCTAAAGAAAAGATCAGAGAGCACAGTGAACGTTATCTGAAAATGGTAGGCCTGGACCATGCCCTGAATCGTAAGCCGTCACAGCTATCTGGCGGTATGCGCCAGAGAGTCAGTATTGCCCGCGCTTTCGCCACCCAGCCTGAATTGTTGTTGCTTGACGAGCCGTTTGGTGCGCTGGACGCGCTCACGAGAGGCGTCATTCAGGACGAACTGGTCAATATTTGGCAAGAGACCCGACAGACTGTGTTCATGATTACCCACGATGTGGATGAAGCGATTCTGCTATCTGACCGCATCTTCCTCATGTCCAACGGTCCCAACGCCCGCATAGCCGAGAGTGTAAAAGTGGATATCCCCCACCCGAGAGCTCGGGCCACGATCTTTCAGAACCCGGCCTATCATAAAACCCGGGACTACCTGGTGGACTTTCTGGTCAACCGGAGTGGGTCAGCCACGCCGGAGGAAGATGGCACGCCCAGAATAGTGGAGCCCGCCATAGGAGTCGCCCGGTCTGCTTCTGCTGGAGCCGAAACTGAAACTGAAATTGCCGCCCATGCGGTAAATGTCTGATATTGATAGCCGAAAGAGGAAACTGCCATGATGAACAAAGAACTGATGACTGCAAAGATTCTGGAAGCAAAAGTAGCCAAGGACATGACATGGGAAGCCATTGCCGAGGCTATTGGCCTTTCTCCGGTGTTCACTACCTCTGCCGTACTGGGTATGAACAGCCTGACCGAAGACAAAGCCTTTAGCCTTTGTGAGACGCTGGGCCTGGATAAACAGATAGCCGAAGCACTCCAGGTTTGCCCGAAGAAAGCCTGGGACGGTGCTATTCCTCAAGACCCGCTGATCTACCGTCTGTACGAAGTGGTTGGAGTATATGGCGATACCATGAAGGCGCTCATCCATGAAAAATTTGGAGACGGCATTATGAGTGCAATTGATTTCAGCATGGATATCGAAAAGGAAGAGAACCCGAAGGGCGACCGAGTCGTCGTCACGATGAATGGGAAGTTTCTACCCTATAAAGCCTGGTAGCCCGGAAGAGGCCACCGATACAGGTTGTCGATTAAGATTGTAAAGAAGGAGGGCGCCAGACCTTAGCCTTCCTGGCTATTGAGCCGGCGCATCGACAAAAGCCCGAGAACAGGGCCGGGTAACAACCAAAGTGTCACCCAGACGCCCTGGGTGTCCCAGAGGCTATTGGTTATCCAGATGGCCGGTATGGTCAGCGCAAAGCCTATGGCGTTCATTACCGCCAGAGATGCTCCGACATATTCTCTGGGAGCGTTGTCGGCTGCCAGTGCGGAAAACTGGGGGGAGTCGGCAATGACCGTAAGCCCCCAAAACATCAGTAGTGCCAGTAATATGCCAGGCGGGGCCCAGACGAGGAAAGGGTAAGCAAGGCAGATCGTTCCCGACACAGCCAGTGAACTGTTTGCTACCCACTGGCTGCCAAGCCGTCGGCTGAGCCAGCCTCCGCCTATACAGCCTGCAAACCCTACACCGATGACGGTGAATGATAATAAGGGGATCATTGATGCCGGGGCCTGCATTCGCAGTACTTCCCGGGTAATCAACAGCGGTGTCAGGGTCCAGAAAGCGTAAAGCTCCCAGCAGTGGCCGAAGTAACCACCGGCTACAGCACGAAACCCGGGCGACCTGAGCCCCGCCAGCCCGCTTCGCAATCGGGTTTTTGCTGTGTTCAACGGTAGGTGAGGGCCATCCCCCAGAAGAAGAACCGCAGCCCCACCCAGAAGTGCCAGGGCCGAAGAGCCCAGTAACGGCCACTCCCAGGGAAGCCCCGGTGTGATGCCCCGTAGCAGATGAGGCATGGCGGTACCAAGGGTCAGCATGCCAACTAACCAGGCCAGTGCGGTTCCTGTATGTTTGGGCGTCCAGCCGATAACCAGTTTCATCCCGAGGGGGTAGATCCCGGCCAGGCAAAGGCCGGTTAAAAAACGCATAACAAGGTCAAAGGGAGGCGATGTTACGGCGATTACAAAACCTGCATTTGCCAAGGCGCCAAGTGCACTGGAACAGGCGAAAATATAACTGGCATGGAATCGGTCAGCCAGACCGGTTATGGCTATGCCCAGGGTACCGATGATGAAGCCTGCCTGTACCGTGAGCGTGAAATGCCCGATATCTGCTTCCGAAAGCCCGAGCTCCCGGGAAAGTGAGAGCCATACACCGTTTATACTAAACCACAGCGAGGTTCCGCACAGCTGCGCCAGGACGATGACAAATAATGGATAACGCTGTGCAGTATTTCGGAATATCACGGTTGTTCCCTGTCATCGTCCCGGGCCGTCAGGCCGAGCGGGTTGCTGCAGGCATCATGGCTGGAGTGGTGAGTATAACCTCCGCGACAGTGTGCAGCTTTTCCAGCTGAGATTGAAGCATGGTCACATGTCGGGTGCCTTGAACCGTCAAGGCGATATCCAGAAAATCGTTTGTCGTTTCTACGGCCATTTTTTCAATTCGGAAACCTCGGATACGAACCACCTGACATAGGCGCTCAAGGGCTGCCGCTTCGTGGTTCATCCGGCAGGTAATTGTATAGCTGGACGATACATTGCTACGGTCAGTGATCATGCAACTCTCTCCTTCTTATCCGCGGCACAGCGGCGGGTTTCGTTAATCATTTCTTTATTACTGCCACCCGGTTTTACAATCGGCCAGACGTTCTCTTCCCGCGCGATGGCAACATGCAGCAGCATCGGGCCGTTATAGGCGAGAATGGTTTCAATCCCGCGGCGAACCTGATCAGTGCGGTCGATTTTCAGGGCAGGGATGTCGAACGCTCGGGCCATGGCGACAAAATCCGGATTGTCGTCGAGGTTAATCTGGCTTTCGCGGTTGTTGTAGAACAGTTCCTGCTGCTGGCGCACCATGCCTAAACACTGGTTGTCCATAACGATCAGCTTCACAGGCAGGTTATATCGGCGAATAGTGGCCAATTCCTGAGCGTTCATCATGAAGGAACCGTCGCCAGTCACGTTCAAAACGGTGCTTTGGCGGTCGGCAAACTGGGCGCCGATTGCCGCTGGCAAACCAAAGCCCATGGTGCCGAGGCCGCCGCTGGTAAGGTGGTGGCGTGGGTGATCAAACTGGTAGTGCTGGGCAACCCACATTTGATGCTGGCCAACATCGCACGCAATAATCGTGTCATCCGGGGCAACCCGGGAGAGCTGGCGGATGAAGGCAGGGCCGGTGATCGGTGCCAAAGGTTCTTCGTTATCGGCTGCCTGAAACCCGCCTGTTGTGCGCAGGTTCTGGCATTGTTTCTGCCAATCGTTGATGGCCAGTGGGGCTTCTCTGAGCGCCCTTGTCAGCTCGCCTAGAATAGCGTTCAGGTCACCGCGAACCGCGAGCTCCGCGCGCCGGAGTTTGTTGATTTCGGCACTGTCGGCGTCAATATGAACCAGGCGCGCATTGGGCGCGAAGCTATCCATCCTGCCGGTGGCCCGGTCGTCAAGGCGGGCACCGATAACCAGTAGAAGGTCACACTCATCCACTGCCTGGTTGGCTGCGCGAGAGCCATGCATGCCCAGCATGCCAAGGTTGTGAGCGCTATATTTACCTGGGTTTCCGATTCCCTTGAGGGTCACGACGGCTGGCAATTCCGAGCATTCCGCAAACTCGCGAAAGCTGTTTTCCGCGTGTGCCAGGCTGATGCCCCCGCCGCTGTAAAGCAGAGGTTTCCGGGAAGCGCGCAGCAAGGCTATAGCACTTGCCAGATCCGGGCACTCTGCTTGCGGTGGCGCAGGTGTCGTAAAGGGGCTTGTAGTGATTTCTGCCAGCAGAACATCCTTTGGGATATCAATCCACACAGGGCCTGGTCGACCACTTTGGGCAAGCTGCATTGCGCTATCCAGAATGCCTGGCAGTTCATCTGCACTCTCAACCAGATAACTGTGCTTTACGATACCCAGGGTCATGCCCAGAACATCGGTTTCCTGGAACGCATCTGTGCCGATCAGAGCCGAGGGAACCTGGCCCGTAATAACCAGCATGGGAATGGAATCCCGGTGTGCGTTGGCAACGCCGGTAATCAGGTTGGTTGCGCCCGGGCCTGAGGTGGCAATGCATACTCCCAGCTTGCCGCTGGCACGGGCGTAGCCATCGGCGGCCAGTGCACAACCCTGTTCGTGGCGGCAAAGCACGTGTTCCACACGGACATCATCCACCAGGGCATCGTATAGCGGCATGATGCAGCCGCCGGGGTAACCGAAAACCGTCTGGATGTTGTGGCGGTGGAACGCTTCGAGAATGTGCTGTGCGCCGTTCATTATCGTATTTCCTTTTTTCTTCCGCAAAAAAGAAACCCCCGGGACCTTGCGGTGCCGGGGGTTTCTGGTGTTTTGTCAGGCTTGTCTTTATCTCACCCGTTTATCCACGCAAAATCCCCCGGAAGGTATCACTACCACGAGGACTAGCATTGCAAGGACGATCACGGATTTGAGGTTCATAAAACGGACAATCTGCTCTGAATTCGTACAAAGATTATGTGTAGAATCTACCTCACGCTTTAAACCGGTTGCAACCGTTTAATCTTTTTATTTTTCAGGCAACGTCACTTTTCGATCTGTCGTTCACCAAATTCAGGCTGTGTAGGTATCTCATGAGCAAAGTAAAATGGAGTTCGCTGGGGCTCTCTTTGGTGGTCGTGATCGTTCTGGTTATCTGGATGGCAACGGGTGATATCAAGGTTGCGAGCACCAAAGCACCGGAAAAGCAGGAAACAGGGCAGCAGGAGCGTACACGGGTTCAGGTTACGACACTCAACACTCGGTTGTATGAACCGGGCCTTTTGCTTCAGGGCGAGCTTGAACCATGGAGCACTGTGAACGTGAGTGCCAGGGCTGCTGGTACAGTCCAAAGCATTGGGGCGGATCTTGGTGAATCGGTAAAGGCCGGGGATCTGCTCTTAACACTGTCTGAGGATGGTCGCGGTGCAGTCGTCCAGCGCTGGCAGGCCCGGGTGAAGAAGCTTGAAGCGGATTTGACGGCAGCGCGCAAACTTCGCTCCAGCAATCTGGCCTCGCAGTCAGAGATTCTCAGTATTGAAAGTGACCTGGCAGCGGCGCGTGCAGAGCTGCAGACTGCTGAGCTTGAAGTTGCCCACCTCAGGCCTTCAGCACCGTTTGATGGTGTGATTAATAGTAAGAGCGTTGAGGCTGGTAGCCTGGTTCAGGTGGGCTCGCCGCTTTTTGAACTGGTGCGGATAGACAGGTTAAAGGCTAAAGGTCAGGTACCACAGCAATCTGTTTCTCAAGTTGCGCCGGGCCAGAAAGTGCGGGTGCGCCCATTGGATGGCGATACGCTAGATGGTGTGGTTTCCTTCGTTGCCAGTGCTGCAAATCCCGAGACGCGCAGCTTTGCTCTGGAGATCGCGGTTGATAATCCGGACAAGAAACGTATTGCCGGGGGCAGTGCCAACCTCCGGGTTGCTTTACCTGACGTTCAGGCCACCTTTATTTCTCCGGCCTATCTGTCTCTGGGGGACGACGGTCGCCCTGGTGTGAAATACGTTGATGAACAGAATCGGGTCGTTTTCCGCACGGTGAAATTGCTCAACGTATCCACTGAAGGTGCCTGGGTTACTGGCTTGCCTGATGAAATTCGCCTGATTACCCGGGGTGGGGGCTTTGTCAGTGAGGGTGAGTACGTTGAGCCTGTTGATGCCTCTGACGAGCGGGGCTGAGCGGGATGCGCACACTCATCTTAGCTGCCATAGATCGCAGTCGCACCACGCTCCTGACTCTCTTGTTTTTGATTCTGGGCGGTATAGCGGCTTTTCAGACGATCCCCAGGGAAGCAAACCCGGACGTCACTATTCCAATGATCTATATCTCCATGACACTGGAAGGTATCAGTCCGGAAGATGCAGAGCGATTGCTGGTTCGGCCTATGGAGCAGGAACTGCGCTCGCTTGAGGGGATAAAGGAAATGCGTGGTACTGCCTCAGAGGGGCATGCCTCGGTAATGCTGGAGTTTGATGCAGGTTTCGATCCGGATGCCGCTCTGCAGGACGTCAGGGAAAAAGTGGACACTGCCCGAAGCAAGCTTCCGCAGGAGGCAGACGAGCCCCGGGTAAATGAAATCAACGTTTCCCTCTTTCCGGTACTTTCCATTGGCCTTTCCGGGCCCCTGTCTGAACGTGAGCTGATTACTGTTGCCCGTGGGCTTCAAGATGCGATTGAGGCCATTCCAGAGGTACTCGAGGTAGAGATAGGGGGCGACCGGGAGGATCTTCTGGAAATCGTTGCAGACCCTCAAGTGCTTGAAAGCTATGGCATAGACTTCGATCAGCTCAGCTCTCTGGTGACACGGAATAACCAATTGGTGGCCGCCGGCTCGCTGGATACCGGCAATGGCCGCATGACGCTTAAAGTCCCGGGCGTTATTGAAAATATCGAAGATGTCATGTCCATGCCGATCAAAGTGGACGGCGACACAGTTGTGACTTTTGGTGATGTGGCCATGCTCCAGCGCACTTTTAAAGACCCGACTGGATTTGCGCGCATCAATGGAGAGCCGGCGCTGGTTCTGGAAGTGTCCAAGCGCACGGGTGCCAACATTATCGAAACCGTGGGGCAGGTGCGTGAGCTGATTGCCCAGGCGCAGCCAGAGTTGCCTGATGCGCTGGATATTCGCTACATCATGGATCAGTCCGACGAAGTTCGTGACATGTTGAGTGATCTGCTCAACAACGTGCTAACCGCCATCGTGCTGGTCATCATTGTTATAATTGCCGCCATGGGCCCGCGCTCCGCCATGCTGGTGGGGCTGACCATTCCTGGCGCATTCCTGACCGGCATTCTGGTTATCTGGATGATGGGTCTCACCCTGAATATCGTCGTACTGTTCAGCCTCATTCTGGTAGCCGGAATGCTGGTGGATGGGGCCATTGTTGTTTCAGAACTGGCCGACCGTAACCTTTCAGACGGACAGACGGTGGTGGATGCCTGGGCTGAGGCAGCAAGTCGTATGGCCTGGCCCATTATTGCGTCCACGGCGACCACGCTGGCGGTGTTCGTACCGCTTCTGTTCTGGCCTGGCGTTGTGGGTGAGTTCATGAAGTTCCTGCCCATCACTGTCATTATCTGCCTGGTTGCATCTCTGGCGATGGCTCTGGTGTTCCTGCCGGTTCTGGGAGGTGTCAGCGGTGGTCGTCGTGTCCGTGTGGTTAACGAAAGCGGCCGGATGATGCATGGGTATCGTCGACTGCTTTCCGGGCTACTGTCCTACCCCGGTTATACGCTGGCAGGCGTGCTGGCAGTGGTTGTTTTGGTATATGTTGCTTATGGCAAGTTCAACTACGGCGTCGAATTTTTCCCCAGTGTAGAGCCGGATTCGGCGCAAGTGCAGGTTCGTGCCCGGGGTGATCTTTCGGTCTTGGAGCGAGACGCCATTGTGCGTCAGGTAGAGGGCCGCTTGCAGGGAATGCCCGAAGTGAAAGCTGTTTACGCGCGCTCAATGTTGAGTGCCAGCACGCAGATGGCACCGGATGTCATAGGCGTGCTTCAGTTTCAGTTTACTGATTGGTTTACCCGCCGCCCGGCCAGCGCCATTCTTGATGATTTCCTGACCCGCACTGAGGATATTCCGGGTATTGAGCTTGAGTTCCGGAAGCAGGAAGACGGCCCTGCCGGCGGCAAACCAATTGAATTGCAGGTCAGCAGTCGCGAGAGCAGCAAGCTTAATGGCTATGTGGACCAAATCGAAGACCAGATGCGCGCGCAAGGTGGCTTTCTGGATATTGAAGATGACCGTAGCCTGCCAGGCATTGAATGGCGCCTGGAAGTTGATCGTGAAGCTGCTGCGCGTTTCGGAACCGATGTACTCAGTATCGGCAGTGCGGTTCGCCTGGTGACCAATGGCCTGGTGCTGGCCACATACCGCCCTGAAGATGTGCGCGATGAGGTGGATATTGCCGTGCGGGTTCCGAACAACTGGCGCGAGCTGGATCATCTGCAGCGACAGACCATTAACACATCGCGCGGGCAGGTTCCGCTTTCGCAGTTTCTTGATCTGCAACCGGGAAACAAGACCGGCAGCATCGCCCGGGTGGACGGACAGCGGGCAGTAACCATCAAATCGGATATTCAACCTGGTGAACAGGTGGATAGCCTGTTGAAAGCACTGCAGGCTGAGCTCCCGGAAACACCTGAGGGGGTGACCGTAAAGTTTGCGGGCGAAAACGAAGACCAGCAGCAGGCCTCCAATTTTCTCGTCACAGCGTTTCTGGTGGCGATCGCTATGATGCTGCTTATTCTGGTGACCCAATTCAATTCCCTTTACCAGAGCTTCCTGATTCTTTCAGCGATTGTGCTGTCCACGGCTGGAGTTCTCCTCGGGCTGCTGTTAAACGGCCAGTCCTTTGGCATTGTTATGGTGGGTATGGGGATCATTGCGTTGGCGGGTATTGTGGTGAATAACAACATCATTCTGATCGATACCTACAACCAGATGAAGAAAGAGGGATTGACTGCCTATGAAGCAGCGCTGGAGACAAGTTGTCTGCGTGTACGGCCTGTGCTGCTCACTGCCATTACTACAGTGCTGGGTCTGATGCCTATGGTGTTGAGTATTAATGTCGACCTGTTGACACCGTCGCTCGGTATGGGCGCGCCATCAACCCAGTGGTGGGCACAGCTCTCCAGCGCCATTGCCGGAGGCTTGGCCTTCGCCACCATACTGACACTGCTTTTAACGCCGGCCATGCTGGTACTTGGAGACAAGGTCGGGCAGAGAGTGAGGAGGCGTCTGAGCCGAAACGTCTCATGACCACGTTGTTTGCAGAGTCGTTCGCGGAATTAACGCTTCTCGCAGATCAAGGGCCAGGGATGATCGGCCTCAAGCCCGAATGCGATCTCCAGTAGTGTACGGTCATCGCCGTGACGGCCCATAATCTGCACTGAAACCGGCAGGTTCTCCGGTGACCGGGCTGCGGGAAGTGAAATGGCGGGTGCGCCGGTGACGTTGGCCAGAGGCGTGAAGTTAGCGTAGCGGGTCAGCCGGTCGAACAAGGTGTCGAAAGGCACGTTCGGGCTGAGGTGGCCTAGCCTGGGCGTGGTATGGCCGAGCACCGGCGTAAGGACGGCGTCGAAACCAGCCATTGCTTTGGCATAATCGAATCTTGCGCGGCGTAGGCGCCACAGAATCGCAGGCATGCGCCAGAAGTTTTTCCGGAACATCCGGTCCAGGCCCTGGGTAAGAGCATCTACCCGGCGTTTGTCAAAACCCGGATGAGTCAGCTTGCGTCCATGTAGTTGGATGCCGAATGCCAGCATGGCCCAATACAAGGCAAAATCTTCGGGGAATGTTGAGTTTGCCGGCACTCGCACCGGCTCAATGTGATGCCCCTGAGCTTCCAGTCGTCTGGCGGTTGCTTCGACGGTTTTACGGGTCATACCGTCAGTTTTATGGCCGTTGATGGAATCTATAACCAGGCCAATTCTCAGCCGCTTTTCAGTTGGACCGTCCACCTTGCCAACGTGTGGCAACTTGGTGTTCCGGAAGTATCGCTCTGCCTGGTAGATAAAGTTCGCGGTATCCCTTACCGAGCGGGTAACCACGCTGTCGCTGAGAATATTGATGGGTAGGGATTTAGCGGCGTCGTTGTCGACAACGCGCCCGCAGGTAGGCTTCAGTCCTACCAATCCGCAACAGGCTGCAGGAATTCGTGTGGAGCCGCCCCCATCGTTGGCGTGGGCAATGGGAATTGCTCCGCTTGCCACCAACGCAGCCGAGCCGCCGGACGAGGCACCGGCGGAGTAAGCAAGGTTCCAGGGGTTGCGGCTTGGTTCACCATGAGCGTATTCGGTTGAAGCGTTGAACCCGAACTCGGGCATGGTGCTTTTGCCCAGACAAAGAAAACCCTGCGCGAGCATCTGCTGTGCGAAAGGGCTGGTCTTTTTTAAGGGGTGGCCGGCAGGCACGGCGTCTGAACCCATGCGTGTGGCCATTCCGGCCACATTCGTGTTGTCTTTGATAAAGGTCGGCACACCGCTGAAAAAAGGAGCCTCCGTCAGGCTGTTGCCTTTGTCCAGTTTTGCCGCTGCCCCCAGCACCTGCTCATAACGTTCAGCAACAATACTGTGAATCAGCGGCTCAACTTTGCGTAATCGCTGGATGGCAGCCTGTGTGACCTCAGTAACCGATACGTCGCGGCTACGGATGCGTTCGGCGAGGGCGGTGCCGTCATCAGTGCCCAGGGCATCGTCGGTAAACGCGTTGCCGATTTTCGGGGAGTCAGAGGCCGACATCAGGCGCTATTTTTCCGGGATTCCTTGATTACATCGTAGGCGTGGGTGATTTCCTGTGTGCGCTCTTCCGCCATTTCGCGCATGCTTTCCGGAAGACCTCGGCCTGCAAGTTTGTCAGGGTGGTTTTCACTCATCAGTTTACGATAAACCTTCTTGAGCTCTGCATCGCTGATAGATGGGGATACCCCAAGAACCTTGTAGGCGTCGTCATTCTGCTGGGCGCTAGTGCGCTGGCTACCAGCCTGTCCCGCATGGGCACCGCGCAGCATGGCTTCCAGTTGATCAACCTGGCTCTCCGGCAGGCCGAGGCCGCGGGCAATGCGAACCAGCATTTCGTGCTCAGCCGGATGTACTACGCCGTCCGCCGCGACCGCTGAAACCTGTACTTGCAGAAACATCTGCAGGAAGGCTGGCTGGCGCCCGCTGATGCGCATGAAATGCGCCAGTTCTGCATCCAGGTCGAAACCTTCGGCTTTGCCACGGCTGAAGGCTGCTTTGGCTGCGGCTTTTTGGGTTTCATTCAGGCGAAAACGCACGAACATGGTTTCTGCCATCTGGATTTCATCTTTTGAAACAACGCCATCTGCTTTGCAAAGGGCACCCATAACCGCGAATACAGATTCAATGAAACCAGATTGAATGTTCTGCAGTTTACCGATCAGACGGCTCTTCGCCCGGTTGAGCAAAAATGCACCGAGAGCTGCGCCCACCAGGAAACCGGGGAACTTGCCAAAGGCATAACCAATCAGACCACCAATGATCATCGCAAACAGCATCAAAACGTCCTTACCGGATAATGGATCAGACCACAGAATATACGTGTTTTTCAGTCAATCTTCATGAACAGGCTTTCATTCTGGTCATCTGTCTATACCCGTGCCTGTTAGCAGGCCGGTTTTTCGTGTTAAAAGTAGCGGTTATGACTCCTGACCTGTTTGCCGACCAGCACATTGAAACAACGACCGAAGCCCTTGCGGAGGGTGCGTTTGTGCTTAGGCATTTCGCGTCGGCCGCAGATGAGGATCTGTTGCGTGAGATTGGACAGATCACGGCTGCCGCCCCTTTAAGACACATGAAAACACCCGGCGGGCACAGTATGTCTGTTGCCATGAGTTGTTGTGGACATTGGGGCTGGGTGACTGATGCGCGCGGGTATCGCTATCAGGCGGAGGACCCCTGTTCTGGCGACCCCTGGCCGGAGATGCCTCCTATTTTTGCCGAGTTGGCACGGTCGGCCGCACTGGCTGCGGGGTATCCGGATTTTACTCCGGACGCCTGCCTCATCAATCGGTATGGGCCAGGTGCAAAAATGGGGCTGCACCAGGATAAAAATGAGCGTGATCTGTCGCAGCCGATTGTATCGGTCTCTCTTGGGCTGCCCCAGACGTTTCAGTTCGGTGATATGACACGGAGTGAGCGGCCACGAAATATTCCCTTGGGCCACGGCGACGTGGTGGTCTGGGGAGGGCCTTCACGGTTGCGCTATCATGGAGTGCTTACACTCAAGCACGGAGCCCATCCCCTGACCGGTGCCTGTCGTTACAACCTGACTTTTCGCTGCGCCCGATAGCGATTATCTGATTACTGAATCCATGCCACCAGAAGCCCCGCGCTGAGCGACAGCAGCATGGGCCCTGCGACATAAAGCCCCGTTTTCCGGTTACCAATAACCCAGGCCATACCGGACTTGACCAGGTTGTTGGCTGTGGCAGCAATAACAATACCCATAACTGCCGTATCCAGCGAAAGACCCGTGTTGGACATGCGGCCGAGGGAAAGCGTAATTGCATCCACATCAGCAATACCAGAGGTGGCTGCCAGCACGTACACGCCTATGTCTCCAAGCCAGTTCTCGAGAAAGTCACCGAGCAGCAATACAACGGTTAAAAGTACGCCAAAAACCAGGGCAGATTTCAGGTCGAGCGGGTTTTGGCCAAGGGTTGGCTGGTTAAGCTGGTTGCCCCCGGAATTTCGGCGCCAAATAACAACCGCCGGTACGTAAAGCAGTGTCGTCATTATCGCGACTGGCCACACAAGGCTGGGAAGCAGGTCGCGGTTGATCACGAAGCAGTACACCAATATGCGAGGGAACATAGTGCCACAGGCAATGAGGATGCCGGTTGCAAACTGTGCGTTCAGCGCTGGGTGCAGATTGGCCTGGCGAGCAAAATGCAAGGTCAGCGCAGTGGAGGAGCTCAGGCCTCCAAAGAGGCTGGTAAAGAGAATGCCCTTTTTAGTGCCCGCCAACCGCATGGCAAAGTAACCCACGAAGGAGATGGACGCGATCATCACCACCATCCACCAGATTTCCCGAGGGTTAAGCACACCACTTGGCCCCATTGGTTCGTTGGGGAGCAAAGGCAGCATCACTACGGAAATTACGAGGAGTTTTAGCCCGGCATCCAGCTCGTGGGCTTTAAGTTTGTTCACCCAGCCGTGAATTTGTTCCTTGTTATCGAGAATAATCGCGGTGATCACAGCGGCGGTAGTTGCTATTACGGGGTCTACGGCAACAGCAATAGCACCAAAACAGAACGTCAGCACCATGCCGACCATGCCGGTAATGCTGAAATTGCGGATATGATCGAGCCGTTCACTGTAGGCCACGATTGCCATGGCGACCACGCTCAACAGAAGAACGGGAAACGCCCATACTGTGATTTCCTGTGCCAGAACAACAGAAATGCCGCCAAGAAGGCCTATGAGGGAAAAGGTACGGATGCCCGCAATGCGCTCGCCGGATTTCTGTTCGCGCGCATCCCAGCCGCGCTCAAGGCCAATGATGGCTCCAAGAATGAGTGCGACAGCGAGATTCAGCGTGGTCTGGTTCGCGGCCAGAAACTGGGATGCAACATCGTCCATGAACGGGCGAAACTCCTGTGTGTCTGTAGCAGTGCTCCAATAATACCAGTCCGCTATGCGAAGAGGACAGGCGCCCTTACGCCGGCACCCGCACTTTGGTAGAATTCGCGCCCCTTATCTTGCCGAAATTGCCGTAATCCAAACATCGGCAATGCGATATTTGTTAAACAGCGCAGCCACCCGGATACCCTAAACTATGGTAAATACACTGAAAGCCAACTGGTTTTCCAACACCAAGGGCGATTTGCTCGCCGGAATTGTGGTTGCCCTCGCACTGATACCGGAAGCGATTGCCTTCTCGATCATCGCCGGGGTAGATCCAAAAGTGGGGCTTTACGCCTCTTTTTGTATTGCTGTCATCATTGCGTTTGTGGGCGGTCGACCCGGTATGATCTCCGCCGCGACCGGCGCCATGGCGCTGCTTATGGTAACGCTGGTAAAAGAGCACGGCCTGGAATATCTGATGGCCGCCACACTGTTGACCGGTGTGATCCAGATTGTAGCTGGTTGGCTGAAACTGGGCGGCCTCATGCGGTTTGTGTCGCGTTCGGTGGTTACAGGCTTCGTGAATGCTCTCGCAATTCTGATCTTCATGGCCCAGCTGCCGGAGCTCACCAATGTTACCTGGCACGTTTACGCCATGACTGCAGCCGGGTTGGGCATTATCTACCTGTTCCCGTATGTACCGGTGTTGGGCAAGGTGCTGCCATCGCCGCTGATTTGTATCGTGGCCCTGACGATTGTTGCTGTGCTGTTCAATATCGACGTGCGCACCGTGGGCGATATGGGCGAGTTACCCGACACGCTGCCTATTTTTCTTTGGCCTGATGTGCCGCTGAATCTCGAAACCCTGATGATTATCCTTCCATACTCCATTCCGCTGGCCGTGGTCGGTCTGCTGGAGTCGATGATGACAGCCACAATAGTGGACGACCTGACCGATACCGAAAGTGATCGTAACCGCGAATGCCGTGGGCAGGGCATTGCCAACATCGGGTCCGGCCTATTTGGTGGTATGGCGGGATGCGCGATGATTGGTCAGTCAGTTATTAACATCAAATCCGGGGGGCGTACACGGCTTTCCACGCTCACCGCCGGTGTTTTCCTGATGGTGATGATCGTGGTACTGGACGACATACTGGTACAAATTCCCATGGCAGCTCTGGTGGCAGTGATGATCATGGTATCCATTGGCACCTTCTCCTGGGAGTCTATCCGCAACCTGAAAACGCATCCGCTTTCTACCAACATTGTCATGCTGGTCACCGTGTGCGTGGTTGTCGCAACCCACAACCTGGCGTTGGGCGTGTTCGCCGGCGTACTCCTTGCAGCGTTGTTCTTCGCTAACAAGATCGGGCATTTTATGGAGGTGCAGACAACGCTTGATGAATCATCGGGTACACGCACATACCAGGTAACCGGGCAGGTTTTCTTCAGCTCCTCAGAAAAGTTCGTTGCAGCATTTGATTTTCGCGAAGTGGTGGATAAAGTGGTGATAGACGTCAGCCGTGCCCACTTCTGGGACATAACCGCCGTGGGCGCGCTGGACAAGGTAGTTATAAAGTTCCGTCGTGACGGTGCGGAAGTGGAAGTGATTGGCATGAACCAGGCCAGCGCCACTATCGTTGACCGCTTTGGCGTGCACGACAAGCCGGAAGGCATTGACCAGCTGATGGGCCATTGATATGCAGGAAACGACAGCGAATATCCAAACTGATCCGCAGGATACATTGCAAGTTGTAGCCTGTGTTGATGGCTCCCGTGCTGCACCGGCCGTATGTGAATACGCTGCCTGGGCCAGTAAGTATATGAACCTGCCGCTGACCTTGCTGCATGTACTTGATGAAGAGCGCTACCCGGCGGAGCCGGATCTGGCCGGCAACATTGGCCTGGGGAGCCGGGAACATCTTCTGGATGAACTGGCTCAGCTGGATCGCCAAAGGGCAAAGCTTGCTCTGGAGCATGGCAACCATATGCTGGAAGAAGCCGCACTCAGGTTGCAGGAGGCAGGCGTCAGCGAAATCAAAAAACGCCAGCGCCATGGTGATCTGACGGAATCTCTGCTGGGAATGCAGGAGCATATTCGTCTGCTGGTGATGGGGCTGCACGGCGAAAGCAGTTCAGAGGGTGAGCAACACATCGGCAGCCAGTTGGAAACCGTCATCCGCAGTATGAGCCTTCCGATCCTGCTGGTTCCCAATGAATTCTCAACGCCTAAAAGCGCCATGCTGGCATTTGATGGCAGCGCCACGGCGTTTCGTGGTGTTGAGCACCTGGCAGCCAGCCCGGTACTCAAAGGCATGCCAATGCATCTGGTGATGGTGGGCAATGAAACCTCGGAAGCCATGGCCCAGTTGCGCAAAGCCGAGGCTATGCTGGCTCCTCTTGAGTCAGAAATTACGCTGGCTATCCGTAGTGGTGAAGTAGAACCTGTATTGCACAGTTATCAGGATGAGTTCGATATCGACATTCTGGTGATGGGCGCATACGGCCACTCTAAAATTCGCCGCTTTTTACTGGGCAGTACGACCACCAGCATGCTGACGACCGCGAAGAAACCACTGGTGATTCTGCGCTAGCCAGCCAAAAGTCATAAAAAAGGCGAAGCCGGGCTCCAGCTTCGCCTTTTTTATTTCTGCAACAGATGGTTACAGGCCCAGTTTTTCCGCCACGTAGTCGGCGTCTTTATCCCCGCGGCCTGAAAGGTTGACCAGGATAGACTGTTCTTTTGACAGCTTGGGTGCCTCACGTATGGCCCAGGCCACAGCATGAGCACTTTCCAGCGCAGGAATGATGCCTTCCACCCGCGACAGCATCATGAATGCATCCAGACACTCGGTGTCATTGGCACTGGCATACTCCACCCGTCCCAAGTCTTTCAGATAACTGTGTTGCGGGCCGCTCCCCGGATAGTCCAGGCCAGATGCGATGGAGTGAACCGGCATGGGGTTGCCTTCATCGTCTTCGAGCACGTAACAGGCCATACCGTGTATCTGGCCGGGTTTTCCCTTGGTCATGGTTGCCGCATGCCGCTCAGTGTCCAGACCCTCACCCGCAGGCTCGACACCCACGAGCTTGACGCTTTCATCATTCAGGAACGCTGTAAAAATGCCCATGGCGTTGGAGCCGCCACCCACGCAGGCTGCAACGTAATCCGGCAATTTTTTGTAGCGTTCCATGAATTGCGCGCGAGCTTCACGACCAACAACCGACTGGAAATCGCGAACCATACCCGGGAATGGGTGTGGGCCCACAACGGAGCCAATGGCGTAAATAAAATTCTGGGGATCTTTCAGGTACTCATCAAAGGCACTGTCGACGGCGTCCTTCAGGGTCGCTGTCCCGCGAGTCACCGGTATCAAAGTAGCACCCAGAATCTTCATTTTGGTCACGTTCGGGTGCTCTTTGGCAATATCCACCGTGCCCATATGAATTTCGCAGGGAATGCCTACCAGTGCGCAAGCAGTTGCCAGAGCAACACCGTGCTGGCCCGCGCCAGTCTCGGCAATCACCTTGGTTTTACCCATAAACTTCGCCAGCAAGGCTTCGCCTAGGCAGTGGTTGATCTTGTGAGCGCCTGTGTGATTCAGATCTTCACGCTTCAGATAGATGCGTGCACCGCCAAGTTTTTCGGATAACCGCCGTGCGTAAAAGATCGGGCTTGGGCGACCCACATAGTCTGCCAGCAAGTAGTCCAGCTCATCCTGAAAATCCTTGCGTTGGCGGATTTCCTGATAGGCGGCGCTGATTTCATCCATTACCTGCTTCATTTCCGGCGGCACAAACTGCCCGCCGAATTTACCAAAAAAGCCCTGTGCATCGGGTAGGTTGTCGTAGGGGGAAGGTGTGCTCATAAGACCGTGTCTCGCTTAAGGTTATTCAGCAATGATAACGTTCCGTTCCGGACCGCTCAACAGCATCGGAATTGGGGTGAAGGAGCCCCCGCCAAAGAAAAGCTGTGTGCCCAGCATGACTTCGGAGATTTTTCGAAGGTATTGCTATTAGCAGCATGCTGTGTCCGGAGTGAAAGTGAGTTTCTGTGGCGGTAACAGTAGTACACTGCCAAAATGTGCCACGTCAGTGATTTGTTTCTTAATCTCACGATGCAACGTAGAGTTGCCGTTCTGGATCAGGATTTGTCGGACCATTTAAAACGTCGAGATTAAATGAGAAGACGAAATGCTGTCAGGCTCTGCGTACTGTCAAAAGTGGAAAAGAACCCGAAAATGAAGTGCCTCGATACACCAAGAGTTGCGGTAAAGCATGCTTGAGAAGGAAATTCTGTCCGCCTGGCTTGATCTGACCTGCAAAATGATGCGGGGCGCGAAGCGGGCGGTGCTGCTTGTTGATGTCGAGCAGGAAATTCCCCAGTCAGTGCAGTGGCCGAGTGAGGAGGCAGCGCCGGAAGAGCTCGTGAGGCTAGCCCGCCAGGCCAGTTTGCAAAATCGTTTGATCGTAAAAAAGCTGGATTCGAACGGACTTGATCACATTCTCGCGACGCCTCTGAGAGTAGCTGCAGGGAGAAGTGTTGCTGTTGCTGTCCAGGTCAGAATAAAGCCCGAGCAGCAGCGGGTGGTCCTCCAGCTATTAAAGTGGGGAGAAAAGTGGCTCGAGTTGCTACTCCGGCATGAGCCTGAAGACGCAGACACCTCCGATCAGTTACTGATGGGTGATACGAGAGGGGAGGGCAAACGGAAGCGCCGCCTGGTTGCACCAGCAACAATCGCGTTGATGTGCGCTCTGCTTGCAATATTGGCGGTGTCATTTCTTAAAGGGGATTATCGGATCAGTGCACAGGCAACCCTTGAGGGAAGTGTGCAGCGTGCAGTGGTTGCGCCGTTTGATGGGTACGTAAACTCGGCACCCAAAAGAGCAGGAGAGACGGTGGCTGCTGGCGAAATTCTGGCGAAAATGGATGACCATGAACTCCAGTTGTCTCGCCTGCAGTTTGAATCCAAAAAAGATGAATACAATCGACAATACCGACAGGCTTTGGGGCAGCGCGATATGGCCCAGGCCTATATATACAAATCTCAGATCAGCCAGGTAAACGCCGAATTGAACCTGGTCGAGCGCAAACTGGAAAGGTCTGCAATCCGCGCCTCCATGGATGGCTATATTATTGCCGGTGATTTGAGTCGGTCACTGGGCGCGCCGGTCGAGCTCGGCGATGTGTTGTTCGAAGTGGCGCCACTGGATTCCTATCGATTGGTTATATATGTGGAAGAGCAAAACATTGCCGAGGTAAGGTCGGGGGCGGTTGGTCACGTCAATCTTCAGGCGTTACCTGGGAAGGAACTCGGCTTTGCGGTTAGCAAAGTGTCGCCCGTATTCGAGGACAGAGCGAACTCGATTGTCTACCGAGTGGAGGCCATTCTGGACCAGCAGTATCCGGCGTTGCGCCCGGGTATGCAGGGAGTGGCCAAAATTGAAGTTGGCGAGCGGTCGCTTGCCTGGATCTACTTTCACGAACTGTATAATGCAGTGGTGCTTTGGCTGTGGAAATGGCTTCCTTAGAGCAAAACCGGGTCAGCTACTCTATCGGTGAAACCTGGGACAAGGTGGCAAGCCTGCGCCTGCAACTGCATGATGGCGTCGTCAGCTATTGCCATGAATATCGGGGGCAACCCTGGCTCATACTGGCTGATCAGAACTCGGAGCGATACTTTCGAAGCAGCTCTGACGCAGACGCTTTTATTCGCAGACTCGACGGCCAATCTACCGTAGAAGAGATCTATAACAACCTGCAAAAATTACAGTCACCGGCATTGAGCCAAAGCGATATCATTCTGCTGATAGCCAATCTCAAGTCCTCTCATTTGTTACAGGATGACGACAGGACTGCCGGTTTGGCACAAAAGAACGTCATCGGAAAAGTCGGACAGTTTATAAAGGGGCTCTCCCGGCCTTTTGCCATTCGTGTTCGCCTGATCGACCCTGATCGCTTTCTTTCCAGAGTGATGCCTTACCTCGGCTGGATTCGGAGTCGCGTGTTCATATGGCTATGGCTGTTTGTTGTGCTGTACGCGCTGGTGACAAGCTGGATGCATTGGGGGGAGCTGGTTGACTATGGCGCAGCGCGTTTCAATGATCCGGTTTATCTCCTCTATTTCTGGCTGCTCTATCCAGTTGTGAAAGCGCTGCACGAATTGGCGCATGCACTGGCCACCAAGCGCTGGGGTGGAGTCGTCCATGACATGGGCATCATGTTGCTGGTGTTTTTTCCTGTCCCCTATGTAGATAGCTCCGCGTCTAACCGCTTCGCCAGTCGGCGGAAGCGAATACTTGTCAGTGCTGCGGGCATTTTGGTGGAGACCTTTCTTGCCTCGGTTGCGCTTATCTGGTGGTTGCATGGTGCTGCCGGCATTGGCCGTGATATTGCGTTCGGCATCATGATCATCGGTGGCGTTTCGACCCTGTTATTCAATGCCAATCCGCTGTTGCGCTTTGATGGTTATTACGTCTTCAGTGAGTGGATTCAGATACCGAACCTTGCGAGCCGCAGTCAGCAGTATGTGGGTTACTTGTTTAAGCGTTTTGTGGTCGGTATCCCTGATGTCAGGTCGCCGGTCACAGCAGTCGGTGAGGCAAAGTGGCTATTCGTTTACGGAATCGCGTCCGCGGTCTACCGGGTTTTTATTTCACTATTCATCGCGCTCTGGGTATCTGGCAAGTTTTTTGTACTGGGTATGGCGCTGGCGCTTTGGGCGGTTCTCTCGCAAATCGTTTACCCGGCAATCAAAAATACGGTTGGGTTGTATAAAGCGGCGCAGCGAGCGGGCCGTCAATTACGCTTTGCCCTGGTCAGCATGGTTCTGGTAGCGATCGTTGGCATAGTGATGTCCGTACCTGTGCCAGATTCCACTTATGCGCAAGGGCTCGTTAATATACCGGAAGATGCCGCGATCCGGGCTGCAAGTTCGGGCATCGTGCAAAAGATGCACCGGGAAGATGGAAGTGCCGTTCAAGCCGGTGATGAAATCCTCACGTTGTCCAATATAGAGTTGGAATCCCGGCGCGTGGTGGTTCAGTCTCAGATTGACGAATTGCGTGGCAAGCTAAACGGAGCTCTCTCCCGGGATCGGTCGCAGTCAGAGATTCTAAAAAAACGGATTGTCAGTCTGGAAGAAGAGCTAAGAGATATTGACGATCAGATTTCCGGTCTCTCCATTGTCAGTCATCAGGCAGGCCTGTTGGTACTACCAAAATCACAGGATTTGCCGGGACGCTTCATCAAGCGCGGAGACTTGGTGGGATACAGTCTGGATCGTGATCGCTTGACTGCCCGACTTGTGATTCCTCAAACGAAAATTGAACAGATCAGGCGGGATAGTCAGGACATCAGTATTCGTCTGATAGGACAGCCGCGAGATGTACTGCCCGCTAGCATGTCCCGGGAGATACCCCTGCTGAGCAATCGTCTTCCCAGCAAGTACTTGGGCAGTAGCGCCGGCGGTGCGACGGCAGTCGACGCGAGAGATGAATCAGGCCTGCAGGCGTTAACCAGTGTCTATCAGGTTGAACTGGAATTGCCCCAGCGACAACAGGGTATATTTCCAGGACAGCGAGTACACGCGCGTTTTGTTCATGGCGAAGAATCCCTGGGTCGTCAGTTGGTCCGTTATCTGCAGCACCTTTGGTTACATGAGCCAGTCTAAATGTAGCGTTTTGTTGCATGTCTATAGCTGAGAGAAGTCCCTTCATCTAGACTCATTCCTTCGACCCTTTGCGAAACCGGAACTTCCAACATGGCTAGTAGTTTAAAGCCCCATTCTTGGAACACAAACTCAGCTCTCTTTGCCATTATTTGCCTGCTGCAACCCAGCGCGGTTTACGCGGATAACGCTGTCCACAGTCCAGTCCCCGCAGTCGATTGTGTCATTAATCCGAGTCAGGTTGCCGATGTTTCAAGTCCCGTTTCTGGAGTGGTTGAACAAGTGCTGGTTCAACGCAGCGAGCAGGTTCGAAAGGGGCAGGCTGTTGCGCAGATGAATGCAGATGTAGAGCGTGCCAATTTCGAGCTGGCGCAGTATCGGGCAGACATCCTCTCCGAGATTGAGCTGAGCAAAATCAATTTGGCTTTTGATACCAGCCGGATAAAGCGGTCCCGGTCGCTTTCGCAGAAACAGGTGATCGCGGTTGAAGATGTTGATGAGGTCGAGCGGGAATTTAGTCTTTCTCAGCAGCGGTTGGTGCAGGCACGGGAGCTAGCGAGGGTGCGCGAGCTGGAATTGCAGCGCGCCAGGGAGCAGCTCGGGCAGAAAACCATCAGGGCGCCTTTTGACGGTTTTGTCATTGATACGTTGAAACAGTCTGGCGAGCATGTGGAGGAAGATGCAATTCTTCGCATGGCGCAGCTGAATCCCCTGGTGGTTGAGGCCATTGTACCCATGGAGTACTTCCGTGACATCGAGCTGAATATGCTGGCGAAGGTAGTGCCCGAAACACTGGTCAATGAGCAGCTGCACGCAATGGTGTCCATCATAGATCGAATCGGCGACACGGCCAGTAATACATTTGGCGTTCGGTTAGAGCTGCAAAACCCGCATTACCGGATTCCGGCCGGGTTGAAATGCACGGTCAAATTTTTGCAGAACATGGCGTCAGACACGGAACCTGGGCAGGAATCAGAGCAACGGCAGGGTGTCGAACAAGGCGATCCGCAAACCATTTATTACCTGTTAACCACGAAGCAGGCTGACTCGCACCAGAAAACCAGTGAATTGACCAGCCGCCTTCGGGCTGCAGGTGTCACTGATCCGCTCACTATGGATCAGGGACCACACAGCGGAATGATTTTGCTGGGCCTTTTCAATTCACTTGAAGATGCGGAAGTGCGGAGAAAAACCCTTGAAGACCAGGGGTTCAAAGTTTCCATAACGAAAGGCGTTTGACCGAAACAAGGGCGCCGAGGGATCAGGCGACATTTTGAACGTAATCGAGTATTTCGGTGCTACAAAAGATACTCGGCCATACTGGTCTTACCGTGATAGCGCGGGGATGTCATGATTCGCAGATTCGTGCAGTGGGCAGCTAGAGGCGATCGTCCAGCGGAAAATTCCGGTGGTTCTAAGCTGTTTTTTGAACCCATGGAGCCCAAAATTCTGCTCTCGGCGGATGCCTTGTCGGGCCTGTTGCCTACGTCCCCCTCCTCAGACGAACACAGCGCTCCTTTAACCATGCAAGACAGCGTTGAGCTGTTTGAAGACCTGGCAGGCGATGAACAGGCGCTTGCGGCCTCCCCAGATGACGCCCCCTCGCTCGATGAACTTGGCGCTTCGCTGTTGTCCCCGGGAGAACTTTCTGACCGGCTGGAACTGGTATTCATCGATGCAAATGCCCCGGACTACCAGCAACTACTGCAGGGTATAGGCGACAGGCCTGGCGTTGAAACCAAGGTCTTTGTGCTCGAGGCGGATACAGGTGGAACCGCTCAAATCAGCAGCATTCTGGCGGAATACCAGGATGTTGATGCCATCCATCTCTTGAGTCATGGTGATGACACCGGCTTCCAGTTGGGACGCGACTGGGTTGGTATTTCTTCGTTGGATAAGTTCAGTAATGATTTCTCAAATTGGGATCAGTCGTTGAGCCAGAATGCCGATATTCTGATCTATGGCTGCAACCTGGCCTCCGACCCGGCCGGTGAGCGGCTGCTGAATGACCTGGCCCGGTTGACCGGCGCCGATATTGCGGCCAGTGACGACTTGACCGGGCATGCGTCACTGGGCGGGGACTGGGACCTGGAGTTCGCCAGTGGTGACATAGACACCAGCATTATTGCTGATGCCGATCTGCAGGACCTGTGGGCGGGTGCTCTGGCAACGGAGACTCTGAATCCCTCGCAGGATACCTACGTCAATAAAGGTTCCGATACGACAAACTATGGCGCTTCGCAGTATCTGGTCGTCGATAAATCCGGTGACGAACCTGGTGATCAGACAATTTTTGTCCAGTTTGATCTCAGCACCATTCCTGCGGGATCCACGATCACTTCAGCGACGCTTTACTATACTGTGGTCGATGTTACGGGCTCATTGACGGTCAAAGCATTTCAGGTAACCGAGGCGTGGGAGGGAAATACGGTTACTTACGACACCCGGCCAGACTACGAAAGTGATTCGACGCCGCCGAGTGTTAACGCTTGGGCCGGACAAACCGGTGACCACGAGTGGGACATTACATCGTTTGTACAAGACTGGGTTGATGGGACAGCAGGCAATTATGGCGTAATGCTGGGTACTTCTGAAAGCGGGAGTGAACAAGTCCAGTATTACAGCAGCGAGTCTGGTAATTCGCCGCGCCTGGAGGTCATCTACGATAATTCGTTGACAGCCACAGATAATGCGGGAGAGGTGACTGAGGACGGGCCGGCCAGCGCCAGTGGCAACGTCATTGCGGATGACGATGGCGCCGGCGTTGACAGCGATTCTGACGGCCCGGTCAGCCAACTGGTGGTTTCCGAAGTGAACGGTAGCGCCGGTAACGTGGCCTCGGTGGTGGCGGGCAGCTACGGCTCGGTGACGATTGGCTCGGACGGCAGCTATACCTACACCCTGGATAATACCTCCGAGGACGTCCAGGCTCTGGCCGTCGGCGAGACGCTGACGGAGATTTTCAGCTATACGCTGAGCGACCAGGGCAGTGATACCAGTACAGCCGCGCTGACAATCACAATCAATGGCACCAACGATGCCCCGGTCGCGACCGCGAACAGCAATCTGCTTGCTGGGGGTGCGACCAGTGTCAGCGGTAACATGCTGACTGACGATAATGGTGCGGGTGTGGACAGCGATATCGATGGTGACACCCTGAGTGTCAGCGCTATCGACGCCGCCGGCGGGGATCAATACGGCACCCTGACCCTGAATGACGCAGATGGCTCCTACACCTATGCTCTCGATACCGGCAACGCCACGGTACTCTTTCTTTTGCAGGCACTGGGCTTTGGTCAAACCTTGACGGAGACCTACGAATACACCGTCAGTGACGGTCAGGGCGGGAGCGACACGGCCACGCTGACGATCACCATCCGAGGGACCAATAGTGTGCCGGTCGCGACCGCGAACAGCAACGCGATTGCCGAGGGTGAGGCCAGTGTCAGCGGTAACATGCTGGCTGACGATGACGGCGCAGGTGTGGACACTGATATCGATGACGACACCCTGAGCGTCAGCGCCATCGATGCCACCGGTGCTGATCAATACGGCACCCTGACCCTGAATGACGCAGATGGCTCCTACACCTACGCTATCGACAACAGCAATCCGGCCGTGCAGGCACTCGGTGTGGGCCAGAGCCTGACCGAGGTCTACACCTACACCGCCAGTGACGGTCTCGGTGGCAGTGACACGGCCACGCTGACGATCACTATCACCGGCACCAACGATGTGCCTGTTGCGACCGCGAACGGCAACCAGATTACCGAAGATGCGGTGAGTGTCAGCGGCAATATGCTGACTGACGATGACGGTGCAGGTGTGGACAGCGATATCGATGGTGACACCCTGAGCGTCAGCGCTATCGACACCAGCGGCGCTGACCAGTACGGCACCCTGACCCTGAATGATGCAGATGGCTCCTACACCTACGCTATCGACAACAGCAATCCGGCCGTGCAGGCACTCGGTGTGGGCCAGAGCCTGACCGAGGTCTACACTTACACCGTCAGCGACGGCCAGGGTGGGACTGATACCGCCACACTGACAATTACCATCAATGGCAGCAATGACCAGCCGGTCCTTGGCACCGCACAGCCGGATCAAACGAGTACGGATGGCGAGACAATCACGCCACTGGATGTGTCGGTTAATTTCTCCGATGTTGATACCAGCGACGTGCTGACCTTCAGCGCCAGCAACCTGCCGACGGGCCTGTCGATCGATACCAATACCGGTGTGATCAGTGGCACGATCGACGGTTCGGCGTCGCAGAGCGGCCCTTTTAATGTGACGATCACCGCGGACGATGGCAGCGCCACGCGGACGGACACCTTCCTGTGGACCGTGACCAACCCGGGCCCGACGGCGACGGACAACACCGGTTCGGTGACCGAGGACGGCCCCTCAAGCGCCAGTGGCAATGTTATTACGGATGACGATGGCGATGGTATTGACAGCGATCCTGACGACCCGGTCAGCCAGCTGGTGGTTTCCGAAGTGGACGGTAGCGCCGGCGATGTGGGCACCGCGGTAGCGGGTAGCTATGGCACGGTGACGATTGGCTCGGACGGCAACTATACCTACAACCTGGATAACACCGCTGCGGCCGTTCAGGCGCTGGCCGCTGGCGAGGCGCTGACGGACACTTTCAGCTACACAGTGAGTGACGGTCAGGGTGGCACCGACACGGCCACGCTAACCATCACCATCAGTGGCACCAACGACCAGCCGGTGCTGGGCACCGCGCAGCCGGATCAAACGAGTGAAGATGGCGAGACAATCACGCCACTGGACATGTCGGGTAATTTCTCCGATGTTGATACCAGTGACGCGCTGACCTTCAGCGCCAGCAACCTGCCGACGGGCCTGTCGATCGATAGCAATACCGGTGTGATCAGTGGCACGATCGACGGTTCGGCGTCGCAGAGCGGCCCTTTTAATGTAACGATCACCGCGGACGATGGCAGTGGTGCAGGCAATGCTACGCGGACAGATACCTTCCTGTGGAAGGTGACGACCCCGGTCCTGACTGCAACGGACAACGCCGGTTCGGTGACCGAAGATGGCCCCGCAAACGCCAGTGGCAATGTTATTACGGATGACGATGGCGATGGTGTTGACAGCGATCCAGACGGTCCGGTCAGCCAGCTGGTGGTTTCCGAAGTGGACGGCAACGTCGGCGATGTGGGCACGACGGTAGCGGGTAGCTACGGCTCGGTGACGATTGATCCGGATGGTGGCTACACCTATAACCTGGATAACACCTCGGTGGCCGTTCAGGCGCTGGCCGCTGGTGAGACACTGACGGACACTTTCAGCTACACGATGAGCGATCAGGACGGTAATACCGATACAGCTTCGCTGACGATCACCATCACTGGCAGCAATGACGCACCTGTGATCATTGGCGGTCCGGACAGTGTGGCCCTGAATGAAACCGATTCGGGCCTGGCTAGCAATGGTGATTTCACGGTTTCTGACCTAGATACCAGCGACTCAGTAACGGCCAGCGTCAACGGTCTGGTTGTGGGTGGCACCTCTGACCGGACGGATCCGGCGGCCCCAAGTGACGCGGACCTGGAAGCGATGCTGACGGTGAGTCCGACCGCAACAGTGGGCGGTGCCAGCAACAGCGCGACGCTGAGCTGGAGCTTCGATTCGGCGTCAGAAGCCTTTGACTACCTGGCTGCCGGTGAGACCTTGGAATTGACGTACACCCTGCGTGCTGAGGACAGCCAGGGCGCAACGGCTAATGAGACGGTTACCATCACCATCACCGGCACCAACGATGCACCAACGGTATCTGGCCTGCAGGAGAGCACTTCTTACAGTGGTGGTTCAGGCATGGTACCTCTCAACGACATTGTCATTTCTGATGTTGACGGGGCAGAGACCGTCACAGCCACCTTGACGCTGCTGAACCCTGATGTGGGTCAGCTGAGTGACAATAACGGTGCTGTCTATAACCAAACCACGGGTGTCTGGTCGATCACTGGCACCGTCGCAGATGTGAATACTGCACTGGCTAACCTCACCTTCATTCCGCGGCCCGATAATGACCTGGATTCGACAGTTGCTATTAACATCGACGACGGGAACGAAGATGGCAGTGGTCCGCTGTTAGGGACACTGAAGGTATTTGTTGATGTGCCACCTGAGGTATCTGATGACCTTATTGGGGACATAAATGATTCTCCTGGAGAAGATGCCGGTGATCCGGTTTCTGAATCACAGGAGGAGATTCAGGAAGAGACACCAGAGGAATCACCAGAAGAGCAATCTGCGGAGTCAAGTGAAGGCACGGTAGTCACTGGCGGCGGCTCGTTTGGACCACTGGAAGCCAGTCGTGACGAAACCAGCGAATTCGTCTCGCCATTTGATGAACTGGATCAGACGCAGGGGGCATTCGAAGTATCGATGGCCAACGTCGCGTCAAACAACGAGCAATCGGCAGCATCTGTCAGCGAAAGTGAAAAAGTGGTTCAGTTTCTCCGAAGTCAGATCACCCAGTTGAATGAGCCGTTCGAGTTGCTCGATCGGGATAATTTTATCCGGCAATTGGACGACATGCGTCAAGAGCTGGTGGAAGAACAAAGCCAAGTCGAAAAACTTATTGGCGCGAGCGTTTCGGTGTCTGCCGGTTTATCCGTGGGTTATGTGATTTGGCTGGCTAGGAGCGGCATTATTATGAGCAGTGTTCTGTCCTCTTTGCCCGCCTGGCGTCTTATCGACCCCTTACCGGTATTGGCAACTCTCAGTGCACCAGCGGCTGAAGAAGATCGAGAGTCCCTTGAGTCTATGGTAACGGAAGCGAACCAGAGCAAAAGCTCGGGTTCGGACCAGAATGAACCCGGTTAGCTCGCGCTGCGACCCTAAAGTTGGTTAAACCAAGCATTATGGCTCTAAACATATTTAAAAAAGTCAGCACCCGCTTCCGGATCTCACTGGGGCTTTCCAGCATGCTGGTGAGCCTTGTTTTATTCGCAGCATTGTTGGGGTTGGTTCCTGACCGGAATGCCGCTATCCGCGATGGCCGCGCTCTGTTTGCGGAATCTGTCGCGGTTAATAGTTCTATTTTTATAACCACCTCGGATATCCGGCGCATGGACACGATACTTCAGGTGCTCGTTGACCGGAACGAGGATCTGCTTTCAGCAGCCGTTCGGCATGCCGATGGACGCCTTATGACTGTGATTGGCGAGCATCAACGTCTGTGGCAAGACAGCGGCGAAAATACCTCGCGGGACGGACAGATTGTCGTGCCCATATACGAAGGGCAGCAACAGTGGGGGCAGGTCGAGCTTTCATTTGAACCACTGTTACCAAACCAGTGGTACGGATGGATCTATCATCCGGTCGTGATGCTGATGGCGTTTCTCTCTATTGCAGGGTTTATTCTGTACTATCTCTACATGGGCAAAATGCTCAAGCAACTGGACCCGTCACAGGCCATCCCTGACCGGGTGCGATCTGCACTGGACACTATGGCGGAAGGTTTGCTGGTGATTGATGCCAAGCAGAATATTGTGCTCGCCAACCAAGCGTTCTCCAACATTCCATCGGTCAACCCGGATAAACTCATCGGCTTACAGGTTTCGCGGTTCGGTTGGCTGAATCAGGAAAATGAAAAGCTTGATAAAGAGCAAGCGCCCTGGACCAGGACACTGGACGATGCCGTCGTTCGGACGGCAGAGGTCGTCCGGCTGGCCATTGGAGAAAACGAGACACGAACATTTATGTTGAACTGCTCACCCGTGCTGACTGGTAGCGGCAAACCGGCAGGTGCGCTGATCAGTTTTGATGACATTACCGAGCTTGAGAAAAAGGAAATCGAGCTGCGGCTATCCCGGGATGAAGCTGAACAGGCGAATCGATTCAAGAGTGAGTTTTTGGCGAACATGAGCCATGAGATCCGCACGCCCATGAACGCCATACTCGGCTTCGCTGAGGTTCTGAAACGAGGGTACGATCGTAACAGCAAGGACAGTATTCGTTACCTGAACACCATATCCTCCAGTGGAAACCACCTGTTGGGACTGATCAACGATATCCTGGACCTTTCCAAGGTCGAAGCCGGTCGCATTGAAATCGAAAAAGTTCATACGCCTGTACATACGATCATTCAGGAAGTGATCCAGATTATGCGGGTTAAGGCGGATGAGAAACAGATTTCTCTTGAATACCAGGCAGATGGCCCGTTACCGGCAACTATCGAAACCGATGCCGCCAAACTTCGTCAGATCATCACCAACCTGGTCGGCAACGCTATTAAATTCACAGATCGCGGCGGTATTGTTGTTACTTCGCGATTTGAGTCTGCAGTAACTGGTCCCATGGTGCACATTTCGGTTCGTGATTCAGGGATCGGCATGACCGAACAGCAGGCCCTCGCGGTGTTCAATCCTTTCACTCAGGCAGACAGCTCTATCACGCGCAGGTTTGGCGGAACAGGCCTGGGGCTAACCATCAGTAAGAGTTTCGCTGAAGCAATGGGGGGTGATATACGGGTCGTCAGTAAAGAGGGAGAAGGCTCGGATTTCCAGGTCACGGTTCCTGCCGGGAACATCGGCAGTGTTGGACTGCTGTCGGTGGAAGAGATTATGTCGATGGATTGGGCCGAACAAACTGACGCGGCTGTGCGTTGGAAGTTTACAGAAGCGACTGCGCTGGTCGTTGATGATGGCGAAGAGAACCGTGATCTTCTCAAGGTCGTTATGTCGGATGCGGGCGTTCAAGTCTTTACCGCGGAGAATGGTCAGCAGGCCCTGGACTTTCTGGCGCAGCAAACCGTCGACGTGGTCTTGATGGATGTGCAGATGCCTGTCATGGATGGTTTAACGGCGGCCGGGATTATGAGAGAACGTTATCCTCACCTTCCTGTGATTGCATTGACGGCTGATGCCATGAGTGGGGTCCAGCAGCAGTGCCTGTCCGCCGGATACAGTGACTATCTGAGTAAGCCTGTCGATATAGATCTGTTAATGGAGCGGCTTGGCAACTACCTGACTGGTAGCCGGGTAGATGCTGGGCAAATGATTGACGACAAGCTGCAGGACAATGTGGGCTGGGTAGCAGATGCTGCACAAGAAGAAAAGATTCACTCTTCGCTGCCGGTTCATAAAGAGCAGTTCCGTCGTATTGTCGAAAAGTTCATTGAGCGCATGCATGGACAGGTTGAGGTGATAGGTAGTGCATGGCGAGACAGGGATTATGATCGCCTGAAGAAGCTCGGGCATTGGTTGAAAGGCTCATCGGGCTCGGTAGGGTTTCAACAACTGATGCGGGCAGGAAGCGACTTGGAGCAGTACGCGATCGATCGCAATGATGAAAAGCTTGAGTCAACCATTGAACAGATTGGTGCGTTTGTAGGTCAGATGGAGGTGGCTCCCGGGACCGAAACCAGGCAAAGGCAATCAGCGAAAGTACAGAGCATACAGAAAGACTATGCCATTCCGGATAAGGTATTGTGTCGACTACCGGTGACCAGTCCGCGTCTTCGTCCGATCATTGAGCGATTTCTTGAGCAACTTGACGACTGGCTTGGTCAAATCGATGCCGAGTTGGAAAGAGAAGACTGTGAGCACATCCATAAGTTCGCGCAATGGCTTAAAGCCTCGGGTGGGTCAGTAGGGTTCGATGCATTCACTGAACCTGCGAAAGATCTGGCCAATCATTGCCAGGAAGAGGAATTAGACGACATTAGGTATACGATCGGGGTCATTAAAACCTTGAGTTCCCGCATTGACATCGACAAAGAATAATTCGATTTGAGCTTCATGGCAGATGAGAAGTTTAACTTTGCAAAACAGAGATTGGGTGAGGTAATGGAATCTACGATCATGTTGGTAGACGACGAACCCGTCATGCTAGATATCGTGCAGGCGCTCCTGGAAGAGTCCGGATACCAACACTTCGTGGCGGTTGAAAATTCCACCGATGCGATGTCGAAAATGGAGGCATCGAACCCGGATATCATGCTGCTGGATCTCGATATGCCGGAGTTAGATGGGTTTCAGGTTCTTGAGCAGGTACGAAACCACAAAAAGTTCTCTCACCTGCCGGTCATTATTCTTACCAGTGCAGAAGACGCAGCAAGCAAGCTCAAGGCTCTTGAGCTCGGCGCAACTGACTTTCTTTCCAAGCCTGTTGATCCCAGCGAACTGGGGCTGAGGGTGCGCAATACCTTATCTGCAAAAGCCTATCGGGATCAGCTTGCTTATTATGACAGCCTTACTGGCTTGCCAAACCGCAATCTGTTCCTTGACCGTTTGTTCTGGTCGATGGAAAACGCCAAACGAACGGGCACCCAATTGGTTTTGCTGGATATAGGTTTAGACCGCTTCAGGAAGATCTACGAGACACTGGGCATGTCTGCTGGCGACTCTATGTTGCAAGATGTGGCTCTGCGGCTGCAAAAGGTAATCCGTACCAGTGACCTCATAAGTCATGGTCAGGGGCGAGGAAGCCAGGAAAATGTGGCGAGGATTTCGGGCGAGGAATTCTCCGTTGTCCTGTCTGGTGTGTCGCAGCTGGATAGGACTTCGATGATTTGTAAGCGGATTATTGAAGAAGTTGAGAAGCCGCTCGAATTCAAAGGTCGAGAATATTACTTGAGTGCAGGGGTTGGGATGTCAGTCTACCCGGACGACGGCGAGGACGTCGAGTCCCTGGTTAAGTACGCCAGTGCGGCGAGAGAGCATGCCAAAGTGCAGGGCGCCGGAAAATATCTCTTTTATTCTGGAGAAATGAATGCCCAAGCACTGACGGTCATCAATATGGAGGCTGAACTCAAGAATGCGCTCAAGAACAATGAATTCGAACTCGTATATCAACCCAAAGTCGATGGTTCGACGGGAAGAACCGTTGGAGTCGAGAGCCTGATTCGTTGGAACCACCCGCAAAGAGGCAGGGTAGCTCCATTTGAATTTATATCAGTAGCTGAAAGCACGGGCTTGATCGTTTCGATTGGGAACTGGGTTTTGAAGGAGGCCTGTTCCCAAATGAGCCATCTGCACGGACTCGGCTATGACGACCTGACGGTTTCGGTCAATGTTGCCGCCTTGCAATTCGAAGACGAAGGATTCAAAGCTTCGATCGTATCGGCACTGGATCAAAGCGGGCTTAACCCCGAAAGCCTGATTCTCGAAATTACCGAAAGCACTTTGATGGGTGACGTTGACCGGATCGTAGATCTGATGGAAGAGGTTATTGAATTGGGGGTCTCTTTTTCAGTTGATGACTTCGGTACGGGGTACTCTTCTCTTAGCTACCTCAAACGTTTTCCAATCAGTGAGCTCAAGATTGATCGATCGTTTTTGTTAGGCATTTCGACTGAGGATGACGATCGCTCTATCGTGCAGGCGATCATTACTCTTGCCCACAGTCTTAATCAGAGGGTGGTTGCAGAAGGTGTGGAAGAGAAAATTCAGCTGGAATTTCTGCAACAAAATGGATGCGATGTTATACAGGGCTACTATTTTAGTAAGCCGTTAGAGACAAGGGGGCTGATTGATTATCTGGCTTGATCAAAAGTAGACGTGTTCGGTGGGCACAGAGTGCCCAGTGTCAAACGTCCATTCCTGCCGCCACACCTGAGGCCCATGCCCACTGGAAGTTATGGCCGCCAAGGTGACCGGTCACATCGACTACTTCGCCAATAAAATACAGGTTAGGTCGCTCCAGTGCCGACATAGTTTTGGAGGATAGCTGGCGGGTGTCGACGCCACCGAGTGTTACTTCCGCCGTTCGATAGCCCTCGGTGCCAGCGGGTTTGATTGACCACTGGCCCAGAACACCGGCTACCTGCTCAATATCGTTGTTCTTGTAACTCTGCAGTGGGCCTGTCCAACCCTGCAATTCATTGAACGCCTGGGCGAACCGTTTTGGCAGGTGCTGGATCAGGTAGTTTGCAATGGTGGACTGTGGACGGGCTTTCCGCAGGTTCAGCAGGTCTTCCTTAACACGGCAAGCTGGCAGCAGGTTGATGGCCAGTCGGTCACCTGGTGCCCAGAAGCTGGAGATCTGGAGCATGGCCGGGCCGCTGAGTCCGCGATGAGTGACCAACATGGGTTCCCGGAAATGCTGGTTGTGACATTGCACATCAACCGGGCAACTGATGCCTGAAAGAGGTGCGAGCTGTTCTTTCAGCTCCGGCTGCAGGGTAAAGGGCACCAGGCCTGCACGGGTGGGCAGCGTATTCAGGCCGAACTGTTCAGCAGTCCGGTAACCAAACGCGGTGGCACCCATGGTGGGGATCGACAAACCGCCGGTGGCTATTACCAGAGATCCGCAGGTGAGGTCGCCGGAGCCGACGCGCAAACGGTATCCCGCGTCGGTTTCGGAAATGCTATCGACAGCTGCCTTCATTCTGACTTCTGCGCCCGCCCAGTCGCATTCCGTTAGCAGCATGTTAACTATGTCTTTTGCACTGTCTTTGCAGAACAGCTGGCCGGCGGCTTTTTCTTCGTGTTCAATGCCGTGTCGTTCAACAAGGTCGAGAAAATTCTGTGGGGTATAGCGTTTGAGGGCGGAGATACAGAAGCGCGGATTGTCTGATAGAAAATTGGCAGGCGTGCTATTCAGGTTGGTAAAGTTGCAGCGCCCGCCACCGGACATGAGGATTTTCTTGCCCGGCTTGTTGGCGTGATCAATTACCAGTACTTTGCGCCCACGGTATCCGGCCGTTGCCGCACACATAAGGCCAGCGGCGCCGGCGCCGATAATAATCACATCGTACTGGTTACTGGAACTTGCCGTCATTGCTAGTTGCTGTCCGCCGGTTGGTTAATGTTGCGCGCAGTATACCAGCCTAGAGGCAGCAGTATGGTTCATTCCAGATGGACAGCTCCCTCCATGTAGAATGCAGCCTGCCCCGCAATAGCGACACGATCGCCTTTTAATTCGCAGCGTAATACGCCGCCACGGGCAGATAGTTGCCGCGCTTCCAGCCTGGTTTTGCCGAGTTTTTCGGCCCAGTAGGGCACCAGAACACTGTGGATAGAGCCGGTAACCGGGTCCTCATCAATGCCCGAGCCGGGTGCAAAGTACCGGCTTACAAAGTCGGCGGTCTCACCGGGTGCGGTGATAATCACCCCTTGATTGCCGAGTTGTTTGAGTTTTCGCATGTCCGGCTGTGCGGCTTTCACTGCAGCCTCATTTTCCAGAACAACCATGTAGTTGGCGTCGTTCGGCACGTAGAAGGCTGTTTCTGGTGCACTCTCAAAGGCCTCGCTGATGGTTGTTGGTATTTTTTGTTCCTCAATCTGAAGGTTGGGGAAGTCCAGCGTTAGCCAGCCGTCTGCGCTCCGATGGACGCCCAGAGGTCCACTTTTTGAGTGGAATCGAATCTTTTTTTCGGGCCAGCCAAGTTTGTTGAAAATAACCCAGGCGCTGGCGAGTGTGGCGTGGCCGCAGAGAGGCACCTCAACACCTGGTGTAAACCAGCGGATGTGAAAGTCTGCGTCGTTAGCCCCGTTTTTACGCACAAAGAATGCCGTCTCCGACAAGTTATTCTCGGCGGCGAGTGCCTGTAAGGTTTCGTCTGGAAGCCATGCTTCCAGAGGCATGACGGCGGCCGGATTGCCTTTGAATATTTCGCTGGTAAATGCGTCTACCTGATAGATGGGGTAACTCATGCGCTGTCCTCCGGGTTTCTTATGCTTAGGGTGGAGCTATTATCAACCGGTGTAAGCGATCATAACAGATTCAGATTGACCGACTTTGAACCGGTACAGTGTGATAAATTCATCAACTGTACTTTGGGTTTTTCCGGTATCTGTGTGGTTCCGGTCTGATGTGAATTTTTGGTGACAGGAGAGCGCGCGGCATGGGTGTCTTATACCACCAGGTAGCAGACAGGCTTCAGGCTCTGATTCTCGATGGCGTATATAGAGACGGGGACAGGTTGCCGGGAGTGCGAGTGCTGAGCAAACAGTTCGGCGTGAGCATTTCGACGGTTCTGCAGGCACACCAGACACTCGAGGGCCGAGGCTATCTCCAGGCCCGGGCGCGCAGTGGTTATTTTGTACGTTTACCGACAGTTGATGCTCCCGAGCCGGTGATGCACAAGCACAGAAATCGCCCGGTTCCCGTCTCGGCCAGGGAGATGACACTGGAGTTATGTGCTGACGAACAAAAGCGTATGGTGCCGCTGGCTACTGCTATTCCCCATCCTGATTACCTGCCGTTACGACAGATTCAGCAATGCACCCTATGGGCGGCGCGCCGTGGCCTTGAAACACTTGATTATGCCTTTCCCGGCAAAGAGTCGTTTCGTAGGCAGATTGCGCAACGCATGGCGTCTGTGGGGGTCGCGGTTCCGCCGGATGATGTGCTTGTTACCAACGGCGCGCAGGAAGCGATTATTCTTGGGCTGCGCGCGGTTACTCAACCTGGGGATATAGTTGCGATAGAGTCGCCATCCTTCCCGGGTATCTTGCAGGCGTTGGAGGTGGTTGGGTTGCGTGCGATGGAAATACCGACTCATCCATCGGAAGGTTTCAGCCTCGAAGGCCTGCAGTTGGCTCTGGAGCAGTGGCCATTAAGGGCATGTGTCGTAGTAACCAATCACAGCAACCCTATGGGCGCCCGAATGCCGGATGAGCGCAAGAAACAGCTGGTGTCGATGCTGGACGCCGCCGGAGTGCCGTTGATTGAGGATGATATTTATGGCGATCTTTACCACACGGGTGAAAGGCCGAGGCCTGCGAAGGCCTTTGATCGCACGGGTAACGTTATCTATTGCAACTCCTTTTCGAAAACCGTTTCCCCGGGCTTGAGGCTTGGCTGGATGCTGCCAGGGCGTTATATGGCCAGTGCCAGACAGCAAAAGTACTTTTCCAATCTGGCTACGTCTTCCATTCCGCAACTGGCCGTGGCGCGCTTTCTGGAGCAGGGTGGTTATGATCGATATCTGCGTTCTGCCCGGCAGAATTACCGGGAGGCCACGGAGCGCATGAGGGCTGCCGTGGCGAGGTCGTTTCCTGTCGGTACCGCGGTGAGCCGGCCCAAGGGCGGCTTTGCGCTCTGGGTGCAATTGCCTGCGGGTGTGTCGGGAACACGGGTCTATCAACGTGCCCGGGAGGAAAATATCAATGTGGCACCTGGCCTGATGTTTTCGATCTCAGGCAAATTCGAGTCCTGCATCAGGCTGAATGGAGCTAATCCCTGGAGCGAGTGTATTGACCAGGCCATCGCCCGGCTTGGTGCTCTGGCTCATGAGGAGCAGTCGCTGAGCTGCTGAAGAGAAGTGCCTTAAGTTCTTCAGGGTTCAGCGCGAAGGTGCAACGGATCAAGTAGCCCGGCGGTGATTGCAATACCCGTAACGTCGGGCAACCGCTCCCCCCCCAGGCGTTTCATCACACGAGCCCTGTACAGGTCGATAGTCTTTACGCTGACACCCAGCTGGCTGGCAATTTCCCGGCTGGTGTAACCTTGTGCCATCGGCAGAAAAACATCCCGTTCCCGACGGGTAAGTGCGGTAATCAGCTCGCCCGTCTGCTCGTCACCTAGTTGCAGATGACTGGATTGCTGGTGGGCTTCCAGTGCCTGCTGGACGCTGTCGAGAAGCAGTTGCTCGTTGAATGGTTTCTCAATGAAATCAAAGGCACCGGATTTGAATGCGCGCACTACAATAGGTACGTCCGCATGGCCGGAAACAAAAATGATCGGAAGCTTGATTCCCCGTTTTTGCAGTTCTTCCTGCACGTTAAGTCCACCCAGCCCCGGCATTCTTACATCGAGCACCACGCACCCCCCCTGGTGTTCTTCCAGGGCATCCAGAAACTTGCGGCCATCGCCGTATGCCTGAACATGCAGACCGACCGATTCCAGAAGCCACTGGGTTGATTCCAGCATGCCGGCGTCATCGTCGACAACGTAAACGGTGGGTGTATCCGGGGCGGTTTTTTCACTCATCGGTTGAGGTCTCCGAGTTTATTGTGCTCAGTTTTACGGATGTTGGTGGGAATCGGCAGGTCAGGGTGAGGCCGCCGGTTGAGGCTGGTTTCGCATCCAGAAACCCGCCAAAGCCTTCGACGATGGAGCGGCTCATGGATAACCCCAACCCCAGGCCATGGGGTTTGCTGGTATAAAAGGGTTGGAACATCTGGCGGATACCCTGATCATCAAGGCCCGGGCCTTCATCTGTAACTTCAATCAACGTTTCACCAGCTTCGTTCACCGAGGTTGAAAGCACCAGGGAAGAGCCTGAGTTGCTCATAAGTCTGCCGCGGGCCTCCTCGTTTGCTTCGATGCCGTTACGGATCAGGTTAATCAGTACCTGCTCCAGCAATACTGGATCTGCAATGATAGATGGCCCACAAGCGTCGGGAGCACAGACAATGTCCACATAGTTTTTGTCAGCTTCCCACTGACAAAGCCGGGCGACATTGGCGAGGGTCTGGTTCAGTGCAACCGTTGCAGTGCGCTTCTGGCCCTTGCGAAGAAAAGCGCGCAGCCGCTTGATTACCTCTGACGCCCGATTGGCATGATGGATGGTTTTTTTCAGGCCATCGCTGACTCGTTCGAAGTGTTCAGGGTTCGTCTCAGCGCTTTTTAGGTAACGCTGGCTGGCGCTGGCAAAATTGACGATGGTCGCCAGGGGCTGGTTCATTTCATGGGCGATACTCGAGGCGAGTTCACCAAGAGCGGCTAACCGTGCTGTACGCGCAAGCTCATCTGCAAGTTTGCGGCGGCTTTCTTCCGACTCTACTCTTGCGGTTATGTCTCTCGATACGCTAACCACCTCAACAACTGCGCCAGTATAGGTTTCTCGTATTGCGCGGCTTGCAATCTCGAACCAACGTTTGCTGCCATCAACATGGGTTATGTCCAGAGTCATGGTGGCGTAGCCATCGTCCCTCAGGGATACATGGCTTTCCATCAGTTGGCGAGCGGTGTTGTCGCTGTGAAAAATATCCTCCAGCGGCTTGCCTCTGAGTTCCTCAGGTGAATAACCGAGCAGGCGCCATGAAGCCGGAGTTGCATCGATAAATCGCCCGTCTGGAGCATGACGCGAAATGAGGTCGGTGGTGTTTTCGGTAATCAGCCGGTAAAGGCGGTTTGATCGGATGGCTTCATCGTGAGTCCGGACATCGTCTGTGGCATCCCTGCCGCGGGCGAGTACTTCCCCCGAATCGGGGGAGGGGATAAATGTCCACATGAGTATGGTGTTGTTGATCCGTGCTTCCACATTCTCAATTGCCCGGACCTGCGCCATTGTGGCTTTTACCAGCGCTTGTGTGTTTGTAGGGAGCAGGTCCACGGGAGACGACAAACGGTTTGCAACCTGCAAAGCCTCTGCAGCCCGATTGCTGTGCAAAAGAGTGGCATCGGCGCTTAATATCAGGCCGGGTTGCGGGTCTGCATCTGACAAACTAAAACCCATAGTAGGAAAGGAATCGCTCAATTAGGATGGAGTATGGTGTTATTACTATAATACGTTAGTGTAATTCCTAGAAATTGATCTATTAAATACTATTGTCGCCCGTGAAAGTATAGCGACTCCCGCGATTTTGCTAAACCCAACACAAGAACAATAGTCTTACACACAGAGGACCACACAATGACCTCGATTTTTGATCAGGACCTTGCGCCCGTCGGTGCCAACTACGCAGTTCAATCTCCCATTGATTTTATTGAACGCACTGCCAGTGTTTATCCCGATTATCCGTCCATTATTCATGGTGCTATCCGTTACAACTGGTCGGAGACGTATGAGCGTTCCCTGCGGTTGGCGTCAGCCCTGAAAGGTCGTGGAATTGGCCGAGGCGATACAGTTGCTGCCATGCTGCCCAATATTCCGGCGATGGTGGAGTGCCATTTCGGTGTACCCATGATCGGTGCAGTACTGAATACGCTGAATGTGCGTCTCGATGCTGAAGCCATTGCTTTTATGCTTGAACACGGCGAAGCCAAGGTTGTGATTGCAGACCGTGAATTTGGCGAGGTGGTACGTGATGCAGTCAGCCGTATGGAAGACAAGCCGCTGGTCATCGATGTTGACGATCCGGAATACGGTGAGGGTGTTCAGGTAAGTGACCTGGACTACGAAGCCTTTCTGAAAGAGGGCGACCCGCAGTTTCAGTGGAGCTTTCCGGAAAATGAATGGGATGCTATTTCACTGAACTATACCTCAGGAACCACCGGCAACCCCAAAGGTGTGGTTTATCACCACCGTGGTGCCTATATCAACTCGCTGGGTAATCAGACGGTTTGGTCGATGGGTATGCACCCGGTGTACCTGTGGACGCTGCCAATGTTCCATTGCAATGGCTGGTGCTTCCCCTGGACTGTTACGGCAATGGCGGGCACTCACGTTTGCTTGCGTCGCGTAGATCCGGAAAAGATTCTGAGTTTGATCAAGGAACACAAGGTCACGCACATGTGCGGCGCACCTATAGTGCTGAACGCATTGTTGAATGTGCCACCTGAATCCAAGGCAGGCATTACTCACGAAGTGCGCTCCATGATCGCAGGGGCTGCTCCGCCGGCTCAGGTAATTGGTGCTGTAGAAGAAATAGGCATCAAGATAACTCACGTGTATGGCCTGACCGAAGTTTATGGCCCGGTTACTGTCTGCGCCTGGAAGTCCAAGTGGGAAGAATTGCCCCTGGGTGAGCGAGCTCAGATTAAAGCCCGTCAGGGTGTTCGCTACCATACTCTGGCCGGCACAATGGTCGGGGATCCGAATACCATGGAAGCTGTGCCCAAAGATGGCAAAACCATTGGTGAGATCTTCCTTCGCGGCAACACTGTGATGAAGGGTTACCTGAAAAACCCGAAGGCGACTGATGAGGCTTTCCGCGGCGGATGGTTCCATACCGGAGACCTGGCTGTGTGGCACGAAGACGGCTATATGGAGATCAAGGATCGTCTGAAGGACATCATTATCTCTGGTGGCGAGAACATTTCGACCATCGAAGTGGAGGACACGCTGTATCGACACCCTTCCATATTGGAAGCTGCCGTTGTGGCGAGGCCGGATGAGAAGTGGGGGGAAACGCCCTGTGCGTTTGTAACCTTGAAGCCTGAAGCCGGAGATGTAAGCGAAGAAGACATTATCAACTTCTGTCGTGAGCACCTTGCCCGCTTCAAAGTGCCCAAGACTATTGTGTTCTCGGAGTTGCCTAAAACCTCCACGGGTAAAATCCAGAAGTTTGTGCTCAGAGACGAGGCCAAACAACTGGATTGACGCTCTGAACGGCAGCACCAGCCTGGTGCTGCCGGATACCGCTACAAAAACAACATAATCAGGCACGCGCTATGCGTATGCCCGGAGACCCTGTTATGCAAATGTTTCACCGTAAGAATGGCGAAGAGCAGCCGTTTTGGCCTGCTGGTCCTTTTAAAATCCGCCTTCCTTTTGTTCATTACCGCTGGGAATTTGCGGAGATGGTGCAAGCCCTGATCATGTTCGTGGTCAGCCTGGCTATGATTCCTTTATTGCAAAAATACCTGGGCGTTCCCTATGACGTAGCGCTTGCGTATGCGGTCATTTGTGGCATTGGGTTTATGCTGCCTGCGTTGTTGGGCGTTCCTCTTGTTCCTGGCTGGATAACGCCGGGTATTCCGGTGGTTCTGCTTTTTCTGAGCGACTTTGAACCCGGCCCCGAGGCCATTCAGGCAATGTTTGCTCTGCAGTTCCTGGTGTTTATTATTTTCCTTTTCCTCGGTGTTACCCGTTTGGGGAGCAAGCTGGTAGACCTGATACCCCGTTCCATGAAGGGTGGCATTATTATTGGTGCCGGTATCGCTGCGCTAATGGGTGAGATTGAGGCGGGTGGACGCCTCGCCAATACGCCCATATCGCTGATTGTTGGTGGCCTGGTGTGCCTGTACCTGATGTTCTCCGTGTCGTTTAAAGGTTTCGTAGAGAGCAATTCCATTGCCCGGAAAGTGGCCAACTACGGCATGGTGCCTGGCATGGTTGTCGCCATCCTGGTGGGGTTTGCAACTGGTGAATATGAGGTGCCAACGGTTGAGTGGGGCATTACAAAGCCGGCCTTTGATGAGCTGTGGAACTATCTGCCGTTTACAGTTGGCTTCCCCAACCCGGAGGTGTTCCTTTACGCCATTCCAACGGCGGTTATCGCTTATATTATTGCCTTTGGGGATATCGTAGTGGGTCAATCCCTGATGAATCGTGTGGACCATCTTCGCAAGGACGAAGATATCGATAACAGTATCGACCGCGTGCACCTGGTGACAGCTATCCGGAACGGCGGGCATGCGTTTTTTGCTCCTTACCCCGGTCTTGCTGGCCCAATCTGGACTGCCGTTACGGCAACCATGGCGGAGCGGTACAAGTACGGCCGCAACGCTATGGACTCTATTTATAGCGGTGGTGGCACCTTCTGGATTACCGGCTTTATTGCCCTGTTTATCCTGCCGCTGGTGAGCTTCTTCCAGCCGGTACTACCCATTGCCTTGTCCCTGACGCTTCTGTTGACCGGCTATATTTGCCTGATGGTTGGCCTCGAACAGCTGGAAAACAATACCGAGCGCGGCATTGCCGGCACCATGGGCGTCGTGCTGGCGGTGTATGGAGCAGGCTGGGGTCTTGGCACCGGTGTGGTTCTTTATCTGTTGATTGAACGGACCAAGCTGCTTGGCTTTACCTCAGACCCTGAAGCCCCTGGTTCCGTATCAGACGACAACCCCTGAATTGGTTGCTTCCGGTCCAGGCCGGGAGCAGTTCAAACCCTGTGTGTCTTTGGGGAGGCTAAAAGCCTCCCCTTTTTTGTTTGTGAATGCCCGTTGACGGTATGTCATTTTGTGACAACATGTCTGTTTCGCCGGGATTTCTCTTCCTTCCAGCTTGTTTTCAGGACTAAACTGATTCCGTTGGTGAATTTTTGTCCGCCGTTCGATAACCATAATAAAAGTACAAAGAACACAGGAGCTCGTCATGACAATCAGCTCAACCCCCGAGGGCGTAGCTGTTCAGCCTCGCCATGTCCGATTCGATGTCAGTGAAGATCTAAAAACCTTTTGGCATGGAGATGATGCTTTCCGGACGGCCTTCTTCAACGCACTATCGCTTCAGTTTCCGGATGGTGAGCAACAGTTTATCAATGCGGTGCGGTTATACCGGGACAGAATTGATGACCCGAAGCTGAAGGCCGAGATTCGTGGTTTTATTGGCCAGGAAGCCTTGCACAGTCGTGAGCACAAGGACTACAACGAGGCATTGAAAGCCCGGGGTTATGACATTGATGGGCTGGATGGCCGTTTTCGCAAGCATATGGGAATGGTTGGAAATCTGTCGCCCAGCCGGCAATTGGCAGGCACCTGCGGCGCAGAGCATTACACGGCAGTACTGGCAAATGCTATTCTAAGCGACCCCGAATGGCTGGGTGGCGCAACGCCCGCAATGGCCCGCCTCTGGCGCTGGCATGCGATAGAAGAAACCGAGCACAAATCAGTAGCGTTCGATGTCTACCGGGAATGCGTAGGGAGCGAGCGGTTGCGCCGGATTATCTTTCTGTTTGTAACCTGGAATTTCTTCAAGTACACCTTTCTGAATACTTGTAGCCTACTGAAAACTGACGGCAAGCTCTGGAGCCTTCGTACCTGGATGGGCGGGCTCAATTTCCTTTGGGGAAAGCCTGGCATTTTGCGCCAGTGTTTGCCTGAGTTTCTGGCGTATTTCCGAAAGGATTTTCATCCATGGCAGTATGACAACAGGGCACTGTTAGAAAAAAATCTCCGTGAGCTGGATGCTGCAACCTAGTAGCCTCCAATTGAAACAAACCTTATTTTTAATCTCGGCAGGGCCATCAATACCATGACCAAGGATAAAACCGATCCAGCCAGCCAAATGCTTGAGCTGCATATCAAGCATGAGGTTGCATCCCTGAAGGGAGCGAAACTCCGCAAGTTTCTCAAGCAGGAGGTCGGTGAGGTTCTTGATCTTGCGAGCGGTGTCACGCTGAGTCGTCTCGCCTCGGAAAACCAGGTCATGGAGACCATTCAGCGTGTGGTTGTGAATATGGAGCTGGACGCGGGCATTCCGGAGTTGGCAGGTGAAATGGCGACCGAGGTGTTGAATGCGCCGGTTCAGGCCAGTACGGCTCTGGGAGATATTGTTACCCGGGAACAGGCCACAGGTTTCGTGGAAGAAATGCTTGAGCTCAGGCAGCAACGTGAGCGGATGATCAGCGAAATAATGGCACACCCGGTTTATCAGGAGCTGGTTTCGAACGTCGTGTATCAAGGGGTGGTCAATTACCTCTATGAAGACAATCTGATTACCAAGTCGGTGCCCGGTGTCGGGTCCATGATGAAGTTCGGAAAACGTATGGCCAACAAGGCGGTACCCGGGCTGGACGAAACCTTTGAACGTCGGCTAAAGGCATGGCTTTCTGACAGTTTGCCGGGGCTGATCAGTCGCAGTGAGCAGTTCCTGCAACGGGCACTCAGTGATGAGGAAGTGCGGGATACGGTTATGGCGGCCTGGGCTGCCATGGAGGACCGAACAATGGCTGACTTACAAGAGGGGTTGGGCGATGTTCAGCTTCAGGAGTTTGTCGTGCTGGGCTATGAGTTCTGGTTGCAATTCCGGAAAACGGCTTACTTTGAAGGTTGTACCCGGGCTGTGGTTGCACATCTTTTTGCAAAATATGGTGATCGTCCGCTTACAGACCTGCTTGGCGACGTCGGGGTTACTCGTGAGGTGGTTATGGCAGAGGTAGATGCCTGGGCCATTCCGGTTGTAGACGTGCTTCGGGAAGAGGGTTATGTTGAGGCGCTTGTGCGTAGGCGGTTGTCAGCTTTCTACAACTCCGCAGCGGCACGGAATATTTTTGAGCAGAAGTCTTAGTATTCATGGTCTTCTGCGTTGAAAGGTGTGGAGGTCTGAGTGTTTTCTGAGTTGTTCTGGGCTTATCTGATTGCCATAAGTTTGCTGACGGTGACGCCTGGCGTGGATACGCTTCTGGTTATGCGCAACGCGGGGCGCGGGGGCTTCCGGGATGGCTGCGTCACGAGCGTTGGTATTTGCAGTGGGCTGTTTTTCCACGCCACTCTCTCGGCACTGGGTATCTCTCTTCTTCTTCTGGAAACCGCTTGGGCATTCTCGGTGCTGAAATGGGCCGGAGCCTGTTATCTGGTCTGGCTGGGGCTGGGGTCGTTGAGGCAGGCCATGAAGCGTGAGGGCGATACCAGCGAGGAGTTGCCTATGGTTATGCGCCGCCGTGTCTCTCTGGCAGTGTCGTTCCGTGAAGGCCTGCTCTCCAATGTGCTTAATCCGAAAACCGCCCTGTTTTATATGGCTCTGCTACCCCAGTTCGTAGATGCTTCAGGAAGTGCGTTTCAACAGTCGCTCATGCTGGCGGGGGTGCACTTTTTGCTGGCGATGTTGTGGCAGTGTGGGCTGGCCTGGATGGTTGTGCGTTTCCGGGGTATGGGTGTCGGAGTAGGCGTTAAACGCCTGCTTAACGGGCTGACAGGAGGGTTTTTTGTCGCAATGGGGGCCAGGCTTGCGGTGAACTGACCGGAGATTTAGTGTACGTGTAAACAAAAAGGGAAGCCGGTTCGGGCTTCCCTTTTTTATTCAGGCGACTGCTTCAAACTTGCTGGAATTACTTTTCCAGGTATTGAAGTTTGTCTGTCTTGCCATCCCACTCTTCGGCGTCCGGCAGCGGGTCTTTCTTTTCGGTGATGTTGGGCCACTTACCCGCCAGGTCGGCGTTGAGCTCAACAAACTGAACCTGATCTGCTGGTAGCTCGTCTTCGGAGAAAATCGCTTCGGCAGGGCATTCCGGCTCACACAGAGCGCAGTCGATACACTCGTCCGGATCGATGACCAGAAAGTTTGGCCCTTCGTAAAAACAGTCTACGGGGCATACTTCCACGCAGTCTGTGTATTTGCACTTGATGCAGTTATCGGTAACGATAAACGCCATAATTTGATCCCTGGTCCAGTGGTCAATCTCATCCGGAGTCTGGTTACGGCTCCGTGGTTATATTTTAATGGGCGATATTGTAGGGAGCAGCCCGCACAGCCGCAAGCGTTTGGCAGCGATAACCTTATTACTCAGATCAACTCCCTGTCAGTTTTTCAGCAATTCTTTCAATTCGTAAAGCCGGTTTATCGCATCTCGGGGCGATAAGCCGTCCAGATCAAGACTCTGCAGAGCTTCCTCCACAGCACTGGGCTCCGCTATGGCAAACATATCACCCTGGTAGGCTGAGCTCTGGCTGGTCGCCGGAGAATGCTCGGGGCCGGTCTCATGTATGGGGGCAGGTGTTTTAGTAGCCGCGGGGGCTGCACTGCCTTCCAGCAGCTTTAGCTGAGCCTTCGCGTTGCCAATAACGCTCTGTGGCACGCCGGCCAGTTTCGCTACCTGCAGGCCGTAGCTTTGGCTGGCCGGGCCTTCGTGCACATTGTGTAGAAACACAATGCTGTCATCGTGCTCCGTTGCCGTCAGATGCACGTTGACCGCAAGCTCAAGATCATCCGCCAGTTGCGTGAGTTCAAAGTAATGCGTGGCGAACAGGGTATAGCAGCGAATTTCTTTTGCCAGATGTTCTGCTGTGGCCCAGGCCAGAGATAAACCATCGAATGTGCTGGTACCTCGGCCGACTTCGTCCATCAGAACCAGGCTGAAATCCGTGGCGTTGTGCAGAATGTTGGCGGTTTCTGTCATTTCTACCATGAAAGTAGAGCGCCCGCCGGCGATGTCATCTGACGAACCCATGCGAGTGAAAATCCGGTCCACTGGGCCCAGCACGGCGCGGTTGGCCGGCACAAAACTTCCCGTGTAGGCCAGCAGTGTAATCAGAGCCGCCTGGCGCATGTAGGTGGACTTACCACCCATGTTCGGGCCGGTGATAACCAGCATTCGGCGCTGGGAATCCATTAACAGGTTGTTGGGTACGAAAGGTTCATCAAGAAGCTGTTCGACAACTGGATGTCGGCCCTCTTCAATTTCAAGCCCGGGAGAGTCGCGGAACTCTGGCGCGGCAAAACGCAGCGTGGTGGCTCGCTCGGCAAAATTACTGATGACGTCCAGCTCTGCCAACGCCTGTGCGGCATCCTGTAACGGCGCGAGTTGTTCTGCCACAGTTTCCAGCACCTCATCGTAAAGCGCTTTCTCTCTGGCCAACGCCCGGCTTTTGGCACTCAGGGCTTTGTCTTCGAACTCTTTTAATTCCGGTGTAATAAAGCGTTCTGCGTTCTTCAGGGTCTGGCGACGAATGTAATCCACCGGTGCCTGAGCAGACTGGGCCCGGCTGATTTCAATGTAGTAGCCGTGCACACGGTTGTAGCCCACCTTCAATGTGCTTATACCGGTGCGCTCTTTTTCCCGGGTTTCCACGTCCAGTAGATATTGGCCGGCGTTCTCACTGATGTTGCGTAGCTCATCCAGCTCCGCGTCGAAGCCCTCACGGATCACGCCGCCTTCCCGAATGACAACCGGAGGGTTGTCGATAACGGCCCGCTCCAGAATATCGGCCAACTCGGGATATTCACCAATCACAGTGGCCAGCTTCACGATCTGGTGAGAGTTGACCGGCTTAAGCGCTTCCTGCAGGTCTGGCAGCGCCAGAAAGGCATCCCGCAGGCGAGCGAGATCTCTGGGCCTGGCCGATCGCAGCGCCACACGGGCCAGCACTCGCTCAATATCGCCCACGGCCTTCAGCAGGTTGTGCACGGGTTCGTAGTGGAAACCATCAAGCAGAGCGGATACCGCGTGTTGACGCTGTTGTACTGCATCCACGTCCCGAAGCGGACGATTTAGCCAGCGCCTGAGCTCGCGGCCTCCCATGGAGGTTGCGGTTCTGTCCATCACCCAGGCGAGGGTGTGCAGGTGGCCTCCCATGAGGTTGATATCGATTTCCAGATTGCGGCGGCTGGTGGCGTCGAGAATAACGGCTTCGTCGCGGCGCTCACGGGTCAGTTTGCGAATGTGGGGCAGGGCGGTCCGCTGGGTCTCTTTTGCATACTGCAGGAGGCAGCCGGCTGCACAGATAGCCAGGCTTAGGTCTTCGCAGCCAAAGCCCGTTAGATCACGAACCTGCAATTGCTGGGTAATCACTCGGCGAGCGGTATCGGATTCGAACAGCCAAGGGCCCTGGCGACGAACGCCAGTAAGCCCGGTAAGTATTTCCTCAAACGGAAAGTCCTCGCTGATCAGTATCTCTGCCGGCCGTAAACGCTGGAGCTCTCCTTGCAGGGCTTCCAGGTTTTCCAGCTCTGAAACCACAAAGCGACCACTGGAAATGTCCAGTGACGCAAAACCGAACTGCTCGCGATGATGAAATATGGCGGCCAGCAGGTTGTCGCGGCGATCTTCCAGGTAGGCATCATCGCTGAGGGTGCCAGGAGTCACGATTCTGACTACCTGGCGATCAACAGGCCCCTTGCTGGTTGCCGGGTCACCAATTTGCTCACAAATGGCGATGGATTGACCCGCTCTGACCAGCCGTGCAATGTATCCTTCGGATGCGTGAAACGGGATACCCGCCATGGGGATCGGGTTGCCCCCGGACTGCCCCCTGGCCGTAAGGGTTATGTCCATCAGCTCCGCAGCTTTTTTGGCGTCGTCATAGAAGAGTTCATAAAAATCACCCATGCGATAGAACACCAGTTCATCCGGGTGCTGGCCCTTGATTTTCAAGTACTGCTGCATCATGGGTGTGTGCTTGGGTAAATCGTTCTGAGCTGCTGACATGGACGAGTCCGGCTAATCTTGCTTTGGGTGAAGCCACGGATTGTAAGAAAATAAAGCCCGCGATGAAACGAAGGAGAGCATTATGCCTGCCAGTGACCACGAACTCGAACAAGCAGGGAGCCAACTGGCCGATCAGTTGTTGGCCGCCGGCCTTAACCTGGTAACGGCTGAAAGTTGCACAGGTGGCTGGGTTGCAAAGGTTTTAACCGACAAGGCAGGCTCTTCCGCCTATGTCGTCGGCGGCCTGGTTACCTACAGCAACGACGCCAAACAGAAACTGCTCGGGGTTACCGATGTTTCTTTAGCTAATCACGGTGCCGTCAGTGAACCGGTGGTCCGGGAGATGGTTGCCGGTGCATTGGCAACAACCGGAGCGAATGTTGCGGTAGCTGTCAGTGGCATAGCCGGCCCTGGAGGTGGCAGCGAAGAGAAGCCTGTTGGAACTGTCTGGTTCGCCTGGGGTACCGGCGCTGAAAATACAGAGGCTGTAGTCCGGCATTTCAGCGGCGATCGTGATCAGGTGCGACGCCAGGCCGTTCTTGTTGCGCTGCAGGGTGTTAGCGGGCTTTTGATGCGAGCGTGAAGACTTTCACAATAACAGGGGTTGGTCTCGCTCTCGCGGTATGTTTTAATACTGTTCAAATATACAGGGAATTCACTGTTAACGTTGTACAGGTTCCCGTTTAACCACACCTCCACCGGCTTGCCAGGTTCTGCTGGCGGCCACGGCAACAGAGGGTTTGCACTGATGGAAGACAACCGCAAAAAAGCACTGAGCGCAGCTCTGGGTCAGATTGAGCGCCAGTTTGGTAAGGGTGCAGTAATGAAGATGGGCGACCAGCCCCGCGAAGCCATTCCTGCGGTCTCTACTGGTTCCCTGGGATTGGATGTTGCTTTGGGGATAGGTGGTTTGCCTTTCGGGCGCATTGTTGAGATTTACGGCCCTGAAAGCTCCGGTAAAACAACTCTGACCCTTCAGGTTATCGGCGAAGCCCAGAAAGCCGGTAAAACCTGCGCGTTTATTGATGCTGAGCACGCCCTGGACCCGATCTACGCAGAAAAACTGGGCGTTAATGTGGACGAGCTTCTGGTTTCCCAGCCGGACACTGGGGAGCAGGCGCTGGAAATTGCCGACATGTTGGTGCGCTCCAACGCTGTAGACGTCATCATTGTTGACTCGGTTGCGGCATTGACCCCGAAAGCAGAAATTGAAGGCGAGATGGGCGACAGCCACGTTGGCCTTCAGGCCCGTCTTATGTCCCAGGCCCTGCGTAAGCTCACAGGTAATGTGAAACACGCAAACTGCTTGATGGTGTTCATTAACCAGATTCGTATGAAAATCGGTGTAATGTTCGGCAGCCCCGAAACCACCACCGGTGGTAACGCACTGAAGTTTTACTCTTCTGTTCGCCTTGATATCCGCCGCATTGGCGCCGTGAAAGATGGCGATGAGGTTGTAGGTAACGAAACCCGGGTTAAAGTCGTCAAGAACAAGGTGTCACCACCTTTCCGCCAGGCCGAGTTCCAGATTCTTTACGGCAAAGGTATTTATCACATGGCGGAAGTGCTCGATATGGGCGTTAAAGAAGGCTTTGTGGATAAGTCCGGCGCCTGGTATGCCTATAACGGTGATAAAATTGGCCAGGGTAAAGCCAACGCCTGCAAGTTCCTGGAAGAGAATATGGACGTGGCCAGGGAAATTGAGGCCAAGGTGCGCGACAGGTTGATGCCGAAGCCGGTTTCCAAAAAAGATGCGGACGCTGAAGCGCCTGCAGAAGCGGATGGTGAACTGCTCTAAGAGAGTCCCGGAGGTGTATTGTGGATAGCAAAAAGAAATTACTTGTTGTTGCCCATGCACCTTCTCCGAATACCCTCACCCTGCGCAATGCAGTTGCGCAGGGTGCAGGCGATGAAGATATTGAAAATGTAGAAGTAACCGTGTTGGCGCCACTGGATGCCGGCCCGGACGATATCCTTGCCTGTGATGCCATTATCCTCGGCACCACTGAAAACCTCGGTTATATGAGTGGCGCGCTCAAGGATTTCTTTGATCGCAGCTACTACCCTTGCCTGGAGAAAACCCAGGGCCTGCCGTTCGCTTACTACATTCGTGCCGGCCATGATGGCACCGGAACGCAACGTGCTATCGAAAGCATTACCACCGGTCTGCGATGGAAACTCGTTCAGGAACCACTGATTTGCCGTGGCGAATATCGTGGTGAGTTTGAAGGTCAGTGTCGTGAGCTGGGGATGTATGTTGCGGCTAGCCTGGATGCCGGGCTTTTCTGAAGGCTTTGGGCTGGCGAAGCGTTAACGACAATTCTTTTCCTCTGAGCGCGACAGACCGGTCTGCAAAACCTACAATGGTCGGCCAATGAGTCAACTGTTACAGGACCCAACCTTGAAGTCACTGTCTCTGCATCAGCTATACAAAGCCTGCGTTCTGAAAGATCTACCGTTCAAGTCCACCAGACAACTGGTGCCCCTGGCTGAAATTGTAGGCCAGAATCGGGCCCAGGAAGCGGTGCGCTTTGCTCTGGCAATGCCGCACAGCGGTTATAACGTATATGCCGTTGGTCGCAATGGTCTGGGTAAGCGCACGATGATGCTGCGTTACCTTGAACATCATCTGGATACCGAGCAACAATCCCACGACTGGTGTTACGTCGCAGATTTTGAAGAGCCTAGGGTTCCCCGGCTGCTTCAGCTTCCCGCAGGAAAGGGCGCGCGGCTGAAACAGGATATGGAAAAGCTCATGAGCCGGCTGGTCAAGGTTATTCCGCAGACCTTTGACAGCGACAGCTTTCTGGAGCGCTCAGAGCAGCTCAAGGATGAGTATGGCAAGAAGCAGGAAGATGAGCTTGAGAAAGTAGCGGCCCAGGCACGCCGAAAAAAAGTCAGCCTCACGATTACAACGCCGGGCGGATATCGCCTGGTGGCGATGCAAGGTGATAAACCGCACACCGCAGAGACGTTCAAGGCGTTGACGGATGTGCAGCGCGACAAGTTTGAGGATTCCATCAACAAGCTTGAGAAAAAACTTCGTCAGGCGCTTCGCAAGCTGGCGGACTGGGAGCAGGAATACGCTGACAAACAGCAAGCGCTTAACAAGGAAACCCTGGAAGGTATATCCGGCCATCAGATTGATGAGTTGATTGAGAGCTACAAAAGCCTCCCGGATGTAGTCGCCTACCTTGAAGCTGTGCGGGCAGACCTGGTAGAGAACCTGGATATTTTCCTCGACGACAACGAGGAGCAGGCTGCCATTGCCTATGCGTCTCTGGATAAAAAGATGCCGCGTCGTTATCTGGTTAACGTGCTGGTTCACCAGAAAACCAATGAAGTGCCTATGGTGGTGGAGGACAACCCGACGTATCACAATCTGTTCGGGTATGTTGAGAATGTGACCTACAAGGGCACCGTATTCACGGATTTTTCACTGATTCGTGCTGGCAGCTTGCATCGGGCCAATGGCGGGTATCTGTTGATGGATGCCATCAAGATGCTGGAGCAGCCTTTTGTCTGGGATGGATTGAAAAGGGCTCTTCGAGCCAAATCCCTTCAGATCAATTCCCTCGAGCGTGAACTCACCCTTTCGGGCACCATCTCGATTGAACCCCAAGGGGTACCGCTCGATGTAAAACTGGTGCTTTTCGGTGACCGTGAAACCTGGATGCTGTTACAGGATTATGATCCCGAATTTTCGGAGCTTTTCCGGGTAACCGCAGACTTTGAAAATGAGATGTACCGTTCGGAAGACAGTCAGGTGATGTATGCGAAGTTTATTGCCAGTGTGGTAAAGGAAAAGAATCTCCTGCATTGCACGAACAAGGCAGTGGCGAGGGTCATCGAATACAGCGCTCGTATTGCCGAGCACCAGGACAGGTTGTCTCTGCACGCAGCCAATATTGCCAATCTGCTTCGGGAGTCGGATTTCTGGGCCAGGCAAGCGAATGCAAAACTGATTCAGGACGTTCATGTAGAGCGGGCCCTGGAGAGTGCCAAATACCGAAGTAGCCGGATTCGTGACCAGTTCTACGATTCAATTCGCGACGGCTCTACTCTCGTCTCAACTCAGGGTTCGGTTGTCGGGCAGGTGAATGCGCTGTCTGTTCTATCTTCAGGCGGGTTTGAATTTGGCCTGTCTAATCGTGTCACTGCTACCTGCTATTATGGAAGTGGTGAAATTATGGATATTGAGCGTGATGTAAAGCTGGGTGGCAATATTCACTCTAAAGGCGTCATGATTCTTAGCTCATTGCTTTCCTCCCGTTTTGCTGTGACTGATCCGATGCACCTTTCTGCAAGCATTACGTTTGAACAGAATTATGGCGAAGTAGATGGGGATAGTGCGTCGCTGGCGGAGCTCTGTGCGCTGATTTCTTCACTTTCGGGAATTCCGGTGCGACAGGACTTGGCGATTACTGGCTCTGTAAACCAGTTTGGTGAGGTTCAGCCTATCGGTGGCGTCAATGAGAAAGTTGAAGGTTTCTTTGCTACCTGTCAGCTTAAGGGCGGGTTAACGGGCACTCAGGGCGTCATAGTACCGGAAAACAACGTACAGAATCTTATGCTGGACAGCGAAGTGGTCAAGGCGGTTCGCGAAGGGCATTTTTCAGTTTACGCAGCATCGCATGTTGAGGACGCCATTGCGCTGCTTTTGGGTAAGCCCGCAGGCAAACCTGATAGCAAAGGAAACTATCCGAAACAGAGCGTTTTTGGCATTATCCAGCAGCGGCTTGAGAAAATGCGCGAGCACGAACGCCAGGAGCACGCCCGGGATGATCAGAAAGATCCGTCAATCCATTAACCGGCGTCACAATAAAACAGACAGGAGAGAACTCCCCCATGACTGATATTCAGCAAACTGTGTACGTGGTAGAGGATGACGAAGCAGTTCGTGACTCGCTTGAGCTGTTACTTAGATCTGATGATAAGCCGGTCAAAACCTATGAGAATGCGGCGATGTTCTTGAAGGATTACTCCGAGAAGATGGCCGGATGCATTGTACTGGATATCCGCATGCCGGGAATGGACGGTATGGAGTTGCAGAAGAAGCTCAACGATAAGCACTCCATTCTGCCGATCATTTTTGTTACCGGGCACGGCGATGTGCCCATGGCTGTTGATGCCATGAAAGAGGGCGCCGTTGATTTCATCCAGAAGCCTTACCGTGAAGAAGCGCTGCTGGAAAAAATCGAAGCCGCGCTGCAGCAGGATCTGGAGCAACGGAAAACACTTGGCGAGAAGCAGGAGATTATCCGCCGTATCAAGAGTCTGACCCCTCGCGAACATGAAATCATGGATCGAATGATAGAAGGCCAGGCCAACAAGGTTATCGCGATCGAGCTGGAGATCAGTCAGCGCACAGTGGAAATACATCGCTCCCGAGTCATGCACAAGATGGGCACTCATTCGCTGGCACACCTGGTTCGGATGGTGTTGTCCGTAAAGAACCTTATCGACGCGCGGTAATACCGCCGGCATTATGCGGTTATCTTATTGACCGGCCTTTTACTATATGACTGAAGTTGTCAGCGAAAACTCAGAGGTTACGGTTCTGCTCGTGGATGACAATCCACAGAACCTGAAAGTACTCTATGAGACACTGAAAGATAAAGGCTACCGGCTTCTGATTGCCAATGAAGGCGAAAAAGCACTGGATCTTGCTCAGCGCCATCAGCCCGAAGTCATTCTGCTTGATATCATGATGCCTGAAATGGATGGTTATGAGGTGTGCCAGCGCCTTAAAGCCGATCCTGAAACAGCCGATTGTGCGGTGGTGTTTCTCTCAGCTCTGGACGACCTGAGTGCGAAAGTAAAAGGTTTTTCTCTTGGCGGCGCAGACTACATTGCCAAGCCGTTCCAGTCTCAGGAAGTCATTGCCCGGGTTAAAACCCACGCCCGTGTTATCCGGCTCGAGCGCGAGTTGCAGGCTCGCAACCGAGAGCTTCAAGGCGATCAGACCCGCATCCTGAACTCCATTAGTGAAGGGATTTACGGCCTCGATGAGCAAGGTACAATTGAGTTTGCCAATCCCGCAGCCGGCCTCATAATGCGCTGCCCGGTAGAAGATCTGATTGGTCGTAATTTTTTCGAAGTGCACTTTTCAACCGCAGCCGAATGCCCGACCAGTCTTCCGGTGCATGCTACCTGTAGCCAGGGTGTTGCAGAGAATCAACGCGATATCCGAATGCTGCGCACGGACAACACGGCCTTTCCGGCTGAATATCGTTCCACACCCAAGCACGAAGGTAACGAACTGCACGGAGCGGTTGTTGTTTTTCGTGATATTACTGCTGAACTTGAGAGCGAGCGAGAGCTTGATGAGGCACGAGAGCTGGTTCAGGAACAACGTGACCAGCTGGCACATACGTCTCGTCTGACAACCATGGGTGAGATGGCTGCAGGTGTGGCGCATGAAGTTAACCAGCCGCTGACGGCTATTGCGAACTACGCCCGCGTGGCCAAACGGGTTATGGCCAAAGAAACCCCGAACCTGAGTTTGCTCCAGGAAACCCTCGATAAGATTGAGGCTCAGTCCCATCGCGCCAGCGAAATCATCCGCAGAATCCGCCGATTTATGAAAAAACCGGCGACCGGTAAGGAAGTTTTGTCTGTATCCGCACTGCTGGAAGATACACGCCAGTTTGCAGAAGTAGATATGCGCAATAACGATGGGGCTATCAATCTTGTTGTGCCAGACGATTTACCGGATATCCTGGCTGATCCGATCCAGGTGCAACAGGTTGCCCTGAACCTGATACGGAACGCGCTTGAGGCTACGCGCAGTGCAGAGTCGGCATTGCCAGTGGAAGTGAGCGCGAGAGTGATGAGTGAAGGTTGCGTGAGGGTTGAGGTCCGTGACCGGGGTGTGGGCCTGGCGGAAGATGCAGAGGAAAAGCTTTTTCTGCCTTTCTACACCACAAAGGATGAAGGCATGGGTATCGGTCTGCCGACCTGCCGCTCACTTATTCAGGCTCAAGGGGGTGATATAGGTTTCGAGCGCCCCGAAGATGGAGGCGCCCTTTTCTTCTTTACGCTACCTGTAGCGGGTGCACCAGGAACCTCATCGTGCCCGTCAGGCGCCGATTAGCGCCATTCGATGCGCCCGCTGAGGTGTGGCGCGTCGCCTCTCGCGTTCAGTAGCTGATAATCCCATCTGTTTTTTTCTGTTTGCCAGTTCAACTGTGCGGTGCCCGGCAAGAATAGCGGCTTCTTGAATTGGCAGCTCACACTTACCGGACCTGATTGCCATCCATTCTGCTGCTCCAGAATGGCAAGTGCCTTTGCTTTGCTCCACATACCGTGTGCGATTGCCCTTGGAAAACCAAAAGCCCTGGCGCTCAAAGCATGCATGTGAATCGGATTTCGGTCGCCGGAAATCTTTGCATACTGACGTCCGATGGACTCCGGGGCTTCAAACTCTTTCGTATTCGGGTAGCGCTCCAGAGTCGGAGGCGTCGCTTTCGTCGTTTGCTCAGTGTGTTTTTCAGGTTGGCGAAAGAGCATTGTGCTGGTTTCTTCCCAAACCACTGTGCCTGCAGAGCTGGCATTGGTGATCATGCTGAATTCTATGCCGCGGCTGGTGCGTTCCTGGTGACTCACGCAGACATCCAGTTTCAGTGCCTCACCCACGCCGATGGGTCTGTGCTGGGTTATGGAATTGCGCAGGTGTACCAGTCCCAGGAGAGGTAATGGAAATGCTTTCTCGGTCAGCAATTTGAGATGCAGCGGGAACGCAAGAATATGGGGCCAGGTAATAGGTACGTGACTGCTCGGTCTGAATTCGCATGTCCGCCTATAGTGGCGCAGGTCTTCACTGGCCGTGTGAGCACAAAGCAGCGTGGCGGCGAGTCGGGGAAGTGTAATGTTTGCATCGGGCGTGCTTTTTTTCGACAGAAGAGCCCTGCCATAGAGCGGTAGCAGCGCTGGTGGAGTGTCTTTATAAACGAGCGTGTCTGCCATGATGGTCCTCTCTTGAAGCTGTTCTGTCCGGATTCTGGTACAACTGTGAGTCTGTGGCCTGATATGCTCTAATGTAAGACGATAGTATAAGTCAGTTTTTAAGCAAACTTCGTCAAACCAAAGCTCGCAGTGCCGGGTAGCCAGCCTCTTGGCAGTCTGGCAGGCCTTCTCAGGCGTGGCATTGGCCTGGGGTGTTCCGGTGAGAGTCTGCCGGGCCAAAGTGGTATCCAATAAATATAAAGCAGAATTTTATGCGGGAGCGACATGCAAGAACTACGTGACGCAGGCGTAATGTTGCGCCTCATTTATGAGGCGATGAAAGCAAAAGGTATTGATACCGATCTCATTTTCAGCCGGTTGGGTATCAATGCGGATTACGTATACACAGAGCAGCTCCGAACTCCTCATAGCGCGCAGACATTCTTTTGGCAGGCCGTTGAAGATGTATCCGGTGACCCGGATATCGGTTTACACCTTGGCCAGCTCCTTCCCGTCTACAAGGGTCAGGTTCTGGAATATCTCTTCCTGAGCAGTCCGACGTTTGGTGAAGGATTACGTCGCGCGAAGAACTACCAGCGCCTGCTCAGCGATGCTGCGAACACCGATTATTTCATAGAAGGCGATGATGCCTGCATGGTACTGGATGCTGCTTCCGACGACGTTCGGCGCCTCAGGCATTTCAATGAGTGTTTTGTGCAGGGGCTGATTACGTTTTTTCGTTCTATCACTAATGGCGGGTTTCATCCCTCGCGAATCGAGTTTGAGCATCAGCGTAACGAGGGGCAAGAGCATGTCAGAGATGTGCTGGGGTGTGATGTGGTATTCGGAGCAAAAGAAAGTCGGTTGTACTTTTCGGCCAGCTTGCTCTCTCATGCTTCGCCTCACGCAGAACCGGAACTTCTGGACTTGCATGAGCGCTTTGCCAGCGAACAGGTGGCTCGCCTGGAAAAGAGGGATATTGTCGGCCAGGTAGAACGAATTATTGCCGAGTTACTGGATAGCGGTGAAGTGACTCTGGATGCTGTGGCGACGCGGCTGGGCATCAAACCCCGCACATTACGTACGCGGCTGACTGAAGCGGAAAGCAGTTTTAACCAGGTGCTCGCCGACTTTCGCTATCGACTCGCCCGGCAATTGCTGGCGACAACGGATGAGTCTATCGACGAGATTGTCTACCTGACTGGTTTTTCCGAGCCCAGCACATTTTACCGAGCGTTTAAACGCTGGTCTGAGATGACTCCCATCGAGTACCGTAAAACTGCGCAGGGCAAGGATGCAATGGTTGATGCCATGTAATACGGTGCTTTTCTGAAATTTTTCAGAAAATGCGTTGACATAATCAGGCACCTCTTTATAATGCGCTCTCGTTGTCACCGAGCAATCAATGAACGATTGCAAAGCCTTTAAAAGCAATCGGTTATGACATTGTGGAGCGGTAGTTCAGTTGGTTAGAATACCGGCCTGTCACGCCGGGGGTCGCGGGTTCGAGTCCCGTCCGCTCCGCCACTATTCCAAAAAGCCGTTAGCTATTCATAGCTAACGGCTTTTTTCGTTTCAAATCCCGGTAAATTGGGCCGCCAGTCTTATACTGCGTGCTGGCTGCTCGCCTGGAGGGACTCGCTCAGGTAGTCCAGCAACATGCGCACCTTCGGCGATAAATGGCGGTTATGGGGGTAGATAGCCCAGATGCCGTCATCGGCCTCCTGGTAATGTGTCAGCAGTGGAATCAGCTGACCTGACTCCAGTGAAGGTTGCACGTAGTAATCCGGCAACTGGACAATGCCGATGCCTTTCAAAGCTGCATCCAGCAGGCCCCAGCCACTGTTGCACCGGATATTGCCAGTGATCCGGATGTTTCGGGGCTTGCCTTGCTCCTGAAAACGCCAATAGTCCAGGTTACCTTGCAGGCAGTTGTGTTGCCCGAGTTCCGACAGTGAGTGAGGAATCCCGTAGGTCGATAGATAATCTGGTGAAGCGCAGACATACTGCGTTCTTGACGACAATCGCCTTGCCATCATGCTGGAATCCTCCAGCTTGCCCATTCGCACCGCCAGATCATAGCTTCCTGCTACCAGATCCAGCTTTTGATTGGTCAGGTTCATTTGCACGTCAAGTTCCGGATAGCGCCTTACAAAATCGTTGACCAGAGGAGCGATGGTTTTTTCTCCGAAGGTGACTGGCGCAGTCAGCCGCAACTGACCCTTGGGGGCGAGCTGAAGATTGGTAATCGAGCGCTCTGCCTCTTCAAGTCCATCAAGCACTTGCCGGCATTGTTGGTAATAGATTTGCCCGGTTTCAGTCACCGACACTTTGCGGGTTGTTCGATAAAACAATTTGGTTGATAGTCGGGCCTCCAATGCGCTGACCTGGCGGCTGACCTGCGCTGTCGAGATACCCAGACTTTTTGCGGCGGCGGTAAAGCTCTCTGCCTCTGCCACCGCAACGAATTCACTTACCCCTTCCCACATCAACATTTTCTGCCCCCTTGTTTGCAGCTTCAATATGCGCAGGGAAAACGCGCTACGCTGGAAAGCATCTTCACCATTGTTGCTTGGTGGTAAAGGTGAATTGATATTTTATGGGATTATTGCCTAATTCGAAATGAATATAATGTCTCCATCACCATGGCGGAACACTCTGCCTGAGCACTAGAACGACTGGAGAGCCGTATGACCCAAACCATCAAGTCCAAAGCCGCTATCGCCTGGGGTCCGAGCCAGCCCCTGTCTATCGAGGAGGTTGACGTTATGCCACCTCAGGCAGGCGAAGTGCGTATACGCGTTGTTGCCAGCGGCGTGTGCCACACCGATGCCTTTACTCTGTCCGGTGACGACCCGGAGGGCATCTTTCCGGCAATCCTTGGCCACGAAGGTGGCGGTATTGTGGAGTCAATCGGCGAAGGCGTGACCAGCGTCGAGGTAGGCGATCATGTAATCCCGCTTTACACACCCGAATGCGGCGAGTGCAAATTCTGCACATCTGGCAAAACCAACCTGTGCCAGAAAATCCGCGAAACTCAGGGTAAGGGTCTGATGCCGGATGGCACCAGCCGATTTTCCAAAGACGGGCAGCCTATTTTCCATTACATGGGATGCTCCACCTTCTCCGAGTACACGGTACTTCCGGAAATTGCGCTGGCCAAAGTCAATAAAGAAGCGCCGTTGGAAGAAGTCTGTCTGCTCGGTTGCGGCGTTACCACAGGTATGGGGGCTGTAATGAACACGGCCAAGGTAGAAGAGGGCGCTACAGTGGCCATCTTCGGCATGGGTGGCATAGGGTTGTCGGCCGTTATCGGTGCCACCATGGCCAAGGCCAGCCGCATCATCGCCATCGACATTAACGAGAGCAAGTTCGAGCTGGCACGCAAGCTGGGTGCTACCGATTGCATCAACCCGAATGATTATGACAAGCCTATTCAGGAGGTCATTGTCGAGCTGACCGATGGCGGCGTGGACTATTCCTTCGAATGTATTGGCAACGTAAACGTGATGCGTTCCGCTCTGGAGTGCTGCCACAAGGGCTGGGGTGAATCGGTAGTCATTGGTGTCGCCGGAGCCGGCCAGGAAATCTCTACTCGTCCATTCCAGCTGGTAACCGGTCGGGTCTGGAGAGGCTCAGCTTTTGGTGGCGTCAAAGGGCGTTCCGAGCTGCCAGGAATCGTCGACCGTTACATGCAGGGTGAGTTCAAGCTTGATGATTTCATTACTCATACGATGGGGCTGGAAGGGATCAACGAAGCGTTTGATCTGATGCACGAAGGCAAGAGCATTCGTTCCGTTATCCACTTCGACAAGTAATTGCATCGGTCGCCCGTGCCTTGCGCGGTCGGCCGTTATTCCGAGGGACATTCCAATGAATGTTGAGAATTTGGGCTGTAACAAGAGCTTTGGTGGCTGGCACAAACAATACAGCCATTATTCGGAAGTGCTGAATTGCACTATGCGTTTTGCAATTTATCTGCCGCCGCAGGCATCAAGCGGCGACAAGGTGCCCGCGCTGTACTGGCTATCCGGCCTGACCTGCACAGATGAAAACTTCATGCAGAAAGCGGGCGCTCATCGCATCGCAGCCGAGCTGGGCATTGCCATTATTGCGCCAGACACCAGCCCTCGCGGTGATGACGTGGCAGACGATGAAGACTATGACCTGGGCAAAGGTGCAGGTTTCTACGTGAACGCAACACAGGCACCTTGGAGCCGGCATTATCGTATGTACGATTATGTGCTGAACGAACTGCCAGAGCTTGCGGAATCCATGTTCCCGGTCAGTGACCAGCGCTCAATTTCCGGTCATTCAATGGGTGGGCACGGAGCTTTGGTCTTGGCGTTGCGTAATTCGGAGCGGTATCGCTCTGTGTCGGCTTTCAGCCCGATCAGTAATCCGGTTAACTGCCCATGGGGCAAGAAGGCTTTTGGGGCCTACCTGGGTAAGGATACCGCCAGTTGGGCCGAATACGACGCCAGCATTCTGATGCGTGAGGCCACCGCGTTTGTGCCGGCACTGGTTGATCAGGGCGAGGCTGACGATTTCCTGGAAGAACAGCTCAAGCCGGAACTGCTGGAAGCTGCGGCCAAGCGCAGCGGCTATCCATTGGAACTGAACCGGCACGAAGGGTTTGATCACAGCTATTACTTTATAGCCAGCTTCATTGAGCGGCACCTGCGTTTCCATGCCGGGCATCTGGCTCGCTGACGCTTTGGTTTCGGATTCGTTCACTTGGCGTTGGTGCGGAACTGCTTCCGGTGCTCTCCCGGGCTGAGCCCAAACCAGCGCCGGTATGCTTTGTGTAGCGCGGCAGGATTTGAAAAGCCCAGCAGCCAGGCTATTTCGGATAAAGAGGTTTCAGTTTCACGGATATAATCCCTCGCAAGTTGTTTCCGGGTGCTGTCTACCAATTCCCGGAACCCGGTGTTCTCGCTGGATAGTTGTCGTTGTAATGTCCATGGCGTAACGCCCAGTCTGGACGCGATGGTTTCAAGGCTCGGAGTTTCTCCGCGGAAAAGGGGGGTAAGCAGGCGCCTTACCCTGTCCCCCGTTGTCCAGCCCCGTTGAATCTCCTGTATCTCTGCATCACAAATCTGTATCAGTTTCTCGTGCATGGCCGGTTGTGCCTGCACTGTTCCCTGATTCCACACCTCCTGTCTCACGGTTACGCTGTTCATGGCTGCACCAAACTGAACCGGGCAATGAAACCAACCCTCGAACATCTCGTCCAGGCCTCTGGAGGGGTATTCTATGGTTACCCGCTCCAGCACATCCCATTGCCCCGTAACGGAGCGTAAAAATTGCGTCCAGGCGCTCAGTACCGAGTCCACAACAAAATAATTAAAAGCGTTATAAGGGCGAATGGAGTAGAACTGCAGCCTCCGGTTTTCCGGCTCGGCTTTAGGTGTTCCCCGGCTGTTACGACTCGTTAGCAGGGAATAGCGAATTATTGTTTGCGCGGCAGCGCCGGCAGTGCTGGATGATTCACCGGCAAGGCCTGCTATACCAGCGTCGACAGGCCGCGAGAGAGCTCCCATACGTAATCCCAGCGCGGCATTACCGCAGGCCTGAATGGCAGCGTGCCCCAGCCTCATGAATCTGGGAATGCTGATTCGCGCAGCAGGCGATGTGAGGGTCTGCTCGTTGAGTTGAAAGCGACGTGTCAGATCCTCTAAGTTAACGCCCTCCGCTTCAGCTGCCCGCAGAAGCACGCTCACATAGAGAACACTGATGTCACCAAGAGGGTCCTGGTTTGAGGGAGGTCGGCGATCGTATGGATCCATGGTGGTTAACCTGGCGTCTGTTGTCTGAGGATAACAGAATGTTATTCAGGGATATTGTTGAAGGCAACCAGCATCGGTAATTTAGGCATCATTAAAAGAAGCGGGGCATCAGAGCTGCCGCCAATAATTGTCTGAGGAGACCATTTATGACCGCCAATACTATGCCAGGCGTCGCCAAATACCCGAATTTGCTTGAGCCACTTGACCTTGGGTTCACCAAACTGCGCAACCGCACGCTGATGGGGTCTATGCATACCGGACTGGAAGAGGCGAAGAACGGCTTTGAACGCTTGGCCGAGTTTTACGCTGAGCGCGCCCGTGGCGGCGTGGCTCTCATCGTTACAGGTGGTATTGGTCCCAATCCGGAAGGCGGCGTTTTTCAGGGCGCGGCCAAAATGACCAACGATGAAGAGGTGGAAAAGCACAAGGTTATCACCAATGCCGTGCACAAAGCCGACGGCAAGATCTGTATGCAGATTCTCCATGCTGGTCGTTACGCCTATTCCCCGGCGTTGGTTGCACCTTCTGCTATTCAGGCACCTATCAACCCGTTCAAGCCGAAAGAACTCGATGAAGCCGGCATTGAAAAGCAGATTGAAGACTATGCCGTGTGCGCGCAACTGGCTCAAAAGGCCGGTTACGACGGTGTTGAGATCATGGGTTCTGAGGGTTACTTCATTAACCAGTTTATTGTGTCTCACACAAACCACCGCACGGACCAGTGGGGCGGTAGTTATGAGAACCGAATCCGCTTGCCTATCGAAATTGTGCGCCGTGTTCGCGAGCGTGTCGGCGAAAACTTCATTCTGATTTACCGCCTTTCCATGCTAGACCTGATTGAGGATGGCAGCACCTGGGAAGAGGTGGTGCACTTGGCTAAGGAAATCGAAAAAGCCGGAGCTACCATCATCAATACCGGTATCGGCTGGCATGAAGCTCGCGTGCCCACCATCGCTACGTCTGTTCCCCGTGGCGCCTTTACCAAGGTAACTTCCCGCCTCAAAGGTGAAGTGAGCATCCCTCTGGTCACCACGAACCGGATCAACATGCCGGACGTCGCCGAAAAAATTCTGGCGGAAGGCGATGCAGACATGGTCTCCATGGCCCGCCCGTTCCTGGCAGATGCGGATCTGGTGCAGAAGGCTGTGGAAGATCGTGCCGAAGAGATTAACACTTGTATTGGCTGCAACCAGGCGTGCCTGGATCATACCTTTGGCGGCAAGCTGACTTCGTGCCTGGTCAACCCGCGCGCTTGTCATGAGACTGAGCTTACTTATGTGAAAACCGCAGCGCCCAAATCTATTGCTGTAGTGGGTGCCGGGCCCGCCGGGATGGCATTTGCTTCGGTTGCGGCTGAACGAGGCCATAAAGTGACCTTGTTTGATGCCGGCAAAGAGATTGGTGGCCAGTTCAATGTTGCCAAGCTGATTCCGGGTAAAGAGGAGTTTTACGAAACTCTGCGTTACTACCGTGTGATGCTGGACAAGCTTGGCGTTGACGTTCGGCTGGAAACCCGTGTGAGTGTGGACGACCTGAAAGCCGGCAACTTCGATGAAGTTGTATTGGCTACTGGCGTAGAGCCTCGCACACCGGACATCGAAGGTATTGATCACCCGAAAGTGATTGGTTATCTCGATGCTCTGCTGGAGCGGAAACCTGTGGGTCAGAAGGTTGCAGTAGTCGGTGCTGGCGGTATCGGTTTTGATGTGTCTGAATTCATCGTGCATAAGGGCACCTCTGCCGCGCTGGACACCAATCACTTCATGCGTGAATGGGGCGTGGACCTGACAGTCGAGCACCGTGGTGGTATTCAGGGTGTAACGCCGGAAGTTCCGGAACCTGCACGAGAGGTTTACCTGTTGCAACGGAAGTCCTCAAAAGTCGGCAAAAACCTGGGCAAAACCACCGGTTGGATTCATCGGACGTCACTCAAGAATCGTAAGGTTCAGATGATGCCGGGTGTGACATACCGAAAAATTGATGACGAGGGTCTCCATATCACCGTAACGCCCAAGGGGGCGGAGCAGGGTGAAGACCGGGTGCTGCCGGTAGATACCATCATTCTCTGTGCTGGTCAGGAGCCCTTGCGTGAACTGCAAAGCGGGCTTGAAGCGGCCGGGTTGCCTGTGCACCTGATTGGTGGGTCGGATGTGGCAGCAGAACTGGACGCCAAGCGCGCTATTAATCAGGGTAGTCGGTTGGCTGCTGAAATCTGATCACAAAACGTTGCAGTTTTTCTCTTTGCACCGGAAACTCTCTGGCTAGACTATAACCTTTGGGTCTGCCAGAGAGTTTTTTGATTTTAGGGAGTCTGCAATGGTTTCTGCCGGCGAGGCAACGGACAATTATTCGGCTGTCTTCTTTATTGAAGGCAACGAGGTGGCACGCCAGATGCGCGCCAGCGAGTTCGGGGCTTTCCTTGATGGCTATGTCGGGTTGTCGGATCTTGCTGAAACTGATGTAAGAGCAGTACTGGTTGATCTGAGTGGCGACCTTCTGGTGCGCGCCCTTGTGTTTTTCCGCATCTGGTTTGATGAGGAAGGACGGGCCGACAGCAGCTGGAACATGCCCATTGAAGAGCTCGCCACTCGCGGAGCTAAAGGCCCGAACATGGGAGGCGGAGCTATCCGCCTTGTATGCCGCAGCCAGTGCCCCGACCCGCAGTATGCTGCCGAGTTATGGGATCCGGATATGACGCCGGGCAATAACCACTTTCAGGTTATCCGCAAAGCCGTCAACGCAAACAATCTCAAATTCCGCCGTATTGAACCGGAAGAAGAAAACATCCCTGTGCTCCGTGCCGGAGAGAATGATTCCGCTTCGACCGAGGAGTCCCGTACCGAAGCAGATCGCTCCCGTGTGGCTCAGCTGATCCGCGAGCAGCGCCTGCGTATCAAAACACTGCAAAGCGTCCACCGGGATATGCTTGCTGAAGTGCAACGCGAACACCGGCTTGAAATCAAAACCCTGCATAACGAGACGGCCGAAACCCTCCAGAAGTTGGAACGTCAGCGTCTCAGTAATGAACAGTTGAAGAGTCGTCTGGCTGAGAGAAATCAGCAGTATCTGACCATGCAGGAGGAGATGGCTATCGACGGTGCTGGAAAAGACCGTGATGATGCCAATGCGAACGCTGAGCTGGTATTGCTCAGGGAGCAGCTTGAGCGCAAGCGGCGCGAGCTGGAACACAGGGACGAGAAATTCATTGCCCTTGAGCAGGAGGTTTATGAGCTCCGGCACCGCGAGCCGCTTGAAAATTCGATTATGGGGCACCTCAAGGGGCAGTCTGTTTTCCTTGTGGCCTACCACCCGGGTGTCGGGCACCTGACATTGCCATACCAGGATATTGAAACCTACTTCCAAAACCCCATCGCTTATGCATCAGAGCGTTGCGGCATGAACGAGCCTTCGTACCTACAATGGCTTGAGCACTACGAGAATCCGGTGTGTCAGCATACTGTCCAGGGTGGAGAGCTTTGTGGCGAGCCTCTGATGCGGGTAAGCCAGCCCGCAGATTTCCAGTCTGGTATTCATGACCGCTGCGAGAATCACCGCCCTTCCGAACAATGACACTCCTGATCGACTCCAAATAACTTTTTTCAGTATCGGGGTGACTTTCGTTAAACTGTAGGTCAGATTGATATCGGCCTGAACGGGGTTGTCCGTTCTTGTCGCATTCCGACATCACAGGAAGCTTCATGGATCATTTCAGGAACATAGGCGTTATCGGCCGGATGGGCAGCGTAAAAGTGGTTGAATCACTGCGCCAGCTTAAGCAGTATCTGGTCGCTAACCATTATCACGTTATCCTCGAGGAAGACACGGCCAGCATGTTACCTGGTCATGGTCTGCAGGTTGCCAGCAAGAAGCTCCTTGGGGAGATCTGTGACCTGGTTATTGTGGTTGGTGGTGATGGCAGCTTGCTGGGCGCTGCCCGAGAATTGGCGAAGTCCAAAATTCCTTTGCTTGGCGTAAACCGCGGGCGGCTGGGATTTCTTACGGATATCTCGCCAACGGATCTGGAAGATCGCTTGGGTAAAGTTCTTGATGGCGAGTACATTGAGGAAACCCGGTTTCTGCTTGATGGCAACGTCGAGCGCAATGGCCAGCCCTTGGGATTTGGAACCGCCCTGAACGATGTGGTTCTGCATCCGGGTAAATCTACGCGCATGATTGGCTTTGACCTCTATATAGATGGCCACTTTGTCTACAGCCAGCGTTCAGATGGCCTGATTGTTTCCACGCCTACCGGATCGACCGCATACTCGCTCTCCGCAGGTGGGCCGATTATGCATCCGAAACTTGATGCTATCGTTCTGGTCCCTATGTTTCCTCACATGCTTAGCAGCCGTCCGATCGTTGTGGATGGCAAGAGCGAAATAAAGCTGGTTATCGGGGAAACGAATGAAACTTACCCACAGATCAGTTTTGATGGCCAGATGAACATAGCATGCGCTCCGGGCGATATTATTCGCATCGCTAAAAAGCCATTCAAGATCCGGCTGATTCACCCGACAGATCATAATTTCTACGCCACCTGCCGCGACAAGCTTGGCTGGGCCAGCGAAATATCAGCGAGTTGATCATGGCCGAAAGTAATCATACTGCAAGTCGTGGGTACGACATCATCGGCGATATACATGGCTGCGCGAACACGCTTGCGCGTCTGCTTGAACAGATGGGTTACAGCAAGGTTAACGGGGTGTACCAACACCCCCGCCGGCAGGCTGTTTTTATCGGGGATATTATCGATCGCGGCCCGAGAATCCGGGAAGCGCTCCATCTCGTAAGGAATATGGTTGAGAGGGGCTCTGCCCGGATTGTAATGGGTAATCACGAGTACAATGCCCTGGGTTATTGCACACGGGCGCGGGCGGGTAGCGGTAAAACATGGCTGCGTGAACATAACCCCCGTCACGACCGGCTGATTCGGGAAACCCTTGATCAGTTTGAAGCCTACCCTCATGAATGGAATGATTTTCTGGAGTGGTTTTATACGATTCCACTGTTCATTGAGGAAGATGACTTCCGCGCTGTCCATGCGTGCTGGGATGGCGAGCTTATAGAGAGATTCAAAGAGGTGCAGGGGGGCGGCTCCTGCATTGACGAAGATTTTCTCCATGCCTCAGCAGCCATTGATTCTTTCGCAGGGCAGGTTATGGACACGCTGTTGCGGGGCACAGATTTACGCTTGCCTGAGGGTATGAAAATCACCGGGCGTGATGGCTACGTTCGTGAGTTTTTCCGTACCAAATTCTGGGCGGATAACCCGCACACATATGCAGATGTCGTGTTTCAGCCTGACCCTTTGCCAGCTGAAGTTGCCAGTAGGGTTTTGACCGATCATGAGCGCAAGCAACTTATCAGCTATCCGCTGGATGCGCCTCCGGTATTCGTTGGACACTATTGGATGGACAGTGAACCGGCGCCGCTGAGATCGAACGTTGCCTGCATTGATTTCAGTGCAGTGAAATACGGCAGGCTGGTTGGTTACCGGATGGACGGTGAGCGGGTACTTTCCCGCGACAAGTTTGTTTGGGTGAATGTGGCTCGGGATCATCGCGACTCTCCGGACTATCCCATCAGCGAAGACAGTGTTGCGCGCTAGTGCAATTTGCGGCCAATAGCCGGATTAATCCTACAGGGCAAGGTAGATTGTGTACCGAGTAAAGCAGTTGGATACCAGCGTAGATCTTGGTGGGTTCAGCCAGTGGTTAAAAGGCCAGGGTGTTCCTCACAGGATCAGTGTGGAGGGAGCTTTTCAGGTGTTATGGCTGGAAAACCCGGATCATGCAGAGCCTGTTCTGGAGGCGCTGGATCGGTTTCTTGCCGAGCCGGAAGTGCGGCAGGCGGTCGAGCAGCACAATCGTTCGCCAGTCTTTGTCGCAGGGCGCTGGCAGCCATCCCCGGGCCACGCGCCACTTGTGATTGGCATTATTGTGCTGGGTGTTTTGATGGCATGGGTTACCGGTCTTGGGAGTAATCAGCTCACCACCAGCCTGATGATCATTGATCCACGGGCTTACGATTGGGGTAGCATGTCCGAGCGCCTGAGCGCACTCTCTGCCACGCTCGCAAGCGGCCAGATATGGCGTTTGTTTACACCGGATTTTCTGCATTTCAGCTGGACTCATATTATTTTCAATGCCGTGATGCTTTGGTTTTTGGGCAGTCAGGTTGAGTGGTTTGATGGCCGTGGTCGGCTTGTTGTGATTTTTATTATCACCAGCCTGGTATCGAACGGGCTTCAATATCTTGTTACCGGGCCTTTATTCGGCGGTCTCTCCGGGGTTGTTTATGGCATCCTCGGATATTGCTGGCTGAGCCAGCGGACTGTCCCAAGGTTTCAGTTTCCGCCCGCACTGGTAACCTTTGCGGTGGTCTGGATGGTGATCGGATTTACACCCTTGCCTGAGCTGCTGGGGTTGGGAAGTATGGCAAACGAGGCCCACCTGGGTGGGTTTGTCGGTGGCTTGGCGCTGGCGGCCTTTTTACCTGTCAGCAGAAAGCGGCGGGCATAAAAAAACCCCACCAGAGGTGGGGTATAAAAGAAGCTTTACAGCTCCTGATGAGAGAGACCAAATGAACGACCGTTGTCATTTGGTGAAGTAATGATAATCATTATCGTTTGTACCTGTCAAACGATTCCTCCATTTTATTTGTGAAGGTTTTTTCAGGAGAGCCGGATGACATACGAAGAGCTAATCGAGCGACTCGATCCTAACGTTTACCAGAACCTGCGGCAGTCTATTGAACTCGGCAAATGGCCTGATGGGCGCAAAATCACCCCGCAGCAGCGCGCGATCAGCCTGGAAGCAGTTATCTATTATGAGAATCTGCACAATATTCCGGAGCAGGATCGGGTTGGTTATCTCGATCGTGGCAGCAAGGCCGGCACCGAATGTGACCCGTCCGTGCGTCGCAATCAGGCAGGTAATAACGACGTGGACCCCGATCAGTTTGTTGAGGTCAAGTCTTGAACGACCCTGTTGATGTAACCGGAAGGCTCAGGAAGATGCCTGTAAGCATCGGAAACCCTGTTGCTTATGATCTGGCTGTGGGTGACGCTCGTGTGCCAATGAATGAGCTCATAGGTAAACCTGTGCGTTTTGATTTTGAGGGCGTGATCCGCTGTATCCATTGCGATCGCAAAACCAAGAAGAGCTTCAGTCAGGGTTTTTGCTATCCCTGCTTTCGAAAGCTGGCTGCCTGCGATACTTGCATTATGAGCCCGGAAAAATGTCATTATCACCTTGGCACATGTCGTGAGCCGGAATGGGGAGAGACCCATTGCATGGTTGAGCATGTGGTCTATCTGGCCAACTCGTCCGGCCTGAAGGTGGGTATTACTCGTGGCTCACAGGTACCAACACGCTGGATAGATCAGGGCGCGGTCGATGCCATTCCTATGTTGAGAGTGGCAACCCGCTACCTTTCGGGGCTGGTTGAAGTAGCCTGTAAAAGTCATGTCGCTGATCGCACGAACTGGCGTGCCATGCTCAAAGGTGATGTTCCTGAGCTGGACCTTGTGGAGGAGCGACAGAGAATACTGGCACTGATTGCAGATGATGTTGCCGCACTGCGGGAAGAGCATGGCCAGGATGCCATCCGTGAAGTAGATGAGCAGGGGCTTGATCTCAGTTATCCCGTGCAAATCTGGCCGGAGAAGATAAAAACCCACAACCTGGATAAAACACCGGAAGTGGAAGGGGTTCTTGAGGGTATTAAAGGCCAGTACCTGATCCTCGACACCGGAGTGATCAATATCCGTAAATTCACCGGTTACGAAGTCCGTTTCCGGGTAATGGTTGACTAATTCATCCATTCCCGTCTGATCGTATGCTGCCTGTTCAACCTGCTTTAGCCGGGTTGAAGGCCAGGAATTCTGGAGAAATCAATGCGCACCAATCAGCCTAAAACCATCCACCTGAGTGAATACAAAGTACCCTCGTACCTCGTGGATTCTGTCGACCTCCGTTTCGAACTTTTTGAGGATGGGGCAAGAGTACACAGCACACTTTCTGTTCGCAGGAACCCAGAATCAACAGATGGTTCAGCACCTCTGACCCTGGACGGAGACAGCCTCAAGTTGGAGCGGGTTGCACTCAATGGTGAAGAGCTTACGGCGAGCGCTTATGAAGACACCGGTGATCAACTGGTGATTGCAAAGGTACCGGCTGAATTTGAGCTGACTGTTGTTACCTGGATAGAGCCGCAAAACAACACTCGCCTGGAAGGGCTGTATAAATCGTCTGGTATGTTCTGTACTCAGTGTGAGGCTGAAGGCTTCCGTTGTATTACCTACTTCCCGGACCGGCCCGATGTGATGGCCCGTTACCGCACCCGAATTGAGGCAGACAAGAGAAGTTGCCCAGTGTTGCTCTCCAATGGCAACGATGTGGAGAGAGGCGATTTGGAGAATGGCCGACACTTTGTTACCTGGGAGGATCCGTTTCCCAAGCCCAGTTACCTTTTTGCATTGGTGGCCGGCGATCTTGTGGAGAAACAGGATACCTTTAGAACCTGCTCCGGTCGGGACATCGATTTACGCATTTATGTTGAACCCCGGAACGCCGCCAAGTGCGAGCACGCCATGGATTCTCTCAAGCGCTCCATGCGCTGGGACGAGGAAGCCTACGGTCGCGAATACGATCTCGACATATTCATGATCGTTGCGGTGGACGATTTCAATATGGGGGCTATGGAAAACAAAGGCCTGAATATTTTCAACTCTTCCTGTGTGCTGGCCAGCCAGGAGACAGCGACAGATCTCGCGTTCCAGCGTATTGAAGCGATTGTTGCCCATGAGTATTTTCACAATTGGTCGGGCAACCGGGTAACTTGTAGGGACTGGTTTCAGCTGAGCCTCAAGGAAGGGTTTACAGTGTTTCGGGATTCCACCTTCTCGGCCGACGTAGGCTCGCCGACGGTGAAACGCATTGAAGACGTAACATTGCTTCGTACAGCGCAATTTGCTGAAGATGCCGGCCCAATGGCTCACCCGGTGCGCCCGGCTTCTTATATGGAGATTAGCAATTTCTACACGCTGACCATCTATGAGAAAGGTGCAGAGGTCGTTCGTATGATTCACACACTGCTCGGACCAGACCTGTTCCGGAAGGGCAGTGATCTGTATTTCGAGCGCCATGATGGCCAGGCAGTAACCACCGATGATTTTGTCAAAGCGATGGAAGACGCGTCCGGCCGTGACCTGACACAGTTCCGGTTGTGGTATGAGCAGGCGGGCACTCCGGTTTTGGCGGTAACTGATGCATATGACGCAAAGCAAGGTATCTATCGCCTGACGATTCAACAAACTGTTCCGGATACCCCGGGCCAGACCGACAAGAAGCCTCAGCATATTCCGTTTGCCCTGGGTCTGTTGGGTGCTGATGGTGAGGCTTTACCGCTCAGTCTTGAAAGCGCCGCGGGTGCAGCAAACGCGCCAATCGAGCGCGTTCTTGAATTGACGGAAGCGAGCCATACCTTTGAGTTTCATGGGTTGGCGCAGAAGCCTGTGCCCTCGCTACTTCGCCACTTTTCGGCACCTGTGCGCGTGGTCTATCCCTGGACTCGTGAACAGCTGGTGTTCTTGATGAGCAACGATCCGGATGGTTTCAACCGGTGGGATGCCGGCCAACGCCTGGCTGTTGACGTAATCCAGTCTCTTGTGGGGTCCGCTGATTCGGAAATTGATCCGCGCCTGGTGGGTGCTTACCGCGCGTTGCTTGAAGATTCGGCGCTTGACCAGGCATTGGTGGCAAAAATGCTACAGCTGCCATCGGAAGCTTACCTGATCGAGCTTGCTGATAACCCGGACGTTGCAGCTATTCACCGTGCCCGTGAAAAGGTGTTGGGACACCTTGCTACGTCTTTGCGTGATGAGTTGCTCGCGTGTTTCCATCGGAATGCCGGCGCAGGCGCCTACGAGGTTACACCAGAGTCTATTGCTCGCCGAAGCTTGAGAAATACGGCGTTGGCGTGGTTATTGATGATCAATGACGACACGGGCAGGGACCTGGCGGTTCAGCAGTTCTCGGAAGCCGATAATATGACGGACCGCATGGGCGCGTTGCGCGCACTGGTTAACTCTGATTACGCTGCGGAGCGAAGCCAGGCGCTGACTGACTTCTATGAGCGCTTCCAGGACGATCCTCAGGTTGTTGAACAGTGGTTCTCAGTACAGTCATCGAGTGACCGTGCCGGGCAACTGCCACAAATTCAGGCATTGCTGAAGCATCCTGCTTTCGACTGGAAGAATCCTAACAAGATCCGTTCCGTTGTTGGTGTATTTGCCGGCCAGAACCTGGCAGCCTTTCATAACCCGGACGGGTCGGGCTATTCATTTCTGGCTGATCAGGTGTGTCGCCTGGATGACAGCAACCCGCAGATTGCGGCACGCCTGGTGACTCCGCTGACCCGCTGGCAAAAGTTTGCTCCTGCATATAGCTCGCTGATGCGCTCGGCTCTGGAACGGATCCGGGACAAGTCCGGGTTGTCTGCTGATCTGTATGAGGTGGTGCATAAAAGCCTCGAAGCCTGAGTGTATACAATGAAGGTCCGGCTGTAGTTATAAGCCCTTGATTACAGCCGGATACAAAATCGCACTTTCGGTCGATAGACAAGCTTGACGGATCCGTTAACCTGTCGGAAAGCCTGACTTTTCGTTCAGGCAACAATAAAAAGCCTTTTCAGAGGCTTCCAGTCGAATTCAGGGCTATACAATGAACTATAAAAAGAGTGCGATACTCGGGGGCTTGCTCGTCCTCTCGATAGCGTCAGCTTCCTCCTGGGCAGCGGTTTCCTCAGCTGAAGCGTCACGGCTCGGCCAGGATCTGACACCGTTTGGTTCGGTCAAGGCCGGAAACGATGCAGGTACTATCCCTGCGTGGACCGGCGGCCTCACCGAAGGACCCGCTGGCTTCCAGGGTGCAGGACAGCACCATATCGATCCGTTTCCGACGGATGAAGCTCTGTTTACCATCAATGCTTCCAATAAAGATCAGTTCGCCGAGCACCTGAGCGATGGTGTGCTTGCCATGCTCGAAACTTATCCGACCAGTTTCCGTGTGCCTGTCTACCAATCCCGCAGAACCCATGCTGTACCGGACTGGGTTGCTGAAAATACCCGGAAGAACGCCGTAGAGGCGGAGATCGTTGGCAAGGGCGAAGGTTTGGAGGGTGCTTTTGGTGGCTATCCTTTCCCGATCCTTCACGGAAACAACGAACAGAAAGCCTGGCAAGTGATCTGGAACCACCTGACTCGTTGGCGCGGTGTCTCGGGCACTCGCCGCTCAAGTGAAGTTGCTGTTCAGAGCGATGGAGACTATTCGCTGGTTACCTCTCAGCAGGAAGTCTTCTTTAACTTTTATAACCCCGAAGGCAGTGAGGATGAGCTGGATAACATCATTTTCTACTACCTCTCGTTCACTCAATCTCCGCCCCGCCTTGCAGGTGGCGCCATTCTTGTCCACGAGACCCTGAACCAGATTATCAACCCGAGAAATGGCTGGGGCTATAACGCCGGGCAGCGCCGCGTGCGGCGTGCTCCGAATCTGGGTTACGATTCGCCGATTGCCGCAGCAGACAATCTCCGGACCGCGGACGATACGGACATTTTTAATGGTGCTTTGGATCGTTATAACTGGTCTTATAAAGGCTTGCGGGAAGTTTACATCCCCTACAACAACTATCGCATCGGCGAAAAAGGCACACCTTATTCCGAAATACTTGGCATTGCGCACCTAAACCCGGATCTCACACGCTGGGAACTGCACCGGGTGCATGTGGTTGAAGCTAACCTGAAAAAAGATGCACGGCACATTTACAAAAAGCGTCGTTTCTATGTCGATGCGGACAGCTGGAACACGGTTCTGCTTGATCAGTACGACGGTCGCGATGAGTTATGGCGTGTGACCATGGGGATTGCGAAAAATTATTATGAGCTTCCGGGTGTGTGGACTGTACTGGACGTCTATCATGACTTACAGGCCCGTCGTTATCATGTGCTTGGCCTGGATACGGAAGAACCCAATACCCGGGTCTTTACTGAAGAAGTTCGGAATAAGCGCTATTTTTCTCCATCCTCTCTGCGTCGCAGGAGTGTCCGCTAAGAAGGGTAACTTTCAGTAGCGGTTAGAGATATACAGTTAAAACAACATAATAGGCAATCTGAATGGCTATAAGGTTGACGTGCAAGACACTGGGGGCAGCCTGCCTCGGGCTTTCCATGGCTTGGTTTACACCAGCTGCGTTCGCGCTTGCGGATATCATCGAAACGCCGGCCCGGCAAACCGACCTGGCTCCCACCAACCTCCTGAATGACGCAGTACGCGCGGGTGATCGCATTGTTGCCGTCGGGGAAAGGGGGCACATTATTTACTCGGATGATGGCGGACAAACCTGGGCGCAGGGCAATGTCCCAGTTGCTGTTACGCTGACTGCTGTGGATTTCGGGTCCGAGACGCACGGCTGGGCAGTAGGCCACAGCGGCGTAGTTCTCCATACTGAGGACGCCGGGGAGAACTGGAGCTTGCAGTTAACCGGTATAGGAGCGTCTGAACTGGCTATCGCCAGCAAGGAAGACCAGATTGCGGCGATGGAAGAGCGCATCGAGGAGGCTCCTGAATCAGAAGTAGGTGATCTGGAATGGGCGCTGGATGACCTGTTTTTTGCCATGGAGAATATGCAGTCGGATTTGGATATCGGGCCGGTAAACCCGCTGCTGGGTGTTTGGTTTGAAAATGATCAGCACGGCTTCGTGGTGGGCGCCTATGGCATGATCCTGCGCACGCAAGATGGCGGTGACACCTGGAAAGACTGGGCGCCACAAATTGATAATGGCCAGAACTTCCATCTTAACGGTATTGCCCGTATCGCCGGCGGTGCACTTGTAATTGTTGGAGAGGCCGGGCAGATCCATGTGTCTGTGGATGGCGGGAGCACATGGGAGCGGCGAGAAAGCCCTTACCCCGGTTCTCTTTTCGGTGTTATCGGAACGGGCCAGGTGAATGAGATCCTGGCCTTTGGTTTGCGAGGAAATATGCTCTTTTCCAGTGATCTTGGGAAAAGTTGGCGCATGGTTCCTAACAGTGCCGGAGCGACACTTAATGATGGCGCCGTTGCTGATGACGGTCGGATAACTCTAGTGGGTAACGGGGGCACCGTGCTGATGAGCGGCAATGGTGCCGATTCATTTCGTGAGCATTTCCGAGGGGATCGGGCGGGAATTATGAGTGTTGTCCCGGTATCAGGAACCAATCTTCTTATCGTAGGTGAAAGCGGCGTAAAGATTACTGATGCGCGCGGAAAAAACCTTCAATAACGCCCTGATGTGGCAACAATCGAAAAAATAATAGAGGGGCTTTTGAATGTCCAACCCGAACCATGACAGGGGTGATCACTTCCTGACAACGCCCAAAGCTGAGCCATTTCTGGAACGTCTGATTTTTAACAATCGGGTCGTTATCCTGATCGGCTTTCTGCTGCTAACGGCGTTTTTGGGCTACAACGCGGTAAAAATCCAGCCGGATGCCAGTTTCGAGCGCATGATTCCGCTTGAGCATCCTTACATTATTAACATGCTGGACCATCGCAACGACCTGGAAAACCTCGGTAACTTCGTGCGCATTGCCGTGGAAACCAAAACCGGCGATATATTCTCTGCAGAGTACATGGAGACTCTGAAGCAGATTACCGATGAGGTTTTCTATCTTGATGGTGTTGACCGTTCTGGTCTGAAAACCCTTTGGACATCCAACGTCCGTTGGGTGGAAGTAACCGAGCAGGGTTTCCAGGGGGGTACTGTTATTCCGGATGGCTATGATGGCTCCCCGGAAAGCCTGGAGCAGTTGCGCCAGAACATTTTGCGTTCGAACGAAGTGGGGCGCCTGGTTTCTGATAACTTCAGATCGACGATCGTCTATGCGCCATTGTATGAAAAGAACCCGGAGACGGGGGAGCCGCTTGATTACGCAACCTTTTCTCGCCAACTTGAAGAAAAGATAAGGGACAAATACAGGGAGCAGAACCCCAATATTGATATTCATATTGTGGGCTTTGCCAAGAAAGTCGGCGACCTGATTGAGGGAATTGGCTCCATTGCCTGGTTTGCGGGCATCACCATTCTGCTGACAACCTTGCTCTTGTTCTGGTACTCCCGGAGCGTCACTGGCACCTTGGTACCGGTGTTTACCTCAATCGTGGCGGTATTCCTGCAATTGGGAGCACTCAGGCTGCTGGGCTACGGTCTGGATCCCTACTCGGTACTGGTGCCTTTCCTGGTCTTTGCTATTGGCATCAGCCATGGTGTCCAGATCGTAAATGCCATGGCGGTCGAGGCAGCCAAAGGTTTCGATGCAGAGACTTCAGCCCGTCTTGCATTCCGGGCTCTCTATATTCCCGGCATGCTGGCGCTTATTTCCGATGCTTTCGGTTTCCTGACTCTGTTCTTCATCGAAATCGATGTTATCCGTGACCTTGCAGTAGCAGCGGGACTGGGTGTGGCGTTCGTGATTATCACCAATCTGGTGCTTCACGTTCTGATCATGTCTTACCTTGGTATTTCCAAAGGTGGCATTCGCCACGTGCAGAATCATGGCGAAAAGCAGGATCGCAAATGGCGTTTGATGTCCTACTTTGCTCACCCGGGAGTTGCACCGATTTCATTGCTGATTGCGGTGATAGGGCTGGGTCTTGGCCTTTACTACAAGCAGGATCTGAAGGTAGGGGATCTTGATCAGGGTGCGCCCGAGCTTCGAGCCGACTCACGCTACAACCTGGATAACGCCTATATCATCAATAACTACTCGACCAGTGCCGACGTGCTGGTCGTGATGGTCAAAACACCCGAAGAGCAATGTACCCAATATAATGTGCTGCGGGCGATGGATTCACTGCAGTGGGAGTTGCAGAACACGCCGGGGGTTCAGTCCTCCGCTTCGCTCGCGGATGTTTCTAAAATCGTCACCAAGGCTCTTAACGAGGGCAACTGGAAGTGGTATGAGATATCGCGCAACCAGACGATTATTAATGCGTCCATCCGTGAAGCACCGACCGGTCTTATAAATACCAATTGTAGCCTGACCCCTGTTCTTGTGTTCCTTGAAGATCACAAGGCGGAGACTCTGGAAACAGTGGTTGAAAGCGTCGAAGTGTTTGCCAATGCAAACAGCAATGAAAATCACACATTCCTGCTGGCGGCCGGTAACGCAGGCGTTGAAGCGGCGACCAATGAGGTTATTGCTAACGCCAAGGATATGATGCTTATCATGGTTTACGGCGTGGTGAGTCTTTTGTGCTTCGCGACCTTCCGCTCTATACGGGCTGTGTTGTGTATCGTGGTGCCTCTGGGCCTGACTTCGATTCTCTGTGAAGCAATCATGGCAGTTTCGGGTATTGGTATTAAAGTGGCGACCTTGCCGGTTATCGCGCTCGGTGTGGGCATAGGTGTGGACTACGGCATCTATATCTACAGCAAGCTGGAAAAATATCTGCTGGAAGGCAAGCCTCTTCAAGAAGCCTACTTCCAGACGCTGCTCTCAACGGGTAAAGCTGTGATGTTTACCGGCGTAACGCTTGGGCTGGGTGTTGTTACCTGGATCTTCTCGCCAATCAAGTTCCAGGCGGATATGGGCTTCCTGTTGTTCTTCATGTTCCTCTGGAATATGGTTGGGGCTATCTGGTTGTTGCCGGCGCTTGCGAGGTTCTTGCTGAAGCCGGAAAAAATGATAGCGAAAGCACGAGCAGCAAAATAAACAGAGCTGTAGTCAATGACAAAAAAGCCCGCATCGCGGGTTTTTTTGTTGCTTACTCAGTTGGTTAGCGACCTACTCCATACTTTATTTATCGTGTGAAGTGGTCTATGTTCTATCTTGAGCACAACGCTTGCCCGGTCGCTTGGGCGGGCTGTCAAAGACAACGATGAAAATAAGGGATGATTCACATGACATTGAAACTAAAAGCCTCCGCATTTGCAGTTGCAGCGGCTGTCAGCCTGGGCGCTGCTTCTACCGCTGTTTCCGCGCAGGAGCAACGTTTCGTAACCATCGGAACCGGCGGCGTGACCGGAGTTTATTATCCGGCTGGTGGTGCGATTTGCCGTCTGGTCAATATGGACCGGAAAGAGCACGGCATTCGTTGCTCTGTTGAAAGCACCGGCGGTTCTGTATACAACCTGAATGCTATAGCACAGGGCGAGCTGGATCTGGCGGTTGCTCAGTCAGACTGGCAGTTCCATGCATACAATGGCAGCAGTCAGTTCAAGGATGATGGCCCCAACGAGAAGCTGCGTGCTGTTTTCTCCATGCATCCGGAGCCGTTCACCGTAATTGCCAGCAAAGGTTCGGGCATCAAAAACTTTGAGGACCTGGAAGGTAAGCGTGTGTCTGTTGGTAACCCGGGTTCTGGCCAGCGCGCTACAGCAGAAGTGCTGATGGACGAAATGGGCTGGACCATGGACAAGTTCTCTCTGGCAGCGGAGCTAAAAGCCGCTGAGCAGTCCCAGGCACTTTGCGATGGTAACATCGATGCATTCTTCTACACCGTGGGACACCCTTCCGGTGCTATCAAGGAAGCTACCACCTCGTGCGACAGTGTTGTTGTAAGTGTTGAAAACGATGCTACAAAAACGCTGATCGAAGAGAACCCGTACTACCGTAAAGCGATCATTCCGGGTGGCATGTACCGCGGTAGCGACAATGACGTTGCAACCTTCGGTGTCGCGGCGACCTTCGTCTCATCGACCGATGTGCCGGATGACGTGGTGTATCAGGTAGTTCGTGCGGTGTTTGAAAACTTTGACAGCTTCAAACGCCTGCATCCTGCTTTCGCCAACCTGAAGAAAGAAGAGATGGTTTCTGATGCACTGAGCGCGCCACTGCACCCTGGCGCAGCCAAGTACTACAAAGAGGCCGGTCTGATCAAGTAAGCCTTATCCCAGCCGCTGGCGCACCCTCTGGGTGCCCCGCGGCCATTCCGTTTTCCCGATTCCTCTTTGACAGGACATTGCTATGACCGATAGCGAGCCGAGGGCCGGAGGTGCCATCGATAAACAGAACGTGGAACAATTCCTTCAAACCGAAACCGGGGGAAGGGCGGCCACAGGGACCGCCGCCATCATTCTGTTCACGGTGCCTTTGCTGTGGTCTCTTTTTCAGCTGTGGATAGCTTCACCACTGCCGTTTATTCTGGAGTTCGGAGTATTTAACTCCACCGAAGCTCGTTCTATCCACTTGGCGTTTGCCTCGTTTCTGGCGTTTTCTGCCTTCCCTATGTTCAAGGGCAGGCACACGGGCCACGTGCCTTTTTACGACTGGATACTTGCCCTTGGGGCGGCGTTCACCGCCTCTTACCTGTACGTCTTCTATGATCAGCTTGCTGCACGACCCGGTGCGCCTGAAACCCAGGATCTGGTTGTTGCCCTGTCTGGTCTGGTGTTTTTGCTGGAAGCGACTCGGCGCTCACTGGGTCTGCCGCTGGCGGTTGTCGCCACCGTGTTTATCATTTACGCCCTGGGCGGGCCTTTCATGCCTGATGTTATTGCCCACAAGGGTGCGAGTCTGAACAAACTGGCTTCACACCAGTGGCTGGGTACTGAAGGGGTTTTTGGTGTGGCTCTTGGTGTGTCCACCAGTTTCGTTTTCCTGTTTGTGTTGTTCGGAGCCTTGCTGGAGCGCGCCGGTGCCGGCAACTATTTTATAAAAGTGGCTTACGCCATGCTTGGCCACATGCGTGGCGGTCCCGCCAAGGCAGCGGTAGTTGCCAGTGGGCTTAGCGGTATCATTTCTGGCTCTTCCATAGCCAACGTTGTTACAACCGGCACCTTTACCATCCCTCTGATGAAGAAAGTAGGGTTCCCAGCCACAAAATCCGGTGCTGTGGAAGTGGCGGCTTCAACTAACGGCCAGCTGACACCGCCGATCATGGGGGCTGCAGCATTTCTCATGGTCGAGTATGTGGGTATTTCCTACCTCGAAGTAATCAAACACGCCATTCTACCGGCAATGATTTCCTACGTAGCGCTCATCTACATCGTGCACCTGGAAGCCTGCAAACTGAATATGAAAGGCGTTGAGCGGCTGAACAAACCGACTTTGGCTCAGCGCATGCTCGTCTGGGTCATGCTCTTGCTGGGGCTGAGCGTACTCTCGTTGGCGGTCTATTACGGCATAGGCTGGACGAAAGACCTGTTTGGCAATGCGGCCATGTGGGTGCTTACTCCATTGCTGGTCGCGATTTACGTTGCTCTCGTGGGTTATGGCTCGCGTTTCCCCGATCTGGAAGACGATGTCTCCGATGCGTTGATGGAAAAGCTGCCTCCGGTGGGGCCAACGGTTAAAACCGGGCTGTACTTCCTGTTGCCTGTCGTGGTGCTAGTGTGGTGCCTGACGGTCGAGCGCTTTTCGCCGCAGCTGTCTGCGTTCTGGGCCACTGTATTTATGGTGTTTATCATCATTACCCAGCGGCCTTTGAAAGCATTTTTCAAAAACGGTGGTCATTACCTGGATGGTTTGAAGCAGGGCGGCTCAGACCTGATGCATTCGCTGGTCACTGGCGCGCGGAACATGGTGGGTATTGGTGTGGCCACTGCGACTGCTGGCATTGTGGTAGGCACTGTGACGCTCACCGGTATCGGTCTGGTGATGACTCAGTTTGTTGAATTCATCTCCGGGGGTAACCTCCTGTTGATGCTGGCGTTCACCGCTGTTATCAGCCTTATATTGGGCATGGGGTTGCCTACTACTGCGAACTACATCGTTGTGTCCACGCTGATGGCACCTGTTATCGTTACTCTCGGTGCCGAAAACGGGTTGCTGGTGCCGTTGATTGCCGTTCACCTCTTTGTATTTTACTTCGGTATATTGGCGGACGATACACCGCCAGTGGGGCTGGCGGCCTATGCAGCCGCAGCCATTTCGGGCGCCGATCCGATTCGAACGGGTATCCAGGGTTTCACCTACGACATACGTACCGCCATTTTGCCGTTTATGTTCATCTTCAATACTCAGTTGTTGTTGATCGGGCTTACCGGCTGGTTTGACCTGCTGGTTACGGTGTTCAGTGCAGTAACGGCCATGCTGGTGTTTTCTGCGGCGACTCAGGGATTTTGGTTTACCAAAACCCGATGGTGGGAAACCATTGGGTTGCTGCTGATAACGTTCACGCTGTTTCGCCCAGGCTTCTGGTGGGATGAAATTTACCCGCCCACGAATGACCGCCCGGGTGTGGAGTTATTGCAACACGTGGATGAGGTGGCGGCAGATCAGCCCATCATTCTACAGGCGTCTGGAATGTCCCTGGCGGGTGATGATGTATCCAAGTACATGAAGCTTCCTTTGCCAGCAGGCGATACTCCGGAGGAGCGGTTGGCTGCAGCCGGGCTGGAAGTATCGGAGGCAGGAGAGGTAATGAATGTCGAGTTCGTCAACTTCGGTAGCGATGCGGAAAAAGCCGGGCTAAGCTTTGGTTGGACCATTGATACTGTGCAAGTAGCGAACCCCCGTCCGCCAAAAGAGTTGATGTTCATTCCGGCTTTGCTGTTACTGGGGCTGCTGGCTTTTGGGCAGCTGCGACGACGGGCCAGTGAGGGTGAGCGACCGGCGTTTGTTCCCTCACGGTAACCCAGTGAGCATCGCTTGAAGCCCTAAGCAAAACCCGGCATTAACCTGCCGGGTTTTTTTCTGTTAAACTTCCCGCCATTCTTGGCACCGCGGTTTGTATCGTGGCTGCCATTCACCCAAGTGATCTTTGGTATAGATCACCGCTGAGCAGCTCCCTGGAGACTCCCATGCCCGTAGTAACTCTGCCTGATGGCAGCCACCGCAGTTTTGCTGAACCCGTTAGCGTGCACGATGTAGCAGCCGACATTGGCGCCGGCCTGGCCAAGGCGGCATTGGCCGGAAAAGTTGATGGTAGTCTGGTCGATACCAGTCATATGATCGAACACGACGCTGAGTTAGCCATTATCACCGAGCGCGATGCAGACGGTCTTGAAGTTATCCGCCACTCCACCGCCCATCTGTTGGCGATGGCGGTAAAAGAGCTGTTCCCGGAAGCCCAGGTTACGATCGGTCCGGTGGTGGATGACGGTTTTTACTACGACTTCAAATATGATCGCCCCTTCACTAACGAAGATTTGGCGCGTATTGAAAAGCGCATGGCGGAGTTGGCCAAGCAGGACATTCCAGTGTCCCGTTCTGTGCTGTCCCGCAGCGAAGCCGTCCAGCTGTTCACCGAGATGGGTGAGGAATACAAAGTTCGCATTATAGAAGACATCCCCGGTGAGGAAGATCTGTCGTTCTATCGCCAGGGTGACTTTATTGACCTCTGCCGTGGTCCACACGTGCCCAGCACAGGGAAAATGAAAGCCTTCAAACTTACCAAAGTGGCTGGTGCGTACTGGCGTGGCGATACCGGAAACGAGCAATTGCAGCGTGTGTACGGTACAGCCTGGGCTAATAAAAAAGATCTGAAAGCTTACTTGCACCGGATTGAAGAAGCCGAAAAGCGTGACCACCGCAAAGTTGGCAAGAAACTCGGCCTCTTCCATATGCAGGAAGAAGCTCCGGGTATGGTGTTCTGGCATCCGGCGGGCTGGACCATTTATCAGCAAATGGAACAGTACATGCGCGATATCCTGCACCGGCACGAGTATCAGGAAATAAAAACTCCGCAGATCGTGTCCCGCACACTTTGGGAAAAATCCGGCCACTGGGATAAGTTCAAAGAAGGCATGTTCACCACCGAGTCGGAAAAACACGACTTCGCTATCAAGCCCATGAACTGCCCATGCCACATTCAGGTGTTCAACCAGGGTCTGAAAAGCTACAAAGACCTGCCCCTGCGCCTGGCCGAGTTTGGCTCTTGCCACCGCAATGAAGCTTCCGGTGCGTTGCATGGTTTGATGCGGGTGCGCGGCTTTACCCAGGATGATGCTCACATCTTCTGTGAAGAAGACGCCATCCAGCACGAGGTGTCGAAGTTCATTGATTTGCTGCATGAGGTTTACAAGGACTTCGGCTTCACCGAGATTCTGTACAAGCTGTCCACCCGCCCGGAAAAGCGTGTGGGTTCTGACGAAGTTTGGGACAAATCCGAAGCTGCACTGGAAGAAGCCCTGAATCGCGAAGGCGTAGATTGGGAGCTGTTACCGGGCGAAGGTGCTTTCTATGGCCCGAAAATCGAATTTTCTCTTAAGGATTGTATTGGCCGGGTGTGGCAGTGTGGCACTATTCAGGTGGATTTCTCCATGCCTGGGCGCCTCGGAGCACAATACGTTGCTGACAACTCCGAGCGAAAAACGCCGGTTATGCTGCATCGCGCTGTACTTGGTTCGTTCGAAAGGTTTATTGGTATACTGATCGAAGAGTACGAGGGTGCGTTTCCGACCTGGCTTGCTCCGACGCAGGTCGCAATTCTCAATATCACCGATAATCAGCGTGAATATTGTGAGAATTTGGCGAAAAAGTTCGATTCTTTGGGGTTCAGGGTTAATGCTGACTTGAGAAACGAGAAGATCGGCTTTAAAATCCGCGAGCATACTATTAACAAAGTTCCTTATCTTGTCGTTGTCGGCGATAAAGAAGTCGAGAACAATGCCGTTGCGGTGAGAACCCGCAAAGGTGAAGATTTGGGAACTCTATCGCTCGAAGCGTTCGAGCAGCTTCTGCAGGAAGATGTTGAACGCAAGAGCAGAATCAAGACGGAGATTTGACTATTAAACAGCGAACGAATCGGGGTGGGCGTACTCCAAAGGCGCCGATCAATGAGAATATTGATGCAACTGAAGTCCGCCTGATCGATGCCGAAGGCAATCAGGTAGGTGTAGTTCCGATCGAAGACGCCCTCAAGATGGCAGAGGAGGCGACACTGGATCTGGTACAGGTTACAGATTCCGATCCGATCGTCTGTAAGATAATGGATTATGGCAAAAAGGTCTTCGACGAGAAGAAAGCGAAGGCCGCTGCCAAGAAAAAGCAGAAACAGACGCAAGTCAAAGAGCTTAAGTTCCGACCAGGAACTGAAGAAGGGGATTATCAGGTAAAACTACGCAACCTGGTACGTTTCCTTGAAGGCGGGGACCGCGGCAAAATCACTATCCGCTTCCGTGGCCGTGAGATGGCACACCAAGAAATCGGTATGAAGCTCATGGAACGCATTGAAGCAGATATTGAGGCGCTGGCTCAGGTAGAAATGCGGCCAAAAATGGAAGGCCGCCAGATGACCATGATAGTGGCTCCCCGCAAAAAGAAGTGAATCTGATTCAATGATTCATCCCCTGCCAACGGCGGGGGATTTGTCGTTCAGGTTCATATATATGTATTTAAAAAAACAGAATGCGGAGTTTTAAAATGTCTAAGATGAAAACGAAAAGTGGAGCGGCCAAGCGGTTCAAAAAAACTGCTACCGGCTTCAAGCACAAGTCAGCCTTCACCAGTCACATCCTGACCAAGAAGACCCCCAAGCGTAAGCGTCAGCTGCGTGGTACTTCATTGGTTGCCAAATCTGATGTGGCTTCCGTAAAGCGTATGCTCCGTAAGTAAGGCAGCAATACACTCACAACGGTTTTAAGGTAGAAGGATTATAGTATGGCTCGTGTTAAACGTGGCGTGGTTGCACGTCGTCGTCACAAGAAGATTCTAAAGCAGGCCAAGGGTTACTACGGAGCTCGTAGCCGTGTATTCCGCGTTGCCAAGCAAGCGGTTATCAAAGCCGGTCAGTATGCATATCGCGACCGTCGTAACCGTAAGCGCGCCTTCCGCGCTCTGTGGATTGCCCGTATCAACGCTGGCGCTCGGGCTAACGGCCTGTCCTACAGCCGCTTGATTGCTGGCCTGAAAAAGGCAAACGTTGAAATCGATCGTAAGGTTCTGGCTGATCTGGCCATGAACGAGCAGCAGGCATTTTCAGCTGTGGTTGAGAAGGCAAAAGCATCTCTCTGATCGCTTAGCTCTTTCATCGATTACGAATCGAACCGGTGCCGGTCGCAGATTTTTAAGCGCGTAAAGGCATCGTTTAATAGGGGAAGGGCACGCTCTTCCCCTATTTTTGTTTCAAGATTTCAAATTTTGAAATCCTCACTTCTGGTTTGGAGCAGGGTCAATGGAAAACCTGGAGCAACTGGTTCAGGACGGCTTGGCGGCAGTAGAGAAAGCCGACAGTTTGCAGGCGCTTGATCACATTCGTGTGGAGTACCTAGGCAAGAAAGGCGCTATTACGCAACAGGCGAAAACGCTAGGTAAGCTCTCTGCAGAAGAGCGTCCCGCAGCCGGCCAGAAGATCAATGAGGCAAAAGGACAAGTCGAACAAGCGATTAATGCCCGACGCAGCGATCTCGAGCGAGTCGCCATTGAGCAGAAGCTCGCAGCTGAATCCATAGATGTGACCCTGCCTGGCCGTGGCCAGGATCTTGGTGGTCTGCACCCGGTAACCCGAACCCTCCAACGCATTGAGGAGTTCTTCGCCAGGGCTGGCTACACCGTGGAGCAGGGGCCTGAAATCGAAGACGACTATCATAACTTCGAAGCCCTCAACATTCCTGGCCACCATCCTGCCCGGGCAATGCACGATACCTTTTATTTCAATCCCGGTACTTTGCTGCGTACTCACACCTCTCCAGTGCAGATTCGTACCATGGAAGCCGGGAAGCCCCCATTTCGCATGATATGTCCGGGCCGGGTGTATCGCTGTGATTCGGATATGACCCATACCCCCATGTTTCACCAGATTGAGGGATTGCTGGTTGAAAAGAATGTCAGTTTTGCTGATCTGAAAAGTACGGTTGAAGAGTTCCTGCGGGTGTTTTTTGAGCGTGATCTTCAGGTTCGTTTCCGACCGTCTTACTTCCCGTTCACTGAACCCTCTGCGGAGGTAGATATTGAGTGGGGGCGGGAAGCCGATGGCAGCATCAAGTGGCTGGAAATCATGGGTTGCGGCATGGTGCACCCAAAGGTGTTCGGTTACTGCGGTATTGATGCCGAAGAATATCGCGGCTTTGCATTCGGTATGGGTGTAGAGCGTTTGGCAATGCTCCGTTATGGCGTAAATGACCTGCGTATGTTCTTCGAGAACGACCTGCGCTTTTTACGCCAATTCCGTTAATACGGCGCTTTACGGCATTCAAATCAATATCCGAAACCGCATCAGAACAAGGCAATTACCATGAAATTCAGTGAGCAGTGGCTGCGCGAGTGGGTTAACCCGGAAATCAGCTCTCAGGAGCTGATGGATCAAATAACGATGGCAGGGTTGGAAGTCGATGGCTTCGAGCCGGTGGCCGGTAAGTTTCAGGGCGTGGTGGTCGGAGAGGTTCTGTCTGCAGAGCCTCACCCTGACGCTGACAAGCTGCGCATATGCCAGGTTAGTGATGGGAGTCAGACCGTTCAGGTGGTGTGTGGTGCCCCGAATGTTCGCCAAGGCATGAAGGTGCCTTTTGCTGTGATTGGTGCGGTTCTGCCCGGCGATTTCAAGATCAAGAAGGCAAAACTTCGTGGTCAGCCATCTGAGGGTATGCTGTGTTCAGGATCCGAGTTGGGGTTGTCTGAAGACCATGACGGCATTATGGAGTTGCCTGCTGATGCGCCGGTGGGGTCAGCATTAAGTGATTATCTCAAGCTGAACGATGTTGCCATTGATGTGGACTTGACGCCTAACCGCAGTGACTGCCTTTCTATCAAAGGTATTGCACGTGAAGTTGGTGTTTTGAACAGCTTGGTTCCTCAAGCGCCACAGATCGATCCGGTTGAAGCCGTCCACTCAGAGGTGCCGGATATACGAGTTGATGCTTCTGAGGGCTGTCCGCGTTACCTGGGTCGTATACTTCGCAATGTGAATCTACAGGCCGAGACACCCTTGTGGATGCAAGAAAAACTCCGGCGCTCCGGCATTCGATCCATTGATGCGGCCGTAGATGTAACCAACTTCGTGATGTTGGAGCAGGGCCAGCCCTTGCACGCGTTTGATCGCGAAGAAATAAACAAAGGTATTGTTGTGCGTATGGCACTACCGGCTGAGAAGCTGGTGCTGCTTGATGGTCAGGAAGTTGAGCTGACGGACCAAACGCTCGTTATTGCGGATCATGAGAAGCCTATAGCTATTGCTGGCATCATGGGTGGCGAGCACTCTGGTGTGAGCCCCAAGACCCGCGATCTGGTGCTGGAAGCGGCCTACTTTGATCCGATCACCCTCGCAGGCAAGGCTCGTTATTACGGCCTGCATACGGATGCATCGCACCGCTTCGAGCGTGGTGTTGACTATGAGCTTGCCCGTGATGCCATGGAGCGTGCAACCCGTCTGCTGATGGATATTGTAGGCGGCGAGCCTGGCGAGATTGTTGAAGTGGCCAGTGCTGATCATTTGCCGAAAGCCCGCACCATTGATCTTCGCTCACAGCGCCTGGCCGACGTTTTGGGCCTCGACATCGACCGCACCACCGTTGAAGAAATCCTGATCCGGCTTGGCTTGACCGTCGGCAAGTTGCTGAAGAACGGTTGGCGCATCAATGTCCCCAGCTTTCGCCCCGATATTTCAATCGAAGAAGATTTAATCGAAGAGGTGGGCCGAATCTACGGCTACAACAACCTGCCGGTTACCGAGCCGACGGGTTCCCTTGGTCTTAGAGTGAACGAAGAAGCCGTTCGCCCGGTTTCGGCAATACGTGATTACTTTGTCTCCCAGGGCTACCAGGAGGCGATTACTTACAGCTTTGTTGACCCCAAGGTGCAGGCGCAGATAGACCCTGAGCGTGAAGGCATTGCTCTGGCGAACCCGATCTCATCGGACTTGTCAGTGATGCGGACAAGTCTCTGGAGCGGCTTGCTGAAAACAGTTGCTCATAACCAGAATCGCCAGCAGCCGAGAATCCGTATGTTCGAGACGGGCTTGCGCTTTCTGCAGGATGGTCAGCGCATTGATCAGCAGCCTATGCTTGCGGGCGTGGTTGTTGGTTCCCAGAATCCCGAAAACTGGGTGAATGGTCGCAGAACAGCGGACTTTTTTGATGTAAAAGGTGAATTGGAGGGGTTGTTCAGTGTGCTGGGTATTCAAGTCGGATTTGTGAGTAGCCGCCACCCGGCCTTGCACCCGGGACAGACAGCTGAACTCCTGCGGGATGGTGAACACGTTGGGTGGTTAGGCACCTTGCACCCACAAGTTCAGAAAAATCTTGAACTTAATGGCACGATCCTGATGTTTGAGCTATCCTTGAATTCGATCATTACCGGATATGTGCCTAATTTCAAAGAAATTTCGAAATTCCCGGAAGTTCGCCGGGATCTGGCTATTATTATTGGTGGTGAAGTTGCGTTCGCCGACGTTGAGCGTGTAGCCCGAAAACACGCTGGTGAGCGCCTGACAGCGTTGCGTGCGTTTGATGTTTACGAAGGAGAGAGCATTGGCAAGGGTAACCGAAGCCTGGCTCTGAGTCTGTTCTGGCAACATCCTGAACGTACGTTGAATGAAGATGAGGTGCATTCGCTCTTTAACGGTGTCATTGACGCACTGAAGGAAGAGTTGGGGGCAACACTGAGGAGTTGAGAGATGGCGGCTTTGACGAAAGCGGAAATGGCAGAGCGCTTGTATGAGGAGTTGGGCCTGAACAAACGCGAAGCCAAGGAAATGGTAGAAGCTTTTTTCGATGAAATCAGGGGCGCACTCAGCCACAATGAACAGGTAAAACTGTCGGGTTTCGGTAATTTTGACTTGCGCGATAAAAAACAACGCCCAGGGCGGAACCCGAAAACCGGTGAAGAGATTCCGATAAGCGCACGACGTGTCGTTACGTTTCGCCCGGGACAGAAACTGAAACAGAAAGTAGAAGCGTATGTTGGAACCCAGTCATAACAACGAACTCCCTGCTATTCCCGGGAAGCGTTACTTTACGATCGGTGAAGTGGCAGATCTGTGTGCGGTAAAAGCCCACGTTCTGCGCTATTGGGAGCAAGAGTTCCCACAGCTATCGCCTGTAAAACGCAGGGGTAACCGCCGGTATTATCAGCGTGCGGATGTTATTACCATCCGGCAGATACGAAGCTTGCTGTATGAGCAGGGGTATACCATCGGTGGTGCCAAGCAGAAGCTTAGTAGCCATGAAGTGAAGGATGACACCACTCATTACAAGCAGCTTATCCGTCAGATGATCTCTGAACTGGAAGAGGTTCTGGACGCACTTAACGCGCCAGTAAAGTAACCAGCCTCCCAAACAAAGAAGCCGAAGCGATTCCCCGTCACTTCGGCTTTTTTGTGTCTGGCTGAATTCTACTGCTTTTTACAGGTTTTTATACCCAGCAGCGAATACGCAGGGCAGTTGCCCATCAGCGCGGTAGCCAGCGGCACAATGCCAATCCAACCCCAAGGTGTTTGAGGGCCGACAAACACCAGCGCCAGAAGTACAATGCCTACAATGGCACGAATGATCCGGTCTGCAGAACCCATATTAACGCTCATGATCCATTCTCCTGTGTTGGTATGAGGCTAGGGTTGTAACTTTAGCGCTCGTTGCAAAGCAGTTCAGTGATAAAGTCACACTGGTGGTATCAGTTTTAAAAGCCCAAGGAAGATATATGTTACACCACAGCATTCTGGAAACCCTGCCTCGGGAACTTCAAAAGGAAGCTCTTGAAAGGATTCAGGTTATGCGCTTCCCGGCCGGCAAGATTCTGTTCCGGGCCGGTGAGCATTGCCAGGGCCTACCACTGATGCTCAGTGGTGCGGTAAAAGTGCAGATGACCGGTGTTTCCGGAAACAGTATCGTGCTGTACCGCATGGGCGCCGATGACATTTGTACCTTGTCGATTGGCTGCCTGATGACAGGCTATGGTTATCGGGCTGAGGCCTTTGTAGAGGAGGAATCCGAAGCCGCTATGGTGCCCAGGGGGCTATTCGACCGGCTGATGGACCAATCTGCTGCTTTTCGCCTGGGGATTATGGAGTCCTATGGGCGCAGACTCGATGACCTCATGTTGCTCGTCGAGGAGGTGGCTTTTCGCCGTATGGATGAGCGGCTTGAGGAATGGTTGGAGGCCCGGCGCAGCCCTATTCACATCACTCATCAAGAGCTTGCCGTCGAACTGGGAACCGCCAGGGAAGTTGTCAGCCGGTTATTGAAAGAGCTTGAGCGTAAGGACAGGGTGCAGTTGTCACGAGGCAGAATTGATGTGAAGGGCCTGTAAGGCAATCGCCCCGGAGATCCGCTCTGGAGCTCCGGGGCGATTGGTCAGCCTTTTGGTAACTGCGGTAAGCGTTACCAGTCAGTAACGGATTTAACCTCAAGGAACTCTTCCAGACCCCAGACACCGCCTTCGCGGCTGCCGTTACCGGACTGTTTCATACCGCCGAACGGAAAGCCGGCTGACCCGGATTTGCCGTTGATCTCGACCATCCCTGATCTGACCTGTCTGGCAACCCTGTGCGCCTTTTCTTTGTCGGATGTCTGGATGTAGTTGGTCAGCCCATAAAGTGTATCGTTGGCGAGCTCTATTGCCTCTTCTTCTGTTTCAAAAGGCGTGATAGCCAGAACCGGGCCGAAAATTTCTTCGCTCCAGATGGTCATGTCGGGCGTTACATCAGCGAAAACGGTTGGTTTAACGAAGTAACCTTTCTCGAACCCTTCTGGCCGACCTTCACCGCCCGCCACCAAGGTAGCACCTTCCTCTATGCCCTTTTTGATCAGCGCTTGAACCTTCAGGAACTGGGGCTCTGAAACCACTGGTCCGATATGCCGGCCTTCTTCGCCTGCAAGACCCACCTCGGTCTTGGCAGCAATCATCGTTGCGGTTTCAACGGCTTGCTTGTAAACGGACTTTTCCACCAGCATTCGCGTAGGTGCGTTGCACGACTGACCAGAGTTTGCAAAGCAGTGGCGTACACCACGGGTGACGGCTTTTTCGTCGGCGTCAGCGAAGATGATATTGGCGCCTTTGCCGCCCAATTCGAGGCCGATTCGTTTCATAGTGTCTGCGGCAGCAATGGTGATGGCCTTGCCTGCACGTGTGGACCCGGTAAAGCTGACCAGGTCGATATCCCGATGCTCGGACAGTTGCGAGCCAACGCCTGCGCCATCGCCGTTAACCAGGTTGAAAACGCCTTCCGGGAAGCCTGCGCTATCAATCATCTCAGCAAGCAACATGGCCGACAGGGGAGAGATCTCAGAGGGCTTGAGAACCACCGTGCAGCCTGCGGCAAGTGCTGGAGCGACCTTGAGCATTACCTGGTTCATCGGCCAGTTCCAGGGTGTGATCAATGCACAGATGCCTACGGCTTCGTGCAAAATGATGTTGTCCGGTGCGTGGTCGCCAAGGGGGTGCTCAAAGTTGAAAGACTTCAGTGCACGGATAGTGTTCTTCAGGTGTGCGGCACCTGCACCAACCTGTGCGCTTCTCGCAAGATCAATGGGGGCGCCCATTTCCTGACTGATGGTTTGCGCCATTTCTTCAGCGCGCGCCTTATAGGTTTCGAACAAGCGCTCCAACAGTTCAACACGTTGTTCTTTGGACGACGCCGACCAGGCAGGGAAAGCTTTTTTTGCAGCACTGACAGCCTTGTCCGTATCAGCCTGTGAGCCTAGAGTAATCGTAGAAAACCCTTTTTCGTCAGAAGGGTTTATCACCTCCAGGTGCTGGGTGCTTTCGGGGGTGATCCACTTCCCGTTAATGTAAAACTTGGTTGCATCCATCGTAGTTCAGCTCGTTATTTGGGAATTTGAGCCATGGTAACAGATTGAGAGATTATTGAGCCTGGGCACTGGCCTTCAGTTGATTAAGCGAACCCGTGGAGCCGATTCTGCTTCGGCCCAGTTGACGGTTTCTGGCTGCGTATCCTCACCAGTGAACAAATGCCCGATCTCTGGCACTGCGTAACGCAGATCTCCACGAGCAGGGCGTTGCTGGTTGAACTCGGCATGGCTGATGCCGACCTCCCAGATGTTATCCGAACCTGTGCTGTGCCAGCCTTCCGGGCGAAGCTCAATGCGCACTTCTGAGCCTATGAGGCTGACCGCTTCGATGCGTAATGGCAGGTTGGCATTGGCGGCAGGTGTTGTGGCCAAGCGTACTTCGTGGGGGCGCAGATACAGCTGCGCTTTGCCCTGATGCTTGATGCCAGGAACTGTTACCCAGGCGCTGCCAAGACTTAAGCGACTGTGTTTAACATCACCGGACAGAACGTTCACCTGTCCGAGGAAATCGAATACGAAGCGGCTATCGGGGCGGGCATAAAGTTCGGTAGGCTCGTTAACCTGTTCCACATTGCCCTGGCTCATAACCACCACCTGATCGGATAGCTCCAGAGCTTCTTCCTGGTCATGGGTTACGAAAATGCTGGTGAAATGGAATTCATCGTGCAGATTACGCAGCCAGCGCCGAAGGTCTTTTCGTACCTTGGCGTCAAGCGCACCGAAAGGTTCGTCCAGCAGAAGGATTTTTGGCCGCGTTGCAATAGAACGGGCAAGAGCGACACGCTGTTTCTGACCCCCGGAGAGTTGTGCGGGAAAACGCTGTGCCATATGCGGCAACTGGATCATTTCCAGCAGTTCACTGACGCGCCTCTTGATTTCAGCCTTGGGTGGACGCTGTTTGCGTGGCACTGAATCCAGGCCAAAGGCAATGTTCTGTGCAACCGTCATGTGTCGGAACAGGGCGTAATGCTGGAACACAAAGCCGATATTACGGTCACGCACGTGCACACCGGTCACATCTTTTCCTGAAAAACTGATCCGTCCACTATCGGCAGATTCCAGCCCGGCAATAATACGCAGCAGGGTGGTTTTACCGGAGCCCGAAGGCCCAAGCAAGGCAGTCAGTTTGCCTTCCGGAATATCGAGGGACACGTTATTCAGCGCCTGATAGCTCCCAAAACGCTTGTTGATACTATCTACGGTGATACTCATTATGCGGTCTCCTCTGTTTGCAGACGGTTCAGAGTTCTAGCCTGTCGCCACTCCACAAAACCTTTGGCTGCCAACGTAAAGACGGCAATGCCAGCCAGCAGGGAAGCGCTGGCAAAAGCGCCAACAATATTGTAATCCTGATACAGCAGCTCTACGTGCAGAGGAAGCGTGTTGGTTTGTCCGCGAATATTCCCGGATACCACCGACACAGCACCAAATTCACCCACCGCTCGCGCATTGGTGAGTACTACACCGTAAATCAGCGCCCATTTGATGTTAGGCAAAGTGATCGTGCGGAATATTCTCCAGCCCGACGCGCCCAGTACCACGCCGGCTTCTTCTTCCTCGCTACCCTGTTGTTGCATGAGGGGTATCAGCTCACGGGCTACGAACGGGCAGGTTACAAACACAGTGACCATCACAATGCCGGGCCATGAAAACATCAGCTGTACGTCGTAATCTGCCAGCCAACTGCCAACCCAACCGTTGCGACCGTAAAGCAGCAGATACAGGAGGCCGGCGACAACAGGGGATACTGCAAACGGGATATCGATCAGTGTGATCAGCAACTTGCGGCCAGGAAAACGAAAGCGCGTGACCAGCCACGCCAGCGCGGTGCCAAATATCAGGTTGAGAGGCACTGTGAGAGCGGCAACAAACAGCGTTAAACCAATCGCATGTAAGGTGTACTGGTCCAGCAGGTTATCGGCCAGAGTTCCCCAGCCAGCACCCAGAGCTTCGAAAAAAATGACCAACAACGGCATTATCAGCAAGGCAGTAGTGATGACTATGGCGGCGCCTATCAGCAACCACTTTATAAGCGGGCCATCGCCGACACGACGGTGCTGGGCTGAATGGGAGGTGCGCATGCAGCTAGCGTCCTTCTATGCGTTTGAGATAGCGGGCCTGCCACAGGGTAATGGCGAAAAGCATCACCAGCGACACCGCCAGGATCACTGAGGCAATGGCACTGGCGGCGGCGTAGTCGTATTCCTGCAGTCGGACAAAAATCATCAGGCTGGTTACTTCGCTTACGTAGGGCATGTTGCCGGCGATAAATATAACCGCGCCGAACTCGCCAAGGCTGCGGGTAAACGACAGGGCCACACCGGTTAGTAGTGCCGGCCACAAAGCTGGGAAAATTACGCGACGGAATACGTGACCGTCACTGGCGCCCAGACTGACAGCCGCTTCTTCGTCTTCGGGTGCCAGCTCTTCCAGTACCGGCTGAACCGTGCGCACCACAAAGGGCAGGCTGGTGAAGGCCATGGCGACAACGATACCTACGGGTGTAAAAGCGATTTCAATGCCCAGTTTACTGAGCCATTGTCCGTACCAGCCATTGGCGGCAAACAGAGTGGCCAAGGTAATACCTGCAACCGCGGTAGGTAGCGCAAACGGCAAATCAACGACCGCATCAATCAATCGCTTGCCAGGAAAGTCGTAACGCACCAGCACCCAGGCCAGAAGCAATCCGAAGGCGCCGTTAAACAGAGATGCAGCGAGTGCTGCAAGGGCAGTGACTTTGTAGGAGGCGACCACCCGCGGATCGGTGATCACAAACCAGAACTGGTCGAAGCTCATGGCGGATACTTCCATCACTAATCCAGTGAGTGGCAGCATCAATATCAGGCTGATAAATAAAAGCGAAATACCGAGGCTCAAACCGAACCCCGGTAGTACCCGCTTGCTGCGGATTCCGCTCAGTGGCCAGCGCTGAGAGTTTAAAGCGCTGGCCTGTTTGGCCGTGGACATGAATTACCGCCGGCGTTGCAGTTGGTCAAGTTTGCCGCCACTGGAAAAGTGTTCTTTAGTGGCGTTTTCCCAGCTGCCCGCAATGGCATCAATGGGCAGCAGTTTTACCTCTGGAAAACGGTCTGCCGTTTCCTGTTTTACCGCCTCGTTGTGAACCCGGTAGTTGAACCCGGCCAGCAGGCGCTGGGCGTCTTCGCTGTACAGGTGTTCCAGATAGGCTTTTGCAAGATCCTCGGTTTTATTCTGCTGCACGTATTCGTCAATCCAGGTAACCGGGAATTCCGCCAGAAAGCTTACCTTCGGTGTTACAACTTCATATTCGCCATTGTCGTAACGGTCGGCCAGATTCAGTACTTCTGATTCGAATGTCAGAAGCACGTCGCCAATCTCACGCTCTATGAAAGTGGTGGTGGCGCCGCGCCCGCCGCTGTCAAAAACCTTCACATGACCCAGAAAGTCCTGCAAAAAGCTGTCTATTTTCTGCTGATCATCGCCAAAACGATCCTGGGCGTAACCTAATGCGGCAAGATAGGTATAGCGGCCGTTGCCAGAGGTTTTCGGGTTGGGCATAACCAGGTCGACATTTTCTTTAATCAAATCGTCCCAGTTTTGTATGTCTTTAGGGTTACCCTTGCGAACCAGAAACGCCATGGTGGAATAGTAGGGCGAGCTATTATTCGGCAAGCGCTCGGCCCAGTTCTCCGGAATCAGGCCGCCGCGAGTGTGCAGAATATTGATGTCGGTGACCTGATTGAAGGTAGCTACATCAGCTTTCAAACCTTGAATGATGGCTTGTGCCTGCTTTGAGGAACCAGCGTGGGACTGGCTGACTTCCAGCGTTTCACCGGTTTTTTCTTCCCAGTACTGATTAAAATGTACGTTGTAGGCAGCAAACAGTTCCCGGGCAATGTCATAAGAGGTGTTTAGCAGTTCGCGATCGGCCGACACCGCCGGTTGTGCGAAGAGTGACGCGCTGAGCGCAAGGCCGGTAACCAGGCCTTTGAATATACTTGGCATGACATTCCCCTGAAACAGATGTTGTGTTGGAGGGTAATTTATCAAAGCCAACATAAAACCGGAAAGAATATAAGCTAATTAATTGCGTCTTTTTTGGAATAAGAGGTTGCTCAGGTGAGAGTTGCGCATTGCATGGCTTGACCTGTGAATTGAGTAGTCTTTCCCCTAAGCTTGGATTAATACCCTGGCAGGGTGAAGCGGGTGGAAAAGCGTATGTCTGATAAAGAGCTCCGTACCAAGTCCAATAAGCAGTCTATCGATCAGTTTATCCAGCAGGTCCGCAAGCTGCCTCAGCAAGGTGGAGGGCAGGGTCGGCTGGTTTTCGCGCTGGATGCTACTGCCAGTCGCGGAGCTACCTGGGATCAGGCTTGTCACTTGCAAAGTGAGCTTTTCCTTGCGACCAAAGGTTTGGGCGGGCTCGCAATTCAGCTCTGCTACTACCGCGGTTTCAGGGAGTTCAAAGCCACAGGGTTTGTTAACGGGACTGGTCAACTGCTCAACCTGATGAACGGTGTTTCCTGCCTGGGCGGCCAAACCCAGATCTGCAGAGTGTTGGCGCATGCAAGGGAAGAGACACGCGCAAACGCGGTTAAGGCCGTTGTGTTTATCGGGGATTCTTGTGAAGAGCCTGTGGATGAGCTTTGCCATATTGCCGGAGAACTGGGCATGCTGCGAACCCCGGTGTTTATGTTCCATGAAGGTGCCGATGCTCATGCCAGAGCGGTGTTTCAGCAGGTGAGCAAACTGTCGGGAGGTGCCTATGCCCCTTTTGATCGTAACAGCCCGCAAGTACTTAAGGATCTTATGGCCGCTGTTGCGGTCTATGCTTCCGGGGGAGCCAAGGCCTTGCAGGACTATTCCAGCCGCAGCTCCCCGGAGGTGAAACGTTTGACCCAACAGATCAGATAGCGCTTGATTCAATCAACCGGTGGGCCAATTGGCCCGGAGTATCCGAGTGCCCCTTACGTTTCTGGTTATTATAGTAGTGGTTGTTGCGTGGGTCTGGCTACGTAATCAGCCGACCAGCCAACGAAAACCCGTCATTCTCAAGTTGGCGCTGATTGCCAGCGTTCTGATATTGGTTCTTCTGGCCGTTACCGGTCGCTTGAATATCTTGTTTGCCCTGTTGGTTTTCTTGTTCCCCCTGCTGCGGCGCGTGTTGCCGTCTCTGCTAATGGGTCGGATGCCGGGGTTGAGGGAGGGTGGAGCAAAGGCTAAACCCGGGAATCAATCCCATGTCTCCAGTGAAATCCTTGACATGACTCTGGATCACGACTCCGGAAACATGAGCGGGGAAGTGTTAAAGGGGCCTATGGCCGGGCGAGCTCTGGCAGATCTCGGTGAAACCGAATTTATTGGTTTACTGCAGTATTGTCGGGATCACGACGAGGACTCTGCGCGATTGCTGGAAACCTATCTGGATCGGCGTTTCGGTGACTCCTGGCGGGCTGACGATCCGGATGAAAACCACGGCGAGAGTGAAAGTGAGCGTGAAAAATCGGGCAGCGGTGGCGCACTGAGCGAGAGCGATGCCCTTGATATTCTGGGGCTGGAAGCCGGTGCCAGCCGGGATGAGATCATTCAGGCCCATCGTCGGGTGATGCAGAAAATACACCCGGATCGTGGAGGCAGCAATTATCTGGCTGCCCGTGTTAATGAGGCCAAAGAGCGACTGTTGAGTTAAAGAGCTTTTGAACCCGTTTCCACTCGCTCCAGAAATTTCCCTATATGCTCGAACGCCTCTTCTGCCTCCGGTAATAGGGGCGTAAACAAATGCCACACATGAACCATGTCGGACCAGGTTTCTATTTCCACTGGTGAACCGGCTGCCCGCGCCTTTTCCGCATATTTTTGAGCGTTTTCCAGCAACAGCTCTGACTCGCTGACATGAATCAGGGTGGGCGGGAGATTGTGTAGGTTTCCTCGCAAGGGGGAGGCTATCGGACTCGTTGGCAATACCCGAAAGCCCATAACGGTTCCCCACCACAGCAATGGCAAAGGTATTCTCGCCAGCTTCTCAATGGTTGGCCCCAGCATGGCATCGGTTTTCAGATTGGCGCGTTTACCCAGCGATGTGAGCATAAGCTCGGTAGAAGGCGACAGGGCAATAGCAGCATTCGGTGGTTTCAGTCCCTGGTCTCTTATCCAGGCAGCAAGCCCCAGAGTGTGACTGCCGCCTGCAGAATCCCCGGCGACCACCACGAAATTGGCCGGTGCCATTTCGTCCGGGCCGTTCTCAAGTATCCAGCGGTAAGCCTCCTGGCAGTCGATAATACCATCCAGATAGCGGTTTTCGGGCATTAGCCGGTAATCAAGGGCGAACACACTGGCCTTCGCTAATCTCGATAAACGGTCAGTGATAGCGCGGTGGCTTTTGGGGCTGCCGGCGATCCATGAACCGCCATGAATGTAGAGAATCCGACGGCTGGGGAGCGATCCCGGTGCAATTACCCACTCTCCCTTTGGTGCACCGTTTGCTGAGGGACGGATTTCCGAAACGAACGTCAGGTCGTCGTTCATGGTATCCATGTAGTGTCGCAGAGCCCTGATTCGTGCCTGTCCACGAACGCCGTCAGTTACAGTGTGCATGCCCTTTATCTTCTCCAGCGCTTGGCGGCGGGCTTCGGTTTGTTGCTGGAGACTGGTCGCTTCTTTTGTGCGTTCTTCCCCGTGTTTCCGACGAAGGAAAAACACCACCAAAGCCACCAGTGTGACCACTACCAGGCTAAACCACATCATGGCGAACCAGGCGATTCCGAAAATCATATGCGACCCTCGCGTTGTTGCGGCTGCTCATTGATGAGCTGTAATGCATGTGCGGGAAAACTGGACTACTGTATTAAACATCACGGTTAAGTTTGTTTCTCAATTAAATCTTCGTGCGGCTTTCGCCGATGTTCAGATTAACAATGCAAACCGGAGATGACGTCATGCTGAATAAATTAATTTTACTCAGGTTTTTGGTGGCAGTGCTTGGCCTGATGTCTTTGAGTGCCCATGCTGGTTGGGCGCTCGACTCGGAGAGGTCGTCACTGCACTTCGTATCAATCAAGAATGGTACAACGGCAGAAGTACATAACTTTGCGGAGCTCAAAGGAACGGTTGGGGACGATGGAAAGGTGAATCTGGATGTTTACCTGGATAGCGTCGATACCAATATTGCTATCCGCGACGAGCGCATGCGAGAGATGCTGTTCGAGATCGAAAAAATGCCAACGGCAACAGTAACGGCTCAGATTGATGTCGCGTCCATCCAGCAAATGTCGGAAGGTTCGATTGGAAGCAAAGATGTCCGCCTGACCCTGTCTCTCCATGGTCAGGAGCAGGGTTTCGATACTGTCATGAAAATCATCAAGCTGGCGGATGGCGGTGTTGCTGTTAGTACAGAAGAACCGCTGCTGGTTGAAGCAAAGGCCTTTGACTTGGCTGAGGGTGTTGAGGCCCTGCGCGAAATTGCTGGGCTGTCGTCCATTGCCATCGCCGTCCCTGTGACAGTTAACCTGGTTTTCCAGGTTGCGGACTAAAATGTAGGGATAATCAGGAACTCATGAAACGCTACAAGCCTCGACCAGTCCCTCGAAGAAAGGTCTGATGAGAGGGGCTCTGGCCAAAAACGCAAAAAGGGCACATCCGAAGATGTGCCCTTTTTGCGTTGAATATGGTCGGGACGGTAGGATTTGAACCTACGACCCCTTGCACCCCATGCAAGTGCGCTACCAAGCTGCGCTACGCCCCGATTCGCTAACTACTGCCTTTTCAAAGCCGTGCTTTTGATGGCGTGTGCCGGTGAGACTTAAAGAGGAATCTCAGTGGCTTAGCGGGAGCGAAGTCTACACCAGCCAGAAATAAAAATAAACAGGATTTGTGGGTTTCGCGCTCATATTCCTATCGTAGTTTGGTTTCCCTGAGTTGCTGAACGAACTCTGGTGGATCAAAGCTGTCCGGCTTCGATTCTGCCCAGTATTTATCGAATACCGTGAGGCCGGTTTTTCCTTCAAGCAAGGAGCCGGGTGCCAGGAAAGGGAACAGGTCCAGGTAGGCATGAACCTCCGTTTTTGAAACGCGGCGCATAATATGTTCAGGCCCGAGTTCTGAAGGGTGGCGCAGGCCGGACGCTTCCAGCAGGTTTTGCAGGGCATCCAGGGTGTTTTTGTGGAAGTTATATACTCTCTGGCTTTTGTCTTCCACGTCCAGTTTACTGCTTCTACTGGGGTCCTGCGTCGCAACACCGCTGGGGCAGAGGCCAGTATGACAATTCAGGGCCTGGATGCAGCCCAGCGAAAACATGTAGCCACGGGCCGCGTTACACCAGTCAGCGCCCAGCGCCAGTGTACGCGCAATGTTAAAGGCGGAGGTGACTTTTCCGGCAGCGCCAATGGCTATGTCTTCTCTGAGATTAGTGCCCACCAGAGTGTTGTGGACAAGCAGTAATGCCTCAGTCATTGGCGTGCCAATGCGATTGATAAACTCCAGTGGCGCTGCGCCAGTGCCGCCTTCACCGCCATCGACAACAATGAAGTCGGGCTTGCGCCCTGTTTCCAGCATTGCTTTCACTATGGCAAACCATTCCCAGGGGTGGCCGATAGCCAGCTTGAAGCCTACGGGCTTGCCTCCGGACAGCTCTCTTAGCTGGTCGATAAACTCAAGCATTTCTATTGGCGTGGAAAAGGCGGAGTGTAGAGCGGGGGAGGTGCAATCCTCACCAATGGATACACCACGGGCTTCGGCAATTTCCGGGGTGACTTTTGCGCCAGGAAGGATGCCACCATGGCCCGGTTTTGCGCCTTGAGATAGTTTGAGCTCTATCATTTTTACCTGATCGAGGGTGGCATTTTCCGTAAATCGCTCAGGGCTGAAGGATCCGTCTTTATTCCTGCAGCCAAAGTAGCCTGAACCGATTTCCCAAACCAGGTCGCCCCCGGGTTGCCTGTGGTAGCGGGAAATCGAGCCTTCGCCCGTATCGTGATAGAAACCACCCTTTTTGGCGCCAGTATTCAGGCTCAGAATTGCATTGGCTGAAAGAGAGCCAAAGCTCATGGCAGAGATATTGAAAACACTGGCGCTGTAAGGCTTGGCGCAGCGCGATCCGATTTGCACCCGAAAGTTGCTGCCTTGAATTTTTGTTGGCTTCAGGGAGTGGTTTATCCACTCGAACCCTTCTTCATACATTCCCAGTTGGGAGCCAAACGGGCGTTTGTCCAGAATGTTTTTTGCGCGCTGGTAAATGATGGTGCGTTGTTCCCGGGAGAAGGGACGTTCTTCCGTGTCTGATTGAATGAAGTACTGCCGGATTTCCGGCCCTACGGACTCAAACAGATAACGGAAGTGCACCATGATCGGATAGTTTCTGCTGACCGTGTGCTTTTTCTGAAGCACGTCGTAGGTGCCAAGGATGGCCAATGCACCGAATATACCCGCGAACAGGTAGCTAGCCTCAAAATATGGGGTCAGAACCAGCGATACAAGAAAGCCTGTAATGCTGATGATATAGGCCGAGTAGCGCAACGGGAAAGTAGTTGTTTTCTCCATGAATATTTCGCCTGGCTCCGTGGGTGCGTTGGATGAGTTGCTTCTTGATATGGCCGCCTAGTATAGCCATCCGGCTCTAAACTTATATTCGATTGACGAGACTTTTCGCTGGTGGCTTATCAGCTTTGGTCTATGCTGCGTTTGGGTGTACCGGAAAGCGACTGTTTTGATGTTTTGAGCTCAAAACATTATTATGGCGCGCCTGTAATGTTCGAATCCAGATTTTTAATCGTATCTGGTACTAAATCCAGAACCAGGAGGCGCCAAAACGTGGGCGACGTAATTAAAGACGAATATCAAACGGATTACGTAGCCGGTCAGGACAATATCAATCCGTTCGGGCTGGATCTACATGCTCCGGTATTTCCGATCACCGCCATACTGGTGGTCGTTTTTGTTATAGGAACGCTGATGTTCCCGGAGGCGGCCAAAGAATTGTTGGACGGCGCCAAACTGGACATTATTGCAACCTTTGACTGGTTTTTCCTGCTCAGTGCCAACATTTTCGTGCTGGTTTGCCTGGCGCTGATCGTTATGCCGGTGGGTAAGATCCGCCTCGGTGGTATGGATGCCAAACCCGAGTTTTCCACGCTGTCCTGGTTCGCGATGCTTTTCGCAGCGGGCATGGGTATCGGCCTGATGTTCTGGGCAGTTGCAGAGCCTGTGGCCTACTACACCGGATGGTTCGGGACGCCTTTTGATGTGGCAGCCAATAGTCCTGAAGCTCGTGATCTCGCCATGGGTGCGACCATGTACCATTGGGGCCTCCACCCCTGGGCGGTTTACTCTATTGTTGCGCTTTCGTTAGCGTTTTTCTCATTCAATAAGGGTATGCCCCTGACGATTCGTTCTGCCTTTTTCCCTTTGCTGAAGGACAAGGTATGGGGCTGGCCGGGCCATATTATTGATATTCTGGCGGTGGTTGCCACAATTTTTGGTCTTGCAACCTCTCTTGGTTTCGGCGCCCAACAAGCCGCTTCTGGCCTGAATTACCTGTTCGATACCGGTTCTGGTATCAACATACAGATGGCTATCATCGTTGGTGTCACGGCTGTTGCGCTTATGTCTGTGCTCCGGGGCCTTGACGGCGGGGTGAAGATTCTGAGTAATATCAACATGTCACTGGCTGGCATCTTGCTCTTTTTCATCATTTTTGCCGGCCCGACCATGAGTATTCTGGAAACGCTTTGGGTTACGGCATCCAGCTACGTAACAAATATTGTGTCTTTCAGTAATCCGTTTGGTCGTGATGACGAAGCCTGGATGCGTGGTTGGACCGTGTTCTACTGGGCCTGGTGGATTTCCTGGTCGCCATTCGTGGGTATGTTCATCGCTCGAGTATCCAAAGGCCGGACCGTTCGCGAGTTCGTAACTGCGGTACTGATTATTCCGACTGTGATCACATCGATCTGGATGAGTTCATTTGGTGGTTCGGCGCTTGAGCAGATTGACCAAGGTATTGGTGCGCTTGCCGAAAATGGTATCACCGAGGTTTCTCTTGCTACGTTCCAGATGTTTGCAAACTTGCCCTTTACCGGCATTCTGTCATTCATAGGCATTATATTGGTGCTCGTGTTCTTTATAACTTCTTCGGACTCCGGCTCACTGGTTATAGATAGCATAACCGCCGGTGGTAAAACGGACGCGCCTACAGCGCAACGTGTGTTCTGGGTTGTTATGGAAGGCGCGATCGCTGCCGCACTGATCTTTGGCGGCGGTGCCGATGCTCTGGGCGCTATTCAGGCCACGGCAGTCAGTGCCGGCCTGCCGTTTACGCTGATTCTGTTGATTATGACCTGGGGCTTGCTGAAAGGCCTCACTCATGAGCGTAAGCTGTTAATCGCTAAAGGCGAGTTGTAATGGCTGGCTGAGATAAAAGCAGTCGCGAAAAAAAACCGGAGCCTGCGAGCTCCGGTTTTTTTGTTTATCACGTTGAAAGCAAGAAATCAGATGCCGAACTGAGCGTGTGCAACTCAAAAGCTGGCGAAGGTTTCCATTGCATATTTCGCCCGTTCTTCGGGAGTGAAATGAGGGCGCTTGAGGCTTTCAATAGCACGTAACCGAGGGAGCAGGCCACGACCGTTTGCCATCTGAATGGCCAGGCCTGGCCGGGCATTGAGTTCGAGCAGTAAAGGCCCCTGGTTGGCATCTACCACCAGATCAACGCCCATATAGCCCAACCCGGTCGCTTCGTAGCAACGTGATGCCATTTCGAGCATTTCAGCCCAATCATCTATGTCGATGTTCTCCAGGGCCAGCCCCGTATCCGGATGAAGCGTAATCGGGCGGTTAAACTGAACGGCGTTAAGGCTTTTCCCCGTGCCGATGTCGAGGCCGACACCTACAGCGCCCTGGTGCAGGTTAGCCTTGCCATCCGATGCTGTGGTCGCAAGCCGTAACATAGCCATAACCGGGTACCCCTGAAACACCACTATCCGTATATCGGGCACGCCCTGATGGGAATAGCGAGCCAGTGTTGGCGACGATTCCACCAGGTCTTCGACAATGGCAACATCCGGTGTTCCTGCTAATGAGTACAGGCCGGCCAGGATGTTGGTCAGATGACGCTCCAACACCGGCGCACCCACGCGGGCTCCGGAAGCTTTTACAAAGTTGTCCTCATCCCGGCCCGTTATGACGGTAATACCTTTACCGCCCGAGCCTTTGGCTGGCTTGATAGCAAAGCCGTTGAGCTCTTCAGCCATTTCCCTGAAGTGGGAAATCTCATGTTGTTGCTTTACAACCTGCAGGAGCTTAGGCGTTTTTACACCGTATTCAGCTACTACGAGCTTCGTTTTGAGCTTGTTGTCGACCAGCGGATAGGACGAGCGCTCGTTGTAACGCGCTATATAGTCCACATTGCGCTGGTTCATGTTAAGCATGCCCAGCCTTTTTAGTGTGCGCGGCGAGATCCAGTCCATATCAGTCGTAGGCCTTCATCGGCGTGAAGCGTTTCAACTCCGTGAGTTTGTAGCCGGTGTATTGACCCATCAGAAGAATCAGACCCAGAATTGCAAAGTGGAGTTCGGGAAAGTTGAACGTCAGGTGGCCCGCTAACGGCGCGCTCATCAGCAAATAGGCGCAGATGGCGACAAACAGGCTGCCGGAGCCCTGAACCAGAACCTCCTGGCCGCCTTCTTCTTCCCAGAGGATGGACATACGCTCAATGGTCCAGGCGATAATGACCATGGGGAAGAACGTCACTGTCATGCCTGTATTGAAGCCCATCTGGTAGCCAAAGATACTCAGGCCCGCAGTAATAAAAATCACCAGAATGATCAGTGCCGATATTCGGGAGACCAGCAGGAGGTTCAGGCTGGAGAGATATCCCCGCATTGCCAGACCAATGGAAACTACTGACAGGAAGGCAATCAGGCCGGGTACCAGTGTGGTCTGAACAAAAGCGACGGCAATCAGCACTGGCATAAAAGTACCTGACGTGCGAATACCGATCACGATACGCATAAAGGCAACCACCAGCGCTCCGAGTGGCAGCAGAAGGAGCATGCGGAACATGCTTTGTTCTTCGATTGGTAGTTCATAGAAACTCAGAAAACCCAGGCCATTGCCATCGGACTGCATGGCTGCCAACTGGAGAGCTGGCACGGTTTGCCTGAGCATGGAAAAGCTGATTTCCGAGTTGCCACCGCCGACCACATCCAGAAGCGACTCGGAACCTTGGCGCCAGAGCAGAATGTCCTCCGGTACACCCTGAGCGGCTGTTTTCGGGTTCAGCGTGAGCCAGCGCTCGCCATTGTAAATCTGCAGGAACGGTATCAATTGCTGCCGTCGGCGCGCATCCTCGAGCTTCAAGCCATCGGCTGTTCTGGCAGGGATGCCGGAGTGGTTGAGCATGTCGACCAACAACTGAAGATAGTTTTCCTCTGCAACGAGCAGCGTTGTGTTCTGAACTCGGGTATCGGGCTGCATCAACCGAATCAGTTCCCGTGTCATGCTTTCAGGTGTGCTTGAACGTGCCTCTGCCTGAGCCAGAATCTCTCGAACGGCCGTCGCCTGGGGCTCTTCCCAGAAAAGCCTCTGGGTTTTTGGCCGTTGGGACGGCGGTGTGGATACCGCACCAGGGTCGGGTATGAATTGTGCCTTGAAGTACAGGGTTTGAGGACCTGTTACTTCCCGCTTCGTCCATTCTGCGCGCCGGCTTCCGGACTTATCAATAATCGAGAAACCATAACCGGGTGATGCGGCCTGTTCTGTAAGAATATGGAACCCGGGAGGCTGTTCCGGAATGTTCAGGCTTGCTACAACGGAATCGTTTGCTCCATCGAAATCAACCCGGGCTTCTACCATCCAGACAGGGCGTTGCTCGCCCGTGAGCCAGGGGATTCCAAGTTCTATGTGCCGCCATACGGCGAGTGAGATGCCTGCAGAAATTAGCAGGAAAACAGCAATGTAAAACGGTAAACGCGATGGGCTAGTCACTATTAGTTCCCGTTATCAGTGCGGATTGATTCTGGCAGTTCCGTTGCATACTCCTTGCCTACATCAATCAGCATGACATCGCGGAGCACGTTTCGGCCTATAAGTGCCTGATAAGTAAGGTTGCTTCGGTCTGCAAGCGTGAACTCTGCAACCTGCTGATGATCGCCTATCGAGAACTGAAGCTCAACGACGACGCGCCGCTCTGCTTCATCCGCGCTCGCCTGAATCACTCTTACACGTCGAGAAACTTCTTTCTCAAGAGTGACGAATTCTTCTGTGCCGGGTACAGGAACGTCAAAACGGACCCAGTTGCTCCCGTCGCGCTCGAAGCGTGTAATGTTGCGTGCGTCGAGGGAAGAGGTTTCCGCTCCACTGTCGATGCGTGCTTTGTAGATAAGCCCCGGGCCGGCCAGGTAAAAATTCTCGACCTCTCCAACCACTACTTTCCCTTTGAGTCGGTCGGCCCGGCCTTTGGTATTCTCAGCGGCGGGGCAGGCTTTCTGGGCCTGTACAGGCGGACAGGAAGGTTTCGCAACCTGAGTTGAGATCGCCTCCAGGACCTTCTGTGTGGCGGCTTCGTTATGCTCTAAAAGTTTGTCATGACGAACGGTTGCGTTTTGCTCCATGGTTACCAGAGTGGCACGCTGGCTTTGAACCGAGGCGTTCATATCACTCAGGTCGGACTTGGGGACCATGAAGTACCTGTCTGCAGAGCACCCCGTCAGCAGAGCAGTACCTGCAATAACCAGAACGGAGAGCGTCGGCAGACCAGCTCGAAATCGATTAGAACACATGAAAAACCCCTGAGCCGGTTACCGGTCACACCCGGAATGGAATAGGTGTGACGGTTTGAAAGTGTATGGCAAAGAATATCCGGAGCCGAAGTATACAACAATCGACCTGTGTATTTGCTTTACAGTTGGTTAAGGGGATAGGAAATGGCTGTTTCCAAGCACCTCGTCGGAGCGCAGGTACTCCTGAATAACCGGAGAGCAATTCAGGTAGAACAGAAGCAACTCCCGTTGAATGTCCTGATCCTGTACCCGTGCAGCAAAGGTGATTAGATCACGTACTGCATCGTCGTCACTGCTGGCTTCAGTGTCTGCCGAAGTCTTGCCGTACCGGCTTTTAAGCAGCGATGTCAGCCGCTCCAGGTGGAGTTCTCCTGTGTGGGTAATGTGGGGGAGAATGCGAAACCCGCGTGAGCCGTACAAGTCAGGGTTGCGCTCCCTGCACTCATTGCCAGAGCAATCAGTCTGCAGAAAATCCTCTCCCAGCTTTCGCCAGAGTTCTTTGAGCATGATCGTTCTTCCGTTTTGGCTCTGCTTTTGACTCTGAGTAAGCCTGAATACCGTTAATAAAGCGTAGTGCTATTAATCTCAGGCTACTTTATCGTTGTAATAGATATTACGTCGCGCGTCCAGAGGTGGATTGAGGCGCATTACCAAATTGCCAATCAGTCGCGATACAGGCTGCATATGCGCGATCGCCGAAGAGCATCAAAGAAAAGCCAGGTGTGTTCCGATAGAATGTAATGCGTGCGTAAGTTCACGTTAATCCGAAAAAATACGAAAACCCAGAGGAGCCTTGTTTGTGCCTGAAGCCATCAGTGAATATATAAACTCCCAGCCGGGATCGGTGGCGGCATTTGTGACTCTACTTTTGGCAACTGCGATAATTGTTGCCGTAGTCCTGGCAAAGGCCAGGGCAGAGAATCGGGCTGCGGGCCTGCAAGCCGATTTGGCAGCCCAAAGCCGGCGGATTGAAGAACTGACGGACGAACGCCAAAACCAGCAAGTGAAGATCGATGAGCTTGCGAGGGAGTTGGGGGAAGCACGTGCCGTGCTGAGAGAGCAGCAGGTGACTCTTAAGGAAGAACGGCGCTCTGCTTCTGAGAAGCTCACATTGTTGGAGCATAACCGCGACGCCTTGAAGCAGGAATTTGAAAACCTCGCAAACCGGATTTTCGAACAGAAAAGTGAACGCTTCACCCAGCAGACCCGCACAAGCCTGGATAGCTTGCTCAACCCCTTCCGGGATCAACTGCAGGATTTTCGCAAGCGGGTGGAAGACGTATATACCTCCGAAACCCGGGACCGGCAGGCCCTTCGCAGCGAGATAAAATCTCTTCAGGAACTTAACCGGCAAATTACTGAAGAGGCCGCTAGTCTGACCCGGGCTCTGAAAGGCGATAAAAAAATTCAGGGCAACTGGGGTGAGCTGATCCTTGAACGAGTGTTGGAAAAATCCGGGCTACGCAAGGGTATTGAATATCACACCCAGGGCAGCTACAGAGACAGTGAAAACCAGCTGTTAAGGCCCGATGTGGTAATTCATCTTCCAGATAACCGAAACCTGGTTATCGATTCCAAAGTCTCCTTGTTGGCTTATCAGAAGTGGGTGGTTGAGGAAGAGGACACAGACCGGCAAGAGGCTTTGAAAAGCCATGTGGAGGCGGTTCGCACCCATATCCGAACACTCAGTGAAAAAGATTACAGCCAGCTCGAAGGTCTTCATTCGCCTGATTTCGTGTTCCTGTTTATGCCCATAGAGCCGGCATTTGTGGCGGCTTTTCAGCAGGACGAGAACCTTTTCGCAGAAGCCTTTGAACGAAAGATTATTGTAGTAACACCAACAACACTCCTGGCGACACTGCGCACGGTTGAAAATATATGGCGATACGAGCGCCAGAGCCAGAATGCCCGTTTGATAGCCGAGCGCGCGGGCGCAGTTTATGACAAACTCAGGGTGTTTGTGGAAGCCATGGAGCGCCTTGGCGGACAACTCCACACTGCGCAGGTTACGTATGACTCAGCCATGAGCACGCTAACCAGAGGGCGGGGCAATCTGATTTCCCAGGCTAACCGGTTTGTTGAGCTTGGCGTGCGAGTAAAGAAGGAGCTGCCAAAAGCCATTACGGATCAGGCAGAGGTGGATGCGGATGAACAGGCAATTGGTGCAGATAACGAGCAGGAGTAAGTACCATGGCAGTAGAATTCGGGAATAGCCGTTTATCGGCCTTGAGAATTAAAGGCCGGCAGCTGGCCAGGGTTGTGGTTATCAGCTCTGCGCTTGTGGCAGGGCAGGCTGCTGCACTTGCACCAGAGCATGAAGCCCGCCGTTTGATGCTGGCGATCGAAGAATCGGTGGCCGCCGAAAATTGGGGCGAGGCTAGTGAATACTTGAACCGTATGCAGCTTCTGGAGGCGGAAAAGCCGGCCGATTACCACTATTACCGTGGCAGAGTGATGCTGCAGTCTTCTCATCTCAATGAAGCTCAGGCGGCACTTGAAACCTACGTGACCAGCGCCGGCGTTGAGGGTAGTCATTACCAGAGTGCTCTGAAACTGATCACTGGAATTGAGCGTGCAAGAAAGGAGAAAGCTCTGGTAACCCAGGTTGGGGAGGATGCCCAGGTCGCGGTAATTGAACCTGCCGGCGACGAGCAAGCTGCTTCTTTGCGTAAATTGTATCTGGCAGATTCAGATCGCGAAGCGCTTGTTCTGCACCTTAACAGTTTGCTGAGTGTTGCCGGTTGGCGACAGGATCAGGCGGTAGTGCGACTCGATAGGCCTGCGGATGTTGAATATCGCTTGAGCAGCAGCGAGGACGCCATCTCCATTCAGGAACTCCGGCGCAGCAGCTCAGGTGGTGTTACACGGAAAACCGGGCGGATCCCAGTTTTTGGAGTGAACCCGCAAGTGGAGTGGGGCTGCGAGCAAGCAGTGGCGACCTGTTGGGTATATGATCCACGAGACGGCTCTCGCTTGTTTCAGCTTTCTCCAAACCGAAGCCAGGCGGAAGAGATAGCGCAGACGCTGGGTAGACTGATAAGGAATCTCCAGGCCCCCTCGGGCTCCTAGCGTTCAATTTTCAGATTGCCCCGTTCGCCTTCGCGATAGGCGCCCGGGGTAACGCCTGTCCACTTCTTGAAGGCACGGTGAAAGGTCGAGGGTTCTGTAAACCCGACTTTCTCTGCGATATCGTTTATTGAGAGTTCCTGCCGGCTCAGATAGTAAATTGCCATATCTCTGCGCAATAAATCTTTGATCTCTTGGAACGACGTGTTTTCCTGTTTCAGACGCCTGCGCAGTGTTTGCGGACTAGTGTGCAGCTCAGTCGCAATCCATTTAAAGTCCGGTAGCGGTTTTGAAAAATCCCGGCCTATCAGCCCCCTGATTCGTCCAGTGAACGTATTGCTCTCGTCTGGGCGGGAGAGAAGATCGGCTGGTGACGTTTTCAGAAACTGAAGCATTTCCGGCTTGTCCCGAATAACCGGTGCCGTCAGAAAGCGTTTATCGAACGTCAGGGCGGTGCAATCGGATTCGAACTCCAGAGGACAATGAAAAATATGGCGATACTCATCGCCGTGGGCTGGCCGTGAGTAGTCGAATTCGGCTTTCTCCAGCTCCACCGGCTGGCCGATAAGCCAGCTTCCCAATCGGTGCCAGATAACCAGTATGCTCTCTCGCAGAAAGTAATGAGGGTCGTGGATCTCGCCTTCCATACGAGTAACAAGCCGCACCTTCTGCTTGTCGGTTTCCAGTTTCATGGCAACCATAGGGTCAAACAGCCGGGAAAACTGGTACGCCTTGCGATAAACAGCTTCCAGCGTAGGGCAGTCAATCACCAGAGCACACATAGTGGCAAAGGTGCCGCCCTGCGCCCGCCTTGGGCCCATGCCCATGAATTCATCATTCATGCGATTCCAGGCAATCTGCAACAACGAACTGAATTGATCGCTGCTAACCCTCGCCATCTCGATACGCAGAAGATCCGGGGAAATACCTGCTTCCCGGAGCATTTCACCGGTATCAAACCCCAAGTGTTCAGCACCGGCCATAGCGGCCAGCACGAAGTGCCGTGAAACTGTCAGATCAGACATCTAACCCGCCGATTCCTGAAAACGAAACCTATCATAAAACCCCCTACCTACAATGCAACCGAAGTGGCTGTAAGAATCGGCTAATTGTAATGGCGTAACCGGCAGTTGGCCTCAATGGTAAAACCGTGCAGCATGGAACCCTTCCCAAAAATAGTCAGAACAGCACACCACATAATAAGGAGAACACCATGGCAGGTCCTTTGAACTCGATGAAGATTTTGGACTTCAGCACTCTGTTACCCGGGCCTTATGCCACCATGCTACTGGCAGACATGGGAGCAGAAGTGCTGAGAGTTGAGGCGCCAGACCGGGTAGACCTTACCCGTGTAATGCCACCTCATGATGCAGGCGTAAGCACCGCCCATGGGTTTCTGAATAGAGGGAAGCAATCTCTTGGGCTTAACCTCAAAAAAGAAGGCAGCAAGGAAAAGGTTCTGGAGCTGGTGAAGGATTATGACATTGTGATCGAACAGTTCCGCCCCGGCGTGATGGATCGACTTGGAATTGGTTATGAAACCCTGAAAGCGATCAACCCCAGGCTTATCTATTGTGCGATTACAGGCTATGGCCAGACGGGGCCATACAAAGACCGCGCCGGCCATGACATCAACTATCTCTCCCTTTCGGGCGTGAGCAGTCATTGTGGCCGCGAAAAAAGCGGTCCTCCACCTATGGGCATCCAGATTGCTGACGTAGCAGGTGGCTCTCACCATGCGGTAATGGGAATACTCGCAGCCGTTATTCATCGCCAACAAACAGGAGAAGGGCAGTTTGTTGATATCAGCATGACCGACGCAGCCTTTGCACTTAATGGCATGGCCGGCGCAGCGTGTTTGGCGGGTGGTCAGAGACAGAAACCCGAGTCCAGCTTGCTCAACGGTGGATCCTTTTACGACTACTACCAGACCCAGGATAGCCGCTGGCTTTCTGTGGGAAGCCTGGAACCCCAGTTCTCCGCGAGGCTGTGCGACATTCTTGAGCTGGCAGAAATGAAAAGCCTGGCGCTGAGCCAGAAGCCGGAAGACCAGGCAAAATTCAAAGCTGCGCTCAGTGAAAAGATACAGCAGAAAAAACTGGAGCAGTGGCAGTCTGTTTTTTCTGATGTGGATGCCTGCGTGGAGCCGGTATTGACGATTGATGAGGCTGCCGAGCACCCGCAGCTGAAAGCGCGGGATATGGTGATTGGTGTTGACCGGGGTGATGGAACCCTACAAAGGCAGATTGGGTTTCCGATCAAGTTTGAGAAAACGCCGGCAGCTACAACATTGATTGGACAGCCACTGCTAGGGAAGTAGCTAAAAAGTATGATTTTGCGAGAAATATCCTGAATATAGATTCAGTTTTATTCTCCTTCTGCTAGGTTAATAGTGTCGCCGGTAACGGCGAATCCCGTAGTCAATAATTACAAGGGTGACACTATGAAAACCTGGAATAAACGGGCCGCGCGAACAGCGCGCGGCGTAGCGCTAGTGCTATTGGGTAGCACGATGCTTACCGGCTGTTTTGATGGCGATAGCTCATCATCAGGGTCGTCTCAGTCTGAACTCGATACCAACCTGTTCCCGGCCGATGGGAAGCTTGAGGCGACGATACGGAGAACGGAAGGGGGGGTGCCCCATATTAAAGCGGACAACCTGAAGTCTGCGGCGTTCGGGCATGGCTATGCTCAGGCGCAGGATAACGTTTGTCTGTTGGCGGAAGCGATTGTTAAGGCAAGAAGCGAGCGTGCCAAATATTTTGGGCCGGGGCCTGATGTCCAGTTCGCCCCCGGAGCAAGCGTTGGTCTCAATATTATCAACGACTTCAGTTACAAGGCCCAAAAAATCTATTCCGGAGCTGAGGCGGAGTTCCCGACTCTGAGTGCGGAGAGCCGTGCACTTATTGAAGGCTTTACGGAAGGGTATAACCGCTATATCAATGAAACCGATACCTCTCAATTCCCTGCAGAATGCGCTGATCAGGAGTGGGTCAAACCGATAACACCGGTGGACCTCATGGCGCACTATCGTATTGTTGGTCAATACGCCAGTGGTGCTCTGTTTGCAACCGGCGCCGTTTTTCTGGCGGTTCCTCCAGGGGAAAGTCCGGCGCCTTCGCCAGTAAGCTCAGTTACCAACGTCGAGGCAGTTAACAAACTCCTCAAGAGCGTGGTAGCGACCGCGGAAGCTGGCGCGAACTCACAGACGAATTTTGCAGATATGGGGCTCGCCAGCAATGCGTGGGGTATTGGTAGTACCCTGACTGAGCAGGGGCGTGGTGCTCTTCTAGCAAACCCACACTTTCCCTATACAGGGCACCGGCGGCTCTATGAGGTTCAGATGACCGTGCCGGGTTATCTGAATGTTCACGGAGCCGGCCTGCTTGGAACGGCTATTCCGCTGATCAACTTCAATGAGAATCTTGCCTGGTCTCACACGGTAACGACCAGTCGTCGTTTTACCTGGTATGAATTGGTGTTGAAGGATGGGGATAACCTGACTTATGTAAAGGATGGTGTTGAAAAGCCAATCACCACCGAGACATACCAGATCGAAGTCAAAATGGACGGTATGCCAGAACCTCTGGTTCTTGAGAGGAATTTTTACTTCTCCGAGTACGGACCAATGATCGCTGCCAACGCTGTGAGCGATCAACTTCCTGCATGGGGTAGTAATGGAGCCTTGAACACGTCCTCAATGGTCGCTCACACCTATCGAGATGCTAATGCAAACACCGGGGGTCTTCTGGATACCTGGTTGGGAATGAGCCTGGCGAGCAATCTTGAGGAGTTCCAAAGTGTCTTCCAGAGCTGCGGCTCTACTCTGTGGACAAACACAACCTATGCGGATGATCAGGGCAACGCGTTCTACATCGACAGCAGCTCGGTACCGAACCTCTCCGAGAAGGCCATAGCGCTTATCAATTTCAGAAGGGCCGGGAGTGCAGCCTACGCAGGCCTCTTTGATCAGGGTGTAACCTTGCTCGACGGCCGGCTCTCGCAGGAGGATTGGGTTGAAACGGCCTGTGGTTCGCTGACTACATACGACCAGAAACCCAAACTATTGCGCTCAGACTGGGTTCAGAACTCGAACAGCAGCCACTGGTCCACGAATCCTGATGAGTTCCTGACCGGCTTCTCGCCTCTTTTCGGGGATGAAAGAGCGCCGATCAATGCGCGAACCCGGTTGGGTATCAAGATGCTTCAGAATCTGATGGACCCGGGTTTCCCCGGTGCGCCACTCCCAGCCGGGCAGGACGGAAAATTCAGCGCGGAAGAGTTGATCGGAGTGATCTGGAACAACCGGGCCTGGTATGCAGAGCAATTCCTGCCGGAGCTTCTCCAGCGTTGCGATGACATTGGTAGCACAGCGGTCAATGGAGTGGATCTTTCTTCCTGGTGTCAGTCCTTGAGCAACTGGGATGGACTCTATAATCTGGATAGCATGGGTGCCCATGTATTCCGGGTGTTCATGGCGAATTACCTGGACGATGTGGATACCGACCTGACAACACCTTTCAGCCCTGCTGACCCCGTGGGTACACCTGCTGAGCCATCGCAGGAGAATGCGGGCACGGTTAACGACACAATGCTGCTCGCGCTTGCTGATGGTGTTGCAGCTCTTCAGTCCCAGGGCATTGCACCGACCGATGCTTTGAGTGACCTCCAATACTATCGTGCCTCAGGCGGTGTGGTCCCTGGTTCAGGTGGTACACCTTCATTCCTTACCCAGCCCATTCCATGGCATGGCGGCGATGGCAACATTGATGGCGCCTTCAATGCAATCGGAGTAGTGACCGATCCGTTCCTGGAAGACACCCGCTTCCCGCGTATTGCACCATCAACTATCGACAATACGGCCGGGCTGTCGGACGGCACTGATGGTATTGATGGCTGGCTGATGGCCAGAGGCACGAGCTGGCATTTCGGCTTGGAGTTTACCGATAATGGTCCGGAAGCCTACGGACTTGTGAGTTATTCGCAATCTACAGACTCAATGTCACCGTACTTTAGCGATCAGAGCGAGCAGTATTCCGATAAGGACTACCGCCAGCTGTTTTTCACGGAAGAAGATATTCAGACGAATCTGTTGCCGCAGGGCGAAACAGTGATCTCTACAGACTAAAGGTTGGAGCAGAATGAAAACGCCGCACTCTAACGGGTGCGGCGTTTTTTTGTGGGTCTTAGTCATGCGGTTTACTTCCAGGAAGGGCGCGTCGGCACCCCCGATGGTCCTGACCCAAAATTAGGCGCTACCCCTTTCCCTTCGTCTTGACTGGCTATTGGAGGAACGCCAGGAGGTCTCATAAAACCGTCTCTCAGATATGTGAGCTTCTACCTTGTTGCAAGATCCCTGAATTATATGGGGAGTTCGCCAGGTGCTGAATGTTTATTTATCGCCACGATCGGATACCCAAAAAAAAGCCCCGGCGACGCCGGGGCTTGATTATCAGAAGTTAGTGCTTAAGGAACAAGCTGCTCGTCCTGATCAAGTGCATTGGCCAGCGTTGGGCTGGTTCCCAATGCATCAATGCCGCTCGGTGTTGCTGGTACCGCAAGGCCGCTTAATGCGCTAGCTGTTTGAGTAACCATGACAGTGAATGCATCGGTGGTTACAGCAAAACCACCAGGGCAGGCACTGTTGGGCGCTTGCGGCACAACGAAGGTGCCATGGTTTGCGGTTGAGCACGGATTGCTGCCATCGAAGAAGACTGCAACGGGAGTATTGGGGCTTGAGGTGTCTCCGGCTTGCAATAAGTTCAGATCATTGCCGTCAGCAAGGTTTGTGCCGCCAGCGCCAAGCTCCAGCAACGCCATCAGAGGCTCGGTTCCGGTCAGCGGGGCAGAGAATGCCGGGCTTAGAGGATTTACGTTGGCCTCATTGGGAACCGTGGTGTCGCCCACAACTTCTGTTACCAACAGGTTGCTTGTGGATCCGCCCAGCGACTTTGCAAAGTTCACAGGATCGCCGGCATCAACGATGGACTGGAAGACATAGAAGAAACTCTCAAAGTCAGCCGTTTCCTGGAGCACGCCGGCATTCGCTAGCCCAGGCAGCACTCTACCGGAGAAGGCCGGTGAGTTCTCAATCAAACGAGTGACCTGGCCACTGGTGTTGTGCAGAACGACCGAGTCAAGGGTTGGGAACTCAAAGCTACTCAGCGGAGCCCCGGCTTGCGCGTATATTCCGTTCAGGGTTCCGTTCAGCGTTGGATCATTTGCCAGAGCGGAAAATACAGTGCCTGAAATACCGCCCAATGAATGGCCAATAAAGTTCACAGGAACTCCCGCAAGGTCTCCCGGCATGAAATCTTTATTAATGTCGAAGGTCTGGATCGACGCTGCAACGTTCAACAGATCAACGACACCCTGACGCAGGTTGTCACGGCTGTTCATCATGTTCAGCGGGTTGATAAACAGACTGCCGGATGATAACGAAGCCAGATCTGCCGCCACGGGCTGTAGTGACGCATTGGCGGTGAAGCCAAAGTGTCTTTCACCGATGTAGTCAGCAGAAATCAGCGCATTGAGCTGGGCAATCACAGGTGCCAAGGCAGGGTTGTTCTGTAATTCGAGGCCTTGGATGGTTGCCTGAACGGTTGTGGTCAGCGTTGCTTCATCAAGCTCTGCCAGGCCGGCAACTGTCCCCGTGCTTTCTCCTGCCAAGCCATGAAGGGGCTGGTCGATCGCCACGACAGTTTGACATGCACTCTGGGCCAACAGGATTGCTGGCAGCATGGAAACGCTACGATCTACAGTAATCCCGTGCTGAAAGATTGTTACGCCATTTGGCTTGGCGCCGTCAACACAAGCTGCAGGGCGGGAAGTGGATGATGGGTTGAAAACAACCACAGGCACCGTCGTGTCAGCGTTCTTTTGCGGGAATGGGAAGTAACCATTCACGTTCAAGGTGCCGTCGATGTCCCGCAAGAAGGAGAAGATAGTCTGACCAGGAGCCAGATTCTCATTAAGGTCAGCCTCTAAGCTTGTGCTGCCGCTCCAGCTCCCGGCAACGATGCCAGCGCCGGTTTCACCCGGGAGTGACTGAAAATAAGGCAGGGTGATTGCACCTTGAGAGACCTCGACCTGTTGCGCAGCCTGGGCGATTGCATTGGTTGGATCCAGAGCTGCAAGACCTTGAATAGTAGCAAGGTCAGCTGCCTGCTCGGCCTCGTAGAAGAAAGATGGGCGCGGGACCGGTAGGTGTAGTGTATCGCCAATTTCTGCGCCGATGGCCGCTTGCAAGTCAGCCGGCTCGGTGAGGGGTGTTATCGTCGCCAGTGCAGTGATGGATGCAAGTTCCTGAGCGGTCAACGTTGCCGGATCAAGCTGGCCTGCGCCGAGTTTTGCCGCTAGTTCAGCGATTTCACCGAGCTTTGTCGTCAGTTCAGAAAAGTTCAGCTCAGGGTAGTTGTCTCTTACGGCTTTCAGCTGTGCTGTAAAACCGATTTTCTCACCAAGAGCCGTTCCAAACGCGGCAGGCGCCATCATTGCGCGCAGCACGTCCGTATCGGAGTTGGTCGTAAAGGTATATGCCAGTGCGGATTCGGGAGTGTCCTGCGGAACCGCTTGGGCTAGGAAACCGTTTGCCAAGTCATCTGAAGCCTGGAGAATCGATTTAACGTTGGCGAGGGCCGAATTGCCCAAAACACCATCTGCCAGATTGACGTCTTCAACGGATCTTTCAATGGGCTGGCCGTCAGCGCCAACGATACTGTTTGTAGCCACCACCAGGTATTTTTGGCCCTCGGCGAGAGGTTCGAGCGGAACCACCCGGATAGCGTTATCGCTACCACCATCGATGCTGACTACGTCTGCACGGAAGTTGGGGATTGATGCGAGGTCAAACGGATTTTCTCCGTCGATATTTGACGGATTGGTGTTCGGGAGCGCTCCAGGAACACCCTCAACTTGATCGTTAACGTTAAGCGGTAACAGGAAAACAGAAGCCCCGGCCTGAACGGATAACGGGTTGAGTGATCCATCGAACTTCAGAGTAAATGCACCGGAGGCCGAGAAACCGGAAAGCTCGTTTACCGCGTCATCTGCTGGTGAAGTACCAGTGGAAAGGCCGGTGAAGTCATAGTTGGCACTCTGAGTCGCGCCCAGCAACAGGATCAGGTCGGCATTAATTGGGAACGCCGGCTCTGCCGCAATTGGATTCGGATTGTAAACCGGACGAACAATTGATTTGTCGATGGTTGTATCATCAATCAAATAATCCGGATTAGCATTCGCCCCCTCATCACCGCCACTGAGGCAGCCTGTTAGCCCAAGGGAAGACGCCACGGCAAGACTTATTAGAGTTTTCTTGAACATGGGTGGAACCTTTTCCTGTTGTTGTATCGTTATGTTAGGCAACTAACGGGGCCGGTCTGATCCGGTAAGCCCGATGTCAGAGGCCTGTTTTGCTTAAACGGTTGTCTGAAATTGTAGCCAGCGCTTCAAGCCAATTTCCGTATTTATGACTATAACGCTGCTATAGCCAGTGTTGATCAGCCGAAAGTGTGATTCTTGCTGTTTTGGAAGCTTCTCGCACAGTTCTCTCTACCCCGAAAACACGAAGAATGGTCACTATGAAAAATAGTTGTCCGGCCGTTATTTGTCGAGTCGTAACTGGCGATACGTCACGATTTTTACAATTCGTATCAATTGCCTACCGGAACGGTTGTGCCGGAGGTTGATGCAGTCATTTAAAGCTTGAAAAATCTGGCTTGCGCTTTTGCATGAAGGCGCCGAAAGCTTCGGCTGCTTCGGGGGATTTAAGGCGCTCGGAAAACAACTCTCCTTCGGCCAGCATGGTTGCGGCAAGTTCGTCGTGAGTCGGGCTGCTCAGCAGCTTTTTGGTCGCGCGGATTGCCGCTGGTGGCTGGCTGGCGAGTCGCTGGCATACCTGAATGGCTGTTTGCTCTGTATCTGCTGGATCGCATACGCGGTTGATCAGCCCAAGGCGATAGGCGTCTTCTGAACTGAATGTGTCCCCTAGCATCAAAAGCTCGGCCGCTCTAACCCGGCCAATCCAGGTGGGTAACAGAAGGCTGGAGCCGCCTTCGGGGCATAGCCCCAGGCTGGCAAAGGGCATCTGGAAGCGGGTATTGGTGCCGGAAAATACCATGTCGCAGTGCAGTAGCATGGTGGTGCCAATGCCCACGGCTGGACCGTTTACCGCAGCAACAACCGGTTTTCTGGCTTTCGCCAGGAGCAACAGGAATCGGCCTACAGGTGTTTCTGTAAAGGCTCCGGTCAAGCCGCTGGCGAAATCACTCAGGTCGTTGCCTGCGGTAAAGCATTCTTCGCTGCCAGTAAACAGTACGCAGCGAATATCAGCATCGGAGTCGGCCTTTTCAAGCGCATCGCCCAGCGCGGTGTACATGGCATGGGTGAGGGCGTTTTTGCGTTCCGGGCGGTTGATGCGAACGGTCAGAACCTGGTTGTTGGTTTCGGTAAGAACAAAGTCAGTCACGATCTCTCCAGAAGTGTTTTTTTATGATTTGATTAGGATGATACCTTTTTAACAGTGTTTGTTAAGAAAAGCTTCGCCTTCTGTCGAGTCCTCGTGCTCGCGAATTTCTGGTAAACTGTGGCTCCTGTTTTTTGACGATACAACCATAACCAGACCAACCTGATGAGGCGCCTATGACCACCGTAATCCGCCAGGATGACTTGATTGAAAGCGTAGCGGACGCGCTGCAGTTCATTTCCTACTATCATCCAAAAGATTTTATCGACGCTGTTTACGAGGCCTATCAGAAGGAAGAGTCGCAGGCGGCCAAAGATGCCATGGCGCAAATCCTGATTAATTCGCGCATGTGCGCCGAGGGCCATCGGCCTCTGTGTCAGGACACCGGCATTGTGACTGTGTTCGTGAACATTGGTATGAACGTGCAGTGGGATTGCGAAATGCCACTGGATGACGTAATCAACGAAGGTGTGCGCCGAGCTTATAAGAACCCAGATAACGTGCTGCGTGCATCGATTCTGGCGGACCCGGATGGCAAGCGACAGAACACTGGCGACAACACACCCGCAATCATCCACTACAAGATGGTGCCGGGCGACACGGTTGAAATCCACGTGGCAGCCAAGGGCGGCGGTTCCGAGGCCAAGTCCAAGTTCGCCATGCTGAATCCGTCCGATTCCGTGGTGGATTGGGTGTTAAAAATGGTCCCACAGATGGGCGCTGGCTGGTGTCCGCCAGGTATGCTGGGTATTGGTATCGGCGGGACGGCCGAGAAGGCGATGGAAATGGCCAAGGAGTCGCTTCTGGACCCGATTGATATCCACGACCTGCAGGCACGTGGTGCGTCCAACCGTGCCGAGGAGTTGCGCCTTGAACTGTTCGACAAGGTGAATGATCTGGGTATTGGTGCTCAGGGCCTGGGTGGTCTCACAACGGTTCTGGATGTAAAAGTAATGGATTACCCAACTCACGCAGCCAATAAACCCGTGGCGATCATTCCGAATTGTGCCGCTACCCGTCACGCGCATTTCACGCTGGACGGCACTGGCCCGTCTTTGCAAACGCCGCCGAGCCTGGAAGACTGGCCGGAAATCACCTGGGAAGTGGGTGAGGGTACCCGCCGGGTAAACCTGGATACGGTTACGCCGGAAGACGTGAAGGAGTGGCAGCCTGGTGAAACGGTTCTACTGACAGGGAAGATGCTGACGGGTCGCGATGCCGCCCACAAGAAAATGGTCGACATGATCAACAACGGCGAAGAGCTGCCAGTGGATCTTAAAGGCCGCTTTATCTATTACGTTGGCCCGGTTGATCCGGTGCGTGAAGAAGTCGTTGGTCCCGCAGGCCCCACTACCGCAACTCGCATGGACAAGTTTACTCATACCATGCTGGAAAAAACCGGCCTCACTGGCATGATTGGTAAGGCGGAGCGTGGTCAGGTAGCCATTGATGCCATCAAGGAATTTGGCGCTGTATACCTGATGGCGGTCGGCGGTTCAGCTTATTTGGTCTCCAAGGCTATCAAACATGCCGAAGTCGTCGCTTTCCCGGAACTCGGTATGGAAGCCATTTATGAGTTTGATGTAAAAGATATGCCGGTAACGGTCGCGGTGGACTCCCGCGGTTCGTCCGTGCATCAGACTGGCCCTGCCGAGTGGCACGACAAGATCATTGCTGCCAAGGCCGTCTGAAGTTAGTCACGTTTTAAAGGCGGAGGGACAGATTTTTAAATCTGTCCCTCCGTTTTCCCTTCTGCTTCTGCATTATTAGCTTGAACAGCTGATGTTCAGGTGTTTGCCCCAGTCCGGTGGCAATGCAGCGTATTTCTCATGGGCTGGTTGTTCATCAAAGGGGTTTTCCAGAACCTTGATCAGTTCTTTCATGGGTTCGTAATCGCCGTTCTGTGCCTCCAGAATCACTTGCTGTGCCAAATAATTCCGCAAGACGTACTTGGGGTTTACCCTGCGCATTTCGTATTCACGTTCATCATGGGCTCGGGTTTCTTTTTCCAGCCGCTGCTCATAACGCACCAGCCATTCATCAGCGACTTCGCGATCTACAAACAGGTCACGAACGGGTGAATGACCCTGGGCGTAAAGATTTGAAAGCGCGCGGAAGAAGGCCGTGTAGTCGGTGTGTTGCTCCTGCATCATGCTGAAGGTATCCATGATCAGGCCAAGGTCGGCTTCGTCTTCCTGCGCCAACCCCAGTTTGTCTCGCATGTTCTGTAAAAAACGCTCGTTATAAGCATTCTCATAGCGCTGCAAACCGCTGCGTATGGTGTCTTCATCCATAACGGGCAGTAGAGCGTTGGCAAGGTACTGACAATTCGCAAAGCCAACTTGAGGCTGGCGGTTGTAAGCGTAGCGGCCGCCGTGATCAGTATGGTTGCAGATGTAACCCGCATCGAAGTCGTCCAGGAAGGCGAAAGGCCCATAATCGAAGGTATCGCCAATAATGGACATGTTGTCGCTGTTCATAACACCATGGCAGAAACCTACCGCCTGCCAATCTGCAATCAGGCGAGCCGTTCGCTCTACCACTTCTTCAAACCAGCGGGCGTAGCGCTCTTCTTCGGCCAGCTTGATCAGATGCGGAAAATGGAAAGCGATCACATGTTCAAGCAAGGTTTTGAGCGCTTCCGGCCCTTCGTGGTGGGTAGCAAACTCGAAATGGCCGAAGCGGATATGGCTCTGAGCTACGCGCACCAGGGCTGCGGCGGTTTCAATGGATTCACGGCGAACCGGATCCCGGGCACTGACCATAAACAAAGCACGGGTGGTTGGAATGCCCAGGCCATTCATGGCTTCGCTGCACAGGTACTCGCGAATGGTGGAGCGTAAAACCGCCCGGCCATCCCCGAAGCGGGAGTAGGGGGTCGTGCCGGCGCCTTTCAGGTGCCAGTCCCAGCGGCGGCCATCGGGGCCTACCGTCTCCCATAAAAGCAGGCCTCGGCCATCACCCAGTTCGGGGTTATACATGCCAAACTGGTGGCCGGTGTATTTCATGGCCACCGGGTCCATGCCCTCCAGCAGTTCCGTGCCCCCGCCGATTCCGGCCCAGTCGGCTTCATTGGTGACATGAAAACCCATTTCCTGAGCTAGCTTGTGGTTGAAGCAGGCCATTCTTGCATCTTTAAGTGGAGTGGGCTGCACTCGGGTGTAGAAGCTGTCCGGGAGCTCCAGGTAGCGGTGTTCTACACGAAAATCGTTGCTACTCATAAAAGCCTATACTCCCATATGGTATGAATTCTGCTGATCTATCGAATAGTTGATTAACCGATCCAGAAAAGACGGGAACCTAACGTGTCTGACACTGAGCTTAGAATAACTATTGATGTCCTGATTGAGAAAGAGGGGCTTCCTCAAAATTACGCGGCTACCGTAGAACAGACCATCCTGCCTCTGATAGAGCATATTGTCTCGTTAAGGAACGCAAAGAACAGAACCGTTGTTGTGGGGATTCACGGTGCTCAGGGCACTGGAAAATCCACTTTGGCGTTGTTTCTGAGCAAGCTACTTTACGATCACTATCAATACCCGACCGTAAGCATTTCACTGGACGATCTTTACCTTACCAGAGAGGAGCGGCGGGCACTCGCTGAGCGCGTGCATCCTTTGTTTATAACCCGAGGGGTGCCGGGAACGCACGACGTAGAACTTGGCGAGCATATTATTGATCAGCTTCGAACGGCAGGACCGTGCGACCACACCCGTATCCCGGCCTTTGACAAATCACGTGACGACCGCGTGCCCCCGAACGAATGGCCAGTTTTTGAGGGCAGGGCAGAGGTGGTTTTGATTGAAGGCTGGTGTCTCGGAGCTTTACCTGAAGACGACAAGGCTCTGGCGGCACCCCTCAATACACTGGAAGCGGAGGAGGACCCTTTGGGCATTTGGCGCAGGTATGTAAATCAGTGTCTCAAGGGCGAGTATCAAGCGTTTTTTGGCGAGTTGGATAGCCTGATTATGCTTAAAGCGCCGTCAATGTCCCGGGTGTTGGAATGGCGCACACTGCAGGAGCATAAGTTGGCAGAGAAAACAGGCCGTGCACCAAATGAGGGCGGCCCGGCACAAACTGCGCAGGATTTGCGCATCATGAGCGATGAGGAGGTGGCCCGCTTCATCATGCACTATGAGCGGGTGACCCGATCCTGCCTTAAGGAACTGCCAGGTCGCGCGGATGTGCTGATTGAGGTCTCCAATGATCATTCCCTGAGTCGCCCTTGTTTCCAGGCTCAATCTTAAAGGAGGTTCCCATGCCCAAGTCACGCCTGGTCATATTTTCAGATCTGGATGGAACCTTACTCAACCATGAAAACTATCGTTGGCAGCAGGCATTGCCGGCGCTGGAGCGGGTCGCGGAGGCGGGTATTCCGCTGATCCTGAACTCAAGTAAAACCGCTGCGGAAATCCGGGTATTGCGGCAGCAACTTGGAAACACCGACCCTTTCATCGTCGAAAACAGTGCAGCCGTGGTTATTCCGCCGGACACGTTCGGGAATGATAGTGAGCAGATTGTGCATTTTGGTGCGTCCCGGGAAGAGGTGCTGAAGGTGCTCACTGCGCAAAGGGACAGCGGTGCACGCTTTCGGGGCTTTGCGGATATGGCTGATGACGAACTGGCGCAGCTCACGGGGCTGGATTCACCTTCAGCCGCCCGCGCCCGTGAGCGTCTGGGAACCGAGCCATTGGTTTGGCAGGGGAGCGAAGAAGAACGGATACGTTTTGAAGCCGCGCTGGGTACTGAAAACCTGCGCCTGGTCAAAGGTGGTCGGTTTTATCACGCAATGGGAATCTTTGATAAAGCCGATGGGGCCCGCTTTTTGCTAAACAAATATAGAGAACTATACCTGGAGCGTTATGGCAACCAGCGAGTGACGGCTATTGCGTTGGGGGACAGCCCCAACGACCAGCAAATGCTGGAGGAAGCAGACATTCCGGTCGTCATCCGCGGGGTGAACAGCAGTGAGGTGCAGCTGCCCTCGGAAAAACACGCCATGCGCTCTCTCAAACCCGGCCCGGCGGGCTGGAATGAGTGTGTACTCAATCTCCTGTTTGAGTACGGATACTAGTACTGCAAAGGAGCATCGCCATGGGCGACTTTTACCAGAATGGCATTGTAACCACACTGCACAACCTTGTTCGCCGACCAGTGGAAGATCTGGAAGCCGAACTGATGACCTTTCGCGAGACCCGGCCCATGTCACTTGTGCTGCCGTCGCTCTACTCCGAACTGGAGGGGCCGGCACTAAAGCACATTGTGCAGGAACTCACGAAGGTGCCTTATCTGGATGAGATTATCATCGGTCTGGACCGGGCTAATGAAGCGCAATACCGCCATGCGCTTGAATATTTCTCCGGGCTCCCGCAAAACTTCAAAGTACTCTGGAACGATGGACCGCGCCTTCGTGCCATTGATCTAAAGCTTCGGGAGCAGGGGTTGGCACCCACGGAAATGGGGAAGGGCCGCAACGTCTGGTACTGCTTCGGCTATGTCCTGGCCTCTGGTGTGAGTGAATCAGTCGCACTGCACGATTGTGACATTCTTACCTATTCGCGGGATCTGGTGGCCCGCCTGATTTATCCGGTGGCTAACCCCAACTTTAATTATATGTTCTGCAAGGGTTACTACGCCCGAGTGGCAGATGGAAAGATGAACGGGCGTGTCAGTCGGCTGCTGGTCACTCCGTTGATTCGCGCCATGAAAAAGGTATGTGGCCCGAGCGATTTTCTGGATTATCTCGACAGTTACCGCTATCCCCTGGCAGGAGAGTTTTCCTTCCGCACCGATGTGATTAATGATCTTCGCATCCCCAGTGACTGGGGATTGGAAATTGGCGTGCTATCGGAAATGAAGCGGAACTATGCCACTAACAGGCTCTGCCAAGTAGATATTGCGGATGTTTATGATCATAAGCACCAGGACCTCTCACCGGAGGATGCCAACCAGGGTCTTTCCAAGATGAGCGTGGATATTTCCAAGGCGTTGTTCAGAAAACTGGCAACGAATGGTGAGATATTCTCAAGCGAGAAATTCCGGACCATCAAGGCGACTTATTTCCGTATCGCTCTGGATTTTGTGGAGACTTATCAGAACGATGCGATCATCAACGGGCTAGAGTTTGATCGGCATAAGGAAGAGAAAGCCGTTGAACTGTTCGCCCAGAATGTAATGAGCGCAGGTGCTTACTTTCTTGATAATCCAATGGATACGCCCTTCATTCCGAGTTGGAACAGGGTCACCAGTGCGATTCCTGATATCAAGCAGCAGTTGCTTGAGGCGGTGGAACTGGATAATGAGGAATACCGACCATGAGCCATCCGCTTAAGGCAAAACTCCTCAGCATGCTTGAAGTGGTCTATCCGGCACTGGATTGCAATTTTCTCGCAGAGGAGTTGCTCGCTACGCTGGGTCTGAGCCCGGATCAGCCGGCGCCACCTGCACACCAGAATCATTGGAGTGAGTCGGATATAATTCTGATTACCTATGCAGATACGGTGCAGCAAGCTGACGAAAAGCCGTTGGCGACCTTGCATCAGTTTTTGAATCGGTGTTTGTCTGACACCATTTCGGGCGTGCATATCCTGCCTTTTTTTCCTTACAGTTCCGATGACGGCTTTTCGGTCATGGACTATCTCGCGGTTAATGAATCCCACGGAGGCTGGGACGATATTGAAAACATCGCGAAGGACTTCAAGCTCATGGCGGACCTGGTGATCAACCATATGTCAGCCCGCAGCCGGTGGTTTGAAAATTTCAAGAAGCGGATTGATCCAGGCAAAGACTATTTTTACGAGGGTAATCCGCGGGACGATTTGAGCGCAGTGGTGAGACCTCGCACCTCACCGCTACTGACGCCGGTCCAGACGGACGATGGTGAACGCTATGTCTGGTGCACTTTCAGTGAGGATCAGGTCGACCTCAATTTTGCCAACCCCAGGGTTCTGATCGAGTTTGCGGCTATCATCCGTTATTACCTTGAGCGCGGCGTTTTGATCTTCCGGCTGGATGCCGTGGCGTTCCTCTGGAAAGAGCCAGGTACTGCCTGCATTCACTTGCAGCAGACCCATGAGCTGATCAAGATTTTGCGCTTGTTGATTGAGCACCACAGCCCGGATGCTGTGATCATAACCGAAACGAACGTACCAAACCGTGAGAATCTCACATACTTCGGCAACGCCAACGAAGCTCATGCGGTCTACAATTTCTCGCTGCCGCCACTCCTGATCAACACCTTGGTTACAGGTGACTGCAAGCACCTCAAAACCTGGCTGATGAGTATGCCGCCTGCCCAGATGGGCACCACTTACCTCAATTTCATAGCCTCCCATGATGGCATAGGAATGCGCCCTACGGACGGCTTGCTGAGTGAAGAGGAAAAGCAGCGGTTGATCAACACCATGGACTCGTTCGGGGGCAAGGTTTCCTATCGGCGGACAGCGGATGGCCGGGATCAGCCCTATGAAATCAATATCGCCCTTTATGATGCATTGAAGGGCACCGCAGGGAACGGCGCGGACCACTGGCAACTGCAGCGGTTCATTTGCGCCCACACGGTGATGCTCGCACTTGAAGGAATTCCTGCCTTTTACCTGCACAGCCTGCTGGCAACCGAAAATGATACTGAACGGGTTGAACACACCGGGCGCCTGCGTTCCATTAATCGCAGCCAGTGGCAGCTTGCAGATCTGAAGCAGGCACTGGATAACCCTTTGAGTCATCACAGCAAGGCTTACCACGAACTAAAGCGCCTCATTGCCATTCGCCGCAGGCAGCCGGCCTTCCACCCCAATGCGACCCAGTTCACCCTGCACCTGGGGCTGCAGTTGTTTGGTTTCTGGCGTCAGAGTATGCGCCGGGATCAGTCTATTTTCTGCATTCACAATATCAGCGACGAGGTGCAGCAGGTGGCCTTGAGTGACATCAACCTTATCGGTACTGATCATTGGGTTGATCTTATTGCGGGTGCGACGATTGACGATCTCTCAGGCTGTATTACCCTCAAGCCCTACCAAAGCGTCTGGTTGTCTAATCGGGAGTAGGGCAGAATGCCCGGATGCTCAACACGCCTTCCTTCCGAAAACCCAGAATACTCCTGCTCTCTGCCTACGACGCTGGCAGCCATCGCCGCTGGAGAGAGCAGGTGGTACACAGCCAGCCGGAATTCGAGTGGCATGTGCTTTCTTTGTCTCCGAGGTTTTTTCGCTGGCGAATCCGGGGTAACGCGCTTACCTGGTTGAACGAACCCTTGTTGAAGGAAGCCTGGGACCTCCTGCTTGTAACATCGATGGTCGACCTGGCGTCGATCCGGGGATTTCACCCGAACCTGGCCGCGACGCCGGCGCTTCTCTATATGCATGAAAATCAGTTTGCCTATCCGGCATCTGATGATCAGCACAGCAGTGTCGACCCCCAAATGGTAAACCTTTACAGCGCTATTGCCGCAGATGCCGTTGTGTTCAACAGCGAGTGGAATCAGCGTAGCTTTCTTAACGGCATCCAAAAACTTTTCCGCCGCCTGCCCGATGGCATTCCGCAGGGAACACTTGAACGCCTTACTGGGAAGTCCTGTGTCTTGCCCGTCCCTATCGATGATCACGCGTTTATCAACGAGGCAGAGGCAGGGCGCCGGTACCCTGAACCGGGCGAGCATTTATGGGGCAATGATCACCAACCCAGGCTTTGTTCTTCACCGCTGAGGATCTTATGGGCAGCCCGCTGGGAATATGACAAGGGCCCTGATCGGCTGCTCGCGATTCTACAGGAACTTGACCGCAGGGCTGTGAACTTTCAGGTGTGCATCCTTGGAGAGAGCTTCCGAAAAATACCCGAAGCACTGGCATCAATCCGGGAGCAGTTTTCCCACCGGCTGGTTCAATTCGGATACGCGTCAAGCCGCACTCAATATTACGGGTGGTTAGGGAGTGCAGACGTCATTCTTTCGACCGCGTTGCATGAGTTTCAAGGGCTGGCGGTGCTTGAGGCGGTAGCCGCTGGTTGTGTCCCCATTGCCCCGGAAAGGGAAGTCTATCCCGAGTTATTTGCACCGGAATATTTGTATCCGGACTGTGGTGACGACATTCCCGCCGAGGCAGCCTACGCAGCGGCGCTGATTGAAAACCAGGCTGCGGGCACTGGCCCGAAACGATTAACCGTGCCGGATGTGCAGCGTTTCAGTGGAGGCGCATTGATGCCGAAATACAAGGCTTTGCTGGCAAAAACAATTACAGGCAGCGCCTGATTCCAGGGCTGAGTGGGAGGTTCGGGTGGTTACAGGATTGTGAAAACATACTCATTACATCGTTCCAGCTACATGGGGTATCCTGACGGGATATTCCTGACCGGTCACTCGCTTCATGACTGGATACTCGAAAGCGCCGAGATTTGATACATGATGAAAGCAATCAAGATAGACGGTGACGCCCTGGTATGGGAAACCTGCGCGGGCTTTGAGGAATTGCCGGCAGATTCCGTAGAGATTGATGTTGTCTGGACTGCGGTTAATCGTGCAGATCTTTCGCAACGGGCTGGTGTATATCCCCCACCTCCAGGTGCGTCGAACATTCTTGGGCTGGAAGTGAGCGGCCGCATTGCCAGGGTTGGCGAAGCCGTGACAACTTTCAAGCCCGGCGATGACGTGTGTGCATTGCTCACGGGGGGCGGTTACGCGACCAGGGTTGTTGTTCCTGCCGTTCAGGTACTTCCGGTTCCAAAGGGGTTCTCGTTGGAAAAAGCAGCGGCTCTTCCTGAGGTTTTTGCGACGGCCTGGCTGAACCTATACCAGGAAGCGGATCTTAAGCCCGGTGAGAGAGTGCTTTTGCATGCAGCGGCCAGTGGTTTGGGCACCACTGTCATCCAGATTGCCACAGCGTTTGGTAACCCGGTATTTGCGACAGCTGGAGATGAGGAAAAGCTTGATGTGTGCCGAAAGCTGGGTGCAACGGGTACCTGGAATCGTAAACACGGTTCTTTTGTAGAGGCGGTTAAAAAGTGGGGCGGCGTCGATATGGTGCTGGACCCGGTTGGTGGAAGTTACATCAAAGAGAACCAGAAAGTTCTGAGTGCCGATGGAAGAATCAATCTGATCGGCCTAATGGGAGGTCGCTTTGCGGAAGTTGATCTGGGGCTCATGTTGATGAAGCGCCATCGTTTGATTGGCTCTACACTGAGATCCCGCTCAGTAGAGGATAAAGGGCGTGTTATGCAGGCGCTGTATCGCAATGTATGGCCTTTGCTGGTGGCAGGGCAGATAGAGCCTCTGATTGACAGCATCTGGCCCATCGAGCGAGTTGAAGACGCTATGGCGCATGTGGCAGCCAATAGAAACACCGGGAAGGTGCTCCTGAATATAGGAGAATAACCTTCCCGGCATTAAGCGTTAATTTGTCTTAGTCGGCGATATGTACCAGTTGCTTACCGAAGTTCTTCCCCTTCAGCATGCCCTTGAAGGCCTCAACTGCGTTTTCGAGGCCTTCAGCAACCGTTTCCCGGTATTTGATCTGACCTGAAGCAATGCGGCTTGTAAGGATGTCGGTAATCTCCTGGTGCTTATCCTGCCACTCGGTTACCAGGAAAAAACGATGCTCTGGAACCGGGTCGAGGCGCTTGAGAATATCGAACGGAGTCTCCACTTTTTCTGTGCTCTTTGCATTGTAAGCCGAGACATAACCGCAAATGGGTACCCGTGCGCCTGCGTTCAGTAACGGAGCAACGGCCCTGGTAACGTCGCCACCCACGTTTTCATAGTAGATGTCGATCCCGTCGGGGCAGGCTGCTTTCAGGTCGGCTTCCAGATTCCCTGCCTTGTAATCCACGCAGGCATCAAATCCGAGCTCATCTACCACATAACTGCATTTTTCCGGGCCGCCGGCAACACCGACCACGCGGCAGCCGTTCGTTTTGGCGGTTTGGCCAACAACGGTACCCACTGGGCCGGACGCCGCGGAGACCACAACGGTTTCGCCCGCTTTGGGCTTGCCCACGTAGGTAAGGCCACAGTATCCGGTGCGGCCTGGCATGCCGGCAACGCCAAGATATGTCTGAAGGGGAACGCCTTCTTTTTGGTGGATTTTATAAACCATCGGCGCATCTGCAGGGAAGGTTACGTATTCCTGCCATCCGGAATAGCACGTTACCAGATCGCCGACTTTCAGCTTGTCTGAGCGGGACTCTACTACTCGCGCGACACTTTCGCCGGTGATGGGGTCACCAATGGCGATAGGGTCCATATACCCTTTGGCATCATTCATGCGCGGGCGCATATACGGATCCAGCGACAGCCATAAAATCTGTGCAACGACTTCGCCCTCTTCCGGCTCCCGTACAGGCCGTTCTTCCATAACCAGATCGCCTTCCTGGATTTCGCCGTTGGGGCGTTTCTTCAGAACAATGGCGCGGTTTTGATAGTTGCTCATGGTGTTCCTCCCTATCTGTAGTGAGGTCGTTAGGAGCCATTCTGCTCCTTGGGTTGCATAACGAAACCAGATTAGCGTGAAGCAGATTGGTCTTGTGGTCAACCTCTCATGTTAGCTGTGCGTCTTTACAGTGGGGTTCCATTACGGAATCTGAGGGTTATAATTGAACGCTGGCTCAGGAAGAGCATGATTAATACTCCAATCTTCAGGGAACGAAGATATGCCCCAGGCAAGCGGACTGCAGTTTACCGCCCGTGTTGGCGAACTCCCCTCTGATTTATTTTCCGTTGTAGGCTTTACGCTGACTGAGCGGCTATCCGAGCTTTTTTATGGCCGCCTTGAGCTGACCAGTACTGATCCTGCTATTGATGCGTCCGAGGTTCTGGAGCAGCCAGTGGACCTGTTGTTCTGGCAGGATGGCGTGCCCCTTCGCCGTTTCACAGGCGTGGTAAACGAGTTTGCCCTGGGTGATTCCGGCTATCGTCGCACCCGTTATGAAGTGATTATCCAGCCGCCGATGTGGCGTTCAGGGTTAATGCACAACAGTCGCATCTTCCAGACCCAAACTACGAAGACGATCTTGAGCACCCTCCTGGCAGAGCGGGGCATCCTGGATTCGGTGTTTGACCTCAAGCTCGCACCACGGGAACGGGAATACTGCGTCCAGCATCGGGAAAGCGATCTGGCGTTCCTTGAGCGGTTGGCTGCAGAAGAGGGCTGGCATTACCGCTACCAACACAGCAGCGTCGGCGGAAACGAGCAGCCGGGCCTGATCTTTGCTGACCACCATGGTGATGCACCTCGCCTTAGGGGCGCCGAATACAACGGCAAAGCTGGTGGGAGCACCCACCAACCTGTGGTATTCCGTTTCCGCTATGAAGAGCGAGTTCGGGCTGGCTCCGTCGCCCTGAAAGATTACACCTTCAAAAACCCCGCGTACGACTTGCTGCACGAACAGGGCGTGAGTGCGAACCAACGCCATGACTATCAGCACTTCGATTACCCGGGCCGGTTCAAAGCGGACGCCACCGGCCAGCCGTATACCGAATCCCGCCTCGACGCTCTCAGGAACGATGCCAGCACGGCCTTCGGAGAAAGCAATCGTGCAGATTTCACCTGCGGCGCCAAAGTCGCCCTGACCGAGCACGACAGCCCCAGCCTGAACCTGGACTGGCTGCTCACGGCCGTTACTCACACGGGCAAACAGCCACAGGCCATGGAAGAAGAGGGTGGTTGTGAACCGACCACCTATCACAACACCTTCGGTGCCGTGCCCGCCGACAAAACATGGCGGCCCAAGCCCACCCATCGCCCACTGATGGACGGCCCGCAAATTGCCATCGTGACCGGCCCAGTAGGAGAAGAAATTCACTGCGATGAATATGGCCGGGTAAAGGTAAGGTTTCCCTGGGACAGATACAGTCAATATGATGAGCACAGCAGTGCCTGGCTGCGAGTCAGTCAGGGATGGGCCGGCGGGCGATATGGCTTTATGGCGTTACCCAGGATCGGCAACGAGGTCATCGTTTCCTTTCTCGACGGCGACCCGGACCAGCCCATCATCACCGGGCGAACCTACCACGCTGCCAACATGCCGCCCTACGCGCTGCCAGAACACAAAACCCGCACTACCCTGAAAACCCAGACTCACAAGGGTGAGGGCAGCAACGAATTGCGGTTTGAAGACGAAGCCGATAAGGAACAGATTTACATCCACGCTCAGAAAGACCTGGACCTGCTTATCGAAAACAATCGCACGGAAGTTATCAACAATGATAGTCATCTGACGGTTGGCACTGGCCGCTTCACCCACGTAAAGCGCAACGATCACAACACCATAGATGGCGAAAAACGCCAGTTCATCGGAGCCGATTGCAGCCAGACCATTGGTGGCACGTTCCATCAAAAGTCCGGCCGCGCCACCTTGTGCGAGGCCGGCGATGAGATTCACCACAAGGCCGGAGCCAAAGTAGTGCTGGATGCCGGCGTCGAACTCACCATTGCCGGTGGCGGCAGCTTTATCAAACTGGACCCCAGTGGGGTAACCCTGAGTGGGCCGGGGATAAAGATTAATTCGGGCGGGAGCGCCGGTAGTGGAAGTGGCGCGAGCCCTGAACTCGCAGATTTGCCAAACCGGTTAGATGGCGCCCCGTCCGTTTCTTCGTCGGCAGCCACTCATGGGAATGTCAATGCTCGCACAAGTGCTCTTGCAGATGCGCTTCTTATGGAGGAGCTGCCAATTACTGACCGAAAGCTGATTGTTGATGTGATTGGGGGGAATGCTAGCAGGGGTTCCGTTGATGTCATCAAAGAGTCTTCAGACGGAGATGGGCTATGACGGATTCCGTAGCTTTTGCAGACGAGCCCAAAGATCGCTCAATTCGGCGCAAAGCAGAATACGATGACAGCAATCCTCACGATCTGGTTCTCACAGTAAACAAGCGTGAGGGTGGGCAGATCACTATCCCTCTCCTGAAAAGTGCCCGATCAAATATTGAACAGGAAGAGCACCAGGAGAATACTCTGATAAGAATTAAACCTTTGGCGGAAACTGAAAGCGCATTGCCCGTCTCCACCGGTGGTGCTCCGGTTTTTCAGGGCAAGGGCGTAGCAATGCTTCGGCCGGGTTATTTGTATATCTATCGCCGGAACAGGCTTTGGCGTGAACTGGAGATCGGGGCTGATTCGAAGGTGAGTGATGTGGATCTGGCTACCGTTCGGAAAGCTGTAGATACCCCGGAAAGCCAGTTGCGGATAGTAAGGCCAGCGGAAGGTGAATGGCTTGATGATGTGCTTGTTCCGGTTTTTCTACAGGGGCAAGCGGTAATGCATGATATCCGCATGGCTTACAGCGAAGTGCAGTGGGATTGGGGATATATTCAGAAGCTGGAAGCAGACGAAAAGGCCAGAAATACCCGCACGACAGGCATAGGGCACGCCTGGGCCGTGACTACCGTGGAGGGCCTTAGATTCCAGACCGGATTTCCGGCATCCAGGGTGGAAGATGTACCAGAACTCCGCACAAGGGATCTGGGTGTTGAGCTGATGCTGGAGAACCCCAGGGATTTCATCCCTACATTCGAAAAGCCATCTGACGCAGAGCTCTGCGCAAAGCTAACAGCCCGGCTACGGGAGGTGCAAGAAGCGGATGAAGAACCTGTTGAGCTCGACATCCGTTGTGATCCCGAAGAAGACCGATTGGCTGGACTGAGAGGACAACGAGGGCTGGCCTGTGTTGCTTTGCCGGACCCGCTGTTCAATCTGCGACATTCTTTAGCTCAGTTACAGTTGGCTTTGCATTATCTTGATGCCATTGATGTATCGATAAAAGACAAGCCTTTGATTCATTCGGCCATGTTGATACGGCAGGCTTTGTTTGACCCAAAAACACCGACAGCCAGTAACGACGTTAGGGCGCTGCGAGCGGCCGTGGATCAGGAGAAACTCCACAAAATTCTGGAGCACTCCGAGCGCCGGGCGGTGCTTGAAAAAATGACGGTTCACATGCAAGCGCTGGAAGCATTACTTGATAGCAGCGAGCTTGATGTGACCTGGGGAGATTACCTTCATCAGAAGGGCCTTGGGCCTTGTGAAGCTTTTTCTCTTCATGCGACCCTGCTCGATCTGACTCAGCAAATACCCGGGGTGCTGAGTGCCAATGGTCTGGAATCGCCGACCATCGTGCCACGATTGCTAAAGCTGGGTTTGGACAAGAGTCTTCTTATAGAGGCTTTGGCAGGAGGCGCGAGCGTAAACAATGAACTCTCCTCCATGCTGACTCAATTAAAGGAATTGGCCCGGACGCAAGATACCCTCACGGAAGACCACCTGAATGAAGTAGGCCTTTCTTCCATCGGTGCTTTGGCACAGCAACTGCCACAGGACGACAGCGATTCCATCGCCAATGGCAATAACGGGTCACCAGTCCCCAGCAGTGCAGCGGGAACCGTTGGAGGAATGATTCAAACTGCGCTGGGAGGGTGGAGTGGCGCTGTTCTGAAAGCTGCCGAGCAGTTGCGTGAAAGTGGTGACCTGACAGCTATAAAGCTGGATCGAGTTTTTACGTCTGTAGCAGAAGTGGCCGATATAGCAGACCCCAACCTGGGTGGCGAATTGCGAGTAATGCGCCGAGGGTCCGTAGATCTCAACCGATACAGTATCGTGGGTCTGCATGGGAAAGGGCTCTCTTTTGGCTTGACCGATGCAGACCTCCAAAGCGAAGCGCTAACAAGGCGCAATGACTATTTGTTCGCGGATAGGGCAAACGCGGCAGGCCAAACGGTGGCGTCTACCAGTCCGGCGCGACTGGTTGATGAGATCGGCGAAGCCGCTGTGAAGGCTGCAGCTCATACTTGGGTATTTGTGTTGCCCGTCGATCACCCTGAGGCGCTTAAATTCAGTGCATTCAAATTTGATTGGGCGAATAAGGCGAAGGCCATTGCTGATGGGCCGGGATTGTCTCGGGTTTTGGTGGGGTTGGCTGTATTTAACCTTGTTTCCGAAATTCGGATGCTAAGACAGTTAAGGTCTGGCGAAGTTAATTATTCTATTGCCAGGTTTCTGAGTGCGGGATTAGATCTTTCCGCTGCATTGATGAAGCTTCACATTGTTAGCTCCCCGGCGGACAGTAAACTGGTTTCAAAAGTAATACTCCGACCACTCTTTGAAATAAAATCCCTGCCAATATTTGGCCCGCTTATCCAGAAACGACTTTTGCATGTTGGAGCGGGTACCATTGTGCGCTCTATGTCATTGGTTAATTTCTTTGCGGGTGGCGTGATGGTTGGCATTAGTGCCTGGGATTACCGTAATAGTGTAAGCCGTGGAGATCTGGATGCTGCGGTAGGGCACGGACTGGCAGTAGCTGGGGGCAGCATTTTTGTGGTTTCGAAGTTGATGAGCGGGCTGCTGGCGCTACCCGGCTGGGGTTGGGCTTTGTTGGGACTCGGGCTCGTGGTTGGAGGCAGTGTGTTTGCAGCCATTGCCACCGACAGTGAAATGGAAAGGGTGCTAAAACAAGGGCCCTTGGGTCGTGGTCCAAGCCATGATGGGCTGCCAAACGACGATGCGGTTTACTATCCGCAGTTGCTTAGCCTGTTTTCACCGATATCTGTATCCGCTAAGCGTTACGGTGACTTGAGTGATGCTGAAAAGGCAATGTTTTCCGATCACAACCCATCCGCAAACGACTACCGAGTGACGGTGACTTCCCCTCTGATCAGTCGTTTTAAACTTGGTCAGAAGAGCCAGAAAGAAAGCAGTGCCAAGGGTGAAAAACCAGGCTTGAGATTAGGAGTTCAAGAGCTTGAGTACACTTATAGCACGATTGAAACGCCCGTTGGCAGAGTCGATGAGGTTAATATAACCCGCAAAGCGGCGTTGAAAAAGATAACAACGTGGGTTGCCCTGCCGGAAGATCACGCAGTGCATTTTCTGATAGAACGGGGTCTTGTTGGTGGTGAAACCCAGGCATTTGGTCGTCGGGAACAACGCTCCATTAGTTTGAGGGTTGTCTTGCAGGCACGTATCCAGAGTGAGATCGGAGACTTCAGGTTTCCCATGCCGGTACTTGATGATTACGAGCCGTTTGATGCAACACGTCATGAGGAATTGCCAGATAAGATGTTTCAGCAATTCAATCCATTCAAAAATGATCCCGTTCCCTATTGGCTCGTCAAAGAGGTCACCTTGTGAACGGAAACCGTGAAAATATCAGTCAACAAAAGAAGGCTGGCGCAGGGCAAATTCCGAATCTTCCTAACCCTGAAAGAAGCAGAAAACAGCTAGGTCAGGATATTCAACCCGTCGGCGATTACGCAGGAATCGAACCCTATTACCGTGTGTGTGAGGATGTTCGTAACGTCCAGCATCAGGAGCAGAGCGAACCCGAGGCATTTACATCCGGTGAGTATTGGTGGGATCAGCGACGGATTCAGTTCCTCAATGGAAAGGCACTCATTGGTCTCTCTGTTGTGTTATTACTAGTGCCCTACATATGGGGCGGATTAGTTCTAGTTGGGGGGGGATGGTTATTTTATTACTATTTGTATCTTCTGGTGGTTGATACATCCGATATTGTTTTTATGCTGGCAATGCTGCTTGCCGTGGTTATTTGGATACCCAGCTCCATATATATCCTCATAAAAACCATGCCCTGGATCATGGGCGCCTTTGCTCTACTACTCAGGCCTTTCGACAAATTCCTTGCCAAGCTTCTGGATCGAGGCCTGGATGCAGGCGAAAGCTTTTTCAGTCGCGAGACCGGCGAAGTGAGTTTCGCTGTATCGGGGGGCAAGAAACTGACGGCCCCCTTTGAAGAGTTCGATGCCTATGTGGAACGCGTGATCGAAGCGGGTGGTATCTTTTATCGCCTGATGTTCGTGCATCGCTACACCGGTAAGCAATTCAGTCAAACGTCCTTGAGCCGTGTAGAGCCGTCGAAAGAAGAAGTGATGGCGCTTTGGGACATGCTCCAACGCTACATGGATGTGTCCCAGCCTTTGCCTGATGTGCCAAGGCTAGAACCCTTCCGTCACCTTGATCCGGTAACCGTGGAGCATGATCAGCGCACGGGACGAAATCCCCGGTTTTGGCGCGACCTGAATCTGGAAGCCTGGATGCAAGGCGATGGGGCTGAATGGCTGAAGCGGCAAACGGAGTACCCCTGGGGGAAACGTAGCTGCAGGCTGACACCGCAGCTTGGCAAAATTTCCATGGAGGAATATCGAAAACAGCGTCCGGCGGAAGCCTGGCCTATTTGAATATACCTGCTGGCTTTAAGTCCCAAATGAGAGAACTCACGGCCAGGTTCCCGGCACCACGAACACCCGGTCTGTCTCAAGCCAGTGCTCCGTTTGTTGGTCTTGCCGCATCACAGCAAACAGTTGCGGGACAGATTTATTCTCGACACGCTCCAGGGCTTCCTGAGTGTGTTCAGTATCCGGTGGCTCTGTCTGGAACCAGTTGCCAATCCAGTGCGGTTTGTTGAGTACAACCCATTGTGAGGTGTCTTTCGCCCTCGCGTCATGGGCATACATCCAGCGCCCACGCAGGTGATCCGCCGGAACATACTCAGGCGTTATCGCGGGTTGGTCGTCGGGATAGAACAGATACCCGGGCATGAAAATTCGAGCTGTTAACGGGCCGGTTATATGGGATTCCGAAAGCAGTGCGATTGTTTCGGGTAGTTCCGTTCGGCGACTCTGCTTTTCGAGCAGGTTGGTTGTTTTCAAATCCAGCCGGTCTCGGGCATTTGGGCCGTACCAGAGCGTGGAACCGTCGAGCTCTGAAACACCGAGATAGAATTTGATTGCGATTTCGTGGTGCTCGACGCGATTGTCTTTCACGTTGTGCACCACAAAATCCAGTTCGCCGATGGTGCGCCCGCTTGACTGAATCTGCTGGTTTTTCAGCAGAATGGGCCAGCCAATCAGGTCTTCCAGCAAAACCTGATAGAGTCGCTCGAAGTAGAAGCCCAGGCGGCGTTGTGGTGGTTCACTGAGCAATGCCGGAGCAGGCTCGATGTTTCGGTCCCAGGCTTTTAGGATGTCAGCGTAGTGCGCTGGCAGATACCGGGCAGGCACAAAGGTGATTGGCGAGTGTATCAACTGCGGCGCCTGGCACAACCACGCAAGGTGTCGTATCGCTGGCGTGTGGTAAGAATTAATCAGCTCAGAGGCAAGGTTTGCATTCATTCCCCCAGAGTACCGTAAACTGTTACTTAATAAAGTCGAGCTGACAGGAGAAAATATGCAATACCTACATACAATGATCCGTGTAAGTAATCTTGATCAAACCTTGCATTTTTTCTGCGATCTACTCGGTATGGTTGAGATCGACCGAAAAAGCAGTGAGAAGGGCCGCTTCACGCTGGTGTTTCTAGCGGCGCCGGAAGATGAATCCTGTGCTCGTGAAAACAAGGCACCAATGCTTGAGTTAACCTATAACTGGGACCCGGAAGAATACTCCGAAGGTCGTAACTTTGGTCATCTGGCTTACCGCGTGGATGATATCTATGCTTTGTGCGAGACTCTGCAGGCAAATGGCGTAACCATTAACAGGCCGCCTCGGGATGGTCACATGGCGTTCGTTCGCAGTCCCGATAATGTATCGATTGAATTGTTGCAGAAAGGCGAAGCGCTGGCCTCCAGAGAACCTTGGGCCAGTATGGAAAATACGGGAAGCTGGTAAAAGCGGCTGTTCAGTTTGAACGCGCTGAAGAATTCGGGAATCGTTCAGAAATCACCAAGTCTTTAAAGCAAACTTCATCAGAATAAATCTTATAGCATCAGGATGATGCGATTAAACAGGGAAACGTTTTATGGAAGATTGGCAAGGATGCCTCACACCTCAATGCCAGGCTGCGTTACTGAGCGCCCGTGATGATGTTGATCGCCGCGGTGGAGCAGTGATCACGGTTGAAGATTTCCTGCTAGCACTACTGGAGTGCAGCCCCTGCATAACTGGCTTTCTGCGAGGCTCCGGCGTGGATATGGATGAGCTGATCCGGACGATCCAGTGCGAGCAACCCATTGTGACTGAGGTGGGCGGTGAAGATCTGCTTTCCTCCCAGTTGATCTACTGGCTGGCGACGGCGCGCGAAGCTTTTGGCACGCCCGCCTGGTTGGACTGGCCGCAACTTCTGGAAGTGCTTGCGCGAAATGCGGAGCGTTTGCAGGGAAAAGCTTATGTTGCGGTGCTTGAACTGGTTTCACGCTGGCCTGACCCGGGTGCTGCCCACATCGACGCAAATACCGAGCAATCTGGTATTGAAGAGCATGACGACGCGCCAGTTGTGATTACCGATCCGGAGTGGATTGAACTGGCGGAAGACGTGGCTGTAACACTTGCCGCAACGCCACACGCGCTGGTGTGGGTCAGAGGGGGGCGGGGCGCCGGCAAGTCCTCATGGCTGAGGTCGCTGCTGTCGTCACTGGCGCAACCTTATATCGAAATAGATTTACGCCGTGAAGCTGAGCTGATGGACAGTGATCTCGCAGTGATTCCAAGGGCTGCCGGGAGCTCCTGGCCTGCTCTTGTCCTTGATAACGTGACACCTGCGGACTTGTTGTCCCTGATGAGCCTCCCTTGCGGCCTTGCATCGGAACTGGTTCTACGCTGGAAGGGGCCGGTGGTGCTTCTGGGGCCTGATGCCTCAGGCAGCGATGAATGTTGCAGTTTGTTGGAGCAGCGCCTGGGCCGCACGCTGGAAACGTTCGATATGCCGCTTTCGAGTGTTGGGCAGCGTAAGGCTATTCTGGTCGCCCACCAGGCAGCTATTGAACGTCGCTGGAACATTCAGCTACCGGATCCGGTCACCCAGTTTGCATCTTCCCGGCGCAGTCGCTGCGTCAGTTCGCCGGGCGGAATGTTGCAGTGGGTCGAGCGCGCAGCGGCACGGCTCGACCTTTTTGCACGGCGCGGCTCTGCCAGTTCGGTAGCGCTTTCCGGTCAGGCGCATACTCTTCGGCGTGAAAGTCTGGTCGCCATGGCACGGCAGGAGTCTGTGAGCGAGATAGAAGCCTCACTTACAGAGGTAAGTCTGCTACATGCTGCCACTGAAGTGGCATGGCATGAACGCAAAGCTGCGGGTACGCTGCGCTGTCTTACCCTGGATGACATGCGCCAGGAACTGGAGCGTTGGGTTGCAGCGCGACGCGGGCCGGTTCACTATGTGCTGCATTGTGATCATCAGTATGGAGAATCTGCGAGTGCAGGACCTGGAAATCTACATTCGTGACCTGGAAGCGGGCATGGTGTGCCGCTGGCTGGAAAGTCACGTTGATCAGTTAGTTCTTGATGACAGCGATGTTTCATCCGTCGTCAAAGGCTCTGCTTCTTTCGACGACGCCCCCTTGAAAATAACGCTGTATCCGCAAGCATTTGGTAAGCGGTATACCTCACTGATTATTGAAGGCACACAGCTGCCCTGGAACAGTGATCTGGAGTGCGCGCGCAGTGCCTGGAGAACTCTTGATACGGAGGTGCGCTGCAGCCCCGGAGAATGGAAAGAGGGCGAGCCTGCGGAAGATGAGAAATGGTGGCGACTGGATGCTCGGGGCGAACAACTCGTAGTCTGGAATTGAATAGCTGGGAATTGACCACCCGCGAACGAAAAAAGGCAGCCCCTTGTTTAACGAGAGGGCTGCCTTTTTTACATCAATCGACGTTTTATTCGCTCAGAATAGAAACGTTATCTGCCTGCAAGCCTTTATCCGCATCAACCACACTGAAACGAACCAGTTGGCCTTGGCGTAGTACCCGACGACCACTTCCACGAATGGCGCGGAAGTGTACAAAGACTTCGTCTCCACTTTCCCGAACAATAAAGCCGAAGCCCTTTTTAACGTTGAACCACTTAACAGTGCCTTCCTCGTCGCCTTCCGGGCTGTTGTCGTCGTAGCCGTCATCTTCGTCGATGTAGTTTTGGCCGGAGCTTTGATTGGAGCTCTGGCTGCGTGACGGTGAACTCCCGCGCTGAGATGTGCTACGGGCCGTTTGTTGCTTGGCGGAAAATGTAACGGCCAGAAAGCCTGCAATGCCGAATACGATGAAAGTGATGATGTATGCGGCTATGCCGCGAGTGCTGCCCAGGGCCTCTACAAATTCGCCCACGGCGATCAGGCGGAGTGGCTCAGGAGTAAACGAGAGCAGCAGAGCAAGTACCAACGGTGCTGGAATAGCGATCAGGAGAGCAACAAGGATCGCTTTGGCTGGATTACGCATTGATTGAGAATTCTCCGTTATTTATTAACGCTGACGATAAAAAACCGGATATCGGGTAAAATCGCACATCCGGCCAGTGAATACCGCTTGGTTTCCGGGAAAACGGAAGCGCTGGCGGTCAAAAGCGGCATGATAACAGATTATCCCGACCGCTTACCAAGCTGTCATACTACGCATTGCCTTTTATAGAGTGCTTTTGATCACATTCTTCAATCATCCATGTGGGCGATTGATGCGAGGGAGTTTCAGTACCCGATGAGCCATAACGATCTGCAAGCCAGACTGGACGAGCTAGAAACGCGGCTGGCGTTTCAGGACGACATTATTAATACCCTGAGCGAACAGGTGACTAAACAGGAAATGGATATCCGCGAACTCTGGAATGCAAAGCGGTTGTTGCATAACCAGTTGAAAGATGTGTCTCCTTCCAACTTGAAAACGGAAGAGGAAGAAACACCTCCGCCTCACTATTGATCCAGTGAACGAAAATGCCGGAGTAATTGCTCCGGCATTTCGGGTACTTCTGTCATCCTGCGAAGGACCTGTTCAGGTCAGCAGCTCTTCAAGTATGCGTTCGTAGATCTGGGACAGGGTATCCAGATCATCGGCTTTCACGCACTCATCTATCTTGTGGATAGTCGCGTTGATCGGGCCAAGTTCCACAACCTGGGCTCCCGTAGGAGCAATAAAGCGTCCGTCGGATGTGCCACCTGAGGTGGATAATTCCGTTTCACGCCCGGTTACATTTCGGATCGCGCTTTGGCAGGCTGCAACCAGTGCGCCCTTGTCCGTCAGGAAGGGGCGGCCACTGAGATGCCATTGCAGGTCGTATTTAAGGTTGTGCCTGTCAAGAACGGCTACTACCCGCTCCTCAAGGCTCTCTGCTGTATTTTCCGTACAGTACCGAAAATTGAAGTGCACAAGGCATTCACCAGGAATGATATTGCTGCCCGTGCCTGCTTCCACTTTCGTAATCTGAAAGGTCGTTGGCGGGAAATAATCGTTACCGTTGTCCCAGAACTCATTGGCCAGCGTATGCAGGGCAGGCGCAACCGCATGAACGGCGTTCTCCGCGAGGTGCGGATAGGCCACGTGGCCCTGAACCCCTTGCACCGTAAGATAGCCGTGCAGTGAGCCGCGACGGCCGTTTTTAATCACGTCGCCGACGTCTCGAGTGCTGGAGGGCTCGCCTATCAGACACCAGTCCATTTTTTCCGAGCGGGCTTCCAGAGCTTCAACCACTTTCACGGTACCGTTCTGGGCAGGGCCTTCTTCATCGCTTGTGATCAGCAAGGCAATAGAGCCGTGATGGTTTGGATGATTAGTGACAAAGCGCTCGCAGGCGGTGATGAAAGCCGCAAGGCTTCCTTTCATGTCAGCGGCGCCACGGCCATGCAAAAAACCATCTTTGATGACAGGGTCAAAGGGTGGGTTTGCCCATTTGCTTTCAGGCCCTGTGGGCACCACATCAGTGTGCCCGGCAAAAGCGAGCACTGGCCCCTCTGAACCCTTGCGGGCCCAGAGGTTGTCTGTGTCGCCAAAGCGCATGTGTTCCCCGGTAAAACCCAGAGGCGCCAGCCGGGACATCATCAGTTCCTGGCAGCCGGCGTCATCCGGTGTTACCGATGGCCGGCTGATCAGGTCGATAGCCAGTTCGAGTGTTTGAGAATCAGTTGTTTGCATGCAGCTCTTCGTTCAGCTCGATGGCGGATTTGTTAGTTTTGCATTCAACCGCGCCGGTCTGGCTATTGCGGCGGAAAAGAAGGTCGGGCTTGTTGGATAGGTCACGAGCTTTGATGACTTCCACGAGCGCATTGTTGTCATCCAACAGGGCAACCTTGGTACCTGCAGTTATGTACAGGCCAGCCTCAACTTTGCAGCGGTCGCCCAGTGGGATACCGATACCTGCATTGGCGCCAATAAGGCAGTTTTCGCCAACAGCAATCACCATATTGCCGCCGCCAGACAGGGTGCCCATGGTAGAGCAACCGCCACCAAGATCGGATCCTTTGCTTACCATAACGCCTGCAGAGATACGGCCCTCAATCATGCTGGTACCTTCGGTGCCGGCATTGAAGTTGATAAAGCCTTCATGCATGACGGTTGTGCCTTCGCCTACATAGGCACCCAAACGCACGCGGGCGGTGTCTGCAATACGAACACCTTTTGGCACCACGTAGTCTGTCATTTGCGGGAACTTGTCTACGGATTTGACTTCCAGAGTGCGCCCTTCCAAACGTGCTTTCAGTTGACGCTCTGGCAGTTCGTTCAGGTCGATAGCGCCTTCATTCGTCCAGGCCAGGTTGGGCAGCAGTCCGAAGATGCCATCGAGTTTAAGACCATGAGGCTTGGCTTGGCGATGGGAAATCAGGTGCAGCTTGAGGTAGACCTCCGGTGTGCTGGATGCAGTGTCATCTGTCTCCAGAACTGTAACGACCACCGGGCGTTTGCTGCCGGATGCTTTTTCCGCTAGGGAGGCCTGATCCGTTGCGCCGGTCTGGCGCAGGGCGTTGGCAAGCTGTGTCAGCTGCTCGGTGGTTGCCTGGATAGCCTGGTTGCCACCTTTGTAGTCGAGAGTAGCTTCTACCACATCGATTAGCTCTCTTTCGGGGGTCATTGTCGGCTGCTGGTAAAAAACCTCCAGCCATTCGCCCTGATTGTTTTGGGTGCCGATACCGATACCGAATGCAAAGCTCATGTAGTGGTTGCTCCTGTTTTAGTTAATCAGTGTTGCCCAGTCGTCGGCGTTAAAGCCGACATAAACGGATCCCTCATGCTCGACCACTGGCCGTTTAATGATGGAGGTGTTTTCCAGCATGATGTCGTGGGCAGATTGGGCGCTAATGGTATCACGAACTTCTTCACTGAGTTTACGCCAGGTGGTGCCGCGGCGGTTCAGCAGAAGCTCCCAGCCAACCGCTTTTTCCCATTCGCTAAGGCGGGCCTCATTGAGCCCATCTTTTTTGAAGTCGTGAAACTCATAGGGAACGCCCTGTTCATCAAGCCACTTGCGGGCCTTTTTGACGGTATCGCAGTTTCGGATGCCATATAACTTCATAAATCAGTTCGCCTTTACAAATTCAACAATGCGCTTTGCGGCTTCAACGCACTCCTCCAGTGGCGCAACCAATGCCATGCGCACCCTGTTTTCTCCCGGGTTGTGGCCGTTCACTGTGCGGGACAGGTAGCGGCCGGGGAGCACATGAACGTTCTGCTGGGCAGACAGCTCTTTTGCAAAGGTTTCATCATCCATTGGAGTAACCGGCCAGAGATAGAAGCCAGCGTCGGGGAAATTCACGTCCATGACTTCGCGTAATATGGGTACCACGGCCTCAAATTTAGCGCGGTAAGCCGCCCGGTTATCCCGTACATGGCTTTCATCCTGCCAGGCAGCAATACTGGCAAGTTGGTTGTGAACTGGCATGGCGCAACCATGATAGGTGCGATAGTTAAGGTAGCCTTTTAATATATTCGCATCTCCGGCGACAAAGCCCGATCTCAGGCCTGGAAGGTTACTACGCTTCGAGAGGCTGTGAAAAACAACACAGCGGGCGAAGTCATGCCGGCCAATCGCTGCACAGGTTTGCAGCAAACCTTCTGGCGGCTTGTTTTCATCAGGATACAGTTCGGAGTAGCACTCGTCGGAAGCAACAATGAAGTCATACTTGTCCGCCAGTTCGATGACCTTTTTCAGAGTTGCCCGAGGCATCACTGCGCCGCTGGGGTTACCCGGGGAGCACAGGAACAGAACCTGGCATTCCCTCCATACCGTTTCTGGTACTGCGTCAAAATCCGGAATAAAACCGTTGGATCCATCGCACGGCAGGTACACGGGTGTAGCGCCGGCCAGGAATGCCGCCCCTTCATATACCTGATAAAACGGATTCGGACTTACAACCGTTGCCTGTTTGCTTGCATCGACCACGGCCTGTACCAGCGAAAATATTGCTTCCCGGGTACCGTTCACCGGCACGATGTTGTGATCCGGGCTCAGGGATCCTGGTTGCAGGTGGAATCGGCGGGTAGCCCATTCACCAATGGCCTCCCTGAGTTCATCCATGCCCTTGGTTGTAGGGTAATTTGCCAGCCGGTCGAGGTTGGCGGCAATCACTTGCTTCACGAATTCAGGAGAAGGGTGCTTGGGCTCTCCAATACCAAGGGAAATAGGTGGCAGGTTAGCCGGTACCGATATGTCAGCCTTGAGCTTTGCCAGTTTTTCAAATGGATAGGGGTGAAGCTTGTTCAGGTTCGGATTCATTGGATGTCATCCAGCGTTTTGCATAAGTCTTGTTGCAGGGCGTGGCACACGGCAGGGTCGCTGATCGGTTCCCCATCTTCGTCGGTAACAAAGAACACGTCTTCCACCCGCTCACCTAGCGTTGCGATTTTAGCGTTGCTCAGGCGTATATGATGGTGCAGGAAAACTTGTCCGACCCACGCCAGAAGACCGGGGCGGTCTGGTGTAACCACTTCAATGACCGTGCGATCGTTGACAGTATCATTGGAAAACACCACCTCCGTTGGAAACGAGAAGTGCCTGAGTTGCCGTGGTGTGCGGCGGTGGATTATGTCGGGATAGTCTTCCGGGTCGTCCAACTCTTCGATCAGGCGCCTGCGCACTCGTTCTTTGCGGGCCGGATCCGTTCCCAGAGGTTGGCCTTTTTCATCCAGTACTACATAAGAGCTGATGGTGTAGGGGCCTTCGTTCGAGCTGATGCGAGCATCCACAATGTTCAGGTTGAGCTGCTCCAACACCGCGGTCGTTGCGGCAAATAGCGTTGGCCGGTCGTTCATGTAAATAATGATTTGGGAGTAGCCATCGGTAGGACCGCCGTGGGTATCCCGGATAAGCACAAGCGGTCCTGGCGTATCGCCATGGTTGATGATCGCCGCAGTTTGCCAGGCAATATCAATGGTTGAGTCCTGCAGGAAGTAGTCTTCATCGACCGTATCCCAGATGGCATCTATCTGTTCATCGGTAATGCTTTGGGCATGGAGAATTCCCCTGGCCTCGGACTGGGTGGCCTGAACCCAGGCCTGTCTGTCAACAGGGATCTCTGTGCCTCGTCTTAAGGCACGTTTGGCCTCTATATATAACTGGCGCAGAAGGGAAGCCCGCCAGGTATTCCATAGCTTGGGGTTGGTAGCGCTGATATCGCACACAGTGAGGATATACAAGTAATCCAGGTGGGCCTGGCTGGGTATGGAACGAGCAAAGGACTGGATGATATCCGGGTCGGAAATATCCTTGCGTTGGGCCGTCATGGACATGAGCAGGTGGTTCTCCACCAACCAGGATGCCAGCTGGGTATCTCGCTCACTAAGGTGGTGGCGCTTGCAGAAGGATTCGGCATCCTCGGCGCCAAGCTCTGAATGATCTCCGCCACGGCCCTTGGCAACGTCGTGATACAAACCCGCAATATAAAGAATTTCGCGTTTTGGAAGGCCGTGAATCAGTCGCGCTGCCAGTGGGTAGTCGTCTCGGGCATCCTTGCCATTCAGCCGCACCATATTGCGCACAACCCGCATGGTGTGGGCATCAACAGTGTAAATATGAAAAAGATCGTGCTGCATCTGGCCGATAATCTGGCCGAACTCCGGCAGATAGCGGCCCAGAACATTGTATTTTTTCATGGCTGAGAGGGTTTCATCCAGCGCATGGGGCGTTCGCAGCAGTTCCATAAACAGAGAAGTCACCGCCAGGTCAGACCGGAATGCATCATCAATCAGATGCCTGTGCGCCCGCAAAGACCTTATGGTTGTAGCCCTGATACCCTTGATTTCCGGGTGTTGGGCCATCAACACAAAGATTTCCATGATTGCATAGGGGGAGTAAGCAAATACCTGGTTGTTTACTGCCTCTATATAGTTGTTGCGAATCTGAAAGCGTTTATTGATTGGCTGAATATTGTCTTCAGTGCCTGAGCCGAGTATGGCTTCGTCGTAAAACTGAAGGATAACGTCGGCGAGCTCTGCCAATGCCAGTACAGTGCGATAATAGGACTGCATCATGAGCTCGACATCCAGCCTCTTGCCTTCATCTTTATAGCCCAGCATTTGCGCCAGGGCTCGTTGATGATCGAACAGCAACCGGTTCTCGTTCCGATCCGCGATCAGCTGCAGTCCGTAGCGCAGTTTCCAAAGCAGGGTTTCACCCTGAACCAGAATCTGGTGTTCCTCGTCGGTGAGGATGCTGAAGCGGGTGAGGTCGGCAATGTTCTGCAGGCCGAAGTGCCGTTTGGTAATCCACCCAATGGTCTGGATGTCTCGCAGGGCACCCGGGGAGCTTTTTACATTAGGCTCCAGGTTGTACTCGGTGTCGCTGTATTTTTTGTGGCGTTGCTCTTGCTCTTTACGCTTGGCTATAAAATAGTCGCGGTCGGTAATGATGTTGTCTGAGTAGGCTTGTTCACTGAGCTCTTCGCGCAGCTCGTCCGGGCCGGCAATCGTGCGGGTTTCCAGAAGGTTGGTCAGTGTCGATATATCATCTCGTGCCGCTGCTTTACTTTCTTCAATGCTGCGGACGCTGTGACCAATGTCGAGTTTCAGGTCCCACAGCAGAGTAACGAAAGCGCCAAGGTCGTCCTGCCAGCCGGGATCAATACCGTCGCGGGTCAGAATCAGCAGGTCGATGTCAGAGTGTGGGTGCAGCTCGCCGCGGCCGTATCCGCCCACAGCGACCAAGGCAATATCGGGTGAGCTGGAGAAAGGGTACCGGTTCCATATCAGTCTGAGTGCTGTGTCGACAGTATCGGCTCTGGAGTGAACCAGAGCCCTCACGTCGGCGCCTTGTCGAAAGGCCTCGGCATCTGCATCGTAGCGCTGTTTCAGCAACTCCCTGGCTGCCATGACAGGGGATGTGTCACCGCTGATCCTGGCTTCCAGTTCCTGACGGTCCACTTAGAAGGACTCCTCCGATCGCTTGGTCAGCACTTCATAGCCATCAGCGGTAACAAGGATGGTGTGTTCCCACTGGGCTGAAAGCTTGTGATCTTTGGTGACGACGGTCCACTGATCCGGGAGCAGTTTGGTTTGGTACTTGCCCTGATTGATCATTGGCTCGATCGTAAAGGTCATGCCTTCCTGGAGCTCCATGCCGGTGCCAGGCTTGCCATAGTGCATAACCTGCGGCTCTTCATGAAACACCTTGCCGATGCCATGGCCGCAGTAATCCCGCACCACGGAATACCGATGTTTTTCAGCGTGCTGCTGTATCACGTGGCCGATATCTCCCAGGCGCGTGCCGGGCTTGACCAGTTCGATGCCTTTATACAGGCATTCCTGGGTGATCTTGATCAGTCGTTCTGTTCCCGGCTTGGGTTTGCCTACAATCCACATCTTGCTGGTATCGCCGTGGTATTCATCCTTGATTACAGTGACATCTATATTGACGATGTCGCCATCTTTCAGGATCTTTTTTTCTGAAGGTATGCCGTGGCAGATAACGTGGTTAACGGATATGCAAACAGATTTGGGGAAACCTTTATAATTAAGTGGAGCCGGAATCGCTTCCCTCTCGTTAACAATATAGTTGTGGCATATCTGGTTGAGCTCTTCGGTGGAAACACCAGGCTTGACGTGTTCTCCAATCATCTCGAGAACGTCAGCTGCCAGGCGACCGGCCACGCGCATCTTTTCAATTTCTTCCGGAGTCTTGATCGATACCTGCATTGGGTTTCCTGTTGATTTGTGTCAAAACGGTATTTTAAGGGGGCGGGGCTCAGGGTACAAGGAAGCTTGAGCGCAAAAATAATGGCGGGATGCCTGTGTTTTGTGATATAAACGCGCCCGCTGGAAACGAATCCGGCAAATTCGCACACGTGTCAGCACGTTGTCCCAGGGTGCCTGCTCCTGCTTTAGAGTTGTAAAGGAGTCTGGTTGGGGCAATCGGACGCGTGGAGGACTAACCCGAAGCTAAACTAAGGTAATATCATGGCTCAGGTAAATATGCGTGACCTGCTAAAGGCAGGTGCTCACTTCGGTCACCAGACTCGCTACTGGAACCCGAAAATGTCGAAGTTCATCTTCGGCGCCCGTAACAAGATTCATATCATCAACCTTGAACAGACTGTTCCTGCCATGAATGAAGCACTCGACTTCGTTCAGAAACTGACAGAGAACAAGAACAAGATCCTGTTCGTTGGCACCAAGCGCGCCGCGGCCAAGGTCATCAAGGAAGAAGCAGAGCGTTCCAGCCAGCCTTTTGTTAATCACCGCTGGCTCGGTGGCATGCTGACCAACTACAAGACCATTCGCCAGTCCATTCGTCGTTACCGTGATCTGGAAGCCCAGAGCAAAGACGGTACCTTCGATAAGCTGACCAAGAAAGAAGCTCTTGAACGCACCCGTGAAATGGACAAGCTCGAGCGTTCCATCGGTGGTATCAAGGACATGGGTGGTCTGCCTGACGCGTTGTTTGTTATCGACGTTGATCACGAGCGCATTGCCATTAAAGAGGCGAACAAGCTGGGTATCCCCGTTATCGGTGTAGTCGATACCAACAGTAACCCTGACGGCGTAGATTTCGTGATCCCGGGCAACGACGATGCCATCCGTGCGATCCAGATCTATGTGAAAGCTGTAGCTGATACGTGCCTTGAATCAGCACAGGCCGGCGGCGCAGGCGCTGACGAGTTTGTAGAAGTCAGTGAAGAAGCTGCAGGAACCACCCCGGCTGCTGAGTGATGCTTCAGCGTCACGTTTGAGATGTAAGGCCCGTCCGGAGGTTTCTCTGGGCGGGCTTCCCACCGTATTCGAACAAGTTAAGAGGATTGAACATGGCTGCAATTACCGCTGCAATGGTCAAAGAACTGCGCGAGCGCACTGGTCTTGGCATGATGGAGTGCAAAAAGGCTCTGGTTGAATCTGAAGGCAGTGTAGATGCCGCAATTGAAGAATTGCGTAAGTCTTCCGGCCTCAAAGCCGCCAAAAAAGCTGGTCGCACAGCCGCTGAAGGTGTGTCGCTGATCAAGATTTCTGATGACAACACTGCTGCTTACATCATCGAAGTCAACTCCGAAACCGACTTCGTTGCACGCGACGATAACTTCATCAACTTCGCCAACGACGTTCTGAACGTTGCCTTCGAGAAAGGCGAGACTGATGTTGCGAAACTGATGGATGGCGATCTTGAAGCCAAGCGCGAAGCTCTGGTTCAGAAAATCGGTGAAAACATCACCGTACGTCGTATTGTTGAAATCAAAGGCGCGGTTGTTGGTGGCTATGTTCACAGCACCAATAAAATTGCCGCTGTTGTTGCGCTGACAGCAGGCGACGCCGAGCTGGCTCGCGACATCGCTATGCACGCTGCTGCGGTTAACCCGCGTGTTGCAAGGCCAGAAGATATGCCAGCTGACGAGCTCGAGAAAGAGAAAGACGTCATCAAGGCCCAGCCGGATATGGCAGGCAAGCCCGCTGAGATCGTTGAAAAAATGATGGGTGGGCGTATCAAAAAGTTCCTCAAGGAGCACAGCCTTGTAGAGCAGCCTTTTGTTAAAAACCCTGAGCAGACCGTGGGTGAGTTGATCAAGTCCGCCGGTGGCGAACTGGTCGGTTTCATTCGCCTGGAAGTGGGTGAAGGCATTGAAAAAGAAGAAGTAGACTTTGCTGCTGAGGTTGCTGCGGCAGCCGGTACAGGTAAAGCCTGATTTTTCTGGGCGCTGTGACAGCCAGTCGCAGTGCCCCTTGAGTCTGCCACGTTAGTTGGATTTTTCCGGCTCTCGTGGCGGGCTTGTATCTGAGATCCCCCTTTTCCAAGGGGTATGTCAGATGCAAGCCTGCAATGCGTATCACGCCGGATAGCAGTTAACAGACGAAAAGGGGATCAGTATGCCGACAACACCGAAAAACCCACCAAGATACAATCGTGTTTTGCTCAAACTCAGTGGCGAGGCCCTGATGGGCGAGCACGATTTTGGCATTGATCCTAAAGTTCTTGACCGCATGGCTCTCGAAATCGGTGCGCTGATTGGCATCGGTATTCAGGTCGGGCTCGTTATTGGTGGTGGTAATCTGTTCCGGGGCGCATCTCTCAGTGCTGCCGGTATGGATCGGGTTACTGGAGATCACATGGGTATGCTGGCAACCGTTATGAATGGTCTGGCCATGCGCGATGCTCTTGAGCGCTCGAACATCCGCACCCGGGTTATGTCAGCCATTCCCATGAGCGGTATTGTTGAGCATTACGATCGCCGCCGTGCGGTTCGCGATCTGAAAGACGGCGATGTGGTTATATTTTGTGCAGGTACTGGCAACCCCTTCTTTACAACAGATTCGGCGGCCTGCCTGCGTGGCATCGAGATTGAAGCCGACGCAGTGTTGAAAGCAACCAAAGTAGATGGTGTTTACTCTGCAGATCCGCATCTTGACCCGACGGCAGAAAAGTACGACAAACTGACTTATGATGAAGTGCTCGACAAAAAACTGGGCGTGATGGATCTGACTGCCATCTGCCTGGCGCGGGATCATGGTATGCCACTGCGTGTTTTTGATATGAACCGGGCTGGTGCCCTGACGCGCATCGTGACTGGTGAGAAAGAAGGTACACTGATTGAATAGCGGGTATCACAACACCCTGATGAACGAATTGAGGATGACTACGTGATTAACGATATTAAAGCCGAAGCCGAAACGAAGATGAAAAAGAGCCTTGAGGCTCTGCACTCGGCGTTCAACAAAATCCGCACTGGCCGTGCCCACCCGTCTATTCTGGACAGCGTGATGGTTAACTACTACGGTCAGGAAACGCCGCTGAAGCAGGTTGCGAGCGTTAACGTGGAAGATAACCGTACGTTGGCCGTGTCTCCCTGGGAGAAGAATCTGGTTCCGGTCATTGAAAAGGCGATCATGACTGCCGATCTGGGCCTGAATCCGGCCACAAGTGGCGACCTGATCCGTATCCCCATGCCGATGTTGACGGAAGAAACCCGTAAGAGCATGGTCAAGCAGGCAAAAGCAGACGCAGAGAACGGTCGTGTCTCTATCCGTAACGCCCGTCGTGATGCAAACAGCATGATGAAAGAGCTGCTGAAAGACAAAGAAATCAATGAAGATGACGAGCGCCGGGGCGAAGACGAAGTCCAGAAGCTGACCGATCGCTATATCGCTGAAATCGAGAAGATGCTCAAAGCTAAAGAAGAGGATCTGATGGCGGTCTGATCGCCTGGGTTCACTTACAAGCGAAACATGCGGCTGGCGGGGTATTTCTGCTGGCTGTACAGGGGATTTCATGACGGGAACAGTATCCGCAGAGATTCCGGTGTCGGCTGATAGCCGGCCCCGGCATGTCGCCATTATCATGGACGGTAATAATCGGTGGGCCAAGGCACGCCGATTGAAAGGGGTTGCAGGGCACAAGGCTGGAGTGGATGCGGTAAAAGCTGTTGTGGAAACCTGTGCCCGCGAAGGGGTAGAGGTGCTCACGTTGTTTGCTTTCTCAAGCGAAAACTGGCGCCGGCCCAAGGACGAAGTGTCGGCTCTGATGAAGCTGTTTGTTTTTGCGCTGGAGCGGGAAGTCAGAAAGCTGCACCGCAACGACATACGCCTGCGCATCATCGGGGATCGTTCTGCTTTTAATTCGACTCTGCAAGAGCTAATGGCCAAGGCGGAGCAGCTCACCAGCAACAACACCCGAATGACGCTCGTTATTGCCGCCAACTACGGAGGTCATTGGGATATCGCCCAGGCCGTCAGGCAGGTGGCCGAAAAGGTGAAAGAGGGTGGGCTCCAGCCATCGGATATCACCGATGATCTGATTCAGCAGCACCTGAGCATCGGTGATCTCCCCATGCCAGATCTTATGATTCGCACCGCGGGCGAGCAGCGGATAAGTAATTTCATGCTTTGGCATCTGGCCTATACCGAACTTTACTTTTCGCCTGTATTCTGGCCCGATTTCAAAGAAGACGAGATGTGTAAAGCGTTGCAGGCCTATGCCGGCCGTCAGCGCCGCTTTGGTCAGACGGATGACCAGATTACGGCCAGGCCGTTACAACAATAACGAACCATAGCGACCCCCATTGTGCTAAAAACCCGAGTTATTACCGCTCTTATCCTTGCTCCCATCGCTATTGGTGGCATATTTTTCCTGCCGCCTCTGGGCTTTGCGCTTTTTACCGCTGCGATTATCACGCTGGGTGCCTGGGAGTGGGCCAACATGTCTGGTTTCGAGCATCAGGCAGGGCGCATAGGCTATGCGGCAGTGATTGCACTCATCCTATATGGCCTTCTTGATATTCCTGGCGTTGCGGTGCTTTGGCTCGCGCTGGCCTGGTGGGTCGTCTGTTTTTTGCTGGTTCGCAGTTATCCTTCGGGCTCAGCACGCTGGGGCAGCGTCCCAATCAGAGCCCTTATGGGAGTGTTTGTTCTGGTGCCCGCATGGGTTGGTCTGAATCATCTCAGGGCAGGGGACTTTCAGTTCGGAAATACAGACAACAATCTTCTGGTTATTCTATATGTGCTCTGTGTTGTCTGGGTGGCGGATATTGGTGCTTACTTCGCCGGTAGGGCCTTTGGTAAATCCAAGCTGGCCCCGAGGGTAAGCCCCGGAAAATCCTGGGCTGGCGTTTGGGGCGGGCTCGTCGCTGTTGGCACATTTGCAGTCATTATCAGTATTCTGGCCTCCGCTGGCGTAGCCGAAACCATTATGCTGGTGGTCGCGAGCCTTATAACGGGAATGGTCTCCGTGCTTGGTGATCTGCTCGAGAGCATGCTCAAGCGCTTCAGGGGCATAAAGGACAGTAGTCGGTTGCTACCTGGGCACGGGGGAATTATGGATCGTATCGACAGCCTTACCGCTGCAATTCCGGTATTTACGCTCATTATTATTCAAATTGGCTGGCTGACGACGGTCGGGCACTTTTGAGCATGGCCTCTCGCTCTATTACGATTCTCGGGGCCACAGGGTCAATCGGGCTCTCCACTCTGGATGTTGTTCGCCGTCACCCCGGACGATTCTCCGTTTATGCCCTGACGGCTGGAACCCGTTCTGAGGAACTCGCCGCGCTATGCCGTGAGTTCCGTCCCAAAGTAGCTGTAATGGCAGATGCGCAAGCGGCGGAAAAACTGACAGAACTGCTTTGGGATCTCCCAGATATTTCCGTCCTGAGTGGTGAGCCCGGGTTGTGTGACGTTGCTTCCGCTCCGGAAGCCTGTACCGTTATGGCGGCCATAGTGGGTGCAGCGGGGCTTGCGCCTACTCTTGCAGCTGTTCGCGCTGGTAAACGGGTTTTGCTGGCCAACAAAGAAGCGTTGGTGATGTCCGGCAAGCTTTTTATGGACGCTGTATCTGCTTCTGGCGCCGAGTTGTTGCCCATCGACTCCGAGCACAACGCCATCTTCCAGTGTTTGCCCCCCGATAAGATCCGGGATCCAGACGCCGCGGGCATCACCCGCGTTCTGCTGACAGCGTCCGGAGGGCCTTTCCGCGAGCACACCTCAGAAGCCCTGCGCTCTGTTACGCCGGCTCAGGCCTGCGCTCACCCGAACTGGTCCATGGGACAGAAGATCTCCGTGGACTCGGCAACCCTGATGAATAAGGGGCTTGAGCTGATTGAGGCTTGCTGGCTGTTTAACGTCACGCCAGACCGGATCGAGGTTCATGTACATCCGGAAAGTATCATTCACTCCATGGTAGAGTATGCCGATGGTTCTGTGCTGGCTCAGTTGGGCAGCCCGGATATGCGTACACCGATTGCCAATGGGCTGGCGTGGCCCGAACGTATTGATGCCGGGGTAGCGCCGCTGGACCTGTTCCGTATTGGACGGTTTCACTTTGAGCGGCCGGATCTGGAACGGTTTCCCTGTCTGCGCTTGGCGGCTGAAGCTTTTGAGGTGGGTGGCACAGCGCCTGCGGTACTGAACGCAGCAAATGAGGTTGCGGTAGCTGAGTTCCTTAAGGGAAATCTGGCTTTTACGGACATACCGGTTGTTATTCAGAGAACTCTTGCGGCAACGCCGGTGGTGCCCGCAGACAGTTTTGATATCATCTTCGCGAAAAACTCAGAAGCGCGGCAAAGGGCGCAGGAACAGATAGCTTTGTTAACTGTCTGATGTAAGGCAAAGAATTTCACCGGGCTGGCGCCAATACCAGGAAAGATATGCAAATTATTCAAACCGTACTCGCCCTTGCGCTTACCCTGGGCATACTCGTCACCCTCCATGAGTATGGCCATTTCTGGGTAGCGCGTCGTTGTGGTGTGAAGGTACTTCGCTTTTCAGTGGGCTTTGGTAAGCCGCTGTTTTCGTGGTTTGACCGTCATGGTACCGAGTTCGCCATAGCGGCTATCCCGCTGGGCGGTTACGTCAAAATGCTTGATGAGCGAGAAGGGCCGGTTCCTGAAGAGCTCAGAGATCAGGCTTTCACCTCCAAGCCTCCATCCCAGCGGATTGCCATTGCGGCAGCTGGCCCTGTTGCTAATTTTATGTTCGCAATTTTTGCATACTGGCTGCTCAGTGTAGTGGGCGTTACTCACATTGCACCAATTGTCGGGGATGTTGCTGATAAAAGCGTTGCCCGGCAGGTTGGGTTGCAGGAAGGTATGGAGATTCACGCGGTTGACGGGCACCGGATAAGTTCCTGGCGCGACGTGAACATGCGAATTCTTGAGCGAGCGGGTGAGCAGGGAGTGATAACTCTGGATGTATCCAGTGGTGGCGCTCGTGGAACCGTGAGTGGTGAACTTGGCGGCTGGCGTCTGAGTGAAGATACACCTGACCCACTAGCAGAGTTCGGCATTACGCCCTGGCGACCGGATGTGCCAGCCGTTCTCGGGCAAATTTCAGATGGCGGTCGTGCCCAGGCGGCAGGCTTGCGCACTGGAGATCGTATTCTGGCTGTGAATGAACAGCCCGTGGCAAACTGGTTTGAGCTCGTTGATTTTATTCGCAATGCGCCTGGGCAAACACTGGCCCTTGTCATCCAGCGAGCAGGCTCTGAGCAATCTGTGCAGATTACGCCAGAAGCAAAAAAACAGGATAATGGAGAAATAATCGGATTTGTCGGTGCGGGGGTTGAGACTGTTTCCTGGCCTGAACATGTGTTGCGCGATGTCCGCTATGGCCCTCTGGCGGCAATTCCCGTTGCTCTGGATGAAACCTGGGCGGATACCCGCCTCACGCTTGTTGCCATCAAAAAAATGGTTACAGGGCTACTTTCCCCCAGTAACCTCAGTGGCCCGATAACGATAGCCCGGGTGGCAGAGGCCAGTGTCAGTTCCGGGTTTGAAGGTTTTATTCGTTTCCTGGCTTATCTCAGTGTCAGTCTGGGTATTCTTAATTTGTTGCCTGTACCGGTTCTGGATGGTGGTCACATCGTTTACTACACGATCGAGGCAATCCGCAAAAAACCGCTATCGGACGAGGTTCAGGCCATAGGATTACGAATTGGTATGGCAATGATCCTTACATTAATGGTGTTTGCTCTTTACAACGACCTGATGCGGTTGTGAGAATTGCGGGCTCCTTACGCGCATTAACCAGGCGAAATAATTGAATGAGACGTTCTCTTCTAGGTTTAGCCGTTGGCCTCGCTGTTGCCGCAACCGGCATGACGCCAGCACTTGCAGATGAATTTACGGTTGCAGACATCGAGGTGGAAGGCTTGCAGCGTGTTTCTGCGGGTTCTGTGTTTTCCGCTTTTCCCGTCAATATCGGCGAACAGATGGACGAAGCCGAACTGGCAGATGCAATCAAATCACTGTTCCGGACCGGGCTGTTCACCGATATAGAGGCCAGCCGTGACGCCGGTATTCTTATCCTGTCGGTACGCGAGCGGCCTTCGATCGCTTCGATCGAAATCGAAGGTAACAAGAATATCGAAACCGACATGCTTATGGATGCGCTGGCGGGTGCCGGCCTTCAGGAAGGCCAGGTTTTCAGGCGGGCAACGCTGGAGCGACTTGAGCTGGAGATTTTGCGCTCCTACATTGGCCAAGGTCGCTATAACGCCAGGGTAAAGGCATCCGCTGAAGTGCTGCCGCGTAATCGAGTAGCCATTCGGCTGGATATTAACGAAGGTACGGTTGCTGCTATCCGGCACATCAACCTGGTGGGTAACCAGGAATTCAGCGATGAGCAATTGCGCGACCTGTTCGAGCTGCAAACCAGCAGCTGGTGGAATTCTCTAACCAACGCAGACAAGTATGCCCGGGAACGCCTGAGTGGCGACCTTGAAACACTGCGCTCGTTCTACCTCGATCGCGGCTACCTGGATTTCAATGTAGAGTCCAGCCAGGTGTCCATTTCGCCGGACAAACGCCAGGTCTTTATCGCAATAGCATTGAACGAAGGGCCTCAGTACACAATATCCGAGATCCGGCTTCGCGGTAATCTCATTGTTGATGAAGAGGAGCTGCGTGAGCTGATTCCCGTGAGTGAGGGAGATGTTTTCTCCCGTGCCCGCATGACCGCAATTTCTGAAACACTGTCGTTCCGGTTGGGTAGAGAAGGTTATGCCTTTGCCAATGTGAATGCCGTGCCTGAACCAGGTGAAGGTAACACCGCTGCCGTTACGTTTTATGTTGAGCCAGGTAAGCGGGCTTATGTTCGCCGCATTAACTTCGACGGCAACGTTTCCACTCGCGATGACGTCCTGCGCCAGGAAATGACCCAGATGGAGGGCGGGATTGCCTCCTCGGATCGCATCGAGTTTTCCAAGACCCGGCTGGAGCGGTTGGGTTTCTTCCAGACGGTCAATGTGGAAACTGTTCCGGTGCCTGGAACTGACGATCTGGTCGATGTGAACTATTCGGTAGAAGAGCAGCCTACGGGCAGTCTCTCCGCATCCGTGGGTTTCTCTCAGGATTCCGGTGTGATTCTTGGCGCCAACGTTTCCGAAAATAACTTCTTCGGCACGGGTAAACGTGTGTCGTTCGGTGTGAATGTCAGTGATTCGGTCAAGAGTGCCAATATTGGTTATACAGACCCCTACTACACCGTAGATGGTGTAAGCCGCGGGTTCAGTATCTTTGGTCGTGAAACCGACTTCGAAGAAGAAGACATTACTTCCTACCTCCTGGATGAGTACGGTGGTCGCCTTACGTTTGGCTATCCTACTGACAATATTACGCGGCTGAACTTCGGCGTTGGATACACACTTTCTAAAGTCAAAGGCGGTACATATACTTCGCAAGAAGTGACTGACTTCATAGAGGAGGAGGGCGACTCCTTTAACAATTACTTTTTGTTCGGTAGCTGGCGCCGCAGTACCCTCAACCGGGGTGTGTTGCCGACAAAAGGTTACAGTCACTCGCTGTCGTTGGATGTTGCTGTGCCCGGAAGCGACCTTACGTTCTACAAGGCCAGCCACAAAACCGACTTCTACTTCCCTCTGTCAGACACTGGTCGATGGGTGTTTCGGACAAGAACGGATATCGGCTATGGTGATGGCTACGGTGACCGTTCGGTGATGCCGTTCTACGAACACTTCTATGCAGGCGGGTATGGTTCGGTAAGAGGTTATCAGGCTAACTCGCTCGGTCCACTCGCCACCAATGCGGCTAATGATTTTTCGGACCCGGATCCTTTTGGTGGTAATTTTCTCACCGAAGGTTCTATGGAGCTGATTTTCCCGACTCCATTTGCCGGTGATACCCGGTCTATGCGCACGGCGTTCTTTGTCGATGCAGGGCAGGTATTTGATACGGATCGAGGTTATGACGCGGAATTGTCGGAATTGCGTTTGTCCGCAGGTATTGGGTTTCAGTGGATTACGGCAGTAGGTCCTCTGGCATTCAGCCTTGCCAAGCCGCTCAACGACAAGGATGGTGACGATACCCAGATATTCCAATTCTCGCTTGGTCAGACATTCTGAACCAGAAATACGTGAAACAATAACGAGTGAAACTCAGGAGACCCATTATGTTCAGAACCGTGTTGATGTTTGTTGCAGCGATGGCGCTGGCATTACCCGCAATGGCTGAAACCCGCATTGGCGTTGTAGACCTGCGTCAGGCTCTGTTCTCTTCGAACGATGCCAAGATTTTCAGTGAAAGTCTTCAGAAAGACTTTGCTGGCGATGAGGAAAAAGTTCGCGCAACCCAGGAGTTTGCTCGCGAACTCAAAGAGCGTCTGGAAAAAGACGGTGCAATGATGAACGAAAGTGAGCGTAACAAGCTTGCAAGTGAATTCCAGGAGAAGGTCAAAGAGTTTAACTTTCTCAAACAGCGTCTGGATTCTACTGTTAATCAGCGCAAACAAGCATTTCTTGAAGAGGCTCGTCCGGAAGTAGACGCGGCGGTAAAAGAGCTGGTAGACGAAAACGATCTTGATCTGATTCTGCCGAGCGAAGCCGTTGTTTACGTGAAGCCGGACATGAACCTGACCTCACAGCTTCTGGATAAGCTGAACCGTTAATTCCTGCCGGAGAGCCCTCGGGCTTGCGAGCGCTTGTGGAGCGAGTGATGACAGAACAGTCTTACCGGCTTGGAGAGATCGCAAATGCTCTGGGGGCAGAGCTTCGCGGAGATCCTGAGATCCGGGTTTCGGGCCTTGCGACTCTTCAGGCAGCTGGCCCCGAGCAGATCAGTTTTCTGGCGAATCCTACCTATGCCAAGCACCTGGCAGATACCCGGGCTGCGGCCGTTATTATGTCGCCTGTGGCCGCGGGTGACGGTCAGACCAATGTCCTGTTACTCGATAATCCGTACCTGGGCTATGCTCGTCTTAGCCACTGGTTCGACCCAGCCCCCGTCGCGCCGCCAGGTATTCATCCTGCCGCCGTGGTTGATGCGACGGCAAAAGTAGCGGCCAGCGCCAGTGTTGGCCCCAATGCTGTTATCGAAGCCGGCGTTGTGGTTGATGAGCAAGTTGTTATTGGACCTGGCAGTGTAATCGGGGCTCGGAGCAGGATCGGAGCTGGTTCTGTTCTCCGTTCCAGGGTCACCCTGGCTCACGATGTGGTTGTAGGGGAGCGGTGCCATATCCTTAGCGGCGCAGTGATAGGCTCCGACGGGTTCGGCTTTGCTAATGAAAAAGGTCAGTGGCACAGGATCGCGCAACTCGGGCGCGTTATTCTTGGTAATGACGTTGAAGTTGGTGCGAATACTACGATTGACCGTGGCGCCCTTGATGACACAGTGATCGGAAATGGCGTCAAACTTGATAACCTTATTCAGATCGCTCATAACGTTCGTATCGGTGATCATAGCGCGATGGCGGCTATGGTCGGGATTGCGGGCAGCACGAAGATTGGCAGCCACTGTGTGTTCGGAGGAGCCTCCGGAGTGGCTGGGCACCTGGATATTGCAAGCCAGGTTCACCTGACGGGTATGACTCTGGTGACCGGCGACATTCGGGAGCCTGGTGTCTACTCCTCCGGAACCAGCGCAGACAAGAACCGGCAATGGCGTAAAAACGCCGTTCGTTTCCGCCAGCTCGATGCTCTGGCGCGGCGCATTAAAGAGTTGGAAAAGAAATTAGAGGGCTGAGGCCGATAAAATGATGTATATCAATGAAATACTGGAGTATCTGCCGCACCGCTACCCGTTTTTGCTGGTGGATCGGGTTACCGAGATTGAAAAGTCCAAATCGATCAAAGGCTACAAAAATATCTCCTTTAACGAGCCGTTCTTTACTGGTCATTTCCCGGAAAACCCGATTATGCCGGGTGTATTGCTTATTGAGGCCATGGCTCAGCTTTCCGGTATTCTTGGTTTTGTGACTGTGGGTCGGAAACCTGCAGACGGAGTGGTACAGTATTTAGCCGGGTCCAGTAAGGCGCGCTTCAAGCGCCCGGTGCGGCCGGGCGACCGCCTGTGTATGGAGTCGGAACTTATTTCGGGCAAACGTGGAATTTATAAATTCGATTGCCGCGCACTGGTCGACGGTGGAGTCGTTTGTGTGGCAGAGATACTGACCGCTGAGAGAGAAGTTTGATGGCGACAAATGATTGGTCGGGTGTCCATCCACAGGCGATTGTAGACCCGTCAGCCAAACTTGCGGATAACGTAACGGTTGGCCCGTGGAGCTATATCGGCCCAAATGTAGAGATTGGTGAAGGTACAGAAATTCTTTCCCATGTGGTTGTTAAAGGGCCAACCGTAATTGGTCGGAATAACCGGGTTTTTCAGTTTTGCAGTGTCGGTGAAGAGTGCCAGGACAAAAAATACGCCGGAGAGCCGACCACGCTGATTATCGGCGACAATAACGTGATCCGCGAAAATTGTACGATCCACAGGGGTACTGTACAGGATCAGGGTGAAACCCGTATTGGCAGTGACAATCTGCTGATGGCCTATGTGCATGTGGCCCATGACTGTGTTATCGGCGACAACATAATTCTTGCCAACTGCGCAACGCTTGCTGGCCATGTAACGGTCGGCGATTACGCTATTCTTGGTGGCGGCACCATGGTGCACCAATTCTGCCATATAGGGCCTCATAGCATGGCGGCGGGGGGAAGTATCGTTCTGAAGGATATTCCGGCCTACGTCATGGCTGCTGGACAGTCAGCGGAGCCCCACGGTATGAATGTCGAAGGTCTAAAGCGGCGCGGATTCAGTAAAGAAGTACTGATGACCCTGAGGCGTGCCTATAAGGTTATCTACCGTCAGGGTCTTACCACAGAACAGGCCGTCGAAGCGCTGGAAGATGCTTATTCGGATACGCCGGAAGTGCGCGTGCTAATTGACTCCCTGCGAGGAGCTCATCGCGGAATAATCCGCTGAGCGGGCAGGAGCCCTTCTAGATGGACCAGCCTCTGACCCCGGTTGTCAGTGATCGTAGGATAACCTTTGGAATTATTGCAGGTGAGGCGTCGGGGGATATTCTCGGCGCAGGCCTGATTCGCTCGCTTCGCAACCGGTATCCGAATGCGCGCTTTGTCGGCATCGGCGGCGATGAGATGATCGCCGAAGGCTTTCACTCTCTGGTTCCCATGGAACGCCTGTCCATAATGGGGCTGGTGGAAGTTCTTGGCCGCATACGAGAACTCTTCAGTATCCGGGCCCGCCTTTTAAGTTATTTCTTTGCTACGCCGCCAGATGTGGTTATTGGTATTGATTCCCCGGATTTCACTCTTGCCATTGAGGGGCGTTGCCGTGAAGCGGGTATCCCATCTGTTCATTACGTCAGTCCGTCTGTTTGGGCATGGCGGCAGAAGCGGATATTTAAAATTGCCAAATCCGTTGATCTCATGCTCACCCTGTTGCCATTTGAGGCCAGGTTTTATGAAGAGCACAAGGTGCCCGTTGCTTTTGTAGGGCATCCGCTTGCAGACCGAATCCCTATCGTTCCAGAGACGGGCAGGGCTCGCCAGGAACTGGGACTTGATGAGAATGTTCCCTTGTTGGCTGTTTTACCAGGAAGCCGAGCTGGAGAAGTTGAGCGCCTGGGGACTCTATTTCTGGAAGCTGCGCGTTGGATTCAGAGTAAGCGCCCGGATGTGCAGCTGGTCATTCCTTGTGTTAACCGTGAGCGGGAGCAACAAGTGCGCGACCTTATCGAAGCACTTGAGGTAAAACTACAGGTCACCATAGTGAGGGGGCGCTCGCGTGAAGTTATGGCTGCTTCAGACGTTGTGTTGCTCGCTTCCGGAACCGCGACCCTTGAAGCCATGTTGCTGAAGAAACCTATGGTGGTGGGTTATCGGCTGAGCAACTTCAGCTACGCGCTCGTTTCCCGTCTGGTTAAAGTGCCTCACGTTTCATTACCCAATTTGCTGGCAAGGAAACCCTTGGTTCCGGAGCTCCTGCAGGATGACGCAACGCCCGAATCCCTTGGCGCAGCTGTGCTGGAATGCATGGAGAATCAGCAGGAGCGTGAACGACTTGTCGAAGCGTTCACAGAGCTCCACCATACCTTGAGACAGGATGCCGATGAGAAGGCGGCCCAGGCAATTTCCCGGCTTGTTGAAGAGAGGGTTCACTAGATGGCCAAGGCTCCAGCGCTACCACCTTTTGAATGTGCCTATCAAGGAAGGCTTCTGGCCGGTGTTGATGAAGTAGGTCGTGGGCCCCTTGTAGGCGCGGTGGTAACTGCCGCTGTGATTCTCGATCCCGAGCGGCCCATTACGGGGCTGGCGGACTCGAAAAAGCTCACAGAGAAAAAGCGCAATGCGCTCTATGACGAAATCCTCGAGCACGCCACAGCCTGGAGTCTAGGCCGCTGTGAAGCAAGCGAGATTGATCAGATCAATATCTATCAGGCCACGATGATCGCGATGGAACGGGCTGTCGCAGGCCTTGGTGTATCGCCTGAATATGTGCTTGTGGACGGAAACAAGTGCCCGGAGTGGCACTGGCCCTCAGAACCCGTGGTAAAAGGGGATAGCCGGGTAGAAGCGATCAGTGCGGCATCCATACTTGCCAAAGTAACCCGCGACAGGGAGATGGAAGCTTTCGAGCTGAAATACCCGGGCTTTGGTTTTGCACAACACAAAGGCTATCCCACCCCTGTGCATCTGGAAGCCTTATTCCGTCTGGGCGTGACGCCAGAACACCGAAAATCTTTTCGGCCTGTGCAAGAAGCGATAGAGCAAGTGGGGTTCTGTAAACCTTACCTTGCAACGGTTGAGGAAGCTCTGCATTACCCCAATGACCTGTTTGAAAACTTGAGTTGACAAAGCTCTCACGAGTCCTTAATATACGCGCACGTTGATCGGGGCAACCCGGCAACAACCAGTTTGATGCGGGGTGGAGCAGTCTGGTAGCTCGTCGGGCTCATAACCCGAAGGTCGTTGGTTCGAATCCAGCCCCCGCTACCATATAAAAAGGCAGATCAGTAACTTACTGATCTGCCTTTTTGCTTTTCGAGTCTCGAATTTCCTCTCCGTCCGTATCCTGTCTTACCAGGCAGGGTTCAAATTTGCCTGTCAGAGTTCCCGTGGCTATAAAAAAATCTCCTGGAGGGACAGGGAATTTGTTGTGATCCGTTCGGCCCCTGTTGCGGTGATCCGCACAGTTTCGCTGAATCCAATGCCAAATTCCCCCGGCTTGCGCAGGCAGATCGGCAAATGAAATACCATATTTTCTTCCAGAATGGCCTCGTTGTCAGTTGCGATAAACATCGAACCGGCCACCCAGGATGGTGGAAATGCCACGCCGACCGGATAGCCAAATACGCCGGAGAAAAAGGCTCGATCGGCAATCGGCTCGAGTGCGGTCTCTCCGGCTCGGGCAGCTGAGGCGAAGCTTGAACCGGCTCGTGCGGCTGACATCACCGCTTCGAGCACCTGTATACAAGTTTCATGGAATTCACGAATCTCAGCCGAAGCTTCACCGACTACGGCCGTTCGCATCATTGGTGCGGTATAGCGCCGGCGAACCGCACCAAATTCGGTGAATACCACATCACCCCGAGCGACCTCATAACCGGCATGGTTGGTATGAATGATTCCGCTACGGGCGCCGGTCGTCACAATGGGTTGCATGCTCATGAACTCGCTGCCAGCCCCCAGCATGGTGCTGGCACCAGCCTGCGCGATTTCGTGGTCAATGATACCTGCTCGTATGACAGCCGCTGCCGCGTCCAGGCCGGCACCTGTGATGGTTGCGCTTTCAGCGAGATAGTCTATTTCGGCAGGGGATTTCACCAGGCGGACACGATCGATCAGCGTGCCGAAATCCATAAACTTTGCTGTGTCCAACTCATTTTTGAGAGCCACAAGCAGCCCTGGTCGAAAGGAACCCGCCCAAGGATTGAACCCTATTCGAGGGGCAGGTTTAGTGGCCGCTCGACGTACCTGCACAGCGAGTTCGCGGGCTACCGTCTCGGGTGCCTGCCATGGATAACCGATAACCTCGTCCACCCGGCTCAGATAAACCGCGGGCCCGATTTCGATGGCCGGTACGAACAGCACGGTTCGATCAGCTGAAACAAGAAGAACGCACTGAACCGAAACCTCGAAGGTGGTGTACCCGGTCAGATAACACAACTCTCCGGCTTCCGTCAGCAATAATAGGTCAAGATCGGCTTTAGCCATTTTTCGGCGAACTGAAGCAAGCCGTGCCTCATATTCGCCAGGCTCAAATGCGAGAACGGGCTCGGGAAACTGGTTCTGCAGTCTTTTACGGTAGGTGCGGTAATCCATAGGTCGATTGCTCGCTGTTCCGGAAACCAGCTTGCATTAGGCGCTTATTTGTTCCCGATATGCAAGAAGCGGGGTTTGATTCAGGTTCAGGCTCTAGGGAAGCTGCTCTCGCCAGCGCTTGACTCTGACCTGCCCTTTGATGGCGTCAATAATTTCAATAATGAGTGCGATCAGCGCTTCGTTCCTTGCGTCTTTACTATCAGGTTGCCCCGGCCCGCGGATAAACGCGTTTACTATGTCCTCGATAAACGCATGGTTCGAAGAAGAGGCCAGGTCTTCCAGAATCTGCTGGATAACATTGGCAACAATATCGCCCACCGCATCTTCAAGGGTTTCCTTGATCGTTGATCCCACAACCGGTAGGTATTTCAGCCGTGAAAGTTCCACGTTCTGCTTCAATGCATGGTCAACCCTGTCCTCAAGATAAGTTCTCAGTGCACCGCGGTTGGGGACATAACCTTCTTTTGCGGCCTGAGCCACGCGTTGGGAGATCCATTCAGTCAGCATGTCTCGCCGCGGGTAGAGGATCTCGTTCTGGACTTTCTCGAAGAGAGGTGAGCCGAGCGTTATTTCGTGTTGAACGCCGCTCAATACCTTGTTCACGATGCGATCGGAAAGTTCTTCCATAAAAGCTTCGTAGTAGAAATTTACAAAGCGGAAAACTCCGGTGCTGGTAACATCGATTATCTTGTACTGATGCAGGCGGTAGATAATGGAAATAACCCGCAGAATCCTTAAGAACCTCAGGCTTCCTACGGGTATACATCCAATCACGTCATACCAGTGGATAAAGGGATAAAAGTACCAGCGGTCGTACACCTTGGCCCTGATTGCATAGCCCCAGCGCACGAAAAACTCGGTCAGGAAGATCGCAACGAACACTGCATCGTATAGGATGAAGTTTTCGTGCACTGGGTGATAAGCGGCCTGGAATGCTGGCAGATGTTCTTTTAACGCGTTCTGGATGGCAACGAAGTTATAGACGGAGTCCCAGATAATGAATGCGAGGTTGATGATGAGCAGTCCCAGCATCAGGAAGTCAATAATGAACCAGATAAGTTGATGGCTGGACTTCAGGTTCTCGCGGTTAATTTTCAGCATTCGCTGGCATCCGTCCTCTGTGGTGTAATAGCGGTTATCGTTCATCTGACAGGTTAGCGTATTTGAACCCGGCGGACGACTTGCTCGAGCGTGGATTAACTTGACCGCCTGGCATTAAACTCTCACGCTTGACCGATAATCACTTTCATCGTTCCCATCACGACCAACACTGAAACAGCCGGATGCAATCACTTGATCACAATTTGAAATCGGGCCGAATCCGGCTTTTTGGGCTGCTGCTCCTGTGGTCCTCTTTGAGCCAGGCGCAACAAGTTGAAGTTCAGGTTAAAGGTGACTATCCGGGGCTTGAGGATAACGCTGAAGCGTTTATTGGCGAGGTCGAGGGTCGAAGTGCTGACAATTTGCGCCGTTATGCATCGACGGCAGTGAAGCAGGCCAGTAAGGCATTGCGCGCTCTGGGCTATTACAGCCCAACGGTGAACTGGAAAGTCGAAGAGAGCGAGTCAGAAGAACTTGCCCGACTGGTCCTGGATATTACTCCCGGAGATCCGGTGCGAATCAAATCCCGAGTGGTCGAGATTCGAGGTGCGGGAGCTTCAGACGAAAGCTTTACCGACGATCTGCCTGTGCACCCTGCAGAAGGCGATATTCTCAATCATGGTGAATACACTAACCTCAGGAATGCGCTTCAGACCCGGGCCCGGCGTCGCGGGTACTTTGATGGCCGCTTCGAGACTCGTACTCTGGAGGTTGATCCGGAGGCTGGCATTGCCAATATTGTTATTGTGTTTGAAAGCGGTGAACGCTATCGGCTCGGTGACGTTACGTATGGGGAAGGACACTGGTTTGAAACTGGTCTTCTTGATGATTTTGTTACGTTTGAGCCAGGCATTCCCTATCACGCGGACGAAATCGCCAAGCTCAACAGTGATCTTCTCGGCAGCGGTTATTTCTCGGGCGTGGATATCGATGCGACACCGGGGAGCGCAGAGGATGGTGTTATTCCAGTGCGGGTCGACGTGACCCGAAGAGATCCCCGGTCGCTGGCAGCTGGCCTTGGGTTTTCCACGGATGTCGGGCCTCGCTTTCGGGGCACTTGGCGCGAGCACTGGATCAACCCGATGGGGCACCGGCGTGGGGCCGAAACAGAGTTATCCGAACCCAGGCAGAACCTGAGCACCTGGTATGAGCTGCCGCTGGACCCTCCCATGACGGACCTGATTCGTTTTACTGCAGGCTATCAGCGCGAAGACATCGAGAACGTCGAGTCTGAGCTGCTGACGTTTGGGCAGCAATGGCAACACCAACTTGATCATGGGTGGTTGCAGGTGTTGTCCCTGCGTTGGGAGGGGGAGCGCTTCAATATTGGCGATGATGAAAAAGGAACGAGCTCGCTGCTGTTGCCGGGTGTCGGCTATTCCAAGCTGCATGTTGACTCTGCGCTGGACCCGACCAAGGGGTATCGTTTGCAGGCCGATGTGAGCGGCTCTCACAGGGCAGTCCTTTCCAGTGTGGACATATTGCACGTGAACGCCATTGCCAAGGGTTTGTTCACATTGGCTGACAAGCACCGCTTTTTATCCCGTTTTCAGTTGGGCGGCGTTGCGACTAGCCGGTTTGAGGATGTGCCTCCTTCACTGCGCTTCTTCGCCGGTGGTGACCAGAGTGTGCGCGGGTATGCCTACGAGAGCCTGTCCCCGGAGAACGAGAACGGTGTCAAAGTTGGCGGGCGTTACATTCTGGTGGGTAGTGCTGAATATCAGTATCAGTTCGCAGACAAATGGCGAGCCGCGTTGTTTGTTGATCATGGCAACGCTATCAATGATCTGCTTGATCCCCTTGCTACTGGCGCGGGTGCCGGTATTCGCTGGCTCAGCCCACTTGGGCCCCTGCGTCTTGATATCGCCAAGGGTTTGAACCCCGAATTCGGTGGTGGGTGGCGGATTCACTTTTCGATGGGGCCTGAACTGTGACCAAAGCTCTTGAAGGCCACGGGACTCCGGAAGGCGCACAGAAGCCTCAGCGCAAGCGTGGTGGTCGCATCAGGTTCTGGCTTCTTTTGCTGCTTGGATTGTTGGTGCTTTTGCCGGTTGTACTGGTGTCGGCAATTTTGCTGGCGTTGCGCTCCGAGACGGGGACCGCCTGGGTTATCAATCAGATACCCGGGCTTGAAGCGGTTAATGATCGTGGCTCCCTGTTCGGAATCTGGCAGGCGGATAGCCTCCAGTGGCGGGGGTATGGTGTTGATGTGGCGGTTGAGTCACCGTTCATAGACTGGTCTCCCTCCTGTCTTTTTGATCTGCACCTGTGCCTTGAGACCCTTCAGGTAGAGCAGCTGGATGTTAGCGTGCAGCCATCCGAGGAGGGGCAGAGCTCGAGTGGAGATATCAGCCTGCCGGAGCTTGAGCTACCACTGGGACTGAGGGTCAACAATGTAAGCTTGGGCACTTTCACGTTCAATGGCAGTAAGGTTTGGGACAGATTTGAGTTAGAGGCAGATGGTTCGGGAGCTGACTGGCAACTTGAACGCGTCTTCTACCAGCTCGATGACTATACCGTAACTGCGTCTGGTCGCGTGGAAACCCGCCGGGACTGGCCGGTCAGCCTTGAGATAAGCGCGAATTTGCCGCCGCCCTATGGAGATGCCTGGGCAATCGATCTGGTGCTTTCCGGCAGCGTTCGGGATCTTTCGATCGCGGGCCAGAGTCGCGGCTATCTCGATGCAACACTAGAGGGGGAGGTCCAGCCGCTGGCCTCGAGTCTGCCGGCACGCGTGCGAGTCGAGTCACAACAGTTCCGTGCGGCCGAAGCTTTGCCGGACACACTGGTTCTGAACGATTGGTTTGTCGAAGCTTCAGGTAGCCTGCAGGGCGGATTTAAAACCCAAGGGCAGGCCATGCTTGAGGGTACGCAAGGGCCGATAGACCTGGCGCTTGCAGGCTTGGTGACAGCCGCTGAGGCACGGGATATTCGGTTACAACTTTCCACACAGGATAAGGCCGGTAAATCGCCTCAAACCCTGGTGCTCGCCGGCAACACGCGGTGGCAGGGCGGTGTCAGTGCGCAGTCTGATATCCAGCTAAGAGATTTCCCCTGGTATTCACTGCTACCTGGCCTGAATGAGCCGATTGTTTCGCTTCATACACTGGACGGAAGTGCTTCCTGGCGTGATGGTCGCTATCAGGCCAATCTGACGGCTGAAGTAGATGGTCCTCAGGGTCTCGCGGAGTTGGCAACAGTTATTGAAGGCGATGCCAGCCAGGCACGGCTGACAGAGTTCTCAGCAGTGACGGGTGCCGGCTCTCTCTCTGGCGAGGGCGCAGTAGATTTTTCCGGGCCGCTGAGCTGGCGTGCGGCGCTGGAGGCAAAAGACTTTAATCCCGGCTACTGGGTGCCGGTTCTTGAGGCCAGTCTTAGTGGTCAGGTCACCACAGAGGGGCAGCTTACCGATGGGTCGGTGCCGACGATGGAAGCCAGCTGGGACCTGGAGGGCCAATGGCGTTCCAGCCCCACTGTTGCGGCCGGTCGACTTGATACCTCAACCGGTGCCTGGGTCGTGCCGGAGCTGAAGCTGGTTGTTGGTGATAATCGCCTGGAAGGCAGCGGCCAATGGGGCGAGGAGTTGCAAGCTGACCTGGACCTGGAACTGCCAGATCCTGGAAAAGTTCTGCCAGGCCTTGGTGGCAAGGTTGAGCTACAGCTGGAGCTTACAGGAACGTCTGATGACCCCCTTGGGGCATTAAGCGCAAGTGCGACCGAGCTGCGCTGGCAGGACTTTCTGGTGGTTGATGCGCTGAGTCTTGATGCGAGGCTGGACTCCGGATTCCGCCTCAACACCGAGCTGCAGAGCAAAGGAATTAGCGTTGCTGGGCAAAATATCGAGTCGCTTGCCGTCAGGGTTGAGGGCACCCCGGGTGAGCACGAAGTAGCTATTGATGCCCGGCGCGAAGAAATGGGGTTGCAGCTGGACTTTGAAGGCTCTGCGGGTGATGGCTGGGCGACCTGGAAAGGTGAGCTCGCACAGGGCGTGATTGATCTACCCGGTCAGGAGCAGAGTTGGGTGCTGGAGGCTCCCGCAGGGCTGGAATACGGCGATGATGGCGAACTTAATTTTGCGGCCCATTGCTGGCGCTGGCAGCAAAGTTCTGTTTGCGCGGATGACCAGACCCTGTTGCCTGTACCTGATATAGCCTATCGAATTAACGATTTTCCTGCTGCAGCTCTGGCCCCGGTTCTGCCGGAGACGATGCGTTGGCATTCCGATATCAATGGCAAAATTGACTTCACCTCAAACGGAAATGGCCCCGATGGCCGTATAACGCTGGATGCGGGTAAGGGCAGGTTTGCGCTGCTGCTGGATGGTGAGTGGGAGAACCTGAGTTACGAGACTCTGACAACGGAGCTGGACCTCAAGCCGGATCAGGCGGATCTCGCGGTGCGCTTGTCTGGGCCTGAGCTTGGTAAGCTTGCTGTGGATATGAGGCTGGACCCTATGAGCGAAGACCGCCAGGTTGAAGGAAGCTTCAAACTGAGTGATCTCGATATTGCTCTAGCCGGTTTGTTTACCGGTCTTGAAGAAGTTGCCGGGGAAGTAAACGGTGAAGGGACCATATCTGGCCCGCTGATGAGGCCTGCTGTGCACGGGGAGGTGGCTTTAACCAACGGCCACGTGGTAGATCCGCGCTTGCCTCTGCCCATGGATGAAGTGGTTATCAGTGTTGAGCTTGACGGATATTCTGCGGATATTCGGGGGCGGGTAAGTAGCAACGCTCGAAGCGAAGCCGTTATCCGGGGCGATATTGACTGGCAGGATACCCCGGGCGGTGAGGTTCGCATTACTGGTGAAAGACTACCCTTTAGTATTGAACCCTACGCCCATCTCGAAGTGGCACCCGACCTGACCATTGCATTCCGTGATGGAGGGCTGCGTGTTGAAGGCCGTATTGAAGTGCCCCGGGGGGACATTTTAATAGAAGCGCTGCCGGCGCAGGCTGTCTCAGTATCTGAAGATGAAGTCATTGTCGGAGTGGAGCAGGGAGAGCCTTTTGTTCGGTCTATCAATATGGATGTTACGGTTGTTGTAGGTGCTGATCAGGTGACCTTTGCCGGGTTTGGTGTGACCGGCGATCTGGAGGGTACACTGCGGATCGGTAACGACATGGACGCCCGGGGTACCCTTCAGTTGGTGGACGGTCAATACGATGCCTATGGCCAGGAGCTTGAAATACGGCAGGCCAGGTTGCTGTTTGTCGGTAACCTGGCTCAGCCGTACCTGGACATTGAAGCCGTAAGGCAGGTGGACACTGTGGTCGCCGGAATTCGACTGAGTGGCCCGATTCAGTCACCTACGACCGAGGTGTTCTCCAGCCCCGATATGCCGCAATCCGATGCCTTATCTTATGTGATTCTTGGGCGGGCTCCGGGAGGACAGGCTGATGATGGTCAAATGGGGCGAGCAGCCATTTCTCTGGGACTGACCCAGGTAAACAAGGTTACCGGCCAGATTGGAGAAGGTTTTGGTATTCGCGAGCTCATGCTGGAGGCGGAGGGTAGCGGCGACCAGACATCCGTTGTAGCCAGTGGTTACCTGACAGACGACCTGAGCATTCGTTACGGAGTGGGTATTTTTGAACCCATAAGTACCGTGGCGTTGCGTTATGATCTGGGCAAATACTTCTATCTAGAAGCTGCCAGTGGGTTGGCAGCTTCTCTGGATATCTTCTACACCCGGGACTTCTAGCCTCAGTCCAGTTCAAAGGTTGCGCTTACAGATGCGCTGATTTCCCGTTCTCCAACACTCGAAATGGAGTCCGCGCCCCTTGTTTCGGCCGCCATCATCATTGGCATGGGGCGGTGACCACCGTTAATGTTGAGAGATACCACCTCCCCGCAGCGCTGGTTCATTTGCTGCGCAACAAAATCGCAACGGGATTTCGCGTCGGCCAGTGCCAGTGCCAGCGCTTCGCGTTCCATGCGAGCTTCTTCAGAGTGGAAAAACTGATGCGGGCCCAGGTTGTAATTAAGCCCCAGAGCTTGTGCCTGTTGTAGGACCGGGTTCAGCAGTGATAAGTCAGTGACGGTGAAGCTGACGGTCTGGGAGGCAACTGCCCGTTTTTCCGGCTCTGCCTCCCGGGTTTCGGCAGGCAGTGTGCGGCTATAAAGGTTGACCGATGCATCCGTGTACTCATGGAGTTGCGCCCTGTACTCGCTGATCCCCTGGTGCCATTGTTCTATCATTGATGCTACCTGAGCAGTAGCTTGCTGCGGCTGTTCATGCTCCGCGCTGGCGGTAAACTTCAGGCGTGCACTGTCCGGCTCATACCGGACACTTCCCTCTCCGGTGAGTGTAACCTCGCCAGCCAGGGCCAAACCTGGCACCAACAGTGGCAGGACCCAAAGAGAACGGGTTTTCCTGTTGTTTCTCGCCATAACACTTGGTCTCCGAATTCGGGTTTAACGTCAGGCTCGTCAGGATGCAGGTTCCAGTCGGGCCAGTTTGAATGAGAGGGCTGCTTGCACGAACTCGCTGAAGATCCGCCGGTGGCCACTGTGATAAAGCAGGTACTCGGGATGCCACTGCAGCCCCATAAGCCATTGGCCACGGGTGCTTTCTATAGCTTGGACGAAAAGATCATTGTCTACGGCTGTTACCTGCAGATTTTTGCCAAGGCGCTTTATGGCCTGACTGTGGATCCGGTTGGCTCCGATTACCGGGGCTCGCATGAGCTTTCCCAGCCGGCTGGACTTTACTAGCCGGACAGTCTGCATGGGCAGTAAAAGTGGCCTGTGGCGGGTATTTACCCTGAGAGGCGTTACGTTCTGGCACAGCGAGCCACCGTGAAATATGTTGATAAACTGAGCGCCACGGCAGATACCCAGCACCGGAATGCCGACAGACTCAGCTTGTTCCAGTAATTGAAAATCGGTTTTATCCCGGGCCTTGTCGTAATGGGCGCTCACTTGGGGTTCCTGGCCGTAACGCCCCGGATGAACGTGTGTGCCACCTGAGAGCACCAGCCCGTCTAACATCGATACGTCTACGCGGGTGCCGGGGCGGATGTAGTAAGGGCGAACACCCTGCAATCTGAGGCCGAAACTGATCAACTGTTGCGCGACGCGCCTGCGGGCGGGACCGCTGATGCCAATTGTCAGGCCGGGCAAGTTGTTTTCTGTAAGGTCCTGTTCAGACATAGCCTTTGCTTTGTAGCCACTTTGCTGAAGTTTCCTGCCAGCTATGTGTGAGATTGCGCAGGCTGATCTTTCGGCTTTCCCGGAACAAGGCTCTCAGCTCCGCCAGATCGTCTGCATTATTGGCGATCTGCTCGACCACCACCCAGTCATTCCACACACTGGAGAAGTTCCATTCCGGATTGTCGATGTCACAGTCCGGCAATCGGTAGTGCAGAGTAGGCCTGCTCTTGATGCGTGGATCTTTGACGTACTGATCGAGAAGGGGTTTGTCCAGATGGGCAAACAAAGGCAAAAGGTCCAGAGCACGGTTGCGCGTAGGATTGGATTCCAGGTAGTCAACCATCATCTGGTGTTGGTCCGGCGAATAGCCCTCCGTCACCAGTAGGTCTGTATAGCGGCTGCTCCAGGGTTCGATATAGGGCGTGAACTTTCTGCTGATATCCAGTTGGTGGTGAGCTTTGAGCCAGTCATAGAGCACGGCAAAAGCCTGGAAATAGCGAATCAGTGTTGCTGGTGTAAGATCCGGTAGTTCCGGGTTCAACTGTAAGCCGAATGCAAAATAGATAGCCTCCCGGCTACCCAGTGCGCCGGCTTCGCGTAGCTCCTTGACCAGATATTCGATCTGTTGAATTTCGGAGAACGGTAAAGGAGGACTCACAATCTCTAGCGGAACAATGCGCTCAGCTGCCGCGTCGATAACCTCCATGGCTTGCCCGCCAAGTTCACGCAGTACCTCTGGAACTCTGTCATCCGTAAGATCGAACTCTTTCACCTGCTCGGAATCAAGTTCAATGATGAAATCACCCATCGATGTCTGAAGCTTGCTCACATAGCGGGATTCGAGTGTCGGGGTTCCATCGAGAAGTTCCGCAACGATACTGACAAGTTGCTCATACCCAAGCCCGGACAGTTCGATTTCAACACCGACACGGCGTTCTTTTCCATCGGTTGTTTTCAGTATGTCTGGCATTTTGCAGGACGTAGCGTTGTTCATAGGACTCACTGGGATGAATTTGCGATCTTTTTACCATATCACACTCACTTAAGAGCGTCGGTTAAGGGGTTGAAAGAAATTAGGGTGCGCGACTTTACACTGGATAAAACACTGTATATAGTCAAAACACTGTATAAACAAACAGGAATGCTGGCGGGCCGTATCTGCCAGCAGATATCAGACCCGGCATGTATAAGCCCTGCATGCAGCAAGCGGAGCAGCGCAACAATGAAGCTGACAGCAAGACAGACTCAGGTACTGGAAATTATTCGCCGATCCGTGGATGAAACCGGTTACCCGCCCACTCGCGCAGAAATAGCCGCAGAGCTTGGATTTCGTTCGGCGAATGCCGCTGAGGAACACCTGCGGGCACTGGCACGTAAGGGCGCTATTGAGATGGTGCCGGGTGCGAGCCGGGGCATACGTCTGCCAGAAGCCGCTGAAGATCTGGGGCTGCCTGTGATCGGTCAGGTGGCGGCGGGCAGTCCGATCCTGGCCCAGGAACATATTGAAGATCATTGTACGCTGAAGCCGGAGTTTTTCTCGCCTTCGGCCGATTATCTCCTGCGGGTCCGGGGCATGAGTATGAAGGACATCGGGATTCTTGACGGCGATCTTCTGGCAGTTCACAGCACTCAGGATGTGCATAACGGGCAGGTTGTTGTCGCCAGAGTGGGTGAGGAAGTGACTGTAAAGCGTTTCCGGAAAGAGGGTTCGAAGGTCTATCTGATTGCCGAAAATGAAGAGTTTGCGCCGATTGAAGTCGATCTTACGGAGCAGGAGCTGTTCATTGAAGGGCTGGGTGTAGGTGTTATCCGGCGCTCTGATCTGCACTGATCGGGCTGGTATAAACCACAGACGCATTGAAAAACGGGTGAATTATGGAACAGCTAAGCTTTAATCAGAACATGGCGTGGCAGCAAGCTATTTTACCTTGCCCTGTGCCGGAGTATACCGCCCGAAAGCAGCGCACAGTCATTCGGGCCCGGCATAAACCGGATATCAGGGAATCCGCGCCTGCTGGCAACGTTACGGAAATCATAATGCCAGAAGGGCAGGTGGAGAATTTTCAATTACTGTTGCCGATGCTGACTCAGCTTAACCAGGAAAAGCGCTGGCTGGCCTGGATTGATCCTCCCCAGGCGCTCGTGAGCAAGTGGCAGAAAATGCACGGGATTGTTGCTGGAGAGCTTTTGGTGCTGCGCTCTACCGCAGAGTACCCGGCACGTCAGCTTGCGGAAAGAGCCCTGAGCGCAGGTACCTGTCATGCGGTAGTGATGTGGACCCGTAAACTGGGTAAGACAGCCTTTGACTCTCTGCAGAAGGCTGCGGCGGAGGGCAACAGCCATGGTGTTGTGCTCCGGCAGCGGTAAAGCCTGCCTTCAGTGCAGAGTGTATGCGGGCTGAGCGTCTGAAGCGTCCAGCTCGTCTTCTTCCCAGTCAATGTCGTGAGTGATGTTGCCAGCGGCTTCTATTCCCGCGGCAATCATGGCTTTGGCAACAGACATATCCCGATCTTCCAGCATTTCGCGAGCTTCACCTGAAAAGGAAATTTTGACCAGCGGCTCACTGTCATCGTCGATGCGTCGCAGGGCATAGTCGCCGTTGCTTAGTTGTACAATTTCGAAAAACGATGGTGACATTTCATTAACCTTTATCATGTTGAGAACCGGAAGTAGCGGTGATTGCTGCAGTGATCGAGGGTAGTTACCACTCGCCGTGTTGCTCTTCCAGGTTGTCGGCAAACTGTTTTATCGCATTCATAGTCTTCAGGAGCGTTTGTGCGGAACGGTCGGGTCCTGCGTCAGCTGATACGGCAATGATATTTTCTGCATTAACCGTTTTTCGTGCTGCGGGCGGCCTGCTTTGAGTGGCTTCCAGCTGGTCAAGATAGTTCCACCAACTATCCGCCTCCTGCTCAAGAGCTCTTAATCTTCTGATTTCGGTGGCTTGTTCGCCGATCAGATTTGCCAACTCCCCCAATGTCGAAGGCTCCTCCGAACGCTTCTGGTAGAACCTGGTAATCATTATCAATAATAGCCGTCTTGCCCTTAGCAGGAGCTCGATAGAGCCCTGAATAGCCGCCTCATGCTGCAGTTTCTGCGCTGGAGCATGATTAGCATTTCCGCTATCGGCAAGCTTCTCCGGCATTTCCAGAAGCGTTCTTGCAAGAAACAGCTTTTGAGAAACCAGCGAATACCATTGAGATGCCATTGATCGTGTCTGCCGTGCATTTGGGGGCTTTCGTGCGTTCTCGATTGCGGGAATTTCTCCGCCCGAACTGCCCGTGAATAAAACAGCCCACCATTGTAGCATTCCAGCGCGCAGATTTCTTCAACCCTTAGCTCCAAGCCCCCAGGTGACAATAAAACACAAACATTCACTTGAAACGGCTGTTTGAATTTGGGAAAAAGCAGCATTGAATTTTGGGTTTTCGATTGTCTGGAGGGTTTGAAATGCGGGGCCAAGTTGTCGCATGTGTTGCAGTGCTTTCGCTCGGGTTTTCCGGGCAGGCGCTGTCAGGAGTATCGTTAGCGGAAGCAGAACGGCTCAAGCAGGATCTGACGCCGGTTGGTGCCGAGCGTTTGGCCAATGCCTCTGGCAGCATTCCCGAATGGACAGGTGGGCTGTCAGAAGCACCTGCAAGCTGGCGCAAGGGTCAGGTGGAGACAGATCCGTTTCCTCAAGATGAGACGTTGTTCGTAATAACATCGAACAATATGCACCTCTACAAGGATAAGCTCTCCGAAGGCTCTCTCCAGATGCTCCGTCAGTATGGCCCGGATTTTTTCATGCCGGTTTACCAGACTCGTCGCACAGCGGCGTTTCCGGAGCATGTGTACGACAAATTCTACGAGAACGCTCTGAGCGCTGAAGTACTGGATAACGGAAATGGTGTTCGCAACACGATCATGACCAGTCCGTTTCCGATCCCCGCAAACGGGCTCGAAGTTATATGGAACCATATTCTGCGTTACCGTGGTGAAGAGGTCTCGTTCCGAAGTGGCTCAGCCACGCCTCAGGTGGACGGTTCTTTTAACCCGGTAGTAAATCAATACGATTATTACTTTGCTTACAGCAAGAAGAATACAGAACTTGCCGATATCGATAACAAAATTTTCTACCTCAAGACCGATACGATCTCGCCCTCAACATTGGCAGGTACTATCACGCTTGTGCACGAAACACTGGATCAGGTTCGCTCGCCGCGTTTAGCCTGGCGCTATGATTCTGGATCTCGGCGCCTGAGGCGTTCTCCGAACCTGGCCTATGAGACAGATTTACCGAACTCGTCTTCTCTGCGTTCTGTTGACCAGAAAGATATGTATAACGGTGCTCCCAACCAGTATGACTGGGTTTTGAAAGGTAAGCGTGAGCTCTTTGTTCCTTATAACGCTTACAAGTTACACGATGAAGATGTCAGCCCGGATGATGTGATTCGCGCCGGTCACATTAACCAGCAGCTCACACGTTATGAACTACATCGGGTGTGGGTAGTTGAGGCAAAGCGTCGCACTGGTATCAAACATATCTACGACCGTCGTGTGTTCTATGTAGATGAAGATAGCTGGCAGATCCTCATGTCCGAAGAGTATGACGAAAACGGTGATTTGTGGCGGGTTTCCGAAGCTCACAATATCAGCTATTACCAAGAGCCTGTGTTCTGGACTACTATGGAGATGACGTACGACCTCAAGTCGAAGCGTTATTACATTGATGGTCTGGATGACAATTATCCGGCCTACGATTACAACCCCGGTTTTCGTGGCAGTGAGTTTACTGCTTCCTCTGCGAGAAGGGCTGCTCGCCGCTGATTGAGCTGTAGCGGTATGGAGCGCCGGCAATCGCTGGCGCTCCTCGGGGTCGTTCGTTCTTCATCTCTTTGTGCAAGGAGAAAACGTCATGGCCGACGCTCAAGATACTTTTCACTCCGATCCGCAGGCCTGTCTGGCAAGTTTCGATCAACTTATGGCGAAACTGGGTCGCGCTCTGGCCAAAGAGGACTGGGATGCTCTGGTCAGTCTCAACTCCGGGATAAAGACCACTATAGAGCCCATGATGGTTGCGCTTGAGGCTGGGCAGGTAGAACCGGAGCCCGTCCGGACACGGATTGAAGAGTTGCGTCAGTTTCTGGACGCAGCCGGAGAAGGTGCCGCTCGGTCCAAAGCTGAAGCGGAGCTGGCTCTAAAAGGCATGAACCGTAACCGCAGTGCAGCCAAGGCCTACCAAAATATTTCAACGTCTCGACCTAAATAGTGTCATAAAATTGACTCTACTGGCTTTACCGTCTTAAATACCGCACAAATCCCCAAAGAGATTCTTGTGAATGTCCAAAAATAACAAGGTTCTGGTGCTGAGTGAGGATGAGTCGAGGCTTCATGACTTGGCGACGATCCTGGAATTCATTGGCGAAGAGCAAGTGGTTGCAGGCGATGATGCCTGGGCGCTCCTTGAATCTGGAGATCAAGAGAGTCTTGCGGACATTTCCGTTGCCATCGTTAACGGTGTCGACACCGGTGTTGTAAAGACGATTGAATCTCTTTGTCGGGCTGCCCAGGGTGTTCCGTTGCTGGTGGTGGGTGATCCCGAACTGAAAGGCCTGGCGGAGACAGATTCTGCCCGCATAATTGCCCGCTTGGAATGGCCTCTGCATTACACGAAGTTTGTAGATTCACTTTATCGCGCTCAAATTTTCTATGATCAGTTCCGGCGCTCAAAGGAGCGGGGCCAGCAGCGTGGTCTGCAGTTGTTCCGCAGTCTGGTGGGTACCAGTCGCAAGGTTCAGCAAGTTCGCCAGCTTATGGAACAGGTTGCGGATAAGGATGTGAGCGTTCTGGTTACCGGGCCGTCGGGGACCGGCAAAGAAGTTGTCGCAAGAAACCTTCATTATCACTCTTCACGTCGTGACAAGCCGTTCGTGCCCGTTAACTGCGGCGCCATTCCCGCAGAGCTGCTTGAGAGCGAGCTTTTCGGGCATGAAAAGGGCGCGTTCACTGGTGCAATTACGGCGCGAGTCGGCCGTTTCGAACTGGCAGAAGGGGGCACCCTGTTTCTGGATGAGATCGGCGATATGCCGCTCAATATGCAGGTAAAAATACTTCGTGTGCTGCAAGAGCGGACATTCGAACGGGTGGGCAGTAACCGGACAATTTCTGCCGATGTGCGTGTTATCGCAGCGACTCACAAGCACCTTGAGGACATGATTGAATCGGGTGAGTTTCGAGAGGATCTCTACTATCGATTGAACGTTTTTCCGATTGAGGTACCGTCATTGCGGGATCGGGTGGAGGACATTCCACTGCTGATCAACGAGCTGATTTCCCGCATGGAGAAGGAAAAACGCGGTTCCTTACGCCTGAATTCGGCGGCGATCATGAGCCTGTGCCGGCACGACTGGCCGGGTAATGTTCGTGAGCTGGCGAATCTGGTTGAGCGGCTGGCAATCATGCATCCTTACTCGGTAATCGGGGTGCAGGAATTGCCAAAGAAGTTCAGGTATGTAGATGATTTCGATGAGAATCGGCCGGTTGAGGATTCGGGGATGCCTTCTGGTATTCCTGGCCTTGTGGGACTGGATTCTCCGGCTTTATTGCCAGTGAATGGTATTGATCTCAAGGATTATCTTTCGAACCTGGAGAGGCAACTGATCCAGCAGGCTTTGGACGAGGCAGGGGGGGTAGTTGCTCGGGCTGCGGAGAAGCTGCGGATTCGGCGGACTACGCTTGTGGAGAAGGTTCGGAAGTATGGGCTTCGGGAAGAGGAGGAGTCTGAGGAGTCCTGACCAATTACAGTTAGGTGGCGGCGTGGTCGCGGTGGTGCGGGACTGGGGAGGTCTTTTGAAAAAGTGCCGTACAACTCGCTTCGCTCAGACAAGCGGCCCTTTTTAAAAAGACCTCCCCAATCCCACCTGTACATATTTTATTGCCGCTGCGGTGTCTGATTTTTATTCTGTTGCTGGTTGTGACAATAAGACGTCAAGGGTCCCAGGCCCTTGGCGTTTTTTTCGTTACGGGCGACGTAAAACTGTCGTTCACCTTTCTGTTGCTTTTCTTAGCTTCTGATATTTATGAAAAAATATGAGTTGGCACGAAGCTGGCTTAGTGGCTTGTAAACGAATCATCCTATGGGTGTGGTCCGATGTAACGGACTGATCGGGAGTCAGGTTATGAGTCAGGCACAGTTTGTCATTTCATCAGCAGAGCATGAGGCGCGGGCCAATGCAGCGGCGGATGCTAACGATAAGGTGAGGGCGCTGTTTCCGCAGCAGAATGATGAGGCGGTGGATTCTGCGTTAGAAATGTTCAATCAGATGTCTAGGCAGATCACCGATTCCTATCGCACTCTGGAGTCTCGGGTTAATCAGTTGTCCGGCGAACTGAGCCAGGAGTCTTTACAGCGCCAGCAGGAGCTGGAAGAGAAAGAGCAGTTGGCTGACCGTCTCTCTACGCTTCTGAAAGCGCTGCCAGCTGGTGTGGTGGTTCTTGATAGTCAGGGGGTTGTGTCGCAGAGCAATCCTGCGGCTATCGCGTTATTGGGTGAACCGCTGGACGGTGAGCGCTGGGTGGATGTGATTCGCCGCTGCTTCTCGCCACGCCGGGATGACGGTCATGAGGTGTCTTTGAAAGATGGACGCCGTGTGAGTATCGAAATTCGTACTATGGATAACCAGCCAGGCCAGTTGATTCTGCTTACCGACCTGACGGAAACCCGTCATTTGCAGTCGCAACTCGCTCATGCCCAGCGGCTTTCGGCCATGGGCAAGATGGTGGCTTCGCTTGCGCACCAGATTCGTACGCCCCTGTCTGCAGCCATTCTTTATGGTGGCCATTTGACGCAGGATGACCTGGATGAGGAGATGCGCCAGCGCTGTGCCTCGCGCCTGATGTCCCGGCTTACGCATCTTGAGCAACAGGTGCGGGATATGTTGATTTTCGCCCGGGGCGAAACCCGGCTGGCGGAAGAGCTGTCTGCAGAAACGCTGGTTTCGGCTCTGGAGTCTGCCCTGGAAGGGATTAAGACCGCTGCCGGTGCTGATGTGATTTTGAGAACCGACCTGCCGGAAGATTGCCGGCTGTTATGTAACCGGGATGCGCTGGTCGGAGCCTGTACCAACCTCGTGAACAATAGTGTTGAAGCGGGCGCCACTGCGGTTGTCGTGCAGGTTGTATCAGAAGCTGGTGAGCTGTTGATTCGGGTTATGGATAACGGCCCGGGGTTTGGCAAGGCTGAAGCAAGCCGGCTATCTGAAGCTTTTTATACCACTAAATCCCATGGTACCGGGCTTGGCCTGGCGGTTGTGCAGGCGGTTGTTAAGGCCCACCAGGGTAAATTTTTTATTGAGTCGCCAGAGCAGGGTGGTGCTGTCGCTACTCTGCGTCTGCCGCTATTGCATAATAAAGTCTGATCGGAGGCAACCATGGCCAAGGCACAGATTCTGATTGTTGAAGATGATCGTGACCTGCGCGAGGCGCTGGTGACTACCCTGGAACTGGCGAAGTTTCGCGTGCGCGAGGCCTCGAATGCTCACGAAGCCCTGGCACGGCTTGCAGAAGCTCCAGTTGATATGGTGGTCAGTGATGTCAATATGCCCGGGCTTTCCGGTCATGAGTTGCTGAGCGAGGTGCAACGCCTGCATCCGGGGTTGCCGATGATGCTGATCACGGCGTACGGGCAAATCAGTCATGCGGTTTCTGCGATGCAGTCCGGTGCGGTGGATTATCTGGTTAAACCGTTTGAGCCGAAGGTGCTGGTTGATGCAGTCACCAAGGTAGTGGGTGGTAGCCGTCAGAAATCCGGCGATGAGCCCGTTGCGGAGGATCCAGCCAGCAGGCGTGTTTTCCAGTTGGCAGCCAAGGTGGCTGGCAGTGAATCTACAGTGATGATCTCCGGGGAAAGTGGGACCGGCAAAGAAGTTTTGGCACGGTATATTCATCAGCAGTCGCCTCGGGCAGATCAGCCCTTTGTTGCTATTAACTGTGCAGCTATTCCCGAGAATATGCTTGAGGCGATCCTGTTTGGCCATGAGAAAGGTGCCTTTACCGGAGCGGTTGCATCTGCACCAGGGAAGTTCGAACAGGCTAATGGCGGAACGATTCTTCTGGACGAAGTGTCTGAAATGGATCCGGCATTGCAGTCCAAGCTGCTTCGCGTATTGCAGGAGCGGGAAGTTGAGCGGGTAGGAGGGCGCAAAACCATCGCGCTGGATGTTCGTGTGATTGCCACCACTAACCGGGATCTGGCCGATTTTGTGCGGGAAGGGCGATTCCGGGAAGATCTCTACTATCGGCTTAGCGTATTTCCTATGCACTGGCAGCCGCTGCGAGAGCGCCCACTGGATATCCTTCCGATGGCAATGTCGCTGCTTAAAAAGCACTGTCGCAAGATGAAGCTTACCGGCATCAGCTTTGCTGCTGATGCCCGCAATGCGCTGATGCAACACTCATGGCCTGGTAATGTAAGGGAGTTGGATAACGCCATCCAGCGATCATTGGTTTTGCACCAGGGTAATGTGATTCACGTTGACGACCTGTGCCTTGATATTGGTACCAGCCGACGTTTCGATGGCCTTGCCGAAGCACCTATGGCATCTCCTCGTACTTCCGAGCCCTTTGACGAGGCGTATACGCAATCCGCTGAGCAAGCTGCAGTTGGTGAGGCGGATGCCCTGGCACCGGCATCGATCGAAGCCGGCTCGCTTGGTGATGATCTACGCCAGCAGGAGTTCCGTATAATCATTCAGACACTCAGAAATGAGCGCGGGCGTCGTAACAGGGCAGCGGAGCAATTGGGCATCAGCCCGAGAACTCTGAGATATAAACTGGCCCAGATGCGTGAAGCGGGCATTGATCTGGATGCAGAGTTAGCGATTGCGTGATGAGTTCTTCAGTAGTCTTTTTTTGTAGTGATCCTTGATTGTAGTAGCTCTTTATCGTAGTACCCCTTCATTGCGGCACCCTTCATGGGTGCCTTTTTTTATGTGCTCCAGTGCGGCGCGCACTCTGATCAGTTTTGCGCCAGTCTCCGGAAATCCTCGTTCTTTGGGGTTGTAGGGCACCTATCCTCATCGTGCTAACAACTTTATCCACAGGTATTGTGGGTAACCTTGATGCTTGGATATTCCAGTTCTGAGTCATCGTAAAATCGCCCATTTGCTTCTGTCAAAACCTTGTCGGTAGAGATTGGTTTTGGTTTGGAGTCTCCTTTAACTATCTGTTAAACATTAAAAAAATAATTTTGGCCTGACCATTGCTTAGTTTTAACTATTACAGTCAGTCCAGCAATCCTGCCTCTAACGGGGTGGTGTCAGGAGAAATTTATGGTTCAGCGTGCCGACATCAACAGTGTACTGTCCGATATCCGTTCACTGCGTTCACAAATGATGCAGAACCAGCGTGTTGAGCAGGACCAGTCGGTGCGTGGCCGCATTGATGGACCGCGTCAGGTTGACCAGGCCCGGGAGACATCGAATTTTGGCGATATGCTCGGTAAGGCTGTTAATAGTGTCAATGAAGTTCAGCAAAATGCCAGCGAGCTGCGCACGGCATACGATATGGGCGACCCCAATGTGGACATCACTCGGGTGATGATTGCTGCCCAGAAGTCTTCTGTGTCTTTTGAAGCCTTGACCCAGGTGCGTAACCGCGTGGTCAGGGCTTACGAAGACATCATGAATATGCCTATCTGATAACGGAGCACAGACATGGCCAGCGTTCCCGCCGAAACTACCTCAAACATGCCAACCGCTCAAGATGGTGCTGGCTCCGACAGCAACAGCGATTTGTTTCTGGGGTTTAACCGATTGAACCTTCTGCGCCAGGTTGGCCTGATGGTCGGCCTCGCTGCCAGCGTTGCGTTGGGTGTTGCGGTTGTGCTCTGGGCTCAGGAGCCGAATTACCAGCCAGTCGTGGGCGACTTGTCGGCTTACAACCCTCAGGATGTCACCACTATCCTCGATAGCAACGGCATCGATTACAAAATGGATACGCGTTCAGGCGCCTTATTAGTGCCTTCCGATCAGGTCTACAATGCGCGGCTCAAGTTGGCTGCTGAAGGCGTAACAGACCAGAAAACCATGGGCTACGAGCTTCTCGACAAAGATCGCGGTTTAGGTACATCGCAGTTCATGGAAACCGTAAGCTATCGCCGTGGTCTCGAGGGCGAACTGGCGCGAACCATCAGCAGCATGCGTGGCGTTCGTGGTGCCAGGGTTCACCTGGCGATTCCAGAGCGCTCCGTGTTCGTGCGGGATGCCAGAGATCCTACAGCCTCGGTTTTTCTCGAAGTCTTTGCCGGTCGTCGCCCCGAGCAGGAGCAAATTGCAGCGATTGTGAATCTGGTTGCCGGCAGCATTCCGATGATGAATAAGGATCACGTAACGGTAGTTGATCAGAACGGGAACCTGCTTACCGGGAAAGAAAACCGGGGTGATGGCGAGCGCATGCAGGATCAGTACGATTATACCTCGCGTCTGGAAGAGGGGCTGACCCGCCGCGTTTCCTCGTTGATTGCTCCCATTGTGGGCGAAGGTCGGTACCGGGCAGAAGTGTCTGCGGACCTGGACTTCTCGTCTGTGGAGCAGGCCGAAGAGCTGTTTAATCCCGAACAACAGGCCGTTCGCAGTGAACGTGATCTAACAGAGCAGCGCGTTGCCGGGTTCAATGGCGGTATACCCGGGGCCTTGTCCAATCAGCCTCCTGCAGATGCAACAGTGCCTGAACAGGCGAACGCACAAGCGGGCGATGCTGATGAAGGCGCGCCGGCGGCCCCACCGGTTAATGTGCGCACGGAATCTACCCGAAACTATGAGATGGATCGAACGGTCAGCTACACCCGGCAGGAGTTGGGACGCATAAGGCGTGTGACCGTCGCGCTCGCAGTCGATGATATGAAAGTGGTTAACCCGGAAACCGGCGCGGTAACTTATGAGCCTTGGCCCGAGCAGGAGTTGCAACGCCTGAGTATGCTCGTACGCGATGCCGTCGGCTATTCCGCCGCACGCGGTGACAGCGTGACCGTAATGAACACAGCGTTTGCTCCGGAAGAAGCATTTGAGTTTGAAACCCCGGGGTTCTGGGAACAGCCCTGGTTCTGGGACCTGATGAAGCAGGTACTGGCCGGATTGGTTATCCTGGTACTCGTGCTTGGCTTGCTGCGTCCGACGCTGAAGAGCCTTTCCGGTGGTGGGCGTCGTGAGCGCGACGATGAAGCTGGCTCCGCAGGCTATGACGGGTACGACGACGTTGGCGGCAATGATGCTTTGCGCCAGGCGATGTCTTCTCAGGATGACTTGCTTTTGCCCGGCGCTACAGATAGTTATGATAGGCAGCTGAATGCTCTTAAAGGCTTGATTGCCGAAGACCCGGCGAGGGTATCTCAAGTAATGCGCCAGTGGGTGAATGTTGATGACTGATCAATCCAGGCAGTCGGGCGGTGATACGCCCCAAAAACCTGCGCGGAAGATTCCGCGGGTAGAGCAGGCTGCGATCTTGCTGATGTCTCTGGGCGAAGCGGATGCCGCCGAAGTGCTCAAGCATATGGGCCCGAAAGAGGTCCAACGGGTAGGCGTTGCCATGGCCCAGATGAAAGACGTTAGCAAAGATGAAGTGACCTACGTATTGAATCAGTTCGTGGACGCTGTGGGTGGCCAGACCGGACTGGGCGTTGGCAATGACGACTACATCCGCGCCATGCTCACTCAGGCTCTGGGTGACGACAAAGCCGCCAGCCTCATTGACCGCATTCTCATCGGCGGCAATACCACCGGGTTGGATACGCTCAAATGGATGGAGCCAAGAGCGGTTGGTGACATAATCCGCTATGAACACCCACAGATTCAGGCCATTGTTATCTCATACCTTGATCCTGATCAGGCGGCTGAAATTCTCGCAACGCTGGATGAGAAGGTGCGTCTCGATGTCATGATGCGGGTTGCTTCGCTTGAAAGCATTCAGCCCCAGGCTTTGCAGGAACTGAACGACATTTTGGAGAAGCAGTTCTCCGGAGGAGCCTCGGCCCAGACCAGCCGGATAGGCGGTGTACGGCGTGCTGCGGATATAATGAACTTTATGGACCGCAGCATCGAGGGCACTCTGTTGGATTCGATCAAGGATATGGATCCCGATCTGGCCACCACCATCGAAGACCTCATGTTCGTATTTGATAACCTCAAGGACATTGATGACAGAGGTATTCAGGCATTGCTGCGTGAAGTGTCGTCTGAAGTGCTTGTAGTCGCTCTGAAGGGTGCCGATGATGCGGTTCAGGAAAAGATTTTCAAGAACATGTCCAAGCGCGCTGCCGAGTTGCTGCAGGATGACCTTGAGGCGAAGGGCCCGGTGAAGGTCAGCGATGTGGAAGCTGCCCAGAAAGACATAATTACCATTGCCCGTCGCATGGCTGAAGCGGGAGAAATTACGCTTGGCGGTGCCGGTGAAGAAATGATGTGATGAAAGACTCCTCCAACGATTCCTCCAGAGACACCAGCCGCATTCCCAAGGAGCAGTTGACTGCCTATGAGCGCTGGGAACTTCCGTTACTGGATGCCAGTGGCAATGAGGTTGCGCGTGAAGAGGAGCGGGATGTCAAACCTCTGACGGCAGCTGATCTTGCGGAAATTCGTCAGGCGGCACGGGAAGATGGCTTTAACGAAGGCCGGGATCAGGGGCTGCAGGAGGGGCGGGCTGAAGGTTACGAACTGGGCCACAAGGAAGGGCTGGAAACCGGCCTTGCCGAGGGAAGGGAACGGGGGCAGGCTGAAGGCTATGACGAAACCCGTGCGGAAGTAAGTGCAAGCCTGGATCGCCTCGAACCCATACTGGAAGAGCTGTTGTTGCCCATCCGAAAACATCAGGATGAACTTGAAACCTCGCTACTCAATCTCACCATGGTCCTTGCTCGCGCCGTTGTTTACCGCGAGCTGACTATCGATTCCTCACAGATACGTCAGGTGGTACGCGAGGCCGTAGAAGCTCTGCCTTCAACGGCGGATAACGTCCGGATTCATGTTCATCCGGACGACTTCAGTGCGGTTCGCGATGTGGCCGAGCGTTTGGAGGCAACAGCTTCAGTTGTGGAGGATAGTAAAGTGTTACCTGGCGGATGCCGGGTTGAAACCCGTAACAGCCTGGTCGACTTTACCGTTGAAAAACGCTTTCAGCGCGCTGTCCAGAGTATGTTGGAACGGCAGACGGATGACGGTGAAGTGGGTGAGGCTGAAGAGCTGAATGCCATAATGGATGATCTGACGGACTTCCAGAGGGATGTGTTGAGTACGCCGGGTCACTCCCCAAAGGACGACGCTGTCGAAAGCACTGGCAAAGATTCTGACGAAGATGATCCCACCGAAGGTGAGCGTGATGACATCCTCCCTGGCTGACCGTCTGGATCGATACAAAGCTTATCTGCAAACTGATCCTGAGCCAGAACTATCCGGGCGCCTGACCAGAATGGTAGGGCTGACGCTGGAGTGCGTTGGATGCCCCATGGTGGTGGGCGACCGCTGTGTGATTAAAGGCCAGGGTGCCGGAACGGTTGAAGCCGAGGTTGTAGGTTTTGAGGATGACAAGGTCTACCTAATGCCCCTGACCGCTATCGAAGGCCTCAAACCGGGCGCCAGGGTGGTTCCCTTATCTGCCGCAAGCCGTGTTCCTGTTGGCCCTCTTATGCTGGGCCGGGTGGTCGATGGCAGTGGCGAACCTCTTGATGGCAAAGGCCCGCTTCAGGCCGAATCCAGAGTTCCGCTTACGGGAGAGATTATCAACCCCCTCAACCGTGCTCCGGTAAGGCAGTCCATGGATGTGGGTATCCGGGCTATCAATGCCTTACTGACCGTTGGTCAGGGGCAGCGTCTGGGCCTTTTTGCTGGCAGTGGCGTTGGTAAAAGTATGCTGCTTGGCATGATGACCCGGTTCACGGATGCCGATGTCATCGTGGTAGGGTTGATAGGTGAGCGGGGCCGGGAGGTCAAGGAATTTATAGAGGACATTCTGGGCGAAGAAGGCCTCTCCAGGTCGGTTGTGGTTGCCGCGCCAGCGGATGACTCCCCCCTTATGCGCCTGCGAGCGGCCATGCTGACTACCCGTATTGCTGAGTATTATCGGGACAAGGGCAAGCGCGTTCTGTTGCTGATGGATTCGCTAACCCGATACGCACAGGCCCAGCGTGAGATTGCGCTGGCGGTTGGTGAGCCACCGGCCACCAAAGGTTATCCACCTTCCGTATTTGCTAAACTTCCGCAGTTGGTTGAGCGCACCGGCAATGGTTTGCCCGGAGGTGGCTCCATCACCGCATTTTATACCGTTCTCACCGAAGGTGATGACCAGCAGGACCCGATTGCGGACGCTGCCAGGGCAATTCTCGATGGTCACATTGTACTTTCTCGCAGGCTTGCAGAAGAAGGACATTACCCAGCTATCGACGTGGAAGCTTCCATCAGCCGGGTTATGCCACAGGTTACCGAAGCTGAGCACTTTTCCCGGTCGCAGCGTTTCAAGCAGGTCTATTCCCGCTATCAGCAGGCCAGGGATCTGATCAGCGTAGGTGCCTACGTGAAGGGCTCCGATCCGGAAACTGACTTCGCTATTACTCATATCGGGAATATGCGCCAGTTTTTGCAGCAGGGCCTGAACGAACGGGCCTCGCTGGCCGAAAGCATCGAAGGGTTATTGGCTGTGGTTCCCGAGCGCCGTTCGCCGGAGCGTCGCAAGTCAGCCGTTCCGGACCCGTCCGCCATCAACACCAGTAGAGGTGCCGGTTAATGTTGCGCTCGCAACGTCTGGCCGTAGTGCTCACGGTGGAAGAGCGCAAGGAGCAGGCGGCACTCGAGCGGATGGGTAAAGCCCGCGAAATCATGGAGCAGCACAGCAGCCAGGTCGAAAACCTCAACCGCTATCAGCAGGAATACCGGGATCAGATTCGTGGCAGCCAGCATGGTGTGGTTCAGGTCAGTCGTTTACAAGCCTGGCAGGCATTTATAGCTCAGCTTGACCAGGTTATCCTGCAGCAACAAAAGCAGCTGGATCAGGCTGAAGCCGTGTTCGAGTCCCGCCGACTGGAGTGGCAGCAAGCCTGGGAGCGTCGGCGAGGGATGGAGAAATACATCGAAACCTGTCGTAAGCAAGAGCAGGTCGCACAGGACGCGCAAGAACAGAAACTGTCCGATGAAGCCGCAGGCCGGGCTTTTTCGCGGCGTCGTCGCTGAATTTGTGCGGAATCAATGGTGATGCCATGCAAACTGACTGCGCTGAGCTATCCTTGTAAGAACTTGGGCGGCTTCAAAACGAGCCGCTGAATCTTGAAGTGAATACCACCGGAGGTTTTGCGGATGCCTATCCATACCCGCCGCAGTCACGACGGTCAGGCTCTGATTATCAGAATTGAAGGGCGCTTCGATTTCAGTACGCATCAAGCCTTTCGCGATGCTTACGAGCATGGCGGAACGGATGTCCGCAACTATGTTGTGGATTTGTCCGATGCAACCTATCTCGACAGCTCAGCCCTCGGCATGCTTCTGTTACTGAGGGACTATGCCGGGGGTGACAATGCCAGTATTGCTATTGAGAACTGCAATAACGATGTCCGCAAGATTCTGACCATTTCCAATTTCGAGCAACTTTTCACCATTCGGTGATTGCTCAGGCCGCCGGAACCTTTCATGGATGAGCCTGCTGTAGAAAGTGGCCCGCTGAAAATCCTCATAGCAGATGACAGCGACAGCGATCGGCTGATATTGAAAACACTGTTGCGACGCCTCGGCCATTTGGTGCTGGATGCAGCCAATGGTGAGGAGGCTGTTGCGCTTTTTCGCTCCGGCGCACCGGACCTCGTTCTTTTGGACGCGATGATGCCTGCAATGGATGGCTTGGAGGCAGCGCAGGAGATCAAACGACTTGCCGGTGAGCGCATGGTTCCGGTGATTTTTATTTCCTCGCTATCGGAAGCGGAAGATCTGGCCCGGTGTCTTGAGGCAGGTGGCGATGGCTTTCTCAGCAAACCCTATAACCGGGTAATGATAAAAGCCAAAATCAACGCGTTTAACCGGATGCGCCTGATGCATCAGGCCTTGTCGGATCAGAGAGACCTGATGCATGAACGCAATCGGCAACTGCTCGAGGAGCAGTATGTGGCGCGGCGAGTCTTTGATAACGTTGCTCACACTGGCTGTCTGGATGCACCCAACATCCGCTATCACGCGTCTCCTCTTTCGGTTTTCAGTGGTGACGTGCTCTTCGCTTCGCCTCGCCCTGCTGGTGGAATGCTTGTTTTTACTGGTGATTTTACAGGCCATGGCCTACCAGCGGCTATTGGCGCCATGCCCGTTGCAGAAACATTTTATGGCATGGCAAGCAAGGGGTTTGATGGCTCCGATATTCTGCAGGAGATCAACCAAAAGCTCGTACGCATTCTGCCGAAGGATATGTTCTGCTGCGGAACGATGCTTGAGGCGGACTTCACACTCAGCCAACTGAAAGTCTGGAACGGTGGTCTGCCCGACGGATGGCTGGTGCGCGCCTCTGGGGAAGGGTTTAGCTTGCCATCACGCCACTTGCCGCTAGGGATACTTAACGCTGATGAGTTCAATGCTGATATGGAGATCATCAGGACCCTGCCTGGAGACCGTCTGATACTGATGACGGATGGTGTGCTTGAATGCAGCAGCGAGGAGGGTCAGCCTTTTGGAGAACAGGGGGTGCGGCGTGCAGTCGAGAGTGCTGCTGCCGGGCAGCACCCATTCGATGCTCTTATGAACGCAATACAAGGTTTTACCGGGCGCCAGAAATTCGGAGACGACCTCACGCTTTGCTGTCTGGAAATGGTTGATCAGGAGGGACTGTCGGCGCTGCCCGAGGGAACTGCGCCTTCTACGCTCGCCGGGCCTACTGAGTGGAAGTGTGTTTATGAAATCCGGGAGCGCACCTTGGGGGAGTTCAGCCCCCTGCCACTTCTGTTGCACATCTGTATGGAGGTACCCGGGCTTCGGAGAAAAAGTGGAGAAATTTATACCCTGCTCTCAGAACTGTACAATAACGCTCTGGAACATGGTGTACTTGAGCTACCTTCAGAGTGGAAATACACTCCGGAGGGATTTGGCCGCTATTATTCTGAGCGTACCGCACGTTTGAGCATGGTGAGTGGCCATTACATCCGGTTCAGTTTTCATCACGAGCCCAAGCAGTGGGGCGGTCGGTTGAGGGTTGTGTGTGAAGATAGCGGCCAGGGGTTTGACTTCGAGAATCACCCGGTTCTGCAAGCCACGGAGATGGCGCAGAGTGGGCCCCGATATGCGGGGCGCGGATTGGTTCTGCTGAAACGGCTGGCTGAATCCATCAGGTTTCATGAACAGGGGAGCCGGGTGGATATTATTTATGACTGGTACTTTTAATCGGCATTTATACAGGAACAAGGGAGTTGGTCATGGTTGATAAACCACACCTTGATAAAGAAGCTTTGGCAGAGCTTCGAGACGTAATGGAAGATGAATTCGAGATGCTGATCCAGACCTACCTTGTCGATTCGAAAGAGCGAATTGATAGCCTGAAGGGGGCTGCGATGGCTGGGGATTCAGACGCGTTCGCTAAAACCGCCCACAGTTTCAAGGGCAGCTGCATTAATATCGGGGCGCCGCGCCTTGGAGAACTTTGTCGGAATGCGGAAAAAATTGGGCAGAATGAGAATCTGGCCGAAGTACCGCCCGTTCTCGAAGCAATTGAATATGAATTTCAGCAGGTTACCGAGGCATTTGGTGCTCTGATGGAGCGCGGAACAGGATAGGAACTTGGGGCCTTGGTAATGGCGGGCCTGGCAGAGACGGTGGCTGGCATCGCTTTTGCAGCTATTTGGGAAACAGCCTGAAAATCAGCTCTGAAACGGACTGAACAGTGCGACTTCCGATCAAAAGCGGCAAGAGGTTGCCATGACACAGATGGTTCTTCCCCAGACTCCAGCGCCCGGGGCTCAGAAAGATGCCGGCGCACCGAAACCTGATTCTGCTCGAGATAGTGGCGCGGATGAAAGCCGGTATGAAGCCGTCTCCCGTGCGGAGCAGAAACGTCTCGACAAACGGCAAGCCGACGCCAGAAACTCCGAGCGCCAAGAAAACTCGCAATCAGCAACTCGGGCTGATTCCGCGAGCAAAACCGCTGAAGCGGGCAAGCCAGATAAGCCGGCTTTGGCAGGCAAGGACAAAGCGGCTGATAAGCCTGGGGCTGGCAAGAATGCAGAGCCAGCCACTGAAATGGAAGCCGTTACAACTCCGCTGACCTTTGCGGAATTGCAGGCTCTGTTATTGCCTGCGGCCAGCCAGGTTGGGGTCGCTGGCAGTGCCGGAGGTACTGCTACGAGCAGCCCGGCCACTGAGCTTTTTGCCGGGCTTACGGGCGGTAAGCCAGGCCAGACAGGTCAGCTAATGAATGTCGGTAATGGTGGGGCAGTGGCTGGACTGCAACTGACCGACGCGCTTATGCCGGGTTCTGGAGAAAGTGCCAGAGTCGCTGATACCTCCAGCCTCTTCACCGGCACTCGATTGGAAGCTGCCATGGAGCTGGTTTCTCAACAAAGCACCCATAGTTCCGCCGGCAAGCTTGCAGCCGAAGCCCAGGTGCCTCTGAGGAGCTATGCTACATCGGTTGATGTTCCTGTAAACCATGCAGAGTGGGGTGACAAGCTGATGGGGAAGCTTAGCTGGCTGACAGCCAAAAATCTGTCGGTAGCCGAGATTCACCTCACTCCGCCTGACATGGGGCCTATGGAGGTGCGGGTTCGTGTTCAAAATGAGCAGGCTAACATTACCGTTCATGCGGCTAACCCGGTGGTGCGGGATCAACTTGAATTGCACTCGCAACGCCTGCGAGACATGTTGGGCGAACAAGGTCTTTCACTGGCTCAGTTCGACGTCTCTGATAATTCACAAAACCAGCGTGGAGAGCAGGGTTCAGGTGACGGAGAAAGCGCATCGTCGGGTTCAGGCGCAGAGTTCGCATCTGCAGGCGGAAGCGACATGGATAATCAGAGCGGCAGTCTTGACCTGAGCTGGAATGGCGCGGTTGACATTTTTGCCTGAATGGCCGAACCACCCTGCTGAGCGTTCCTCGCCAATCTGCTTTGCCCATCCCTTCATGCAACGCTAAACTGCGGTTCTTAGCGGGAGGAGTGGGCCTTCTGGCCCGCCCTTTGCAGTCAATCTCTAAAAGTCATGGAAAAGCATTTTCACTGACGGATTTCTGGCGAAAACACTATGGCAGAAAATAGCGCACCTGAGGCTGCACCGGCCAAGAAAGGTAAACTGAAACTGATCATCCTCATTACGGTGGGGTTGATACTGGCCATTGCCCTGTCGGTTGCGGGCACCCTGTGGTTTCTTGGTGGCGGATTGCCTGGAATGGGTGATGACACTGAAACTGAGGAAGAGGTGGCGGGTGAAACCTTCTCTCCAACTGTCTATCTGGAGATTGAGAAAGCCCTGGTGACAACGGTACAAGGTGAGGGCCGTCAGCGTTATGCGCAGGCCTATGTGGCTTTGGGTGCAACTGATCCACAAGCGCTTACCGCAGCCAAGCTACATTTACCTTTGATTCGAAGCCAGTTGGTTATGGTGCTTGGTAGCAGCGGCTTTATCGAACTGCAGACGCCCGAGGGTCGGCAAGGCCTGGCGGAAACTATGCTTGCAACGGTGAACGAGGTGCTGGAGCAGGAGGGCGAGCCCGGCGTCAACCAGGTTTTGTTCAGGAACTTTGTAGTTCAATAAAGAATACGACAACGGGTGTAACAGCCCCCTGATTTGGGCAAGGCTTTTCAGCGGCAGGACAAAGTATGCAGGATTTACTGTCACAGGACGAAATCGATGCGCTCCTCCACGGCGTGGATGACGGTGACATTGATACGTATGAAGAAGCTGACGAAACCGGTGTAAAAAACTACGATCTGGCTAGCCAGGATCGCATCGTCCGCGGCCGGATGCCGACACTGGAGATGATCAACGAGCGTTTTGCGCGTTACACTCGCATCAGTCTGTTCAATCTTCTACGCCGCAATGCGGATGTCTCCACCGGTGGCGTCCAGATCATGAAATTCGGCGAGTACATTCACACTCTCTATGTGCCTACCAGTCTGAATCTGTGCAAGGTTCGCCCCTTGCGCGGCACATCCCTGTTTGTTCTGGACGCCAAGCTGGTGTTCAAGCTGGTGGACAACTTTTTCGGGGGTGAAGGGCGGCATGCCAAAATCGAGGGTCGGGAGTTTACGCCCACAGAAAACCGAATTGTTCAGATGGTGCTTAACCAGGTTTTCAAGGACATGCAGGAGGCTTGGCAAGCAGTCGTCAACGTCGATTTTGACTACCTGAGCTCCGAAGTAAACCCCGCGATGGCAAACATTGTCAGCCCCAGCGAAGTGGTGGTTGTCAGCACCTTTCACATTGAACTGGATGGCGGCGGTGGTGAGTTGCATTTTGCCTTGCCCTACTCAATGATCGAGCCAATCCGGGATGTTCTTGATTCTGGTGTACAGAGTGACGTAGATGATGTGGACGAGCGTTGGGTCAATGCGTTGCAGGAGGATATCAGAGAGGTAGATGTTCCAGTTAACACGACCGTTTGCCGCCGCAGGATTTCCTTGAGAGAGATCGCCAAGCTTAAAACCGGCGATATTATTCCCGTAGAGGTGCCTGAGTATCTGACCGTAACTGCCAATGGTATTCCCGTGTACAAGGCAACCATGGGAACACGGGACGGAAAACTGGCGCTTAGAATTCATGAGCGGGCGACGCGGCCCAAGTTAAAAAAACAACCGAAGGTAGGACGCAATGGCTGACGACAAAAAAGACGGTCAGGAGCTGAGCGAGGACGAAAAGCTGGCAGCCGAATGGGAGGCTGCCATGGAAGAGACTGGTGAGGAAGGGGCAGAAGAGTCCCGGGATGACGAGTGGGCCGAGGCTATGGAAGAGGCCGGGGAGAGCGGCGCTGGCGCTAAAAGCAATGTGCGAACAGCCCCGATGGAAGAGTTTGATGAGGTTTCAGCGTCGACTCAGGCTAGCGGGCCGCCACCGGACCTTGACGTCATTCTCGACATTCCTGTCAGTATTTCCATGGAGGTGGGGAATACCCAGATCCCCATTCGTAACCTTCTGCAGTTGAACCAGGGGTCGGTTATCGAGTTGGACCGGTTGGCCGGTGAGCCATTGGATGTTCTGGTCAACGGCACGCTTATTGCCCATGGCGAAGTTGTTATGGTTAATGAAAAGTTCGGTATTCGTCTGACCGATGTCATCAGCCCCGGCGAACGCATCAAACGGCTGCAGAAATAGAATGGTGATGAAAACCGCGGGTCTATTCTTGCTGCTTGCAGCCATGCCGGTGCTTGCCGAAGAAACTTCCAGGGCAGTGGAGGGGAGCCCTGGGCGGGCACCGGACACACTTGGCACTCTGTTCAGCCTCGGTGCCGGCCTGGTTGCAGTGATCGCCGTGATATACGGTTGTGCCTGGATTATCCGTCGCATGAACGGGATGACGGGTATGAACAATAATGCGATCAAAGTTGTGTCTGTAATGGCGATCGGCGCTCGCGAACGGATCGCTCTGATTGAGGTGGGCGGGCAGCAGATTCTTTTGGGCATTACTCCATCGGCTATCCGCACGCTGCAGGTATTTGAAGAGCCAATCGTGGATGCGAGCAACCCGAATTCCGGAGATTTTGCCCGCCGTCTGCAAGGCATGATCGGTAAATCCTGGACAGCCCCGAACAAGGAATGAACAGGCCCATGATGGTGGCAACGCTTAGACAACTCATCCCGCTGTCTGTTCTGCTCGGCGGCCTGTTCTGGGCGCCGCTGGCACTTGCAGACCTGCCAGGCATCCCGGCGTTTACCGTACAGCCAGGTGAAGGTGAGGGTGTTGAGGAATACTCGGTAACTCTGCAGATTCTGGCGCTGATGACCGCGCTGACGTTTTTGCCGGCTATGCTGATGATGATGACATCCTTCACCCGCATCATCGTGGTGTTTGCGATTCTGCGCCAGGCGCTCGGCCTGCAGGCAACTCCCTCAAACCAGATACTGCTCGGCCTGGCCCTGTTTCTCAGTATTTTTATTATGAAACCGGTCCTCGAGGAGGCCAATCAGGTCGGGTTACAGCCTTATCTTCAGGAAGAAGTTACATCGCTGGAGGCGGTTGAGCTCGCCAGCCAGCCCTTCAAGAAGTTTATGCTGGAACAGACCCGGGAAGATGACCTGGCGTTGTTCATGCGTATCGCTGACGTTCAGTACGATACCGCACAGGATGTTTCCTTCTGGATTCTTATGCCTGCGTTCGTGACCAGCGAACTCAAAACTGCGTTCCAGATAGGGTTCATTCTGTTCATTCCGTTTCTGATAATTGACATGGTGGTCGCCAGCGTCCTGATGGCAATGGGTATGATGATGTTGTCACCCATCATTATCTCGCTACCATTCAAGATAATGCTGTTTGTTCTGGTGGATGGTTGGGCCCTGATTATGGGCACTCTGGCCGCCAGTTATGGAATATAGTCCGGTTATGGGAAAGGGGAGCAAGTCATGACTCCGGAAACCGTTATCGATATTCTGCGGGAAGCCTTGTGGATGATTGTGCTCCTGGCTTCTGTCATTATCGGGCCGGGGCTGGTTATTGGTTTGGTGGTAAGCACGTTTCAAGCTGCCACTCAGATCAACGAACAAACGCTCAGTTTCCTGCCACGGCTGCTGGTCACGCTCATTGTTATTATCGTGATGGGGCCATGGATGCTCACCAAACTACTGGATCATGCACACCGGCTTATATCCAGCATTCCCTTCCTGATTGGCTGACCTATGATCCCTGCCGAACTCAGTGCAGACGTGCTCGGCCAGTGGGTCGGGCAGCACCTCTGGCCATTGTTTCGTCTGGCCAGTTTTTTGATGGTTATCCCAATTTTCGGTACCCAGCTTGTGCCCGCCCGGGTGCGCCTCGGGCTGGCCTTGCTAATGACCATCCTGATTGTCCCCATGATCCCGGAAGTGCCGCAGGTTGAAGCCCTGAGTGCCGATGCGGTAATCATTACTTTGCAGCAGATCCTGATTGGTGTCGGGATGGGCTTTGCGTTGACAGCCCTTTGGCAGCTGTTTGTCGTTGCTGGTCAGATGATCGCGATGCAAATGGGTCTCGGCTTTGCGTCCATGGTTGATCCGGCCAACGGTGTTAACGTACCTGTGCTGTCCCAGATCTACACCATCACTGTGACTTTGCTGTTTCTTGCGATGAACGGCCACCTGGTCGCGTTTGAAGTGTTCATTGAAAGTTTCCGATCCTTGCCCATCGGAATGGAAGGCCTGGGCCAGGCCGGAGTATGGGAGCTCGCGCATCGCATTAGCTGGATGTTCGCCTCCGCCATGTTGCTGGCATTGCCGGCCGTGACCGCCGTGCTCATTGTGAGCATTTCCTTTGGCGTAATGACTCGGGCTGCGCCCCAGATGAACATCTTCGCACTGGGCTTCCCGATTGGCCTGATTTTTGGATTGTTTGCTATATGGGTGCTGCACGCCAATTTTCTGCCGCACTTCGAACAATACACACGGCAGACCTTTGAGTTCATGAGGGGCCTTCAAGGACAACCCTGAAGCATGGCAGAAGAGAACGACAACAGTCAGGAAAAAACCGAAGAGGCTACCCCCCGAAGGCTTGAAAAAGCGAAGGAGGATGGCCAGACCGCCCGATCAAAAGAGCTGGCCACCATGGCCGTACTGATCACTGGCGCCGGTGGACTCTTGGTGTTCGGAACCCATCTGGGTGCTTCTCTGGAAGCTATCATGCGCGACAGCTTTACGCTGGAACGTTCTGCGATCTTCGACACCCGGCATATGAGTATTCAGCTGATGGCGTCTGCGAAAGAAGCTGCCTGGGCTCTTTCACCCATTCTTGCACTGCTTCTTGTTGCCGCTATCGCCGGCTCGATCGGTATTGGGGGCCTACTGTTCAGCGGCAAAGCCATAGCGCCCAAACTTAACCGCATGGATCCCATTAAAGGGCTGGGGCGGATGTTCTCCATGCGCTCCTTGATTGAGCTGGTCAAAGCCATTGCCAAAGTTAGCCTGGTTATGGCGTTGGCAATTCTCATACTGAACCTCCGCACCGAAGACCTGCTCGCCATCGCCGAAGAGCCTGCCGTCCCTGCTATGGAACACGTGCTCTGGACACTGGGCTGGAGCTTCTTTTTGCTCTCTTGCGCCACCATCATCATCGCGGTGATCGACGTGCCGTTCCAGATTTTTGATCATCAGAAAAAACTGCGAATGACCAAGCAGGAAGTCAAAGACGAGTACAAAGACACGGAGGGCAAACCGGAGGTTAAAGGCAAGATCCGCCAACTCCAGCGCGAAATGGCTCAGCGCCGCATGATGCAGGATGTACCCACTGCTGATGTTGTTATCACCAACCCGACTCACTACGCCGTCGCGCTCAAGTATGATTCCAACTCTATGGCTGCCCCTGTGGTCGTCGCCAAGGGCAATGATGAAACGGCTTTCAAAATCATGGAAATTGCTCGTGAGCATAAAGTCGAGATCCTCCGCACGCCGCCTCTTACTCGCGCTGTTTACCACAACAGCGATATAGGCGATGAAATTCCCGACGGGCTGTACATGGCCATTGCCCAGGTGCTGGCCTACGTGTTCCAGCTCCGGCAGTTCCGCAAAGGGCGTGGGCCCAAGCCGGGGATGCCTGATTTACCGATTCCTTCTGACCTGCGTCGGGATATTTAGTTTGGTCCCTAGCTTTCTGGTTTTGGGGGAGGAGTGATGGTGGGTGGCCTTTTCAGGACACGCTACGAGCCCATCCATGGGCGCTTGACGGTGGCCGTCCTTGGCCACCGACAGTCCTGAAAAGGCCACCCACCACCACTCTTTCAGCCTCACGATATCGCTGGCAATACTTGCTAGCTTTAAGAAGTAAGCACTCTATGTACTTGCTTTATTTTGCGATATCGAAAAGCTCAGGTAGCTGTTATGCGGAGCCTCCTCCCAAAAATGTCGGTGGCCATGGACGGCCACCGTCAAGCCCCCATGGATGGGCTCGTAGCGGTTTTTGGGAGGAGGCTCCGCATGGCAGCCGGCACCGAGACTATCAGGCTACAGAAGACGAGGGCACACAGAGGGAAGGAGAACTGCCACCAGTGCCCGAAGACACCAGTGGCTAGCATTAACGTTTTAGTCAGTCTTCTTTGTGCTCGTAAATAGCCTTGCCCCATGCCTCGCGGCTGCCCGGAAGTATCAGGTTGAGGATGATGGCCGCTACCGCACACAGGGCGATACCTTCAAGGTGGCCCAGAACCATGCCGCCGATGCCGAACACCAGAGTTACACCCACGATAACCAGGTTCCGCGCCTGAGATAGGTCAACCTGATGGCGGATCAGAGTGCTCATGCCTACAACGGCAATGGAGCCAAACAGCAGGCACAGGATGCCACCCATAACCGGAACAGGGATTGTCTGCAGGACCGCGCCGAACTTGCCTACAAAGGCCAGAACGATCGCTGTACAGGCCGCCCACCACATAACCTTCGGGTTGAAGTTACGAGTCAGCATCACCGCACCAGTTACTTCTGAGTAGGTTGTGTTTGGTGGCCCGCCCAGCAAAGCGGCAGTGCTGGTAGCCAGGCCGTCGCCCAGCAGAGTGCGGTGCAGGCCCGGTTTTTCCAGGTAGTTTTTGCGGGTAACGTTACCAATCGCCAGGATATCGCCAATGTGCTCAATGGCTGGCGCAATAGCCACCGGGATCATGAACAGGATGGCGCCCCAGCTGAATGCTGGCGCTACAAAGTTGGGAACCGCAAGCCAGGCTGCCTCCTGGACGGGGGTGGTATCCACAATGCCGGCGAATGCAGACAGGATATACCCAACTATTACACCAAACATGATCGGAATCAGGCGGAAGATACCCTTGGACCAGACTGATGCAATGATGGTCACCGCCAACGAGATCATTGCGATCCACAGTGCCGTTTCCTGCGGAATCAGTTGTACCGCACCATCGCCGGTGCGGCCAGAGGCCATGTGGACGGCCACGGGTGCCAGCCCAAGGCCGATCACCATGATGACGGGCCCGATAACCACTGGAGGCAGAAGGCGGGTTACGAACCCGGTACCACGCAGGCGTATCGCACCGCTGAGCAGGACATAGAGAATACCCGCTGCCATCAGACCGCCCAGAGTTTCTTCAAGGCCGAATTTGCCTTTGGAGGCGATAACCGGCGCGATAAACGCAAAAGATGAGGCCAGGAAAATCGGAATCTGACCACCGGTCACAATGTGAAATATCAGCGTGCCTACGCCGGCAGTAAACAGGGCAACATTGGGATCAAGCCCGGTAATCAGCGGCATCAGCACCAATGCGCCGAAAGCTACCAGCAGCATCTGGGAACCGGCAATCGCCTGCTTCCAGATGGGGTCTTTGGTGTGACCTTCCATTATCAGACGTCCTTCTGCTTGGTGCCGAAGATCTTGTCGCCGGCGTCGCCAAGCCCGGGGAGGATATAACCTTTCTCATTCAAGCATTCGTCCACAGATGCTGTGTAGATAGACACATCGGGATGCTTATCCAGAACATTCTTTATACCTTCGGGCGCAGCTACCAGTACGAGAGCGCGGATCTCAGTACTTCCGGCCTTTTTGAGCACGTCGATGGTGGAGATCATTGAGCCTCCGGTCGCAACCATAGGATCAACAATCAATGCCATTCTCTGGTCCAGTTCACCTACCAGTTTTTCCAGGTAGGTATTGGCTTCGAGAGTTTCCTCATCGCGGATCTGACCAACCACGCTCACCCGGGCAACAGGGATCAGGCTCAGCACACCATCGAGCATACCAAGTCCGGCCCTCAAGATCGGGACGATCGTAATTTTTTTACCGTGGATCTGCTCCACGTTAACCGGGCCGGCCCAACCTTCGATGGTCTTTTCCTGCAGGTTGAAGTCTTTGGTAGCTTCGTATGTGAGCAGCGAACCAACTTCCTGCGCCAGTTCACGGAAGTTCTTGGTACTGATGTCTGCACGGCGCATCAGGCCGAGTTTGTGTCTGATCAGGGGGTGTTTTACCTCGTGGATCGGCATGGGCTCACCTGTTTTGGGTCTGATGGTGTTGGATTGAAGGTGCAATTTTGCGATTGAGTGGCGCAAGGATACCGCATCTTAGAATGTGAGTCAGGCAGGTAAAGGCAGCTTGCGATTGAAAATCGTCTCACGGTGGTATGGATCTTGCGGTAACACTGTGAAAGATACTCCGGCGTCAGAATTTCGACCCTGAAAACGCCCTCAGAAACAGTGAATCGGAGAAGCTTCCGGCATGGACAGAGCTTTAGTCCTTAATAACGTCAAATCCCTGACGCGGGGAAACCTCGGTGTACCCGTTATGCTGATGGGCTTGCTGGGCATGATGATTCTGCCCATGCCCGCGTTTTTGCTGGACGTATTCTTCACATTCAACATCACGCTTTCGATCGTCATTCTTTTGGTCTGTGTATACGCGCTGAGGCCGATGGAGTTTGCGTCCTTCCCGACCGTATTGTTGGTAGCCACTCTACTGCGACTGGCGTTGAATGTGGCGTCCACCCGGATTGTGTTGCTGGAAGGCCATGAGGGCGGGGATGCTGCGGGTAAGGTCATCGAATCCTTTGGTGCCGTGCTGATCGGCGGCAACTACGCGGTTGGTCTCGTGGTATTTGCCATTCTGATGATCATCAACTTCCTTGTTGTTACCAAGGGCGCCGGCCGGGTTTCGGAAGTCAGTGCACGCTTCACACTGGATGCAATGCCGGGCAAGCAGATGGCGATCGATGCAGATCTGAATGCTGGCCTTGTAAATCAGGAAGAAGCTAAACATCGTCGCGCAGAGATAGCGCAAGAAGCTGACTTTTATGGCTCGATGGACGGTGCGTCCAAGTTCGTAAAAGGCGACGCGGTCGCTGGTTTGTTGATTCTGGCCATCAACATTATCGGCGGTGTTGCCATAGGCATGGTTCAGCATGGTCTGGGTTTCGGGCTCGCGATGGAGCGCTATGCGCTGTTAACCATCGGTGATGGCCTGGTTGCCCAGATTCCTTCACTGCTGCTTTCAACCTCTGCGGCCATCATGGTCACCCGGGTTACTTCCAGCCAGGACATGGGTGGGCAGATTATCCAGCAGATGTTCAACGCACCCAAGGCTCTGGCGATAGCGGCGGGTATTCTCCTGCTTCTGGGTCTGATTCCAGGTATGCCCCATGTTGCTTTTTTGGGGCTGGGAGGCCTCGCCGCTGCGGGAGCCTGGTTTATCTGGAAGAAAGATCAGCAGAGTGTAGAGGAGGGTGGCGCTTTCCCGGGTCGGGGTGGTGCTGCTGTTTTGCCCGGCTCAGGTGGCCGGGATGTGCCACTGGCAGGTGACGCTGGCGGCGACGCGGGCCGTCAGTTGCCTGCGCCGGGAGAAACCCGGGAGCTGGGTTGGGATGATGTGGCAACGGTGGATATTGTCGGGCTGGAAGTCGGTTATCGCTTGATTCCGTTGGTCGATAAGTCCCAGGGTGGTCAACTATTGAGCCGCATCAAGGGTGTCCGTAAAAAGTTGTCCCAGGACATGGGCTTTTTGATGCCTTCGGTGCACATTCGCGACAACCTGGATCTCATGCCCAACGTGTACCGGATCACGCTGATGGGGGTAACGATCGCAGAGGCGGAAATACACCCTGATCGCGAACTGGCAATCGACCCTGGTCAGGTATTCGGAAAGATAGAGGGTATAGAAGGCAAAGACCCTGCTTTTGGTCTTGATGCGAGCTGGATCGAACCTGAAAAGAAAGACCAGGCACAGACACTGGGTTATACCGTGGTTGATGCCAGCACCGTTGTTGCAACGCACCTTAACCAGGTTCTGCAAAAGCATGCCCATGAACTGCTAGGGCACGAGGAAGTTCAGAAATGGCTGGATCAGCTGGAAAAAGTCTCACCGAAACTGGCGGAAGAGTTGGTACCGACGACTGTGTCCATCAGCCTTTTACTGAAGGTGCTCCAGAACCTGCTTAAAGAAGAAGTTCCCATCCGTGATATGCGCTCTATTGCAGAAGCCATGGTGAACCTGCATCCGAAGAGCCAGGACCCCAGGTTGTTGACTACGGTGGCGCGTCAGGCACTGCGTCGAATGATCGTTCAGAGTATCTGTGGCAATGATCAGGAGATACCGGTGATCACCCTGGATCCGGATCTGGAACAGTTATTGCTAAAGTCTGTTCAGCAGAGTCAACAATCCGGCGGACAGGAAGATATCGGGATGGTTCTGGAACCCAATATGGTGGAAAAGTTGCAGCGTTCTTTGCAAGACAGTGTGCAGCGCCAGGAAATGCTGGGTAAGCCCGCCATCCTGCTGGTATCCGGGCCGTTAAGGCCGGTGTTGGCCAAGTTTGCCAGTTACGGTGTGGAGCGGTTGCACGTGCTTTCATATCAGGAAATACCGGATAACAAACAGATTACGATCGTGGCGTCCGTAGGCCAGTAAGCGTGCGGATGAAAGAACGGATAACGTCAATGCAGCGTTACCGGTGGAGGATGCAATAACATGAAAGTTAAACGATTTTTTGCCAAGAGCATGGCCGAAGCGCTGAAGCAGATCAGTGAGCAATTGGGGCCGGATGCTGTCATCCTTTCCAACCGGCGAGTAGATGGCGGCGTTGAAATCGTCGCCGCGCTGGATTACGACGAAAATATGGCGCGCCAGAGTCTTGGCGAAAAAGCCAGCGAGGCCACCAACGGCGCCCGACTTGGTGAAATGCAGGCAGAGCAGCACCGCCGTCTGGAAGATGAGCTGAGCCGCTCCCGTTCACGTATCCGTGATGTTCGTGAAAGCCGGGCAGCGCGAACCCAGGGCTATGCCGAAGCGTCATTCGCGGAACTCCACGAAGCCGCGAGTGAGGGTTTTGACGAGCCTGCCGCTGCAAACGTCGCCAGTAATACAGGTTATTCTGACGAGCTGGCCAGCATGCGTGCAGAAATCAGCTCTTTGCGTGATCTCATGAGCAGCCAGCGCGGTGAGCCGGAAAAGCCCGGCTCCAACGCGATCCAGCAACGACTTGCAGAGCGTTTGCAGGAATTTGGTCTGAGTCAGGATCTGGCAGGCTCGCTGTCACGTCGGCACAAAAGCGGAAAACTCGAGGACGGTTGGAAGCAGACCCTGAAAATGCTTGTTACCGGGGTGCGTACAGCCCGGCAGGAGTGGCTTGATGAGGGCGGCGTATATGCACTGGTCGGCCCTACCGGCTCCGGTAAGACAACGACCATTGGCAAGCTGGCGGCTCGTTATGTTTTGAAGCATGGCGCCGATTCTCTGGCGCTGGTCACGACAGATCGCTATCGGGTTGCGGCGCATGAGCAGCTTTTCGTGTTCGGCCGAATTCTTAATGTGCCGGTTCGAGTGGTGGACGAAAGCCACACTCTGGACGATATTCTTGATGAGTTGTCAGATCGCCATCTGGTGTTGATCGATACGGCAGGGCTGACCAGTTCTGAGAAAGGCTACCAGGAGCAACTTGCAGAGCTGGCCCGCAGTCACCATAACGTGCGTACGCACCTGGTGGTTTCAGCAACCAGCCAGCCGCGTATTATGAAATCCGTATGGCATTGCTATAAGATGGCAGGTCTCACGGGCTGCGTGATGACAAAGATCGACGAGGCGCTGACTCTGGGCGAATCTCTGGGCTTTGTGATGGAAACCGGATTGCCGGTAGCCTATTACACAGATGGACAAAAGATTCCTGGAGATCTGCACCACGCCGAAGCGGTTCCGCTGGTACGTTTGGCTGTCGAGCGACTTAAAGCGCTCCAGCAACAGGCTACTGCAGAACAGTTGTCGGGTGAAGAACGCCCCCGCGAAATGGCATGAGGTTCTGAAGGTCTGATTTGTTTCAGCTATGAGTCATATCCGGCTAAACGTTGCGAGAGATAATAACAGTTATGAGCAAAGCACATCCGGTACAGGTGATCGCAGTTTCCGGCGGCAAGGGTGGAGTCGGCAAAAGTAATGTGTCGGTCAATCTCGGCATTGCTCTGGCGCAGAAGGGCAGGCGTGTGGTTTTGCTTGATGCCGATCTCGGCTTGGGTAACATCGATGTGCTGCTCGGCATTACTGCCAACCGCACCTTAAAAGATGTGCTGGCAGGAGAGTGTGACCTCAGGGACGTATTGGTCAATGGCCCTGGCGGTATCAAAATTGTACCGGCGTCCTCCGGCACCCAACGCATGACCCAGCTCAGCTCGATGGAGCACGCCGGCCTGATTAACGCCTTCAGTGAGTTAGGTGATCAGATCGATGTGCTTATTGTGGACACCGCGGCTGGAATTTCAGAGTCGGTGGTGAGTTTTCTCAGGGCGTCCCAGGAATTGCTTCTGGTGGTGTGTGATGAGCCTACATCGATTACCGATGCGTACGCCCTGATTAAACTGATGAATCGCGACTACGACACCAACCGTTTTCGCATCCTTGCCAATCAGGTGGGTAGCGAGCAGGAGGGTCGTCATCTGTTCGAAAAACTGACCCGGGTTACTGAACGCTTTCTGGATGTAGCATTACAATATGTTGGTATGGTGCCTTACGACGAAGCCGTAAAGAAAGCCGTTCAGCGTCAGAAAGCTGTGCTGGATGCCTATCCCCGGGCTAAAGCCTCGCTCGCGATCAAGGCATTGGCCGACAAAGTCGAAAGCTGGCCGTTGCCGTCATCTCCCCGCGGACATCTGGAGTTTTTTGTGGAGCGGCTCGTCGAAGTCTGAAACGGATCCCGTCAAACAATACCGGATACACGACATTGACGAAAAATCTGGGAATCTATCACCAGGCTGGCGTAAAAAGTTCTTCAGAACTGATTGAGACGCACGCCCCCCTGGTCAAGAAAATTGCTCTTCACCTTCTGGCCCGGCTGCCAGCCTCTGTGCAGCTGGACGACCTTATGCAGGCTGGCATGATTGGATTGCTGGAAGCTGCCCAACGCTACAGTTCAACCAAAGGCGCAACCTTCGAGACCTATGCCGGTATCCGCATCCGGGGTGCCATGGTGGATGAAATCCGTAAAGGCGACTGGGTACCGCGCTCTGTTCACAGGAATAGCCGCCGGGTGGCCAAGGCGATCAAGGCTGTTGAAAACAGGCTGGGGCGTGAAGCTCAGGACGCCGAAGTTGCCGAAGAGCTCGGTATGGAGCTTTCTGAGTACCACGCCACTCTGGCTGATTCGAACAGCGGCAGACTTTTTAGCCTTGATGAGCTCAATGAATCCGGAGAGCTGCCGATAGAAGAAACAGAGACCAGTGATAATCCCCTGGACGGACTGGCTTCTGATTCTTTTCGGAGCAATTTGGCAGCTGCTATTGAGCAGCTGCCCGAGCGGGAAAAACTGGTTCTGAGCCTGTATTACCAGGAAGAACTGAACCTCAAGGAAATTGGCGCAGTGCTGGGCGTTAGCGAAAGCAGGGTCAGCCAGATTCACAGCCAGGCCGCACTGCGGTTGCGCGGCAGGCTGTCGGAATGGCGTCATGAGGATGGCGAATAGGCCCGGCTCAGGTTTCCGGATCGTACTGGAGTGTAGTATTTGGTAACCGATGCTTTACAACCGTCATAAAGATCAGACAATAAGTGCTTAAATTAGCGGCCTGCCAAAATTTGAGCACAAAGGTCACACCATTTCCGGGTGTTATTAACTGGAGGTCCCTTTGGACAAAAACATGAAAATTCTCATTGTGGATGATTTCTCCACAATGCGACGGATTATCAAGAACCTGCTCCGTGATCTGGGCTTCACAAACACGGATGAAGCGGATGATGGCAACACGGCTCTGCCCATGTTGAAAAGCGGCAAGTACGATTTCCTGGTGACAGACTGGAACATGCCTGGAATGTCGGGCTTCGATCTGCTCAAGGCCGTGCGGGCCGACGACAATCTGAAATCTCTCCCGGTTTTGATGGTTACTGCCGAGGCCAAGCGCGATCAGATCGTCGCGGCCGCCCAGGCGGGTGTTAATGGGTATGTGGTCAAGCCTTTTACCGCCGCCGTTCTCAAGGAAAAGATTGAGAAAATTTTTGAACGAATCCAGTAAGCAGAGATTGGATGGATCGTATGAGCGATAACAAAAAGATCCACCGGGGTCTTGAGCCGGAAGTGACTGAAAAGCTTCGGCACCAAGCGGCTGAGCTCAATCAATGCGTTGAAAGGGAAGACTATGTCCGTGCTATGGCCCTGATCAATGAAATGGGCGATGTTAGGGATCAGAGTCTTTACCAGGAAGTGGGTCGGTTGACCCGAACGCTTCATGAATCAATCCGTAACTTTCAGATAGATCCGCGCAGCCCCGAACAGAAGGAAGTTCTGTCGATGATGACAGATGCTTCAGACCGACTTGCCTACGTCGTGCAGATGACAGGTCAGGCCGCCAACCGCACGATGGATCTGGTTGAAGAAAGCATGCCCGTTGCCAACGCAATGCGCGATGAAGCGTCTGCCTTGCGTGATGAGTGGCAGCGTTTGCGCCGTCGTGAAATGCAGCCCGCTGAGTTTCGTGAGCTGTACGGCCGTATCGATAAGTTTTTTGTGGGCCTGTCCCAGGACGCCGACACCATTTATGGGAGCCTGTCTGAAATTCTTTTGGCACAGGATTTTCAGGACTTGACCGGTCAGGTCATTCAGCGCGTTACGACGTTGGTCAAGGACGTGGAAGAGCAGATGCTCAGCCTTGTTGTCATGGCCAGCCATGTTGACCAGCTTACCGGGACGGTTCATCACATTGATGGCCAGGAAGTATCCGCTGAGCAGGGCGTGGGCCCGCAGATAAAGCCTGAAGAGCGTGAAGATGTAGTTTCGGGACAAAACGACGTAGATGACCTGTTGTCCAGTCTCGGTTTCTGAATATAAGAGGTTAACCCATGGCGTTTGATGCCGATGATGAGATTCTTCAGGACTTTCTTGTAGAGGCCGGAGAAATTCTCGAAAAGCTGTCTGAGCAACTTGTCGATCTTGAACAGCATCCTGACGACAGCAATCTGCTCAACGCCATATTCCGTGGATTTCATACGGTTAAAGGTGGTGCTGGCTTCTTGCAGCTGGACGCCCTTGTTAATTGCTGCCACTCAGCAGAGAACGTATTCGACATTCTGCGCAACCATAAGCGGCGGGTTGATTCGGAGCTTATGGACGTTGTCCTTGAGGTTCTGGATCATGTGAATGCCATGTTTGAACAGGTGCGCAACCATGAGGAGTTGACGCCTGCGCCGGATGAGCTGATTGCGGCGCTGGATGCTCTGGCTTTGCCTCAGGATGCGGCTTCTCCCGAGGCCCCTGTCCCCCTGGAGGAACCGTCGGGAGCAAGCCTGGACGACGGTGACATTACCGATGATGAGTTCGAGCAACTACTGGATGCCCTTCACGGAGAAGCACCTGCCGCCGCAACAGTGCCCAGCCCGACTCAGGAGCCTGCAGCTGTCGGGAACGACGGGTCAGGCGACGACATCACCGACGACGAATTTGAAGCCTTGCTGGATGAGCTCCATGGCAAAGGCAGATTTGTAGCACCAACTGCTCCCGGCGCAGACGCAGAGGACTCGGCATCTTCGACAGGGCCGGTTGCGGGCAGCGATTCTGAGTTGATCAGCGACGACGAATTTGAAAAGTTGCTGGACGAGCTACACGGCAAGGGCGGTAGCCCGACAACCAGCGATGCAAGTAGCAAGCAAGCAGAGCCTTCGCAGGAAAAAACTGAAATAGGTGAGGCCGGGCAACCGGAAAAGAAGGTAGCCGCGCAGCCGGCTGACAGAGCGCCAGCTAAACAAACTACCCCGGCCCCAGCCGCCAGAGAACAAGCTCCGGTTGCAGAAACCACCGTCCGCGTTGATACCAAGCGCCTGGACGATATCATGAATATGGTAGGTGAGTTGGTACTGGTCCGTAATCGGTTGCAGCGGTTGGGTTCTGCAAGTGAAGACGAGCATATGCACAAGGCGGTCTCCAGCCTTGACGTTGTGACTACCGATCTGCAAACGGCTGTAATGCAAACCCGAATGCAGCCTATCAAGAAAGTATTCGGTCGTTTCCCGCGTGTTGTTCGCGATCTTGCCAGGAATATGAAAAAAGAAGTGAACCTGGTCATGCACGGCGAAGATACGGATCTCGACAAAAACCTCGTCGAAGCGCTATCGGATCCACTTGTCCATCTGGTGCGCAACTCGGTGGATCATGGTATTGAAGCGCCGGATGTGCGGGAGAAAGCCGGCAAGCCGCGACAGGGGACAGTTACGTTGTCTGCTGAGCAGGAAGGGGATCACATTCTTCTGTCCATCGATGATGATGGCGCCGGTATGGATCCGGAAGTGCTCCGACGCAAAGCGGTAGAAAAAGGAATTTACGATCAGGATGCAGCCGATCGCCTGACAGATACTGAGTGTTTCAATCTGATTTTTGCTGCCGGCTTCTCCACCAAAGAGCAGATTTCTGACGTCTCTGGCCGCGGTGTGGGTATGGACGTGGTCAAGACCAAAATTGGTCAGCTCAACGGCCAGCTCAGCATTGTTTCAGAACTGGGCAAAGGCTCACGCATCATCATCAAGGTGCCTCTGACACTGGCGATCATGCCAACGCTGATGATCATGCTTGGTGATCAGTCGTTTGCGTTGCCTCTTGTGAACGTGGTGGAGATTTTCCATCTGAACCTGAGCCGCACCAACATTGTCGATGGCCGTGAATGTATTGTTGTGCGCGATAAAGTGTTCCCCTTGTTCCATATAAAACGCTGGTTGGTTAAAGGTTCGGCCGGTACTCCTGATCGCGAAAACGGTCACGTTGTAATCGTGGCCATGGGCACCCGACAGGTCGGCTTTGTTGTTGACCAATTAGTGGGGCAGGAAGAAGTAGTGATAAAGCCTCTTGGGCGTGGGCTTCAAGGCACACCGGGCATGGCTGGCGCGACAATCACCGGTGACGGCCGTATCGCACTCATTATTGACGTTCCCAGCCTGCTCCAGCATTACAGTTGAATGGTCCTCATGGCAGCTGGGTGCTATACCGCGGCTGAGGGCTATTCAACAACTGAAGGGTTCTGTGGGACAACGTATGTTTGGTAGGAGAAACGGATGACAGTGTCTGTCCTGGTCGTTGATGATTCAGGGTTCTTCCGCAAACGGCTGACGGAGATACTGACTGCGTCCGGGCAGATCCGGGTGGTGGGTGCTGCTGCGAATGGCCGCGAAGGTGTTGAGCTGGCTGAATCACTGCGCCCGGATGTTATTACCATGGATTACGAAATGCCGATAATGGACGGTATTTCAGCCGTGCGCGAGATCATGAGCAAGCATCCTGTGCCGGTATTGATGTTTTCTTCCCTTACCTATGAGGGGGCCAGAATTACACTGGACGCGCTTGAGGCCGGGGCGGTAGATTTTCTGCCCAAAAACTTCGAGGAAATTGCCCGGGATGGCAGCCAGTTGCAGAAAATTCTGATAGACCGTGTACTGGACGTGGCCCGCAGCCGGCCGGCCAGTCGCGCTCAGCGCTCACTAAAGCAATCTTCCCCTCGTTCTCCACAGCATTCCTCTCCACAGCATTCCTCTCCGCACTCCTCAGCGAGCGCTCAACCGGATGCTCCACGGCAATCCCCACAGCAGGCCGCTACGGCTCACCGGCAAACCGGACCCAGATCTGTTGTATCTGGTCGTACGGAGGCTAGCCCGGCTGCTTCAGGGCCGCAGGTTGCGCCGTCAGGGCGCGGCTCCCGTAAGAGTCCGGCAAGGCGCTATGCTGTTGTCGGTATCGGCACTTCGACCGGTGGGCCAGTGGCACTCCAGCGCGTGCTGGCGGCATTGCCCGCATCTTTTCCCTCGCCCATTGTGCTTGTACAACATATGCCCGCGAGTTTCACACCGGCGTTTGCAGAGCGGCTTAATAAACTTTGCAAGATAGAGGTGCGCCAGGCGGAAGACGGAGACATTCTGCGCCCCGGGCTGGCATTGCTTGCTCCGGGTGGCAAACAAATGATGGTAGAAAACCGCGGTGGCCAGCCACGGGTGCGTATTCTGCCGGGGGATGAGCGCTTGAATTACCGGCCCTGTGTAGATGTTACCTTTGGTTCTCTGGCCCGTTCGTTTCCCGGAAAAACCCTCGGAGTGATCCTTACCGGAATGGGGTCAGACGGAAGGGAAGGCTGCCGTATGATGAAACAGAGCGGTTCTCCAATCTGGTCGCAGGATGAAAAAACATCAGTGATCTACGGCATGCCCATGGCCGTTGCCAAGGCAGGCCTGAGTGATGAAGTTCTGTCTCTCGATGACGTAGGTCCACGACTGGTGGAGGGCGTTTGCTGATGGATGTTCTTAGCCTGCTTGGTGTTGTTCTGGCATTCGCCGCCATTCTTGGTGGCAACCTTCTTGAAGGAGGGGCGCTCAGCTCGCTGTTCAACGCTCCTGCCGCCATTATCGTTATTGGCGGTACGCTTGCCGCAACTATTCTTCAGACCTCCTGGCCCACATTGAAACGGGCTTCTGCTCAAGTTCGATGGGTATTTGTTCCACCGTACATCAATATTGAAGATGGCATTGGCAAGGTGATTGACTGGAGCGTGAAGGCTCGCAAACAAGGTCTGCTCGGGCTCGAGGGACTGGCTGAAAAAGAGCCGGAAAACTTTTCCCGTAAAGGCCTGCAGCTTTTGGTCGACGGGGCTGAAACGGAAACTATCCGTAGCATCATGGAAATTGATCTGGATTGCCGGGAACAGCGGGATCTGGAATCTGCGAAGGTGTTTGAAGCCATGGGCGGCTACTCGCCAACGATTGGCATAATCGGCGCTGTCATGGGGTTGATCCAGGTAATGACCAACCTCGAAGACCCCGAGTCCCTCGGGAGCGGCATTGCCACCGCGTTTGTGGCGACCATCTATGGTGTGGCTCTGGCAAATCTGTTGTTTTTTCCGATTGCCAACAAGCTCAGGGGGCTGGTTAAGGAACGTTCCAGGTACGAAGACATGATGATCGATGGCATTATCGCCATAGCCGAGGGTGAGAACCCTAAATCCATTGAATTGCGTCTGCGGGGTTTCCTGCAGTAATCACCCCCGGTCCCTATTTATGCGGCGTCGCAGGCAATCACAGGACGATTTACACAACAAAGAGCGTTGGCTGATTTCTTACGCGGATTTCATCACGCTTTTGTTCGCTTTTTTTGTGGTGATGTACTCGGTGTCGTCGGTAAATGAGGGCAAATACAAGGTGCTCTCAGAAACGCTCACAGGCGTTTTCAATGCGCCTCAACGGTCCTTTCAGCCTATTGCAGTAGGCGACCAGCCGCAGCGTGCGGCGGTGACTGAATCAGAAGATGTTATTGCTCCTGCGGTAACTGAAGCTCCCCGCAATGATGAACAGGATACCCGGGAACGCTCAGATGATCTGCGTGACATGGCGGATCAGCTTGCACTGGAGTTTGATGACCTGATTAATCGGGGGGTGGTTACTCTCGAAACCAATGAACGTTGGTTGGCGCTGAACTTGCCTGACAGCTTGTTGTTTGGCAGCGGCGATGCCGAGCCGCACTACGATTCGTTTGAGGTGATCGAAAAAATAGCCAGGGTTCTGAGAGACCGGGATAACGCCGTAAAGGTTGAAGGCTTCACCGACAATCAGCCTATTCGTACTACCCGCTTCCCTTCCAACTGGGAGCTTTCGGCGGCCCGTGCAGCGGCGGTTGTGCGCATGCTGGGTATGGAAGGCATTGAGCCTGAACGGCTGGCGGCGGTCGGGTACGGGCAGCACCAGCCTGTGGCGCGTAACGACACCGAGGAAGGGCGGCGGCGTAACCGGCGTGTGGTGCTTCTTATTTCTCGCGATGCCAGTATACGGGGCGTTATGCGCTAGTGCTCCGGTTCCATTCAAGTTGTCCCGCCGCTGGCCGTTAAAACGGAATACAGTGGATTTCAGAAGTTTGCGATAACGTATTTTCCGGAGAGAAGCCGTGCGAATCTGGGCAGTAGCCAATCAGAAAGGTGGTGTGGGTAAAACCACCTCGGTAGTCGCTTTGGGCGGCCTGCTGGCTGAGCGTGGTAAGCGCGTGCTGGTGGTAGATCTGGACCCCCATGGCTCTCTGACCAGCTGGTTCGGGTACGACCCCGATACGCTTGCGCACAGTGTTTTCGATCTGTTTCAGCATCAGGGCAAGGTACCTGAAGGCCTTCCGGCCCAGCTGATTACGGAAACAAGCTGCCCCGGGCTGGCTCTGCTGCCTGCGAGCACGGCGCTGGCTACGCTGGAGCGCCGAATGGTCGGCGTTGAAGGTATGGGGCTGATTGTGTCCCGAGCTCTTGCCCAGTTATGGGATGATTTTGACTACGTCATCCTCGATAACACGCCTTCACTGGGTGTACTTATGGTCAACGCACTGGCAGCCGCGCAGCATCTGGTTATCCCCGTACAAACCGAATTCCTCGCTATCAAAGGTCTCGAGCGTATGCTGCATACACTGCAGATGATCATGCGCTCCCAGAAAAACCAACTGCCTTATACCATCGTGCCCACCATGTTTGATCGGCGCACCCAGGCATCGGTAAAGAGCCTGAATCAGCTACGTAGAATCTACCAGGACAATTTGTGGAAGTTTGCGGTGCCAGTTGACACAAAATTCCGCGACGCCAGCCAAGCGGGCGTTATACCGTCAAAACTGGATTCACAGACTCATGGTGTCCGGGCATACCGGCATCTGTTGGATGATTTGCTGGCAAGGACTGGTTCATTGAAGGTACGTCAGCATGGCTGACGAGAAATTGACAAAGCTGGCGGATCCAGCAAACGCCATCGCCAGCTATCTGGATGAATTGTTGCACACGGCAACGGACACTGCATCGCGTGAAGAGATCCGCGAGCCGGAGCCTACGCCCGTATTAAAGCCTGAGCGGAAGCCGGCGCCAGTGTCGAAGCCGGTGTCGAGACCCGAACCGGCGCCCAGAGTGGAACTGCAGCCGCAACCCTTGCGGGTGCGCGAGACTGTTGTTGTGGAGGAGCCCGCGCCGGAACCGTCACCGGAGCCTGCGCCGGATTCGCCGGTATTGCGCCCGGAGTGGTCGGAGCGCCCGTTTGAGTGCCTGATTTTTACTGTGGCCGGCTTGCAGCTTGCGGTTCCTCTTGTTCTTCTGGGTGCTATCCACCGGATTGAAGAGGGTATCCGACCAATTCCCGGCAGCCCGCGCTGGTATATGGGTATTCGTTCGAGTACTCATCAGAATCTGAGAGTTGTGGATACGGCAGAGTGGATTATGGCTGGAAGGGTCCCGGCCAATGCCCGGGACAACTACCAGTTTGTGATCCGTCTGGATAACAGCGAATGGGGGCTGGCATGCGACGACGTAGCTCAGTCGTTCACTCTTAGCCCAGATGATGTGCGCTGGCGCACGGCGCGTAGTAAGCGGCCCTGGCTGGCAGGAACGGTTATTGAGCAGATGTGTGCTCTGGTTGATGTGAGCACCATGGCGAATTTGCTGGTGCGTGCCGAACGCGAGCAGCATCTTGATCTGAGCTGACCGCGGGTGTCCCGTCGGGCCAGTTACTGAATGAAACGGTGCCGTGCTGGCACGGTTTGTGCCCTTGCTTATAGTATTGGGCACTGATGATGTTTTTTTGACGATCAGGTTGCCCGCGCCGGGCGGCCTAACAGGAGATACAGGTTATGGCATCCCCGAGCGGACAGCAAAGTCAGTCCCAGGACGATCAGGTACTGCAGTATGTGACTTTTCGGCTGGATAACGAGACCTACGGTCTGAACGTTATGCAGATCCAGGAAGTGCTGAGATACACGGAAATCGCGCCAGTACCGGGTGCTCCGGATTACGTGTTGGGCATCATCAACCTGCGGGGCAACGTGGTAACGGTAATCGATACCCGTCGCCGTTTCGGTTTGGCAGATGCAGACGTTACAGACGCGACCCGGATAGTGGTAATGGAATCGGCCGATCAGGTGATGGGTATCCTGGTGGATTCTGTAGCCGAGGTTGTGTACCTGAAAGCCAGTGAAATTGAGACCGCACCAAATGTGGGTAACGAGGAAAGTGCCAGGTTTATCCAGGGTGTATGTAATAAAGATGGTGAACTGATCATATTGGTCGAGTTCGACAAAATGCTGACAGACCACGAATGGGCTGAAATCGCAGGGCTGTGAACCGGAGTTGTACCGGTCGGATCTGATGATGGGCGCCTTCCGTGGTTAATAAACCGGAGACGTCCATCATGTTTGCTGAAATGCCTTCCTATGTTCCCTGGGTGCTGACTTCAGTCGCGCTTGCTCTGGTTTTTGTGCAGGGCCTGATACTTGGTCGCCAGAACCGACAACTGAAAGCCTCACTTAAAGAACGCTGCGATACGCTGGGCCGGGAGTTGCATGCCACTGCGAGTGGTAGCATGGGAGTGGGCCAGCGGCTTGTGGTATGCGAGCGACAACTGCATGAGCTGCGCTCAACCATGGATGAGATGCGTCAAAATGACCCTCTGCGTATTTCCTACGATGAAGCGTCGCGGCTTGTTGATCTCGGAGCAGATATCGACGATCTTATGAACACATGTGGGATATCCCGTCCCGAGGCCGAGCTGGTGTCAGCGTTGAAAAAACGTCAGGCGGCCTGAAAACTGCGCTGCTATGGACGTTGCTGAATGAAGAAAGTTTACCAAAGGGCCCATGAGGCCCTTCTTTCTGTATCCCGTCATGATTTTGTCACCGGTTCGGATCTGATTCCTTCCATAACCGGGCACTCTATTCCCCGCGAAGAAACCGTCAGCCATATTCTGTCCATCATGCCGGAAGTGACGCCGGCTGATAACGTGATGCATGTGGGAGGCGGCTCTGGTTATCTGGCTGCCGTGTTATCCCGTCTGGCTCATCGTGTTATCTATATTGAAAAAAACCCGGACGTTGCTGAAGCCGCGAGGGCAAGGTTTTTTCGTTTGGGCATGTACAACGTAGATGTTCTGGCGAAGCCTGCGGAAAGCGGGTTTGACATCGACCAGCCCTGCGACCTTGTTCTTTGCACCACGTTTATGGCAGATCGTGATGTTTTGTCGAGCTACCTTCGCGAGGGCGGCAATCTGATTTGCCTAGAGGGTAAGGCCGGACCAGTTCCCAGTATGGCGATGTTTGTAAAACGTGCAGACAAGCTTGAGCGTGTCCGCACGCTTGGCTGGGTGGATTTTAACCGGAACTCGGAACAGATTCTGATTGATCTGGGCGTGATTGATGAAGGTGTACTGGCGAAGGCGAAAACCGAGGCGGCGGCAGAGAACTGCCGCGTGCTCGATGTCTTGCGTCGTAATCTGAATATCGAAGAAACCGATCTTTATCGTTCGCTGGCCCAGCAAAGAGGCATGACCTTTGTCGATGCCGATGGGCTTCTGCCAACGCTGAAGGTTGAACTCTTCCGGACCTTTTCCCGCACGTTTTTGGATTTGTCCCGAATCATTCCTGTGGCGCAAAGTAGTGGAAAGGTCTCATTTGTAACCGATGACCCGGATGCGCGCACCGATCAGCTGGAGCGTATGAGCCCCAAACGTGCCGTAGAGCTCTGGCTGGTTACGCCTACGGATTTCCGGAGAATCTGGTCGTCTTTGGATTTGTCGGCCAAGGGTAACCGGTTTGCTGCCGACGAAGCAGTGTTATCGACGGCCGGGCAGGGTTCAAGCCGTCACCGCGACAAACCTTTGGGTCGTGAAGCGGCTAACGATCATGTCAGTCCGTATCTGGTATCGGTATATGAGGCGATTCTGCTGGATGCAGTCAGCGAAAAAGCCAGCGACATTCACATTGAACAATATGGTGAGCGGGTAAGGATCCGTTTGCGAGTGGATGGCGATCTTCGTGATCTGGGCCAGTACCAACTTACGCCCCGGGAAATAAAAGGTGTTATCAACGTTATCAAGTTGCGGGCAGAGCTGAACATTGCCGAGCGCCGTTTGCCGCAGGGTGGGCGCTCCCGCCTGCAACTGGGTGACATGTCCTACGACCTCAGGGTACAGACCCAGCCGTCGCTGCACGGTGAGCATGCGGTGATCCGGTTACTGCCGCAGACCGGCCGGGCCATGACGATTGCCGAACTGGGCATGTCGCCAATGATTGGCTCCCACTACCAGCGCCTGCTCGATAACCCTGCCGGCCTGGTTCTGGTCGTCGGGCCAACCGGTTCAGGCAAGTCCACAACACTCTACGCCGGCCTGCAAACGCTGGCAGACGATGGTCGCAGAAAAGTTATTACGGTGGAGGACCCTATCGAGTACTCCATTGATAATATCCAGCAAACCCGTGTGCGGGGCGAAATCGGTTTCAACTTCGCGGATGCCATGCGTGCTTTCGTGCGTGAAGACCCCGATGTGATTCTGGTCGGTGAGATCCGCGACCATGAAACGGCACTGGAGGCGGTTCGTGCATCCCAGACGGGCCACGTTGTACTTTCGACACTGCACTGCAACGACGCGGTGGATTCCCTGCAACGTTTGTACGATCTGGGTATTCACCCGAATTCCATTGCCGGTGAGCTGCTGGCCGTGATCGCCCAGCGCCTTGCCAAGCGAATCTGTACCCATTGCCGGCAGCCTGCAACACCGGACCCTGTCATTCTTGAAGAGCTGTTTCCCAATGGCGCGCCGGATAACTTCCGTTGTTTTGAAGGTGCGGGTTGCGCCAAGTGTAATGGTCGGGGAACTCACGGTAGGGTGGCTATTGTGGAATATATGGAGGTGGATTCCGATATCAGGAATGCTATTTCCAGCCAGCCCCCGATCGGAGAATTGCGCTGGCGCGCGTTGGATTCCGGCCTGATCACCATGCGAGACAGTGCATTGGATCATGTTATCGAGGGTATTATTCCTATGTCTGAATTGCCGCGTATTCTGCCCCGGGAGCGCATGGCGCCTGAAGTCCGTGGTGGCCGCAGGAGCCCGTTATGAGCGCAGCAAGCCAGCCGAAAAAAGCGGCGCAGCGGCAGCCCGCGGAAGTTGTTTTCAGGGATGAGCTGAAAAAACTTGCAGCAATGGATCTTGGTCCGGTGCCACCAGGGTGGCAACTGTCACCGAGGGCGGTTGAGAAATTTGTGTTGGGCGATGACAGCCTGGGTATTGAGCGCAAGTTTGTTGCGGATCGCGCCATGGTTGTCCGTATTATCATTTCTCTGTGTACGAGCAGGGGTTGTTTACTGGTTGGCGAGCCCGGCACCGCAAAATCCTGGCTTTCTGAGCTGCTTACGGCGGCCATATCCGGCAACTCGACTCTTGCTCTGCAGGGCGGTGCCATAACCCAGGTCAGGCAACTTCTTTACGGCTGGAACGAGGCAGTTCTCGCTGCCAAAGGGCCGTGTCTGGAAGCCCTGGTTCCAAGCCCGCTTATGCGGGGCATGATAGAGGGCCGGCTAGTTCGCTTCGAGGAAATTGCCCGCTGCCCTCAGGCTTTGCAGGATGCACTCTTGTCGGTGCTTTCTGACCGGGTTCTGGTGGTGCCGGAAATTTCCGGTGATGATGGCGTAATACTGGCTCGTGAAGGCTTCAATCTGGTAGCCACATCCAACAGCCTCGACGCAGGCGTTCACCAGATGAGCGCTGCACTTAAACGCCGAATGGACTTCGAAGAAATCCGGCCGATCAAGAGCCTGTCGGATGAAATAGGTGTGGTTTTGCGAGAAGTGCGTAGGGCCAATGACCGCGCGGGTATCAGCGTGGATCTGGATGCAGAAATCATTGAGTTTCTGGTTACCATGTTCCATGAGTTGCGTAACGGCCAGACCATGGATGGCCGAAGCACTGACAGGCTTGCGGGCGCAGCGCTATCCACGGCTGAGGCTGTATCCGTTGCCCACGCGGCGAGTCTCAATGCCTGGTATTACGGTGGCGGAAGCATGACGGTGGAGCAGTTGATGCACCACATTATCGGCTCGGCACTCAAGGATCATCCGGACGACCGCCGGCGCCTCAAGCACTATTTTGAGACCGCAATCGCACAACGCGAGGGTGAGGTCTGGGCTCAGGTATGGGCGCTGCGCTCACTTATCCACTAGGGGTGATGATGAAGGCGCGGTATTATCCCGGCCGGCGTCTTCGGGCGTTCGGCCGCGAATGTGGAAGGCGAAGGCAAGAATTTCTGCGATAACCCGGTATAGGTTTTCGGGGATTTCATCGTTCAGGGACAGGCGCGCGAGAATGCCGGCCAGCTCTGCATTTTCGTACAGGGGCACGTTGTGCTCTCTGGCGATTCTGATGATTTCATCCGCCAGTTCGTACGTTCCCGTGGCAGTTATCGTCGGAGCCTTCTCGCCGTCGTATTTAAGAGCAACGGCTGCGCTGGATGAAGGGTGTTCATTTTGGTCTTTCATGCCCGTGTATCCACCAGTCTATGCTCCAACTTTGTTGCCGGATAAGAGGGGCTGCCCCGGCGGCACTCGAGATCGGTTACTTCCAGTCCCAGCTCCGTAAGACTTTGCCGCAGAAGCGGTAGCTCTTCGTTGACCTGTCTCAGCGTGTCCTGCTTTTCTGCCCACACCCGCGCGCTTATATCCTGCTGGCGCAGGGAAACCTCAAAATTCAGAGCTCCGGCCCGTTCCAGATCAATGGCAAGATTGAGGCGCCATTCGCTGATGGCTGCCCGCTTGAGTCCGCGATCCTTTGATGGCGATTCATCTTTATGTTGCTCTATGCGCAGTTGTGCCAGCCTGGGTTCGTTCTGAGGCGTCACCCAGGGTAAGTCCATGAGCATGGTAGAGGTCGGGGCAGGCGCATCAGCCCCGCCTCTCGCAGTGAGGATCTGGCTGTGCAACTGGTTAACCGTTATTCGGTTCAGCATACCGGCGAGCATTCGCAGTGTCTGGCCCACCGATGTGGGTTCTGAGTTGTTCGCAGGTGCCGGTGAAGCGGGCACCTGTGGGAACTGCAGCGGCGCCTGAACCAGCCCGGGGCTGGCCAGCGGTGATAGGCGGTTAAACGTGGTCGTGGCATCTCCGGTTTGCTCGGCCAAGAGCGCAGTAATCATGCGCCCGATAGCAAGCTTGAGATCCGGCAACGCGGGGGAGGGTGCCTGGGTAAGGCGGGACTCTGCAAACAACCCGCTTTCAGCCACCCACTGTCGTATTTGCTGCACGCTATTGTTCTGCGTGCCAGCTCCAGGCGCCAATGTGTTGCTGGCGGGCAGTCTCGCAAGTAATGTTTCGGCCGCCTGGCGGGCGGCTTCTGGCAGCGGCTGTGGGCTTCGGGCCCCGGGTAGCTGGCCAGGTGTCAGTTCGGGAATCACGCCCCGGTTCAGTGCTGTCATCAATTTTGCGAGGCCGCTGTCCAGGCTTTGCTGCCACGGCATACGCTGCGCCAGAGCCCGGGTGATGATTGCTTCGGGAGCTGCGGCAAGCTTTCCCATCAATTGCAGTTCATTGCCCGCACGCATCACTTTTACCCAGTCGCCCGGGGTCAACTCAGTCGCACCAATCGCGGCGCTTACCTGAAGTGATTTTCCTCGCACGTCCAGCAACAGGTCTGCATTACCACTGCCCTGGCGATTGATGACTTCTGCCACGCGGGCCAGTATGGTTTCCCGGTTTGCAAGCTGGAGCTGATCCAGTTGCTGTCTGGCAGAGAGCGTGGCGGTTTCACGGCCAATTTGACCAGCATCCCGGGGCTGCGCTGGTTGCGCAGTGGCCGGTGCCGGAGGAGTAGGAGGCTGTTGGCTGCTGGGTAGTTTCATCGCTGCTAACTTGATACCAGACAAGAGTAATCTGCAAACGCTTTAGTTATAATACGCCGCGCTGGCAACTATTGCTGTGAATACACCCGATGCAATTTGTGCATCGTCCTGACTTCGGGGCCCTGATGTCCGAGCCGTTACTACAGGCTGTCAATCTTCAGTGTGAACGGGACAAGCGGATACTTTTTCGCGAGTTATCCTTCTCCATACTGCCCGGTACGCTAACCCGTGTCGAGGGGCCGAATGGCTCCGGCAAGACAACGCTGCTGAGAATACTGGCAGGTCTGAATGATGCGTGGACAGGCGAACTCAAGTGGTGTGGTGCGCCGCTAGCCAGTCAGAGAGAGGCATTTCTTCGGAACATGCTCTATCTCGGGCATCGCCCGGGAATCAAACCCTTGCTTACACCTTTGGAAAATCTCCGGGCCCTGATGGCCGGTCGCAACCCTCTATCTGATGCAGCTTTGAGGCAGGCCTTGCAAGGTACCGGCCTGGGAGGCTATGAAGATGTACCTTGTCGTAATCTGTCTGCGGGCCAGCAACGCAGGGTGGCTCTGGCGCGCCTGCTGGTTGCTGATGAACCCCTGTGGTTACTTGATGAAGTGTTTACGGCTATCGACGCAGAGGGCGTCAAAGCACTCGAATCACTATTGCAACAGCGTGCAGCTGAAGGTGGCGCCGTGCTGGTTACCACTCACCATGACCTGGCATTGCCGGGCATGAAAAGACTGACTCTTGGCGCGGGAGGCTTGCCTGATGAACGCTGAAGCCCGCCCGGTGGTCCGGCTCGCCAGTAATAGTGTTGGTGCTCTGGCTGCAATGAAAGGCGTTTTTGTGCGGGATATGAAGGTGGCGTTCCGGCAGCGCCAGGACCTCCTCAACCCGCTGCTGTTTTTCGTTATGGTTGTTACTCTTTTTCCGCTCGGAGTCAGCCCGGAAGTATCATTTTTGCGTGAAGCGGGAGCCGGTATCCTTTGGGTAGCGGCGTTGCTTTCTGTATTGCTGTCACTGGATCACCTGTTTCGCCATGATTTTGACGATGGCACTCTGGAACAGCTTGTGCTCCAGCCGCAGCCGCTGTTTCTACTGATTTTGGCAAAAACCCTGGTGCACTGGATGCTTACAGGCTTGCCTCTGGTCATTCTGACCCCCGTTCTTGGTGTAATGATGCATCTCGACGGGAACTCTATTGGTATTTTGTGTCTAACGCTGCTGATTGGTACACCGGTACTGAGTCTTATTGGTGCTATTGGCGCTGCGCTGACCCTCGGATTGCGTTCGGCAGGGGTGCTCTTGTCTCTGCTGATCATTCCACTGTACATTCCGGTGCTGATTTTTGGCACGGGCACCGTTGCAGCAGCAGCGGAGGGCGCAACTGTGGGAGCCTACCTGGCACTGCTGGGTGCTTTTCTGGTGCTGGCGCTGACACTGGCGCCGTTTGCAGCGGCCGCAGCCCTTAAAATCAGCTTGTCGAACGGGTAAAACAAGGTAAACGTTAGGACGGTGACCATCTGATGTGGCAATTTTTTCACAAACTGGGTTCCCCAAAATGGTTTTTCGGGATATCCACCCGGTTCATGCCCTGGCTGTTGGCAGGTGGCGTAATACTATTGATGGCCGGGGTGGTATGGGGACTCGCCTTTGCGCCCAAGGATTACCTGCAGGGCAATAGCTACCGCATCATTTTTATTCACGTTCCGACAGCATTTATGGCGCAGTCGGTTTACATCATGATGGCGTCCGCGGCTCTTGTAACGCTGGTCTGGCGCATGAAGCTTGCCGATGTCTTCGTCAAGGCGGTTGCGCCTGTGGGGCTGGTTCTGACGTTTCTGGCCCTCTTTACCGGTGCTGTCTGGGGCAAGCCGACATGGGGCACCTGGTGGATCTGGGACGCCCGGCTTACCTCCATGCTGATACTGATGTTTCTGTATGGTGGTGTTATAGCGTTGGATCGTGCCATCAATGATGAGAAGTCTGCCGCCAGGGCGGTTGCGGTGCTGGTGTTGGTGGGGGTAGTGAATATCCCCATTATCAAATACTCCGTGGAATGGTGGAATACACTTCATCAGCCCGCAACATTCAAGCTCACGGAAAAGCCCTCGATGCCGGCGGAAATGTGGGTGCCGCTGCTGCTGTCCGTGTTAGGTTTGTACCTGATTTTTGGCTGGCTGGCCTGTGTTCGTATGCAGACAGAGATTCTGTCCCGGGAGCAACGAACCCGCTGGGTAAGAGAATTCGTTATGAAAGGGAGGGTCTGACCAATGGCATTTGATTCCTTTTCTGCCTTTATCGCGATGGAAGGTCACGGCCCTTATGTGTGGGCCTGTTACGCTGTGTTTTTCGTATTGATGCTATTGATGATGATCGGGTCGGTCCGGAGCCGAAAGGCAATTGTCGAGTCCTGCCGCCGCGGTTACGAGTTTCAGGCTGACAAGAGTAAAGTAGCGGCGTCTCCGCCACCCTCCGCGTCCTTCGCGCGCGTGAACGTTTCCCAAGACTGACTGACAGGTACTTAAATGCATCCGATCCGTAAAAAGCGGCTGACCATTGTTCTGTTTCTTCTGGCAGGGCTTTCCATCGCGGTAGCGCTTACCACTTATGCGTTACGTCAGAATATCAACCTGTTTTACGATCCTACCCAGATTTCGGCTGGTGAGGCACCGATGGATGTACGAATTCGTGCCGGTGGCATGGTAGAGGCGGGCACGGTTGTGCGAGATCCGGACAGCCTTAAAGTGGTATTCCACGTAACCGATTACAACGCATCCGTTCCAGTTGAGTACGTGGGGATTTTGCCGGATCTGTTTGCAGAAGGTCAGGGCATTGTTGCGATGGGTAGGTTGAATAACGAAGGTCGCTTTGTGGCAGATCAGGTTCTGGCCAAGCATGATGAAAACTACATGCCCCCGGAAGTCGCTGATGCCCTGGAGAAGGCGTCAAAAAACGAGGGCTCGTCGATGCCCGCCAGCGCCCAACCGGCATCCTACTAAACACCTAAAAACCAACAGCCTGATTCCTGGAGAGCTTTGATGTATCCCGAACTCGGACAGCTTGCACTGATACTTTCGCTGTTGCTGGCGGTGCTACTTTCGGTTGTACCCCTTGCCGGATCACTCACCGGCCGGGACAACCTCCAGGCGTTTGCCAGGCCTCTCGCGGCGGGCATGTTCGTGTTTGTCGGGCTGGCCTTCGCCTTACTTACCCATGCCTTTTTAACGGACGACTTCTCGGTTGCCTACGTTGCTAACAACAGCAACAGCATGCTGCCCTGGTATTACAAGTTCAGCGCTGTGTGGGGCGGGCATGAGGGCTCGCTTCTGCTTTGGATATTGATGCTGACCGGCTGGACTCTGGCGGTCGCCATTTTCAGTCGCCGTTTGCCTTCCATTATGGTTTCACAGGTATTGTCGGTTCTCGGCATGGTCAGTGTCGGGTTCATGCTCTTCATTGTTGTTACATCAAACCCGTTTGACCGTTTGCTGCCCAATGTGCCGGCCGACGGGGCGGACCTGAATCCGTTATTGCAGGACTTCGGACTTATTGTCCACCCGCCTATGCTCTACATGGGCTATGTGGGTTTTGCGGTAGCGTTTGCGTTTGCTATTGCTGCATTGATCAACGGTCGCCTGGACGCCGCATGGGCCAGGTGGTCCCGACCCTGGACAACCGTTGCCTGGGCATTCCTGTCCATCGGTATCGCCCTCGGAAGCTGGTGGGCCTATTACGAGCTCGGCTGGGGCGGCTGGTGGTTCTGGGATCCGGTTGAGAATGCCTCCCTGCTGCCATGGTTGTCGGGCACGGCCCTTATGCACTCGCTTGCAGTCACAGAGAAGCGCGGTGTATTCAAAAGCTGGACAGTACTGCTGGCTATTGTCACCTTTGCGTTGAGCCTGCTGGGTACCTTCCTGGTTCGTTCGGGCGTACTTACCTCGGTTCATGCGTTTGCATCGGATCCTGAGCGCGGTACTTTCCTTCTGATTTTGCTCGCGATCACTGTTCTCGCAAGCCTGATGCTTTATGCCTTCAGGGCCCCTGTGGTTCATGTGCGCTCCCGGTATGGCTCCCTTTCGCGGGAAATATTCCTGCTTTTGAATAACGTATTGCTGGTTTCTGCAACGCTGTTGGTCGCAGTGGGTACCTTGTATCCGCTGGTTCTTGATTTCTTCGAGCTGGGTAAAATTTCCATTGGTGAGCCGTTCTTTAATCTCACCTTCAGCCCGCTTGCAGTGGCAACCGGCCTTTTGCTTGGCGTTGGTACCTTCTCTCGCTGGAAGAAAACGGATGCTGGCTGGCTCGCGCGCAAGCTACTGTGGCCACTGGCAGTGAGCATGCTGCTCACCACGGCGGTTATGGTTGGCTATGGCGGCTTCACCCCTTGGGCGTTTCTTGGTGTCTTCACAGCGGTTTGGGTGACCATGGCTACGTTCTGGGATCTATGGGACAAATCCTCTTCGAGGAAAGGCCGAATCCATGGCCTCAAGCGCCAGTCACGCAGTTACTACGGTATGGTACTGGGTCATCTTGGGCTGGCGATCACTATGGCTGGCGCAACTGTGGTCTCCAATTATGGTATCGAGCGTGATGTGCGCATGGTGCCTGGCGATGTGGCCGAGGTGGGTGACTATCAGTTCGTTTTTGTAGACATAGGTGAACGGCGTGGGCAGAACTTCACTGCGCAGTATGGCAGTTTCGATGTCATGCTGGATGGGGATCGTATTGCAGAATTGCACCCTGAAAAACGCCAGTACGCTGTAGGCATGAGCGTTATGACCGAAGCGGATATTGATGCCGGCCTTTTCCGGGATATCTTTGTGGCTGTAGGTGAAAGAATCTCTGACGACGCCTGGGCTATTCGCCTCCAGTATAAGCCGTTGATCCGTTGGCTCTGGCTTGGCGCCTTGTTTATGGCCGCCGGCGGGTTCCTGGCCATTTCAGATCGCAGGTACCGGATTCGTGATCGCGCCAATGAACCGTTAGCGACATCGCCGCCATCGAAAGCCCCTGCACAGGGTACCGCCGGAGCGGTTTCATGAAGCGTTTCTGGTTGTTCATGCCCTTGATCGTAGCCCTTGTCGTCGGTGTTGTGCTGTTTGCGGGGATTGGTAAAGATCCAACAAAGCTGGACTCAGCGCTGATTGGAAAGCCTGTTCCTGCATTCAGTCTTAAAAATCTGAAAGCGCCGGATGCCTCCCTCGATGAGAGCCTGTTTCGTGGCGAGATTACCCTGCTGAATGTTTGGGGGACCTGGTGCCCCGCGTGTCGGGATGAGCACGACGACCTGTTGTGGCTTGCGCGGGAAAAGAACGTGACGATTATTGGTCTCAACTACAAAGATAACCGCGACGATGCACTGGTTTGGCTGGACCGGCTGGGTGATCCATATCGTACGGTAATCTATGATCCCAAAGGCACGCTGGGTTTTGATCTTGGTGTTTATGGTGCACCGGAAACCTTCGTTATTGATGCCTCCGGTGTGGTCCGCTACCGCCATGTGGGAGTGGTCAACGGCAAGGTATGGGAAGAGATTCTGTTGCCGGTCATTAACGACGCACAGGAGAATGGCTGATGCTCCGTATGATCTGTTTTCTCATGGCTGTTCTTGCCTCAGGACTGTCTATTGCAGATGTATCCGCGGTCTACGATTTTGATACCCGTAGTGAAGAGCAGCGTTATCAGAACCTGATTGCGGAACTGCGGTGCCCGAAGTGTCAGAACCAGAATATTGCGGATTCAAATGCGCCAATTTCCAAGGACATGAGAAATGCGGTTTATCAGATGATGCAGGATGGTGCCAGCAACGAGGAAATCGTCGACTCTCTGGTGGGTCGCTTTGGCGAGTTTGTGAAATACAAGCCAGACCTCGATAGCCGCACCTTCATGCTCTGGGCAACGCCAGCGATTGCCGTTCTGGGTGGTCTCTTTGTGGTCGCGGGCGTTGTTGTTCGTTCCCGCCGGGCCGGCACGTCAGGGCCAGCACTGAGTAAGGAAGAGCAGGCCCGGATTGATGAAATGCTTGCAAAATCTGACCAGAACGATAACGGGTGATGCATGTGCAGAGCAGCCTTCTGACCTGGTAACAACACCCGCCGCTTTATTCATTTTTGAACGTGTGACGATATCTCCATGACTGAAACTTTCTGGATTGCCGCAACGGTACTGATCATTTTTGCCCTGGCGTTTGTACTCTACCCCGTTATGTTCCATCGCCGGGACGCCCGGCAGCAAACGGATGTCAGAAACCAGAACCTGATGGCGTATCGCAGCCGGATGGCAGAGCTGGAGAAGGAACATCAGTCAGGCATTATTGATCAGGAAACTTACGGGCAACTTCGCGACGAACTTGCCGGTGCCATGTTGGACGATGTTCCGGAAAATGAAGCCCCGGCCAAAACCGTACCTGGCCGAAAGGCTGCCATTGGCGTTGCCCTGGTTTCCATCCTCCTTATTCCTGCGGCCACGGTTCTGCTCTATGACGAGTGGGGCGCAATGGAAAGGGTTGAATCTTTCATTGCCATGCAGGAACTGGGCAACACGGATGATGCCCGCGTTGCGCAGATGAATGAACTTACACAGCAACTGCGCGCGCGGCTTGAAGCCAGCCCTGATAACCCCGACGGCTGGGCCATGCTGGGCCAGACCTACATGCGTCTCGAACGACATGAAGATGCGGCCTGGGCATTCCGGCAACTGGCTGACAGTGTTCGCTCTGACGACGGCTCCCGGGCTGTAGCTCTGGGTCTTGCGGCTCAGGCACAGTTTTTCCGCAGCCAGGGTGCCATGACCGATGCGGTAACGTCTGCGATTGATGAGGCGAGGGCGCTGAACCCGGACGAAGTTAACTCGCTTGGGCTTTTGGGAATCCATTCATTCAGCCAAGGTAACTATCGTGAGGCGATCGGTTATTGGGAGCGTATCCAGACAGTGGCTCCCGACCATCCGCAGCTGGCTTCGATTCAGGGTGGTATCAGGGAGGCTTACGCGCGCCTGGGTGAACAGGCACCGGCTGAAAGTTCCGCACTCCCACAATCCGATGACGCAGCACAGGAAAGCGTAGGCGTAACCGTACGGGTAACGCTCGATGAAGCATTCAAGCAGGATATCCCGGAAGATACCACGCTGTTTCTCTTTGCCCGCGCTGCCAATACCCAAAGCGGACCGCCTTTGGCCGTTGTGAGATTAACGGCGGGCGCATTGCCTGTAGAGATACGCCTGGATGACCGTCATGCGATGGCGCCACAATCGGTTATATCGGGCGTAGAAGAGGTCGTTGTTACCGCTCGCCTGACCCGCTCCGGCGACATCAACGCACAGCCTGGCGATTGGCAGGGCAGTACGGACTCGCCTGTTGCCGTTTCTGCGGTTTCGGATTCGCCAGTAGCTCTAGTGATTGATCAGCAGTTGATTAACTAAGCTGGCGAGTAAAAGCCCATAGAGTTTTAAAGCACTTCGAGTTGCCGCCAGGCCTGCCCTTATACCGAGAGGTTGCCGGGGTAGAGTGGCGGCAAACCTGCTTCTGAAGGTGTATTGCCCGCTTTCTTCCTGGCTTTTTTGAGTGCGTCTGTCATGGCGCTACCATCCCACGTTTTATTGCTTCTCTCGCCGCCTGAGTGATTCCGGCTGAACAGGTGCGCCTGCAACCGGTCGAGCTCCTGCGCAAGGTCTGCGGCTGGGCAAACGGCAAAAATGTCCTTTGCCGAGCGCAAATTATGGCCTGGCCAACGTAAGTTTGCCCAGCGTACTAGTAGCCCAGGTGTTGACGCGCGGCCTTCCTGTGCAGCATCGAGTAATTGTTCAAATACAGCGTCTTCGGTCTCGGCACCTGCAGAGCCAGTGTTGTCCGGTGCCCGGGGTGGGATTCTGCGAGTTCGCCACCAGGCCAGCAGGGTCAGAACCCAGATTACGGCGAGTACGATGCTTGCCCATTGCCAGAACCTGCTGTTTTCAGGCCCAGCGCTCATGTCGGTAGCCTCTAGTTCTCTGTCGATTTCCGTTGCTGTGTTCTGGCTATCGGTAGAGGAGACAGATGGTATAGCTGCGCCATCTGCAGTCGTTACATTCAGGGTTTGGGCTGGGATTACGGCGACCTTTTCGCTGTTGGATTCTGTATCCCACCAGGGAACACGTATCGCCGGCAGTACGAGTTTGCCAGCTTGCACTGGAACCAGGGCTCGTGTCTGCGTGAGGGTAGAGGTAATACCATCGGGGCCGACGCTGGTGTTGCGCTGAGGTTCCTCGGGATAGCTGCGCAGCCCATCCGGCACAGAGTCCGGCAAGGGAGGCAGGGCTTCCGAAGGTAGGCCGTTTGCTTGCAGGCTGAGTGTCCGCGTGAGGTTGTCTCCGGTTTTAAGGTTCAGCGTTGGCGGCATGCCTGCTTCTGCGAGGCTAAGGCTGGTAGCTGGCAGCCAGGTGGAGCCGCTGAAATCTGCCGGTACATCTTTAACAGGAATCTCAAACAGTTCTGCACTGTCTCGTAAAAACCTGAGTGAGCCATCAGGATCTCTGGTCTGACCTTCAAAACGAATAGCGGGCAGGTTCAGAGATCCGGGTTTTTGTGGGAATAGCGCATAGCGTCTTTCTACCACCCTGTACCTGACACCATTACGATCACTGGAAAGCTCGCGCTGCTTGCCCAGGCTTTCTATGATTGCATTAGGGTGCTGGGGGTCTGATAGCTCGCCACGGATAAGGTTGCCCCGGAAGAACAGCCTCACCGTCAGTATCAGTTGTTCCTGAACGTATACTTCCGCCTTGTCTGCCGAAAGTTCAATGAAGACGTCCCGATTGGCGTTCGCCTGCTCTGGAGGGTTGCCGTCGACCACTTCTATGGTTACCGGGCGGGATATGGAATCCTTGAAGCTAAGCGCCGGGATGACGATCTCTCCGGTTGATCTGGGTGAAAGCTGGTACGTCCAGGTTATTTCTCCGACCATGTCGCCGTTTATCGTGCGAATGCTGTACTGCTGATTGCGGCCAAGTATTTCAAAATCTGAAGACACCTTTTCAATATCTGGTGAGGGTAGGCTCGAGATGTCAAAATCGAAAAGGTTGCTCAGGTTGATATCAATTTCTGTGGTGCCTTTTACCGTCAGTGTCAGGACTTCGCCTTCGTAGAGTCGGGTCCGGTCTGGTTCGACGGTGAGTTCACTCGCATGTGCCGTTAATCCAGGCATCATCAACATTAGCAGCCAGATTGTCGGCATGATGAACCGTTTTACCATGGTGTATCGCCCTCATCAGATGGTGTCTGGCGTTCCTGATATTGCTGCAGAAATTTCCGCTGTAGAAGGCCGCCCGGGTTGTCTGGCACTCGTCGCAGCGATTGCTCCTGGCTCTGGGTCAGAGGCGTTTCGGATAGGGGTGGCGGTGCCTGTGCTTCTGCATTGCCGGCATCTGCGTCATTGCTCTCCCCGTTACTTTCTTCTGCGGAGGCAGGCTCTTGCTCGCCAGATTCTTCCTGCTCGCCGCTGTGCTCCTGTGTCTGATCATCACTTGGGGGCTGCTCAGATTCTTCGCCAGAATTCTGAGGTTGGCTCTGATCCTGGTTCTGGTTCTGATTGTTGCTGGATGAATCAGAATTGGGTTCCTGCTGCTGGCCTTGATCGTTGTCGGAATCGGAAGAGTTTTGATCGCTGCTGCTCTGATTCTGATCAGAGTTCTGTTTCTGCTGGTCGAGGAGATCCTCCACAAGCTGTCGGTTTACGCGAGCGTCTTCCATTTCCGGGTTGCTATCGATAGCGCTGTCATAGGCTTCGAGGGCTTCCTCCAGTTTGCCGGCCCGGGCGAGAGCGTTGCCACGATTGTAGTGGGCGAGGGGGGTGTTCGCTCTGGAGAAAGCATCCGCTGCTTCATCGTAGCGTTCAGCTCTGTAAAGCGCAGAACCTTGCCATTCGGGTAATTCAAGCATGTTCGCGGCTGTAGCCGGGTCCTTTGAGATCAGTTCCGCCGCCCTCTGATCCTCCCGTTGCCAGAGGCCGCCCCAATCCATGGCTGTTGCGGGTTGTGGTATCGCTGGCAGGAGTACCAGGGCCACCGCAGTAAACGCGCTTCGGCGCCATCCGAGCAGTAATAAAGGCAGTGCCAGCCATAACAACCAGTAACCGTCGTCTTTCCAACGGTCGATCGTGAGCTCGGAGTTTGTGTCCTGCCATTCGTCTGATTCTTCGGGGCTGAGGCTCAGTGCCGCTATATCGCTATCATCCAGAGTCATTTCATGGCTTGTGCCATTGTTGTTGCGCGCAAGCTTCGCCAGCGTCTCGAAGTCAGTTCGAGTTATGACGATCTTATTCTTGTCGCGGATAAAGCCGCGTCGTGCAAGGGGAATAGGGCCGCCGTCCCGAGTGCCGACCGCCAGCGTGCTCAGGGTGAACCCTGTGCCAGCCAGAGTGTTACTGATGGGTGCCAGGTAGCGTTCGGACACGCCATCGGTAATCAGCAGAATACGGCCTTTGCCGGGAGCGCCCTGATCCAGAAGGTCCCGGGCTCTGACAACAGCCAGGTCGGCACGATTGCCCTGAGCCGGCATAATAATCGGGTCGAGCACATTGAGCATGCCAGTAAGAGTATTACTGTCATCGGTCAGAGGCGCTACCACATTTGCATCCCCCGAATAGACCACTAGTCCGGTGAGGCTGCCGTCACGGATTTCCAGAATATCGCGGATCTTGCGCTTTGCACGGGTAAGTCGGTCGGGTTCTATATCTGTGGCCAGCATGGACAGAGAGAGGTCGAGCGCTATCACCAGACTGTCCCCCGGCTTTTTCAGGGGTGTGGGGGCTTCACGCCAGGCGGGCCCTGCGAGCGCAACTGCCAGGATAACGACTGCGCTGATTGCAGGTACAAGGGCGGAACCATGATTTTTTGAAGCGCCGCCGTAACGCCGGATCACCGGAGATAAAAATTGCTCGGGGATACGGCCGGACCAGCCGCTGTCGCCGGAGTTTTTCTTTTTCAAAACCATATAAAGCAATGGTGCAACCAGCAATAGCAGCAGCCAGAGTGGCCGAAGGAAATGGAAGTCAGCCATTGTTTACACTCCCGTCTGTCGGCTGACGGGCGCCAGTCAGCCGGCCGGCGATGCGACGGAAAAGGAAGAGGCTTAACCACAGCAACGCAGCAAGGCCCGCTGGCCAGAAAAACAGATCGCTAACCGGGCGATAGGATTTGCCCTCCAACTCGATGGGCTCCAGCTGGTTGATGGTTTCGTAAATCAGCTCCAACTCTGGCAGGCTGCGGGCGCGAAAATATTCACCACCTGTTTGCTGTGCCATTCGGGTCAGCAGGCCTTCGTCGAGATCTCTGGAAGGGTTTACCCTGCGTGAGCCCAGAAGCCCTCGCTGGATCATTGAGTCAGCGCCAATACCAATGGTGTAGAGGCGAATGCTGGTGGCAGCGGCTATCTCAGTGGCTTTGTCAGGCGAGATCTCTCCAGCGGTGTTGGCGCCATCCGTGAGCAACACAACAACCCGTTGCTCCTGGGGCCTGTCTCTCAAACGCTTGGTGGCCAGACCCACGGCATCTCCAATGGCGGTTGCACGACCGGCCATACCAATGCCTGACTCTTGTAGAAGCGTTTCGAGTGTTGCGAGATCAAATGTAAGAGGCGCCTGAACGTAGGGCTCTGTTCCGAATAGTATCAGGCCAAGCCGATCGCCTTCCCGACGGGCAATGAATTCGTTCAGTACCTTTTTGACGGCCTGCAGGCGGTTAATGCTGCGGCCCTGAAGAACCATATCCTGTTCTTCCATGCTGGGTGAAATGTCCACAACCAACATCAGGTCGCGTCCGGTTATGGGCATTTGCACCTGCTCGCCGACATGTTGTGGTCTTGCCAGTGCCAGCACGAGTAAAGACCACACAAGTAGCAGTACGAGAGTTTGCCAGCGAGGCACAGCGTTGCCCTGGCGGGTTACACCCGGCAGGTCCGAGAGCCAGTGGCCAACAGGGAGGACCGGAGCATCTACCGTATGGGCGGCCGGTTTTCGCCATTGCAGAAGTATTGGTACCAGAATCAGCAGCAGGAGCCAGGGGTATTCAAGACTCAGCATTTTTGAGCCTCCAGCCAGGTTCGGGCGAAGGCGAGAGCCTGATGAGGCTCTGCCAGAGGCACTGGATGCCAGGGGCTGTAGACCAGCGCTTCGACAATGGGCTGATGTGAAATCTGGCCCTCGGGGAGGTGGCGTAACAGATAGGCAGCCCACTGTTCTCCGGACAGGGCTTCAGGATGCTGTTCCGGATAGCGCTCCCTTGCGACTCGTTTGAGTAAGGTGTTTAGTTGAGTAAACCACCGTGATTCTTTTGCCGCTGTGCGCTCAAGCTCGGCCAGCTCGGCCCTCGCCAGTTTCAGCCAGCGGTTCCGGCGCCGGTGGCGGCGCACCAGCCACGCCAGGGCCGCGAGTGCGATAAGAAGTGCAAAAGCCAGAGCCCACCAGCCCAAAGCCGGCGGCCAGAAGCCTCCCGTATGTGGCAGGTGAATATCCCGGAGTTGGCTCAGGGGATCATCCGGCATCATCCAATCCGTCCTCCCGGTCCAAGTATGGATTGAAGACTTATAGCGGGTGCCTCACGGGTTGAAACATCGGTTGCTCGCACGCCAGACAAGCGGAAGCACTCTGCCAGTGCAGTTTCATGGCGGGTGATCTTTTCCTGCCAGGCGCGTTGAAAACCTTTGTTGGAGGCATCAAACCAGACCGGGCCTTCGCTTCCTGCAATGGCAAAACGGCCACTTTGCGGCAACTCCTGCTCCAGCGGATCGACTACCCGCAGTGCACTTACGCTGTTATGGCGAGCAAGCGCACCAAGGAGGGAAGTGGTGTTCTCCGAGATACCAAGGAAGTCGCTGATGACAAAAATCCGGCTGCCGGTATGAGCAACTCTGCGGGCTTCGGCAAGGGCGTTATCAAGTGTGATGTCTGGCGCTGAGCCATCCAAGGATGTGTGTTGCTGGCTGGCAAGCGTATCCAGCAGCCGCAGTACGGATTTTTTGCGTCGAGCCGGGCGTTGCACGGTTAAGGCGTTGCCGTTAAAAACAATGCCGCCTACCTGGTCGCCTGCTGAAAGTGCGAGCCAGGCAAGAATAGCGGCAAGTTGGGCGCTGCGTACCTGCTTGAACGCGCCGGTGCTGGCAAAGAAAAGGGTGGGGCCAAGATCGCACAATAGCAATACCGGGCGCTCCCGTTCTTCTTCGTAGAGCTTTGTGTGGGGTGCCTGGCGCCGGGCCGTTACACGCCAGTCGATGCTGCGTATATCATCCCCGGGCTGGTAAAGCCGCACTTCAGCAAACGCCATCCCACGCCCGCGTTGCGATGATTGTTGAAGGCCTGCCTGCCGGGCTCGTGCCGGACGAGCCGATGGCAGTTTCAAAGCCCTGGCATCGGCCTGCAGGCGAATGAGTGCCTGCAGGCCGATGCTGGTTATTGCATCACTGTCGGTTGCGATCATAGCCAGCCTCAGGCGCTCACTGGCACACGGGCAATCAGGCGCTCTATCACGGTGTCGGCTGTCACGCCTTCTGCCTCGGCTTCAAAGGTAAGCAGAATGCGGTGTCGGAGTACATCGAAGGACACCGCTCGCACGTCATCGGGGGTTACATAGTCCCTGCCTTCAAGCCAGGCCATCGCTCGGGCACAGCGATCAAGAGCAATGGTGCCACGCGGGCTGGCACCAAAGGCTGTCCAGCGTGCCAGTTCCGGGTCGAGTGCGCCCGGATCCCTTGTTGCCAGTACCAGAGCCAACAGGTACTGCTCAACGGGTTCGGCCATGAAGATGTCCGCTACTTCTGTCCGGGCGTCAAATACCTGATCGGCAGTCAAGCGAACATCAGCGGCAGGCTGGCCCTGTCGATAGTCGTTTCTGGCCAGATGAAGAATAGCCTGTTCGGCCTGTGCGGAGGGATAACCAATCACCACATGCATCAGAAAACGGTCAAGCTGGGCTTCGGGCAGGGGGTAAGTGCCCTCCTGCTCAATGGGGTTTTGGGTTGCCATTACCATAAAAGGCTGTTCAAGCGGGAAGGTGCGCATGCCTACGCTGACCTGGCGCTCACCCATGGCCTCCAGCAAAGCTGATTGCACTTTGGCCGGTGCCCGGTTGATTTCATCTGCCAGGACCAGGTTATGGAAAATCGGCCCGCGCTGGAACTCGAACAGCCCGGTTTCCGCGCGGTAAATTTCACTGCCCGTGACATCTGATGGCAGCAGATCCGGGGTGAACTGGATGCGATGAAAGTCACCGGTCAGGTGATCTGCCAGAGCCTTAATAGCTGTGGTTTTGGCCAGGCCCGGTGCACCCTCTACCAGAAGGTGTCCATCGGCAAGTAATGTGATGAGAAGACGGTCAACCAGTTTCTCCTGCCCGATGATCCTTTTAGCTAAATGTGTTCGTAACTCGCCAAACGTATGCTGTAAAGACATTGGAAGTGATTGCTCTCGTGCGTAAGTAGTTGCCGCAGTTTTGGTGTCTGACCGGCAAAAATCAAGGGTTTGACTATGCTTATCTCACGATATCCCGATTACGTTTATTTCACACTATTTGAGGTCGCCCATGAATGCGCTGACAGTGGCCAGCAAAGATCAGTTTTTTGAGCTTTTGGCTGAAGAATTTTCCAGGAAAATCGCCAAGGCCGAAGCCAAGAAAATCAGCGAGTTTGTAAAACAACATTACGCCCATATTCCACTGGATGAGCTCATGAGGCGGCGGCTCTCCGATACCTACGGCGCAGCATTGGCAGCCTGGCAATTTCTGCAGAAACGCAGCGCCGAGGAAAGTCCTGTCGCGGTATTCAATCCGGACCTGGAGAGTGATGGGTGGCAATCCACTCATACCGTGGTGTTTATTCTGCACCCGAATATACCGTTTCTGATTGATTCTCTGCGTATTGCGGTTAACCAACGCGAAATCGGAACACACTCGATACAGCACTCCATACTTCAGGTAGAGCGTGACAATACCGGCAAGCTCAAAAAATTGCTGGCGACTAAAAAAAGCGATTCTGCCTCTGCTTATGAAGCTTTCATCGTTCTTGAAATCGACAGACATAGCAGCCCGGAGGACCTGAAAGACCTGGAGCAGACGCTGCAAACCGTTCTGCACGAGGTGAGAATCGCGGTTTCGGACTTCCCGGTTGTCACCGACAAGGTCAGCCAGGCCATTAAAGAACTGGATAATACGACTGCCGGCATCAACAGCGAGCAAAAGGAAGAGGCGCAGGCCTTTCTGAGCTGGCTCATGCGGGATCACTTCACCTTTCTTGGCTACGATGAGTATGACTTTGCCAGCGACAAGTCAGGCATGGTGGTTCGCCGTGTGGAAAATTCCGAGCTGGGCATTCTGCGCGTAAACAACGAGCGGCCAGACCGGGTTCGTCTCAATGAGCTGCCCCAGCGAACGCGCCAGGAGATGACACGGGCCGATGATGTCTTTATTTTCGCCAAGTCCTCCCAGCGCTCGCGGGTTCACCGCCCTGCCTACCCGGATTACATCGCCGTCAAGAAGTTCAACAAGAAGGGCGAGGTGGTTGGTGAACGCCGCTTTCTGGGCCTATACACGGCTCGTGCCTACAATGAGCGCCCTGACGAAATTCCACTGCTCAAGCGCAAGTTCCAGAATGTCATGAAACGCTCCGGCTTTCTGCGCGCGGACTACGCAGGTAAGGAACTGGAACAGATTCTTACACTTTATCCTCGCGACGAGCTGTTTCAGATCGCCGAGGATGAGTTGCTGGATGTAGCAAAAAATATCCTGTACATACAGGAGCGACGCCGTATCGAGTTGTTCATGCGCGAAGATGTATACGGCCAGTTCGTTACCTGTCTCGCCTTTTTCCCGAGGGATATCTATAACACCGAGCTTCGCCTGAAGGTGGAAAAAGTACTCATGGACAGGCTGGAAGCTGAAGACATCGAGTTTGTTACGCACTTCTCGGAGTCTGTGCTGGCCCGGGTCCAGTTCACTATCCGTGTTCCCCAGGTCGAAAACCGCAAGCTGCCAATTGCAGAAATACGGGAAAAAGTGATCGAGATGGCTCAGTCTTGGCGCGACGGTCTTTCGGATTCCCTGAGCGAGACCTACGGTGAGGAGCAAGGTAATGAGCTCTATCGCCTTTGGGCCGCCGGTTTTCCCGCGAGCTACACCGAGATGTTCTCCGCGCGCCGGGCGGCTATAGATCTTGAACATATTTCGGCGGCTTCGACTCGCCAAGACCTGATGATGAGCTTCTACCGGGCGCTGGAAGAAGACGAAAGCACTCTGCATTTCAAGCTGTTCTACCCCGATGGGCAGTTGCCGCTCTCCGATGTGATGCCTATCTTCGACAATCTCGGTTTCCGTGTTTTGGGAGAACATCCGTTTGAAGTAACCGATCGCAACAATAAAACCGTGTGGATACACGACTTCACCCTCTACGCTCACAGCGGCAAAGTGGTGGATATCCACCAGATAAGGCCTATTTTTGAGGAGCTGTTCCATCGAGTGTGGTACGGCGAAGCGGAAAATGACGCTTTCAACCGCATGCTGGTTTCCTCATACATGAGCTGGCGGGAAATTGCATTGCTGCGCACCTATGCCCGCTATATGCGCCAGATCCGTTTTTCAAACAGCCAGACGTTCATCTCCAATACACTGGTGAACCATGTTGAACTTACCCGGATTTTGCTGGAGTACTTCGAGGTACGTTTCAACCCGGATCGATATCAGAGTGCGGGCAAAAGCCAGGCGGCCCAGCAGAAACTGGAAATTGAATTCAATGCGGGACTGGAGGAGGTAGAAAACCTCAGTGAAGACCGTGTGCTTCGCCTCTATCTGGAGCTGATGCAGGCTACGCTGCGCACTAACTTCTACCAGTATGATGAAGTAGGCGGCCCCAAGCCTTATATCAGTGTGAAGTTCGATCCTTCCGGAATTCCGGATATGCCGCTACCGTTACCTGTATACGAGATATTCGTGTATTCGCCCAGGGTTGAGGGCGTTCACTTGCGGGGTGGCAAGGTCGCACGGGGCGGTTTGCGTTGGTCAGATCGCTTTGAGGATTATCGCACCGAAGTTCTGGGCCTGGTGAAGGCCCAGCAGGTCAAGAACGCTGTGATCGTTCCGGTGGGCGCCAAAGGTGGCTTTGTGGCCAAGCGCCTTCCGGACTCCTCGGATCGCGAAGCGTTTCAGGCGGAAGGTATTGCTGCCTACAAGACGTTCATCCGGGGGTTGCTCGACATTACCGACAACCTGGTGGATGCGGGTATCCAGCCCCCTGAACGCGTGGTTCGTCACGATTCGGATGATCATTACCTGGTTGTTGCTGCGGATAAAGGAACGGCTACCTTCTCTGATATCGCTAATGGTCTTGCCGCAGAATATAATTTCTGGATGGGCGACGCCTTTGCCTCTGGTGGCAGCAATGGCTATGACCATAAAAAGATGGGCATTACCGCCCGCGGCGCCTGGGTTTCTGTTGAGCGCCACTTCCGTGAGCTGGGTGTTAACCCGGCTGAAGACGAATTCACTGCCATAGGTATTGGCGATATGGCAGGGGACGTATTCGGCAATGGCCTGTTAAGCTCCGAAAAAACCCGCCTGGTGGCCGCATTTAACCATATTCACATCTTTGTGGACCCGTCACCGGATGCAGCCAGGAGTTATAAAGAGCGCAAGCGCCTGTTCGAAAAGCCTCGCTCAGCCTGGACTGATTACGACACCAAGTTGATATCCAAAGGCGGTGGCGTATTCAGCCGTAACACGAAATCCATTCCGGTGAGCCCGGAAATCAAGAAGCTGTTGGGTATCAATTCTGATCGTGTACCTCCGAACATGCTGATCTCCCACATCCTCAAAGCTCAGGTTGACCTGCTCTGGATTGGCGGCATCGGTACATACATCAAAGGCAGCAGCGAATCCCACAGTGATGTGGGAGACAAGGCGAATGATGGTCTGCGTATCAACGGTGGAGAGCTGCGCTGCAAGATCGTAGGTGAGGGCGGTAATCTGGGTATGACCCAGTTGGGCCGCATTGATTTCGCCCTGAAGGGCGGGCGGCTGAATACAGACTTTATTGACAACTCTGGCGGTGTTGATTGCTCGGACCACGAAGTCAATATGAAGATCCTGCTCAATCGCGCCGTTGCCATGGGGGACCTTACGTCCAAGCAGCGGAATGTCATGCTGGAAGAGATGACAGACGATGTGGCGGCGCTGGTGCTCAAGAACAATTACCGTCAAACCCAGGCCATCAGTATTGCTAACGAGGATGTCGCAACTCGCCTCGAGGAATATCGCCGGCTGATGAATACCTTTGAGAGTGAAGGGAAACTTAACAGGTCGCTGGAATTCCTGCCCGATGATGAAACCCTGTCCGAGCGTAAGCTGAGCAAGAAAGGGCTGACTCGGCCCGAGTTGTCGGTTCTGATTTCCTATGTCAAAGGGGACCTGAAACAGGCTTTGATCGACAGTAGCCTGCCGGATGATCCGCTGCTTGCCCGTGAAATGTACAAAGTGTTCCCGCGGGAACTGACCAAGAAATTCTCGAAAGAGCTCGGTGACCACCAGTTGCGTAGGGAAATTATTGCCATGCAGGTCGCCAACGATATGGTTAACCATATGGGCATTACCTTTGTGGAGCGACTGAACCAGTCCACTGGGGCAGATGCCGCATCTATTGCGCTGGCATGGCTGATCACGCGGGACGTCTTCCGGATTGATAACTGGTGGGACAAGATTGAAGATCTCGACTTCCACATTCCGGCTCAACTACAGATGGACCTGATGCGAGACCTTATGCGCCTTATGCGCCGCTCTGTGCGCTGGTTGCTACGTAATCGTCGGGCAGAGCTGAGCATCCAGAGCCATATGGAGCGCTTTGCTGATAGCGTCTGGGCGATCACCTCAGGCCTGCCGGAGTACCTGGGTGACCAGGCCCGCAGTGACTGGGAGAAACGCAACGAGGCGCTGGTCGGCGTCGGGTTACCGGCGGAACTGGCGTCCGTCGTGTCCGGTACAGGATATCTGTATTCGTCACTGGGTATTATTGAGGCGCAAGAAGCCTCGGGCATGCCGCTGAAAACCGTGGCGAATTTGTATTATGAGCTGGGTGACCGTCTTGATCTGAACTGGTTTGCTTCCGCGATTGCCAAACTCATGCCCGCATCGCATTGGCAGGCACTGGCACGGGAGAGCTTCCGTGAGGATCTGGACTGGCAACAGCGTGCCCTGACCAGTGGCGTGCTCAATCTTGCAGCTAAGCCAGAAGATGTGCCTGCTTGCGTCGAGGGTTGGCTGCAGCGTCACGAGCACATGGTCGAGCGCTGGAAAACTATGCTGCTCGAACTCAAAAGTGTAAGGGAGCCGGAATACGCGATGTTCTCCGTGGCTCTCAGGGAGCTGCTTGATTTGGCACAAAGCACACTGCATCAGCCCCACAGTGACGGACCGTTGGAAAAAACTTCATGACATGATTCAGACAAACTGAGTATTGCGTTGGAGCCCTGATTCCCGTTCAATCCTGACCGGGAATCATGAACTGGAGATTTTTAATGGGTCAACTTGACCATCTGCTGGAAAAAAACCGGTCTTGGGCCGATAGCATCAAGGCCGAAGACCCGCAGTTTTTCCATCGTCTGTCGAACCAGCAGGCGCCGGAATATCTGTGGATTGGTTGTGCCGACAGTCGTGTGCCCGCGAACCAGATAGTTGACCTGATGCCTGGCGAACTGTTCGTCCACAGGAACGTGGCGAACGTGGTGGTGCATACAGACTTCAATTGCCTGTCTGTATTGCAGTTCGCCATAGAAGTGCTCAAGGTTAAGCACATTCTTGTGGTTGGTCACTATGGTTGCGGTGGTGTCCGAGCGGCTCTTCGCAACGAGGGCTTTGGTTTGATAAGCAATTGGCTGAGGCATGTGCAGGACGTACGTGATCGTCATCAGCCCGTACTGGATGTTTGTGGCAGTGAGCTTGACCGGGTTGACCGGTTGTGTGAACTGAATGTGGTTGAACAGGTCGGGCATGTGTGCCAGAACAATATTGTTCAGGAAGCCTGGAAGCGCGGCCAGCGTCTGAGTGTTCACGGCTTCGTGTATGATGTAGCAGACGGCATACTCCGGGATATGGGCTTATCGGTTTCCGATGCTGAAAGCTGGGAAACCATCAAGCAGAACAGTCTGGATGAGCTGATAGTGCGCCCGGTACGTTCGGGTCGCCAGCAAACAACTTAGTCTCCACCGCAAAACGGCACTATTCAACTCATGCAGAGTTTATCCGGCTCCGGCTTACCTAATTCTCATCAGGCACTGCTCAGAAACCGTAACCTGCTATCCGGTCGGGTAGCATTGCTGGGTGTCGCATCGGCACATCTGCTGTCAGAACTTCCTTTTAGTGGCCTTGCCTTGAGTGAGCACGCGGGTGTTTTCCACGCGCTGGAACGCCATGAAAACTGGCAGGCCTGCTTTGGTTATGACGCCCCGGCGCTGGCAGATAGCAGCTACGACAGCGTGGTGGTGTTTTTACCCAAGGCCCGTGCCGAGCTGGAAATGCGCCTGGCACTGGCGCGTTCACTGGCAGCTGAAAATGCCCGAATGATATTGATCGGTGAAAAGAAGGAAGGCATTGCTGGCGCCATCAAACAGCTTAAAGCCGTTGCCCCGCAGGCTTCCAAGATAGATAGCGCACGTCATTGCCAGGTCTGGCGTGCAGAGGCGATTGATCCTGTACCCGGATTCCGGGTTCAGGACTGGTTGGGCTGGAACAGAATCGAGTGTTCGGGAATAGCTATTGACGTTGCCGGCTTGCCGGGTATCTTCAGCCAAAATGGCCTGGATGATGGAACACGGATGCTCCTGGAAACGCTTGCAGAACAGCCGGTTTGCGGTGACCGGTTACTGGATTTTGCCTGTGGCGCGGGCGTTATTGGTGCCTGGATCCAGGCGCACCAGAGCGCTGAGGGGAAGCCTGTTGCCAGCGTTGACGGTGTTGATGTCCAGTCCCAAGCGGTTATCTGCGCGAGGGAAACCTACCGGCGTAACAGGGCAGAAGGCACGATTTTCGCGTCTGACGGCCTTTCCGGCATCGATGGCCTCTGGTCGGGAATTATCAGCAATCCGCCCTTTCATACCGGTGTAAAAACCGATACCTCCATGACGGAACAGTTTCTTCAGGACGTGAAGCGACACTTGCAGCCTGGCGGTGAGTTGCGGCTGGTGGCGAACAGTTTTCTACCCTATGAGGCTCTGATAAAACGCTATATTGGGCGCGTCGAACGTTTGCGGGAAGACAAGCGTTTTACCGTTTACCGTGCTTTCCGTGGTCAATAACGAAAAAAGCCCCAGGGGTTAGGGGCAAAAGGTCCGCTTCCGGTAACAACGAAGCTAACCGTGAAAGTGTTTAAAAAGAGCTCTCATTGAGAGAACACTTCTTGAAGTAGACAGAATGAACGATAGGGTTATTTTTTAGAGTAATCAGCCTAAAATGGCATCTTTCTAGCGAATTCCCCTCTGGATGCCTGATATGACAACCGCTGTGCTGGATTTTCCCTGTGGTAGCCTTCTTCTGAGCCGTCCTGGCACAGATGATCCGAGCTTGCGCGCCTGGAACGCTGCCGACGAGCTGCTGTTGCAAGAGGCATGCACCCGGCTGGAAGCGTCGCCGGATACCAGGGTACTGATTGTGGATGATCAGTTCGGCGCCCTGACGCTGGCTTTGTCCCGGTATGCACCGGATGTGGTTGCCGATGGGGCTCAACTCAGCGGTGCGTTGACGGAGAATGCGGAGCAGAACCCTGGCTATTCGGCACCGGAGGATATACACAGCTGGTTGCAGCCTCCCGATAAGTCTTATGATTTGATTCTGCTGAAGATTCCCCGCGAAACCGACTACCTGGAGTGGTTGCTGCGCTGGGCTAATGGTGCGATCAAGCCGGATGGGACTATATTGGCCGCAGGAATGATCAAGCATCTTCCAGATCGAAGTGTTGATGTCTTTGCCAAAACTGTGGAAGTCCAGAGCGTGAGCCGGGCAGTAAAGAAAGCTCGCATGATGACCTGTGGTTGCGGTGAGGCGACGCTGAACGGCTGGCCCGGGACCTGGAAAGGCTATGACCTGGCGGGCAAACTGCACGGCAAAGACCTTCGTGTCGCCGCTATGCCCGCTGTTTTTGCGCGGGAAAAGCTGGATATAGGCACGCGGCTGATGCTGCCGCATCTGAAGTCTGCCCTGGAGCACTGCCATGCAGGTTCCCAGGTACTGGATTTGGCTTGCGGTAACGGCGTGCTTGGCCTGAGTGCTTTGGCTATGCGGCCGGATCTTGAAGTGACCTTCAGCGACGTGTCCAGCCAGGCGGTCTTGAGTGCCCGCAGTAATACAGAGGCGGCATTTCCCGATGTCAGGGGTTCATTTCTGCATGCGGATGGAATTGCCAAAGGCAAGGGACCGTTTGAGCGGATCCTGTTAAATCCACCGTTCCACGAGGGTGGTGTAGTCGCTGACCATATCGCTTTGAGGTTGTTTGAGCAGGCGTCGCAGAATCTGTCTGCAACCGGCCGCCTGATTATGGTGGGCAACCGGCATCTTGGGTATCACCGAAGTTTGCGGCGTTTCTTTCCGCAGGTGCGTCAGCTGGATGCTGATCCCAGGTTTGTGGTCTTCGAGGCCTGGTTGTCGTAACCCAATCGCGTCAGCGTATCCACAATGGTTTGTGTCTGGCTGTCGATTTCGATATTGACCTTCATGCCTTCTTCAATGACACCAAAGGTGGTAGCTCTCAAGGTTTCGGGAATCAGGTGAACGTTGAAGCGGTTGCCATCCACCTCACCAATGGTGAGGCTCGCGCCATTGATCGCAATGTAGCCTTTGGCAAAAATGTAGCGAGCCCACTCATCCGGCACTTCAAACCAGATCGTCACGTTGTTTTCCGGCCGCAGTATCTTAATAACATTTGCCGTTGTGTGAATGTGTCCCGACAACAAATGGCCGCCAATTTCATCGCCAATCCGCGCGGCCCGCTCAAAGTTGATCTTGTGCCCCGGCTCCAGGGTGCCAAGCGTTGTCAAACTCAAGGTTTCCTGCATGGCGTCGAAAAACAGTATGTTGCCGGTTTGGCGGGTAACGGTAAGGCAGGTGCCATTGATTGCCACCGATGCGCCAATGTCCACGCCTTCTGCGCTGTTTTCCGGCAAGCGGATTGCGAACGTACTCAATCCGGTCGCGGCGGCGATATCTTCAACAACGGCAATACCCTGAACAATACCGGTGAACATAAGCAGGCCTCTTATAGAGAGTAGAGAGCGAAAACGGACGGAAAGGATAGCGAGCAAGCTTGCCGTTGCCAAGTTCAGAGGCGGGAAGTGCCATCGGAAACATCATGGTTCAAGATCTGTGCAAGCCTGCCGATACATTTTTTAACAGATTTGTTTACCGAGATTCCATAACGCACTGGATATAAGGTCATGGCTCAAAATCAGAATGCCGCAGAAACTTTAACTGGTGCCGCGCAGGGGGCTGTATTGCATCCCGGGCGGTCGGCGGACCCTGTTCCTGTCCCCGTCAGTGAGCAGCCGGATGCCCATCAGGAAACCTCTGCAACTGACTCCCCAAAAGAGGTCCTTGCGAACGCTGAGGGCAGGTTGGCCGGCGATGTCGAAGCACAGAGCGCAGATCCCGTCCAGGTTGAATCCAGGCAGCGCACGCTTAGACTGATGTTGCGTCAGTGTGACCGCGTGCTATTGATGGATTTTGACTTGCTGGCAATGAATGACTGGCCAGATAATTTCAGTGTTGCGTCTGCACGACGCAGTCGTGACCTGTGGATCTTCAGTGCGCTGGTGGCGGCAGTTATATTCCTGAGTGGACTGACAGGTTTCGTGCCGGCCTGGGTTGCAGGAGGCGGCTTTGGTGCCTTCGTTATTATAATTCTGTTGGGTATCCCAGCCGTTCGCCGGATTTACACCTCGGAGCCTTCTTATCTCGATTTACTGATCAGGCGCCAGCGTATGATACGTGATGCCCGGAAACACGCCGAGCATCTGGAGGGTAAAGAAGGACTTATCTGGCAGTGTGCACGCATGGCCGACTTTAATCCCGCCCTGAAAAATACCCGGTTCAGCAGGCTTTTGCGTTTGTCTGAGCAGAAAGCCCTGCCTCGAGCTTTATCCCGACGTGAGCATGTCCGGGTCTATCTGATTTATCTTCTTGAAGCTGAAAAGGCTTACAGTCGGGTTCAGGCTGCTTTTCTGGAAGGGAATCAGAATGCCATCGACCGCGGCTGGCAGGAAGCGGTGGCGGAGCCGGAGGAGAGAGCTTGACATAAATGTGCTTCAAACGTATGTTTCAAACAGACGTTTGCTAGAGGCACTGAAAACAAAATGGCCCAGTCAGATACTGTTGACAGAATTCTTGATGCCGCAGAAGAATTGTTCGCTGAGCGTGGTTTTTCAGAGACTTCATTGCGGATGATTACCAGCAAGGCCAAAGTAAACCTGGCCGCCGTAAACTACCATTTCGGTTCCAAAAATGCGCTGATCCATGCAGTCTTTGGTCGTTTTCTGACGCCGTTCTCGGCGACGCTTGAAAACGCATTTGATGAGCTGGAAGCCCGCTGTAAAGGTACGCCCCCTACGTTGAATCAGACTTTGTGGGCTCTCACTGAGAGTGCCGTGCGCATGCCACAAAGGAATGAAAAGGGTATTTCGATTTTCATGAGGCTTCTTGGGCTGGCATATACCCAGTCACAAGGGCACCTGCGCAAGTTCCTTGAGCAGGAATACAGTCAGCCTTTCAGTCGCTTTATGCGGCTTTTAAAGGAAGCTACACCGCAGCTTTCCGCCGTTGATCGTTACTGGCGCATTCAGTTCATGCTTGGAGCTACCGCGTTCACCATGTCCAGCAGCGATGCCCTGCAGGACATTTTGCGGAACAAGTTGGGTGTAGAAACCACAGTACAGGAAATTGCCGCACGCCTTGTGCCCTTCCTTGCAGCCGGCATGCAGGCGCAGGATGCCTTGCTCGTTCCTCCCGCCCCCGACAAGATGCCGGTTGCCTGACTTGCACCCTCTCGGTTAGGCTTCCCCAACAGTCCCGGAGGGAGCCCAACCCGTTTTGAATCAAAGCAACTGCAGTGCCTGTTCAATCGATATCAGCCTGGATGACCAGAGCCTGTCTGTGCTTGGTGCAAACGGGCGCCTTATTGAACGCTACGCTGTTTCTACCGCGCTTAACGGCGCAGGTGAGCTCAATGGTAGTGGTTGTACACCGAGAGGTGAGCACTACATCCGCGCTATGGTGGGCTCCGGACTCCCAGAAAATACGGTTTTTCGAGCCCGTCGACCCACTGGCGAAATCTATACCCCGGAACTCGCAGCCAGGCACCCGGGTCGCGACTGGATCCTGAGTCGCATTCTCTGGCTTTGCGGTTTGGAATCGGGGAAAAATCGTGGTGCTGGTGTCGATACCTTCCGACGTTTTATATACATACATGGTACTCCTGATACAGAGCCTATGGGGCTGGCGCTTTCTCATGGATGCATTCGTATGCGAAATACCGACGTTATAGAACTGTTCGAGTGTGCCCGATCGGGTATGCCGGTTATGATCCGTTGAAACCAGATTTATGACAGCGACTAGAGGATTCCGATGATTGGCGAAATGATGTCCACCGTAAATGGCTGGATAGAGAGCTTTGGTGTGCTTTCTGAGGCGTGGCGCGCAGCCATTGTGGTTTTCGCGTTGGTGTTTGGTACGGCTCTGATTGCGTATATTGCCAGCCATATCATCCGTGCCCTGGAACGCAAGTTCTCGAAAACCAAGAATATCTGGGATGATTCGCTGCTTCATGCTACTCGTTCTCCGGTTGTGGCGTTCGTTTGGCTTCAGGGGGTTTATTGGGCCGCTGAGGTGGCGCACCATTATTCGTCGGCAGAGATCTTCACAGCTAACGAGACCCTGCTCCAGGTAGGCTTCATTTTTATCTTTGTTTGGTCCGTACTCCGGATGATCAAAGAAGTGGAGGGAATTCTCATCTCTCCGGTAAGAATGAAAAAGCCTATGGACTACACCACGGTTAATGCGATCAGCAAGCTGTCCAGAGCTGTGGTGTTGATTACGGCCGTACTGATCAGTTTGCAGTCGCTGGGGTATAGCCTTTCGGGCGTGCTTGCTTTTGGTGGCGTAGGCGGTATCGCTGTAGGTTTTGCGGCCAAAGACCTGCTGGCCAACTTTTTTGGTGGTTTTATCATTCACCTGGACCGGCCATTCAAAGTCGGAGACTGGGTTCGCTCACCGGATCGTAATATTGAGGGAACCGTGGAGCAGATCGGGTGGAGGCTTACGACCATCCGGACGTTTGATAAACGTCCTCTGTATGTTCCCAACGCTGCATTTACAACCATTGCGGTAGAGAACCCCTCGCGGATGACTAACCGGCGTATCTCAGAGACCATCGGAATCCGCTATGCGGATGTCAGTGAAATGGCAGCCATAGTTGCAGACATCCGCTCAATGCTGGAAGAGCACGAGGATATAGATAGCAATCAAACCCTGATTGTGAATTTTCTGGCTTTCAATCATTCATCGCTGGATATCATGGTTTATGCGTTCACCAAGACCACCCAGTGGGTAAGGTTTCACGAGGTGAAGCAGGACGTGCTGCTTAAAATCAGTGACGTTATTGTTGGCTATGGTGGCGAGATAGCCTTCCCGACACAAACTTTGCATATCAGTGATGATAGTCAGCTTCCGGAACGGGAAAGCGCTCGTGGCAAGCAAGCTGAAGACCACAAGGAAGGTGATGGAAAGGAAGGCGATAAAAAGGACAAGAATGAAAAACGGGCGTCGCGTAACAAAGACGACGCAGCCAAACGCCAACGTAGTCGCCGTCACGATACTCAAGAGGGTGACGTAGGCGAGCAATCGCGGGATGCGGGATATGGAGAAGAGGGTGGAGATTGATGTCTGAAGCCAGCGGTGCAGTTGGGATTATTGGTGGTACAGGCCTGACGACCCTATCGGGCCTGGAAATTTCAGGGACGCGAACCCTGGAGACGCCATGGGGGGCTCCTTCATCCGAGTTGACTGAAGGGCACCTCGATGGCCAGCCTGTTGTATTTCTTTCCCGGCATGGCAACCCCCATAGAATACCGCCTCATGAGGTGAACTACCGGGCGAACATCAAGGCGCTTTACGACGCCGGTGTGCGCACGGTAATCGGCGTGAATGCGGTGGGCGGGATACATCCGGATATGGGCCCCGCCTGCGTGGTTATCCCGGACCAGATTATTGATTACACCTGGGGAAGGGCGGGTACCTTTTTTGAAGGGGAGCTGGAAACGGTCACCCACATAGATTTTACCTGGCCATACGACCAGGCAGCACGGGATATCCTGATTAAGGCAGCTGCAGCTCACAAAGTCGCGTTTACCGGGTTTGGCGTTTATGGAGCCACTCAGGGCCCGAGGCTGGAAACAGCGGCGGAAATACGGCGTATGGAACGGGACGGTTGTGACCTGGTAGGGATGACCGGAATGCCCGAAGCTGCCCTGGCTGCAGAGTTGGGCATGCGTTATGTGTGTCTTGGTCTGGTGGTGAATCGGGCAGCAGGGAAATCAGAGCACATCATTACAATGGAAGAAATCGAATTGGCCATCGAGCAGGGCATGTCTGGTGTGAGACGCATGCTTGAAATCTCGATGGCCGGCTTGGGAGCCCTTGCTAATTTGCCTCAATCTTCCTGAAAAACACAAGAACACCTATGGTGGGGGAATCCAGGAAATGAATTTCCTCACTCCGCATCCTGCGGGTTTCGCGAATCCAGGTTAGCAGCTCCAAGGGTATGTCGGGCTTGATAGCCAGCTCTGCGTTTGCTGCAGTACTGCTATCGGAGGCCTGATCTGGATTTCCCTGGGCGATAGGAGAGGCCGCAACGCTTGCTTCTTGCCAGTGATTGAGATGAACGGCGACGTGCAAGTAGCGTTGCCGATCAATCGTGATATGCCCTTCAATCTCTCTTTGGCCTGCCTGTGCCAGCCAGTCCCCGATTTCCACCCGAAGCGGCTGACCTTTGTAGTTGGGTGGGAAGGCTTCGTACCAGCCGGCGGACATAAGCACCCGGTAACGCCCGCTCGCTTCAAGGCGGTTTGCCGCGCTCCCCAGGTGAAGCTGGCTGCGAGGCTGGAGTTTAAGCGACGAGATCACGTTGCCGTCACCGGTTACGCTATAAAGATCCTTGTTGGTATTTGTCGGTGCCGCCACTTTTTGGTTAACCATGCGCTCGTTAACCGCGTCCGGATCGATTATGCGCTCCAGAATCACGAACTCTGCCCGGTAATAGTCGTCGGGCGTTTGTTGCGCATAGCCCGCCATGGCGGTTGTGAGCAAGAAAGCCGTCAGTAGTGTGCGTGCCAATAGCCGGCACAAGCGATTACCATCAGTCTGCAAGAGGTTGCTCCAGTTAATTCAGGGCCTTTTTCAGGCGGTAGCGGTGCTTGGTTCAGGCACCAGTTCGCCCAGCATTCCGGAAATTCCGTCGAGTTTACCATTGGTTGATGTGTCCTTCAGCCGAAAACGAAAGCTGTTGGCCCCTTCAAGGCGGTATGTGTCCGGTGAAGATTGCATTTTCTTAACCAGTATCAATGGATCCACTGGGGTGGAACTGCCAAATTCAAGGCGGGCCCACTCCTTTCCGGCGTCTACTTTAACTATGCCCAGAGCTTCTGCCTTGAGCCGGAGTTCGGTCTGCCGAACCAGATTTTTTGCCGGCTCTGGTAATAATCCGAAGCGATCAATCATTTCAACCTGAAGTTCTTTTAATGCATCGCGGTTGCTGACGCTGGCAATGCGTTTGTAAAGCATCAGGCGGTTGTGGACGTCTGGCAAATAATCTTCCGGAATCAGTGCTGGTATCCGAAGGTTCATTTCTGTTCCATGGCTGAGGGGCAGTTCCGCGTTGGGCGTTCGACCGTCGCGGATGGCTTTGACCGCCTCATCGAGTAATTGCATGTACAGGGTAAAGCCGATGCTTTCTATCTGGCCACTCTGTTCGTCACCGAGCAATTCGCCGGCGCCTCGAATTTCGAGGTCGTGGGTAGCCAGCATAAAGCCGGCGCCCAGTTCCTGGGCTTCGGAAATGGCTTCGAGCCGTTTTTTGGCATCCGCAGAAATGGCTTTCGGTGGCGGTGTTAGCAGGTATGCATAGGCCTGGTGGTGTGATCGGCCAACGCGGCCGCGCAGTTGGTGCAACTGGGCCAGGCCGAATTTGTCGGCGCGTTCAATAATGATGGTGTTGGCGCTCGGGATATCGATACCGGTTTCGATGATGGTGGTGCACACCAATACGTTGAAACGCTTGTGGTAAAAATCCGACATGATCTGCTCAAGCTGTCTCTCACGCATCTGACCATGCGCTACACCCACACGGGCTTCCGGTACAAGACTCCGCAGATCCTCGGCAGTTTTTTCGATACTTGCTACATCATTATGTAGGACATATACCTGACCACCACGCAAAACCTCACGCAGGATGGCTTCTTTAACCATTGCATCGTCGCGCTGGCGCACAAAGGTTTTCACCGAGAGACGTCTGGCTGGTGGAGTGGCGATGATGGAAAGATCTCTTAGGTGCCCCATGGCCATGTTGAGGGTTCTTGGAATGGGGGTCGCCGTAAGGTTGAGCATGTCGACTTCAGCACGCAGAGCCTTCAGTTTTTCTTTCTGTCCAACACCGAACCTGTGCTCCTCGTCGATGATGACCAGACCCAGATTCTTGAACCGGATATCGCCCTGAAGCAACTTGTGGGTGCCGATGACGATATCGGCTTTACCGCTTTCAATAGCCTCCATTGCCTTGGATGTCTGGCTCGAGCTACGAAAACGGCTCAGCAGCTCGACATTTGCCGGCGTATCCGAGAAACGGTCGCGAAAGGATTCGTAATGTTGCTGAGCCAGTAGCGTAGTTGGAACGAGCACCGCGACCTGCTTTCCTGACCAGGTTGCCAGGAAGGCAGCGCGCATGGCCACTTCGGTTTTGCCGAAGCCGACATCGCCACATACCAGCCTGTCCATAGGCTTCTCGTTGGTCATGTCTTCAAAAACAGCCTGAATGGCAATTTGCTGGTCCGGAGTTTCTTCGAAAGGGAATCCGGCCGCAAAGGCGCGGTAGGCTTCTTTGGGATCTTCAAAGGCAAAGCCTTTGCGAGCCTCCCGGCGGGCATAGACATCAAGCAGTTCGGCCGCAGTGTCACGAATTTTTTCCAGAGCCTTCTGCTTGGCGTTGCTCCAGCGTTCGGTGCCCAGCTTGTGCAGTGGCGCATGCTCTGTGTCTGTGCCGGCATAACGTGAAATCAGGTGCAGACTGGAGACTGGAACATACAACTTCGAGCCGCCGGCGTATTCGAGCATCAGGAACTCGCTGGATTCACCTTCAACGGCAATGGTTTCCAGGCCCAGGTAGCGCCCAACGCCATGATCAATATGCACAACGGGTGACCCGATTCGCAACTCAGACAGGTCGCGATAGCCATCATCATTGGCCTCGGTGGGCTTGTCACGACGCCGGCGCTGTAGCACTCGTTCGCCAAACAAAGCCGTTTCAGTAATCAGGGCCAGGTTATGTTCTGGCAGCACCAATCCCTGCTCCATGGGCGCAATGGTGATGCCCAGAGAACCCTTGTCATCAGCGAGGAAGTCCTTCCAGTTCTCAAAACTCTGTGGCTTAAGCTGGTACTCGCCCAGATTTTCGACCAGGGCTTCGCGCCGGCCCGAAGATTCGGCACAAATCAGTATCCGCCCGGCAAAATCCTTTATAAAGCGTTTTAGCCGACCTGCAGGGTCGGCGGCCCTTGCGTTCATTGCGATATCCGGTAGCGCTTCACTGGCGCAATTCACCGTGCCGCTGCCTTCTGCGGTCCCGAGCTTTGTGGTTACTCGGGGGAAAGCTTTGAGATGGCCAAAGAGCTCGTCCTGCTGCAAAAACAGGCTTGCAGGTGGAAGAATCGGTCGCATTCGGTCATGTCGGCGGTCTTCATGGCGATTACGGGTTTCTGTATCGAAGAGGTTGACTGCTTCGTTAAGGCCTTCGGCTGTAAAGACATGGGTGGTGTCTGGCAAATAATCGAACAGAGTTGCGGTCTGGTCGAAAAACAATGGCAGGTAATATTCGATGCCCGGCGGAGTGATGCCATGGGTGACGTCCTGATAGATAGGTGCGTCTTTGTCTGCGTTCGGAAACTGTTCGAACCAGCGGCCCCGGAAGGCGGATCTGGCTTCTTTGTGCCATGGGAACTCATAGGCCGGGAGGAGTTCAATGCGCTCGATCCGGTCGATGGAGCGCTGGGTTTCCGGGTCGAACGTGCGCAGTGTTTCAACTTCGTCATCGAACAGGTCGATTCGATAGGGCAGGTTAGAACCCATAGGGAATATGTCGAGTATGGAGCCGCGAACGGCGTACTCGCCGTGTTCGTAAACGTTTTCAGAGTGCCGGTATCCCGCGGTTGCCAACTGCATGCGCCAATTATCTATATCCAGAGACTGGCCGGTTTCCAACAGCAGGGTGTTGCCCTGGAGGTAGTCTACCGGGGGAAGCCGGTGCATCAGGGTGCGAGCAGGGACCACGATCACGCCATGCCGGATGCCGGGCAGCCGGTGCAAGGTGCGAATCCGCCTGGAGGTTATATCCTGGTGCGGTGAAAACAGATCGTAGGGCAGGGTTTCCCAGTCTGGGAGCGAGAGCAGCTCTAGCCCATCTGCTGTGACAGTGGCGCCGTCTTCTTCTGGTGGCAGCCCCAGAAAGAAGCGCATGGACTGCTCCAGCCGTATTGCATCGGCGGTGCTGCGGGTAATCACCAGAGTCAGCCCTTTGTGAGCCCGGGCGCTTTCACAGATAGCCAGGGCGTCGCTGCTTCCATGTAATTGTCCCCAGGTACGGTGATCGGCCTGTTTTACAGGAAATTGCGGCGCAATCAGCGTTTGCGGTGAAGCGGAAGTCGGGGCACCTTGATTCATGGGCAGCTGTTTTCTCCTGCAGTGGGTTGGTGGAAGGTTGTGGGAGCCGGTGAGGCCGCTATTCTAACGCCCACAGATGACGGTGTCATGGCGGCGAATGTACGATGTCCGTGCCAGTTCGTATTTGCCGTAAGACACTTTAAGTTGGATAATGCCCGACCTTGATTATTCCACGTGCGAAACATAGGGGTCCCTACCGTGAGTCACGAACAGATGAACCAGTGCTTGTCCAACTGGATGGACAGAGAATCCACTGCGGAGGCTATGATTCCGCTGATTGGCCGTCTTTACCGTAAAAACAATGTTGTTACCTCCGTTTACGGCCGCGCGATCATCAACCAGTCGGTTATCGATATTATCCGCGCCCACCGATTTGTGCGTCAGGTGGAGCACAGTGAGTTGTCCGTTCACGATACCCTGCCGATTCTGCAGGTTATGGACACTATGGACCTTGGGCGTGCTCACGTTGATATCGGGAAGCTGGCGGTAAAATTCAAGGAAGAAGGTGGTGATCTGGCCGAGTTTCTCAAAAGAGAAATTGGCTCTGTAGCAGGGCTGTATGCATCCCAGTCAAAAGAAGACGCAAGCAACGAAACCAAAGACGTTGTGCTTTATGGTTTCGGACGCATCGGGCGTTTGCTTGCACGTATTCTGATCGAGAAGGCTGGTGGCGGTAATAATCTGCGGCTGAGAGCCATTGTTGTTCGTCATGGTGGTGCGGAAAGCGATCTGGAAAAGCGCGCCAGCCTGTTACGCAGAGACTCCGTCCACGGCCCCTTTGATGGCACAATTCGTGTGGACGAGGAAGAGTCGGCGCTGATCGCTAACGGTAACTTTATCAAGGTGATCTACTCGGACGGCCCGGACAAGGTGGATTACACCCAGTACGGCATTAACAACGCTATTGTTGTCGATAACACCGGTATGTGGCGTGACGAGGAAGGCCTGGGTATGCACCTGAAATCCAAAGGTGTCAGCCGGGTGCTGTTGACTGCGCCGGGTAAGGGCGATATCAAGAATATTGTTTACGGCATCAACAGTGACTGGATTACTGATGAAGACAAGATCCTGTCAGCTGCTTCGTGTACCACCAACGCCATTACTCCGGTTCTGAAAGCGATTTACGACGAGTACGGTATTGAAGACGGGCACGTTGAAACAGTGCACTCTTATACCAACGACCAGAACCTGATCGATAACTACCACAAGGGCAGCCGTCGCGGGCGAAGCGCCGCACTCAATATGGTGCTTACCGAGACTGGGGCGGCGAAGGCAGTCTCCAAAGCTCTGCCGGAGCTGAAGGGCAAGCTTACGGGTAATGCTATCAGGGTGCCTACCCCGAACGTTTCCATGGCGATTCTTAATCTCAACCTGAAGAAAGAGGTTGATGTAGAAAGTGTCAATGACTACTTGCGTGAGATGGCATTGCACTCGGAATTGCAGAAACAGATCGACTTTGTGAATTCTCCGGAAGTGGTATCTACCGATTTTGTCGGTTCCCGGCACGCCGGTGTCGTTGACGCTCAGGCGACAATTGCCGCAGGCAAACGCCTGATTCTCTACGTTTGGTACGACAACGAGTTCGGGTACAGTGCCCAGGTTATCCGGGTGGTGAACCAGATGGCCGGTATCGATTACCCCATCTTCCCGAAGCGTACACGCGACTGAGATTGATGCGCCTGAGTTGGCGCAGGCAACTCTGAAAACCCGGCGTCGGAAGGCGTCGGGTTTTTTATTAACTGTGGCTGGCTGCTGAGGGATTAGGCTCCGGTATAAACCTGTTCTCGTTTCAGGTGGAAATAGCTTGCCTTAGACTCTATAATTGGCGCGATTTTGGGTATGTCTGTCCCCCCGTTTCTCGACCGTTTCTGGGCCGCAGGGGGCGGATGATACAAATGCATCGAATAGTTTCTGATGATTGGATGAGGCTAATGATCAAGATCAAAAAAGGCCTGGATCTTCCCATCAGCGGCGCTCCCGAACAGACCATTACAGACGGCAAGCCGATTCGCCATGTGGCGCTAATCGGTTTTGACTACACCGGCATGAAGCCGACGATGGCTGTTCAAGAAGGGGACCGTGTCAAGCGCGGTACGCTGCTGTTCACGGACAAGAAGACCGAAGGCGTTCGTTATACATCACCCGCTGCAGGTGTGGTGAAAGAAATTAATCGCGGCGATCGTCGGGTTTTTCAGTCAGTTGTCATCGAAATTGATGGTGACGAAGCTGAAACCTTCGCCCGCTTCAGTGAATCGGATCTTGCTGGTCTGGAACGTCAACAGGTGGTTGATAACCTGGTCGAGTCCGGGCTGTGGACGGCGCTCAAGACCCGTCCTTACAGCAAAGTGCCGGCCATCGATAGCGCTCCGCATTCCATTTTCGTATCCGTCATGGACACCAACCCGCTGGCAGCTGATCCCACGCTTGTGATCGCAGAAAATGCTGCTGCGTTCGAGAACGGCCTGACAGTTCTGGGCAGGCTTACTTCTGGCAAAGTGTTTGTGACCGGTCGGCCTGGCTCCAATGTGTCTGTTCCAAAAGCGGACAACATTGACGTACAGCAGTTTGATGGCGTGCATCCCGCCGGGAACGTAGGGACTCACATTCATCACCTTGACCCGGTATCTGTCACCAAGAGTGTCTGGACTATCAATTACCAGGACGTGATTGATGTGGGGCAGCTTTTTACAACTGGCGAGCTGAACGTTGGCCGGATTGTTGCCCTTGGTGGGCCTAAAGCCTTGAAGCCGCGTCTGGTACGCACACGTCTGGGCGCCAGCCTGGCAGAGCTGCTTGACGGTGAAGTGGCTACAGATTGCGACGTGCGCGCGATCTCCGGTTCGGTTTTTGGTGGCCGCCGTGGCGAAGGACCCTGCGCTTACCTTGGCCGTTTTGCCAACCAGGTGTCTTTGCTCGAAGAAGGCAACAAGCGTCACTTTATGGGATGGTTGTCTCCTGGAGTTAACAAGTTCTCGGTTCTGAATATCTACCTGTCCAAGTTCACTGGCGGCAAGCTGTTCAATTTCACCACCACGACCAATGGTAGTGAAAGAGCGATGGTGCCGGTAGGTGCTTATGAGAAGGTTATGCCTCTGGATATCCTGCCTACCCAGTTGCTGCGTGCGCTGATTGTCGGTGATACCGAAATGGCTCAGAAGCTCGGCGCTCTGGAACTGGATGAAGAGGATCTGGCGCTGTGCACCTTCGTGTGCCCGGGTAAATATGAATATGGTCCGATTCTCCGTGAGAACCTGACCCGAATCGAGATCGAGGGCTAACACGATGGCTATCAGACAGTTTCTCGATGGAATCGAGCATCATTTTGAAAAAGGCGGAAAGTATGAGCGCTGGTATGCGCTCTACGAAGCTGCCGATACCATTTTCTACACGCCCAGTTCGGTAACTTCTACGACCTCTCACGTGCGTGATGGCGTTGATCTCAAGCGCATCATGATCACGGTTTGGATGTGTACCTTTCCGGCAATGTTCTTTGGGATGTGGAATATTGGCTTTCAGGCTAACAGCTTTCTGGCATCCAACCCTGATGCGCTGATTGCTGACGGTGGCCTGCGTGCTGCCTTTATACAGGCGCTTGCCGTCACAGGCTCTGGTGCGGGTGTCTGGGATAATTTCGTATACGGGATGGCGTACTTCATTCCTGTTTACGCAGTGACCTTCGTGGTTGGTGGTTTCTGGGAGGTTCTGTTCGCAACCGTGCGTCGTCACGAGGTGAATGAAGGCTTCTTTGTAACCTCTATCCTGTTTGCACTGATCTGCCCACCGTCTATTCCGCTTTGGCAGGTAGCTCTGGGTATCACCTTTGGTGTTGTGATTGGTAAGGAAGTTTTCGGTGGAACCGGAAAGAACTTCCTGAACCCTGCGCTGACCGGTCGGGCATTCCTGTACTTTGCCTATCCGGCTCAAATTTCCGGTGATACGGTTTGGACCGCGGTTGACGGCTTTAGTGGCGCCACGGCTCTGAGCTGGGCCGCTAGCGGCGGCATGGAAGCACTGGAAAACAACATCGGCTGGATGAACGCATTCATGGGCTCTATTCAAGGCTCCATGGGCGAAACCTCTACCTTGGCTGTGCTTATCGGTGGGTTGGCGCTGGTTGCAATGCGTATCGCCAGCTACCGGATTGTTGGCGGTGTCCTGATCGGTATGATCGGCATGTCTGTTTTGCTGAATGTCGTTGGTTCTGAAACCAATCCGATGTTTGCAATCCCTGCCCACTGGCATCTGGTTATGGGTGGGTTTGCCTTCGGTATGATGTTTATGGCGACGGACCCTGTCTCTGCGGCGATGACCAACACTGGCCGCTGGTGCTTCGGTATTCTGGTGGGTGTAATGACCATCCTGATCCGGGTCATCAACCCGGCCTTCCCGGAAGGCATCATGCTGGCAATTCTGTTTGCTAACCTCTTTGCTCCGCTTATGGATCATTACGTGGTTCAGGCCAACGTTAAAAGGAGGCTCGCTCGTGGCTAAAAGTAAAGAAACTGTCTCGAGAACGCTGATTGTTGCGTTGGTGCTGAGTATCGTCTTCTCCGTTGTGGTTTCTACGGCGGCGGTAGTGCTTCGTCCTGCGCAGATCCAGAACCAGAATCTGGATATCAAAACCAATATCCTTTCTGCTGCGGGAATGTTGCCTCAGGGAGCGGGTGCTGAAGAAATCGAAGAGATTTTTTCGCAATTCGAAGTGCGCCTGGTGGACCTGGAGACTGGTGACTACGTGGAACCGTCTTACGTAAATGTGCAGGATCCAATGAAGTACGATATGTACAAAGCCGCGTCGGATCCCGAGATGTCCACAAACATACCTTCCTCAGAAGACAAGGCAGGCATCAAGCGTCGTCCGAATATTGCCAAGATTTACACTCTGAGCGAGAACGGAAATCTCACGCGTGTGGTACTCCCGATTCATGGCTACGGGCTTTGGTCTACTCTGTATGGCTTTGTGTCTCTTGAAGGTGATCTGAACACCATTGAAGGTCTGGGTTTCTACGCTCACGCAGAAACACCGGGTCTTGGCGGTGAAGTGGATAACCCCCGCTGGAAGAGCCAGTGGGTTGGTAAAGAGCTTTACGGAGATGATAAAACGGAACCGCAAATTCGTCTTGTGAAAGGCGGAGTGGGTGCCAATGCTGCCGATAAAGAACACAAGGTCGATGCGCTTTCCGGTGCAACACTGACCAGTCGTGGCGTTCAGCAGCTGGTTAACTACTGGATGGGTGACCGGGGTTATGCACCGTTCCTCAAGAAACTTCGTGAAGGGGAGGTCTGATCATGGCTGACGTAAATGCCAAACAGGTTCTTTTCGAACCGATATTCAGTAACAACCCGATCGGACTACAGATCCTCGGTATCTGTTCAGCGCTGGCGGTAACCACCAGCATGAACGTTACCATCGTTATGTGTCTGTCTGTTATCGCTGTTACCGCGTTTTCCAACCTGGCTGTATCACTGGTTCGCACCCAGATTCCGGGGAGTATCCGGATCATTGTGCAGATGACCATTATCGCCTCCCTGGTTATTGTGGTCGATCAGATACTCAAGGCCTATGCCTATGAGATCAGCAAACAGCTTTCTGTATTTGTTGGTCTGATCATTACCAACTGTATCGTAATGGGGCGTGCTGAAGGCTTTGCCATGAAGAATGGCCCCTGGCTGAGCTTCCTGGATGGTGTCGGTAACGGCATGGGTTACTCGATTATGCTGTTGTTCGTGGCCTTTTTCCGCGAACTGTTGGGTGCTGGTTCACTGTTTGGGGTAACCCTGCTGACTCCGGTTAACGAAGGCGGCTGGTATATCACCAACGGTCTGCTGCTGCTGCCACCGAGTGCCTTCTTCATTATTGGCCTGGCGATCTGGGGTCTGCGTGCCTGGAAACCTGAGCAGGTAGAAGAGCCGGATTACAAAATGTCCCGCCACACCCATAAGGAGGCGTTCTGATGGAGCACTATATCAGCCTGCTTCTCAAGGCTATTTTCATTGAGAACATGGCACTCGCGTTCTTCCTGGGTATGTGCACCTTTCTTGCCATTTCCAAGAAGATAGAGGCCGCTACCGGTCTGGGTATTGCCGTAATTGTGGTTCTGACGTTGACCGTTCCGGTTAACAATCTGATCTACAACAACATACTGCGCGAAGGCGCTCTGGCATGGGCAGGCTTGCCCAATGTCGATCTGAGTTTCCTTGGGTTGATTACTTACATTGGTGTTATTGCAGCCATTGTTCAGATCATGGAGATGATTCTGGACAAGTATATCCCGGCACTCTATTCCGCACTGGGCGTGTTCCTTCCGCTGATTACGGTTAACTGCGCCATCATGGGTGCGGCACTGTTCATGGTGGAACGTGACTACACCTTCAGTGAGAGTGTGGTATATGGCTTTGGTGCTGGCGTAGGCTGGGCTTTGGCCATTATTGCTCTGGCCGGAATCCGCGAAAAGCTGAAGTACAGCGATGTTCCGGATGGTCTGCGCGGTCTGGGTATCACCTTCATTACTGTAGGTTTGATGTCCCTTGGCTTTATGTCCTTCTCGGGGATTTCCCTGTAATTCATCCGGTGATTCGGTTTAACGAAAAGGCGAGACCATGTATACAGAAATCATACTCGGCGTGGTCATGTTCACCGTTATCGTTCTGGCGCTTGTGGCGATCATCCTCGCGGCAAGATCCAAACTGGTAAGCACCGGTGATGTGACTATCGAAATCAATGACGATCCGGAACATACCGTGAAAACGGAAGCCGGTGGGAAGCTTCTGGGTACCCTGGCTAACAACGGTATTTTCCTGTCGTCAGCCTGTGGCGGCGGCGGTACCTGTGCCCAGTGCAAGTGCAAGGTGTTTGATGGCGGCGGCGCTATGCTGCCTACGGAAAAAACTCACTTCACGAACCGTGAAGAGAAGGAAGGCTGGCGTCTGTCGTGTCAGGTTCCGGTCAAGCAGGACATGAAAATTGAGGTTCCTGAAGAGTTCTTTGGTGTTAAAAAGTGGGAGTGTGAGGTTGTTTCCAACCATAACGTAGCCACCTTTATTAAAGAACTTGTGTTGAAACTGCCAGAAGGTGAGGAAGTTGACTTCCGCGCCGGCGGCTATGTTCAGCTTGAATGCCCTCCATACGAAATTGACTTCAAAGATTTTGATATCGAGAAGGATTTTCACGGTGATTGGGACAAGCTGGATATTTGGCGCTACAAAGCGATCAACAAGGAAGAGACCATCCGCGCCTATTCCATGGCGAACTATCCGGAAGAGAAGGGTGTCCTCAAGTTCAATATCCGTATCGCTACTCCGCCTCCGGGAACTGATCACCTGCCGGGCATCATGTCCAGCTACGTGTTCAACCTGAAGCCAGGTGACAAGGTTACGGTGATGGGGCCGTTTGGTGAGTTTTTCGCCAAGAAAACCGAGGCGGAAATGGTGTTCGTTGGTGGTGGCGCTGGCATGGCGCCTATGCGTTCGCACATCTTTGACCAACTTAAGCGCCTGAATTCGAAGCGCAAGATCAGCTTCTGGTATGGTGCCCGAAGTGTCCGCGAGATGTTCTACGTGGAAGACTTCGACGGGCTTGCCGAAGAGAACGATAACTTCGAATGGCACGTTGCCCTGTCCGACGCACAACCCGAGGACAACTGGGACGGCCCTACAGGCTTTATCCATAACGTACTCTATGAGAACTACCTGAAGGATCATCCTGCTCCTGAAGACTGTGAGTTCTACATGTGCGGCCCCCCTATCATGAACGCATCGGTTATCAAGATGCTAAAAGATATGGGTGTTGAAGACGAGAACATCATGCTGGATGACTTCGGAGGTTAAACCTTTCAGATGACATTCCGCATGCTTCAACCCGCCAGGGCGGTCTTGACCAGTGTCTTTATGATGCTGGCCTTGGCGGCCCTGGCGGGTTGTTCGTTTCAGCCGGACGAAGAAGTCTGGGAAATCTCAGGCCCTGTGTTTGGCACCACCTACCACATCAGTGTTGTAGCACCGGAAGATCGTAAAAAGCTGGAAGTTCTTGCTAAAGGTATTGATGAAGCTCTTGAAGATGTCGATGCTTCCATGTCGACCTGGCGGAAAGATTCCGAACTGTCGAAGCTGAATCGTCGGGAAGATCAGTCGGACTGGGTTCCGTTATCGAAAGGACTTTATGAGGTTCTGGCTAAAGCCGATGAGATTTCACGGCTGACAGATGGAGCATTTGACGTAACCATAGGGCCAGTGGTGAATCTCTGGGGCTTCGGACCGGAAGCAAGACCAGAACAGATTCCCTCAGAGCAACGTCTGGCTCAGGTTCTGTCCAGAACGGGTTACGAGCAGCTTGCACTCCGGGCCAGCCCGCCTGCAGTAAAGGCGGCTTTGCCCCAGTACATCGATCTTTCCGCCATCGCAAAAGGTTATGGTGTTGATGCGGTGGCCCGCTATCTGGATAGCGAGGGAATAGAGTCATATCTTGTCGAAATCGGTGGAGAGGTCCGTACCAGCGGGGCTAAGCCTGATGGCAATGTGTGGAGGCTAGCTATCGAGCAGCCGGTGGAAGCTGCTGAGCATACGATAAACCTGATTGTTTCTTTGCCTTCTCGCGCAATGGCCACGTCGGGAGACTATCGTAACTATTACGAATCGGAAGGGCGGCGTTTCTCCCATACAATAGACCCTGAGACCGGAAAGCCCATAACGCATAACCTGGCTTCTGTAACGGTTATCGCAGATGACAGCATGAGTGCAGACGCTCTGGCGACCGGTTTCACCGTAATGGGTTTTGAGCGGGCGAGTGCGCTCGCAACACGGGAAAATATTCCGGCCTATTTTATTATCCGGACTGAAAACGGGTTTGAAGGGCATCAGACTCCAGCGTTTTCGTCCTACGTTACTCAGTAAGGGGAGGGCAGTATGGGTACCTTTCTTCTGGTTTTGTTGATTGTGGTTCTATTGGTTGCCGGCATGTCTGTTGGCGTGATTTTCGGGCGTAAACCGATCAGCGGTACCTGTGGCGGTATTGGTGCCCTTGGCATCAGCTCGTCCTGTGATATTTGTGGTGGCAACACCCAGAAGTGTGAAGAGGAAAACCAGCGCGTTGCTTCGGAGGCACTGGCTCCCGAGGAACTGGCTTATGATGCGACCAAAACAGGTCGCAAGTAGTAAACGCTGGTAGATTTCATAATCACAACTATTTTTTCCGACGCAAATAAGGAGTCAATGCGCGCATGGCAGAACATCATTACGACGTCGTCGTTATCGGTGCTGGTCCTTCCGGTGAAGGAGCGGCAATGAATGCGACCAAGCATGGCAAGCGTGTTGCTATCGTTGAAGACAAGCCCACAGTGGGGGGCAACTGCACCCATTGGGGAACGATTCCTTCCAAGGCTTTGCGTCACTCGGTCAAACAAATCATTACCTTTAACACCAATCAGATGTTCCGGGATATCGGAGAGCCTCGCTGGTTCTCGTTTCCCCGGGTGCTGCAAAGCGCACAGAAGGTTATTGGTAAACAGGTAAAGCTCAGAACCCAGTTTTACTCCCGTAACCGGGTCGATTTGATCAACGGCCGCGCGTCCTTCCTTGACAACAATCGTCTAGAGGTCCGTGGTAACAAGTCGGTTGAGACGCTGCACTTCAAGCAAGTCATCATCGCAACCGGCTCACGCCCGTATCTGCCGCCTGATCTGGATTTCAGACACCATCGGATCTACAACTCGGATACCATCCTGAATCTCTCCCATACACCGCGGACTCTGATTATCTATGGCGCTGGTGTAATCGGTTCAGAGTATGCGTCTATTTTTGCCGGGCTTGGTGTAAAGGTTGATCTGATTAATCCGGGTAGTCGCCTGCTGTCGTTCCTTGATGATGAAATATCAGACGCTCTGAGCTACCACCTGCGTAACAACGGTGTGCTGGTGCGTCACAATGAGCAATACGAATCGGTAGATGGAGATGACCACGGGGTGGTCCTCTCGTTGCAGTCGGGCAAGAAAATTCGCGCGGATGCGTTTCTCTGGTGTAATGGCCGGAGCGGTAACACCGACAGCCTGGCGCTCGAGAATATTGGCCTGACACCTAATAGCCGTGGTCAGCTGTCCGTTGATGAGCATTACCGCACAGAGGTAGAGAACGTCTACGCCGCCGGGGATGTTATCGGCTGGCCAAGCCTTGCGAGTGCTGCTTATGACCAGGGCCGTTCTGCATCCTCGGATATCGTGCATGATGAGTACTTCCGGTTTGTTTCAGATGTACCCACGGGCATTTACACGATCCCTGAAATCAGTTCTGTTGGTAAAACCGAGCGTGAGCTAACAGAAGCCAAGGTGCCCTATGAAGTCGGGCAGGCTTTTTTCAAACATCTGGCAAGGGCGCAGATAACCGGCGAGGCGGTCGGTATGCTGAAAATCCTGTTTCATCGTGAGACCAAGCAGATTCTGGGCATTCATTGCTTTGGTGACCAGGCTGCCGAGATCGTTCATATCGGCCAGGCCATCATGAACCAGAAGGGTGAAGCCAACTCTCTCGATTACTTTATCAACACAACCTTTAACTACCCGACCATGGCGGAAGCTTATCGGGTAGCTGCATTGAATGGCCTGAACCGGATCTTCTGAGCGGGCTGATGATCAGTTGGCGGGTAATGCCTCATTACCCGCCGCTGTGCTTTCCTGGCGGTCAGGCAGTGAAACGGCAGCACGTGCGCGGTTATCAAAAAACATGCGTGTGCTTGTGGGGTAATCTGTAATGATGCTGTTTACGCCCATGGCTTCCAGCTGAAGCATGTCCTGAATACGGTTAACCGTCCAGCAGGAGACATGCATTTCTCTTCTACGAGCATTCTCGACCAACTCTGGTGAACAAAGCTTCCAGTTGATACACAAGTAGTCGCAGCCTAAACGCGTTGCTACGCCCAGGGGGCGAGGGAACCGCCGCTCTGCTACCAGCCCGGTGCGAATGCGTTTGTTTCTTCTGCGTATTTCTTTCAGAAACCAGGTATCTGCCGACGTAATGGCTGCCGTCTGGTAGAGGTTACGGTGCTGGATAACTTCCGTTAAACGATTGCAGAGAATGTTCAGCCTGGCACGGGAATCCTTCTTTACCTCCAGCTGAAAATGCTCAATATCACCGAACTCATCAAGGAGGTCTTCCAGCGAAGGGATTCCGGTTCTTACCGGCCATGAAACTGTGTTGCGACGGGCGTCCATGGCCGCAAGCTCTGCTGCCGTATACTGGCTCACATGGCCTTTCTGGTCAGTCGTCCGATCGGTCGTCAGATCATGCACCAGCACAGGTTTGCCATCTTTCGATAGCACCAGATCCAGCTCAAAATGTCGAACACCCTGCCGGTAGGCGTGCTTGAAACCGGCAAGAGTGTTCTCTGGGGCTTCGCCTTTCGCGCCCCGATGTCCGTAGACGATCATTTTGATGATTCACCTTTCAGGCGTTGGTAAATGGCCTGGCGTTTTATCCAGGTATCGTGGCAGAGGTGTATATCTTCAAGATAGGCGGGTAGCTCGTTCATCAAGAGCGCTTGAGGGCCGTCTACAAGTGCTTTTTCCGGCTTGGGGTGGAAGTCCACCAGAACCATGTTGGCCCCGGAGATCACACCCTGTGCCGTTGCGTGCATAACGTCCAGAATGCCGTCTGGCGACTTCTCGCGAGTGCCTACGGAATGAGAAGGGTCGACGCAGACAGGCATGCGCGTAAGCCGTTTAACGGCCGGCACGTGAGCAAAATCCACCATGTTGCGGTGCGGTTGACCAGCCTCGGTCTTCATCCCTCGCAGGCAAAAAATGACGTTTGCATTGCCTTCGCTGGCAAGGTATTCCGCAGCATTCAGGGATTCGTTCAAGGTAATACCGAACCCGCGCTTGAGCAGAACCGGATAAGTACTCTGACGACCAATGGCTTTTAGCAGCTCAAAGTTCTGAGTGTTCCGGGTCCCTACCTGAAGCATGACACCCGTAGGGCGCCCGAGTTTCTCCAGGCAGGTATCGATTTCTTCAATGTGGCTTTCATGGGTGATCTCCATGGCGACCACTTTGATACCGTGTTTGCCCGCTTTTTCAAATACCCATGGTAGACAGCCTTTGCCATGCCCCTGAAATGAATAGGGATTGGTGCGAGGCTTGTAGGCACCCATGCGTGTGCAAACCTGGCCATTCTCTTCCAGGGCTTTCAGCATCATTTCTACATGCTCGGGCACGTCCACGGCGCAGAGACCGGCGAAGATATTCAGGTTGGACTGGTTGAAGTCCACGCCGTTATAGCTAAAGCCTGTCTGACGGTTGTCGTCTTTATGACGCCCCAGAATCCGGTAGTCGTCGGATATCCGAATGGCCCGTTCTACTGCCGGCAAAGCTTCGATTTCTGCCTTGTCGAGGGGTTTGGTGTCGCCCAGCAGATATATCTCGGTCAGACGCTGGCTGACGCCCTGTATTTCATGCACCCGCACCGATACGCCTGGCAGGTTCTCCAGAAAGTGCATCGTCTGGCGATAAGCTTCACTGTCCAGAGCTGTGTTGGGATGAAGAATAGCTAGCATGCGATTTCCTTTGTTATGTCTCGGTCAGGAGCGAGCACTCTCTGCCTTGTGTCGCGCCTGTATGAACTCCCGATGGTTAAGATGCAGCAGATCTGCCATACGGCGAATAAGGTGTTCTTCGTATTTGTCTATGCGGTCATCTGCGAGCGCAACCTGCCAGATATTTTCCAGCAGCGACTGTTTGCCTTCCTGATCCAGGTGTTCATTTATCTGCCCGGTAAATTCATACAGTGAAGTAGCATCCTCAGCATGGGCCAGTGCATCGTTGAGAATCTCTTCCGCTTCTTCCCGGGTTACCTGGTGGGCTTTTATTGCACACTCTACGATAGCCTTTAGTTCTCGTTCGTCTTCGTGGTGATCTACCCGCGAAAGCTGCACCATCAAAGCGGTTGCAGCGACCGCAAGCTGGTGGGCATCAAACTCATGATGCTCTGTTTTCGGTGCACTAAACAGTTTTTTCAGGCTCTCAATCATAATCGGACATGACCATTCCGGTGCATTGAAAATCAGGCCGCTTTACTGGCGAGCTGGCGAACCTGGTTCTCCAGCTCAATCTGGTCGTTGGTAAAGCGCCGAATGCCGTCTGCCAGTTTTTCGGTGGCCATGGCGTCTTCATTAGACTCCCAGCGAAACCGCTTCTCATCCAGAACTCCGAAACCGTCGGATGAAGTGGCTGCAGAGGCCGAAAGCTTTTGCTCCAGGGTGCCGGTGTCGTCTTGCAGCTCCTGCAGTAACGCAGGGCTGATGGTCAGACGATCGCAGCCTGCCAACATTTCAATTTCCCCGGTGTTTCGGAAACTCGCACCCATGACTACCGTGCTGAAACCATTGGCCTTGTAGTAATTATAGATCCGGGCGACCGATAGCACACCTGGGTCCTCGGCGGCGGGAAAACTATCCCGGCCACTGCTGGCGAGATGCCAGTCGAGTATGCGCCCAACGAAAGGGGAAATCAGGAATGCCCCTGCCTGGGCGCAAGCTGCAGCCTGCACAAATGAAAACAGAAGCGTGAGGTTGCAATGAATGCCTTCCTGCTCAAGTATCTCCGCCGCGCGGATGCCTTCCCAGGTCGACGCAATCTTGATAAGAACCCTGCTGGTATCGACTCCCTGCTGGTCGTAGAGTTCGATAAGGCGCCGGGCGCGCCTGAGCGTAGCCTCTGTATCGAATGACAAGCGTGCATCAACTTCCGTCGAAACCACACCGGGTATCAGACTGAGTATTTCCTGGCCCGCCAGAACCGCCAACATATCAGTTGCCACCGTTAACTGTTCGGTATCAGAGCCGCCTCGTTTCCGTGCCATCGTAACTGCTTTATCGAGCATAGGGCGATAGGCGTCGGAAGCAGCTGCCTTGAGCAGCAGTGATGGATTTGTTGTGGCGTCCTGAGGGCGCCACTGGGCAATGGCGCCAATGTCACCCGTATCCGCCACTACCGTGGTCATGGTTTTCAGTTGGTCTAGCTTGTTGGTCATTAGGGCTGTCGTCCGAGTTATTTTTTCGGTACATCCGAATCCCGGATGTGGATTGTGCTTCTACAATAGCGGGCTGAAAAGACAGGAACAAGACAGCAAAAAGTAAGGTGTTGGTAATAATGCCTTAAGGTCGCGGTCAGGCGTTCTCCGTCGTTTCAGTCATTGCTGGCTGAGCAGGCTCCCGGACCTTATCCAGAGCGGTCTGGATGACCTCCAGGTCGGCGCCCGGCTTATGAGCGTTCTCGCTGATATACCGGCGAAACTGGCGTCCACCGGGAACACCGTGGAAAAGCCCCAGGATGTGTCGGGATATGTGACCGAGAAAAACACCGCGTTCCAGTTCGCTCTGGATATAAGGATACATGGCCCTGAGTGCGTCGTGGCGCGAAGCAACGGGAGCCTCGCTGCCAAAGAACTCCGGATCCACGCCCGCCAGAAGCCAGGGGTTATGGTATGCCTCGCGGCCCAGCATAACGCCGTCAGTATGTTCCAGGTGCTCGTGACACTCAGCAAAGGTTTTGATGCCACCGTTGATAATGATCTCAAGGTGAGGGTATTCCTGTTTCAGCCGGTATGCCCAATCGTATTTTAATGGCGGCACATCCCGGTTTTCCTTCGGGCTTAGCCCTTCGAGAATGGCTATACGTGCATGGACAATAAACGTACGACAACCTGCAGCACTGACTTTGTCGACGAATTCACAAAGATCCTCCCAAGACTCCCGGCCATTGATACCAATGCGGTGCTTAACCGTGACCGGAAGGCTGGTGGCTTCGATCATGGCGCGAACGCCTTCAGCCACCTTGTCCGGATGCCCCATCAGGCAGGCGCCAATCATGTTGTTCTGAACCCGGTCGCTGGGGCAACCAACGTTCAGGTTTACCTCACTGAAACCGAATTGCTCCGCCAGTCGTGCGCAATGTGCCAGTTCACCCGCATCACTACCACCCAGTTGCAGGGCCAGCGGGTACTCGGCAGAGTTGTGGTGCAAAAAACGCTCCGTATCGCCGTGAATCAGCGCACCGGTTGTGACCATCTCGGTATAAAGCAGGGTATGCCGGCTCAGCAGTCGGGCAAGGTAGCGATATTGCGGAGTCGTCCAATCCATCATCGGCGCCACGCAAAAGCGGCGGGAGGGTTCAGACCCGATTCCACCAGGGGTTCCGGAGGGCTTTCTGGCGCTTTCTGAAGTTGCGTCTTTGATCATTAAGTGCTCAATTCTGACCGGTTGTGTGTGGCCACAACTCGAAGGCAGGTTTGTGGTCTTATGCCTTCACTCGAACGGGTTGTATGAGGGGACGATTCTATCAGGAAATCGGATTTGTTGGTTCCTCGGAGTATGAGTGTTTCTCGCCATAAAAATAGAGCGATTAGCGGAAATACGTGCAGATCCTTTGTCCGTTCAGTTCGTGGACACTCGTGGGGATATCGTAAAGATCGGTCAGAACCTCGTTCCGGATAATTTGTTCCGGCGTGCCCTGGTAGGCCAGTTGGCCGCGACGCATGGCAATAATATGGTCGGAATAGCAGGAGGCGAAGTTGATGTCGTGCAGTACGACGACTACGGTTTTACCTTTTTCATCCGCAGCGCGGCGCAACAGTTGCATCATGCCAACAGCGTGGCGCATATCTATGTTGTTCAGGGGTTCGTCCAGCAGCACGTATTCCGTGTCCTGGCACATCACCATGGCCACGTAAGCCCGCTGGCGTTGGCCACCTGAAAGTTCGTCCAGATGGCGTTGCTGGTATTCTTCCAGTTCGAGATACTGGATGGCTTCGTCAATATGCTTTTGGTCTTCCGTGGTCAAACGCCCGCCAGAATGGGGGAAGCGGCCAAAGGCAACCAGATCCCGAACGGTCAGGCGCAGGCTGGACTCATTGTGCTGGCGCAAGATTGACAGGCGCCTGGCCAATTCCGGCCCAGATGTGCGTGTTACGTCCAACCCGTCAATTTCCACCGTGCCGACGCTCATGGGTGTCAGGCGGCTAATCATCGACAACAAGGTGGATTTACCGGCACCGTTGGGGCCGATAATCGAGGTTAGCCCACCTTTGGGGATTTGCAGGCTGACATCTTCGACCACCAGGGTATCCTGGTACTTTTTGCTCAGCCCACGGGCTTCAATCATTGTTTGACTCCTCGCAACAACAAAACAATAAAAAGCACGCCACCGCACAATTCAATGATCATGGCCAAAGGCAGTCCCGAATTCAGTAGGTGCTCGAATACAAGCTGCCCGCCGACCAGACAGACTATTCCTGCCAATACACTCGTAGGCAGGGTCCAGCGATGTTGGTGGCTGCCGGTTATCCAATAGGCGAGATTGGCCACCAACAAACCAAAAAACAGCATGGGGCCGACCAGCGCGGTGCTGATGGAGACAAGCACACAGATAGCCAGCATCAGGAGGGTGATGGTTTTTGTGTAAGGGATGCCCAGATTGATCGCCACGTCACGCCCCAGAATTAGTACATCAAGCTGATGGCGAAACCGAAACAGCAGTGCGCTACACAAGCCAACACCGATCAAGCCGACCCATAACAATTGCACGTTGATGCGATTAAAGTTGGCAATACCACTGCCTTGCTGAATGGAAAACTCGCTGGGGTCAAAAACTCTCTGGGCCAGTTCCGCCAGCTCCCGGAATAACAAGCCAGTGACCATGCCCAGTAAAATGAGCACATGCAGTCCACGGACCGAATCGGTGAATAACAGGCGAAAGATCACCAGAGCAATGCTTACCATCACCGCAACTTCGACAATGAAGCGCAACTCCACTGGCCAGCCAGTATTCTGCCCCACACCCCACACCAATAAAGCCAGTGAATGCACCAGCACATACAACACATCAAAGCCCATCAGAGATGGCGTTAAAATGCGGTTATGAGTAATGGTCTGAAACACGACTGTTGCCAGGCCCATGGTGATAGCAACCAGCAACATGCCCAGCAACCGGCTGCCACGGTGCTGGACGATAAAGCCCCAGTCACTTTGAACATTCAGGGTCATAAAGCCCACAATGCTCAGCACGGCCAGTACGGTGGTAAGGCTCAGCAGCAATTTGGCGCGCAGGTTCAGGCCCATTGTTTGCGCCCCCGTATCAGAATGACCAGGAACACCAGGCAGCCGGAGATGGCCAGAATATTAGCGGAGGGTATTTCGTAGGGGTGAATCAGTACGCGAGCCAGCAGATCTGCCACGAGCATTAATACAGCACCACCCAGAGCCACCAGAGGAATGGCGTGGCGCAAATGATCACCGGTAATTCGGCGAATCAGGTTAGGAACAATTAAGCCTATAAAAGGCAAGGCGCCGGCGATGACCACCACACTGGCCACCACCATGGAGACCAGTAAAACCCCCAGGGCAATCAACCACCGATAGTTAACGCCTACATTGGTGGCGAAGTCTTTGCCCATACCGATCACGGTAAAGCGATCCGCCAACAGCATCGCAAGGACGGTAATGCCCGCAGCAACCCAAAGCAATTCATAGCGCCCGCGCAGAATCGCCGAGAAGTCGCCGCTGTTCCAGGAGCGCAGGGCCTGCGCCAGCTCAAACTGGTACGCCAGCAAACTACTGCCTGCATGAATTACGCCTGCCAGAACCAGCCCGACCAGGGGCACAATCAAAGCCGACCGCAACGGGATACGTTCGAGTACGGCCAGAAACAGCAGGGTTCCGCCAGCAGCACAAAGGGTCGCCACGCCAAACTTCAGCCACAGGGCCATACCGGGTGCTGCTATGGCACAGAACAATACTCCGAGCGCAGCAGCATCCGCCGTCCCCATCATAGAGGGATCTACCAGGCGGTTGCGTGCCATCATTTGCAAAAGCAGACCAGCGACAGCCAGAGAGGCTCCCGCCAGTACCAGGGCCAGGGTTCGCGGCCAGCGGCTGACGAACAGCAGCTGGGTGATCCGATCATCCGGCTGAGTGAACAGGTGCAGCAGGTTCATGCGGCTGGCACCCACATTCAGGCTGACAATGGCCAGCGCGAACACGAGTAGCGCCAGCCCCACCAGCCATGATGTGGTGGAGAGTCGGGTGGAGGTTGTGTTCATACGGTGGGTGCTTAGTTAGAGAACACTTCCAGCAGGCGATCGACGTTGCTCTGTAGCACTCTCAAACCGCTGTTATCCAGTAAATACCAACTGACCGGCTCCAGGTAAACGATCTGACCTTTTGCACCGGCTTCTGTGGCCTGAACCAGCTCGTTATCCATCATTTGTTTTGCGGCAACACCTTCACGGCCAATCGCTGCGTCCCTGTCCATCACGAACAACCAGTCAGGGTTTGCCTCCAGCAGAAACTCGTAGGAAACCGCCTGTCCATGACGGCCGACTTTCAGATCTGCAACGGCCGGCGTTACCCCGAATACATCGTGGATCATGCCAAAGCGAGTGCCAATGCCAAACGCACGCATTTTTCCGCCCGAGGTCAACAACGTCAGCCCGGAGCCCTGTTTGGCCGCAAGCGTTTGCAATTGTTTCACAGAGGCTTTCAGTTTGGCGGTCAGTTCAGCAGCTTGCTCCTCCCGGTCGAAAATTTGCCCAAGGATTTCTGTGTTGCGCACGACACTTCCCAGCATGTCTTTTGGATCGGGAGTCAGGTCGAGAGTCGGGCCATATTCAGCAACCTTTTCATATTGACTACTGGCGCGCCGGCCCAGAATGATCAAGTCAGGTTTGAGGTTTTGCAATGCCTCGTAGTCTGGCTCAAACAGGCTGCCAATCTGAACAAAGCGGGCATCGTCGTATTGGTCGAGCATGGGCGGCATGATGTTGGAGCGGGGAATGCCCTGGGCTTCAACCCCCAGCGCAGCCATGGTGTCCAGGGTTGACCAATCAAGCACGGCGACGGTCTTTGGTAGCTTGGGTATCTGAGTTTCACCCTTTGCATGTTCAATCGTTAACAGGGCGTTTGCATACGCTGGTGCGATCGCGCCAATCAACAAAAGGCTAAAGAACGAAATCGTTCGGAATATCGAAAAAAGGCTCAAACGCATAATCAGCTCCTGGTAAATTTCAGTAACCTGGCCCGGAGGGCACAGAGAAAAGCAGGGAGCATGATATGCGAATGATTTTGATTTGTAATCCGTTTTGTGAGATTTCCTTTTGGCAGCGACCGGTTCAGATTTTCTCTGGATAACACGTATTACCTCTTGCTCCCACCACTGGTACCCTCCCGCCACCAGAACTTGGTTCGTCCAGACCTTAAAGGAAAGTTAAACGAATGAACTCGCACATACTGGCGGCAGTTCTCTCTGCTGTTTTCATGGGTACCATTGGCGCAATTTCTGTTTACGCCGATGTCAGCGCTGAAACGGTTACCTTTTACCGCCTGTTTATTGGCGCCGTTTTAATGGGTTGCTTCCTGTTGTTTACAGGCCAGAAAGATAAAATATTTACCTGGCCGGGTTTCAAGGTTTTGGTAACGGGCGCGTTCCTCGCATGCTTTGTCGTCTTTTATGTAATGGCGTTGAACTATACGAGCATGGCCAATGCGGTCATGTTGTTGTATCTGGCACCGGTAACCGCGTCCGCCGTTGCCCACTTTTTTATGGGTGAGCGGCTATCAGGGCCAAGTGCGGCGCTGATCGGAGTGGCGCTGTTTGGCTTTGCCATGATGATGGAGTTCAACTTTAACCTTACAGGGCGAAAGCAGGAATCGATCGGTCTCTTTTACGCACTGTGTGCCATGTTGTGCTATGCGGCCTTTATTCTGACCAACCGACTAATCCATGAACGGGTGCATGTGCTGACTCGCAGTGGCTTTCAGATGCTTGTGGGGGCCATGTGCGTGTTGCCTTTTATGCTTCAGCAGAGTGAGAGCATCGGCGCTGTGCAGTGGGGCTGGTTGATTGCAGCGGGTATCGTTCCGGGGTTCCTGGCTATAATGTTGGCAGTGGTCGCGTTAAGAGCGCTCCCGGCCGCTACCTTTGGTACCCTGGCTTATCTGGAGCCTATTACCGTAGTCGCGCTGGCATGGTTTCTGTTTGATCAAAGCCTGAATACGTTGCAGTTGTCCGGGAGTGCGTTGATTATCGTCTCGGGTGTGGCGCAGGCGGTGTTATCGCAGCGCAGTTCGCGCTGGGCCGCAGCAGGCCCTGAAGTGGAGGCAGGGTAGGATTTTTCTTGATTATTCTCCCAGATTCGCCACCCCAAACGGGATATGCACCATTGAAATGTCCCCAGCATCAGACTCCAGGTGGGAGCGTTGGTCATCAAAAAACATGTGGGGTTTGAGCACGTTCAGGATCCGGTCTTTTTTCATCCCACCCAGGAAGAAAACCTCGTTGGCATCCACGCCCCAGTGCTCCAGAGTTGTAATCACCCGTTCATGGGAAGGCGCATTGCGGGCCGTCACTATGGCGATTCTTAATACCCGCCGGTAATCCGGATCATCCAGTACTGCGCGGTCCTCCAGTTTTTGCAGATGTGAAAGCTTGCGGAATAAATCCGCCAGAGGGCCAGGGCTGTGGGGGATTTGTGATCGGGAGGACTCGTGTTCCTGAAAGTCTTCCAGGGAGCCTGCCTTGAATACCCGCTCTGAGGCATCATCTGCTATCACTCCGTCAAAGTCGAAAGCAATCCGCAGTTCTGCATCGCCCTCATCATCGACTACGTGACTCGGCAGTACCGTGCCCGCCGGGTGGCCGTAATCGATGGCCTGTGACACATCCTTGGCATTAGCAGAAAGAAACAGCGAAGCATTGAACGCAGGAATATACGCATAGGGCGACTTGCCCTCCAGAAATGCCGCTCGGGTAATGTCCAGCCCGTGATGATGAATCGAGTGGAAAACCCGCTTACCGGTAATCACCGAGTTTCGTGACAGTAAAACCACTTCTACGGGGCATTGCTCCGGAAACTTCTGATTCACACTGAGAAAACGCTTTACGAAAGGAAAGGCGACGCCCTTGCGCAAGGGTTCTTCCAGATGCGCCTCCTGATATTTCCGATAGGCTTTTTCACCCTGTTCCCGGAAGACCTGGTCCGATCCGGAAAGATCAAACAAGGCGCTGGATGCAACCGCAATAACGAGCTTTTGTTCGATGGGGTAGGGCATCGGCAGGGCGTTCCTTTTTTGCGCGTATCAGAATGCAAATCACGGAGGATCGGGTCCCAAGCGTATTATGCAACACAGACCATTGTATGCGTGTTACCTGGTGATGATCTCACCAAACTGGTCTGGGTTATACGAGGTAAGATTGCAAAGTTCCGCAAGCGTCAGGCGCATCTCCCGCAGGTCGACGGGTTTCGATAAGTATGCGTTGAACGTTTCTGAAGTATTTTCCATGGGCTCTGAACTCAGTTCCTGTTTGCCCGAGAGCAGAATCACCGACACACCAGGCCAGCAGGATCGTGCAGCGTTCAGAACTTCGGCACCTGAAGCACCCGGTAAGTGATAGTCGGTAATGATAATATCGGGCACATTGCCGCCAGGCGTCACAGCTTCCATAAACATTTCTGCTGTAGTGAAAAGCTCTACCCGAAATCCCATGTTGGTGAGTTCGTCGTCTAATAGGTCGCGAATCTGTAATGAATCCTCTACCACCCAGGCTATTTTGCCCTGGGCGTCAAAAACAGGCAGAAAATCATGCATCACCGGAAGTGCGGGGCTCACAAGCTGCTCGTTTCCGGCAATGTAGGGAATGGTGCATGTCGCAGTCGTTCCTTTGCCCGGTTCACTATCAAGATGAAGTTTGCCCCCCAGCTTTTTGGTCAGTTCGAAGCAGATGGCCAGGCCCAGACCAGCGCCGGGATTACTTTTGGAGCTTTGATAAAAAGGTGTATAGATTTTTTCAAGCTGATGGGGGGTTATGCCACGGCCAGTGTCAGTGACACGGAAAACAAGCGATGGCTCACCGTCCTGATTGTTGTCGAATGCAATGGATAAGGTGATTTTTCCGTTATCAGTGTATTTCGCGGCATTGTCCAGCAGATTGAGCAAAACACGCTGCAGCTGGGTGCTGTTGCACTGGATGACTGTTGGCAATTCCGTTTCGATATTGAATTGAAAATCGTTATTTTGCTTGCCGGCGATAATGTGGGCTTGATTGACGAGATTGTCGATAAAAGCAATCAGGTAAACGTCCCGTAGCTCATCGTTATACGCTGTGATGTCCCGCGCATAGTCCATCAAGCCATCTACCAGATCCTTCATGTACAGTGCTCGGTCCTGGATAACCTGATTTGCTTTCTGGCGGCTCACTGCGTCAACCGCCTGCAGTTGCGCGTAGCCCAGGATGGCTGTTAGCGGAGATCGCAAATCATGAGTGATCTGTCCCAAAAAGTTCACTTTGGCTGTGTTGGCTTTTTTTGCTGTCTCTAGGGCATGGTTCAGTTCTTTTGTCCGGTTTTCGACGGCTTTTTCCAGAAGTTCACGGCTTTCTGATTCTTTTACCCTGAGCGCGGTTGCAGCTATTTCCAGTTGACGTTTCTGCTGCCAGTTGTATGTGAGTATCAATGCCAGAACGATAAAGATCTCGACGTAAATTCGTACGCCTGCGAAGGCAGAGGTGTAATAGAAATTGAATGTGTAGCCGAGCAACAAGAATGAAGACGTAACCCAGTATGCGAAGAGCAGGAGCAGTATCGGGGTCTGTCCGGGACGCTTGGCTTGAAGGGTGGGGGGGATCATGAATGGCCAGCTTAAGGCATACAGGCCCGTGATCAGAATTCCCCAGCTGCGGATACTCACCCCATCCAGAACAAAGGTGAGACACGCTGTAACGACGGCAGATATGGCCGTCAGGGCCAGGAACCGGCGCCAGAATCGATGCTGGTGAAGCCCCAGCAAGAACACAGACGTTGTCAGGAACAGCTGTTCCGTAAACACCCATGCGGAAACTCTGAGATTGGTTGAGTAATTCTCAAGGACAGGCAGCAGGTATAAGCTGAAAAAACCATCCTTTTCTGTTTCAAATATGAACGCAATCAATAGCCATAGGCCAGTGATGAATAAGCCGGCGTTGAATTTGAGTGTCAGAACGGTCAGCAGCATTACGATGCATGCAAAAAGAACGATCTGAAATACCCGCTTTTCATGGATGCTTTGAGCGTATGAGGCTGGTTCCCAACTTTTCACACTGACAAAGGGGAGGCTGTCACTATCAATTTTCAGGAGAAGTTGCTGGGTTTCCCCTGCATTGAGCTTCACCGGAATAACGCTTTTTCCATTGCTTATGGTGCGATCCTGCAAGGGCTGGGCTAAACCTGTGGTTTTCTGCCAGAGGAGTGCCTTGCTGGTCGGGGAGAGAAAGAACGCATCTACCCGCGTCATTCTCCAGGGTTCCAGTACCAACCAGCGTGTTAAAGCCTGGCCGCTGCTGTTGTGTAGGGTGGCGTTTAACCAAGTGGTCGTGTGCTGTCGTGGTGCGTTGAAGGTATCTTCACCGGGGTGAGCCCAGTCGGTGGAGTTCAGGGCATCATGATAGTTCTGGACATTTCTGCTTCCAGAAATGGTTGTCATCGCGCCTGTGAGCTCATGATTGTCCGGCGCTGTGGCAAGATCTATAGGAGTGCCTTGAACTACGCTGGTATCGGCCAACGTGTGTGGGGTAATGCCAAAACACAATGTTGCGATGGCGACTAAAAGAACGGGTTTCCACAAGCTGTGAATCAAAAGAGCCTCTAAGGTTAGTTATGCTGTTGGCGAAACTCTCTGGGCGACGATTTGAATCGCTCTTTGAACGCGGTGGAAAAGTTGGCGCTGTCTTTAAAACCCACCTGGTGCGCTATATCTTGCACCGGGAGCCGGGTTTCTTGAAGAAGAATCCTGGCTTCCTTCATCCGCTCTTCTCTGAGGTATTCGTATACGGTTGCCCCGGCACAAACCTTGAACGCCATATTCAGTTTCTTGCTGTTCGTTCCTGTCAGTGTTTCCAGTTCATTCATCGATAGAGTCGACGACAGTGACCTGAGAAGGTGGGTGCGCGCTGAGTGGAACAGGATCGAATGCAGATTGTTTGTTGGTGGTGCATCTGTTTTTTGCGCTTCTTTATTATTCGCCGAGGGTGCGCGGTTGCGCAAATGAATGACCAGTCTCAACTTTACTTCATTGAAATCAAAGGGCTTGTTGATGTAATCAACAGCACCGGCGAGTAGACCTCGAACTCGCTGCTCGGCTGCGGTCATGCAGGAAATAAACACTACCGGGATATCCCGGGTCCTAGGATCCTGAGTGATGATTTTGCAGGCGTCCCGGCCATTGCAGCGAGGCATCTCAGAGTCCATCAGGATGATGTCAGGTTGTCTTGCGCGTGCCTGTTCGATGCCCTCAAGGCCATCACAAGCATAAAACAACTGGCAACCCTGACGCTGGAGATATGCCGAAAGCAGCATGCGATCTGCTTCTTCATCCTCGACAATCAGGATCCGTGTGTGTCTCAAAGCACCCATGTTTGCCCTTTCGCGTTTTTCGGCGTCGCGTTTATAGGTCGAACCTTGCAAGAATTTTAACAGCACAGCATGCAGGGTGTTTGTTGCAAAACAATTTAACGGCGAAGTTTAGCCGAATTTACTAATCCCTCTAAAGTGGCCTTGTGATATCGGGCCAAAGATATTTCCCTCGAACACAACTTTTTTCGCGTAGGCAAATGTTCGCGATGAAAGCAGTGTTACGGTCAGTTAATTACGTCTCTCTGCGTTCGTCGCTCTGTATGAAACGCTATCAATTTCAGGCTGTTCCATGCCTTTGATGGTACTTCATAACTTGATGAGTGCGGGCCTTTTATCTAAATCACCAGCCTAACGACCTTATCCGTTGCTTAGCCAAAAGCTCGAACGGATTGCTTAGAGGATTTTATGGCCAGAACACCCTTTGCCGCCAAACTTGCCCTTGCGTATTCTTTGAGCTTTACAGCATTTATTTCAGCTGCAGAGAAGCCACACGACGACTTGTTAAGTGTTGTTCAGGAAACACTGGACACTAACCCGGAATTGCAGATTCGGTTGCATGCGTTCCAGGCCTCGACTTATGACCAGCGTGAAGCTTTCGGCGGATACTTGCCATCTATTGATGTAAGTGCGTCCGGTGGTATTGGCGCCCGTGACTACGATGACCGTGGCAGCTACAACCGCAATTATGCAGAAGTGTCGCTCACACAAATGCTGTTCGACGGATTTCGAGTGCGTAACGCCGTCGCGAGAGCCGAGCATAGTAGTCGTGCGCGCTATTACGAACTGCTGGATGAGGCAGAAACCAAGGCGCTCGAGGCCAGTGAGGTTTATCTGAGCGTTCTCCGCCACCGCGAGCTGGTGGCACTCGCACAGCAAAACGTTGCAAACCATCAGCGGGTGCAACGCCATGTGAGCGATCGTGTCGGTCGAGGTATTAGCAATCGGGCCGACCTGCAGCAAATTGATGGGCGTTTATCTCTCGCACGCTCTAATTTAATGACTGAGGTGGCAAACCTGCAGAGTGTTACTGCTCGTTTTCAGCGTTTGGTTGGTCGCTTCCCCGCCGAGAATCTAACCCCTTTCGAAGTAGAAGCGCAGGCTGTGCCTGAAGGGTTATGGCAGGTTCTAAAGACGGTCTATGCCAATAACCCGGCCTTGTTTGCAGCGTTTGAGGAGATTCAGGCTTCCGAGGCCTCTTACGGTGAAGCCAAGTCTGGCCGCTACCCAACGCTAGAACTGGGCGCTCGCCACGGTACCTATAAAAATAACAATAGCTTCGATACGCGATCAGACCCGCACTCCTATGGCGATGAAACAGTGATCGAGCTGCGTGCGCGTTATAATTTGTATCGCGGTGGCAGTGACCGCGCGGCCGAGCGCGCAGCAAATCGCCGGATCAGCCAGGCTGAAAGTATGCGGGACAAAACCTGCGTCGATTTGCGCCAGACTGCAACCATTGCACACAGCGATGTACTTAACCTTCAGGTAAAACTTGCCTCTTTAGCGAATCACCGCGAAGAAGCAGGGGGAGTGCTTGCCGCCTATCGCGAGCAGTTCGATATCGGGCGTCGTTCGTTGCTGGATGTACTCGACTCCGAAAACGAGTTTTTCCAGGCGGAGCGTGCTTATATCAACGGGACATACGACCTGGAAATCAACCGCCTGCAAACACTTCACAGTATGGGGCGGCTGCTGGACACCCTTGCCGTTGGTAGTGAAGAGCTTCCAGATCTTGGTGACATCAATCAGTCGGTTAACCCTGGCTCCAGTCGTTACTGCACGCTGCCCGATGATGGCGCCGTAAGCTTCGATCGCTACCTGCAAACGGCAGATACCGAAGAGGTCTTGAATCTGGGCAGCGATACGCTGTTCGACATCGGCAGTGCCGAATTCAAACCCGAGGCAATGGCTCGCCTGCAGCAGTTTGCCCGGCGTTTGCTGGAGCGTGGAACGGCGAAGTCCATCAATATTGTGGGTCATACCGACAGCACCGGCACTGATGCACTGAATCGTGAGCTATCTCTGGCCCGAGCAATAGCAGTGCGGGATGCTCTTGTTGATAGCGGTGTTACGGATACCGTTATGCTGGTCTCCGGCGTAGGTGCGTATCAACCCAATGCAAGCAACGACACAGCCGAAGGCCGGGCATTGAACCGCCGTGTTGAGGTGCGTGTTACTCATGCCCGTAAATAGGCATGAAAGGCTGTCATGGATCTGACCGATGACCCCTTAGGCGCTTGCCTGCTATGGCTGGCCGCTGAAAATGGCACTGCGACCAGCCACGATGCGCTGGTTTCAGGTTTGCCATTAGTGGACGGACGCCTGTCGCCTTCTGTATTTGCCCGCGCCGCGGAGCGGGTAGATATGAAGGTGACACTGGTACGGCAGCCCTTGAGTCGCCTTAACCGTCTGCTGTTCCCCTGCGTCGTCTTGTTGGAGGGTAACCGCGCTTGCCTGCTAACAAGCATTGACGTCCAGAAGCAGAAAGTTCAGGTACTGTTGCCGGAACTCGGTATGCAACCCCAGGAGCTGGAACTGGACAGCTTCAAAGACAGCTATACGGGGATCGCCCTGTACTGTCGCCCGGATTTTCGCCTGGATTCGAATAAGACAGGTGCAGGCTCCGCTGCTACAGATAAGGGTCATTGGTTCTGGAGTGTCATCAAGGCAAACCGGCCGGTGTATCGAGATATCCTGATCGCGGCTTTTTTTATTAATCTGTTCGCCCTGACAATGCCGCTGTTCGTCATGAACGTCTATGACCGAGTGGTTCCCAATCACGCGACGGATACACTCTGGGTTCTCGCTCTGGGTGCGCTTTTCATTATATGTGCCGACTTGGCTTTGCGGTTGCTGCGCAGCTGGTTTGTGGAGTTGGCTGCGAGCAGGGCTGATATTAAGGTGTCGGCCCGGATCATGGAGAGGATTCTGGGCGCCCGGCTTGAGCATGCGCCGCCTTCAGTAGGCTCGTTTGCAGCCAATGTACAGTCGTTTGAATCCGTGCGCTCGTTTATCGGCTCGATGACCGTTACTGCGCTTGTTGACCTTCCGTTCTTTCTGCTTTTTGTGATCATCATTGCCCTGATTTCGCCAGTGATGATGGTTCCCGTGGTGATTGGCGCAACGCTGATTATTTTTTACGCCCTTTCGGTACAGGCGACCATGCACCAGCTTTCAGAAACCATGAGCCAGGCCAGCGCCCAGCGTAATTCGGGCTTAATTGAAAGCCTGGTTGCTGCGCCCACGCTCAAGAGCTTCAATGCCACAAGCCGCATGCAAAGTGCCTGGGAGCAGTCTACCCGGTTTTTGTCTGGCTGCTCGGGGAAGCAGCGCATGCTCGGTATGTCAGTTGGTGCGGGTGCGTCCTGGGTACAACAGGTTGTCTCGGTAGTAATGATTATCACCGGTGTTTACCTGGTGATAAGTGGTGATTTGAGCCAGGGCGGGCTCATCGCAGCTTATATGTTGTCGTCCCGTGCCATGGCGCCTGTTTCGCAAACAGCCTCGCTCTTGACTCAGTATTACCAGGCGGCCACCGCTCTGACATCTGTTGAGCAGATCATGGACGCTGAGCAGGACCGAGATCCCGGAAAACATCTAATCAGTCGGGGCAAGCTGCGCGGTGAAATAGAACTTCGCAACGTCTCTTTTCAGTATCCGGATGAAGATCGTGACGCTTTGTCTGAAGTTTCACTGCATATCCGGGCGGGCGAGCGAGTGGGGATTCTTGGCCGTGTGGGTTCCGGCAAGAGCACACTGGAAAAACTCATTCTGGGTTTGTATCGGCCAACCTCGGGCAGCCTCCTGGTTGATGGCGTGAATATCGGGCAGATAGATCCGACAGAGCTACGCCGCAATATCGGTTACATCCCTCAAGACGTTCAGTTACTCAGTGGCACTGTCTACGACAACATTACGCTGGGCATAGAGCACCCAAGCAACGAACGTCTGATGCAGGCGATCAATATTTCCGGCCTGAAAGGTTTGGTGGGTGATCACGCCGATGGTTTATCGATGCCCGTCGGAGAAGGGGGTAATCGTCTGTCGGGTGGGCAGCGTCAGACTATTGCGGTGGCCCGCGCTGTTATGGCCGATAGCAGCATTTTGTTGCTTGATGAGCCCACCAGTGCCATGGATAGCATGTTGGAGAACCATGTAAGCAAAGGCCTGAGCCAGCTTGGCCAGGGCAAAACGTTGCTGCTGATAACTCATCGCACCGGCTTGCTGGACCTGGTTGATCGACTGATTGTTATGGATGCTGGCAAAGTCGTTGCCGACGGCCCGAAACAGAGCGTGCTTCAGGCGCTTCAGCAAGGAAGTATTCAGCGGGGGGCGAGATGAAAGACAAGCCCGACGTTGTAGAAAAAACGGCTCAGAAGCACGTTGAACAACAAGCATTTGAACGTTTGCAGTTGGCTGATGCGGTAGGCGCCCGGGGCAGAGGCTTCATTGATCGCCTGTTCCGGCCGTTTTTCTCAGCGTTTCGCAACAACTCAAGGCAATGGCCCGACGATGCAGACCAGGCAATGGAGCAGCAGAGCACCCTCCGTGCCCGTAGCCTTCTATATGGTATTGCGCTGACCTGCATCGGGTTGATCATCTGGGCTGCGGTTGCTCCCATAGATGAAGTAACCCGGGGGGAAGGCAAGGTGATACCGTCGCGGCAACTGCAAATCATACAGTCTGCGGATGGCGGTGTTATCGACGAACTTTTCGTTGAGGAAGGCGCAACGGTGAAGCAGGGCGACCTTCTGGTGCGCATAGATCCCACCCGCTTTGTTGCCAGCTTTCAGGAAGGCAGTGTGCGGGCGTTTGCATTGGCGGCGAAAGTTGAGCGGTTGCGGGCGCAGATCAACAACGAACCACTTCAACTAAACTTCAGCGAAGCTGTAACCGCCGAGCAACAGCAGGTTCTGCGCCAGGAGCAGGGTTATTACCAGGCCAGTCTGAAAGAGCTGAGCGATCGGCTCTCTGTCGCGCGGGAACAGCGCGCCCAGCGGCAGCAAGAGCTGGGAGAAGTTCAGGCGCGGTTGTCTGCGGCAGAGAAGTCTTACCGCATGTCGACGCGGGAGTTGCAGGCCACTCGGCCCTTGTTAGGCTCTGGTGCTGTTTCCGAAATAGAAGTTCTGCGCTTGCAACGAGACCAGGCCGCCGCAGACGGTGAGCAGCTTCAGGCGGCGGCTCGTGTCAGGCAGGTCAAGGCCAGCATCAAGGAAGCGGACTCCCGACTACTAGAGATTGAGTCTACTGCGCGTAACCAGTGGCGCGCGGAACTTAGTGATGCCAGTTCCCAATTGAACAGTCTGGAGAGGAGTGTTGCGGGTCTGGCGGATAAGGTAAGGCTCTCTGAAATTCGTTCTCCCGTGAACGGCACAGTTCAGCGGGTACTCCTGAATACTATTGGTGGGGTTGTTCAGCCCGGGAATGCAGTTGTTGAAATTGTGCCCAGTGACGATCGCCTGCTTGTCGAAGCCAAAATAGCACCCAAAGACATTGCCTTCCTGCGCCCCGGGCTGCCAGCCACCATAAAGCTCCATGCCTATGATTTCTCCGTTTATGGTGGCATTTCCGCAACGCTCCAGCACATCAGTGCCGACACCATTACCGATGAGCGCGATAACACCTTTTATCTGGTGCGTGCTGTTACCAATGACACAGATTCGGCGCAGAAATTTTCCGTTATTCCCGGGATGACAGCTCAACTCGACATCATGACCGGGAAGAAAAGCATTTTATCGTACCTGCTAAAGCCTTTACTGCGCGCCAAAGCCAATGCTTTGAGCGAGCGTTAAACCAGATTCTGCACATGCGCGCATGCCGCATGGATAGCTACTTTGTGAGGTCCTTATGACTACTCTGGCAATTGTTGTTTCACTGATCGGACAGGCCTGGGCGGAGAACGCGAACGGCGAACGTCGTTTACTCAGCGTGGGTGATCAACTTGGCGTTGATGAAACGCTGATCATGGAAGAAGGCGCACGCGTTGATTTGGACTTCGGTGATAACCAGCAACTGACGTTTGTGGGCGAGCAGCAAGTCTCAGCCGACCAGCGCGGCGAGTTCATGGAGCAGAATGAAGACGTGCGGCCTCAGCCGTCTTCAGACCAGGCGCCGGCGGATGCGAGCCCTACGCTATACCAGAGTGCCACGCCAGAAGGACATGGTTTTGTTCAGCTGGTTCGTATTGGCGAAATTATCGAAGCGGATGGTTACACGCCGGTGACCGTTGCGCGCATTCAGGAAGTGTTGCGGCCATTCGGTATGAGCCTGCCGCAATCAACGTTTGTACGTGTTGAGATACGTGATCACCAGGGTTCTACTGACCGTCACGAAACAAATAATGACTACCCTCAGACTGGCTCTAAGCTCCCAAAACTGAGCATTTCCATCGATGTGATTGCTGGCAACGATATCGTAGACGCAACGGAAGCCGGGCAGTCTATTACTCTGACAGGGACAGTGGGCGGCGGAGTAGAACCAGGCGATCGTGTTACTGTAACTGTCAACGGCCAACTGTATGAAACAACCGTTAATGCAGATGGCAAAACCTGGCAAGTGGATGTGCCGGGCAGTGAGTTGGCGCAAGACAATAATGTTCAGGCAACGATTGCCAGTGTAGAGCCAAATGGTACGCCTGTTTCTGAACAGGCAGAGCGGCCCTACGAGGTGGATAGTGTCGCACCAACGGTTACGGTTGAGTTAGAGCCAGGCTCTGGCACCAATGGCGGATACAACGAAGACGACACGAAAGACGGCAAAGTCACGGGCAAAGTGACTTTCGACCCCGACACCACAGAACCTGGTGACACCGTCATAATCACCGACAAAGACGGTGAAGTGATTATTGAACGCCCGGTCACCGAGGATGACATCACCAATGGCATTATCGTCGACGTGCCTGTGTCTGAGGGACAGACCGATGTCGAACTCAACGTTACCATCACCGACCCTGTTGGCAATACCGGCACCGGATCAGACGCCAAACCGGTGGATAATGTTACCCCGGGTGTAGATGCAGTGCTTGAACCGGGCTCTGGCCCGAACGGCGACTACAACGAAGCCGATACGCAAGACGGAAAAGTTACGGGCACGATCACCTTTGATCCGAACACCACACTTCCCGGCGACAAGGTGACAGTAACGGATATCGACGGTAACCCGATTACAGATAAAAACGGCGATCCGATCGTGGATTACGAGCTTACCGAAGACGATATCGACAACGGCATTGTTGTGGACGTGCCCGTCGCGGAAGGCCAAATCGATGTTGAGCTGAATGTTGAAGTCTCCGACCCAGCGGGTAATACCAGCACAGGTTTCGATAAAAACCCGAAAGATAATATAGCTCCGGAAGTAATCGTAGAACTTGAAGACGGTTCTGGCCCGAATGGCGCCTATAACGAAGACGACACCAGCGACGGTAAAGTTACTGGCACCATCACCTTTAAGCCCGGCACCACTGAACCGGGTGATACCGTCAAAATCACCGATAAAGATGGCAATGTCATTATCGAACGGCCGGTCACTGAGGATGAAATCAACAATGGCATTACCGTAGATGTGCCAGTCAGCGACGGCCAGACCAGTGTCGACCTGAACGTGGAAGTTGTTGATCCGGCGGGCAACACCGGCAACGGATCGGATACCAAGCCGGTAGACAACATCACTCCTACGCTTGAGGTAGAGCTTGAGCCGGGTAGTGGCCCTAACGGCAGCTACAACGAAGCCGATACCAGTGATGGTACCGTTGAAGGCACCATCACGCTGGACCCCGGCACCACCAAACCGGGTGATACGGTGGTGATTACCGACGGCCAGGGCAACGAACTGATTAACCGCCCGGTGACTCAGGACGATATCGACAACGGCATCTCTGTAGACGTGCCCGTCACCTCCGGTCGCACCGAAGTGGAACTGAACGCCACCGTTACCGACCCGGCGGGGAATACCAGTGGTGGTAAAGACGAAAACGACGTCGATAACGTCGGCCCCGGAGCAAGCGTGGAGCTGGCGCCGGGCACAGGCCCGGGTGGCAGCTATAACGAGGGTGACATCACCGACGGTACGGTCACGGGCAAGATCACCCTGACACCAGAGACTGTGCCTGGCGACACCCTGGTGGTCACCGATGGCAACGGCAATGAGCTGATCAATCGCCCCGTCACCCAGGACGACATCGACAACGGCGTCAGTGTGGAGGTACCGGTAGAACCCGGCCAGCCGGACGTTGAGATCAATGTTGAACTGACGGACCCCTCAGGCAACACCGGCACGGCGACCGACAACAAAGACGTAGACAACGTTACGCCCACCGTTGAGGTTGAACTGGCAACGGGCTCCAGTCCGGATGGCAGCTATAACAAAGACGATGCCGATAATGGCACCGTTGAAGGCACTATCAACCTGGACCCAACGGTCTCGGTCGGTGACCACCTTGTAGTCACCGACGGCAAAGGTAATACGCTGTTTGATGCCCCAGTGACACAAGCCGATATTGATAACGGCGTTATCGTTCAGGTTCCAATTACCGACACCGATACTCAATTAGAATTAAACGCTGAGATCACCGACGAAGCTGGTAACACCAGCAATGCATCGGACGATAAACCGGTCGATGCGGTGACACCCACGCTGACGGCGGAGCTTGAAGGCGCCGGCAGTGATGGCGTATACAGCGTTGACGAAATCACCGACGGTAAAGTCACCGGCAAAGTAACGCTGGATCCGAACACCGTTGAAGTGGGCGACCGCCTGGTGATTCAGGACGGTTCCGGCAGCGTCCTGATCGACCGCCCGGTCACGCAGGACGATATTAATGATGGCGTTAGCGTCGATATCTCCGTGTCATCCGGTGCCACCGAGGTAGAGATCAGCGCCACCATTACCGACCCCTCGGGTAACACCAGTGACGATGCCGATAACAAAACTGTAGACAACGTGACGCCCACCGTTGAGGTTGAACTAGAGCAGGGTAGTGGCCCTAACGGCAGCTACAACGAAGACGATACCAGTGATGGCACGGTTGAAGGCACAGTTACGCTGGACCCCGGCACCACCAAACCGGGCGATACGGTGGTCATTACCGATGCCCAGGGCAACGAATTAATCAACCGCCCAATAACACAGGATGATATCGACAACGGCATTACGGTAGATGTGCCCGTCACCTCCGGTCAAACCGATGTGGAACTGAACGCCACCGTTACCGACCCGGCGGGCAACACCAGCAGCGCAACTGATAGCAAACTCGTAGACAATCTCGCGCCGGATATCAATACGCCTATCGCTGACCAGAGTGATCTCGATGCGGATGTGATCAACCTGGATGTCAGCGGGAACTTCAATGACATCGTTGATGGCAGCGACATCAGCTACAGCGCCAACGGCTTGCCCGATGGGCTAACCATCGACCCAGATACCGGCGTTATTAGCGGCACTATCGACAAATCTGCCAGTCAGTTTGGCGGCAACGGCGAGCATACCGTCACCATCAGTGTGACCGATCAATCAGGAAATAGTGCAGATACTGAGTTTGCCTGGAGCGTGAGCAATCCACTGCCGGATGCTGTAGACGACGCCATCACAGCTGTTGAAGGCATCACGCTTACGGTTGATAGCGCCAACGGTGTTCTGGCCAACGATTCCGACCCTGATGGCGATAACCCGCTGGGTGTTACCGAATTTGCGGTAGATGGCCAAACTTATAGCGCGGGCGATGCAGCAACGATTGCCGGTGTTGGCGAGCTAACACTTAATGCTGATGGCAGTTATGAGTTTGTGCCTGAGCCTGATTATAGCGGCACAGTGCCAGCAGTGACTTATACAGTCTCTGATGCCGATGGCGGCACGAGCACTGCGGATTTACATATCACGGTTGAGCCCGTACTGGACATTACTTTGAGCGCGCCGGCGCAGGTTAATGAAGGCGATAAGATTACTGTCACCGCAACTGTTGAAACACCGGTGCAGGACAATCCGCTCTACGTCATTTTGGACAATGGCCAGACAATCACCATTCCGGTGGGCCAGACTAGTGGCAGCGCTGAGGTAGATAGCCGCCTGGATGACGCTTACACACAAGGCAGTACGACGGCAGAGTTTGAAGTGGTCGGCGCTAGCGGTGGCAGCGGACATATTAATGATTCAAGCTTTGGCAGCACAACCAGCACGGAAGTTGTCGATAACGGTGATGCAACCACCGTCAGCGTTTCAACCGCCGATGTGACTGAAGATGCTACCGGCGTTACCTTTAATTTCCAGCTGAGCAACCCACCACAAACGGGCGAAACCGTTACGCTGACGGTAGACGTTGCTGGCACTGAGCACACCGTAGTCGTTGATGCCAATGGCGGTGGCGACTTGTTTATCAACACTCAGAACCCGGACGTTTACCTTGATCCTGACAGCGTGACTGCAGAAGTTACCGCTATCAATGGTGGAAACTTTGAGGCAACAGATCTGTCTGGCGCCACTGCCACAGCGCAGATCGCCGACACGATCGATGCCGTTACCGCGGAATTGAGCGTAGACAGCACAACAGTGAATGAAGGCGGGTCAGACTTGGCCTACACAGTCACGCTGATGGATGCCAATGGCAATGCAGTAGATGCCAAAAACGATATAACAGTGACCTTGTCAGATGGCAGCAGCATCACCATCGCCGCTGGTAGCAGCAGTGAGAGCTTTAACTTAGCGATGCAAAGTGATGATGTTTATGTGGATGGCGAGACCATAAGTACTGCCATTACGGATATTAGCGAACAGAATGCGGGTGCCGCTGATAGTTTCGAAGATCTGACCTTCAATGGCGCTGCCGTAAATACGGTGGTTAGCGATACGATCGATACCACCAGTGTTAGCCTGACTGCTGGCCCTGGTCTGACGGAATCCGGTGGCACGCTCACCTATACCGTGACCTTGGGCGGCGAGGTGCGCGCAGGTGACGACCCCGTTGAAGTAACGTTCAAAGACCTTAATGGCGATGATCAAATCATCACCATCGGTGGTGGGAACACTACTGGCACCGTGGATGTGATCATCCCGCCGAGTCTGTTTGAAGGGGTGTATAAAGACGATCCACAAGACATTGTGGTGGCTACGGATGTAGCGGTTAGTGGTGGTTCCGATTTTGAGAACCTGGGCGCTCCGAGTGTGGGTACGGTTGAAATTACTGACAGTATCGACATCACCACTGCCACGCTAACTTCCAGCGGCAGCGGCGATGAAGACAACGGTTCCATTACCTACACCATTAACCTGGATAACGCGCCGCAAGCAGATCAGTCATTCAGTATTACCTTGAGCAATGGCCAGACAGCCAGCATTCAGATAGCCGCCGGCGCAACCAGCGGTGAAGTTGCCTTTGGCTGGGGCACTGGTGCTGTAGCTGGCACCCAGGCGTTGGATGGTTACCCTGATGGCGATGTTTACGTAGAAGATGACGTTGCCCTGACCGTGGATGATTTCGCTGCCGTTGGTAATGGCGGGAACTTTGAGCAACTCGATTTGGTGAACGACAGTACGGGCATCACCATCGCTGATACAGATACACCTGTCACCATCACCCTGAGTGACATTACAAGTGAAGAAGGCGAAAGCCAGACCATCACCGCAACGGTTGATCACCCGGTTACAGAGAACGATCTGGTCATTAGCCTGAGCAATGGTGAAACCATCACCATCGCCGTGGGCGCGACCAGTGGTACGTCTGATCCGTTCCAGGTTCAGAGCGACGACGTTTATGTAGATGGAGAAACCTACGACCTCTCCATCGATAGCGTGACTGGTGGAAACTTCGAGCAAGTCGTTGATACGGATACGTCAACGGTGACGGTCACCGACACCATCGACCCTGTATACGCACAAATCACCGTCGACCAGGACTCTGTCCTTGAAGGTGGCACGCTCAATTACACCGTTAATCTTGTCGATGAAAATGGCGACCCGGTTAACGTTGAGTCTGGAAAAGACGTAACCGTGAACCTTGACTGGAGTGGCGCAGCCGCCAATACGGGTGACGTGGATGCCTTGCCCGCCAGCATTACCATTACCGGCGGCAATGCCTCAGCGAGTTTCGAAGTTAATACTACCGCGGACATGACAGCTGAACTGAGTGAGCCTGTCGCTGCCACAATTGAAAGCGTTGTAGATAATGCCGGCATAGATCCCGGCTTTGAAAACCTGCAAGTAGATTCAGGCAACGACAGCGCCACCGCCCACATAGTAGACGCCCCGACCATCGAAGTGCTGGACGATAACGGTGCTGCTGATGGCCAGCTCACCGTGCATGAGCAGGGCCTGAACACCGGCGATGGCTCAAATACAGTTAGTGGCGTACTGCGTGTTACCGCACCGTCCGGACTTGATTCCATCGAAATTGGTGGGCAGGAATTCACCCTGGCGGACATCGAAGCTCTGGATGGCACTCAGACCATCACAGTTTCCGGCCACGGCGTGATCACCCTGAACAGCTCTGCCATGGTGGAAACCGCCAATGGTCAACCCGCTGTGTGGGAAGTTGATTTCGACTACAAGTTAACCGACGCACAAGCGCACAGTGCCCAAGGTGCTGATGATGCACTGAAAGATATTGATTTAACAGTGACTGCCACAGACCCGCAGGACGCCGCTAACAGCGTTATCGGCTCTGGCAGCCTTGGCGTATTGGTGATTGATGATCTGCCCGAAGTGGATCTTACTGGCGTAGAACTGGACGAAGCTCAAGTGAAAGAAGCGCAAATTGGTGCGCAAGGCGCTGAGGCGACCGTTAATTTCTCCGGGGCTTTCGATATTAAATATGGCGTCGATGGAAACAACGGTGTCGCTTATGAATTGGTGATTGATAACAGTGCTTCTGGCCTTGTGGATACGGCCAGTGGTGATGCAGTCATGCTTTTTGACAATAGCGGCGTAATTGAAGGTCGTAATGACAATGGCGATGTGGTTTTTACCATCACAGTGGATGCGGCGACAGGCCAAGTAACACTGGTTCAAAATCGCGCTCTGGAGCACGAGGACCCGCTCACCCCGAACGACTTCGTTAAAATCACCAACGGTGCGATTGACCTGAAAGCCACGGCCAAAGATGGCGATGGCGACGAAATCAGCAATACAGTAAATATTGGTGACCGGTTCGTATTTCAGGACGATGGCCCGGCTGTCAGCGGTCAGCCGACCGCGACAAATGTTGATGAAAAATACCTCGATTCAGGCAGTGAAGCAGGGCAGGGCAGCACCAGTGTTACAGCGTCCTTGCCGATAGATACCGGTGAAGACGGCATGGGCAGCCTGACGTTCGCTACGAATCAGACTGCGCTGCAAAGCCTGCTGGCGAGCACGGGTAACTCAGGCATTACGATTGATGTAACCGATGAGACCCTTACCGGTACCCGGGGCGGTGAAGAAGTTTTTGTCGTAACCCTGGATAAAAATACGGGTAAGTACACCTTTGAGCTTAAAGGTGCGCTTGCGCATCCGGTTTCCGTCAACGGAACCATGGCAATGGAGTTCGCCTATCAGGTACAGGATGCCGATGATGACTCAGCCACGGGCACCTTCGTTGTTAACCTCGTGGATGATGTGCCGAAGACGAGCGTATCTATCACTACGGATGAAGATACGGCTTATGGGCCCTTTACTACTTCGGCGGACTCAACTCAGAGTAATGTCAGCATTCAGGATACTGATGATAATCCGGCCACAAGTGTAACCATCTTGCCTGATGGATCGGCTATCCCTACCAGTACATTGGGATATGATGTGGGTCACGGCGTGGTTGTGGTAGACACCGATGGAAAACTGACCTTTTACCCGGATGCTGATTACAGCAATGAGGGGTCTATGGATAATTTCCAGGTCACCATTACCAATGATGACGGTTCGACCACAGTGACTGAGGTGGATGTAACCGTCAACCCGGTCTCCGATGCACCCGGTCTGGAGGATGATAAATCCATCTCCACTCCGGAAGACACTGCAGTTGCACTGGGTCTGACGGCGCCCGTGATCGTGGATGATACCGATCAGAACGGTGATGGCACTGAAGGAGACAACCCTGAACGTCTGGGCGCCATTACCTTGACGCTGGATGATGACGCGCCAACGGGCACTGTGCTGACAAAATCTGATGGTGCGTCGCTGACCGCCGATGCAGAGGGCGGTTACACCGTTGTTATCGTGGAAAACTCCGGTGACACCGTTGCGGATACCGATCTGCACCTGTCCGAGGGTCTGCCGACAGCAAACGTCAACTACCTGACTAAGGATGAATACGAAGCGCTTAAGATCGAGCCGGCAGAGGATCGTCACGAAAACGTGGAGGTGACCGTCAGCGTCACCAGCTATGAAGTGGATAGCGACGGTAAGAAACTGGGTGGGGTCGATGGCGCCCACAGTCAGCAGTCTATAAGTGTTGATGTGCAGGCAGTGACTGATGCACCGGAAATAACGCTGGCCGCACCTGCCCCATCAACTATTGGAGCCGATTCGCTGAGCGTCACTCAGCCTTCAGGTGGTACCAACGGCAAGATCGCCGTCTCCATGTCGGAAGACACAACGCTGGACCTGCAATCTGTACTGATTGAAAGCCTTGCCGATACAGATGGCTCAGAATCCTACTGGTATAGCATCAGCGGCCTGCCGGAAGGGACTAAGGTGAGCATCGGCGGTAACGACTATACCGCGGACGCCAGCGGCAATATCAGTATTCCTGAGGGCGAATACCTGAGCGGAGATAATGGAGCTGACCCAAGCTTTAGCATCACACCGCCGAAGGATTATTCCAGCGATGAGGTGATCAGCGCCACCATTGCGCTGAACACCCTCGACAGCGACAGCGACAGCATTGGCGTAAACCCAGACACCGAATCGGTCAGTATAGACCTGGAGCTGACCGTCACCCCGGTGGCTGGGGATGTCACCGCAGGTGATGTCGAAACCGAAGAAGATACTGCGGTTAACTTCCTTGAGAATGTACGGGTTACCGATACGGGAACCGGCACCGAAGTGATTAATTCAGTGTCTTTTGAAATTCCGGAAAATTGGGTCGTCACCGCGCCTGTCAGCAGCAGCGGTTGGAGTGTTTCGGGCGACGGTTCTGCCGGCAATCCTTATACAATTACTTTCAATGACGATGGTGCCGGCGGCGTTACCGTGTTGGATGAAGCCGCACGCGAAGCCGTGTTGGACGGCTTTACTATCACTCCGCCAGCTCACAGTAGTGCGGATGCAGAGATTAATCTTAATATCACCACCACGGATACTCAGACTGTCAATGGTACAGAAGTCAGTGACACCAAAACGGTGGAGCAGGATGTCAAGGTAACGGTAACCCCGCAAGGCGAAATTATTGGAAGCGACAGCGATTCCAATAGCACCAATGATCTCACCATGGTAGGGGATCATGACTACTCTTCTGCTGGTGAAGAAGATAGCTGGTTTACTTTAGGTACTGAGGCTGGTTTTAACCTGCAAGGCGACTGGAACAATGAAGATTCAGACGATTCCGAGGAGACCTTCGCTCTACTGACGCCTGAACTTGTTGAGGGTGATGGCAGCCAGGCGGATGCTAACGGATCCCAGTTCAGATATAACGACGGCAGTGGCTTAGTTACTCAAACCTATGGTGGTGAGGCCATTGAGGTACCTGTTGAGTATCTGGATACGCTGGAGTTCCTGGCGCCGCCGGACTTTGCAGGCATGTTTGAGATCAAGGTTGAAGCGTTGACTCGTGATACGGATCCTGATGATGGCTCAGTCAGCGAGAAGATCAGTGGTGAATCGACCCTGACCAATATTCTGATCAAACCTTCAGCCGATACTCCGACCACCACCGTTACGGCGCGCGTTAACGGTAATGAAGACGAGAGTGTGCCGCTGTCCATCCGACCCAGCAGCTCTGATCTGTCTGAGACCTTTAACGTCACTATCAATGCAATTCCTGATGGGGCGGAGATTGTCTACGATGGTCAGATCCTGAGTTCGGGGGCTACAGGCCTGCCAGCGGGTATGACCATTACGGATAATGGGAACGACACTTGGAAAGTAGAGATCGAAGGGTTTGATCCGGATAAGGGCGGAAACATGACCCTGACGCCGCCAGAACACTCCAATAAACCCTTTACCTTAGAGGTTGCAACGGTTTCAGTAGACACTCTGGAGGTGAATGGTACTGAGCATTCCCACGAATCCACACCGCCCTTTGAGCTGTCTATCAATGTAACCCCCAAAGGGGTAGCAGACTCGGCGGATGTTGCTGTGAAAGCGGTTGAAGATCAGAGCTTCACCGAAGCCGACGTGGACAGCAATGGCGGCGTGATGCTGGAAGATCTACTGGTCTATACACCCTCACTGACTGATACCGACGGCTCCGAAACCTTGAGCTTTAAGCTCTCCAATCTGCCGGCTGGCTTCGGCGTTGAGGGTGCCACCTCCCTGGGCAATGGCGAATGGGTCTTTGCAGCCAGCGAGCTGGGTAATGTCAAAATCACCACCCCGACCAATTTCAGTGGCACCTCGGCCGAGTTCACTCTGGCTGCGGTCACCACCGAAAACGATGGTGACTCGCTCACGGCAGAGCACAAAGTTCAGGTCAGGATCACTCCGTCGCCGGAAGCGACCATGAATCTGAGCACTGGTGGGGTTGAGGATACGCCTGCAAAACTGGACTTCAGCGCCCAGCAGCAGAACGGTGAAACCGATGAAACCATCACCGAAGTCTGGATCAAGGCCAGTGATCTGGCTGGAAAGAACTTCACTCTAACCTATGGTGAGAATGGTTCTGCGTTGGGGGCGGAAGCACAGACTGGTGTAACAGTTGATGGCGACTGGTACAAGCTTGATAGCACCGCCATGGACAATATCTACCTCAATGGTGATGACAACTGGCACGGCAATGGCAGCTTCACGGTGCAGTACCGGGTTGGAGACCCGGGTGATGATGGCACGGTTTCAGCGGTATCCGAAATGTCCGGGGATCAAACCTACAACGTCAGCGTGGCCGCCGTAACCGACCAGCCGGAGCTGACAGTTCCAGCCGGTAGTAACATCGATCTGGATTACCCGGGCACAGCCACCATCGACCTGAATATTGCGAATCAGGGCAGCGACTTCGATGGCAGTGAACAGCTGACTCGTATCCTGCTGGATAATGTACCTGAAGGTGTAATCGTAGAGGGAGCCGATTTTATCGGTGGTAATCAGTGGTTGTTTATCACTAGTGACAGCTTTGATTCAGCTCTGACTCCGTTAATTAGTCTTAAAGTTCAGTCGGAAGCGGGTGGTCTGACTGACCACGAAATCTCCATTACGGTTACCACGGAAGATGCCAGCAATGGTCAGCTGAAGACAGATAGCACAACTGTCTCGTTGACTACGAATTTCCCGGCTGGAGATGAAAGCCAGGAGCCAGCGGAGATTGTTGCCTGGGAGCAAAGTGAGTTTGACCCCACTGAGGACACCGCATTTACACTGAATGAAGCCTTCAATGGCGAGATTGAAGACGGTGTTACCGATAACGGCTTCAATATCACTCTGTCCAACCTGCCGGTAGGCACGGTTGTAACCGGCATGACCTCAACCGTTATCGGTGGCGAAACGGTGTGGACGGCTTCAGGAACTGGGGGAAATAGCGAGCTGCAGACCCTTATGGACAGCATCACGGTAACCCCGCCGGCTGACTGGAATAGTAATAAGGGCAACTTTGACTTTGATGCCAAACTGACCACCTATGTGCCTAGTGGTTTGAGAGATGACGAGACCGTTAATGCCAGTTTTGATGGGGTACAGCCGGTCAGTGATGAGCCGGAGATCACCATCAGCGCACCGGCTGTGGATGAAGGCAACGATCTGGTATTTACCGTTGATTTGTCCAATACGGCGGATGATCCCAACTGGACTCTGGTGGATGGCAAACTTTATTTGCAGCTGGATGAGTCAGGTATTGATGGTTCAGGCGTACTTAAACAAGGCGGGGCCGCCTTGAATGCCACGTCCGTCAGCGGGGGCAATGGGCTGCCAGGGGGCGACTATTACGTGATTGACTCAGTTGACCTGAGTAGTCCTGTTCAACTGACCTACACGCCATCGACGGATTATGTGAATGGCTCAGTCAGCCTCTCGGCCTGGGCTCAGAGCCAGGAAGACGATTCAACTGACATCGTGACCGGCGAGGTGACCCAGACCGGGGTAATCAAGCCAGTCAACAGCGGCTATGACTTTACTGTGGAGAATATATCCGGCGCAGAAAACGCCAGCCAGTTGGCGGAAGACGACAAGCCCAATGTTATTCAGATACCCGTGACGGACAACGGCCTCTCGGATAGCGACGGCTCCGAAGCCCCTGGCGCGGTATTGTTGAGCAACGTGCCGAATGGTTTTCTGGTTTACGTGGGTGACAGCGCCGCAAATGCAACTGCGGCGGAACTGTCTAACAACGCCGGTGGTGGCGGCACCACTAACACCTGGTTGCTGGGGAATGGCGAAATCCCGAATTATATTGGCATTATGCCGCCCCAGTACTGGAGTGGTACGGTCAATGGACTTACTCTTCAGGTCACCTCGGGCGAAGAGATTCTTTCCGCTGAGGAGGTGAGCACTCAAACCTTCAATCTGACGGTAGAAGCCCAGGCCGACGGCCTGACGCTGGCTCCCACCCCCAGCTTTGGCGAGGAGGGAGATATTATTCCACTCAACCTTAACCATGAACTCAAAGACCCGGTATCCGCCGGGGCTAGTGACGCATCTACCGAAACCCTGACGCTAGAGCTCTCCGGCATGGGCGAACATGCCGCCCTTTACCTGGGCGATACGCTGATCAGTGGTACAAGCCAGGTAACTGATCATGGCGCTGGTAGCTATACCGTTAGTGGATTGACCTCGGAAGAGGCGGAGACCCTGGGCTTTGTGCAGGCGGCCAATGAGCTGAATAGTGTACAGGTCAGGGCGCAAACCGTGGAAAGTGGCAATGGCAATGCTTCTGCCTGGACCGAATGGGAAGATATTGACACCAGCGGTGTAACCCAACAGTACGGCACCACAGGTGATGACAGCCTGCTCTGGACCGGAGAGGCGATCGATGCCTTCGGTGGCGAGGATACGATTCAGCTCCGCTTCGGCGAATCTCTCACCAGCACCGATCTGGCCAACAACCTGAAGGACATCGAAACCATCGATATGCAAGGTTCTGGCGATAATAAAATCGAAGGCCTCAGCGTGGAGGATGTTATCTCTATGACTGATGAAGATAACCTTTTGACCATTTCGGGTGATGCCGACGATAGTATCTCGCTGGATGCTGCGAGTGGCTGGGAGCTTCAGACGGGGGCGGGGGTTGCAGGCTACGACGTCTACACTGCTTCAAATGGTGGCAATGATGCAACCTTGCATATCCAACAGGACGGGGTAATCGTTGATTAGCGACTGGCAGCGTCAAAACCTACGCTGGATAAGCGTTTTGTTTGAAGGAGCAAAGGAAGTGTAAGATTGCGTAACTTGCTGGCTATGGTATTACAGTAACGAACGATTCAATATGGGGCCTAAGGATAGGCAAGACACGGCCCATTAGCTCAGGAGGTTTTCACATGGCTACGCTTAACAAACTGCGCCGCGATCACGGCAATATGGCTCGGTTGCTGTACGTGCTCTCGCTCCGGCATACGACGCTGGAGGAGGGCGAGCGCCCGGACTTTCGTCAGATACGCGAGATTGTGGATTATATTCTCGATTATATGGATGGCTTCTTGAAGCCACTGGAGCGTCTGTATAGTGAGAACCTGCTGTCCGGAAAACCCGATGGTGAGGCGTTGAGCCGTCGAATGACTGAAGACTATCAGGCCTTGCATAAGCGCTTGAAACTGCTTTCCGAGACGCTCGATATGATCCTGATGGATGCTGTGGTGCCTATGGAACGGTTTATTGACGATTTCAAAGCCTATCTGGATGCTCACCAAGCGTACCTGAAGGCAGAACGGGAGAAATTGTTTCCGTTCCTTCGTTTATACTTGACCGATGCAGAACAGCAGGAGTTATTGGAAATGCTGCCGGATAGTGCGCAGTCCAATCTGTCGAGGCTTCGTGAGGACTATCCTGAGCTTTATGCTGAGTTCAAGGAAGCACCGTCGCCGTTTGCCTGAGTGCCTCGACCAGCTCGCTCAATCGCCTGTCGCCAGGTGGCTCTGAATCAGTTCGGCCAACTGCTTCACTGGTTCTGAGGGCCGGCCGGCTGGCCGGTGCAGGGCAATCTCCACGTGTTGAAGTGTGGGCATGCCGCTACGCTCATCCAGCACTCGCAACTGGGGTGTAAGCATGTTTCGGGTGATAACCGCAACTGCCAGCCCAGCTGCGACTACGGGCATCAGGCCCGTCATGGACTGGCTCGAGTAGGCCATTCGCCAATCCCGCCCTGCGTTCGTTAACGCCTGTTCGGCGACGTCCCGGAATACATCGGCTCCCGGTGAGTAGAACGCCAGAGGTATCGGGTCAGTCAGCGATGGCTGGGCGTTGGCGCCGACAGCCCACATAAGGGGCTCGCGTCGGATAACCTCACCGCCAGGTGAGCGCGCCTGCCGGGTCACCACAGCCAGGTCCATGTTTCCTGCCTGCACCTGTTTTACCAGCTCAACGCTTGACCTGCAGGTAACCTGCAGCTGCACTGCAGGAAACTGCCGGTTGAAGTGAGACAGTACCGAGGTCAGCAGGAAGGCATAGTCTTCCGGAATGCCAAGGTTCAGCTCCCCGGAAACCTGGCGCTGCTGCACATCATCAATAGCTTCGTTGTTTAATTCCAGCATTTTCCTGGCATATCCCACCAGCTTCTGGCCTTCCGCCGTAAACCGTATGCGGCGCCCGTCTTTTTCGTGCAACGGAACACCGAGAGCAGCCTCAAGGCGGTTCAACTGCATGCTCACGGTGGATTGTGTGTATGCCAGTCTTTCCGCTGCGGCCGTCACGGTTCCGGTGTCTGCGATGGTAACCAGAGTCAGAAGCATGTTCAGGTCCAGAATCCGGTTTCTCAATGTATCAGCCCTTGTGATGTGTTCTATCAAAAATAATTGATTTTGTGATGAGTGGTCAGTGTATAGCCTGTAGCTGTCGAATCCAATTCACCCACAGCAACAGGAGCCACGACGGTGCGCATATTGACTAACCCCTCCCGCCCATTTTTCATCAGTATCATTGCCGCGCTTTTTGCCGTTGTGCTCTGGGCCGGCGCGCCTTTGCTGGTGGACATTGCCAGTTCGGTGCCGCCCTTCCAGCTTACCGCCATCGCGTTAATCAGTGGAGCCATAGTGGCTTTGCCGGTGAGTCTTCGTAAGCGGCGCCATCGCGGTGGCCAACCGGTTCAGGCGCCGGTTTCCCTGAAGTGGAGGCTGGCGATTTATGGGCTTTTGCCGGCCTTGATACTCGGAGCGATCGGTGGCTATCTTACGGGTGTTGGCATGGCGCCGACGGCAGAAGCGGCATTGATAACTTACACCTGGCCTGTGATGTTTATTGTCATCAGTCAGTGGCTATTTCATCGCCGCCTGCCGTTGCCTGTTTTGTGTGGCGCTCTCATTGCATTTTCTGGCGCTGCGGTATTACTTTCCCCGGAAACGGAGAGTGTGGGGCATTCGCAATACCTGGCAGGTTATGCGTTGGCGCTGATGGCCGGTTGCTGCTGGGCCCTGTATTCGTGGATCTGCCAGGCGGCACCTGTTGCGATTGCGCCGATGATGCCGGGGCTGTTTCTGCTAGCGGCGTTCGGCGCTGCAATCGCCGATGTTCTTTCTGGTAGCCCCTTCGGGTTGCCTTCAGGCCTGGCGCTTGTTGCAGGTGTCGCGCTTGGAGTCGGGCCCTATGGGCTTGCGATGATGGCCTGGGACCTGGCACTTCGCACCGGGCCGACCGCGCTGGTGGGTAGCCTCGCCTATGGTGTGCCTGTTCTGGCGGCTACATTTCTGGTGATTGCCGGCGTGGCGGCTCCGGATTGGCGATTGCCCCTGGCCGCGCTGCTGGTGGTTGCCGGGTCTGTTGTAGCGACGATGAAGCGGGGCAACGGCGCTCTGAAATATTAATCCAGAAGTAATAAACTGCGGGTTGGTGGATTTCTCAAAGCTACTGCCCGGTGACCTATTAAAAGACCAACCCTGAAAAACGCTCTGAGACGGCCGGCTGATGAAGCCGGCCAGAACTTTGTAGCTTTGTGTGTGTCGCTCACATTCTGCTTCGTTGTCTACTCGATGCTGCTCGTAACCGTGCCGGTGTACGGGCTTGAACTTGGCGCGTCCCCCCTCATGTTGGGTGTCATTCTCAGCTCCCAGTATCTGCTTCCCTTTTTGCTGGCCATTCCTCTGGGCGGCGTGGTGGCGCGCCACGGAGGCCGGGTTACACTGCTGGCCGGCGCGCTTGTGATGACCGGGGGGCTGCTGTTGATGCAGATTCTGCCCGGTTATTACGGGCTCATTGGTGGCCAGCTGCTAATTGGGCTGGCACACCTTCAAATGGTGTTATCGGCCCAGACGATCATTTCTTCATTGGCCACCGGGCCTAAACTGGAAGGCTATTTTGGCTGGTATTCCACCTGGCTGTCTGGCGGGCAGGTGGTTGGCCCTTTACTGGCTGGCGGCTGGATTCATTGGGCCGGTGGCGTCGACAACCTGTTTCTGGTTATGGCAGGCATTGCTTTGTTGGGTTGGCTGTCGGGGCTAGCGCTGACCGGAGATGCAACCCTGGGCATATCGGTGACCCGAAAACAGACCGGATTCCGCGCTCAGGCGGGTCTGATCCGCAATAATACCGGCGTTCAGGTTTCCATCGCGATTACGGTTGCAGGAATGTTTGCTTTGGGCGTCTACGGCAGCTATCTGCCTGTTTATCTTGATAGCCTGGAAATGAGCGCGGTGATGATTGGCGTGCTGGTTAGTTTGCGATCGGGCGTATCCATGGTGATTCGCCCGTTTATTCCAAAGATCATAAGCGCTGTGGGCGGGCGCGAAAAGGCAACGATTCTGGCGCTGTGCACTTTGTCTGGCGGCCTGGTCTGTATGGGGTTCGCGGGCAACGCGCTGGTTATTGGCCTTTTGTCCGTTTTGGTAGGGCTGGGCGGTGGACTTACGCAGCCCCTGTCGATGGTAGTTCTGGCTGAAAGCGTTGAGCGCGAACAGAGGTCGGGAGCATTGGGCATGCGCCTGATGGCCAATCGGGCTGTTCACTTCGTGGCGCCGCTTATGTTTGGTGCGGTTCTCGGTGTTAGTGGTTTTCGTTTGTCCTTTGGGCTTTCGGGTCTGTTTATAGCTCTGGTTGTCGTGGTGCTGATGTGGCTTCAGAGCCAGCAAAGATTCAGGTAGGGCCTCCCAGCGGAACTGTCTGGGTGTTTTTGATTTCCCGCAGTACAAAGTTGGAATTTACCTGCGCGATGCCCTGCAGGGTGAAAATCTTTTCGTTCAGAAAACGATCGTAGCTGGCCATATCCGGTACGATCACTCGCAATACAAAATCTGCATTACCGGTCACCGCGAAACACTGAAGTACCTCCGGGTAGCTGCTCACCTGTTGTTCGATCTCTGCCGTGCTGTCAATGGTGTGGCGTTGAAGGGATAGGTTGATCAGTACACAGAGTCCCTGTCCGATACGTTCCGGCGCCAGGTGCGCCGTATATCCGGTTATAACGCCGGACTCTTCAAGCGCTCTCACCCTTCGCCAGCAAGCTGCCGGTGACAGGCCCACTTCTTCCGCCAGTTGCTGGTTACTGATCCGCCCATCGCTCTGAAGTATGGCAAGAATGCGTTGGTCGAGTTTGTCCAGCTCTACGTGTTTCATTTAGTAACACCTGATTTTTATCAAAGGATATTCGGTCATATTGTTATTTATCGAACATCCTTTCGCAAACTCTCGGTATTTCCTTCCAATTAGCAAGCACCTTTTGCCGACTTCCCTCTAGAATTTTGGTTATAAAATCGACAAAAAGGAGGGCGTCATGTCCGCCGATCTCTCTCGACCAGACAATTCTCAACTCGACAATTACAGCCTTGAAGACCGATACCTCAGAGACTCAGGGCGGGTATTCCTGACAGGCACCCAGGCACTGGTGCGCATACCTTTGATGCAGGCTGCCCTCGATCGCAAGTTGGGCCTGAAAACCGCGGGCATGGTGAGTGGTTACAGGGGGTCGCCCCTGGGCGCATACGATCAGGCGTTGTGGCAGGCGAAAAACTACCTTGACGAGAGTCGCATCGACTTTGTGCCTGCCATCAATGAAGACCTTGCAGCAACCATAATGTTGGGGACTCAGCAGGTAGAAACCGATGACGACCGCCAGGTGGATGGCGTGTTCGGGATCTGGTATGGCAAGGGGCCAGGAGTTGATCGCGCCGGTGATGCGCTGAAGCATGGCACCACATACGGCAGTTCGCCCCACGGTGGTGTGCTGGTGGTTGCCGGGGATGACCATGGTTGTGTGTCTTCCTCTATGCCGCACCAGTCTGATGTGGCATTCATGAGCTTTTTCATGCCCACAATAAATCCGGCCAACGTTGCCGAGTATCTGGACTTTGGCCTCTGGGGTATTGCATTGTCCCGTTACAGTGGCTGTTGGGTGGGTTTTAAAGCAGTTTCGGAAACGGTAGAAAGCGCTGCCTCGGTTGAGCTGCCGCCGCTGCCTGAGTTTGTTACCCCGGACGATTTCACTCCGCCTGAAACCGGTCTGCACTATCGCTGGCCAGACCTGCCGGGCCCGCAGTTGGAAACCCGCATCGAGCACAAACTGGCGGCTGTGCAGGCGTTTGCCCGGGCCAACCCTATCGACCGTTGCCTGTTCAATAATGCTGAGGCGCGCTTCGGCATTGTCACCACCGGCAAAGGCCATTTGGATCTACTCGAAGCGCTTGACCTGCTGGGCATTGATGAACACGGTGCCCGTGAGATGGGGTTGGATATCTACAAAGTAGGTCTTGTGTGGCCAATCGAGCGCCGGGGCATGCTCAACTTTGTTCATAGCAAGGAAGAAGTGCTGGTTATCGAGGAAAAACGGGGCATTATCGAGAGCCAGATCAAGGAAGCTATGTCTGAGCCGGATCGCCCCGGCGAGGTTCTGATTACCGGTAAACAGGACGAGCTGGGCCGGCCCCTGATTCCCTATGTTGGCGAATTGAGCCCCAAATTAGTCGCCGGTTTTCTGGCCGCCCGCCTTGGGCGATTTTTCGGCGAGGACTACAATGAACGCCTGATGGCCATCAACAGCATGAGCAACGCTCAGGATCCGGGTGGCGTAAAGCGTCTGCCGTATTTCTGTTCAGGTTGTCCTCACAATACTTCCACCAAAGTGCCGGAAGGTAGCAAGGCACTGGCCGGGATCGGTTGTCACTTCATGGCTTCCTGGATGGGCCGCAACACGGAATCCCTGATCCAGATGGGTGGCGAAGGGGTCAACTGGATCGGCAAGAGCCGTTACACCGGTAATCCTCACGTGTTCCAGAATCTGGGGGAGGGCACCTATTTCCATTCGGGCTCCATGGCCATTCGCCAGGCCGTTGCTGCCGGCATCAACATCACCTACAAGATTCTGTTCAATGATGCGGTCGCCATGACCGGTGGTCAGCCTGTGGACGGTCAGATTACCGTGCCGATGATTGCGCAGCAGGTTGCCGCAGAAGGTGTGCGCCGGGTTGTGGTGCTCAGTGATGAGCCGGAAAAGTACGATGGCCACAAGAAACTCTTCCCGGATGACGTAACCTTCCACGACCGTTCAGAGCTGGATAAGGTGCAGCGAGAGCTGCGCGACATTTCCGGTTGCACGGTACTGATTTACGATCAGACCTGCGCTGCGGAAAAGCGTCGCCGGCGTAAGCGGAATCTGTACCCGGATCCCGCCAAGCGGGCGTTTATTAACCATCACGTTTGCGAAGGCTGCGGCGACTGTTCCGTGCAGTCGAACTGCCTTTCTGTGGTGCCGCGCCAGACGGAGCTGGGTCGCAAACGCAAGATCGACCAGTCCTCCTGCAACAAGGATTATTCCTGCGTTAACGGCTTCTGCCCGAGTTTTGTCACCATCGAAGGCGGCCAGTTGCGCAAATCCCGGGGTATGGATACCGGTTCTGTTCTCACAGGCAAACTCGCGAATATTCCAGATCCAGCTCGGCCAGAGCTCTCAGGCTCCTACGATGTGCTGGTGGGTGGCGTTGGTGGCACAGGTGTCGTAACCGTAGGGCAGCTCATCACCATGGCGGCGCACCTTGAAGCCAAGGGTACTTCGGTGCTGGATTTCACTGGCTTTGCCCAGAAGGGTGGCACGGTTCTCAGTTACGTTCGCATGGCGCCTTCCCCGGATAAACTGCACCAGGTCCGGATCAGTCAGGGCCAGGCAGATGCAGTGATTGCCTGCGATCTTGTCGTTGCATCGTCCCAGAAAGCGCTGAGCGTTCTGCGCCCGGATCATACCCGTGTGGTTGCCAACGAAGCGGAACTGCCTACCGGTGATTACGTGCTGTTCCGCGATGCGGACATGAAATCTGAAAAGCGTCTGGACCTGATCCGTGACGCGGTCGGTGATCACAATTTCGCGCGGTTGGATGCTAACGGCATCGCCGAGAAGCTGATGGGCGACACCGTGTTCTCCAACGTGATGATGTTGGGCTTTGCCTGGCAGCGGGGTTTGTTGCCGCTGTCGCAGGCTGCGCTGATGAAAGCCATTGAGCTGAATGGCGTTGCCGTCGAGCGCAATAAGGAAGCCTTTGGCTGGGGCCGGGTTGCGGCGACAGACGTGAAGGTTATCACCGACCTGTTGAATACCGGTGAGGCGAGAGTAGAAGAAGTAAAAGCTGAGCCTGGCCTGGATGAGCTGATCAACATTCGCCATAAACATCTGGTGGGCTATCAGAGCCGTCGCTGGGCAGATCGCTATACCACGCTTGTAAAACAGGTGCGTGAAGCAGAGGAAAAGCTGGGTGAGACCAATAATTTGCTGACCCGCGCTGTGGCGCAGCAGTTGTATCGGTTTATGGCGTTCAAGGACGAATACGAAGTGGCCCGTCTGTTCGCCGAAACCGACTTCATGAAGGAAGTGAACAACACCTTCGAAGGTGACTTCAAGGTTCACTTCCATCTGGCGCCGCCCATCATGAACCGGGGCACTGATGCCCAGGGCCGGCCCAGGAAGCGTCAGTTTGGCCCCTGGATGTTCCGGGTATTCAGGCTGCTGGCAAAGTTCCGCGTGCTGCGTGGAACGCCTGTCGATCCGTTCAGCTATTCAGCCGATCGCAAGATGGACCGCGCCCAGCTGAAAGAGTACCAGCAACTGGTGGAGCGGATTGTCAGTGAATTGGACGCCAGCAATTACGATACCTTCCTGCAGCTGGCGGAACTGGGCAGCGAGATCCGGGGCTATGGACCGGTGCGTGAACAGGCGGCTGAAGCTGTTCAGGAAAAACACTCACAGCTGATCAAAGCGCTGAATACCGGCCGGCCGACACTGATTCGAACCAGCCAGGCAGACCACAAGGAGGCCGACCATGTTTGAGGCGCTTGAACAGTTACCTCAGGACCCGATTCTGCAATTGATGCAGACGTTTCGTGCGGATACCCGGCCCGACAAGGTAGATCTGGGGATCGGGGTCTACAAGGACGACGAAGGCAATACGCCCATTATGACTGCGGTTCATGAGGCAGAGCGGCGTCTGCTTGAGGGTGAAACCACCAAGAGCTATGTCGGCCCAGCCGGAGCGGCAGGCTTCAATGATGCCATGGCGCGTCTTATTCTGGGAGGCAGCAACAGTCTGATTCGCGATGGCCGCACGTCGGTGATTCAAACGCCGGGCGGTTGCGGAGCCTTACGCATGGCGGCGGAGTTTCTGCGGCTGTGCCAGCCGGACACCACGGTCTGGGTCAGCACGCCCACTTGGGCGAACCACATGCCATTGCTGGGCGGCGCCGGCCTGAAAATTCGCGAATATCCCTATCTCAATCGAGAGACATTAACGGTAAATTTCTCCGCCATGCTCGACACTCTGGAGAGTGCCGAAGCGGGGGATGTGGTTCTGCTTCACGGATGCTGTCACAACCCCTCCGGCGCGGATCTTACGTTTGATCAATGGAGAGCCGTTACCCAACTGATCCTGCGTAAGGGGCTATTGCCCTTTGTGGATATGGCTTACCAGGGCTTGGGCGAAGGGCTTGATGCAGATGCCGCAGGCCTGCGTTATCTGGCTGGCCAGGTTCCGGAAATGGTGGTTGCTGCCTCCTGCTCCAAGAACTTTGGCTTGTACCGGGAGCGCACGGGGGGCCTGGTGTTAATCTCGGCTACCGAGGCCATTAACAAGGCGGCAACCCGCCAGCTGCTGAGCGTTGTTCGCGCCCACTACTCCATGCCGCCGGCCCATGGTGCAGCGATCGTTGAAACCATTCTGGACGATGACGTATTGCGCGCCGAATGGCAGCTTGAGCTGGGTGGCATGTGCGAGCGAATTCTGGGCCTGCGGCATGCCTTTGCGGATGCCTTGGCGCCTGTGGGTGATTTTGGCTTTATCTCACGGCAGCGGGGTATGTTCTCGTTTCTTGGCATCACTCCGGAACAGGTTGGCCGGCTGCGGGAAGAACACGGCATATACATGCTGGAAAGCAGTCGTGTGAACGTGGCTGGTCTGAATGAACGGGTGTTGCCGCAAGTTGCCAGCGCCATACGCAGCGTCATGTAGCAGCCCGCTCCCCCTTTTAAGTATTCAATCAGAGCCTCTTTCTCAGAGGCTCTACATTATGACGATCCGACAAAAACAACTATTCGGAGAACGCAATGACTGAATCGGTTCATCCCCACCAGCAGGCCAGTAACCTCTGGACCTCTAAAATGGCCTTCATTCTGGCTGCTGCCGGCTCTGCCGTCGGGCTGGGTAATATCTGGAAGTTTCCCTATATCACGGGTGAAAATGGAGGCGGTGCTTTTGTTCTGGTTTACCTCGCCTGTATTTTTCTGATCGGTGTGCCGGTGCTTATTGCAGAAATCATGATCGGCCGCCGTGGCGGTCAAAGCCCAATTGCAACCATGCGCTCCCTGACGAAAACCGAGAACGCATCTAAAAGCTGGCGCATTATCGGCTGGAACGGTGTGGTTGCTTCTTTCCTGGTGCTTTCTTTTTATGCGGTAATCGGCGGCTGGTCTCTGGTTTACATCGGAAAAGCAGCGTTTGGCCTGTTCGTTGGCGCGGATGCAGAAGCTATCGGCGGGCAGTTCAATAATTTGCTGGCGAATCCCTGGGAATTGTTGCTCTGGCATACGGTCTTCATGGCTATTGTGGTGTTTATTGTGGGGCGGGGCATTCGGTCTGGCCTGGAAAAAGCGGTCAATATGCTGATGCCATTGCTGTTCGTTCTGCTGATTGTGATGGTGTTTTATGCCATGAGCAGCGGCAGCTTTGGTCGTGCTGTCAGCTTCATGTTTTCACCGGATTTCAGCCGCCTTACCGCTGAAGGTGTTCTGGTCGCCCTTGGTCATGCTGCTTTTACGCTCAGTATTGGTATTGGCGTGCTGATGGCCTATGGCTCTTATCTGCCCAAAAACGTCAACATCGCCAGAACTGCCATGACTATTGCGGTGTTGGATGTCAGCGTGGCTTTGCTTGCAGGGCTTGCCATTTTCCCGCTGGTATTTGCCAACGGCCTTGAGGCGGGCGCCGGGCCGGGGCTGATTTTCGTGACTCTACCCCTGGCGTTCGGTCAGATGAGTGGCGGCATTGTCTTTGGCGCTATCTTTTTCGCGCTTTTGTTTGTAGCCGCTATCACTTCGGCCATTTCCATGCTGGAGCCGGTTGTTGAATGGCTGGAAGAACACAAGGGTGCAAGTCGGATCAAAAGCGCCGTAGGCGGAGGACTTGCTGTCTGGTTCATTGGTATTGGCACTGTATTGTCCTTCAACCTCTGGAGTGATGTGCATCCCCTGGGCTTCCTCGGCTTTTTCGAGGGTAAAACGGTATTCGACCTGCTCGACTTTCTGGTCTCCAACCTCATGATGCCTTTGGGTGGGCTTGCGATTGCCCTGTTTGCGGGCTGGGTTATCCGTCGCGAAGGGCTGGCTGAGGATGTTGGTCTGAAAGGTGGTGCCTTCAAGGCCTTTATGTTTGTGCTGAAATTTGTGACACCGGCGGGTATCGCGATCGTGTTTCTTTATAACCTGGTGTGATTCAACTCTGCCGGTACTCTTTGGGGTGCCGGCAGGCAATACTCTTTACACAAAGGGAGCGAGGTGGCCCGGGCAAAGTCAGTTATGATCCGTATCCCATGAAACAAATGCCCATCTAAAATCCTCTCCGCCACGATGCGCACGCTCTGGGTCTGCATGATACCAGCCTGTCAAACGTTCTTTTTCAGTATCGCTCAACTGGCCCAGAGCGGATTCCGCTTTTGCCAAAAACTCATCAACATTCGCCGCTCCCGCAAGACGGCCTCTTGCTTCAATATAATCCAGGCGGGGGTAACGCCCCATCTGATAGAGAATGTTCAGGATATATATATAATCCGGTATTGGGCACACTTCCCGGCCAATGGCTTTGTGAAGGCTGCGGTCGATGAACCTGCCGCCAACAAGATTGGTGAGGCAGACCCGTTTGCGGGCTGTTTGATCGAGTTTTTGCAGGGCATCCGCCATGTCCATCACCGCCGTTGAGCGGGAGGCGATCACCAGGTCGCACTGGGGGATGTTATCCCAGCTGTCTTCCCAGGCGCATTGAATCGTGCGGGTATTGTTAAGGCCGAGCGCAAGAGCGTTGTCCTGAAAAGCCTGCAACATTCCTGCACTGTAGTCCACGCCCGTAACCTGCTTCATTTTAGGCGCCAGTGCCAGCCCGATGGCGCCTGTGCCGCAACCCATGTCCAGCAGCGTGTCGCAACCGCTTAGGTTTGTGAGGTCGATAAATGCCTGACTGTAGGGGCTGTCGATGGGCGTTTTCGGCATGCTGGCCGCTTTGGCATCCCATGCGCTGGGGGGCTTTTCTCTGCCGCCGGCCTGAGCCATCTGGTCGCGGTATAGCTGCCCGAAATCAATGTCTGAGATTGTCATGGAATATGCGTTTCCTGCTCAACAGATGCCGATACTGTAACTGTTTCAGTTATATCAACCAATGTACGGTAGGATTCATATAAAACCGGTAACGGGTCAGGAGATAGCCCGCAATGCGCATTGCATGGAAACCGATCGGATGGGGAATATTCGCGGTATTGGTGCTCACCATACTGTCCGGCATTCTGGCCGCCCGCCATCTCTTGAACGAGACGCTGCAACAGAATGGCATTGAAACGCTTGAATGGCAGGGGCTGCGCCTTTCGTTCAGTGGCGTGTCTGTGCGTGAACTGGAACTCGTGCAGTCCTTGCCGACGCGAAAACTTGAATTGAAAAGCAGGGAGCTGAATTTGGGGTGGAGGAGCCCTGAATGGGGAGAGGGGTGGCTGCCACAACTAACGGCGCTGACGGCAGGGTATCTTGAGCTGGATTGGCACACGAAACCCGGAGAACAATCTGCCGGTGGCCAGCAAGAAGAGAATCAGTGGCCGCCAGAAATGCCCAGCTGGTTACCTTCGGAAATCACTGTTCAGCAGTTTAGGGTGACTCTGCCGTGTGAAGCAGGGCGTTGTCCTCTGACCGGAGGCCTGTCGATTACCGGCCCTGAATCCGGTTTGGTTCCAGTCACTGCCAGTGTACACCTTGACCATGACGGCCATCAGGTCGCTTTGCTGGCCACGCTTGATGGTGTCTGGGATACGGATCTGGATTTATCTGCAGAGCTGGCGATTGATGGCACTCGCTACCTGTCTGCAACGTCTGGCTACCTGAAACAGGGCGTTAACGGCCTGGTGTCCTGGCGCGGCTCAGTGGCGGTACCCGATTTACCGCAGACCGACTGGTTACTGGCCTGGCTGCAAACCTGGCAGAGCATTCCCGCGGATCAGTGGCCGGAACAACCTGAAACCGGGTCTATGGAAGCCAGCTGGGAGTTGCAGGGCCCGGGCGACGAGAACTTTCTGGCGTATGTAACGGGGAGCGCCAAGGTTCAGGCACAACTACCGCAGCCCTGGCCTGCGCCCGGGGTGGGAACGATCGGAGGCAATCTGGAAGTCGCTCTGAAGGCAAATCAGGGCCGATGGCAGCCCGAAACTCTTCAGGCAGATCTTGTGCTGAGCCATCCGGCAGCGTGGATCCGAACGGTGCCAGAGCTGATGCAACCAGACTCGCTAACCTTGTCGGTACGGCCAGCCCCTGCATTGGCGCCGCTTTCCGCTATCTTACCTACAGCTCCGGGAGAAGCGCCTGAGGCGAAAATGCCACTGAACGTGGAGCTGAACAGCCGTGGCGGCGCAAATGTTTCTTTACGTTCCCATCTTTCGGTAACGACCAAAGCGCCGTGGATGATGCAACTGGGCGAAACTCAGCTTAATGCAGCAATGCCAGAACTTGAGGTTGCAGGCTGGCGACTGACCAAACCAAGAGTGGAAATTGCGCTGACCGGTCAGCTGGACACCAACAGCGGGACACTGAGGTTTGGTGAGTCCACGTTTTTTGAGGTTGATAGGTTAGAGCCGGTTTCCGGAAGTGCTTTGGCATCTGCGAATGAGTCGCTGCTTAAAGGCCTGCGCGCGGAACTCGGCAAAACGACGTTGAATGCAAGCTACGCGATAGAGAAGAGCCAGCTCGACAGTTTACATCTTGAAGGGCCCGTCAGCGTGGATGCCAAAGAGGTCAGGCATCCGCAATTGTTGCCACAATCCTGGCAGTTCAATGGCAGGGTTGAAAGCGATCTCGCTCATACCGATGTTGCAGGTGTTCTGGGGGCCGATGCAGGGGCTACGATAAACCTGGACCTGAAGTTTCCATACAGTGGGCTTTTAACACTTGAGGGCGAGACGAGGGTGAGTGGCAAGCAGGAAGCCGAGGCGCTGTCTCGAATTTTTTCAGCCTGGCCATCCCTGCTTACGGTATCGGGCGGCACGGTCAGTGCCAATGCCACATATAAGCAACCGCAAGCCGGTCCGATGCTGCTGGATGGGAGGTTTGTTTTTACCGATTGGAGCGGTATCTATGATCGAACAGCCTGGAGCAAAATGAACGGCTCTGCGGAGTTTCGGTTGGAGGAAGACAACATCAAGATATCCGTGCCGGAATTGACCGTGGAGGAGGTGAACTCCGGGCTCCCCATCGGCCCCTTGCTCTTGGCCGGAACCTACGAAGCACCGCTGGCGCAACTGGCTGCAGGAACCTTGGTGTTGGCGCAGGCCAATACCAATGCCCTGGACGGTAAGGTACGCATTCAGCCGGGCCGCTGGAATCTGGCGCAGGCACCAGTGACGATTCCTGTTGAGCTCACGGAGCTCAGTCTTGCCTACCTTTTGCAGTTATACCCAACCGAAGGGCTTGCAGGCACTGGTATTCTAAGCGGCACCGTGCCCGTGCTGTTCGACCCTGCGACCGGGATAAGAGTAGAGAGTGGACGCATTGCTGCCCTGGAGCCCGGCGGGCGGTTACAGTTGACGGCCGAACGGCTGAAGGCGCTCGCCAGCCAGAATGATTCTATGAAGCTGGTGGCTCAAGCCCTTGAGGATTTCCGTTACTCGGTTCTGGACAGCGGTATTGATTACGATGAGAACGGCACTCTGGTTTTGGCGCTTCATCTGAAAGGCAACAGCCCGAACGTTGGTGAAGGCCAGCCGGTGGTGTTGAATATCAATCTGGAGGAGAACATTCCGGCGCTGCTCCGGAGCCTGCAACTGAGTGGCAAGGTGAACGATGCTGTGACAGAGAGAGTCAAAGAGTTATTCAACAAGCGGGAATGAAATCCTGACCATAGGTCAGGCGACCTGTTAGAGTGAAGGCTAACAAAGGAGTAAAACGATATGACGCAATCTGGTTCCAGGTGTTCCCGGTGTGTGTTCGCCCTGTGTGCGGGTCTGACGATGGGTGGTCTGCTGGCAGCTTGTACCCCGACCGTTCAGGTAGCCGCGCCCAAGGAGCCGATAACCGTGAACCTGAACGTGAAAATCCAGCATGAAATTTACGTGAAGGTTGATAAAGACGTAGACGAACTGTTCAGTGAAAAGGGCCTGTTCTGATTGTCTTGGCATTCTGTATTTAGCGAATTATTAAGGAGTTGAACATGACGTTATTTACGCGATTCAGTGCCCTGATTCTAGCGCTTTGCCTGGCTCTGCCGGCAATGGCCATGAGCCTGGATGAAGCGAAAAATGCCCTCGAATCTGCCAAGAGCGATGGCTTGGTGGGTGAGACACCGGCGGGGTATCTGGCTGCTGTAAGCTCGGACCAGAGAGCGAAAGAGATCGTGAGTGCTATTAACGATGCCCGGCGCGAAGCCTACAAGGCCATCGCAGAGAAACACGGTATTGCAGTAACCAAGGTAGAGACGGTTGCTGGCCAGAAAGCGGTTGAGAAGACGCCATCCGGGCAATACATCCAGGTGGATGAGCACTGGATCAAGAAGTAGAGCGAATCATGGGTGGTTTGGTCGATTTATAACCAACCGATCTTAATGCCGGGTAAGCATCTGCCGATAACCATTACATATACATCCTTTCAGGAGGAGAAAGTTATGGTAGCGCCAATCATTGGTCGCGGGCCGGATGTGACCGGTCGAGTGAATACGGGCCCGGGTGAGGTCAGGCCTGCAGGCCAGGTTTCCACAGAAGTACGTGTCGATAAACAGACTGAGATCCGCACGCCAGCGGACGCAATCAACGTTATGCGCGTACGCATGGAGCAGAGACTGCAGGAAGCCATGGGCGGCCAGAGCAAAGCCGTATCGGGTGCCGATCAATACGCTGCGCAGGCGCAGCCTCCTTCCGCTTCTGATGTTGCTGGCGTGATTCTAGGCTTTGTGCAGAATCGCCTGCAGCAAGAGACAGACGCCGGTGCAGATCTTGAAACACTGGCAGGCCTGATGGAGCAGGCAAGGGCTGGAATTGAAAAAGGTTATGCCGAAGCGCGGGAACAGATTGTGGCCCTGGGCATGATGAATGAAACCCTGGGCGCAGAAATAGACGAGGGTTTCGACCTTATCCAGGACGGCCTCCTGAATCTGGAGAAACTGTTTTTAAGTGAAGGATCTGAAATGGATAGCCCAACCGACGTGGGTTAATCAGACACCTTTGGGAGGCCTTGCCTGGCCAAGGCCTCTGCCAGATTGTTCCACCCCACCTTAAATCGGATAAGCTCGATGTAAGGTGCACTTGCATAAGCTATGCTGTTGAAAAATACCTTCTTTCATCGTCGGACCCTCCCATTATGTTTGATGCTGACTCGACAGCTTTCGAAATTTTTCCATGGAACCGAAATTTCGAGACAGGTATCGAGAAGATTGACGATCAGCACAAAGTGCTCGTCGAGATCCTGAACCGTCTTGCCTGGCACTTCGCGTCCAGTGCGTCGGAGCTTGATTTTGGCCATATCCTGGATGAACTGCTTTCTTACGCTGCGTATCACTTCAAAACCGAGGAAGACATCTGGAAATCGGTGCTTGGGCAAGAGGAAATGGTAAAAAACCATCACGATGGTCATCAGCTGTTCTTTGTGCAGATTCAGATGTATCGCTCCAGCAATGAGCCGGAAGAGAAGGTAATGGGGGATCTGTTCGATTATCTGACCCGCTGGTTGGCGTTTCATATCCTTGAGTCGGATCGCAGGATGGCCCTGACAGCCAAGGCGCTTGAACGCGGTGTTCCCATGTCAGAGGCGAAAAGAGAGGTTGACGGCCAGCTGAGCGGTTCGGTCTCCGTGATGGTCTCGGCCTTTCTCGAAATATACGGCAAGCTCTCCGCCAGCACGATACAGCTTATGCGAGAGAAAATGGCGAGGCTCAGGGCCGAGGATGAACTGGCAGGTTTACAGAGGGAAAAAATTGATGCGGCTCTGGAAAGGCAGGCTTCGGACCACGAACGCCAGCTCCAGTTTCTTGCTTATTCAGATCCGCTTACCGGCCTGATGAATCGCAATGGCATTGTCAGGGAAATCCGGAGTGTCATGCAGCAAAGTCATTTGGAGGCTGAGTCCGTCGCACTGGTCTCTATTGATCTGGATAATTTCGGCAAGGTGAATGCTCGTTTCGGGGAGGAATATGCCGACCGGCTCCTTGGCCTGCTTGCGAAGCGTTGGTCAGATGTCCTGGCGCAAGGTGGACAGCTTGCCCGCATCAGCGGAGACGAGTTTGTGGTGTTGCTGCTGGATAGCAGAAAGGTCGAGGCCCAGCTCCACACCATGAGGCTGACGGCGGAGCAACCGTTTGTTTTGAGTGGTGACAGCGTCTCAATGGGTTTCACGGCAGGTGTTGCTCTGTTCCCCCATGATGGCGCTTGCGATGCCGATACAGTATTGAGGCAGGCGGATCATGCGCTGTTCCGCGCCAAGCAGGAACAAAAGGGCGGCTGGCTGTTCGTGGATGCGAGTGAGCAGCGTCAGTCTGCCGAGCGCCAACTCCTGCTGGCGGATATCCGAACCGGGCTGGCTGATAATCAGTTCTGGTTAGCGTACCAGCCCAAGGTAAACATGCGCTCGGGTGAGATTATTGGTGTTGAAGCGCTAATCCGCTGGGATCATCCCGTTGAGGGTATGTTGAGCCCGATTCATTTTTTGCCGGCGCTGGAGCACCATCCGCTAAACATTGAAATTGGCGAGTGGGTTATTGAAGAGGCTTTCAGGCAGATGGCAGTCTGGGATAGCGAAGGGTTGCATCTTGATGTGGGCGTTAACATTGCGGCGATGCATCTCCAGCAGCCGGGCTTCGTGGAGAAACTCGAAGAAATTCTCGCCCGATATCCTCATGTGGCTCCGCAACGGCTTGACCTCGAAATACTCGAAACGGCTGGACTTGGCGAACTTGATAAGGCAAGCAGCATTATTTGTAGCTGTGAGGGCCTTGGCGTTACCTTTTCTCTTGATGATTTTGGTACCGGGTATTCGTCGTTATCCTATCTCAAGCAATTGCCAGTGAAGACCTTGAAAATAGATCAGGGTTTTGTGAGAGGCGCACTGTCGAATGAGGACGATATTTCCATTCTTAAAGGTATCATCGGATTGTCCCATGCCTTTGACAGGAAGCTTGTTGCAGAGGGCGTAGAAACCCGCGAACACGGCGAACTTCTGATTAGCCTTGGTTGCTATTATGCACAGGGATACGCCATTTCCAGGCCGATGGAACCGGAGAAAATGGGCGCCTGGAAAGATGAATGGAAAACCTACCCTGAGTGGTCTTCTGGAGAAAAAATATAACAATGATTACACCTGCAAATACAACCGATAACCGCCAGCTTGCCAAAGCTCGTTTGCCGCGGATGATGTTCGACTACTTTGATGGTGGTGCTTTCTCTGAACAGACACTCAGAGAGAACACGGCAGACTTTCAGAACCTGCATTTTCGTCAGCGTGTTATGCGGGACGTATCCAGCGTTTCGGCTGCAACGCAGATCCTGGGACAGGCTGCGTCACTGCCACTGGTGTTGGCTCCTGTCGGTCTTGCCGGGATGCTTGCGCGGCGAGGTGAGGTTCAGGCTGCACGCGGAGCAAAGAGCAGTGGCGTGCCGTTTTGCTTGAGTACCGTCTCGATCTGTTCACTGGAGGAGGTTGCCGGGGCGGCCGGCGCGGATAACTGGTTCCAACTATACGTACTGAAAGACCGGGGTTACTCCGAAGCTCTGCTCAATCGTGCACACAAGGCTGGTTATTCCACTCTGGTGTTTACGGTGGATCTTCCGAAGCTCGGTGTACGCTACCGCGACGTGCGTAACGGCATGAATGGGGGGCTTTCTCCCTGGGGAAAAGTTCAGAAGTTGTCCGACATACTTTCCCATCCTCTCTGGCTTTGGGATGTGGCCATCAAAGGCAAACCCCTGACCTTTGGCAATCTCGCCGATGCGGTACCCTCGGGTCGCAACCCTGAAGACTTCAAGGCCTGGGTAGACCAACAGTTTGATGCATCCGTTACCTGGAAAGATCTGGATTGGGTGCGCCAGCATTGGCCAGGCAAGCTGGTAATAAAAGGCATTATGGACCCGGACGACGCCCGTTCTGCAGTGGATGTCGGGGCTGATGGAATCGTTGTCTCTAATCACGGTGGGCGGCAGCTGGATGGTGCGCCTTCAACTATTTCGGCACTACCGGGCATTGTTGAAGCGGTGTCAGGAAAAACCGAGATTCTGTTTGATGGCGGTGTGCAATCCGGGCAAGACATTGTGCGGGCACTTTGCCTGGGTGCAAATGCCTGTCTGGTAGGCCGCGCATGGGCATATGCGTTGGCGGCAGGTGGAGAAGAGGCTGTCTCCCGGATGCTGGATAACTTCCGGTACGAGGTAGAGTTGACACTTGCACTCTTGGGTAAAAATTCGGTAGAACAGTTGAACGCGGGTGACCTTGTCTGATCAATAGAACGGAGGCTTGATGATGGAAATTCGAATCAAAAGAGCTTACGAAGAATCTGCGCGTTCCGATGGACCACGCATACTGGTCGATAGACTATGGCCCCGCGGTGTTGCCAAGGAAGATGCCGAACTTGAAACCTGGCTGAAAGGGCTCGCCCCGTCTTCCGATTTGCGCAAGTGGTTTGATCATGACCCTGAAAAATGGGGTGAATTCCAGCAGCGGTATCTGAAGGAGTTGAAAAAAACTGACGCGGCTGATGATCTGAAAGAGTTGCAGTCGATCGTGAACGCCCACAAGCGAATAACACTTGTTTTTGCCGCAAAGGATACCGAGCACAACAACGCGGCAGCCCTTCGCGACTTTCTCAAGAATGGTGATCTATAACTGGTTCAAAGCCTGTTGCAGGTCTGCGATCAGGTCATCCGCATCTTCGAGCCCAACAGACAGTCGCAGCATTCCGTCAGTTATTCCGCGGCGCTCGCGCTCCTCTCGGCTGATGCCGTGGTGACTGGTGGCGCAGGGTTGGGACACCAGGCTTTCGACGCCTCCCAGGCTGGTAGCTAACAGAAAAACCTTAAGGCTGTCGGCCACTTTTTCAGCCTGTTCGCGGCCTCCCTTTAGCTCCAGCGTCAATACCCCGCCAAACCCCTCCATTTGTTGCGAGGCAAGGCTGTGATCGGAAAAGTCGGGTAACCCCGGGTAGAGTACCCGCTTGATTGCCGGGTGATTTTGCATCGCACAGGCTACTGCCATAGCGTTCTCATTATGCTGTCGCACTCGCACAGGTAGGGTTCTGAGGCTGCGTGAGAGCAGAGCTGCGGTTTCCGGTGCCAGTATCTGGCCGAGGTTTTTGCGCCACTGGGCAATGGGTCTGACGTGGTCAGCGGAGGCCATAACGGCACCCGCGGTGAGGTCGCTGTGGCCACCCAGGAATTTGGTGGCACTGTGGATACTGAAGTCGGCACCCAGCAGCAGAGGGCGCTGATTCACTGGTGAGGCAAATGTACTATCGACTGCAAGAAGGGCGCCTCTGGAGTGGGTTCGCTGTGCCAGTTTCCGGATATCCAGTATGCCCAGTGTCGGGTTGGCCGGGGTTTCACAGTAAACCAGCATGCCGGGCATGTTGAGAACACTGGCCAGTTGTTCGCATTCGTTCTTCAGCAGGAAGGTAACAGGAATACCCAGAGGCCGCAGGTGATTGATCAGCAGCTCCTGAGTGCCGCCGTAAAGGTCACCGATACAGACGATGCCGCTGCGTCCGTGAGCAAATAATGTTGCTGAAATGGCAGCCATGCCTGAGGCAAACGCCAGTGCATCTTCTGCGTCTTCAAGGCTCGCCAGGCCTTGTTCAAGCTCCCGGATGGTGGGGTTGCTGCCCCAGCGTGTGTAAAGATTTCCCTGTGTATGCCCCTCAATTACGTTTCGCAGCGAGTCTGTGTCCGCAAATCGGTAAGTGGTGGTGTTGTACACCGGAGAATAGGGGCTGCCAAGGCTGTCTTTATGGCGGCGGTTATGAATAATCCGGGTTGCTTTACCCTGTTTCGTTTTGGGATCGGGGTGCATGGGTTCTTCCTGATGCTGAATATGGCGCTCAACCGGATGTGGCGGCTTAGTGGGATTTATTCTGGCAGGCCCGGTTCAGGCTGACCACTGGGCGAGATGATCAGCGGCAAGAGACGTTCTGTCAGCCCAAGTTCGGAGACGGTTTAGGGGCCATCTGATATCCTTGACGATTGCCTGGCTTACGAGCCGGACGGGTCCCCGTAAAAATCACTGATGCTGGAGTTTTCGATATGCCGGTTATGGTTCAGGCGTTGGTGCCTGTTTTTGCGCTGATAGTGCTAGGTCATCTGTTCCGGCGCTGGGCATTCCCATCAGTTGAGTTCTGGCCACAGGCCGAGCGGTTTACCTACTACGTGCTCTTTCCTGCCATGTTGGTGTACAAGCTTGGCCAGGCTCGCCTGCCGGCTTCTGCCTACGGCGATACGGCCATGCTGATTGGTTCCATGTTGGTGGCGATGACTGTGTTGTTAGTGGTTGTGCAGTTTTTCTGGCGCTGGGAAGGTCCCGTCTTTTCTTCGGTCTATCAAGGTGCAATCCGGTTTAACTCTTATGTGGGGCTAGCGGCAGGAGGAATGTTGCTGGGTGACGAAGGCCTTTCTCTGACCGCGATCGCTGTCGCCGTCATGGTGCCGATGTTGAACCTGATGTGTATTCTTATGTTTTCTTTGGTGGTAACCCAGGGCCCGTTGAGAATCAAGCCGGTGCTACGCGCCATTGTGTCGAATCCTCTGATTATCGGGTCGGTCCTAGGGGTAGTCTGGAGCTTTTTCGAGATTGGCTTTCATCCGCTTCTCGCGGGCACGCTTGAGCCTTTGAGTAATCTTGCGCTGCCGATGGGGCTGATGACAGTTGGCGCAGGGCTTCAATTGAAGGCCCTGCGGGGCGGGTCTGCGCCCTTTATTCTGTCATCGGTTCTCAAACTGCTGCTTTTTCCGCTGATGGCAATGGGGCTTGCCGTTCTGCTCGGGCTTGAAGGCACCCTTGTACAGGTAGCCGTGTTGCTGGCCACCCTGCCAACCGCGACATCCGCCTATATTCTGGCCAGGCAGTTAGGCGGTGATGCGCCGCTTATGGCGGGCATAATCAGTGGCCAGACGCTTCTGGCTATGGTGTCTGTTCCATTAATGCTCAGCATTCTCTGGTAAGCATTTGAGCACGGCATCTGCGATGCTTTGCTGGAAAGCCTCGTAGCCGTTTGCGGTTGCAGCTATGTCGGTCGCCAGTGGATCCCAGGTGCTGAATGTTACATCCAGTCCCTCAGTGACTGAGTGCCACCACTGACGGTTGAATTGCGGCTCGGTCAGCAGGCATGGGTGGTTGGCACTCCGCAGCGTCTCTTGAACCTCAGCTATGTGTCGTGCTCCCGGCGAGAGTTCCGGGTTGAGCGTCAGGACGCCTTCAACGTTCAGGTTGTAATGTTCTCCGAAAGGGGTGAAGGCACTGTGATAGGCAAACAGGCTTATATCCTTCAAGGGTTCCAGTTGCTTCCGGATTTGCTCTTCTTTCCGTGCTACGGAGGCTTTAAATTTTTCCAGGTTACGATCCAGAGTCGTTTGGTCTGCACCGTCCAGTTGGGCCAGAGCATCCCGGATACTTTCTGCCATGGTAATCGCCATTTGGGGGTCTACCCAGATGTGTGGGTCTTCTCCGTCTCCATGATCGTGCCCATGCCCATGATCATCGTGGGTGACTTGTTCTTCCTGTTCGTGATGAGCCTCGTGTTCGTCATGCGCTTCGTGCTCGTGATGTTCTTCGTGGTCGTCATGGTGGGCATGGTCGTGATCTTCTTCTGTACTTTCGACATCTGAGCTCATAAGTGCGACTGAGCGTTCACCAAATTCACTGCCTGTCAGGAGTCGGGTCAAAAACGTCTCCATTTCGGGGCCAACCCAGAATATGACATCTGCGCTTTCCAGCGCCCGGCGCTTCGAAGGTGTCATTGAATAGTTGTGCGGGCTGGAGCCCGGGGGTACCAGTGTAGTTGTGTGCATGTCATCTGTCGCAACTGCGCGTACCAGAAGCTCCAGTGGCTTGATGGAGGTAAGTATCTGGGTATCTGCAAGCGTGTTACTTCCGTAAAGGAGGGCGCTGGCGCTCAGAGTTATAGAAAGAGCTGTTTTGGCGATGCGCATGGCTATCTGAGTCCTACTATGTGGTTGAAACGTTATAATGTAACACCAAACATTAAAAGTTCGCAAAACCTCATTTGACTTGGCGGGTGGCCGTGCATTGATGCGCTGGGGCCATGCGAAATTATGCCCGGGCCGGTATAATGCCGGGTTTATCACACGGCCACTGATTTTCAGGAAGGTTTCATGACTGTACGTACCCGAATTGCTCCATCACCTACCGGTGACCCACACGTTGGTACCGCCTACGTGGCCCTGTTCAACCTCTGCTTTGCCCGGCAACACGGCGGGCAGTTTATCTTGCGTATTGAGGATACCGATCAGGCACGCAGTACTGCGGAATCTGAACAGGATATCCTCAAGGCACTGCGTTGGCTGGGCCTCAACTGGGACGAAGGCCCTGATGTGGGAGGTCCACATGGCCCCTATCGCCAGTCTGAGCGCAAGCATTCGTACGCTCAGTACGCGGAAGACCTGGTGACTGCCGGCCATGCTTTTTATTGTTTCCGTACGCCAGAAGAGCTGGATGCGATTCGTGAAGAGCGCAAGGCGCAAGGCCTGAACCCTGGCATCAAGGGCAACCTTGAACTGTCCCAGGAAGAGGTGAAACGTCGCCTGGAGGCGGGTGAATCCTACGTGATCCGTATGAAGGTGCCAGATGAGGGCGTCTGCGAAATTGAAGACATGCTCCGTGGCACCATTGAAATAGACTGGGCACAGGTGGACTGCCAGATTCTGCTGAAATCAGATGGCATGCCGACTTACCATCTGGCTAACGTGGTTGACGACCATCTGATGGAAATTACCCACGTGCTGCGTGGCGAAGAGTGGATTAACTCTGCGCCCAAGCACAAATTGCTGTACCAGTATTTTGGCTGGGAAATGCCCGTGCTGTGTCACCTCCCGTTACTGCGCAATCCGGATAAAAGCAAACTGTCGAAGCGTAAGAACCCCACGAGCATTAATTTCTATGAGCGCATGGGTTTCTTGCCGGAAGCCGTTACCAACTACCTTGGCCGCATGGGTTGGTCCATGCCGGATGAGCGCGAAAAGTTTACTCTGGATGAAATGATCGCAAACTTCGACATCCAGCGTGTCTCTCTTGGCGGGCCGGTTTTCGATGTGGAAAAACTTCGCTGGCTCAACGGCCAGTGGCTGCGTGATGAGCTTACGGAAGAACAGTTTATTGAACGCATGCGCCAATGGTGGTTCAACGAAGACGCACTCAAGGCGTTGGTGCCGCATATCAAGGGCAGGGCGGAAGTCTTCTCTGATGTGGCGCCTATGGCGCAGTTCATGTTCTCGGGCATGCTTAATCTGAAGCCGGAAGACTTTGTTCACAACAAACTGGAAGAAGGCCAGATTAAACGGGTGCTCCAATTTACTTTGTGGAAGCTTGAGGCTCAACGCCATTGGAGTAAGGACACAATTTTTGCCGATATAAAATTCCTGGCCAAGGCTATGGATCTGAAAATGGGCGACTTCATGTTCTCTGTGTTCGTTGCAATTGCAGGCACGCCGAACTCCTGGTCTGTTATGGACTCCATGGATGTGCTGGGCCCGGATATGACCCGAGCGCGTTTGCGGCAGGCTCTTGAAGTGCTTGGAGGTTTCTCCAAGAAAGAAACGAAGAAAGTGGAAAAAGAGTACGCAGCATTGGGTGCTTAATAGCCACTTTGGTGAAGAAGTAAGCGGTCTGGACAAGGATGTTCAGAAAACTGGAAAAAAGTGGGGTGAAAGGTTGACGCCCATGGGGTGGATCCTTAATATACGCATCCGTTGAGGGGCCATAGCTCAGCTGGGAGAGCGCAACACTGGCAGTGTTGAGGTCGGCGGTTCGATCCCGCCTGGCTCCACCAATTTCTAGTCCCCTTCGTCTAGTGGCCTAGGACTCCGCCCTTTCACGGCGGCAACAGGGGTTCGAACCCCCTAGGGGACGCCAATACGGCTTGACGGTTTAGTCCACCGGATAGCCATCAAAAAAACCGCCTTCGGGCGGTTTTTTTGTGCCTGTATGGAAAAGGCAGTCTAGTTATGTGCCGCGAACCGTGAGCAGGGCGCCACCTTCCAAAACACGCCGTAAACCCATCCATGGGGGCTTGGTGTTGCCATCCCTGGCAACACACAGTTTTGGAAGGTGGCGCCCTGGTCACTTGCCTCTGGAGTGGCCGGCATTAACGAGAGGCTAGGGCTCCTTTGCCAACGCCCTCATAAGCTTTCACAAGGATCGTGTCGGCAGGGAATTCTGATTTCAGCTGGCCAGCAATGTGCGCGGCAATCAATTCAACCGTGGTGTCAGTGGCCATCATATAAACACGCTTTTCCGGCAGGGTCAGGGCAAACTCGCCCTGGTTGGCCTCGTACTCAAAGGTGATGTACGGGACGCCGTTTTCCGCTACCTGCCTGCGCGCAACGTCTTCTTCAGACCCCACGTAGATATCCTGCCAAAGCCTGGCCCAGGAGCGCTCCAGGTCATAATCTCTGCGTCCGTTCCGATCGATGCGAATAGGTGAGCGGTGGCCGTGTGCTATGCGCTGGCAGTTACCCAGGTGCTTTTTCAGACCGTGAACGTAATGGTAGTAAGCCCCATCAATTTCCTCTTCCCGAAGATTGATTTCCACCGAAGTCACATTTGCCGGTAGTACCGCCATCAGCTCACGCTCAAGCAGAGCCGCTACTGCCGACGGAACAACCCGCTCTGCAGAAAGCCATACGATGGCTTCATCCGGCGAGCGGTGCACTATGTGGCTGCCGTCAGTTAGGGCCCAGGTGAAGGTGTCGGGTGTATCCTGGTTCCAGGAGAGGCCTTCGTAACCGCGGGGTATCACCAGCCTGTGATCCACACGCTCATCAATGATGCGCTTTATGGTGCGCTTTACGTTGCTGAAATCGAATACCATGCCCTGGTCATCAAGCTCGCCTCCCAGTACAACGTCGGCAATCCAGCTTTCCCCCACTAATCCCCGGGTGGGGTCCAGGTAAGCGAAATCGATAACGGTGAGGTTGTCTACAAACAGCTGGTTCATTAAGTTTCCGAGCGGGTATGGTTGAATGATGTGGGGATTCTAGCAAAAATCCGGAATGAGTGACCTGCCAGCGTATTAGTCTGAGCTTATTCTCGCCACTGATTCCATTTGTCTCATTTTATAAGGAACGAAACCATAACTGCTTCTCGCCATAATCACGATCAGGAGTTTCCGGCACTTGTTCTCGCGGCGGGTGCTTCCAGCCGTTTTGGGCGTCCCAAGGCTATGATGGCCCTGAGTGAAGGGAACGGTCAGAGCCGCACGCTTCTGGATCACGCCATTGCTCAGGGCAGGCTTCTTAGCCGGGATGTTCATGTTGTGTGTGGCGCCTGGTATCCATTGGTTCGCTTTCGTTGCCAGGCGCAGCCGTCTCGCTGGGTCCACGTGGCAGACTGGCACAAGGGGATGGCGGCATCGCTTTCGGCAGGTATTCGCAGCCTGGGACCCTATGCAAAAGGTGCATTTGTATTGTTGGCGGATCAGCCGCTGCTGGATCACCATGCTCTTGCAGCGTTGGGTGAAACAGCGCGGTGTTTTCCGGACCAGGCTCTTGCAGCAGACTACGGGGGCCGCCCGGGCGTTCCGGCTTATTTGCCTCGCTGGTTATGGCCCGACATTCTTGCGCTGGAGGGTGATCGGGGGGCGGGTCAGTTGTTGGTTGGAGCAAATGCGACGAGGCTGGCCATTCCGGGTGTTCATGACGATATAGACACTCCGGATGACTGGCGCAGGATTCGCGAGGAGTTTACCCGAACAGGCCTGCAAGCCAGGCAATCCCAAGGCTGAATACCCCAAGGCTCAAAGTCAGGCCAATGGTATATATTTTGGATGACGCAGAACGCTGCTGAGCGACAAACAAGTCAATAGTACGCTGGGCAATATCTTCAGCTGTCTCACGGGAAACCTCGTTAGCCTGTTGGATGGCTTCAGATTGCAGCGTTTGCCAGAACTCGGTGTCTATGGTCTGCACGCTGGTAATATGATCTTTCAGCTCCGCCATATGGTCACTGGTGAATCCGGAGTTACGTGAGAGCTCTTTTTTAAGGCCTGCCAGCTCCCTGCCCAAGTTAAGGTTTACCTCAGCCGCAACCTCGTCTCGAAGGTTGCGGGTGCGCTCATCGATCATCTCGCTCATCGAATTCAGGCGCGCTTCCATGGCGCTTTCCTGTTTGCTTCGTGACTCGTCCAGCGCCCGTTTCAGATGGTCAAACTGCTCGTCAAACAAAGAGCTCAGCAACTCATGAAGGCGGTTGTTGATGTGCGTTTTGACGGCGGAGCGTGAAATCTGTTCAATCAGCTCGCTGGTCAGCGGAACAACACTGGTGGGAGCGCTGCCGTTTTGGGTAATCTCCGGATGGGGCTGCTCTGGTGGAATTTTCAGCGCTGCATTATCTGTCATGTCGTGAAGGTATTCGTCGGTGTCGGGCTCCGGGTCAATCCGGGGTGCCTCGGGAAGCGCGCCCTGGAGAAGATCACTCGCCAATTGGTCCAGTACCAGGCCCAGTCCATCAGGCTGCGTCGGCTTGGTAAGGATGTTGTAGACGCCGAAGTTCATGGCTTCTTTCGTGAACGATGAGGATTTCTGGGACGTGCACATTATGATGGGGATGCTGGAAGTGTCCGGGTTACCTTTTATGGCTTTGGTAGCCTCCACGCCGTTCATCCCGGGCATGAGGTGGTCCATGAAAATGACATCCGGGTGTTCGCCGGTGTTGAGGAGTTCCAGGGCCTCTTCTGCAGAACTGGCCATGCTTATATTCATGTCGCGGCCTTCGAGCAGTTTGCTCAGGGCAAACCGGGCTACTTTAGAATCATCCACCAGAAGAGCATTTTTGATCGCCATCTAACTACCTCAAGCTGTTACTTCAATCGCGTTGGTTATCGGGCCGCTATTACCAGCCTTCCAGTGTCGGGCATTGTGTTGCCCGATAGCTTTTGTCCCGATAACACACGCCGGGCTCTGTGGTGCGGGCCGTGAATATTTCGCCGGCCGCTGTGGTCAGGCGAACCTGCCCGTAGGGCTCACCGTGGCGGAACGTCGCCTCGATGGAGCTGCCATTCGGGTTGCGCAGCAAACCGTTTCCGTGGAACTTGCCTTCGATGTACTCGCCTTCGTATTTCTTTCCGTTGGCGAATACTTCCGATCCGTCACCATGGAAGGAACCATTGGAAAAATCGCCTTCGTAGTGGCGGCCGTCGGGGTAGGTGAGAGTGCCTCGCCCGTGAAAGTCGCTGTTGCGAAAGCTGCCGACATATAACATGCCGTCGGCTGTGGTCAGAGAACCGTGGCCGTTAAGTTGGTTCTGCGACCACCCCCCGGTAAGAATATCACCGTTTTCAAGTGTGAGCGTGCCCTGGCCGTGAAATGCATCCGCACTGAATTGGCCTGTATAGCGGGAGCCATCCGCATCGCGCCATACACCCTCACCGCTACGCCTGCCGTTCTCCCAATCGCCCTCGTAGCGGGAGCCGTCCGCATACCAGGCGGTACCTGTGCCATGAAAAGCACCATCAACAAAGTGACCTTCGTACCGGAGATTGTCGCTATCTATATAGGTTCCGTCGCCGGTTTTCACGTTACCTCGCCATACCCCGTTCTGATGATCGACGGAAGTGTAGGCTTCCAGTTTGCCCACCAACGTCAGCTCCTTGCCTGCATTGAGAACGACGCTTTGCTGCCAGGGCTGGAAACCGTTTTTAGTTATGGTGATGTCATATTTCCCCGGGGCCAGCTCGAGGTCCAGGCGCGTTGCACCATAGGCTTTGCCGTTGATTTCAACCTGATCATCTGCCACGTTTGAGCGCAAGGTAAGTGTGCCTGTTTTTGGAGCTGGAACAGGCTCTGAAGAGGACTCGGCTGTATCGGCAGCGTGGGTGTTCAGGGTTTTAGGCAGTTCGGCTGAAGCAATTGCCGGGGGGGCTTCCGCCAGTTCGGGAATAAGGAATGGCTCAGTGTTTACCTTAGGTGGCTCGTATACAGCTTCAGATTCGGCTGGAGGCAATGAAACAGCTTTAATGACAGCTGTTGATGTCTGCGCAGTATTTTCAATCGTAGGTGCGGCAGCTTCAACGACCTCACCACTGGGCTGATCATTGCGAATCGAAGCAAAGCCAGCTGTCACCAAGAGCATAAGAGCCAGGGCATTCAGAAACAGAAGTGGTCTGAAGTCGACCATGGTGGAACCTCTTGATCCAGCACTTTTCACATTGATCGTCGTTTTATCTTACCCAGCGCAGGCCGGGTTATGTAACTGAAAGTGCCTGAACTTGTTGAGAATGCTGGGCAAATCACATTTTCGCTGGAAGTTGTTCATGATTGAGCTGTTCCCATGCCCTCATGTATACATCGGCTTCGTATTCGTAAGGTGATTTGAACGGGGTTAACACGAAATCGAAGATCAGAAAGAAAAAACCAACCGATGCCCAGGCGATGGAGAAAGTGCTGAGGGTTGTAGCCTGTACTTCAGGATTCGAGTTTACAAAATCCTGAAGCAGGGGGATGAGGTCGGACGCCAGAACTACCGGGTTGAAGCTGGATAGCACCAGCGGCACCCAGAAGGCCATGAATACAGGGAAGAAGCCAAACGACCAGAGGATACGCCGGGCCAGGTATATGGCAACTTCGCGCCAGAACCTCTGTCGTAGTTCAGGGGATTTCCTTATGCGCTCTAGATACCGGCGTCGCTCCGCCCAATAGGCTGCGACTTCGGGAGCCTGCTCGGCTTTTGCTGGGCCTGAACTTGCTGGGCCTGGAGTTGTGCTCATGGATCAGTGGGCTACCTTATCGCTTGGGGACGGATGCATGATAATCGATACTACGTGTTACCCTACAATTCTCCAATTGTTTAACGACAGGATAGTTTGAATGGCTGCAGTGATCGACAACGCAACCCATCCGGCTTTTGAGAAGCTTCGCAGTCACCGGATTGATACGCTTAATCTCGATGTTGAGGAGTATCGTCACAGGAAAACCGGTGCCCGCCATCTTCATCTCGCGGCGGATAACGACGAGAACGTGTTTTTTGTGGCGCTCAGAACCTTTCCGATGGATTCTACAGGCGTTGCCCATATTCTTGAACACACGGCCTTGTGTGGCAGTGAACGCTATCCTGTCCGCGATCCCTTCTTCATGATGATTCGTCGTTCCCTGAATACGTTCATGAACGCCTTTACAAGCAGCGACTGGACGGCGTACCCCTTCGCGAGCATGAATCGAAAGGATTTTGATAATCTGCTATCGGTGTATCTGGACTCCGTGTTCTTCTCCAAACTGGATCCGCTGGATTTCGCACAGGAAGGCCATCGCCTGGAGTTTGAAAAGCCGGATGACCCCAGTACGGAGCTGGTATACCGGGGAGTTGTTTACAATGAAATGAAAGGTGCCATGAGCGCGCCCACCTCACAGCTCTGGCAGAACCTGAGCAGCCATTTGTTCCCGACAACCACCTATCATTACAACAGTGGTGGCGAGCCGGATCAGATTGTTGATCTGAGCTACGAGGATCTTATCCGCTTTTACCGGCATCACTATCACCCCAGCAACGCAATTTTTGCCACCTACGGAAATATTCCTGCCCATGAGCATCAGGAGCGTTTTGAAGAGCTGGCACTCAAGCGTTTCGACCGGCTGGATATTGAACTGCCAGTCAGGGATGAAAAGCGCATATTCGCGCCGGTTCGTGTTGAGCAGGGCTACGGGGTAAATGAGGGCGAAGACACGGCCAACAAAACCCATATCGTAATGGGTTGGCTGTTGGGCCATAGCTTTGATCTTCAGGAAAACCTCGAAGGGCAGTTGTTGTCGGCTGTGTTGCTGGAAAACAGCGCCTCTCCGCTGATGCGCGCCCTGGAAACAACCGATATTGGTCAGGCTCCTTCACCAATGTGCGGTCTGGAAGATTCCAACCGTGAAATGACGTTTGTTTGCGGTATTGAAGGCAGCGAGCCCGAGAAGCAGGGCGATCTGGAAATCCTGATCGAGAGCACGCTGAACAAGGTGGTCGAAGAAGGCGTCAGCGAGGAGCGCCTGGAGGCGATTCTTCATCAGCTCGAATTGCATCAGCGTGAAATTGCCGGAGACAGTTTCCCCTATGGTCTTCAATTGATCATGAGTGCCATTGCTCCCATGGTTCACGGCGGTGACCCTGTTGAATTGCTGGATCTGGAACCGGTTCTGGCTAGTCTCCGCGAGAAGATCCATGATCCGCAATATATTCCGAACCTGATACGTCGCAAGCTGTTGGATAATCCGCATCGGGTAACGCTTACCTTGCGTCCGGACGACAAGCTTGACGCACGGCGCCAGCAGGCAATCCGCGAAGCACTTGCAAAACGCAAGGCTGAGCTTTCCAGTGAGGAAGTTGCCCATATCGTTGATCGCGCCAAAGCGTTGGAAGAGCGCCAGATGCGCAAGGATGATGACTCGATTCTGCCGAAAGTGGATCTGACCGACGTACCGCTGCAAATGCCGGAACCTGAAGGTCGCTTTGATGGTGATATTTCTGCAAGCATATTTGCACGGGGCACCAACGGTCTGGTGTACGAGCAGGTTGTGGTGCCTCTGCCGGATCTGACGGAAGAAGAACTGCTGCTGTTACCCTATTACGGTGCTCTGATTTCAGAGGTGGGTTGCGGCGACCTGGATTATCTGCAAATGCAGGACCGGATCTCGGCGGAATCCGGTGGTATTGGAGCCTCGTTTTCGGCTAAAGCTCGCATTGATGACGTCCAGAACCTTTCAGGCTATGTGATCTTCAGCGGTAAAGCGCTGTCCCGCAATCGTACGGCTCTCACCAAGCTGCTCCGGGATGTTTACACCAGTGCCCGGTTTGATGAAAAAGATCGCATTCGTGAAATTGTTGCCCAGATTCGTGCCCGCCGAGAGCAGGCGGTAACAGGCAGCGGTCACGCTCTGGCTATGGGGGCTGCAGCCCAGGGTATGAGCCCCGGAGCCTGGCTGTCCTTCCGGCTGGGTGGTCTGGCTGGAATCCGAGGTACCAAAAAGCTTGATCAGTCCTTGAAAGATCCTGCTGCGCTGGAAGCTTTTTGTCAGCAACTGGCTGGCTTGCACAAGAGAATCAGTGAGCAGGCGCGAGAGTTCCTGGTCATTGGTGAGGATGAGCACCTTCCTGCGCTGATCGACGACCTTAAAACCTGCTGGGGCAGTGAAAAGGGCGTTGAATCATCTCGTTGGAGCATGGAGCCGGTGAGCTTTGTAACCCGTGAAGCCTGGCTGACATCCACGCAGGTAAACTTTTGCGCCCGGGCCTATAGCACTGTGCCAGTTGACCACCCGGATGCAGCCGCACTTACGGTGCTCGGAGGGTTCCTGCGCAACGGGTATCTGCACAGAGCCATTCGGGAGAAAGGCGGTGCCTATGGCGGCGGTGCCGCCCAGGACAGCGTGAATGGCAACTTCCGGTTCTTTTCTTATCGGGATCCTCGTTTGGCTGAAACCCTGGATGATTTTGACAAGGCGCTGGCCTGGCTTCAGGAAACTGATCACGAATATCAGGAACTGGAGGAGTCTATCCTTGGGGTGATTGGTCAGTTGGACCGCCCCCGTTCTCCGGCTGGCGCTGCGCGCCACGCGTTTCATAACAAGTTGTTCGGGCGCAGCCCGGAGCAGAGAATGCGTTTCCGTGAGAGGGTGCTGGCGGTAACGCTGGATGATCTGAAACGGGTTGCGCAAATCTGGTTGGCTCCGGAAAAGGCAAGCACAGCCGTTGTCACCGGGCCTGAAAACCGTAATCTTGTGACAGAGCTTGGTCTGGATATTCAGGAGCTGTAGATAAAAAGCTGGCAGGCTAGTTATGGCCTGCCAGCTTCCCAAGAACTATTCCAGATACGATTCTTTTCCCAGAAATTACTGCTATCGGTTTCGCTTCAGGCCGGTAGCAACCATGATGCGTGTCGAGATTTCTTCGACTGAATACGCAGTCGTATTCAGGAAAGAGATGCGCTCTCGCCGGTACATCAATTCAATCTCTTCGATTTCGTGCATGCATTGCTGGATGGACGAATAACGGGAATTTGGTCGACGCTCATTACGGATGGTGGCTAATCGCTCCGGCTCAATCGTCAGGCCAAAGATCTTTTGTTTATGGGGGCGTAGAGCTTTTGGCATCTGCTGATCCAGCAGATCCTCCTCGGTAATCGGGTAGTTGGCGGCTTTAACGCCATATTGGAGCGCTAAATACAGGCAGGTGGGTGTTTTGCCGCTGCGGGACGCACCGACAAGAATCAGGTCTGCCTCATCGTAATGTCGCGTGCGTGCACCGTCATCGTTGTCCAGTGCAAAGTTCACTGCGTGTATGCGCCGCTCGTACACACCTTCATTATTGATCGCATGGGACTTGCCCACGGAATAGGATGAAGAAGACTGTAATTCCTGTTCCAGAGGGCTCAGGAAGGTTCCAAAAATATCCACCATGAACCCCTGGGCATCCGAGATAATTTCACGGATTTTGCCGTCCAGGATTGTGTCGAAGATCAAAGGCCGGGTACCGTCGGTTTCAGCGGCGCTGTTAATGCGTTTGACCATATCCCGGGCTTTTTCAACATCGTCAATATAGGGTACGGTAATACGCTCAAACTCAATTTTTTCGAATTGGGCCAGTAGGCTGTGACCGAGGGCCTCGGCGGTCAGGCCGGTGCCATCGGAGATAAAGAAGGCTGTACGTTTCATGGTGTTGGTCCGGCTCCCTAGGTAAAATCCGATGGTTACAGTATCATACACGCCATGCTCGATACTCCGCAGTGGTTGTTATCCGATTTTTGCGCTTGATACCGCTGGCCCGGTTTAATTCTTAGCCTCACAGATTCAAGGGAGACACGCTTTGGAAGATTACATAATCTGGTTTGATCACCTGGGAATGTCCGATGTTGACCGGGTAGGTGGCAAAAACGCCTCCCTCGGTGAAATGATCAGTAATCTCGCCAATGCAGGTGTAACGGTTCCTGGTGGTTTCGCCACCACGGCTCATGCTTACCGTGAGTTCCTGGCCAAAGATGGCTTGAAGGGCAAGATTGATAACGTCCTCGACACCCTCGATATAAACGATGTGAACGAACTGGCCAGGGTAGGTGCGAAGATTCGCCAGTGGATTATCGAAACTCCCTTTCCTGATGCACTGGAAGTCGCGCTCAAGGATGCCTACGCGCAAATACTCAATGGCAACGACCAGATGGCGGTCGCCGTGCGGTCGTCAGCAACGGCTGAAGATCTGCCCGATGCTTCGTTTGCCGGTCAGCAGGAAACCTTTCTGAATGTGGTCGGGCTTGAGCAGGTTCGCACGTCGGTTAAAGAGGTGTTTGCCTCTTTGTTTAATGACCGCGCGATTTCTTACCGTGTTCACCATGGTTTCGACCACAAACTTGTAGCCCTGTCTGCGGGTATACAGAAGATGGTGCGTAGCGAAACCGCCTCAAGCGGCGTTATGTTTACGCTGGATACTGAATCCGGCTTCCGGGACGTTGTATTCATTACAGGCTCTTATGGCCTTGGTGAGACGGTTGTTCAGGGTGCCGTTAACCCGGACGAGTTCTACGTTCATAAACCCACACTCGATGCCGGCCGGCCAGCCGTTTTGCGCAGGAACCTCGGCAGCAAAGCCATCAAGATGGTGTATCACTCCGAGCCCGGTGAAGGCCAGCTTGTTGAAACCGTTAAAGTGGACCCGGAAGAGCGTGGCCTGTTCTGTGTTTCAGATGCCGAAGTCGAAGAGTTGGCCCGGCAGGCCATGATCATCGAGAAGCACTATCAGCGCCCAATGGATATTGAATGGGCCAAAGATGGTGATGATGGGAAAATTTATATCGTGCAGGCCCGTCCGGAAACGGTTAAAAGCCGGGCTTCTGCCAACGTAATGGAGCGTTACCTGCTGAATGAAACCGGCACCGTGCTGGTTGAAGGCCGCAGTATTGGCCACAAAATTGGTGCCGGCCCGGTCAAGATCATTACCAGCATAAAAGAAATGGATCGCGTGCAGGCTGGTGATGTGTTGGTGACTGACATGACAGATCCGGATTGGGAGCCTGTTATGAAACGTGCTTCCGCGATTGTTACGGACCGTGGTGGCCGGACCTGTCACGCCGCTATCATTGCCCGCGAACTGGGTATCCCCGCAGTAGTGGGCTGTGGTGATGCAACGGAAGTCCTGAAGGATGGGCAGGAAGTAACCGTGTCATGCGCTGAGGGCGATACCGGGCTGATCTACGAAGGTGCTCTGGACTTCGAGCTGCGTGAAAATACCGTGGACTCCATGCCCAATATCCCGTTCAAGATTATGATGAACGTAGGTAACCCGGATCGTGCTTTTGATTTCCAGTCCCTGCCTAATGAAGGGGTTGGTCTGGCCCGTCTTGAGTTTATTATTAACCGCATGATTGGTGTGCACCCGAAGGCCCTTCTGAACTTTGAAGGCTTGCCGAGGGATATCAAGCAAACCGTCGAGAAGCGTATTTCCGGTTATAGTTCTCCGGTTGATTTTTACGTCGACAAGCTGGTTGAAGGTATTTCTACTCTGGCCGCCGCCTTCTGGCCGAAAAAGGTTATCGTGCGGTTGTCTGACTTCAAATCCAACGAGTATGCCAACCTGATCGGCGGTACCTTATACGAGCCGGACGAAGAAAACCCGATGCTGGGGTTCCGCGGTGCTTCACGTTATATCTCGGAAACATTCCGTGACTGTTTTGAGCTGGAATGCCGTGCGCTCAAAAAAGTACGCGATGTAATGGGTTTGACCAACGTTGAGGTTATGGTGCCTTTTGTGCGCACTGTCGGTGAAGCCGAGCAGGTGGTCAAACTTTTGGCTGAGAATGGTCTCAAGCGCGGAGAGAATGGTCTTCGTGTAATCATGATGTGCGAACTGCCGGGCAATGCGTTGCTGGCCGAGAAGTTCCTAGAGCACTTTGATGGTTTTTCTATTGGTTCCAATGACCTCACTCAGCTGACCCTCGGCCTGGACCGTGACTCGGGCATTATTGCGCACCTTTTCGACGAGCGGGACGAGGCCGTTAAAATACTGCTTTCCAGTGCTATTCAGGCCTGTAAAAAAGCAGGCAAGTACATCGGCATCTGTGGTCAAGGACCATCGGACCATCCCGATCTTGCAAAGTGGTTGATGAATCAGGGCATTGATACTGTATCCCTTAACCCGGATTCGGTGTTGGATACCTGGTTCTTCCTGGCCGATGAAAAAATCGACTGATTTAACTCTGTACGTAAGGAGAGCGATAAGGTGACAACGATTATTACCCCGGATTTGTGTGATGAGTTTCCGGAAGTTGAAGTGGTCGCACCTGGCTTCAATAACTATGGTGGTATAAAGGCCTTCGGTGGCGAAATCGTTACCGTAAAGTGCTTTGAAGACAACTCTGTGGTGAAAGAGCAGGTTGGCTTGCCTGGCAATGGTCGCGTTATGGTAGTTGATGGTGGCGGTTCCATGCGCCACGCGCTACTGGGCGATATGCTCGCTGAAAAAGCGGCCAGCAATGGTTGGGCAGGGTTGATCATCTATGGGTGCGTGCGGGATGTTGACGAGATCGGCAAAACGGATCTGGGGGTCCAGGCGCTGGCTACTTACCCTCGGAAAAGTGAAAAGCGCGGGCTAGGCGATCTGGATGTGCCTGTGACATTCCATGGCGTGACCTTCCGTCCGGGCCACTATGTATACGCTGATAACAACGGCATCATCGTGTCAGAAAAGCCGTTGGTTTAACTGCCTTACCCCTGGTTTTTCGGAGCCAGGGGCAGGCGTGAGGGGAGGTTAGCGGGTGACTTCGCTGATATTGGTTCCCAGCAAGAAACCCTCGCCCTCCGGCTCGCACCGGATTACCTCGCAGATCGTCTCCAGCGGAGGGAACTGATCGTTGCTCGGATGGAGCACCGTGCTCAGCTCTTCCCCCACCATTACCGGGTTTCTTACAAGCAGCTGCATTCCTGTTGCACTCAGATCCTTGCAGGTGCCTGTAAAAACATTTCCCTTGCTGTCGGTAATCTCGATTTCCGACTCAACCTGCATTCGATGAAAGTCACGCTTTTCTGAATAGTCCTTCATAGCGTTTACGCCCAGTTATCGGTTTTTCTTGTCGGTTTGAGCATCGGAATAACCAAAGCGAGGAATACCCCTCCGAGCACGAGACCGGCGCCTACGAGCATGAAGTCTGATTCTTTGCTGGCTTCCAACCGCTCGTTCTCTGCGGTTAACACTTCCAGATCGTTACGCAGCTTCTGATTCTCACCCAACAACTCGCCGTTCCGACGCTTCAGGTTGATCGAATCTGAAGAAATGCTCTTGATGCGCCTGAGCTCTTCCTGTAACTCCTCGGTGCGGGTAGATAAGGTAGTTTCCGCGTTACTCAATGAGTCTCTTTCATTGGATACTTCTGATAGCTGCGCTTTTAGAGAGGATAGCTCAGTTTGGGCCTGCTCAAGTTGCCTGCTAACAGTTTTCAGTCGGTCTGCGGCAATTGGCGTATCGCTAAGATACTGGCTTGAAACCCAGCCGTCGTTGCCCTTAGGGGTACGTACGCGGGTATAGCCGGAGTCTGATGTTTCAATAACTTCAAGAGCGGTGCCGCTGGGAACTGCGTTTTCAATGATACGGAATTGGGAGCCGGCGCCGGACCTGACAGGGAGATAAAGCTGATCATCAACCCAGGCGGTTTTTGCCTGGGCAGCGGCAATAGAAGACAGTATAAAAAGCGCACTGATGGCAAGGCGAAAAAGCGTCACTGGCAATATTCCCACGGTGTTCAGGTTAAAAGGGTGGTTCTGGAAGAGAGTAACTACTAAAGCAACAATTTTGTCACAGATCTGCGACCATTCAAGCGCGCTGTCATTACAATAAGCTCATGGATCAGGTTCAGTTGTTTCAGGGCAGTACAACTTTAAAGGGCTTAACCGTCACTTTCTGATAAACGCCAGCATCAACATAGGGGTCGCTGTCTGCCCAAGCCTGTGCTGCACTCAGGGAGTCGAACTCGGCAACTACGAGGCTGCCCGAGAAACCTGCTTCACCCGGATCAGCCGTATCGACAGCAGGGTGGGGCCCTGCTACCAGGAGCCGACCTGCGGCCTTGAGTTGCTGCAGTCGTTCGAGGTGGGCGGGTCTGGCTGCCTGGCGCAGAGGCAGGCTATTGTCGATATCTTCACTGATAATGGCGTAGTACATACTGCTCTCCGGTTTTGTGGCAGCTACCGATTAATAATGCATGCAGCGGAATGGCTGATACACTGTTGCTCCTGGCCTGCGTAAGCTGGTTCAGGCGCATACTGCCACTCACTTCACGCTGGAATTTCTGTGACTATACCGCAAGACCCTGTTTTGTGCATTGATCTGCATTGCCATAGCACCGCATCAGATGGTGCGCTCACGCCTACGGAGTTGGTGGTCCGCGCTGCGGATCAAAAGGTCACGCACCTTGCGCTCACAGATCACGATACGATTGATGGCCTGGAAGAGGCGCAGGCTGCAGCAGAAGCCAATGGTGTAGTACTGGTTCCGGGTATTGAGCTTTCCTGTTTATGGCGGAGCCATACAATCCACATCGTTGGTCTGGACTTTGATATCAGTAATACCCATTTCCTCGAGGCACTGAAGCAGCAGAACCGCAATCGCTGGGCAAGGGCTGCCATGATTGCTGAGCGTCTCAACAAGCTTGCCATTCCGGATTTACTTGATCGTGCCGTCGCCGAATCCGGCGGTGATGTTCCCGGGCGCCCGCACTTCGCGAAAGTAATGGTGGAAGCAGGTATCGTGAAAAATGCCGCGCAGGCGTTCAAGCGCTATCTGGGCAGTGGAAAGGTGGGTGACGTCAAGGCTTACTGGCCAGAGCTGCAGGAGGTCGTGCAGTGGATTAACTCGGCCGGCGGACTCGCTGTGTTGGCTCACCCCCGGAAGTACCAGCTTACTGCAACGAAACTCCGGGATCTTGTTGCTGATTTCCGGCGAGCTGGAGGGCAGTCTATTGAGGTGTCCACGTCAGGACAATCCAGTGGGGATCTCGGGTTTCTGGCTGAGCTGTGTAGGCGGGAAAAGCTGTTAGCCTCCCAGGGCAGTGATTTCCACTTTCCGGGGGCCCCCTGGTGTGAGCTTGGCCGGATTATGAAAATGCCAGACGGGCTGGAGCCGGTCTGGCATCATTTCAGGCAGGTTCCTGGCGTTGACGCGCGAGTTTAATCCGGCGCGTGGAACAGCAGGTACAAGTCAGTTAGCGAGTCGGGGATAGCGTCGGCCATCTGACGTGACAGTTTTTCGCTGTTGCGGACGTTCTGGAAGTCTTCGTCGTCAAAAAGACCCGACAACGTCAGCATGGGCACCATCAGGTCGGCGGTGTCCTGTTCGCTGGCAGCATCCAACCACTCATCCTCGTTTTCCAGGAAGGTGTCCACGAAGCCCGCGCACCAGTTTTCCAGAGCGTTAATCGGATCACCATCCTCCGGTTCTGGTAGCTCCAGAGCCTGGCCCATATCCAGCGCCTTGACCATGCTGGCTGCCAGCTGTGTAACGCACTGACGGAAGGTTTCAGGAATTCCACCGCCGGGTGTCTCATCGGTGCCTGTAACCAGGCGAAACACCGTTTCGACACTCAGCTTCGTTGGCCCTACAACGCTGGCGCAAACTGCGCCATGGAAGCCGAAAAAGTCGAGTGCTTCATCCCCCCATGGCTCGGCAAAGAGGATGTCTTCCAGAGCTTCAATGTCGGAATCGGACAACATCCTTTAGTTACCCCCGGACTTTTTTGCTTCTTCAGCTGCTCTCTGGCGTTTACGAACCTCGCGCGGGTCGTTGTAAGCGCGACCGGGTGTTACCGGAGCCACCGCTTGTTCTACAGGCTTTTCTGAAGCTTCAGAAGCAGTCTTGGTCGGTTCGGCCTCAGGCTTGTCTTCAGGTGCTTTCTCTGCAGATTTATCCGCTGCTGGCGTTTTTCTCCGGCTTCTGGCGGGTACTGACCTTTGCTTTTTCGCAGCAGGAGCGGCTTTGCTCTCGTCTTCAGAAGAGCTTGCTTCGGCGTTTGAAGGTTCTTTTTCGTCTTCTTTGGCTAAAGGCTTCTCGGGCACCACCGGTGCTTTCTCTGCTTCGGCTGCCGGCTTTTGTTCAGTCTCGGCTGAAAGCGAAGGCTCTTTTTCCACTGCTGAGGGCTTTTTATCCGCAGCTGAAGGCTCTTTTACCGAAGCTGAAGGTTCTTTTTCCGGGGCTGAGGGCTCTTTACCCGGGGCTGAGGGCTTTTTATCCGCGGCTGAAGGCTCTTTTTCAGGAGCTGAGGGCGCTTTATCCCCGGCAGCGGGTTTACTCGCCTCAGTAGCCCCACTGACTTTATCGGCCGGTTTCGGAGTGGTTTCTGCGGTCGTCTCCTCGCTTACCGCAGCTTTTGCCTCAGGCTCAGGTGTCTTGGCCTTGGGTGCTGCTTTCGGCTTGGCTACCGGTGCTTCCGCTTGCGCAGTTGGTTCTGCCTGAACGGGGGCATCGGTAGGGGCCTTGACTGCGGGCTTAGGAGCTTCCGGAGCCTCTTGTTCTTCAGGTTTAGGTGCCGAGGCCAGTTTCGTCTTGTCAGTAGCAGCATCGGCGTTAGCCGTGTCAGTGACGGTCTCGGTTTTTTGTGCCGGTTTAGGCTCAGCGGATGCCTTCTGTTCCGGTTGCTTCTTTTGGCTCTGTGAGGCCGCTTGGGATTTTGCGCTGGCTTGATCTGCGCTCTTTTCCGTCGCGGTAGGTGTTTTCACATCCGCACTGGCGTTATCCCGGCTTCTTTCAGGCTGAGTATCTTTCTGATGCTTCTCATTGCGTGCATTCTTGCGAGCTGCAGGGCTGGAAGCGGGAGCCTCGGACGATGAGCCGTCCCGATTACGTGGGCGGCGCGGCTTACGACGGCTTTCATCAGAACCGGATTTTTCGGTTGTCGGTGCCTTTTGACGGGCTTCCTGCTGATTTGTGTCTTTTTGATCGCCGTTATTTCTGTTGTCGCGCTGGGGCCGGTTGCGGTTTTGGCCGCGGCTCTGGCCTTCTTTACGCCCGTCCCTGCGATTATCGTCACCACGGTTGTCAGAGCCTTTGTTCTCGGCGCCTTTATTGGCATTCTGGCGATTCGGGTTTGAACGGTTCTGATCGTCGTTGCGGTTGCGTCCCCGCGAGCGGTTATCATCGCTGCGGTTTGCCTGGTTATTGCCCTGACGGCGCTCGTTACCGGTGCGATTGTTGCCGCTAGAGCTTTGGCCATCACGCGCTACGCGTGTTTTGCGACGATCCTGGCGCGCTTGATTACGCTGGTCTCCGCTTCTGGCTTCTGAGTTGTCACGGGCATTGGTCGGCTCCTCTTCCTCATTGTTAAAGAAGCACGCAATCTTGCGACCAATGCGACGGAACAGTCCGTCGTCCTGCTCTTCAGAGACGTTGACCTCTTCTGCTTTTGCAGTCGGTGCGGCGGCGTTCGGGCGAATAGCTCTGACTGCCGCCTGCTCACGAACTGGCTTTTCTGCTGCGGGAACTTCAAGCACCTCTTCTTCGCGCTCGCTGTATTCCTGCGCTACCTGGTGGCTTGAAATATGCTCTGGCGCTGTTTCATCATCGCGCATACGCAGAATTTCAAAGTGCGGTGTTTCCATATGAGGAACCGGCACAATCACGACGCTGACTTCCTGGCGCGCTTCGATATCCGCGAGTTGTTTGCGCTTTTCGTTCAGCAGGAAAGTAGCTACTGATACTGGCACGATGGCCCGTACTTCGCCGGTCTTTTCTTTAGAGGATTCTTCGTAGATCAGGCGCATAATGCTCAGCGCCAGAGATTCGATACCACGAATTGTGCCCTGGCCTTCACAGCGGGGGCACACTTCGCTACGGGTTTCGCCCAACGAAGGTCTCAGCCGTTGGCGGGACATTTCGAGCAGGCCGAAGCGGGAGATTTTGCCCACTTGAACCCGGGCCCGGTCGATTTCCAGCGCTTCGCGCATCTTTTGCTCGACTTCGCGCTGGTGTCTTGCGGGGGTCATGTCGATAAAGTCGATTACAATCAGGCCGCCCATATCGCGCAGGCGTAGCTGGCGGGCGATCTCTTCTGCTGCTTCCAGATTAGTCTGGAAGGCAGTTTCTTCTATATCCTGGCCTTTGGTGGCTCGGGAGGAGTTGATGTCGATAGACACCAGGGCCTCGGTAGGATCGATAACGATAGAGCCGCCAGAAGGGAGCCGGACTTCCCGCTGGAATGCAGTTTCGATCTGGCCTTCTATCTGGTAACGGCTGAACAGGGGGATTTCGTCCTTGTACAGCTTGATCTTGTTCTCGAACGTAGGCATGACTGCGCGGACGAAGTTCAGTACGTCCTCGTAAACGCTTTCCGAGTCGATCAATACCTCTCCGATGTCCTGGCGAAGGTAATCACGAACGGCACGGATAATGACGTTGCTTTCCTGGTGGATAAGGAAGGGCGCTTTGCGCTCTCCTGCTGCCTGGGTAATGGCTTCCCAGAACTGCACCAGGTAATCGAGGTCCCATTGAAGTTCCTCGGAGGTACGGCCAATACCCGCGGTGCGCACGATGATGCCCATGGACTTGGGCACCTGCACGCTGTTCATCGCTTCCTTGAGTTGGGCTCGTTCTTCGCCTTCAATGCGACGTGAAATGCCGCCTGCGCGAGGGTTGTTGGGCATTAAGACGAGGTAGCGACCAGCAAGGGAGATGAAAGTGGTGAGGGCGGCGCCTTTATTGCCACGCTCTTCCTTGTCGACCTGAACGATCACTTCTTGGCCTTCGGAAACCACTTCTTTGATATTGACCTTGCCTTCGATCTGTCCCGGAGATTTTTTAAAGTAATCTCTGGAGATTTCCTTCAAGGGAAGGAAGCCGTGACGATCGGCGCCAAAATCAACAAAAGCTGCTTCCAGGCTTGGTTCTACACGGGTAATGCGCCCTTTGTAGATGTTTGATTTTTTCTGTTCACGGGAGCTGGATTCGATATCGAGGTCGAACAGGCGCTGGCCGTCAACCAGGGCGACGCGCAACTCTTCTGGGTGAGTTGCATTAATAAGCATTCTTTTCATGGAAAGAGGATTTTCCTGTCGTTTAATTTTGACAGAAAACCAGTGGGCGTCGCATCTGCGAAGCAGGATGTGCGTGCCGCGGGCCCCGCTGAATCAGAGGCCAAGCGACGGACAGACGGATCATACCCTGTTGGGGTAAGATCCTGTTGATCTGAGACCACCGCCGACATCCCTAATGCCTGCTGGCAGGGAAGTGTCGCGTAGGGTTCGTGTCTGTTGGCGCATATAATCCGTTTTCAGGTTCACACAAGTGCCTGGGTCTCACGTCTTATTCGTAAGCTGGACGGCCCGGCCTTGCATGGCAGTGAATCTTCGCGATATCGCCCGGCGGTTTTCCGCACGGTTGCAATCATTCCGGTGCCAGTTCGCCGTTTTTTGAGCGGGTATTCCCTGGCGCTTCGGAAGCATTTCTTGCGCCGGGCCCGATAGTGATTGGGCGTTCGGCGTTCAAACTCTTGAATAGTGTCGGTATACTTCTGCCGCTCCGGCTTCTGACTCGAATTGGTCAGGCCGTAGACAAACGACAGATCACGCCGGAATATAACAGCATTCAGGGAGTCGTTCAATCCCGCTCGTATCACCAGCTATACCACCCGAGAAAGGAACCTTATGTCCCGCAAATCTGCTACCGGAAAGCCTACAAGTGCCAGGGTCAGAAAACCGGTGTCACGCCCGGGCAGTAGTGCCAATGCAAGGCAGGGAAGTGGCGGCCGAGAAGTGGTTCAGCAGGGGGTTCTTTGGGTCACGGTTGACGAAGATAATCATGGGCAGCGCCTGGACAATTTCCTTCTGGCGCAGCTTCGTGGCGTGCCCAGAAGCATTATCTACCGCATTGTCCGCAAAGGTGAGGTGCGTGTGAACAAAGGGCGGGTGAAGCCCGACACACGACTTGCGACGGGTGACCAGGTGCGCATTCCACCGGTTGTTCGCAAGGAGAAGGCTCCTCAAGCCGCACCCGGTAGCCGGGTGCAGGGCGTGGTCGAGGCTGCTGTTGTATTTGAGAATGATCAGATGTTGGTCGTCAACAAGCCATCGGGTATTGCAGTGCATGGTGGCAGCGGTCTCAGCTTTGGCCTGATTGAGGTGCTGCGAGCCGCTCGCCCGGAGGCCCGCTTTCTTGAGTTGGTGCACCGCCTTGACCGAGATACCTCCGGGCTCGTGATGGTAGCCAAAAAGCGATCAGCGCTTCGTTATCTGCAGGATGAACTCAGGCAGAGGCGGATTCGTAAACACTACCATGCCCTGGTAGCTGGGAGTTGGCCAGACAAGTTGGGTCGGGTTGATGAGCCGCTGTTGCGGTATGAGATGCCAAATGGCGAGCGCAGGGTAAGGGTGGACGAGGCCGGAAAGGCCTCGCTCACAACCTTCCGATGCCTTGCGCGCTATGACGGTTACAGTCTGGTGGAGGCATCGCCGGTTACCGGTCGCACCCATCAGATTCGCGTTCATAGCGCCTGCGCGGGTCATCCGATAGCGGGCGATGATAAGTATATGGATGATGTTAGTCTGAAGGCATTCCGGTCGGTGGGCGGTCAGCGCCTCATGCTGCACGCCAGGGCTCTTGAGCTTTTGCTGCCTGTTACAGGGGAGGCGGTTAGATTCGAGGCGCCTTATGATGAAGCATTCAGTCAAGTGTTGAGTAGGCTTGAAGCGCGTGCAATGGGAGCAGGTTGATGGAAGTTAAAGTTGTAATTTTTGATTGGGATGGGACGCTTGTCGACTCCGTAGATCATATTGCGGACAGCCTGCATCGGGCTGCCACTGAGCTGGGGTATCCTGCGCTGGAGAGAGAGGCCTATCGTGACATTATTGGTTTGGGCATGGTTGAGGCTCTTGAGCGGCTTTACCCGGGTATCACTCGCGAAGAAATGACGGCTATCCGGGAGGGGTACGGGAATTATTTCTTCCGCAAGGTTACGACGCCCCAGAACGTGTTTGAAGGTATGGCTGATGTGGTAGCAGATCTTCGTGGTGCCGGGCGAGGGTGTTCAGTGGCCACAGGTAAAAGTCGTAGAGGTCTGGAGTCAGCACTTGTTTCCAGTGGGCTGGGAACGCATTTTGATATTACACGCTGTGCCGACGAAACCCGGTCCAAGCCAGATCCGAAAATGCTTGAAGAGATACTGTTCTTCTACGGCGCTGAGCCTTCGGAGGCCGTTATGATCGGCGATACCCGCTATGATCTCGAAATGGCCCAGCGCATTGGTATGCCCTCTATTGGTGTTGAGTGGGGGGTTCACAAGCGTGATGTGCTTGGTGGATATGCTCCCCGAGCCATTGTTGATTCAGTGCCGGACCTGCGTAGCGTGCTCGGTTTGTAAGCCAATTTTAGTGATTTAATTTCTGACAGGGAAAAATGCATGAGTGACTGGGATTCCGACAAATCGCCAGAATGGGGTGATAAGCCTGCAGAGCCTCGTCCAGGCAGAAATCAACCGCGTTTGCCGCCCGAATCGGGGCGTGATTGGAGGTTGATTGAAAAATTGGTGATGTCTCTGCAGTCCGAGCAGCGGCGGAGTCGGCGGTGGGGGATCTTTTTCAAATTTCTCACTTTTGCCTATCTGTTTGCGTTGCTGGCGATTGTCTGGTCGCCGTTTGGGGGTAGTCTGGACGCAACTGTTGGTAAGCATACAGCGGTTGTTGAAGTGAACGGTCCTATCGCTGCAGACGAGCTCGCCAGTGCGGACAACATTGTGGGCTCGCTCCGTTCAGCCTTCGAGCAGGAGGACGCTGTGGCGGTTGTTCTTCGCATCAATAGCCCTGGTGGAAGTCCGGTACAGTCGGGTTATGTTTACGATGAGATCAAGCGACTGCGGGAGGAATACCCGGGTAAGAAGCTTTATGCGGTGATCTCGGATATCGGGGCATCCGGTGCTTACTATATTGCATCTGCGGCAGATGAAATCTATGCAAACCGGGCGAGCCTGGTGGGTTCTATCGGTGTCGTGGCGGGTGGTTTCGGGTTTACCGGCGCCATGGAAAAGCTGGGAGTAGAGCGTCGGCTTTATACGGCAGGCGAAAACAAGGCCTTTCTGGACCCCTTTTCGCCTCAACAGGAGCAGGAGGTCGACTTCTGGCAAAGCGTTCTGGAGAACACTCATCAGCAGTTCATAGAGGCAGTAAAGGAGGGGCGTGGTGATCGCCTCGCAGATGACGAGCGCTTGTTTAGCGGTCTGGTTTGGAGCGGTCAACAGGCGTTGGAGTTGGGGCTTATCGATGGACTTGGCAGCACTTCACATGTTGCGAGGCAGGTGGTTGGTCAGGAAGATCTCGTCGACTACAGCCATCGGAAAGGTGCGCTGCGTGACCTTGTCGACCAGTTGGGAGTGTCTTTTGGTCAGGGAATTGCCGGGCAACTGGTTGAATCTCGACTGGAGCTGCGTTAGAGCGGCAGGGTTCAGGCTGGCAATTTCGGGGCAGGCTCAAGCAGCGGGTTTCTGCCCCAGGCTCTCAGCATGTCTGTCAGGGTGATTAATGGTAGCCCGATCAAGCTGTTGGGGTCCTGGCCTTCTAGTTGCCGGAACAGGGTAATGCCCAGGCCCTCCATCTTGAAGCTGCCGGCACAGTCATAAGGTTCCTCTTTTAAAAGGTAGGCGTCGATTTCCGGGGCAGTCAGGTCCCTGAAATGGACCTTAAAGTGATCGCAGGAAGTTTGCAGTTTTCCGCTATTTGCATCGAGCAGCACCAGTCCGGTCATGAAGTTAACGTTCTGGCCGCTACTTCGGGCTAGTTGTTCGCGGGCATTCTGGTGATTCCCGGGCTTGCTGAGCAGGGTGCCGTCTGGCAAGGCGGCCACCTGATCTGAGCCGATAATCCAGTGTTTCGGGTAAGCGGAGGCCAGGGCTTTGGCTTTCGATGTGGCCAGGCGGATAGCGAGATCTTCTGGCGCCTCTCCATCAAGGGGTGATTCATCAATATCCGGGCTGGCGCTGGAGAAGGGTAGGCCAAGCCTTGTTAGCAGTTCTTTGCGATACCGCGATGAAGACGCCAGCAGCAGAGGGTTTCGGAGCATGAGGTTGGTCCTTGTATGGATTGTGCACCATTTTTCAGTGCGCTTATCGTAGAATACACCTACGGAAACCGGAACCCCTGATCAAAACCCGACGAAGTCTTTGACAGCAGCGAGCTTGGCCCCTAGAATTGCGCGCCTATGTCAAATGCGTCTAGTGCCGAATTGCCGAAAATAGTCGACCCGTACCGGTTGGCGGAGCATAACAGTGTGCTGGAGGGAGAAATTCCTATCAGTGCTTTGTCTCGTTTCCGTGAATCTGTTTTAGGGTTCGAAGACAGTGCCGCTTGTCGTGTGAAATTGTCCTTTTATCAGGATAGCGAGCGCCGCCGCATCGTCTCTGGTGAGTTGGAGGCTCCGGTTAAACTGGAATGTCAGCGTTGCATGGGGTCCATGGATTCTGTGCTGGCCTCCACGTTTACACTTGGGCTGGTCACGAGCGATGAGCAGGCAGAACGGTTGCCAAAGGATCTCGAGCCGTTTCTGACGGATGATTTCAGTGCAGACCTTTGGTCTATGGTGGAGGACGAGTTGTTACTGGTTCTGCCCCCGTATCCGCTTCACGATCGGAGCGAGTGTCCGGCAAAAGAAGATCTGGAAGCCTACGAGCCAGACCACGCCTCGGCAGAGGCCGAGGCGAAGTCGAAGGATAACCCGTTCAGCGTGCTGGCGGGTCTCGGAAAAACAAAGCATTAATACGGGCGTGGGTATCTTCACGGGTGCCGGCGCAATTAAACGAACACACGTTACTTGTAACGATATTCAAGCAAAGTTTACGTTAACAGGTCAGGAGTATAACCATGGCTGTACAGAAGAACCGTAAGACCCGTTCCAAGCGTGGCATGCGCCGTGCCCACGATGCTTTGAGCCCTGTTGCTCTGAGCACAGATTCAACAACTGGCGAAGTTCACCGTCGTCACCACGTGTCCCCTGATGGGTTCTACCGTGGCAAGCAGGTAATCGAAGCTAACGACGAGTAATCTCGTTGCATAGCCGCATCAACACTCAGACGGGTGGAAGTACGGTGAAGCCGGTCACCATAGCGGTTGATGCTATGAGTGGCGATCGGGGGCCTGCAGTAGTGGTTGCCGCGGCTCTCGAAGCGGTGCGTGAAAATAAAGCCTTGAGTTTCATTCTGGTGGGAATCCGGAGCGAGCTCGAGGCTTTTTTGCGTGAAGGGCACCCGCGAATTCGTATAGTGGAGGCTGCGGATGTTGTCCGCATGAATGAGCGCCCCTCCCATGCGTTGCGACACAAGAAAAATTCTTCCATGGCCATCGCCCTGGGGTTGGTTCGTGATGGCGAGGCTGAGGGTTGTGTCAGTGCCGGAAATACCGGGGCTCTTATGGCTTTCGGTCGATCCATTATTCGTATGTATCCTGGTATTGAGCGCCCGGCAATTGCGAAACTGATTCCCTCGCTTCGAGGACGGTGTCATGTTCTCGATCTTGGCGCCAATGTGGATTCCAGCGCAGAAAACCTTTACCAGTATGCCCTGATGGGCTCTCTTATGGCCTCAGCAATCTGCAGCCAGGGTGAGCCGCGAGTTGCCTTATTGAACGTTGGCGAAGAAGAAATAAAGGGTAACGAACAGGTTCGCCTTGCCTCTCACATGCTTGCCCAGTGCGATTCTATTAACTACATAGGGTATGTGGAAGGCAGCGATCTGTTTCGCGATGTTGCTGATGTTGTGGTGTGCGATGGTTTTGTCGGCAATATTGCGCTGAAAACCGGCGAAGGTGTTGCCGGGCTGCTTATTGAGCTCATGGAGCAGGCGTTCACTCGCACGCTTTACGGCCGTTTTGTGGGTGCTCTGGCCCGCCCTATCGTCGGGCGACTCCTGCGGCTGATGGATCCCTCCCGTCATAATGGTGCCAGTCTTCTTGGTCTGCAGGGTGTGGTCATAAAAAGCCATGGCAATGCCAACGAGCGTGCCATGCTGGCTGCTATCCGGCAAGCCGTGCGAGAAGTCGAACTGGAAGTGCCCCGGCGTATCAATGAGCGCCTTGATGACCTGATGCTCTGACTGCCTCAGACTAAAGTCGTTATCGCATTTGCGGCAGACTCGCGCAAAATCAGGCCAGCTTGTACTATTGGCTAATCTCCTGAAACTCCCATTGACGATAAGATCCCGCTTATGAAATCAGCCTTTATATTTCCCGGACAGGGCTCCCAGTCAGTTGGCATGCTTTCCGCGGCCGCTGAGTCTTGGCCCATGATCAACAAAACCTTCGCTGAAGCTTCTAATGTGCTGGGCTACGATCTCTGGCAGCTTTGCCAGAAAGGGCCGGCAGAAGAGCTTAACCAGACGATGGTTACCCAGCCTGCACTTCTGACAGCAAGTATTGCATTATGGCGTCAGTGGCTAGTCGCAGGGGGGCCGAAACCCGATTTTGTTGCTGGACACAGCCTGGGTGAATACAGTGCTCTTGTTGCCGCTGAAAGCCTGGATTTCGTGGAAGCTGTCAAGTTGGTGCGTCTGCGCGGTGAGCTCATGCAGGAAGCTGTGCCCGCCGGTGAGGGTAAGATGGCAGCCATTCTCGGTCTTGAAGATGCTGACGTTGTGTCAGCCTGTGAAGAGGCGGCTAACGGTGACGTCGTATCAGCCGTGAATTTTAACGCGCCAGGCCAGGTAGTTATTGCCGGCTCCGCGACTGCTGTTGATCGGGCTATCGAGGCCTGTAAATCAAAGGGCGCGCGTAAAGCCATGCTTTTGCCGGTTAGCGTTCCATCACATTGCGCGTTGATGAAAGGCGCTGCCGAGGAATTGGCTCAGGCACTTGATGAGGTGCGGTTTAATGATGCCGTCACACCGGTTATACAGAATGTTAACGCTGCAGCCGTAACAGATTCGGTTACACTGAAAGCCAATCTTCTCAAACAGCTGTATTCCCCGGTGTTATGGACCGACTCGGTTCGCGCTCTGGTGAATAGCGATGTTACTGTCGCAATTGAGTGTGGTACCGGTAAAGTGCTTGCCGGGCTGGCCAAGCGAATTGACCGTGGGCTCGCTGTTTACGGGATCGAAGATCCCGAGGCTCTGACAGCTGCACTTGCGGCATTTGAACCGTCTTGAAGAAAGGGAGTTGCGCATGTCTCTGGAAGGCAAAACAGCACTGGTAACTGGTGCTACCCGAGGAATTGGTAAAGCTATCGCTCTGGCGCTTGGAAAACAGGGCGCAGAGGTGGTTGGCACCGCGACCAGCGCCGAGGGAGCAGCGTCCATTACGGATAGCCTTCAGGCTGCAGGTGTTAGCGGTTATGGCATAGTGATGAATGTCGCTGACCCTGAAAGTATCGAAACAGGGCTGAAAGAGATTGCCGGGAAATCCGGCGCACCTCTGATTCTGGTGAATAATGCGGGTATAACCCGTGACAACTTGCTGATGCGTTTAAAGGATGATGACTGGGGTTCGGTGCTCGAAACTAACCTTTCAAGCGTGTACCGTACCAGTAAAGCTGTTTTGCGAGGCATGGCAAAGGCCCGGTGGGGCAGGGTTATCAATGTCAGCTCGGTGGTCGCCAGTATGGGAAACCCCGGGCAAGCTAACTATTGTGCCGCAAAGGCTGGCGTAGAAGGCTTTACCCGTAGCCTGGCTAAGGAAATGTCGAACCGTGGCATTACTGCTAACTGTGTCGCGCCTGGATTTATTGATACAGATATGACGAAAAAACTGGACGACGGGCAGCGTGAGGCTATGCTGGGAATTATACCTGCTGGTCGCCTGGGTCAGCCTGAAGAAGTGGCGGCTCTGGTTGCGTTTCTTGCGTCTGATATTGCCGGCTATGTGACTGGTGAAACCATTCACGTAAATGGCGGAATGTACATGGGATAAGCTCCGGTTCCGGGGCTCGTGCGCAACCCCTTGTCGCACAACATGTTTAACCGAATCCCTGCTTGTCTGCAGGTAGGGTTTACACTAAACTGGCAGCAATTGAGTTGCTTGGTTGATACACAAAGTGAGGATATTATGAGTACAGTTGAAGAGCGCGTGAAGAAGATTGTTTGTGAACAGTTGGGCGTTAAAGAGTCCGAAGTTCAGAACTCATCTTCTTTTGTAGAGGATCTTGGCGCTGACTCACTGGACACCGTTGAGCTCGTCATGGCACTGGAAGAGGAATTTGAAACTGAAATTCCGGATGAAGAAGCCGAGAAGCTTGCCAGTGTACAGGACGCGATCGACTATATCGTCGCGCATACCTGATACTCTGCATTTAAGTAAGTCAGGCAAAAAGCCGTCCTTGTTATTCAGCGAGGGACGGCTTTTTTATTGCCTGAGAATTATCCGTGCTTCGGGTTCATTCAGTAACAGCGGAAGTTGAAAGAGCAGGTGAACGGCTTACGGGTAAATGGTATGGGTAAACGGTATGGGTAAACGGTATGAGTAAACGGCGGGTTGTGGTCACTGGCATGGGTATGTTGTCTCCTTTGGGAAACGATGTGGCTTCTTCCTGGGAGGCTATTCAGGCAGGTCGTAGCGGAATTGGAAAGATCGATCGCTTTGATGCCTCCGAATACAGCACCCGTATTGGTGGTGCGATCAGGAATTTGGATCTGGCCCCCTATCTTTCCACCAAAGAAGCCAGAAAGCTTGATGCGTTTATTCATTATGGTCTGATTGCGGCCCAGCAAGCCGTCGATGACAGTGGGCTTACTGAATATGACGAGCTGGATCGTGACCGTGCAGGTATAGCAATAGGTTCAGGTATTGGTGGGCTGGAGTATATCGAGAAGAGCGTGTTGACGATGGAGAAATCGGGCCCACGCAAAGTATCACCGTTTTTTGTCCCGGCGTCCGTCATCAACATGATTTCCGGAAATGCCGCAATAAGGTTTGGTTACCGGGGGCCAAATATCGCCATTGTTACCGCCTGCACCACGGGGACGCATAATATTGGCTACGCCGCCCGAACCATTGCTTATGGCGATGCAGACGTGATGCTGGCCGGTGGCTCTGAAATGGCCACAACGCGCACAGGCATAGCTGCATTTTCATCCGCCCGGGCACTGTCTACCCGTAATGACGAGCCTGAGAAAGCCAGCCGGCCGTGGGATAGAGACAGAGATGGATTTGTGCTCAGTGACGGTGCCGGGGTGCTGGTACTGGAAGAGCTGGAGCACGCTAAAAAACGTGGTGCAACCATCTACGGTGAGTTGGTCGGATTTGGTATGAGTGATGATGCCCACCACATTACAGCGCCGCCGGAAGATGGAGAAGGCGCTGCACGCTCCATGAGCAATGCGCTGCGGGATGCCGGCTTGGAGCCTGAAAGTGTCGATTACATCAATGCACACGGAACATCGACGCTTGTGGGCGATGTGGCTGAAGTTGCGGCGGTCAAACGTGTGCTTGGTGACCACGCAAGCCGGGTGGCCATGAGCAGTACAAAGTCCATGACTGGACACTTGCTTGGTGCGGCGGGCGCCGTGGAGGCGATTTTTTCCCTGCTTGCGATACGTGATGGCGTATTGCCGCCAACCATCAACCTCGATAACCCGGCTGAAGGCTGCGATCTCGATCTTGTGCCCAATGCCTGCCGTAAGGCAGATGTCCGCGTGGCTTTGTCCAATTCATTTGGCTTTGGCGGCACCAACGGTACTTTGATTGTCAGCCGCTACGAAGGCTGAGTAGGTATGTTCAACCTGCGTTGGGCTGATGAAGGTGGTTTCCCTGCCCGTGACCGGGGTGCAGCGTACGGGGATGGCTTGTTCGAAACCATAAGAATGCACGGAACTCGGGGTGTGCTGCTTTCCCGTCACCTTGACCGGATGGTTCGTGATGCGGGGCGGTTGGGTATTCCGGTTTCTCTGACAGAGCTTCGAAAAGCCACTACTGCCGCAATCAGCCATTATTCTGGCCGGTATGCGAGCGAGCAGGAGGACGGCGCCTGGGTACTCAAATTGACTCTTACCCGCGGAGAGGGTGGGCGGGGATATCGACCGGGCCCGGGAGTCAGCCCGAATCTTATGGTATCTGCCGGGCCAATGCCTGAGGCTCCGACGGCCTCTGGTGTTGCGGTTGACTTCTCTCGGGTACCCCTGACAGTAAATTCGCTTCTTGCTGGGATCAAGTCGCTCAACCGGCTGGAACAGGTTATGGCTGCCCGGGAGATTGAGGGTGATCTGTTCGAAGTCATCATGTCTGACAGTGCCGGTAATCTGGTTGAGGGCACTCGAACCAATCTACTCTTGAAAATGTCTGACGGCTGGGTGACACCGCCTGTAAGAAGCCTTGCTGTCGCCGGTGTACTGCGGCAGTGGGCGCTGGAAAGGCTCAGAGCCAAGGGGGAGCTTGTCCTCGAGCGTGATGTGAGTGTCGAAGATGCATTGGGGGCTCATTGCCGAGGGCTTTTCCTCCTCAACAGCGTTATCGGAGTTGTACCTGCGCGCAGTCTGGCGGGGCAGGATTTGCCTGTCGATGATGGACTTGCGACAATCTTTAATCCTCTCGAACTGCTGGAATAATCCGTTTGTTTAAAAAACTTTTGATTGCAGGAATTTGCGCTGCTGTGCTGGTTGGCGCGGGCACTGGTTTGTGGGTCTGGCAAGGGCTGGGTTCGCTGTCTAAGCCGGTAGTCCTGGCTGAACCGGTTTTGTTCAACGTGCCTGGCGGTACGGCTTTCAGTGGGGTTGCCAGGCAGTTGGAGACGCGTGGCCTGATTGAAAAGAGCCTTTGGGTGCGTATTTACGGTCGCTTGTTTCCTGATCAGGCAAGAATCAAGGCCGGAGAGTATGAGTTTACTGACGGTATGACCGTGGAAGCGATGCTCGGCAAAATGGTGGCAGGTGATACCAAGCACTGGTCTGTGCAGTTTATTGAAGGCTGGACGTTCAGCGATATGCGCGCGGCGCTTTCAGCAACCGAGCGTCTTGAGGGGCTTACCTCGGAGTGGTCGGATGCACAGATTATGGAAGCCGTCGGGGCGGAAGGTGAGCATCCAGAGGGACGCTTTTTCCCGGATACTTACCTGTTTACGAGTAGTGAGTCTGATCTCGACCTGCTCCGGCGATCGTTCCAGCGTATGGAGGGTGTTCTTGCGGAAGAGTGGAAAGAGCGGGAAGAAGGTCTGCCATACGACAATGCCTATGAGGCGCTGATCATGGCCTCCATTGTTGAGCGCGAAACCGGCGCTCCCCATGAGCGGGGGCAGGTTGCAGGGGTGTTTGTCCGGCGCCTGGAAAAAGGTATGCGCTTACAAACAGACCCTACCGTGATTTATGGCATGGGCGACAAATACAAAGGCAAGATCGGCAGTCGGGACTTGCGTGCTCACACGCCTTATAACACCTATCGCATTAACGGTCTTCCGCCTACACCCATAGCATTGCCGGGGCGCGAGGCAATCCATGCTTCGTTGCATCCGGAACCGGGTGACACTCTCTATTTTGTAGCACGGGGCGATGGCACCCATAAGTTCTCCAGAACATTGGCAGAGCACCAGAAGGCGGTGCGGGCGTTTCAGCTGAATCGGCGGTCCGATTACCGGTCTTCACCCGCTCCTGAGGTGGAGGAAAAAGAATGAGTTCAGCTGGCCGGTTTATTACCTTTGAGGGCACTGAGGGTGTGGGTAAATCTACCCAGATTTCGAATGCAGCCGAAACTCTGAAAGCGGTTGGCGTTGATTGTATTGTTACCCGTGAGCCAGGTGGCACGCCTATGGCTGAAGCAATTCGTGAGTTGCTCCTGGCCCCACGGGATGAACCTGTTAACGATCTCACCGAACTGCTACTGATGTTCGCTGCCAGGGCACAGCACCTGCATACGCTTATTCTTCCGGCGCTTGAAAAGGGGCAGTGGGTCCTCTGTGACCGCTTTACCGATGCAACTTTCGCTTACCAGGGCGGCGGGCGGGGTGTTCCGCTTGAGCGGATTGCGCTGCTCGAAAACCTGGTACAGGGAGACGTGCGCCCCGATCATGTGGTCTTGCTGGACGCACCGGTTGAAACCGGCATGACCCGGGCCAGGAATCGCGGACAGCTGGATCGCTTTGAGCAGGAAGCTGTGTCTTTTTTTCAACGTATTCGCGATACCTATCTGGCCCGTGCTGCTGCCGAGCCAGCTCGCTACAATATCGTGGACGCTGCTGCTCCATTAGAGGCTGTAAGTGCCCAAGTTAGTGAACTTATGTGCAAGTTCCAGTCAGATCTGCTTTAATTGAGTCATATTCTCAATTAAAGGTTCCGGTCGCGTCTATGCTGGATGCCCGTTTGCTCAAACTGCCAACCGCATCTCATCAGCACCGCCATGAGCATCATCAGATAGTGATTGGTGTTCGGGGCGAGGCGGATTTGAGTGTTGACGGAACCGGATCTCACCTTGATACCTGGAAAGCGTGCCTGGTTCCGACGGAAGCAAGGCACGACTATTGCGGTGATCACCAGAATCACGTGATGGTTATCAACCTGGACCCCTCAACCCCTGTTATTACTTCGCCACACCACGCAGACTATGAACGTATGGTGCGTGTCTTCGAAAAGCCGCGTACGATTCATATGGACAGTCGTTTACAGGGGCTGGTTCAGTTTGCAGCCGGAGAGTTTGATCGTTCTCCCGGTAATCTGGCAATGCATGGCCATCTTGCCGCCAGTATCCTCTACTGTATGGCAGACAGGGTTGTTGACCGCAAGGTGAGCGTACCCAGCCGCCATAGCCTTAGCCCGGACGCCATGCAGACTTACATAAGGGACAATCTCCATCGAAAAATTACGGTGCAGGAATTGGCCAGTGAGGCCTGTCTGAGCGTAAGCCGCTTTCATGAAGTTTTCCGTGACGTGGTCGGAACCACACCCCACCAATTCTTGTTACAGGCCCGTCTGAATCAAGCTATGAACCTCCTTGCCTCGACACAACTTTCTGTGTCGGAAATCAGTTACCGGGTTGGCTTCTCTTCACAAAGCGCTTTGACCAATGCTCTGAGAAAACACAAGGGGACGACCCCTACGAGGTTGCAAGTTCGCGATAACGTTGCCTGATCTGCTTTGTGAGTATCTGACTCCCGTAGAATTCCATAAAAAAATCGTAGGATTTTGTAAGCCGATAATACGTAGTAATACTAGGCTTGTTATGTCAAATATCATCCTGCCGGGCTGAGGGTTGTTGCGGTCGCAAATTGGCAACACTTGACTATAGTTAAGGTCGAGTTTGCGATACCTTGCCTCTCTCAGATTCGGAAGGCATTCCAGTACACAAGAAGAATGACACAGTAAGCTGACGCACCTGTCAGGTCTGTGCTTTGTGAGCAGATATTGTCTGCTCTTTAAACCGGAGGAACCCCATGGCTATTGGTGTATGGATTAGTCTGATTGGTTATTTTGCGCTCATGATCGCTATTGGCGTTTATGCGATGCGCACATCTACGTCTTCATCGGAAGACTATATGCTTGGTGGCAGGGGGCTTAGTCCGAAAGTAGCGGCTTTGTCTGCTGGTGCTTCTGACATGAGTGGCTGGTTGCTTCTGGGCTTGCCGGGCGCCATGTATGTCTCGGGTCTGGCTTCTGCCTGGATCGGCGTTGGTCTGTTTGTGGGTGCGTTCTTTAACTGGGTACTTGTTGCACCCAGGCTGCGTGCGCAAACCGTTCACTACGGTAATGCTTTAACTATTCCGGCTTTCCTTGCGAACCGTTTTCCTACCCAGGCACTGCCATTGAGAACAGTGTCGGCAATCGTTATCGTCGTGTTCTTCGCTGTTTATACCGCATCTGGTCTGGTAGCGGGTGGCAAGCTGTTTGAAAGTGCATTCGCTGGAATCTTCAACTTTGGTGGTCTGAGTGACTACAGCGTTGGCATCGTTATCACACTGGGCGTTGTATTAGCCTACACGGTTGTTGGCGGGTTCCTGGCCGTGAGCATGACCGACTTTGTACAAGGTTGCATCATGATGGTTGCGCTGGTTCTCATGCCGGCTGTTGTTCTGTTTGGCGAAGGCGGTGGTGGTTTCGCTCAGGCAACCCAAACACTGAATGAGGTAGACCCCAAGCTCCTATCCTGGACTCAAGGGCTAACATTTATCGGGTGGCTCTCCGCTGTAACCTGGGGTCTGGGTTATTTCGGCCAGCCACACATCATTGTTCGCTTTATGGCGATCCGTTCTGTGAAAGAAGTTCCTGCTGCCCGTAACATCGGTATGTCTTGGATGGCAATTTCACTGATTGGCGCAATTGGTCTGGGTATTTTCGGCCGAGCTTACGCGGTGCGTAACGGGATGGACATTGCCGACCCGGAAACCATCTTTATCATTCTTGCGGACCTGCTTTTCCATCCGCTAATCACGGGCTTCCTGTATGCAGCTCTGTTAGCCGCGGTAATGAGTACCATTTCCAGCCAGCTGCTGGTGTCTTCGTCGTCCCTGACAGAAGACTTTTATCGCTTGTTCCTGCGTAAGGAAGCTGGCGACAAGGAATGCGTAAACGTTGGTCGTGTATGTGTAGTGCTTGTAGGTCTTGTTGCCTCCGTTATCGCCTCTGACCCGAACTCACAGGTTCTGGCTCTCGTAGGTAACGCCTGGGCAGGTTTTGGTTCCGCGTTTGGTCCGCTGATCATCCTGTCTCTGATGTGGTCGCGTACCAATGGTGCAGGTGCGCTGGCGGGTCTGATTGTGGGCGCAGGCACCGCAATGATCTGGGTGTCGCTGGGCTGGAACGGTGAGTTCATGGGTGGCCCTGGCGTCTATGAGATCATTCCGGGCTTCATTGCCTCCTTTATTGCCATTATAGTGGTGAGTCTTGCAACTTCCGATGCAAACGAGTATCAGGCGGTGGATCACACCTAAAAACGTTTAACGTTTGATGTTGAAAAGGGCTCCTCAGGGGGCCCTTTTTTCGTTTATGAGGCAGGCTTTAAGGCTGGGCTGGTAGATCCGGTAGCATGCAGCTATCTTTAGATGGTTAGCCTTCAAGATGTGAATCAGAACAATGATAAAAGGGATCCGCTTCATGAGTAAAAACAGTGTTTTGAAATATGCCTCGGGGCTGTTAACAGCTGCGGTGGTTTCTTTTTCTGCCGGCGTTCAGGCGGAAGGTAATTATGTAATGGGCACAGCCACAACGGGTGGAACCTATTATCCCGTAGGCGTCGCTATTTCAACGCTCATCAAAGTCAAGCTTGAGCCTTCAACCAGTATATCGGTTTCGGCGATCAGCTCGGCCGGCTCCGGCGAAAACCTCAAGCTGATGGATGAGGATCAGATTCAGTTCGGTATTCTCCAGGGGCTTTATGGTGCTTATGCCTGGAATGGGTCAGGGCCGGTTCCCAAGGCTTATAAAAACCTCCGTTCCGTTTCCATGCTTTGGCAAAACGTGGAGCACTTTGTCGTGACCAAAAAAGTCACGAAAACTGGGACGATCGAAGACATGAGTAACCTGTATGGAGAAAGCTTCTCCATCGGGGCCAGAAACTCAGGTACAGAAGGTTCCGGCCGCTTCATTCTCGGAAAGGTTGGTATCGATCTGGAAAAGGTAAACCTTGCGTATCAGGGCTATGGTCCGAGTGCTGATGCTTTGCAGAATGGCAATATTGACGGTATGAACATACCGGCAGGTGTGCCTGCGGCTGCCGTAACACGGGCTTATGCCAATATGGGTGATGAAATCACGACCCTGGACTTCACCCCGGAGCAAGTTGCTCAGGTCAACAGCGATTTTGAGCTCTGGACAGCATACAAAATTCCCGCAGGCACCTACCCAAACCAGGATGAGGATATCAATACTATTGCTCAGCCGAATATTCTGGCCGTCCGCGATGATGTGCCAGAGAAAGATGTTTATGAGATTACCAGGACAATTTACGAAAACCTGCCGTTCCTGAACAATATTCATCCGGCAACGAAAGCGATGGCGTTGGAAAAGGCTATTGCGGGCCTGCCCATGCCGCTCCATCCCGGTGCAGCACGTTTCTATCAGGAACAGGGATTGAAGATTCCTGATCGTTTGATTGCACAATAATGGTTGTTGGTAATACAGAGCATGAACCTGCTGCTGCGGTTCGTGATGAAAGTGCCAGCGAGGCGAGCGAGCGTCTGGAGCACCGGCTGATCGGGCCGGTGATCTTCTGGCTTGCTATCGGCACGGCGCTCGTTCATCTCTACTTCAATACCATCTCAACAATGTCGGAGTTGTGGAGTTCCGCCTTGCACTTCGGCCTTTTCGGTCTGATATGCACACTGACGACTCCTATGCTCAAGGCAGGTTCAACCGGCGGGCGGCGGCTCGTTCTGGGTGTTGATGTGGTCTTTGGGTTTGCTGCGCTTGCCTGTGCTTTTTACCTGATTATGTTTGAAGACGATCTGTATCAGCGCGGATTCAGTTTTGATACAGGTGACTGGGTTGTCTCCATTGTATCTGTCGGGCTGATACTGGAACTGGCTCGCAGAACGGTTGGCTGGTTTATTCCCCTGCTTTGTGTGGTTGCACTGACGTATGTGGCCTGGTGGGGCCAGTATGTGGATGGCATTTTCAATTTCCCCGGCCTATCCTGGGAGACCGTTCTTTACCGCTCTTATATCGGTGGTCAGGGCATGCTTGGGTCCATTGCCCGGATTTCCTGGACCTACGTGTTCATGTTTATTTTATTTGGTGCCTTCCTGGTAAAGTCCGGGGCAGGGGACTTTATTATAGAGTTGGCACGCTGTGCCGCAGGGCGGTTTGTCGGTGGCCCCGGATTCGTAGCGGTGTTCGCGTCCGGCCTTATGGGGTCGGTCTCGGGCTCCAGCGTCGCGAACACGGTTTCCACCGGCGTCATTACTATCCCGCTGATGCGTAAAGCCGGTTTCCCGGCACGTTTTTCTGCAGGCGTTGAAGCGGCGGCCTCCACCGGTGGCCAGCTGATGCCGCCAGTGATGGGAGCCGGTGCGTTTATCATGGCTTCCTATACCCAGGTGTCCTATCTCACCATCATTGGCGTTGCTGCTTTGCCTGCCCTTCTTTATTTCATTTCGGTGGCAATGTTTGTGCGCATCGAGGCCAAGCGCAGTCACGCGGTCAAGCTGGAAGACGATGCGGCGCCCTCACTCAGAGAGGTTCTCAAGGGGGGGTGGCATTACCTGTTGCCCCTGGTCGTTCTCGTTGCCGCTCTTGTATATGGATTTACGCCGACCTATGCGGCGGGAATTGCAATCGTTTCAGTGGTGGTGGCGTCCTGGCTATCAAAACAACCGATGGGCGTTGCGGATATTCTCGATGCTCTTGCGATGGGGACACGAAACATCACGACTACCGCGATCCTGCTGATTACTGTGGGCCTCGTCGTTATGGTTGTATCCACCACCGGCATCGGCAACACCTTCTCACTGATGATTACCGATTGGGCCGGTGGGAGCCTGCTGATAACGATTTTTCTGGTTGCCCTGGCTTCGCTGATTCTGGGCATGGGATTACCGGTAACGGCTGCTTATATCGTGCTTGCCACCCTCTCTGCACCGGCTATCTATAATCTGATCGCGCAGAGCCAATTGGTTGAACTGATGGTTAACGGTAATTTGCCAGATCAGGCCAAAGCCATCTTCATGCTGGCTGCACCCGAAAAACTGTCGCTGCTCGACGCGCCCATGGATGCTGTAACCGCTCAGCAGATGCTCTCTGTGGTGCCGGATACTTTCAGCAGCCAGCTTCTTGAGCAGGCATTATCGGCGGAGGCTCTTTCCATGCTCCTGGTGGCTGCCCATATGGTCATCTTCTGGCTGTCCCAGGATTCAAACGTAACGCCGCCGGTCTGCCTCACAGCTTTTGCCGCTGCAGCGATCGCGGGCACGCCTCAGATGCGCACCGGGTTTACCGCCTGGAAGTTGGCCAAGGGGTTATATATTGTGCCGCTGCTTTTTGCATATTCGCCGCTGATCACCGGAGACTTCACCGAAATGATCCGGGTATTCTGTTTTGCTCTGTTTGGTATTTACGCGATCATTGCCGGGCTAGAGGGCTACCTTGAACACAAACTTAATTGGCTTGTACGGCTATTGATGTTTCCACTTGGCGCCCTGATGCTTTGGCCCCATGGACAGATATTGGTAGATGGCGCGGGGCTGGTGATTTTTCTTATTGTTCTGGTTTGGAGCAGCCGTTGCGGGAAGCGTTCAGCTATCGTAAATGAGGCTGGCAAGCCGGGAATTTCGAGCTCTACATGACTGCAGTTGAAGTAACAGCATTGCTCGCACTGGGCGGTATTGCCGGATTTATAAACGTACTCTCAGCGGGAGGTTCTATGTTGACCTTGCCGCTGTTGATGTTTCTTGGGCTGCCACCGCAGGTCGCAAATGGCACTAACCGGGTTGCCATCATTCTGCAGAGTACTACTGCAGTGGCAGGCTTCAGGCGTATGGGTCATGGAAATCTTCGGGTCAGCCTACATCTTGCTGTGCCTGCGGTTCTGGGCTCTTTACTGGGTGCCTGGGTAGCAACCTGGGTTGCGGACGCGATATTCGAGTGGGTGCTGATCATTGCCATGATCGGTGCTTCAGTGTTCATGCTGTTGCCTCAACCGAGGCTGGACACCAACCCGCTGACGCCGGACCGGCTTGGGCCGGTGATCTATATTGCCATGTTCCTGATCGGTGTCTATGGAGGCTTTATTCAGGTAGGTGTAGGGGCGTTGTTTATTGTGGTTTTGTATCGAATGCTGCGCATTGATCTGCCCCAGGTGAATGTGTTCAAAGTGTCGATCATTTTGCTTTATACCTTGCCGGCGTTGCTGATTTTTGCCCTCAACGACCAGGTGCGTTGGGGTATGGGGCTGGTATTAGCGATTGGTAATATCACTGGCGCATTTGTGGCGGTTAAAGTGAATCTGAGTCAGAAGGGGGCGCTCTGGGTGAAGTGGATTACCCTTGTGATGGCAGGCGCGATACTGATCCGGCTTGTGGTCTATTAGTTCAAAGCTTGTTTACCGGTCATAAAAAAACGCCAGCCCGGAGGCTGGCGTTTTTCGTGGAGCTGAACCTTGAAGGTCAGGACTTAAGCAACGTTCGCTTCAGACGCCTTCGTGGTGTAGTTCTCCATCTGGTCGAAGTTCAGATACTTGTAAATCTCTTTCGACATGCTGTTCAGATCTTTGGCGTACTCCATGTACTCCGCAGGGCTTGGGAGTTTGCCAAGTATCGCGCCTACAGCTGCCAGTTCCGCCGATGTCAGGTACACGTTGGCACCATCGCCAAGACGGTTCGGGAAGTTACGGGTTGAGGTAGACAGTACAGTGCTCTTTGCAGCCACTCGTGCCTGGTTACCCATGCACAGTGAGCAGCCTGGCATTTCAGTACGTACACCGGCCGTGCCGTAGATGTTGAAGTAGCCTTCCTCCATCAACTGTGCCTGGTCCATTTTGGTCGGAGGAGACATCCACAGACGTGTTTTCAGAGGCGACTTGTTCTGATCAAGCAGCTTGCCAGCGGCACGGAAGTGGCCAATGTTGGTCATGCATGAGCCGATGAATACTTCGTCGACCTTGTCGCCAGCTACTTCGGACAGGAAGCGGGCATCGTCTGGATCGTTCGGGCAGCACACGATAGGCTCTTTGATATCAGCCAGGTCGATCTCGACAACGTGAGCGTACTCAGCGTCCTTGTCAGCGCGCATCAGCTTCGGATCGGCAATCCACTCTTCCATCTGCGTGGCACGACGTTCAAGTGTACGTGCATCGCCGTAACCTTCGGCAATCATCCAGCGCAGCATGGTGATGTTGGAGCGCAGGTATTCAGCGACAGATTCTTCAGACAGGTTGATGGTGCAACCCGCTGCAGAGCGCTCAGCAGATGCGTCAGAAAGCTCAAATGCCTGCTCAACGGTCAGTTGTTCAAGGCCTTCAATTTCCAGAATGCGACCTGAGAATTCGTTGATCTTGCCTTTCTTCTCAACGGTCAGCATGCCCTGTTTGATGCCGTAAAGGGGAATTGCGTGTACCAGATCACGAAGAGTGATGCCTGGCTGCATTTCGCCTTTGAAACGAACCAGCACAGACTCTGGCATATCCAGTGGCATAACACCGGTAGCCGCGGCAAACGCGACCAGGCCAGAACCGGCCGGGAAGGAAATGCCCATCGGGAAACGGGTGTGTGAGTCACCACCGGTGCCAACAGTATCTGGCAGCAGCATACGGTTCAGCCATGAGTGGATGATACCGTCGCCCGGGCGCAGGGAAACGCCACCACGGTTACGAATGAAGTCCGGCATGGTGTGCTGCATTTCAACGTCAACAGGCTTCGGGTAAGCCGCTGTGTGACAGAAAGACTGCATAACCAGATCAGCCTGGAAGCCCAGGCAAGCCAGATCTTTCAGCTCGTCACGGGTCATCGGGCCAGTGGTGTCCTGGGAGCCAACGGTCGTCATGTGTGGCTCGCAATAGGTGCCCGGACGAACGCCTTGGCCTTCTTCCAGTCCACATGCTTTACCAACCATCTTCTGACCCAGGGTAAAGCCCTTGGTGCCGGCTTCAGGATCGTTCGGAAGACGGAACAGATCTGTTGCGCCCAGGCCCAGAGCTGCACGAGCTTTCGCGGTCAAGCCACGACCGATGATCAGAGGAATGCGGCCGCCAGCCTGAACTTCGTCCAGGATAACGTCAGACTTGAAGTTGAATTCGGAGATGGTTTCACCGGCTTCGTTCAGGATCTTGCCTTCGTATGGACGGATTTCAATCACGTCGCCCATGTTCATGTCGTCTACAGGTGCTTCAAATACCAGAGCGCCGGCATCTTCCATGGTGTTGAAGAAGATAGGAGCAACTTTGTTGCCGATACACACACCGCCAGCACGCTTGTTCGGCACACCAGGAATGTCGTCACCGAAGAACCACAGAACCGAGTTGGTGGCAGATTTACGGGAAGAACCAGTACCTACGACGTCACCAACGAAGACAACAGGCAGTCCTTTGGATTTGATTTCGTCAATCTGGCTCATCGGGCCAGTTACACCTGGCTCCTCTGGCTTCAGGCCATCGCGTTCCATTTTATAGGCGGCGCGGGCGTGTAGCGGGATGTCCGGACGGGACCAGGCATCGGGGGCAGGGGACAGGTCGTCAGTGTTGGTTTCGCCGGTTACCTTGAAAACCACCATTTTGGTGCTCTCGGCAACCTTGTTTTTGTTGGTGAACCATTCTGCGTTGGCCCAGGATTCAACAACGGATTTAGCAACTTCGTTGCCGGCATCCATTTTTTCTTTGACGTCGTTGAATGCGTCAAACATAAGCAGGGTGTGCTTGAGTTCTTTGCCTGCCAGTTCAGCCAGTTCAGCGTTGTCGAGCAGGTCAACCAACGTGGCAATGTTGTAGCCACCCTGCATCATGCCCAGTAACTGGACAGCTTTTTTGTTGTCGATCAGTGGAGATGAAGCTTCACCTTTGACAATAGCGCTCAGGAAGGCAGCTTTTACATACGCTGCTTCGTCTACGCCTGGTGGAATACGGTTTTCCAGCAGATCAACAAGTGTTTCTTCTTCGCCGGCCGGCGGGTTCTTCAGCAGCTCAACCAGAGCAGCGGTCTGTTCAGCGTTCAGCGGCTTCGGCGGAATATTCAGAGCCGCACGTTCTGCAACGTGTTCACGGTAGGCTTCTAACACGATATGGACCCTCATCAGTTGGTATGTCCCGCGCTTTGGCAATACGCCTGGCGGGAGTTCTTTGGCGGAAAGACCTTAAGTTGGCGCTGCATTCTATAGGAAACCCCTTATAAAGTTAAGTTGGACAGAGGTCGGAGAAGTCTGTTAGCTAGGTTATAATCGCGCACCCAATTTATTCACGTAGTTACTCACCATGAACAGCAAAACCGACACGATGGCTCAGGCCTTGCAGGAGATCCACGACTTTTTGCCTTGCGCAACGCCTCAGCGGTGGATTGACGACGCGCTTGCCAATCAGGATCTGATGCTGATCGACCATGCCCATTGCGAGAAAAAGGCGGCATCTACAGCGCTCAGCCTTATGTACCGGTATGTCGATAACACCGACCTGCTTAACAAAATGTCTCGTCTGGCCCGGGAGGAGCTTCGTCATTTCGAGCAGGTTCTGGCCATTATCAACAAGCGGGGAATATCCTATTGCCACCTGACTCCGGCGCGCTACGCAGCGGGGCTGCGTAAAGACGTGCGCACGGATGATCCGGGTCGCCTGGTCGATGTAATGGTGGTAGGTGCAATCATTGAGGCTCGTTCATGCGAACGCTTTGCTGCACTTGTTCCGTTTCTGGATGCAGAGCTGGCGGATTTCTATAGTAGCCTGCTCAAATCCGAAGCTCGTCATTACCGCGATTATCTGGCTCTGGCAGAGCAAGCAAACGGTGAACCTGTTGACGCCAGGGTTGCAGAGTTTCTGGCTATTGAAAAAGAGCTGATTCTCGAGCCAGATAGCGAGTTCAGGTTTCACAGCGGCCCTCTTGGCTAGGGTCTTTCAGGCAAGCGCACGGCAAAGGCTAATCCAGGCATCAATTCCCGCGCTCCGGTATTTCTGCCGGTGCAAAATAAAATAGAACTGGCGCTCAAAGTTCCGGTTTAACGGTGTTTTGAGAGGCATCAGGCTGCCACGCTTGAAGGCGTCGGCAAGCACAACTTCCGACAGGCATCCTATACCGAGATCAGCTTCCACGGCTCGCTTGATGGCTTCGGTATGCTCCAGTTCCAGCAGTACGTTCAGGTCCGGAAGCAGGCCGTGCATGCCCCGTTCGAAGGTCTGTCTTGTTCCGGAACCCTGCTCTCTCATAATCCAGGTAGCGCTCCGAAGGTCTTCGTCCGAAATTTCCTTCTTCGCTGCTAATGGGTGGGTAGGCGAGCAGAAGACCACCAGTTTGTCACCGCGCCAGGGTATAACCTCAAGTTCTGAGGATTGCAGCTCGCCCTCAATCAGGCCGATATCCAGTTCAAAATCTTTGACCCGACGAGCGATGGTGCTCGTATTGGCTACTTCCAGCGAAACGCGTGGCCGGGTAGGGGTATTCATGTATTGGGCCATAACGCCTACGGCCAGATAGTTACCGATAGTCAAGGTGGCGCCGACTTTCAGGGCACCTACTTCAGAATGTTTGCTGAAGGCCTGTTCGAGTTCGGTTGCCTGAGCAAGAACTGCTTCCACCTTGGGTCGGTAGAGTCGCCCAAGTTCGTTCAGCTGCAGGCGTTTGCCAACACGATCGAATAGCTGGATGTCGAATTGGTTCTCCAGCTCTTTGAGCGCGCTGCTCGCGGCAGACTGGGACATGGCCAAAGATTCCGCGGCGCGGGTAATGTTTTGGAAGTGAGCGGCCGCCAGGAATACTTCGAGCTGCCTGAAGCTGTATTTCATAACAAAATGCTCTAAATCGATGTACCCGAATAAGGTTATGAGAATAACCCATTTCATCGATAGGTTAGAGATGGGGTAGACTTTAGGCAATTCATATTTGCAACATTCGCCGCCGATAACAAACCGGACAGGCCAGAGGTTTAAATGAGCAACCTGATAAAAGAAACTGTAACCAGCGTGCATCACTGGAACGATACTCTGTTCAGCTTCAAGACCAGTCGTGATCCGGGGTTCCGGTTCAAGAATGGTCACTTTGTGATGATTGGTCTGGAAACTGAAGGTAAACCGCTGATGCGTGCCTACAGCATTGCCAGCGCCAACTATGAAGAAGAGCTGGAGTTTTTTTCTATCAAGGTACAAGACGGTCCGCTCACTTCGCGTCTTCAGAAGATTCAGGTAGGGGATGAAATCCTCGTTAGCCGGAAGCCTACGGGCACGTTGATTCTGGATAATCTGCTGCCCGGCAAGAATCTCTGGCTAATCAGTACTGGCACCGGCCTTGCTCCATTTATGAGTATCATCAAAGACCCGGACGTATACGATGCCTTCGATAAGGTTATTCTGACCCACGGCGTGCGATATATCTCGGAGCTTGCCTATCAGCAAGAGATTGAAGAATTGCCGGAAAATGAATTCTTTGGAGAGATGGTCAAGGGCAAGCTGGAATACTACCCCACGGTTACCCGCGAGCCGTTCCGAAATGAGGGTAGACTTACCCACGCAATGCAGAGTGGCAAGATAACCGGTGATTTTGGTCTGCCCGACTTAAACCCTGAAGATGATCGGTTCATGATTTGTGGTAGTCCGAGCATGCTTAAGGATACCTGCTCCATCCTTGATGAAATGGGCTTCAAGGAGGCCAGAGGTGGTGACATGGGGCACTACGTGATTGAGCGGGCTTTTGTGGAAAAGTAAACTCCTTACATTCTGGCTTGAATTTTAGACCCGAAACCCGGAGCGAAAGCTTCGGGTTTTTTTATGTACCCAGAAACTAAGCGTATAGTATCTGGTTTTAACCATTAGGAATTTTGCATGTTCTATTATGAACTTCAGCCCCGATTCAGCGACACAGATGCCCTTGGTCACATCAGTAATACAACGCTGCCAGTATGGTTCGAACAGGCCAGGATGCCTTTGTTCAGTATCTTCCATCCGACGCTGGATTTGAAAACCTGGCCTCTCATCATTGCTCGCGTTGAAATCGATTTTGTCGCGCAAAGCTATTGGCACCTTCCGGTCGAGGTTCGCACAGGCGTCGGAAAAATCGGCAACAGTTCGTTTCAGGCTGTTCAGGAAGCCTGGCAGGATGGCAAGCAGATTGCGCGGGGCCAGGCCGTTCTGATCCACTTCGATTATGGAACTGATAAAGCGGTCCCCATCCCTGAGGAAATTCGCAACCAATTGGCCAACCACCGAATCGAGTAACCAATGGCATCTGAAACCGATCCTTCTTTGCAAAGCATGGCGGACGAAGTGAACTCGGTCATCCGGGCTGAAAAGAACCGGGGGCGATTCACTGTTGTGATCTGGGTTGTGCTTGGTGCGGCCCTTATCGCTGGATTGGCATGGTGGTTGTGGCCAGAGGATACTCACATACAGTGGCAGACTCACAAGCTCGACAGAGCCGATATGGTCCTCACTGCCATGGCGACCGGGAATCTTCAGCCCAAGAGTGAAGTGTCGGTCGGCGCCGAAATTTCAGGTTTGGTGAGCGAGGTTCTGGTTTCAGAAAATGATGAAATCCAGCGGGGTCAGGTTCTTGCTCTTTTTGATACTGAAGAGCTTGAAGTCGCACTGCTGCAAGCCGCCGCGGGCCTTGAACTGGCACGTGCGTCTCTCGCCGAGGCCGCAGCTACTCAGGAAGAGGCCTTGGTAGATGAACGAAGAACGGAGTCTCTGGTGCAGCGGGGAACCTCGCCCCAGGCAACGCTGGATAAGGCCGTTGCCACCCGGAAGCGTGCTGTCGCGAGATCCGCCTATGCCCGGGCTACTGTGCGCCAGGCTGAAGCGACGGTTTCTCAGGCTCAGACGCGACTGGAGAAAGCTGTAATAACGTCTCCTATTGATGGCGTGGTGCTTCAGCGCAGTATCGAACCAGGCGCGACAGTGGCTGCAAACTTCCAGACACCTGTACTTTTCTTGCTGGCTGAGGATCTGGGGCAGATGGAACTTCATGTCTCGATGGATGAAGCGGATGTGGGCTTGGTGAAAGCCGGCCAGCTTGCGACGTTTACCGTGGATGCCTGGTCGGGCAGGGAGTTTGAGGCCGAGGTATTGAAGGTTTACCTTTACCCCACGGTTGAAAACAATGTTGTTACCTATACCACTGTACTGGCGGTCGACAATTCCGAGCATCTCCTTCAGCCGGGTATGACTGCCACCGCAACCATCAACACAGGGCAGCGCGATCAGGCTTTGAGGGTTCCAAACATCGCTTTCCGTTTTACGCCCCCCACAACCGATGCAGAGGGTGGAGGTATGTTCAGTCATCCGGCCGACCGCTCAAGGGGGAACGCGTTGGCCTCCTCAAATACTCTCTGGGTGCTTGAGGGCGATAAGCCCCGTCGGGTGCTTGTCCGCAGCGGCTATACCGATGGCCGGTACACGGAAGTTCTGAGCGATGAGCTGTCCGAAGGCGACGAAATACTGACCGGAATCGTGAGCGGTTCCGTTGAGTAACAGCGCCCGTTTTGGAAATCATGACTTGGATGCGCGTGATTTGCCGCCGGCTGTTATTCGCATGCGTAACATCTTCAAGATCTATGGAAGCGGATCTGCTGAGGTGAGAGCGCTGGATGGTGTTGATCTGACCATTCGAGAGGGGGAATTTGTCGCAATCATGGGGCCGAGTGGCTCGGGCAAATCTACCTGTATGAACATGATTGGCTGCCTTGATGTGCCTTCAGCCGGCGAATACCTGTTCCGGGGCGTAAATGTGGGTGGTCTGGACCGTGACGAACTCGCTCTCTTACGCCGCCATTTTATGGGGTTTATTTTCCAGAGCTTTAATCTTCTGCCAAGGGTCACCGCGCTGGCTAATGTGGAACTGCCTTTGATCTATGATGGCGTCCGGCGCTCAGAACGCAAAGCCCGGGCCAGGGAAGCGTTGCGAATTGTTGGCCTCTCCGGGCGTGAACCTGCTACTCCCAATCAACTTTCCGGTGGCCAGCAGCAAAGGGTAGCCATTGCCCGGGCGCTGGTCACTGAGCCGCCTGTATTGTTGGCGGATGAGCCTACCGGGAACCTGGATACCGGCATGGCAGATAGCATCATGGTGCAACTGGCTCAGATCCGCGCTGAGCGCGGTATCACGATTGTCATGGTCACCCATGAGCCGGACATCGCCCGGTATGCCGATAGAGTCCTGTACTTCGTCGACGGAAAGCTCGTTAAGGATGGAACCCCGGACGAGGTTTTATCATGAGGTGGCTGGACATCTTTGTCATGGCATTTCAGGCAATCGTGCGGAACAAGCTGCGTTCGTTTCTGACGACGCTGGGCATCATCATTGGTGTCGGTAGTGTGGTGGCCATGGTTCACTTGGGCCAGTCCGCTACTCGCAGCGTTACTGACGAGATTGCCAGCATTGGCTCTAATCTGCTGTTCGTTATGCCGGGAACTGCTCAGCGTGGCCCGGGGGGAGTGCGCACTTCAGCTGAGCCTTTTGATCTTGAAGATGTAGAGGCCATTGCACAGGAAGTACCGGAAATTCTTGTAGCACCTGCAATTACCGTCAATCCGACGGTGGTCATCGGCAACGCCAACGAGACGATACCGGTCGTAGGAACAGATAACAATTACTTTGCTGTGCGCAATCACGGGATTGCATACGGCAGGGCCTTCGATCCCGACGAACTGAACGCCGGGTCAGCAGTGTGCATTATCGGCACCACTTTGATTGATGAGATGTACCTCGACCAGGAGCCCTTGGGAACAACGCTTCGAGTTGGGCGCACCGCCTGTCGGGTGATCGCTGTGCTAGAAGAGAAAGGGCAGTCCATGGGGCAGGATCGGGACAAAACGATTCTTATGCCAGTCAAGGCGGTGCAACGACGATTGCTGGGAAGCCTCGATGTGCAAACAATTTTTGTGTCGGCGCTCATCGATGGAAGCACTGGCAGAGTCCAGAAAGATATCGAATCGCTGCTTCGCCAGCGACGCCATATTGCCTCCCCGGAAGACGATGATTTTTATGTCCGCGATACTCAGGATATTGCAAATGCTTTGGCGAGTACTACCAATACCATGACCATTTTGTTGGGTGCCATTGCCGCCGTTAGCCTTCTTGTGGGTGGTATAGGGATCATGAACATTATGCTGGTGTCGGTTACCGAGCGGACGCGGGAAATAGGTATTCGCCTGGCAATCGGCGCGAGAACCCGCGATGTGCTGACCCAGTTTCTGGTCGAATCTATAGCTTTGTCGACTCTGGGTGGACTTATCGGGCTGTTACTGGGTATTGGAGGTACCTGGTTGGTAACGTCCCGCCTTGATATGCCGTTTTTACTGGCGCCAGGCGTTATGTTGCTGGGGTTTTTCTTTTCTGTTGCGATTGGTGTTATTTTCGGGTTTTTCCCGGCGCGCAAAGCCGCAAGACTCAATCCTATCGACGCCCTTCGCCATGAGTAGATATAAACGACGTTCTAATGAGGTGATGACTTGTTTAATAAGGCGCTCGGTCTGATCTTTCTGGTTAGCATGTTGGTGCTTTCCGGTTGTGAATCCGAAAACAATACTGGAAATACCGAAGCAGAAGCGGGTGACACGAATCCTGCTGCTCTGGCTTCCGGGGAGACCTCCGTCGATATTTCTATTGCTCTGAAGCCTGCACAGATGGACTGGGTTGGTCAGAAAATATTTCAGAATGAATGCGCAGGCCAGTTTCAGTGCCTTGTTCACTGGAATGACGGGGAGGCGTTTCCTTCGCTGGGTATTGGCCACTTTATCTGGTACCCGGAAGGGGTAAATGAGCGATTCGTAGAGAGCTTTCCAGCGCTGGTTGAATATATGAAGCAGCGCCAGGTCAACATCCCTGGATGGTTGAGAGAGCTCGAACCGTTTGATGCTCCCTGGCCAGATAAGTCATCGTTTGAGGCTGTCGATGACTCCGTAAGGGTGGCTGAACTTCGTGAATTTCTGGCGGGCACGCAAGGAATTCAGGCAGAGTTCATCTTCCGGCGCGCCAAATCCTCGCTGGTGGAGATCGTCGAGTCTCTACCTGAAGATCGCAAAGCTCAGGTAAGGGCCGATCTGAAAGCGCTGAGCCGTACGCCCGGCGGCACCTATGCATTGATGGATTATGTCAACTTCAAAGGGGAGGGGCTCTCACCCTCTGAGCGCTATGACGGCGTGGGCTGGGGGCTCAGGCAGGTGCTTCTGGCCATGGAGCCCGACCCGAACGTAGTAACGCTGGCACGATTCCGTGAAGCTGCCGCACAGGTTCTTACCACGAGGGCCAACAATGCCGACAATCCAATCGAAAAAACACGCTGGCTGAAAGGGTGGCTGAAACGCCTGGAAACCTACAAGCAACCGGACGATGTTGTCAGTTCTGCAGAAAAAACCGGTATAAATTAGTTACATTTCCGAACTTTGATCTACCTTGTAATAACAAGGCTCCTTCGTGATGTCTCAAAACGGTGCGTATTGTTTGGCGACGCGTGCCATTTTGGGGCCGGAATAGTATCTCAACTGCTCCGGAATATTGGTTAGAGCCTGGAACGTAAGAAGAATTCATAATAAACAATAACTTGCCCTGCGTGGCTCGTAATTTGCTGGGGTAGTTCCCCGGCAGTTATTACGAAGTAACCAGCAAACGTTCGGAGAAACGACAATGAAGAGCATGAGATCGGTAGCCTTTGGAATGGCCTGTGTTGCAGGTGCCCTGACGACCACAAGCGTTTTCGCGGCGACAACTCTGGAAAGCGTAAAGGAAAAAGGCCACCTGCAGTGTGGTGTGACCAGTGGTCTCCCCGGGTTTTCCCAGCCGGATGAAAAAGGTGCCTGGACTGGTATCGACGTTGATACTTGCCGGGCAGTAGCTGCAGCTATCTTCGGCGACGCCAAGGCAGTGGAGTTTACTCCTTTGACGGCCAAGGAACGTTTCACTGCGTTGCAGTCAGGTGAGATTGACATGCTGTCCAGAAACACCACCTGGACCCTTACCCGTGATGTCTCGTTGGGACTCAACTTTGCGGGCGTGAACTATTACGACGGTCAAGGTTTCCTTGTAAATAAAGACATTGGCGTGGACGACGCGACGCAGCTTGATGGCGCAACCGTGTGTATCCAGGCTGGCACGACCACCGAATTGAATCTCTCGGATTATTTCCGGACCAAGGGTATGGAGTTCAAGCCGATCGTATTTGATACATCGGAACAGACTGTCCAGGGTTTTGCGGCCGGTCGCTGTGATGTGTTGACCTCCGATCGCTCCCAGCTTGCGGCTTTGCGCTCCAAGCTCACCGATCCGAGTTCCGCAAAGATCCTGCCGAACACCATATCAAAGGAACCTCTTGGCCCCGTTGTTCGTCAGGGTGACGACCAGTGGTTCAACATCGTCAAATGGGTTTTGAGCGTTCAGATCAACGCTGAGGAACTCGGCATTACCATGGCCAATGCGGATGAGATGCTGAAGTCTGATAACCCTAGTGTGCAGCGCCTGTTGGGCACCGACGGCGATATGGGGGCCAAACTGGGGCTTCCGGATGATTTTGGTCACGCCATTGTGAAACAGGTGGGTAACTACGCGGAGATGTACGACCGTAACGTAGGACCTGACACTGCTCTTGGTCTTGAGCGTGGCATCAACGCCCTCTGGACAGATGGCGGCATTCTGTACGCACCGCCGGTACGCTGATACCTGAAAGGCTGCGTCGGAGGTGTTCATGTAACGCCTCCGGCGTTAACTCTGAAGCTGTGTTTTGCAGGGAAGCTTTTCGGGATGGTGCATGAAAAAACAAACTGTTAATTCCAGACCTGCCGGGCCGAAGCCCTGGTACGACCCGCGGGTTCGAGCTCTTTTTTTTCAGGTTATTTCGCTGGCCGTGGTTTTCTGGTTCGGCTGGGTGCTTATCGATAATACACTCTCCAATATGCAGAGCCGGGGCATAAGTACCGGTTTCGGGTTTCTTGGTGAGTCTGCCGGCTTCGGTATTATCATGCACCTGGTGCCATTCGACGCCACCATGAGCTACGGACGCACATTTTGGGTAGGTTTGACCAACACACTGTTGGTATCTGCCATGGGTGTGGTGGCCGCAACCATTCTGGGGTTTGTAATTGGTGTTGCACGCCTGTCCAGTAACTGGTTGGTGGCCAAGATCTCGCTGGTGTATATCGAGGTCATTCGAAACATACCCCTTCTGCTACAGATATTTTTCTGGTACTTCGCAGTCCTGAGCAACCTTCCGTCGCCGAGACAAAGCGTGGAGGTTGGCGAAGCGCTGTTTCTGAACAACCGGGGTTTGTATTTGCCCGGGCCGGTAACCCAGGAGGGTTTCGGGTTGGTTTGGGCGGCAATTCTGGTAGCCATTGTGGCGGTTGTGGGCGTCCGGATGTGGGCGAAGAAACGTCAGATGGCAACCGGGCAAATATTCCCCACATTCAAGGTTAGTGTCGCGATTCTGATTTTGCTGCCGCTCATGGTGTTTTTCAGTGCAGGCCAGCCGCTGGAATGGGATGTGCCTGCGCTCAAAGGATTTAATTTTGGCGGCGGGATTACGTTGATTCCTGAATTGGTAGCCCTTTGGATTGCGCTTTCTCTCTACACTGCCAGCTTTATCGCGGAAATCGTGCGGTCGGGCATCCTGTCGGTCAGTCAGGGGCAGACCGAAGCGTCCAAGGCCCTGGGTTTGCCAAACGGGCTTACCCTGAGATTGGTGGTTATTCCCCAGGCTATGCGGGTAATCATTCCGCCTCTGACCAGCCAATACCTGAACCTTGTGAAAAACTCCTCACTTGCAACCGCCATCGGTTATCCGGATCTGGTTGCTGTGTTTATGGGCACTACTTTGAACCAGACAGGTCAGGCAGTGGAGGTGGTGGCGATCACCATGGCTGTGTACCTAACCATCAGTCTGCTGATTTCGCTGTTCATGAACCTGTATAACCGGGCCGTGGCCATCAAGGAGCGATGATGACTGAACCGATGATGAAACCCCCGAAAAGAAACCTCGGGCCAGTCAAGTGGATGCGGACGCATCTGTTTTCCAACTGGTACAACTCCTTGCTGACTCTGGCGGTTGGCTATCTGCTTGTCACAAGTGTGGGCCCGTTGTTGAACTGGCTGATACTGGACGCGACTTTTCTAGGCAATGGCCCGGACGACTGTGTCGGGGCGGGCGCCTGCTGGTTGTTTGTGAAGCAGCGCCTGAATTTCTTTATCTATGGCTTTTACCCGGATGAGCTTCAGTGGCGGGTCGATGTCATGTTCGCTCTGCTGGCGGTCGCGTTTGTGCCCCAATTCATTGAGCGCTTCCCTGGTCGGAAATGGCTCGGAATCTTCGGTATTACTGGCTTGCCAATCATTGGCTACGTGTTGATTCCTGGTGGCGTTCTGGGGCTGGAAGAGGTGGGGAGCTCGAAGTGGGGCGGCTTGATGCTCACGCTTATTCTGGCTTATATCGGGATTCTTGCCTCGCTGCCGATCGGGGTTCTGCTTGCCCTCGGGCGTAGGTCGGACATGCCGATTATCCGCGGACTTTGCGTGGTGTTCATCGAAGTCTGGCGAGCGGTGCCTTTGATTACAGTGCTGTTCATGGCTTCTGTGATGTTACCCCTGTTTCTTCCGGACGGAGTCAGCTTTGAAAAGCTGGTGCGAGCGCTCATTGGCATCACGCTGTGGCAGTCGGCTTATATGGCGGAAGTGATCAGAGGCGGGCTTCAGGCTATTCCGCGGGGTCAGTACGAGGCGGCGGGTGCCCTGGGGCTGGGGTACTGGCGCAAGATGGGGCTGGTCATTCTGCCCCAGGCACTGAAGCTGGTAATCCCGGGTATCGTGAACACATTCATATCACTGTTCAAGGACACCACCCTGGTGTTGATCATTGGTTTGTTCGACATTCTTGGTGCCGTTCAGTCGACCATAGCGGACCCCGCGTGGCAGAACGTTGCAATTGAGGGGTATGTCTTCGTGGCTTTCTGTTTCTGGGTCTTCTGTTTTGGCATTTCGCGCTATAGCCAGAACCTTGAACGCAAGCTTGATACCGGTCACAAAACCTGATGGTGAGACTATGACACAACACACCGAATCCATGGACGTACAGGCTGAGAATAAGCCGGGCATTATTCGAGTGGAAGGCATGCACAAATGGTATGGCGATTTCCACGTTCTAAAAGACCTGAACCTGACGATTGATCAGGGGGAGCGCATCGTCATCTGTGGCCCTTCAGGCTCAGGAAAGTCTACGTTTATCCGCTGTATCAACCGTCTTGAAGAGCATCAGCAGGGCAAGATTATCGTCGATGACGTTGAACTCACCGATGATGTCCGCCACATTGACAGTGTTCGCCGGGAAGTAGGGATGGTGTTTCAGCACTTCAATCTCTTTCCCCACCTCACGGTGCTGGAGAACTGTTGCCTGTCGCCCATATGGGTGCGCAAGGTACCCCGTCGGGAGGCAGAGGCAGCCGCCATGGAGTATCTTGAGCGAGTGAAAATTCCGGACCAGGCCAACAAGTATCCGGGGCAGTTATCGGGAGGTCAGCAGCAGCGCGTGGCTATTGCCAGGGCGTTGTGTATGAAACCAAAAATCATGTTGTTCGATGAACCCACATCGGCGCTTGACCCGGAAATGATCAAGGAAGTGCTGGATGTCATGATCGAGCTCGCTGAAAGCGGCATGACCATGATCTGTGTGACCCATGAAATGGGTTTTGCCAAAACGGTTGCGGATCGGGTGATCTTCATGGATGGCGGCGAAATTGTCGAAGAGGCGCCACCCAGTGAATTTTTCGGTAACCCGAGGGAGCCGCGGACTCAGCAGTTCCTGCAACAGATTCTGCAACACTGACCGGGTAGGGCACCCTGCCGGAATCCTATTGGCCGGACTCGGGCAGGGTGCGAACATGAATGTCCCGCTGCGGAAAGGGTATGCGGATACCTGCATCCTTCAAGGCTATTGTGATTGCGGCGTGTATTTCGTGGGAAAGTGGCATGATGTCGATCAGATCTTTGACAAAAGCCCGGATTTCAAAGTTGATACTGCTGTCTGCGAGCCCAATACAGAACACTTCAGGCCCAGGGTCGCCCACAACTCGTGCGTTGTTGTGGGCAACGTTGGTGAGTATGTCCTGGACTTTATCGACATCGGATCCGTGCGCAACGTCAACGCGAAGGACGACACGAGTAATCGGATCCGAAAGCGTCCAGTTGGTAAGATCTTCGGTAACAAAGGTCTTGTTGGGAATGATCTGTTCCTTTCTGTCCCAGTCGATAAGGGTTGTTGCGCGAATGCGAATGCGTGACACCGTGCCGGTGATGCCGTCAATAGTGACCGTATCCCCCACGCGGATCGGGCGCTCAAACAGAAGAATAATGCCCGATACAAAGTTCGCCACTATCTCCTGAAGGCCAAAGCCAAGGCCCACGCCCAGGGCAGCAATCAACCACTGCAGTTTCGACCATTGAACGCCAATTACCCCAAGACAAATGACCACACCCAAAAGTACCAATATGTATGTAGTGATGGTGGTGATCGCGTAGCCTGTGCCAGGCTCAAGGTTCATCCTGCTCAGTATCGTCACTTCCAGGGTGCCGGGAAGGTTTTTCGCTGCCAGAACTGTGCCCGCGGCTACCAGTATGGAAAGCAGAACATCTGCGAGCGTGATAGGTAACGGGTCGCCCCCCTGCAGGTCGGTAGCAATCGTCCAAAGTGTGATGTCGTTGAACAGTTGCAGGGCTGGAATAACGCTGGCCCAAAGGAAAAACAGGCCGGTCAGCGCTAGTGCCGAGACCATTATACGAAGCAGCGAAGAGCTCTGTTGGCTAATATCTTTCAGGTCCATTTCGGGCATGTCCAGATTCTGAAGCGTGCCGTCGCCGGTAGAATCAGCCTCCTCTCTGGCTGCCGCCATCTTTTGCTCGGCTGCTCGCTGGTCCCTTAAGCGCTCAAGGGTGAGCCTGCGCTCGCGAACGGACAGCGCTCTTAAGCCCACATAGTAAAGCAGTGAATTAAAGGCGAGCCAGCAGATCGTTATAAATATGTTTCGTTCAAGTTGCAGAGCAGTGTAGTGATAGCCGATCAAGGATGCCGAGGCCAGTACCAGTGGGGCTGCAACCGCTATGACGTGGAGCATAAGCAACAGGTTACTGCGAGGTTTATCGGCCCGCACCGCTCTCATGATGTGAAATGCAAAGACGGCCAATGCAATGGACACCAGAGTGAATAGAAGGCGCCCAAGGCTGTCGTCAAATTGGGTGCCTTCAGGTGTTGAACTTGTCGACGTAGTGATGACGGCTACCGGTATGACAAACGCCATCAGCAACGGCAATTCTCGACGAATAACGCGCAAGGAGTTGGCGTTCCAGTGGAAGTGGCTTTCTCCGAGGCCCTGCTTGCGAGCAACATTGCGGATGAAAGCCAGCAAAAACATGATAAACGCAGCGGCTGTAAAGCCTTTTGAAAGTGCGGCATAGAAAGCATTACCTTCCATGAGCAGTAAGGCCGCAAGAGAAAAACCAAGTACCCCGGGCAATGCCAGCAGTACGCTGTTGATCAGTGCCGCCAGGGTAAAAGCTGTTCGATCGTGGCCAACGTTTCCGATATAGCGGCTGTTGGACACCAGGTTACGTTTAAGGGTCTTGCGCTTTACAAGCAGCACGATGAGTAGCAATGCCACGAGTCCCGCGCGTGCTCCGCGCTCGCTGATTGAATCGTTCATGGCTTGGCTCAATGACGCGAAACTCAGTTGGGAGATAAACCACTTCGCGGATTCGTAGAGCTCCCTGGCGGTGTCTTTATCGATAGCAGACGCACTGGGGAGCCAGAACAGACGTTGCTGTAAAAGCTTCTGATACTGTACAACCTGATCCTGCAGGGCGGTGACCGTGCTGTAGTATTCATTGAGCACGCCGATGTGTTCGGTAACAACTTTGTGTAGTTCACGCAACAAGGCTGAGCGGTGGCTACGCAACTGGCTACGCGCGTCTCCATTCGGTTCGGTAATAGCCTCAAACTCCTCCAGTCGTAGTTGCTCTTCTCTTGCCTTAGAGAGCTTGGTCTCGATTCCTTCAATAAGATCACTGGCGATACTCTGCCTCTGCAGGCGCTCGAGACGTTGTTTTAGCAGGTTGGCGTAACTGGCGGTCAGGTTGAGCCCGGCCTTTTCCAGACGTAGCTCAAAACTTTCGTATTCATCCGTGAGGCGGGTCAGGACCGAGTCAGCGTAATTCAATCGCTCCCGGCTGTCCCTTACAGCTTCCTGGCGCTGCTCAAGCGATGTTTGCAGCGCATGAGCCTGCGACTGAATATCCGAGTTGTCTGCGGCCGGCAGTTTAATTTCCGGTGGCGCATCCGTAGCGGCCTCCAGCTCTGGCTGTACTGCCGGGCGCGCTTCTTCTGCCTTCTCCGGCGCCTCTTCAGAGCGCTCGGCCAACGCCGGCGCGGTGGAAAAGCACAGCAGCAGAGCCCAGAGCCAAAGTGTGGCAGTAAATGCAGAACGGATGGAGCCTTGCGTCATGAACGTGCGTTCCTTGCGTGGGTTTTCGCGATTGAGTTTCAATTCACGATAAGCCTATTTTAGTCGATATCAATGCAGCCAGCTCTGGAGTTTGGTCGCCAGTAGTTGGGTGCTGCTGAGGCTTTCACGTTGCTGGAGAATTTCTGTCAGCAATCCCGGTCGATCGGTAATAATGCTATCCACCCCCATATCGATGAATCGCCTCATCTCGGCCGGTTGGTTTACCGTCCAGACATGAAGCTCGTTTCCAGCACGATGGGCTCTGGCGATCCTTGCCGGCGTTACCCGGTTTGTGCGCAGCGCCAGAATGTCGTAGTTGTCTTCCCACAGAGGTCCAATCACAAACTGTGCAATTAACGCAGTTCTGAGCCCCGGTTCTGAGCGCTTTACCTCCTGAAGGGTCACCCAGTCCGCCGCTGCGATGATGGTTCCGTCGACCGCATCCTTGTGCTGAAGGAGCTTTACGACGGTTGATGTGAGATGCGGTGTGTTCCGGTCTGGCTTTAACTCAATAAAGAGCTTCGTGCGGCCACGGGCAATTTCCAGAGCCTGGCTCAGAGTTGCGACCTGTTCACCTGCAAAGTCCGTGCTGAACCAGCTTCCGGCGTCAAGATTCCGGATATCCTGGTAGCTAACTTCACTGATTCGTTGTTTTAAACCGAATATCCGGTTCATATCGGCATCATGCCAGAGTACCGGAACGTCGTCTGAGGTCAGCTGTACATCGATTTCAACATAGTCGGCACCATCTTCGATTGCCTGCTCGATCGCCTGTATCGTGTTCTCTGGCGCCTTGAATGCACTGCCTCGGTGCGCGGTTACTGCAACGTCATCTTGTTGTTCCAACGTAGCAATCACAAACCAGGCCTGCCCCAGCGCAAGCATGATGACAATGAACTCGACGGTCCAGGCTTTTAAGCCAGCATTTTTCGGCGCAGTGTCGAATGCGGATTGAGGTGTTGGTTGGCCTGCCAGCGGGAGGTGTTCTGCAGGCAGGCTGTCGCGCGCTCTGTGGTAAAGATTGAAAACGAATGTGCCGTAGACCACTGTGCCCAGAAACGTGATCATCATGGTGATCAGAATGTAGGTCGCAATAAAAACCAGGAGCACGGCGACCAGTATGTCGGTGTCGGGGGGTAAAAAAACAAATAGGCCCGTGGCGAGCCGACCGAAGGTAAACGTGACCAGCACCGGCATTAACAACAGAGCAGCCAGCCCGAAGAGCAGCACGCCGCTGGTTACTCTCATCTGGCCCTGAGTGAGACGACGGCTTTCCCGAAGCGCCCCGGTGGCGGACAGGTTGTTGAGCATCAGACAAGGTACTGCCAGTATCCAGCGCAAGTAAAGACGGCCGTTGCAGTAGAGGGTTCCCAGGCATGCCAGCGTCGTGCAAGCGATAAACCACCAAAGTTCAGGGGGCTTCTCAAGGCGCAACAGGTAGGGGTCATATAAGTCGATCAGCCATGTCCATGCAAACCCGACAAAGGCCAGGAAGGGCAAGGCAACGAGCAACTGACCGAAAACCTGAAGCATTGATAGCTTAAGCAGTTTCCCGAACGTGCGGGCGACGCGCCAGAGTGCGCTCAGCGCAGTCCGGTATTGTTGGTGTCGGGGTGCTGCCGCGATGAGGATAATCCCGGCCTGTTGCAACAGGAAGATCAACGCCGAAAGGTTAAGGCTCACAACCACCCAGAGCATTCCGCCCGGCGAAACCAGAAATTCAACAATGCCACCTGTACTGATAGCCCCGTCTCCAGTTACCGGCCGCATGACTGCCAGAGCCCAGGTGAGGGTTGGGGTAATGACTGCCAGCGCGAGGCCGGAAAAAAACAGATAGTAAGTCAGCAGCGCCCGGCGATGGCAGTGGATAATCTTCAGTGTGCTGGCTATCAGTGGTTTCATAGATAACAGCTGTTGGGGTTGAGAGTTCTGGTTCGCGGGCCTTGCATGCTAATCATCTGGTGTCAGCTTGGTCGCGTTTTTGAACAGTGTCAGGCGTTCGTCCAGCGTCAGAAAAGGTGGACTGTCTGATTCCTTGAATGATCCGAAGACCCGGTCGGGGTCGAATGTCCACGAAGTACAGCGAGCCAGCAACTCCGTGCATGCAAGCAGTTCGCCCCGGTCCCGGAAAAAGTACTTGAGCCCGGTATAGGTGTCTGCCAGGAGTATGTCTCGCTGCTCTTTGTCATTCACGGCCAGCAGGCTGCGGCCAATCATATCGCCTGCGTACATGCCCCGACCGGTCGCATCCAGAACAGTCATGGGGATATCCAGTTGTGCCGTGATGGCGCTCTCGTTCGCATATCCGGCCAGATCCCGTGGGTCAGGCGGGCGCACAGCGAGCATTCCCAGGTTGCTGTTCAGAGGAAGCGTTTCATGGTCTGCGCGCACAAAACCTCCCGACTCATCGGAGGTCAGTATGACCAGGGTATTATCCAGGGTTCCGTTGCGTGTCAGCTCTTCAAGAAAATGCCCGAGCGAGGTCTCCATTACTTTCATGGCGTCTCGTCGTGCTTGCTGGGGCTGTAGCAACGGAGTGTCATCGGAGCTCTCTGCATCTTCCGCGCGCGCTTCTTCGAGTTGCTCTTCTGCTTCTTCGCCTATATCGAAGGGGTGATGTGTGCCGATGTTAAGGAGAGTCACAAACCAAGGGGAGTCGCGTTGGTCGAGGCGCTTCAAGCGTTTCGCAATATTGGCGAAATATACTGGATCTGCCGGGCCCCAGCCTTCTATATCTTCGGCGTTATCGAACACCTCGGCGCCGGTGACATCGAGGAAGCCCGCTTTCGGCATAAATTTGTCTTTCTGCATGTAGTCTGTTGGCGCTGCCTGCCAGTAAGCGGTGTGATATCCCGTGTGGCTTAGTTTGGCAGGAAGACAATCCGGCGAGGCACGCTCCTCAGTCACGTCCGAAAGCTTTGTAGCGACTCTCCGGAAATCCGGATAACGGCCACACACGATGGAAAACGTACCACGATCTGTCTGTCGCTCCAGGCTCAAATGATTGCGATACATCCGGAACCCCTGTGCTTTCAAGGTGCTTTCAAGGTTCTCCAGAGTCACCAGAGGCTGGAGCCCGTGGTACTGGCTGATTTCGGGAAAATAGCCGGCCGACAGCCCTTCAATCATGATCAGCAGTACATTAGGAGGGTCGTCTACAGGTGCGCCCTTGACCCGCTGATGGAAGAAATTGAGCTGTGTCTCGGGGGTTTCCGGCGGCGGTCCGACAACCTCGACGGCTTCATCGCTGATTGCCGTGCCCAGGGGGGTGATCACAGTGCCGGGGATCTGAGCCAGCGCGCTGGCGACGACGTTGTTCGCAGGTGTTGTCAGGCTTGGGAACGCCGCTGTGTATACCAGGAGCGCTCCAGCGCCAAGTGCGAGCAAGCCGGCTGTACCGCGGGGCGGTCTGGGAACCAGCGCCAGATGCAGCCGGTGCAGAAGCCATGCGAGAAAGAGATAGAAAGGTAGTAGGGCCAGATATGCGTTGATCAGACTCCCACTTATGAAGGTAGGGTCGATACTCTTGGCGGCGAAAGCCAGCTGAAACAAGGTACCGTGTGCAGCAAGGTGCATGCCGGCAACATAAACAGCACAGCCAAGTAAGATGACCATGATAATACGCAGGGGGCCGCGTGCCATTGTCAGCAGAATTGCGAGGATAAGCGCACCGATCACGTCGCCTCCGACCATTCCGATGGGGCTGGGCCACACGCCACTTTGCATAACCAGAGCGGCTCGGATTATCAGTAGCCAGCACCAGGCGAGCCCAAGGGTGATCAAAAAACGGCGATCTGTAAGGATCGCGAAGAGTCTCATAATGATGGGTGTCCTGCATACAGTGTCTTCATACAGTATGTGTCGGACGTGCAGGCATTCAACTATTGAGCCCCGTCCAAGGGGCTCTGTGTCGCAGATTTAATTGCTGGGAAAGGTTATCGGGAACGATCAGAGCGACGCTTTTTTCAACTCATGCGTTAACCCGGGTTTTGCTTCCAACCACCACAGGTGTTGACCCCAGTCCCCTAGAACGATTCGTTTTGCAGCTTTTCCGTTTACTTCCAGGCTGTGCTCGGCAGGCCTGTGGGTGTGGCCATGGATCAGTAACGGCACATCGTAGGCTGCCATAACGCGCACCACTTCCTCTGGCGTTACATCCATAATGTCTTCGGCTTTGCCTCGGTTTGTTGCCATGCTCATTTCCCGGAGTTGCCGGGCCATTTGCTGGCGGTCTTTGAGAGGGCGGGCCAGAATGAGTTTCTGCGTTTGAGGGTTGCGCATGTTAGCGCGGAATTTCTGGTACTCGACATCGGCGGTGCAAAGGCTGTCACCGTGCATCAGCAGGGTAGGCGTACCGTAAAGATCAATCAGCGTGGGGTCGTCCAGTAATGTCGCGCCGGCCCGGGCGCAAAAATCCTCGCCCAGCAAAAAATCGCGGTTACCGTGCATCAGGTATATTTCAGTGCCACTGTCACTGAGTTTGCGTAGCGCAGCTGCAATCTGGTTTTGTAGCGGGGTGCGTTCGTCGTCGCCGATCCAGGCTTCGAAAAAGTCTCCCAGAATGTATAACCGCTCTGCGCCCGGAGCGGTTTTATCCAGAAAACCAAGAAACGCCCCGGTAATGTCGGGGCGTGACTCTTCCAGATGTAGGTCGGAGATGAACAGCGTGTTCACGCTGCGTCTCCGTCCTCTAGAACAGTGGCGTTTACAATTACCACGTCTTCGTGAGGAACGTCCTGGTGGCCTGCGGCCATAGTGGTTCGTACAGCACGGATGGCGTCCACTGTCTCCATTCCTTCCACTACCTTGCCAAATACGCAGTAGCCCCAGCCTTCAGCATTTTTTGCGGTGTGGTCCAGAAAGCCATTGTTCTCAACGTTGATGAAGAACTGGGCAGAGGCCGAATGCGGATCCATTGTGCGGGCCATGGCGACGGTGCCCTTCATATTGCTCAGACCGTTGTCAGCTTCGTTCTTGATGGGTTCGCGGGTTTTACGTGCGTTCATGCCGGGCTCAAAGCCGCCGCCCTGAACCATGAAGTTGCTGATTACCCTGTGAAAAATCAGGCCGTCATAAAAACCGTCACGAACATACTGCTCAAAGTTTTTCGCGGTTTCGGGGGCTTTTTCGTAATCCAGTTCGATCTTGATATCGCCGTGATTGGTTGTCAGCAGAATCATCAGGGTTTCCTGTTCGTTGAGTTTTAATCGGTTAATGCCAGTATTGTACTCAAGAGTTTCCGGCGATGCATGAGTCCGGCCCTGATTTGTGAGTATAATAGTCGGTTTCCGACCCACTTCTTTTAACAGAGATTGTATGAGCGCCGAGTCGAAGAAAGCCCATAACTTTATTCAGAGCCTGATTGAAGACGCCATTAACAAAGGTGAGCACGTCGGTCAGGTGGTGACACGCTTCCCGCCTGAGCCCAATGGCTACCTGCACGTTGGTCACGCGAAATCCATCTGCCTCAATTTTGGTATTGCCGAGACATTTGCCGGCGAGTGCACTCTTAGGTTTGACGATACCAATCCGGAAAAGGAAAGCCAGGAGTACATTGACGCCATCAAAAAGGATGTGAAATGGCTGGGCTTCACCTGGGCGGGCGACGTGCGTTACGCCTCTGACTACTTTGACATCATTTATGGCTTTGCCGAAGAGCTCATAGAGAAGGGTAAGGCCTATGTGTGTGCGTTATCTGCTGACGAAATGGCGGAATATCGTGGCAGCCTGAAAGAGCCTGGCAGAAACAGTCCGTACCGCGATCGGCCGACGGATGAAAGCCTTAAGCTTTTCCGTGATATGCGCGATGGGAAGTATCAAAACGGTGAGTTGGTGCTGCGGGCGAAAATTGATATGGCGTCGCCCAACATCAATATGCGAGATCCCATTCTCTACCGCATTCGTTACGCTGAGCATCACCAGACAGGAAATAAATGGTGCATCTACCCGATGTACGATTTCACTCATCCTATCTCGGATGCCATGGAAGGGATTACGCACTCGTTGTGCACGCTGGAGTTTGAGGACCACCGACCGCTCTATGACTGGGTTCTGGATAACATCAGTGCTCCCTGTCAGCCGAGACAGATCGAGTTTGCCCGTCTTAACCTGAACTACACCATCACCAGCAAACGTAAACTCAAGCGCCTGGTGGATGAGCACCTTGTCGATGGCTGGGACGACCCACGAATGCCTACCATTTCGGGCATGCGTCGCCGGGGCTACACTCCGGAATCCCTGCGTACCTTCTGCGACATGATCGGTGTGAACAAAGCTGGCGGCACAGTGGATATGGGCATGCTGGAGTTCGCCATCAGGGAAGACCTGAACACCCGCTCGCCCCGCGCCATGTGTGTGATGCGTCCTTTGAAAGTCACGATCACCAATTACCCGGCGGACAAGACCGAAACCCTGGTATTGCCGGTACATCCGCAGAACCCGGAAATGGGGCAGCGCGAAGTCACCTGGAGCCAGACCCTCTATATCGACCGGGAAGATTTCGTGGAAGAGGCACCGCGCAAGTGGAAGCGTCTGGCACCAGAGCAGGCAGTTCGCCTGCGTGGCGGCTATGTGATGACGTGCAAAGAAATCGTACGGGATGCCAGCGGCGAGATCGTGGAGTTGCGTTGCGAATACGATCCAGCCACGCTGGGCGTGAACCCCGAGGGTTATAAGCCTAATGGCGTTATCCACTGGGTATCTGCGAGTAACAGTGTGGATTGTGACATCAACCTGTACGACCGATTGTTTAACCACGAATCACCGGACATCGACAAGGAAGGCGACTTCGTTGACCACATTAACCCGCAATCACTTGTGGTGCTCCAGGGCGCGCGGGTCGAACAGAGTCTGGCTACACCTCTGATGGACCTGCCGTACCAGTTCGAGCGGGAAGGTTATTTTTTCTGTGATCAGGAACTGACCGCCAAAGCCGGTAAGCCGGTATTCAATCGTACGGTTACCTTGCGGGATTCCTGGGGTAAATGAAGAATGAAGAAGGGTCAGCATTCGGGAGACCAGCTGTGATCAGGATTTACAACACGCTAACCCAGCAGAAAGAAGCCTTTACGCCAATTGAGCCGGGCAAGGTTCGCATGTACGTGTGCGGAATGACGGTTTATGACTACTGCCACTTGGGCCACGCCCGAGTGCTGGTGGCTTTTGACGTGGTAACACGCTATCTGCGCGACCGCGGTTACGATGTAACCTATGTGCGCAACATAACCGATATCGACGACAAAATTCTGCGGCGGGCTGAGGAAAACGGGGAGCCGTTTACTGACCTGACAGAGCGCATGATTGCCGCAATGCATGAGGATGAGGCCAGGCTGGGAGTGCTGCCGCCCAGCGCCGAACCCCGTGCGACGGATTATATTTCCGAAATCACTGCCATGATCAACACACTCATTGAATCTGATCATGCTTACGCTGCTGATAACGGAGATGTGTATTTTTCCGTTGAGTCCTTCAAAGGCTACGGAAAGCTCAGCAAGAAAAAGCTTGAAGACTTGCTTGCTGGCGCGCGCATCGACGTACACGAAGCCAAGCGCAGCCCGGCGGATTTTGCCTTGTGGAAAGCCGCCGGCGAAGGCGAAGTGAGCTGGCCGTCTCCCTGGGGTAATGGACGCCCTGGCTGGCACATTGAGTGCTCTGCCATGTCGACCCGTTGCCTGGGCGATACCTTCGATATTCATGGCGGTGGTCCGGACCTGTTGTTCCCGCATCATGAAAATGAAATTGCACAGTCCGAATGTGCGACAGGGCACACTTTTGTGAATACCTGGATGCACGCAGGTGCGATTCGAGTGAACAAGGAAAAAATGTCCAAATCTCTCGGCAATTTTTTCACCATCCGGGAAATTCTGGAGACTTATCCGTCCGAAGTGGTGCGTTTCTTTCTGGTTTCCAGCCACTATCGCAGCCAGGTCGATTATTCCGAGGATAACCTGGCTGAGGCGGGTCGATCGCTTGCCAGGCTATATCACGCGCTGCGCGGCATCACGCCTGCAGAGTCCGGACAGTTGCCTGAGACCGAGTATGACCGGCGTTTTGCCGAGCTTATGGACGATGATTTCAATTGTCCCGGGGCGATTTCGGTCTTACATGCCCTCGCCAACGACATCAATCAGCACCGCCGTGAGGGTAGGGATGATGAGGCAAGAGACGCAGCCGCTGTAATGATCAGGCTTGGCGCGGTTCTCGGCCTTTTACAGCAAGATCCGGATGCCTTTTTTCAGGCCGACTCCGGCAGCGAGCTGAGCGCAGAAGATATTGAAGCGAAAATTCAGGCTCGTGCCGATGCGCGCAAAGCCAAAGATTTCGCCGGTGCTGACCGCATTCGCGATGAATTGGCAGAGCAGGGCATTATTCTGGACGACTCCCGCGAGGGAACGAGCTGGCGGCGCAGTTAACGCTATTACCAAGGTCGTGTTGTATTCAGGGAAATGACCTTATAAGGAACTTCCCGTATAATGCGCCTTCGATTTTTCAGGCCCGACCGCTGAGCGGCTTTCGGGACAGGTCTAACCCACTGAGGCTAAGAACGATGACAGAGCGCGTACAACTCGGCGGCATTCAGGTCGCAAAGAACTTGTATGACTTCGTTAATAACGAAGCAATTCCGGGCACCGGAGTGGATGCAGAAAAATTCTGGACGGAATTCGACAAGATCGTCAACGATCTGGCGCCGCGCAACCGGGAATTGCTGGCAAAGCGCGATGCAATCCAGGAAAAAATGGACAGCTGGAATCGTGATCACAAAGGTCAGAAGCTGGACATGGCTGCCTATAAGTCCTTCCTGAAGGAAATAGGCTACCTGGTAGACGAGCCAGCGGATTTCCGTATATCTACTTCTAATGTTGACCCCGAAGTTGCGACCATGGCTGGCCCGCAGCTTGTGGTGCCTATCATGAATGCCCGCTTTGCACTGAACGCTGCAAACGCACGCTGGGGTAGTCTGTACGATGCGCTTTACGGCACCGACGCGATCTCTGAAGAGAACGGCGCTGAAAAAGGCCGTGGCTATAACCCGGTGCGTGGCGCCAAGGTTATCGAGTTTGCACGTAATCTGCTCGACAGCTCCGCGCCTTTGGCAGCGGGCAGCCACAAAGATGCAGCTCTGTACCAGGTTTCAGAAGGCAAGCTGGTCGTTAAACTGCAGAATGGTGATGTAACCGGCCTGAAAGATGAGTCCGGCTTTGTAGGCTACACCGGCGCTGCCGATTCGCCCACAGGGATTCTTCTGGTCAAGAATGGCATGCACTTCGAAATTCAGATCGATGCCAGCCATCCGATTGGAAAAGACGACGGGGCGCATGTAAAAGACGTGCTGATGGAATCTGCGCTGACCACCATCATGGATTGCGAAGACTCCGTTGCAGCCGTGGATGCCGACGACAAAACACTGGCTTACAGCAACTGGCTGGGCCTGATGAAAGGCGATCTGGAAGAGACTTTCGAGAAAGGTGGAGAGCGCCTGACCCGGAAAATGAAAGCGGATCGCGAATACACCGCCGCCGATGGTGGCTCGTTGAAGTTGAAAGGCCGTAGTCTGATGTTTATTCGTAACGTCGGGCACCTGATGACCAACCCGGCCATTCTGTTGAAAGACGGCAGTGAAGTGCCTGAAGGTCTCATGGACGGCATTCTGACTTCGCTGATCGCCATTCATGATCTCAAGGGCGACGGTCGCTTCCAGAACAGCACTTCTGGCTCTGTGTACATTGTTAAGCCGAAGATGCACGGCCCCGAAGAGGTTGCGTTTACTAACGAGTTTTTCGGTCGCGTTGAAGATGCGCTTGGCCTGCCGCGTTTCACCTTGAAAGTCGGCATTATGGACGAAGAGCGTCGCACCACCGTGAACCTGAAAGCCTGTATTCATGCTGCCAAGGAACGTGCCGTGTTCATCAACACCGGCTTCCTGGATCGCACCGGCGACGAAATGCACACCTCCATGGAGCTTGGCCCCTTCATTCGCAAAGGCGAGATGAAGCAGGCTGCCTGGATTGGTGCATACGAGCAGTGGAACGTTGATATCGGTCTGGAAACCGGCTTCCGTGGCGTGGCCCAGATTGGTAAAGGCATGTGGGCCATGCCGGATCTGATGGCCGACATGCTGGTACAGAAGATCGGTCACCCGAAAGCAGGTGCCAATACGGCCTGGGTACCTTCGCCCACCGCTGCAACCCTGCACGCAACTCACTACCATCAGGTGTGTGTTGCAGATATTCAGAAAGAGCTTGAGAGTCGCCCCCGTGCCAACCTGGATGACATTCTTACTGTGCCGGTTATGGATGATCCGTCCAAGCTGACTGCAGAAGCTATTCAGCAGGAGCTGGATAACAATGCCCAGGGTATTCTCGGCTATGTTGTACGCTGGATTGACAGCGGCGTGGGCTGTTCCAAGGTCCCCGACATCAACGATGTCGGCTTGATGGAAGATCGTGCCACCCTGCGTATTTCATCGCAGCATCTGGCAAACTGGTTGTATCACGGTATCTGCAACGAGGCACAGGTTGAAGAGACCATGAAGCGCATGGCGCAGGTTGTTGACAAGCAGAATGCCAATGATCCAACGTACCGGGCAATGGCGCCGGACTTTGCCGACAGCATTGCCTTCCAGGCCGCTATGGATCTGGTTCTCAAAGGCCGCGAGCAGCCCAGTGGTTATACTGAGCCGTTGTTGCATGCCTATCGCCTGAAGGCGAAAGCGAAGTTTGGCCAGTAAGATTGGTCTGCAGTATAAAAAAACCCGCTTAGGCGGGTTTTTTTACGGCTGCTCGGTAAGCATAGAAGCGGTTCGATTACTCCTTGTGGAGCTCATTCGCCGCATACAGGGTATTCTGCAGGAGTGTTGCAATCGTCATCGGGCCGACGCCACCAGGAACAGGCGTAATGTACGCAGCCCGCGCTGAGGCGGCTTCAAAATCCACATCGCCCTGAAGTTTGCCGTTTTCCATTCGATTGATGCCCACATCAATTACTGTGGCGCCGGGCTTGACCCATTCGCCTTTGATAAGGCCTGGTTTGCCCACCGCAGCAATAAGAATGTCGGCGTCACGAACATATTTTTCCAGATCAGGTGTGAAGCGGTGACATACGGTGGGGGTTGCGCCTTTGAGTAGCAACTCCATCGTCATCGGACGCCCAACGATGTTGGATGCACCCACGATTACGGCATGCTGGCCCTTGTAAGGGGTGCCGACGCTGTCCAGCAGGGTAATCACACCTGCGGGAGTACAGGGCCGCAGAGCCGGCTTACGCTGGACCAGGCGGCCGATATTGTATGGGTGAAACCCGTCCACGTCTTTGTCGGGGCGGATTTTCAGCAGGATAGGGTCTGCATCCAGATGTTGTGGTAGAGGAAGTTGCACCAGGATGCCGTCGACGACGGGGTTTTCGTTAAGCTCGTCAATCAGCGCTTCCAGGGTCTGCTGGGTGGTGTCTTCCGGCAGGTCGTAAGACAGTGAGAGGATACCCGCGGCATCGCAGGCTTTGCGTTTGTTGCCCACGTACACTTCCGAAGCCGGGTCGTTGCCCACCAGCACTACGGCAAGACCAGGCGCACGCAGTCCCTGGCGGATACGGGCTTCTACGCCGGATGCGACTTGTTGGCGGACTTCGGCAGCAATTTCTTTTCCGTTGATCAGTTTGGCGCTCATGATTCGTCTTGTAGGTTGGACATTGGTAAACGTAAGAGGACTTGTATTGTCTCACGCCTGCAGGCTTACGCCAATCAGTGAGCTCTGGTGAATATTGGCGGTTTAGTGATCAGTGAAACGTTAAAACAGCGGATTTGTAAGAGAATTTCAATTTCCCTGTTGACGGAAGCATTTGGCGCCAGTAATATCCGCACCAACTTTGCTGATGCACGTGTTGTTCAGTTCAGACGGGGTATAGCGCAGTCTGGTAGCGCGCCTGCTTTGGGAGCAGGATGTCGGGAGTTCGAATCTCTCTACCCCGACCATTTTCTGAATGTTCAGCTAGGCGAACGGTCAAGCGCCCGTAGCTCAGCTGGATAGAGCATCGGCCTTCTAAGCCGAGGGTCGCAGGTTCGAGTCCTGCCGGGCGCGCCATAATAGCCGCCGGCTTGATCGGAACCGCAGCCAGCAAAGTTAAGAAACAGTGGTTTGTCGAATGTACCGCAAGGTATATCACGATGTGGTGGGCGTAGCTCAGTTGGTAGAGCTCAGGATTGTGACTCCTGCGGTCGAGGGTTCGATCCCCTTCGTCCACCCCAATTTCTTTAAGTGTTTTCCGCTTTATCAGGTATTACGATTGTAGCGGCCGATACTCTGCTTGTTTCCAGGTTTTTTGCTCCGGTGGTGGAATTGGTAGACACGATAGGTTTAGGTCCTGTTGCCGCAAGGCGTGGGGGTTCAAGTCCCTCCCGGAGTACCACTTTGAAGGCCCTTAGAGTTTCTCTGAGGGCCTTTTTTGTTTTAGTGCGTTCGTGAGTGCTCGAATTTTTCCTGTTGTCCAGGTTTTCCCCCTTTGTTTTTCTCTTTTTGCCCCCAACTCACGTATCGGGTCGTCGATCCAGTCGCGAACTCTGAAACTACACGAGGGAGGTGATTCTCTCGTCAGGGCAATCCGTGATAAACTATCGGCTTTTAATTTTGGGTCTTTTCCGGGGAATCAGCTCTGGAAAGGACTTTTGGTTTTAATTTCATTCATATACCGAACCCGAAATTTGAGGATTTTCCATGCAAGTGTCTGTAGAAACGACCTCCAACATCGAGCGTCGCATGACGATTGGTGTGCCCGCCCAGGAAATTGAACAGGCGGTCCAGAAACGCCTGCAGGAAACCGCGCGTACTGTGCGCCTTAATGGTTTCCGTCCAGGCAAGGTGCCCATGAGCGTGGTCAAGCGTCGTTTCGGTGACAGCGTGCGCCAGGAAATTGTTGGCGACATCATGCGTGACAACTACATCAAGGCACTGCAGGAGCAGGATATTAATCCAGCGGGTTGGCCCAAGCTTGAGCCAAAAACCATGGAAGCAGGCAAAGACCTTGAGTTTGTTGCTGTTTTCGAAGTTATGCCTGAAATTGAACTGGGTGATCTGAGCAAGGTTTCCATTGAGAAGCTGACCTCTGAAATTACCGACAAGGATATCGACACAATGATCGATAACCTGCGTCGCCAGCAGGCCACCATGAAGTCGGTCAAGCGCAAGTCCAAGAACAAGGATGTGCTGACCATTGATTTCAAAGGCTCTATCGACGGTGAAGAGTTCGAGGGCGGTGCCGCTGAAGGCCACAAGCTGACCCTGGGCTCTGGTCAGATGATTCCGGGCTTCGAGAAAGCCATCGTTGGCGGCAAGGCCGGCGAAGATCTAGAAATCGAAGTGACTTTCCCTGAGGATTATCACAACGAAGATCTCAAGGGTAAGCCAGCCAAGTTCGATATCAAGATTCACGAGGTTGAAGAGCCGCAGCTGCCTGAGTTGGATGCTGAGTTTTTCACCAAGTTTGGTATTGAAGCCGAAGATGAAACTGCATTCCGTGAAGAAGTGAAAAAGAACATGGAGCGCGAGCTTAAGCAGGCGGTATCTAACAAGGTCAAAAATGACGTTGTAGACGGTCTTCTTGAGACTACGGAAGTCGACATTCCTTCAGCATTGGCTGATCAGGAAATTGATCGCCTGCGTCAGGACGCTGTTCAGCGCTTCGGCGGCCAGGTAGATTTCCAGCAGCTTCCGAAGGAGATCTTCCAGGAGCAGGCTGAACGTCGCGTGAAAACCGGTCTGTTGTTCCAGGAAGTTGTAAAGGCGAACGACCTGAAAGTGGATCCGGCCAAAGTTGATGAAAAGATCCAAGAGATCGCGTCAACGTATGAACAACCAGAAGAAGTGATTGCGCATTTCAGTGGCAACCCTGAGCAGAAGAGCCAGATCGAATCTTCTGTGCTGGAAGATCAGGTTGTCGACTATGTGCTGTCACAGGCCAAGGTCACAGAAAAGAAGGTCAAATACGAAGAAGCCATTCAGGCGGGTCAACCCCAGCGCTGAGTTTGGTGGCGTAATAGTGACGGAGCCGGATCAGTTTCTGGCTCCGCTGGCCGAACAGAGTTAACAGCCGGCATGTCCGGCTGTTTTCATCTTGGCTTGCGGCTGGCAAAGTATAAGATGCAAGAATATTGAAGATGCCGTGGTTAAACGCTACGTCCCATTTGTCCATAAGGAGTTCAGGCGTATCATGACGCAGAATCCATTTGATGGTCCCGCAATGGATGCCAGGTCTGCCCTGGTGCCAATGGTTATCGAGCAGACTGCCCGCGGGGAGCGTTCGTTCGATATTTATTCCCGGCTGCTTAAGGAGCGGGTGATTTTCATGGTTGGACAGGTGGAAGATCACATGGCCAACCTGATCGTGGCGCAGCTTCTGTTCCTGGAATCGGAAAACCCGGACAAAGACATCCATCTGTACATCAACAGTCCTGGCGGTTCTGTGACTGCGGGTATGTCTATCTACGATACTATGCAGTTCATCAAGCCTGACGTATCCACACTGTGTGTAGGTCAGGCTGCCAGTATGGGCGCCTTTCTTCTGGCTGGTGGTGCTGAGGGTAAACGTGCGTGCTTGCCTAATTCCCGGGTAATGATTCATCAGCCTTTGGGAGGTTATCAGGGCCAGGCGACGGATATTGAGATCCATACCCGCGAGATACTCAAAATTCGCCATACCCTGAATTCCATTCTGGCCCATCACACCGGTCAGGATCTGGAAACCATCTCCAGGGATACGGATCGTGATAATTTTATGGATCCTGCACAGGCGAAAGAGTACGGGCTAATTGACTCGATACTTGATAAGCGCGTGCCGAATAAATAATACTGGAAGTAATTGCATCACCCCTGGCTGGCGCTTGGGTATCTTAAGCGCCAGCAAAACGAGATCAGAGGTATTTCAATGGCAGATGAAAGAAACGGCAGAAGCGACGATAACGGCAAGTTGCTCTACTGCTCGTTTTGCGGAAAGAGCCAGCATGAAGTCCGCAAGCTCATTGCAGGGCCCTCGGTGTTCATCTGCGACGAGTGCGTAGACCTGTGCAACGATATTATCCGTGAAGAGATTCAGGAAAACGCACAGGAGGAGCCGAGCGATCGTCTTCCGACGCCGGCTGAAATCCGCAATACGCTTGATGAGTATGTCATCGGTCAGGATCGCGCCAAAGTTGTACTCTCGGTAGCGGTTTACAACCATTACAAACGCCTTAGGTACGGTGAGGGCAAGGGCGATGTTGAGCTTGGTAAGAGCAACATTCTGCTGATTGGCCCGACCGGTAGTGGTAAGACGCTGCTGGCAGAAACTCTGGCGCGGATGCTTAATGTTCCCTTTACTATTGCTGACGCCACAACGCTTACAGAAGCTGGTTATGTTGGTGAAGATGTTGAGAACATCATCCAGAAACTGCTCCAAAAGTGCGACTATGATGTAGAGAAAGCCCAGCGAGGCATTGTTTACATTGATGAAATCGACAAGATTTCACGCAAGTCTGACAACCCCTCCATAACTCGTGATGTTTCGGGTGAGGGTGTGCAGCAGGCGTTACTGAAATTAATCGAAGGCACCGTTGCCTCAGTACCTCCTCAGGGCGGTCGCAAACACCCGCAACAGGAGTTTTTGCAGGTTGATACAGGTAACATGCTGTTTATTTGCGGTGGGGCATTTGCCGGCCTGGATAAGGTAATCCGCGACCGCACTGAAAAAAGCAGTATTGGCTTCTCAGCTGCAGTGGCTGCCCGCGATGACTCCAAAAATATTGGAGATGTCGTGAAGAATGTCGAAACGGAAGATCTGGTCAAGTATGGCTTGATCCCGGAATTCGTTGGTCGTCTGCCAGTGGTTGCCACCCTCAACGAGCTTGATGAAGATGCGCTTGTCCAGATTCTCACTGAGCCGAAAAACTCTCTGACCAAGCAGTATCAGAAGTTGTTCGATATGGAGGGAGTTGAGCTGGATTTCCGCGACGAGGCGTTGCGCGCTGTTGCCAACAAGGCTTTGGAGCGTAGAACCGGTGCCCGTGGCTTGCGCTCGATTATGGAAGCTACGTTGCTCGACACTATGTACCAGATACCGTCAGAGCACGATATATCCAAGGTTGTTATTGATGAGAGCGTTATCCGGGGAGATTCGGAGCCCTTCAAGATATACGCGAACACGGATCACGCCAAAGCTGTGCCGGATGACTAAGGCGGCATGCACTGTTGAGTGATAAACAAAAAAGGGGCGGAAACGCCCCTTTTTTGTTGGTTTGTATCAGCAAACGCCAGTGCTGTGTTGTTTGGTAAAGATATTGCAATTTAAACAGCTGCCCCAATGAAGGGTGATATGCTGAATGAAACACCGTCAGAGGATTCCTTATGACCCGGACACCCGAAAATATCGTGCAAGAATACCCGCTGCTGCCTCTCCGCGACGTCGTGGTGTTCCCGCACATGGTGGTCCCCCTGTTTGTGGGCCGCGAGAAATCCATTCAGGCTCTGGAAGCCGCGATGGAAGGAAGCAAGGAAATCCTTCTGGTTGCCCAGCGGGATGCCGCAACTGATGAGCCCGGCCCCGATGATGTGTTTGAAATGGGCACGCTTGCTACCGTACTGCAGTTGCTGAGGCTTCCTGACGGCACAGTTAAAGTGTTGGTTGAGGGTAATGCCCGGGCTGCAATCAGTAATATTACAGAAGCTGACTATTTGTCTGGCGGCGCAACGCTGATGGACGAAGAAGGTCTGCCCGAGCGCGAGGAAGAAGTGCTCCTGAAAACGCTGATGGATGAGTTTGAAAAGTATGTGAAGCTGTCCCGCAAGGTGCCTTCGGAAGTCTCTAATGCCCTGACCGGTATCGAAGAGTTGGAACGCCTGGCGGACACCATGGCTGCACACCTTGAGATGCGTATTCCGGAAAAGCAGGAACTGCTGGAAGCCCTTAACGTTAATAATCGAGTAGAGCTTTTGCTCGGCAAGCTGGATGGAGAAATTGACCTGATCGAGGTTGAAAAACGCATCCGTGGCCGCGTTAAAAAGCAGATGGAGCGCAGTCAGCGCGAGTACTATCTCAATGAGCAGATGAAGGCTATCCAGAAAGAAATGGGTAACCTTGGCGAGGGTAATAACGATTTTGAAGAGCTGGAACAGAAGCTTGAAGAAGCCGGCCTGCCCGAAGAAGCTCGTAAAAAGACAGAAGCTGAGCTGAACAAGCTGAAGATGATGTCACCCATGTCTGCGGAGGCCACGGTTGTACGTGGTTATATAGACTGGATGCTGGCCGTTCCCTGGAAAAAACGCAGTCGGGTGCGCCACGACATTGAAAAAGCGCGTGAGATTCTAGACCAGGACCACTACGGCCTTGATGAGGTCAAGAAGCGCATTCTCGAATATCTTGCTGTGCAGAGCCGCGTGAAAAAAGTTAAAGGTCCTGTGCTTTGCCTTGTGGGGCCTCCTGGTGTTGGTAAAACATCCCTTGGTCAGTCTATTGCCCGGGCCACCAACCGCAAGTACACCCGGATGGCTCTTGGTGGTGTGCGTGATGAAGCCGAAATTCGTGGCCACCGCAAAACCTACATTGGCGCGCTGCCTGGCAAGTTGTTGCAGAAGCTATCCAAAGTGGGCGTAAAAAACCCGCTGTTTCTGTTTGATGAAATCGACAAGATGGGCATGGATCATCGTGGTGATCCCGCGTCTGCTTTGCTGGAAGTTCTGGACCCTGAGCAGAATCATACGTTCAACGACCATTATCTGGAAGTGGACTACGATCTTTCCGATGTCATGTTTGTATGCACGTCCAACTCCATGGACATTCCGTCAGCCCTGCTGGATCGCATGGAGGTTATCCGGATTCCGGGTTACACCGAAGACGAGAAAGTGAACATCGCGTTGCGGTACTTGTTGCCCAAGCAAATCAAGGCAAACGGACTGCGCAAGGATGAGCTCACACTACCCGAGGAAACCCTACGGGATATCGTGCGCTATTACACCCGGGAGGCCGGTGTTCGAGGCTTGGAGCGGGAAATCGCGAAAATCTGCAGGAAGGTAGTGCGAGAGCACGTGGTCGCCAATGAGAAAGCGACCATGGTTATTAAGCCAGAGTTGCTGGAGCATTACTCGGGTGTTCGCAAGTTCAACTACGGGCTGGCGGAAGAGACCAATCAGGTCGGCCAGGTAACTGGCCTGGCGTGGACCCAGGTAGGTGGTGAGCTTCTTACAATTGAATGCGCTCTGACTCCAGGTAAGGGCAGGGTTGTTAAAACCGGCTCCCTTGGTGATGTGATGCAGGAGTCGATTCAAACGGCCCTTACGGTCGTCAGAAGTCGCGCTCCGGGGCTTGGTATTGCCGATGACTTCCATGAAAAACACGACTTGCATGTGCACGTACCGGAAGGCGCAACTCCCAAAGACGGTCCAAGTGCCGGTATTGGCATGTGTACAGCACTGGTTTCTGCACTGACCAAAATTCCAGTTCGTGCAGACGTTGCGATGACCGGTGAAATCACGCTCAGGGGTCGGGTTCTGCCCATCGGCGGGCTGAAGGAAAAGCTTCTCGCGGCGCATCGGGGCGGTATAAAAACCATTGTTATACCTGATGAAAATGTTAGGGATCTCAAGGAGATACCCGGCAACATCAAAGAGTCGCTGGAGATAATTCCAGTCAAATGGATTGATGAAGTTCTTGATATTGCTCTGGCTTATGCACCTGAGCCACACAAGGCAGGTAAAGGGTCAAAGGCGAGCTCAGGTAAGCCGCATGACGATGAAAGTGACAGTGCAGAACGCATAAATACACATTAAACCCTGGATGAGTTGTTGACATGCCAGAGAGCCCATTGGTATAACTGTTTCGCCGTGAAGCAGCCAATACCAAGGGCTCCCGCGCAGTATGTGCCTATTCCGAACACCGGTTGAACGCCGAAAGGAATAAGAAAACCGAAGAATGGAATTCTCCGACCGCTTATGCGATAGTCGAGAACGTCCGAGAAAAAACAATCCAACCTAGAACATCTTCAACCTGAAAGCGAAGGGGTTTAGTGTGAACAAGTCCGAACTTATCGATGCAATTGCAGAATCAGCAGATATTTCCAAAGCAGCCGCTGGCCGTGCTCTGGACGCAATGACCAACTCTATCACCGGTGCCCTCAAAAAAGGCGATCAGGTTACTCTGATCGGTTTTGGTACTTTCTCCGTGAAAGATCGTGCTGCGCGCACTGGTCGTAACCCGCAAACTGGCGCCGAGATCAAGATCGCTGCGTCAAAAGTGCCCGGGTTCAAAGCAGGTAAAGCTCTGAAAGACGCCGTTAAGTAACGGTTCTTTCTCCGGCGGCTCCCGTTAAACGGAGTCGCCAAGAAGAATTCAAGGCGCATTCCAACAGGGTGCGCCTTTTTACGTTGAGAGCACCAATAGAGGCTCGGGAGAAACATGCTTCAAGATATACGGGAAAATTCCCAAGGAACGATTGCCAAGATCATAATTGGTCTGTTGGTCGTGTCCCTCTCCATCTGGGGAATGGACGCCATTGTTGGGGGCTTCTCCGGCGAACCGGAGGTGGCAACAGTCAATGGTGAGGATATTACCGAGCGGGAGTTCCTGCGCGTGGTTCAGATGGAGAGCCAGCGTCGTCTTTCCGCTATGGAGCGTCCCGATCCCGCCATGCTGAATGAGGATCAGATTCGCAAGGATGTGCTTGACTCCCTTGTCCAGGAGCAGGTGCTTATTCAGGATGCCAGCGCCCAGGGGCTTGCACTCACTGATGCGGATATCGATGCTCTGATTACTCAGATGCCGCAGTTTCAGGTTGATGGACAGTTTAATCGTGATCGCTTTGTGGCTTCCGTGCGCAACCTGGGTATGGGTGTAGGCGAATTCCGTGAAGCCATGCGCAAACAGTATGTAGTCAATCAAATTCGTGGTGGCATTATGCAAAGCGGCCTTGTTGCCGATGCAAATGCCTCACAACTTCTGCGAATCCAGAACCAGACCCGTAACTTCCGTGTTGTTCAGATTCCTGCCAGCGCGGTTTCTGAAGGAGTTGAGGTGACTGACGCAGAGATTGAGGCTTTCTACCAGGAAAACAAAAATGCGTTTAGTCAGCCAGAGCAGATAGACGCAGCTTACATAACCTTATCCCTGGGAGCCCTGGCTGAAAAAATTGAAATTAGCCAGGAAGAGCTTGAGGCCTACTACGCACAGCGTGCTGGCGATCTGGCTCGTGAAGAGCGTCGTGCATCTCATATCCTGATCGAGGATGGCGCGGATTCCGAGCAGACCATGGTGGCTATTCAAGAGCGCCTGGAAGCCGGCGAGAGCTTTGAAGATCTGGCCCAGGAACTTTCGATTGATACTGTGTCTGCAAAAGAGGGCGGTGACCTTGGCTTTGCTGGGCGAGGTGTCTACGACGAAGCTTTTGAAAAGGCTTTGTTCGCATTGGAGGAAGGTGAAGTTTCCGGGCCTGTGCAGACAAGTTTTGGCGTACACCTGATTCGCCTTGACGACGTTCGCCGATCAGAAGTTCCTCCCATGGAAGAGCTTGAGCAGCAGCTTCGGACCGAGCTCGCCCGCGAACGTGCTCAGGAAAGGTATGCAGAGGTGCGTTCAGAGCTTGCTGACTCCGCTTATGCTGCAGATGACCTGATTGGGCCGGCCGAAGAGCTTGGGCTGGAAATTCGTGTGGCTGAGGCCGTTACCAGAGAGGGTGGCCAGGCACCGTTCGACCACGCTGGGCTTGTTCGTCAGCTTTTCTCGGAAGATGTTATGGAGAGTGGGTATAACACCGAGCTGATTGACGTGGGCGATAATGTTTCCGTCGTTGCGCGGGCCCGTGAATATCGCGAAGCCCAGCAACTGCCCCTTGCGGATGTGCAGGACAGCATTCGTAGCAACCTGGAAGACCGTAAGATCCGGGAAGCGCTGAATGAGCGTGCCCAGAACATCCTTGCCAGCTTGGAGAAGGGTGAGTCTCTTGATTCGCTGAACGCGGGTGATTGGGAGCAGTTTGAAAACCAGGCCAGGGATGCTGGAGGTGTGGAATCGCAGGTAGTACAGACCGTTTTCTCGCTCTCCCGTCCGGGTGACAGCGGTTCGAGCTATGGCATTGCAATGACGCGCAGCGGTGTTGCCGTTATTGCCCTGGACGCAGTGAACGAGGGTGATGCAGAGGGCAGCGACGCCGACCTGGGACAGTTGCGCAGGTTCATGGCATCCCTTGAAGGACAGCGTGAATACGCAGCGTATCAGCAGTTCCTAAGGAGCAACGCTGAAGTATCCCGGCCATAACCAGGATACTGCATTAACAAAAAACCCGGACAACGCAGGTTGTCCGGGTTTTTTGTTGCCTGCTGAACTTCTCGTCAGTCAAGGCTTGATGGGTAGCGTGTAGGCATCAGGCTGTCTTTGATTTTCTTGAGATGCCCCAGAAAGTCGGTACCGCGCTTGAGTGTTACGCCGGTGGCCAGAATATCTATAACAGTAAGGTGGATAATTCTGGAAGACATTGGCATATAAACCTCTATGTCTTCTGGTGCGGTAACCTCCAAAGCAACGGTGCAAACGTCTGCCAACGGAGAGTCCGGAGTTGTGATGCCGATAACGGTTGCGCCATTGTCCCGGGCAATTCGGGCGATATCGACGGTTTCCCGGGTGCGTCCGGTATAGGAAATCATCACTATGACGTCTCCAACACTGGCACCTGCAGCAACCATGCGCTGCATGAGGGCGTCATCATAGGACATGACTGGAAGGTTAAAGCGGAAAAACTTGTGTTGTGCGTCAAGCGCAACAGACGCTGAGCCCCCCATGCCAAAAAAGTTGATTTGTTTTGCCTGGATCAGATAGTCAATGGCGGTTGCCAGTGCGCGGGGGTTCAGCGCCTGACGGGCCTTGTCCAGGTTGGCGATGGTGCTCATCATGATCTTGTCGGCAAACTCTGCAACCGTATCTTCCGGCTCTATGTTCTGCCCGATATAGGGTATGCCCGTAGCGATGCTCTGCGCGAGCCGGATCTTGAAATCCGGAAAACCTGTGGCCGAAAATCCACGGCAAAACCGGTTTACGGTTGGTTCGCTGACGTTTGAAGCTCTGGCCAGAGCCGCAATGCTGTACCGGGTGGCTGCGCTGGGATCCCGCAGAATAGCCTCTGCTACCTTGCGTTCCGACTTGTTAAGCGTGTCTAGCCGTGACTGGATATCTTCCAGTAGGTTCTCGTCACGATGCGACTGGTTTACAGCCATCAAAGCTACTCCCTCAATCTTTGGTGGGATGGTTGTTCAACTCGAGCCGATTATACCGGGATTTCAACATGTTTTGGGTAGTAAACGTATCAATAACCCGATATTGCCCTTGGCTTAATCCATGGGCAATGTCATTATTTGGATAAAATTACTACATTTATGCGTGAATACAGCTTGGTTTTCTATGGCTTGATTCACCAGAGAGGCGTGCCCGATGGTCAACAGGATGATTAACCGCTGCGACATTATGTTGTTCGGGGCTCTGGGCGATCTTGCCCAGCGCAAGCTGTTTCCTGCGTTCTACCAGTTGGAGCGAGCTGGTCTTCTGGCTAGCGACAGTAGAATATTGGCACTCGCTCGTCAGGACCTCGACACCACAGAAGTTCGTGGCCAGTTGCTTCAAAAGCTGAAGCGGAATGTGAAGGCAGAGGAATTTGATCTTTCAGTAGCCGAAGCCTTTTTGCAGAGGGTGGAATATCAGGTTCTGGACTTCCAGGATGAAGATGCGTTTGGGGTTCTCAACAGTTGGCGCGAGGGTGGAAGCCATGAGAGAAGTAATGAGCTGATTGTTTATATGGCCACCCCGCCAGCGATGTACGGTGTCATTGCCCGAAACCTCCATTCAGCCAGTTGTTGCACAGAAAAGACACGTGTTGTTGTTGAGAAGCCCATAGGTCATGACCTTGAGTCCTCCAAGGTCATAAACGATGAACTCGCAGAAGTCTATAAAGAAAGCCAGCTCTTCCGGATCGACCATTATCTGGGCAAAGAGACCGTTCAGAACCTGATTGCTCTGCGCTTTGCCAATAACCTTTTTGCATCTCAATGGGACCAGAATCATATTTCTCATGTGGAAATAACGGTTGCCGAGAGCGTGGGTATTGAAGGTCGCTGGGGCTATTTTGATAAAGCGGGCCAGATCCGGGACATGATTCAGAATCACATGCTTCAGTTGTTGTGTCTGATTGCCATGGACCCACCCTCCGATCTGTCCGCCGACAGCATCCGTGATGAAAAGGTGAAGGTACTTAAAGCTCTTCGCACAATTACACCGGACATGATGGAAAGTTACGTTGTGCGGGGCCAGTACACAGCGGGCACCAGTATTGGGAAGCCGGTCCCCGGATACCTCGAAGAAGAGGGGGCCAACAAGAGAAGTGCAACCGAGACGTTTGTGGCTCTGAAAGTGGAAATCGATAACTGGCGTTGGTCGGGAGTTCCATTCTACATACGCACGGGTAAACGCCTGCCGGAAAAGCTGTCCCAGATTATTATTCACTTCAAGCCGGCCCCCCATTACATTTTTGATCCCGACCAGAAGCACCTGGCGAATAACAAACTGATCATCCGTTTGCAGCCGGATGAAGGAATGTCACTCAAAATACTCACCAAAGATCAGGGTTTGCACAAGGGCATGCGGCTGCGTCAGGGGCCACTGGAGCTGACGTTTTCGGAGACCTTTGAGGCCGACCGGATTCCCGATGCATACGAACGCCTGTTGTGGGAAATTATGAAAGGGAATCAGTACCTGTTTGTGCGGCGTGATGAAGTTGAGTATGCCTGGCGCTGGGTGGACCAGATTATCCAGAACTGGAGTGACGGAGGTGATCCGCCCAAGCGATATGCCGCGGGAACCTGGGGACCGGTTGCTTCTATTGCGATGATCACTCGTGATGGAAGGAGTTGGTATGAAGATGCCTGACATAGTTTGGCCGGCCGGTATCGAGGCTCATATTGGCGAATCGGCGCAACATGTAGCGCTGGAGCTTGCCGATGCAGTCGCAGAGTTTCTCAACGCCCGGCTTTTGGTAGCTGAGCGGGCAAGTCTTGCGGTTTCAGGTGGGTCCACCCCTCTGCCATTTTTTCATGCATTGTCCCTCAAAAGCCTGGATTGGGGCAGGGTGGACGTTGTTTTGGCAGATGAGCGCTGGGTGGATGAAACCGATGCGGTCAGTAATACCAGGCTGGTAAAAGAAAACTTGCTCCGGAATAACGCAGCCGTTGCGAAGTATTTTCCTTTGAAGCAGAGCGGGAATACTCCTCACGCAGGTGTTGAGGCAGTCAGTGCCGGCCTGGCGACTCTGACACGTCCGTTGGATGTGTTGATTTTGGGTATGGGGAATGATGGTCATACGGCGTCCCTGTTTCCGGATGCCCCTGAACTTGTTCGTGCCATGGATCTAGAAAGCCGGGAAGTGGTTGCGGCGATGACACCGCCATCACAGGGGCAATCACGCATCACACTGACCTATGCTTTGATGTGTGAGGCCCGTTTTACGGCGTTACACCTTAAAGGCAATGATAAGCTGGAAACGCTGAAGCGGGCTTTTGCTCTGCCGGAGGATCTTCTCGCAATGCCGGTGCGCGGCTTCCTGAATCCGGGCTTACAGGTCTTCTGGAGCCCTTAAGACCTTTAAAATCACGTATGGAGAGAAGCATGAGCCAGATATCGGATTTTCAGCGGGGTCGGATCAGATCTGTCTTGGAGGCTTCACCTTTGATGCCTGTTATCACTATAGAGCACCTGGCTGAGGCGGTACCATTGTGTCAGGCTCTGTTTGATGGCGGGATTGGTGTGATGGAGATAACCTTGCGGACAGAGCACGGGCTCAAGGCGATTGAGCGTGTACGCGAAGCCATACCCGAGGCCTGGGTGGGTGCTGGAACGGTGACGTGTGTCTCCCAGTATCGCGAGGCAGTAGCGGCCGGTGCCCAGTTCATAGTGACTCCCGGAGTAACGGATGAGCTTTTGAAATTTGCTTTAACCGCCGAGGTGCCTCTTTTGCCTGGTATTTCAACAGCTTCCGAGCTGATGCTCGGTTACGGTTTAGGCTACCGTGAGTTTAAATTTTTTCCTGCAGAAGTGGCGGGAGGCACCTCCGCACTGAAAGCCTTTGGGGGCCCATTCCCGGATGTGACTTTTTGCCCGACGGGTGGGATCCGCCGCAACACTGCTAAGGACTACCTGTCCTTGCGCAATGTGCAGACTGTTGGTGGCAGTTGGCTTACGCCCGCGGATGCTATTGCGAATAAAGATTGGGCGGCGATTGTCGATATCGCCCGTGATAGCCTTTCCGAGATCAGCTGATCTCGGAACCAACCCGAACAATTTTCATAGTGTTGGTTCCGCCCTGGGCGTTCACGTAGTCACCTTTGGTGATAACTACCAGGTCGCCCTTGCTTACCACGTTCCGATTAACCAGCTCTGATATGGCCAGCGCATTGGTTCGCTCATTCGGAATTTTTGCCGAATCAAACGGAATCGTCTGAACACCACGGTACATCACAACCCTGTGTTGCGTGGAATGGTGTCGGGAATACGCGAAGATTGGCAGGCTGGATTTGATGCGGGACATCAGCCGGGGCGTCGCGCCTGTTTCCGTCATGCAAATGATCGCCCGAACTCCGTTCAGGTGGTTTGCTGCATACATGGCGGACAGGGCAATGGCTTCATCAACAAGCTCCATGCTTTCGTGAATCCGGTGATTGGACTGGTGCATCGTCGGGTGTTTTTCCGCGCCGATACAAATACGCACCATTGCTTCTACAGCTTCTACCGGGTAATCGCCTACTGCCGTTTCTGCTGACAGCATAACCGCATCTGTGTAGTCCATAACCGCGTTCGCCACATCAGATACTTCAGCGCGGGTCGGCATGGGGCTGGTGATCATAGACTCCATCATTTGTGTTGCTGTAATCACAGCGCGATCCAGGACCCGGGCCCTGGCAATGATGTGCTTCTGTACACCCACGAGCTCAGCGTCACCGATCTCAACGGCGAGATCGCCGCGGGCCACCATCACAACGTCGGAAGCTTCGATAACTGCGTCCAGTGCTGCCACGTCGTGTGCAAGTTCCGCGCGTTCGATTTTGGCAACCAGGCCGGCATCTGACCCGGCTTCTTCAAGAAGCCGGCGGGCTGTGTGCATATCTTCGGCTGTTCGGACAAAGGATACCGCAACATAGTCGGCTCCAAGCCGCGCAGCCGTCACGATATCTTGCTTATCTTTGTCCGTCAGGGCATCGGCGGAAAGCCCGCCGCCACGCTTGTTCAGGCCCTTATTATTGGAGAGTGGGCCGCCAATCAGAACTGAAGATGTGATGCTGTGATCGTCGACCGACTGCACTTCCATTTCGATACGACCATCATCCAGAACCAGAATGTCTCCGGGCGAAACATCTTCAATGAGCTGCTCATAATCAATGCCTACACGTTCGTCTGTGCCGGCTTCCTTGTCCATTGCGGCATCCAGGACAAAAGTTTGCCCTGCTTTAAGGATAACTTTATTGTCAGTGAAGCGGGCAATACGGAGTTTAGGCCCCTGAAGGTCTGCAAGCAGGGCTACAAAACGACCTTGAGCTGCTGCAGCCTGGCGAACCCGTTGTGCACGCTTGATGTGCTCGTCGGCGCTTCCATGAGAGAAGTTGAGACGGGCTACATCAATGCCAGCGGCTATAATGTCAGCCAGAGATTCCGAAGAGTCTGTAGCGGGGCCTAGGGTAGCGACAATCTTGGTACGCCTGAGCATGCTGTTATCCTTCAAGGGTTTGATAGGTAGTAAATGTATCAACAAATTATGAATTAATTGTGACGTTAGGGTGATGATAGCAAAAAAAGAACGTAAAATTACTTCCAAATATCATTAAATCTGCCTTGGGCAAAGGAGTCTGATATGCATGCTGTCGTAGACAGAGTCACCCGGCGAATCATTGATCGCAGTCGACCATCCCGGCAGAATTATCTGGCTCGAATGACTGAGCTTAAATCCCAATCCCCCCATCGCAATTCTCTTTCCTGCGGTAATCTTGCCCATGGTTTTGCGGCTTGTCATCAGGATGATAAAGACACTCTGAAGCTGATGAATAAAGCGAACCTGGCCATAGTGTCGGCATACAATGACATGCTTTCTGCACATAATCCCTATGCCACATATCCGGATATTATCCGCGAGGCTGCTCATGGGATGGGGTCCGTAGCCCAGTTTGCTGGCGGCACACCCGCTATGTGCGATGGGGTGACCCAGGGGCAGCCTGGCATGGAACTCAGCCTGTTTTCACGGGATACCATCGCCATGAGCACGGCAGTGGCACTGAGCCACAATATGTTTGATGCCACTGTTTTGCTGGGTATCTGCGACAAGATAGTACCCGGGTTGCTAATTGGTGCCCTCAGCTTCGGTTATCTGCCCAGTATTCTTGTGCCCGCTGGTCCTATGCCCTCAGGGCTGCCAAACAAGGAAAAACAGCGTATCCGTCAGCTTTATGCAGAGGGAAAACTAGGAAAAGATGAACTATTGGAAGCTGAAAGCAAATCCTACCATAGTGCGGGTACCTGCACCTTTTACGGTACGGCCAACAGTAATCAGCTTCTGGTTGAAGTGATGGGGCTGCATCTACCGGGAGCTGCGTTTGTGAATCCGGGCACGCCATTGCGGGACCAGTTGACGCGTGCAGCGACGGAGCAGGTTATTCGGTTGTCGAGGCCTCAGGGCGGCGAACTCGGTCTTGGCGATATGGTTGACGAGAAAAGCATCGTCAATGCGCTGGTCGCGCTTCTGGTGACCGGAGGTTCCACCAATCACACGCTGCACTGGGTTGCGATTGCTCGTGCCGCCGGCATCATCATTGACTGGAATGACTATGCGGAGCTGTCTTCCGTTGTTCCATCCATGACCCGTATTTATCCCAACGGTGAGGAAGATGTAAATGCTTTTCATGAGGCCGGAGGCACGCCATTTCTGATCCGTGAACTCCTGGATGGGGGTTACCTGCACAACGACGTAGAGACTGTTGTCGGTTACGGCCTTGAGAGATACACCCGGACGCCTGAGCTGGACGGTGGTGCACTGGTCTGGCAGCCCGCTCCGGAAAAAAGCCGGCACCCCGATGTATTGAGTACAGTATCGGAGCCGTTCGCGCCCGACGGCGGGCTAAAAGTCCTGGATGGCAATCTCGGAAGAGGCGTTATAAAGGTGTCCGCTGTTGCCCGGGAACACTACAGGATAGAAGCTCCCGCTGTGGTTTTTAACGACCAGAACGAACTGAAAGCTGCCTTCGATGCGGGTGAGCTGAACAAAGACTGCGTGGTTATTGTCCGCTTCCAGGGGCCAAGGTCCAATGGCATGCCCGAGTTGCACAAGCTCACTCCCTATCTTGGGGTGCTGCAGGATAGGGGGTTCAGCGTTGGCCTGGTTACGGATGGTCGCATGTCCGGTGCGTCGGGCAAGGTTCCGGCGGCTATTCACGTTTATCCCGAAGCCCTGAATGGTGGGCCCCTTGCAAGAGTTCGGGACGGTGATCTGATATGCCTCGATGCGGAAAAAGGCGCCTTGTCGATTATTGCTGATGAGGCGGACTTTGCACAGCGTGAGCCGGCCAGCCCTGATTTATCCCGGTATCACCAGGGCTATGGCAGAGAACTGTTCGGCTGGATGCGGCGTGCGGCAGGTACATCTGAAGAAGGAGCCAGCGTTTTCTGGAATCACGAAGCATGACACAAGGCGAATACTCTCTGGTCGGTGATGTCGGTGGTACCAATGCGCGGTTTGCGCTGGTGGAGCGGGGCAGTGTTGAGCTGTGTGCAATCGAAACTTTGGCTTGTGATGATTACGCTAATCTCGATGATGCGCTCTCATGTTATCTGGACAAATGCGGTGTCGACAGAGTCCGTGAAGCTTGCCTTGCAGTTGCCTCACCGGTTCGCGGTACCAGGGTGCAGATGACCAATAATCTCTGGCGCTTTGATATCGAAGAGATCCGCACGCAGTTTGGTTGGCAGACGTTCAAGGTTATCAACGATTTTATGGCCATGGCCCTGGGCGTGCTCCATGTTCCGGAGGGGAAGCTGGTGCATGTCTGCGGAGGCCCGGGTGACAGGCGCCGCCCCAGGTTGGTGATGGGCCCTGGTACGGGCCTGGGCGCATCGGCTCTGGTGCCGGTCAGAAGTGGATGGACGGCGTTGACAACCGAGGGCGGGCATGTCGATTTTGCGCCCAGGGACGATACCGAGATGGCAATCCTCCGGATACTCCAGGCCAGGTTTGGAAGGGTGTCGGTGGAACGAATACTGTGTGGTCAGGGGTTGCTGAATCTATACCAGGCCCACGCAGCCATTCAGAAGGTCTCGGCGCCGCTGGACGCGCCGGAGAAAATAACAGCCGCGGCGCTGGAGCGGAACGATCCCCTTGCGTGTCAAACCCTCCAACACTTCTGTGAATTGCTTGGCCGGACAGCGGGCGATGCTGTCCTGACGCTGGGAAGCTCCGGTGGTGTCTATCTGTGCGGTGGTATCTTGCCGCGGATTACGGATTTTTTTCTTGCAAGCCGATTCCGGCGAGGCTTTGAAGACAAGGGGCGCATGCGCCCTATATTGGAATTTACACCGGTTCACCTGGTAGCAGAGCCCTACACCGGGTTGTTGGGTGCCGCTGAAGCTCTGGGTAATCCCGAAATATAAGGCCATACCCCGGGCGTTTATGCGAAAAATTACCCTCCGGCAACAGCGTTCACAGATAGTGGATCAGCGTTTTCTGGTCGAATCTGTACTGGCGGTTATACACGCCGTTTTCCGCGCGCCGGCCGGCTGCCAGAACCATGGTCACAAGCCCTTTACGGTGCAGCTTCAGGAGTTTTCTTACCCGGTATTCGTCAAACCCCTCCATTGGACAGGAGTCGTAACCGTGGGCGCGTAGCGCCAGCATCAGGTTTTCTGCTGCCAGTGCCGTGGATTTCGTGGCCCAGACCTTCATTTCATTTATTGAGTAGGGCCCTCGGGGAACCGGACGCTTCAACCCGGCTATGAGTCCTGCTGTTTTCTTGGCTGCGCCCATAAGCCCAAGTGGGCCCTGGTTATAATGGATGGGTGCGATCTTTTTGTAATACTTTTCAACAATGGAGGGCAGCTTTTCCTCTTTTGGCCAGTCTTCCAGTGCAAGGCGGGCGTGTTTGCGCCAGGTGTCCGGGCGCGCAACAATCGCGATCAATACCGGAGCGGTTCTCGCCGCGTTTTGTCCCAGGCAGGCCTCGGCAAGTTTCTCTTTTAGTTCGGGTGTTCTGACGACAAAAAATTCCCAGGGCTGCAGGTTGCTGGAGTTCGGGGCCAGTGTGGCCAGTTCGAGGCAGTCCTCAAGCACCGCATCCGGAATGGGCTCGTCCTTAAAGCGCCGCACGGAGCGCCGGCTTCGAACGACCTTTCGGAATTCTTCAACATCGATCTCCGGCAGAGGAAGAGGGCCTGCTTTTGCGTTCATGTATACTCCCAGGTATGCCACGGTGGGTACTTAACGCGGCCACTCTGTTGGCTTGCCGCATTGTCATCAGAGCTATAAGGTTACGGGAAATCCCTTCATATGCAATTGCCCTGGTGACGTTGATCCCATGACGGATATTCTTGCTCAGCTGCCTTTTGATGAACTGGTTCGGGAGGTGCGCGCCTGCACGATTTGTGCAGAGAGTCTGCCATATGGCCCGCGACCGATTGTGCAGCTGTCACCGTCGTCGCGAATTCTGGTGGTGGGGCAGGCCCCGGGAAGGCGGGTACATGAAACAGGGCTTCCGTTTAATGATCCAAGTGGTGACCGTCTCCGGCAGTGGATGGGCATAACGCGAGAGACCTTTTACGACGACCGCAAGCTGGCCATTTTGCCCATGGGGTTCTGCTACCCCGGAACGGGAAAGTCCGGCGATCTGCCACCTCGGCCTGAATGCGCCCCAGCGTGGCGAAGCGTTTTGCTTGAGCGCTTAACCAATATCGGCTTGACTCTGGTTATAGGCCAATATGCTCATGCCTGGCACCTTCCGAATGGTAAAAAATCGGTTACTGAAAACGTCAAAAACTGGCGCAAATATTGGCCGGACCTCCTGCCCATGCCTCACCCCAGCCCGCGAAACAATCTTTGGTTGCGTCGGAACCCCTGGTTTGAAAAGGAGGTGATTCCCGAGCTTCAGAAACGGGTGTCCGAGCTTTTGTCTGAGTCAGACAGGTAGGCTTTCAGTGCCAGGGTTTGCGCTTCCGATGCATAGAGCCCCTGCTTCGTACGGCGCCAGAGTATATCTTCGGCTGTCCACGCCCATTCCTGAGCAATAAGGTAGTCGACCTCTTTCTGGAACAGGTTGCCGGCAAAAAGCGTCCCCATATCTTCAATTGAAACCGCGCCGGCAAGCAGGTTGCGGCATTCTGTGCCATAAGTCCGTACGTAGCGCTGTGTCAGTTCCGTTGGCAGCCAGGGGAATTCGATTTTCAACTCCGCCAGAAGTAGCGTTTTACTGGTGAAGTCCCCGCCCGGCAACACGGCATTCCCGGTCCAGGGCTTACCTGCCTGAGGGAAAAACTCACAGACCTTGTCTGTGGCAACCTCTGCAAGCTTTCTGTAGGTAGTTATCTTGCCGCCAAAAATAGAGATTAGTGGTGCCAGGCCCTGGTTGTCATCGACTTCATAGGAGTAATCCCTGGATGCTTTCTGTGCATTTTCCTCACCTTCATCATCGATGAGCGGCCTTACTCCGGAATAGGACCAGACAACGTCTTCGTTGCTCGTCTGACGCCTGAAATAGGCGTTCACAATTTTTAGAAGGTAATCGGTCTCTTCCTGAGAAATGCGGGCAAGCGACGGGTCGCCTTCGTAGTCGACATCGGTTGTGCCTATCAGGGAAAAGCGTTCTTCGTAGGGAATCACAAAGACAATGCGTTCATCTTCATTCTGCAGTATGTAGGCTTCGTCGCCATTGTTGAGGCGAGGAACGACCAGATGGCTGCCTTTCACCAAGCGAATCTGTTTTGGTGCGGGGGCTGCAATCGTCCCGGCAAAGAGTGCACTGGCCCAAGGCCCTGCTGCGTTTACCAGTACACTTGCTGAAATTTCAGTTTCGGCTCCTGAAAGACTGTCCTGAAGAGTTATCGTCCAGGTTTTATTGTCACGGGTTGCCTGAGTACAGCGAGTCCGGGGCCGGATAACGGCACCCATCTGCTGGGCCTTACGAGCCATGAGCACAACGAGACGGGCGTCATCGACCCATCCATCAGAGTATTCAAAACCCTTGGTTATTTCGGGCTTCAGAGGACTGTCACTGCCAAACGTAATGGACCGGGAGCCAGGGAGCAGTTCCCGCTTTGCAAGGTGGTCATACAGAAACAGGCCTGTCCGGATCATCCAGCCGGGGCGCAGATGTGGCTGGTGGGGAAGACGAAAGCGCATGGGCCACATGATATGCGGTGAGTTTCGCAAAAGAGCTTCACGCTCTGCCAGAGCTTTTCGCACCAGACCGAATTCATAATGCTCCAGGTAGCGCAAACCGCCATGGATCAGTTTGCTACTGCTGGAGGATGTCGCCGAGGCCAGGTCATTCATTTCGCAGAGCAGGACTCTTAGCCCCCGCCCTGCGGCATCCATGGCAATTCCGGTGCCATTGACGCCACCACCAATAACGACAAGGTCGAACGAGTGCTGCTGCAAAGAGGAATCTCCATCAGAGAGTTTTTACAGCAGCCATTGTGCCTGAAAATCAGGCAAGGTTGTCACAAAGTCAGCGGTTTGCCGGCCTCTTTACGGCGAGCCTCCCATTCTTCCCGGGTCTGGGCGGCATTATCACCCGACATGGAATCGATGATACTGAAGTAATCCGAGCCGTATTGATCGGCCATAATAGTTTCCCGCGGTTTGATTTTGACCACGTAAACAGACTGGACATTCTGGTGGTCAAAATCGCGCCAGTACTGTTCATCTTTGAGGAAGGAATACCTGTGGCCTTCGAGGGCGCGAATCAATGCCCGGGTATTGGTGGTTCCGGCGCGTTCAACGGCACTCTTGTACTGATATACAATGCTGTAGGCGGAAGCCGCGGCGGTGGAAGGCCGCATTTCGTAACGTTGGGAAAAGGCTTCGACAAACTCCTTGCCGCGGGGATAGTCCAATTCATAAGGCACATTCCACACCCAGGGGCTACCTCCTACGATACCTTCCATAATGGTGGGCCCTACCTGGCGTGCCATGCCCAGGGTGAGGTTGGGCACAACAACCTGCATTTTTTGGGTCAGGCCCATTTCGTAAGCTGTGTTGAGAGCACGGACCATGTCATCACCAAACAGCACCAACATCAGCACCTTGGCACCGCTGGCGTCTGCCTGCTCCAGGGCACTCTGGAAGTCGCTCACCAGGGCGCGGGGAAAGGGTGTTTTTACACCAGGATGGCGTTGAGCATCTTCGGTGTCAGAAAATTTGCGTACAGATTCTTCAACCGACCAACCCCATGTATAGTCTGCCGTGATGTAGAAGTAGCCTTCATCGGCGTGATTACGCTTCAGGTACTGGCTGAGAGCCTTGGCTGTCATCCATGCATTGTAGGGTTCCCGGAACATATGGCTGTGGGCCTCGCTTCCGGTCGTCGCGTTGGAGTAGGTGAGTGTGCCGAAATAAAGTTTGTTGCGCTGGCGGGCGGCTTTTCCAGAGGCTATGGCTACAGCGCTGGATACGCCACCGAAGACCATTTGAGCTCCTTCCCCATCAATCAATTCAGCTGTGTTCTCTGCGCCCTTGGAGGGGTCTCCACGAGTGTTCCGGATAACCAACTCGAGGGGCTGCCCCAGAATGCCGCCTGTTTTGTTGATTTCGTCGACGGCCAGGAAAGCACCCAGCCTCTGTTGCAAGCCTTGATCTTTGTAACGGCCGGTTTGCGGATAGTTAAGGCCAATTTTGAGTGTTTCGGCGGCAACTGTGCTTGCGCCAAGCAATAGCAGGCAGGCAGTGAAAAGTGCGTTTACGGGTTTCATGAAGTCTCCAGTGACAGGGCACGGCCAAGCGGTTGCCACTTAGACTCAGTACTCTGAATATTATTGTTTGTTTATTGGTCGTGAAGAGGGTTAGTTTCTTAGCCTGTGGCCAAACCGGCAATCAGACTAAAGTGGAAATTTGCGTAAAGTATTGTACGTTTGCACGCGCGCCGACATGAGCCATACTGCGAATGCACACCCAGAATGACCGGGAAACAGAGGAACCCAGGCACAGGAGCCTTTCATGGCGGGTAGTAATGCACAAGACGAAACGATCACCTGGCAGACAGGCCACTGTTACCTCGGTGAAATTCTGGTTGCGAGCACCCAGAGCGGTGTTTGCGCCGTGCTGCCGGGTGGGTCTCGTGAAGAACTGGTCATGGAACTGGCTCGTCGTTTCCCGAATGCCACGCTTGAGCACGCAAATAATTCCCGGGCGGATTGGTTTGCTGAGGTCATGCGCTATCTGATTGATAGTCGCAGGCCGCTAGCTGTGCAACTTGACCTCCGCGGCACAGAGTTTCAGTGCAGGGTCTGGCGCGCGCTGCAGGAGATTCCGTCGGGAAGCTCGTCAAGCTATGGTGAAATTGCCCAACGCATGGGGATACCCACGGCCTCGCGGGCAATAGCGGGAGCCTGTGCTGCCAATCCCCTTGCTGTGGTTGTGCCCTGTCATCGGGTACTTCGTGGTGATGGTAGCCTTTCAGGGTATCGCTGGGGGATAAAGCGCAAGCAGGCGCTACTGAGTCATGAGCAGGGGTTGTCTGAACGCTGATGGAAAAATTCGATTCCATAAACCGTCTGATTTGTTTTGCGCCCTTCCGTTTTCGAGTGTGTGCGTGGGTATTTTTGCTAGCCTTGTTGCCTACTGCGGTCCAGGCGCAATGGTACAGGTATACGGATACCGCGATGACAACACCGGTAGAGTTGGAGTTCTGGTTCAGCGACCGTAGCGCTGCTGACGCTATTGCCGAGGATGTTCTGGCGGTGTTCCATCAGGTAGACCGGAGCATGAGCCGATATAAGGATGACTCCGAACTCTCAGCCATTAACCGCCGTGCCGCAGATAAACCGGTCAACGTAAGCCCCGACCTTTTCTTGGTACTCAAGAAAGCGGGCGAGGTGGCGGAACTCAGCGATGGTGCTTTTGATGTTAGTTTCGGGTCCGTTGGCTTCCTTTACGATTACCGTGAGCACCAGCAGCCCTCCGAAGAAGATATCCGCTCAAAGCTTGGTCATATCAATTATCAGGATATTATCCTGGACGAGGCAGAGCGCACGGTATTCTATCGTCAGCAAGGACTGCTCGTTGATTTAGGGGGTATTGCCAAAGGCTTCGCCGTCGATCTCGGTATCGAGCGCTTGGTGCGGGCAGGTGTTCGTCACGCCCGGCTGAGCGCTGGCGGTGACCTGCGCCTGTTAGGCGATAAACGCGGGAGCCCATGGCTTGTGGGCGTGCGTGACCCTCGGTCCGGGGAGCGTAATGCGGTTGTGCTGCCGTTGGCTAACGTTGCGATTTCCACGTCTGGAGATTACGAGCGTTTTTTTATCAATGATCAGGGTGAGCGTGTACACCACATACTGTCGCCGGGCACCGGGAAATCAGTGCGCGGCGTGCAGAGTGTTACGATTATTGGAGACGATGCACTGACAACGGATGGGTTGTCTACAGCGGTCTTTGTGCTTGGGCCGGAGAAGGGGTTGGAGATGATTGAGCGGCTGCCCGGCATTGATGCGATTATCATTGATGATAAACGGGTGATGCATTTTTCTGAGGGCCTGGCGCCTCCCGAATCGTGACGTCGATTCAGGAGGCCCGGTTATCGCGATCTTGCTCTATGGAGTAGGCGTTTTGGGTGGGATTGTACCGCTGACTACATTTTCAAACGCGATCAATCTGTCCCGACTGTCTGAATTGCCGAGGCCATGCCCCATGAACTTCGAAGCGAAATCATTCTGTTCACCATGCAGTGCCATGTAATTAAGCAAAACGGTTTGCACCAGCTGATTTACATTGTTGGCTGCCGGGCTGGAGGCGGTTTCCACGGACGCATCCGCGCGCATGAAGCCGACCTGGTTACGGATGGGGGTCGGGCGTCCGTTTGGGTTGTAAACCAGGAAAAAGGAGGCGGCCGTTTGCTGGTTGTCGCCTGTCCACTCGCCTTTACCCCGTCCATCCGGTGAATCATCCAGGCGGCCATTACTGGAAACTGAGCCATCACTGAACACGTACAGCATTAATGGTACTCCCAACCTTGCTGCGTATTCGAGGCAGGCGCCCATGCAGCGGCCTGCAAGTTCGTCCCGTCGCTCGCCGGTTGCCCTTTCACCTGTGTGGTAGTCGTAGCCACCCATAGTAACTGTGCCTGCGCCAGCATAGCCGCTGAGAACCAGCTTCATTACAGAGGCAGTTTTCTGGAACTCACGATTACTATTAAACTCAGTGCTCGAGAATATTCCGCCGGGCCCAACGATGTCCGTATCGGCCACCGGGTCCAAAGATGACGGGTTGCCAAAGCGGGCAGCCAGGTCGGCACTCTTGACGTACCCACAGCGAACCAGGTCCTTAACGATATCGTCTGTCGAAATGCCGGTGTCCATCCTGTGCATTTTTTTATCACTGATGCGCTGGATAGACTCCATAACCGCCACCGCATCGCCCTGATCCAATATGCCAATCAGATCGCCAACGTCGACCAGGCCGGTTACGTCCGATGGCCTGTCAATCTTGGTAGGTCTTGCTTGCGGGTTGATCAGGTCCATAGGTGCCAGAGAGTTACCTCCCGAGTCGGTGCTTTGCGAACCAACCAGAGAGAGCAGAGAGCCATCCGCACCGGCTTTGTGAATTCCGTACATGGGGTTGTGAGGGTTGTTGCCGGTATCGTTCTCCGAACGGGCCGCGATGATCGCGCCGTTAGTTGCGGCGCGGGTGCCGGCACTGGTGCTCTGTTGAATACCGCGCAGAAAGGCGCTGTCTGAGTGAAATGCCAACCCCAGTTCTTCATTCACGAACGATGGATCGTTGGGCAGCATGTCACCGGGCAAGCCCAGCTTGCTGTAGCCAGCGGTACTCAGAAAGTCCTTCTGACCACCGGATTTCCCCATTAGCACATTGGAGCCGGCAATATTTGCACCTCCGGCCAGATCGAAACAGATAAATGGTATCTTGCCGGCCCCCTGGACTGCGATGCCACAGCCACTTTTAAGGCTTTCTAGGTCCGGGGAAAGCGCAACTGCAGCCTGTGCAGGGCTGGAGAACAGGCTGAACACCGAGGCCCCGAACACCGTTGCGGTGCCTGCCATCATACCCTGGGCAATGAACTCCCTGCGGGAGCGTGGCCGGGAGTGGTCGCTGTGGAAGAGGGGCTCGCCATTGGCCAGAGGCCGTTTACGGGATTTACGAATGAACATGAGCGTTGTCCTCTACTGAACCAGGGTTGTGGCGCTGCCAAGCACAGCGGCACAGCTTGCTTTAACAATTGTTTCGGTACGGTCTTCGGCGCAACCGTCTACTCCACAGTCAGACAGCTTGGCTATCAGGTCGCCCACTTCCGTCTCAACTTCCAGTGCGGTAGGTTGGGTAGATAGATTGACACCCACGAAGCGCTCTAACAGCCGGTCTGTTATAAGGCTCTTACCACCGTGCTCAAACGCTGTTGCGGGAGGAGCAGAAAAATTAAAACCGGGGAAAAAGTCCGCTCTGGCTTGACCGTCCGATATAAGAGCATCGCAGTACTGAATGGCCATTTGAGTGACAGCCATCTGGTGCGAGGACAGGAAGCCATCAATATTCTCAATGGTGGGTAGCTGTTGTTTAACCGTGTTGAAGGTGCTGGTAACAGCGGCCTGAGTTTTGGAGACGCCGGTCATGCGAGCCATAGATTCGTTGATCTCGTCGAAGGTTTTCAAACCAATGCTTGATGAAGCTGGCAGGTCGGCCGGTGAAGCCGTCTGTGGCAGTACAGGCTCTGTACGTGAGTATTCCTCAGAGCCCAAACGATCAAATGTCAGGAAAAATTCATCGCTTTCAGGCCCGTTTTCCAGGGCGATAATGGTGCCTAGTCTTGATAAGGGCTGGCCCGTTCCGGGCTCATAGAATTCGCTATCCAGAACCAGATCCAGATTGGCCCAGGCTTGACCTACGGTGGCCTCTTTGCCGTTTATGCCGAGACGCATCCCCTGGAGCGGAATGTTGGAAGGCTCAACCGTTTCATCAAGGCTGATAAAGAACGGGCTGGTGAATCGATAGCTGAAACTGTCAAACTGACTGACTTCGAAAACAATAAAGCTGTCGTTAAGTCCAACAAGTTCAGACACGCTGAATAGCAAGAAGAACTTCTGGCCGACGCCCACTTCAAAGTTGGCCTGAATCTGAGACGGGGTCAAAGCCCGGTCGTGGATGGCCACCATACGGATGGCCCCCTGCCAGGCTGATTTGCCATCGGTTTCGTTACCCAGAACCAGTGCAAAACTGTTGTCCCACTCTGAGAGCAGGCCGGCGTCATCCGGGTCTATATCACCGGACTGTTGACCATTTACGAAGATCTGTCGGCCTGTACCGGGGGAATAGTTCACAACAACATGTTGCAGGGTGGCCTGCAGGAGTTTGTCGCCGTCTTGCGTTGCGAATGGAGTGTTCTCGTCGCTTGTACTGCTGCGGTGCAGTACTTCGTAGCGCTGCAGAGACTGGCTCAGTGTCATGTTACGAGTGCTGGCAGAGCCGGAATAGGTGACGATTCTGGCGTCTTCCTGCGTGATATTGCCGGGGGCCACCCAGGCCTCGATGGCGTATTCGCCAGTACCGGTCAGCAAGGTGTGTAGTTTGCGACTGTCTGCGGTAGAGCCCTGAGCTTTACCTGCTGGCACAGTGCCGCCCTGGTCCGTTTGCACGGCCGGGCCCATATCTACGCCCCATCCGCCGACCCAGTCCACATTTCCGCTGAGCGTCAGGTTCAGGGCGGGGGATACACCACTGGTATCGAACGCGGTCTGGCCATCGCCAGCCTTGAATTCGTAAAGGGCAATGATGTTGTCTTCAAAGCGTCCGCCGGCATTTGCCAGCAGACCATCGTTGTCCAGAACCAGTGCTTTACTGGTAACCAGATCCGCGTCTACTGGCTCGAGTTCCTGCTCTGCAGAAAGCGCCAGAATAGCTGATTCCATTTCCGCTGCATCGCTCTGACAGTCTGCTGACCAACAATTGTGGGCGTCAAACGCGAGTCGCACGACAAACCTGGAGTTTTCAGGAGTGGCCAGGTTAATCCGGCTCTTGGACTGCTCATAGGCGGTTTCGATATTGCTGCTGGCAATATAGGGCGTTTGACCGCTGTCACCATGGCAATCACTGCAGTATTTCTCGAGTAAGGGCGTGTAGACGTAAGTTTCAAAATCATCTGTGTCAGTAGGGAAGGGAACAGTATTCCCCGGATCTTTGATGGCAGGTGCACTAAGCTCGATGGTCTTGGCTGAGTTTGATGAGCCTCCGGCCCAGTTTGATATGTAGGTTGTAAGAATATCAGCACAAACTGCATCACTGCTTGTCCAGCAATTGTGGCCGCCGGCAACCTTGGTCACCATCAGAGATTGGGAGGGGTTTGACAGGCTCACGACGGAATTCGCCTGGGAGTAGGCAGTGTTGATGTTCTCACTGTCAACGAATGTGGGTGACTGCCCTCCGGTGCCGTGGCAAGAGCCGCAGCGGTTGTCTTGCACTAGGTTGTCCCAGACGCTGAGCTTGAAGTTCTGCACGTCATCGCTTGCCGGGGTGGGCCCGGTGTAGTTGATAGAGTCTGAGCTGGAGGCGGTATTTGGTAATGTTTCTGTAGATTCACCGCCGCATGCGCTGAGCAGGAATGTGGTTATTACCAGCGTAGCGATCGTTGCCACAGAGCGCATAGCGTTTCTTTGATTACGGATTTTGGTCGTCATGGCGCTCTTACTCCCCGGCACAGTAAACGGCTGATTCGGCGAATACCTGCTTCAGATCGAAATTGCTAGCCTCGAAGCTGGCTACCATCGCCGAGACCTGGTTATGATCGATACTGTTCGAAGGCGGACGCAGGCATACGTTTTTGAACACCTTTTTTACCTGGCACTCAGCGAAAGCCTTGGAGTGAGCCCATTCCTCGCCAAGACTTTTTGCACCATTTCCTGAGCCGGGCAAGGCGTCATCCCAGCCCAGGCGACGATTAGCTCCCTGTCGCCAATAGTTGTCCCACTGGTCATCAGGTGTCACATAGCCCCCCTCAAACGTGGCAGAGTTAATATGGTACTTGGCCTTCACCCGCGATTGAGTCTCAGGATCAATGTCGTTGACCGTGTTATAAACCAGCCTGCCAAGGGCCCCGTCCGGATCGCTGTCCTGGTTGTATTCGTAATCGTAGTAGGCGAAAGCCTGTGTCATCGGATCCATGCCTGTGTGGCAGCCCACGCAGTTATTCAGGAAGACCCGGCTGTCGCCGCCAGGGCTTCGGGAAACATCCTGACGAATCCTGTCCGTGGGCAAAGAAGTATCTGCAACTTGTTCCAGATCGCTGCACATGTGGTTGATCAGGGTAAAGCGGAACATGGCCCGGTTGGTGCCGGCACTGAAAAATGCTCGGGCTGCTGCCCGGGAAGTGATAACACCGGCGGTAGCGTCGGGCGGAAGGCCGTTAAAAGTGGATTGGTTTACCCGCTGAAGGGCGTCCTGCAGGGGCTCGCCGCTCTCTTCAAGTTCTTCGTAGTGGGTGTTATTAGAGGGTGAATAGGAGGGCAGTCCGAGCGCTGAGTCACCCACATAAAGCACGTCGCCAAACAGGACTTCGCGAAAATCTGCTCCATCCCGCACCAGGCCGATTACGGTTGCTGTGTAATCATTAAGCGGCACGAACGGGGTCATGGCCTCATTGGTCCATGGCGCAGCGAAATTTTTGATAGTTGCGTCGTAGAAGGCCGGATCATCCATTGCGAGTCTGGCGGCTTCGATAGGACTACCCCCAGTAATGTAGCTTTCCATGTCATCAAGAACCTCTGCGGATGGTGGCACGCCTGCAATACGGTCGTGAATCCGCTTGGCCTGTTCCCGCGCTCCTGCGCTCGCAGTAACCGCGTAGGTTGCGGTCAACAGAATCAGGAGTGACATACTGCAGGCCTTGAATGCGCTCGGGCGCATTCTTTCTGGGGCTTTCATGTCGCTGTCCTCGATGGCTTTGTTTTTTGGCTTCGGCACAATAGGCCAATTTGACAATTGTTAATAGTTTATACTTGCAATTAACATGGATTTTTGTGGGGTGCGCCACGTAATTACATTTACTTACGTAAAACCCGTAGAGCTATAGTGCGGCACAGACTTAATTTATGTCATGAATTTCATTCGCCGCAGGGCAATTACGTAGTTTTTTTAGCGGAGCCAGGGCACGTGCCTCATAAACCGAGCGAGATTATCAGGTCACTGCTCTGCCTCAGCATGGCAGTGGCACTTACCGGCTGTCTGTCCAGCACTGACAGCCAGCAAGCGGATCCCGTGGTGGTTGAGAATCCGGTTGCCTATGTGAAGCGGCCATTACTTTTCGACGACAACAGCGGAGCGCTGATTGAAGATAACCTGGCAGATCCTTCGGGGTTTCGTCCGGGGGCGCGTCTATTTCTGAAGTCCAGTGCGGCGATAGATGCTGACGCTGTTGATATCTCCTCCAGAGCTTTTTCCGGCGCAGGGTTTCTCGACGACTCTGGCCGCCTTCGTTACGACGTAAAAGACCTGCACGTTTCCCATGATGGTGAACGCGTTCTGTTTGCCATGCGGGCACCTGAAATCGAAGGCGCCGATGAGGAAGATCAGCCCACCTGGAACATTTGGGAATATGATCGTACAACTGATCTGTTACGCAGAATTATCGTTTCAGACGTAACGGCCAAAGCCGGTCAGGATGTTGCGCCCGCCTATCTGCCCGATGGCCGCATTGTGTTTTCATCCACCCGGCAACGTATCTCCAAAGCGGTATTGCTGGATGAGGGCAAGGGCCAGTTTGCCGGCCTTGACGAGAACCGGGATGCGCCTGCATTCGTGCTTCACACCATGGATGACGACGGCGAAAATATTCAGCAGATAACGTTCAACCAGAGTCACGACCTTGATCCACTGGTTACTGACGATGGCAGTATTGTATTCAGCCGTTGGGACAACGCGGGTCAGACCCGTAACAATGGCGTCAATCTCTATAAGGTGAATCCCGACGGAACCGGGCTTACTTATTTATATGGACGCAATTCTCATGATTCCGTGGAGGGGGCGAACAACGTTCAGTACCTGAAGTCCCGGAAGACCGAGTCTGGCGATTTGTTGGTGCAACTGCGCCCGTTTGAAAGCGACGACTATGCGTCGGCTCCAGCATTGGTGGATATTGAAAACTATGTTGAAGCAGGGTTGCGCATTGATGGCAGCGCCGGTTCGGGGCAGCGCCCTCTGATTTCAGGTATTTCGCTTGACGGTGAGCTGTCATTGCAGGGCCGCTACGGGTCTATATCACCATTGATGGATAGCACTGGTCGATACCTCGTAAGTTGGACGCCCTGCAGGCTCACAGAGGTCTCATCAAACCGGATCGTTAACTGCACAGAAGAACGCCTGGTTTCTGCTGACTATGTTCCCGCGCCCCCGGTTTATGGTCTTTGGCTACTGGATGTAGCAAGCGGCACTCAACGGCCCGTGGTGGAGCCTTCAGAGGGTGAGCAGTTTGATGGGGCTTTGCTGATGCGTGAGCGCCCGTTGGAAGGATTCATTTCCGATGCCCAGGTTGTTGATGATGCTGCACAGTTGGCCGACGAAGGCTACGGTATTCTGCATATACGAAGTGTATATGACATGGATGGCGTAGATACGGCTCCGAATGGGGTTGCAGCAACTGCCGACCCTGTCCAAACTACGGCGGCAGAGCGCCCCGCAAGGTTTTTACGCCTGGAAAAACCGGTATCCATGCCCGATGAGAATGTATACGACTTTGATAACAGCGCCTTTGGTCGCAGTCGCAATCAGCTCATGCGGGAAATTCTGGGCTACGTCCCGATTGAGCCAGATGGCTCAGTGAAAGTAGCTGTGCCCGCGAACGTTGCCTTTGCGGTCAGTGTATTGGATGCCGAGGGCCGACGAACCAGTGACCGGCACCAGAACTGGCTGTCGGTTCGCCCCGGCGAAACCCTGGAATGTCAGGGCTGCCACGACGCCGGATCGCCTGTCCCCCATGGCCGACCGGGCGCCGGCCCGGCACCTGTCTGGTCGGGCGCGAGCACAACGGGTGCACCTTTCCCTAACACAGATTCAACACTGTTCGCTGATATAGGCGAGACCATGGCCGAAGTTTATTCCCGGGTAAACGGTATCCGCGAGCCATCGCCTGACCCAGTGTACTTTGCAGATGAATGGGTCGATTTTGCTAACAGCGTTGCGGATTTTTCTCTGGCATACGAAGAACTGGATACTCCAAAGCCGATTTCCGGTGTGTGCGAAAACGACTGGGCCGCCAATTGCCGCACGGTTATCAATTATGAATCGCACATCCATCCGCTCTGGGGCCTGAATCGGGAAATTCTGGGTATGGTCGCCGGTCAGGAAGAGGTGATTGATGATTACACTTGCACTGGTTGCCATACCAACAGTGATGCGGCAGGCGCCGATGCTGTGGCGGCTGCACAACTGGATCTCACAGATGGTCCCTCAGACGCCGAGCCATTGCATTTCAAGGCTTATCGAGAACTGCTGTTTCCGGATAACGAGCAGGAGCTCACTCCAGGTGGTGTGCTGGTGGACACAATGATTGATACGGGGGATGTCCTCAGGGATGAAAATGGAGACCCGATACTGGATGAAGTAACTGGTCTGCCAACGCCCATTTTTGCGCCGGTTGCGGTCAGAGAAAGCATGTCTGTGAATGGCGCTTTGGCCAGTACCCGATTCCGGGCTGTATTTGCCCCCGGCGGAACACATGAGGATTTCCTGTCCGCTGCCGAACTCCGCCTCATATACGAATGGCTCGACATAGGCGCCCAGTACTACAACAACCCCTTCGACGCCCCGGAAGACTGATCAGGACTGATACCAGAACCATGCCCATTGCCTTTCTGATACTGACGCTCTGTTTACCTGTAACTGCCTGGGCCGGCTGGTTGTGGGGTGAGGATGAACCCGCTTCCTTGGTTCAGGTTGTGGAGCCTTTCGTTGAGTGGCGAACTGGCCCGGCGGTGGGGTATCCGGTTTTTCACAGCAGCGAACAGGGTGAATGGCTCACGCTTCTACAGCGCAAGACTGGCTGGATGAAAGTCCGGGATGAAAAAGGTCGCGAAGGCTGGGTGGCTGTGGCGGCTATTGCGCAAACCCGGGACGCAACCGGTGAGTTTGTCGATCTCAAGGTGCCGGATCTGGAATCATTCAGTACCCGGAGCCTGGAAACCGGGATCATGATGGGTGAGTTTGAAGGGGCCTCGGTAACCTCTGGTTATGGAGGCTGGTGGTTCACACCCAATCTGGCCGCAGAATTGTGGGGTTCACAGGTGCTGGGCAGCGCCTCGGAAATACTCATGGTGAACGCCAACCTTGTGCACCAACCGTTTCCTCACTGGCGGGTTTCACCGTTTTTCACTCTTGGCGTGGGCCATATATGGGTGGATCCGAAAGCGACGCTCGCTCAGCCTGAGGAACGTGACAACCCTATTGGCCATGCAGGCCTGGGCCTGCGTGTCTACATCACAGATCGTTATTTTATCCGGGCCGAGTTCAAGGACTACAAAGTCTTTACCAGCCGATCAACCAACGAAGAAGCGACAGAATGGAAAATCGGACTAAGTATCTTTTTCTGACCGGGTTTTGCCTGGCACAAATCATGACGTTTACGCCTCAGACCTTTGCGGCTGATGAGACAGAGCGTGATGACCGGCCTTTGATCGAACCGGATGTAAAACCGGTGCCGGTAGACGAAGCGCTGATTGATACGGAGAACTTCGAGGTAGGAGCCTTTGTAGGGGTGCTCAATATCGAAGATTTCGAATCATCAATGGTTTACGGTGGCAAGCTCACCTATCACTTGAGTGAATCGTTCTTTTTCGAAGCCGGAATCGGTTTTGCGGAGGGCGGTGAAACCAGCTTTGAGAATCTGGCTGGCAACGTGCAGGTACTGACTGACAGTGAGCGCGACTACAGCTATTACAACATCAATCTCGGTTATAACGTCTTGCCTGGTGAGGCATTTCTTACCGAAAACTATGCCTTCAACACCAACTTTTATCTGATTGCCGGAGCGGGCGCCACTGATTTTGCCGGCGATACCCGTTTCACCGTGAATGTCGGCGCCGGCTATCAGATTCTGCTGACAGACAGTGTTGCGATTCATCTGGGTGTGCGCCAGCACTACTATCGCATTGATGTAGTGGGTCCCGAGAAGACGTCTATAAATACCGAAATCAGTTCCGGATTGTCGGTCTTTTTCTGAGTACAGGAGCCTTTGAAATGAACAACCCGGTTACAGCCATCGCATTGGCACTTGCCCTTTCGGGCGCAGCATTCACGGCCCAGGGGGACGCTATAAACGTCCCGGCCCCGGATTTCACGCTGGAAAGTCGCTCCGGAGACAATATTCGGCTTGAAGATCACCGTGGTGAGGTGGTGATGCTGAACTTCTGGGCGTCCTGGTGTGGGCCCTGCCGGCAGGAAATGCCTTTGATGGACGATATCTACAGTCGCTATCAGGATCTGGGTTTCACGATTCTTGCGGTTAATGTCGACGAGAACCGCGACGAGGCGTTGCGTTTTCTGGATAAAGTACCAGTGAACTATCCGATCCTTTACGACCCGGAAAGCTCTGTAAGCGAGCTTTACGAAGTGCCCGCCATGCCGACAACCGTGATGATCGATCGCGACGGCAAGGCCCGCTACATTCATTACGGTTATAAGCCCGGTTACGAAGACGAGTATGAAACCCAGATCAGGGAACTGGTGCGAGAGTGATTCCGGGGCAGGTAGGCGTTATGAGCAAATCAACCATCATCTCGTTGCTGTTGATGTTGTTAGTGTCAGCAAGCTCCGGCTGCAGTTCTGTAAAGCCCTGGGTGAAGCCTTATGAGCGAGATCGGCTGGCTGATCCGGTGATGAACCTGAGCCGCCATGGTAAGGCAGATTCCTACATGCACCATGTTTACCAAGCACGGGAGTCCGCCCGTGGAGCAGAAGGTGGAGCCGGAGGTGGTTGTGGTTGTAACTGATCGCTCACGCCTGGCGCGTGCGGCCTGGTTTTTTCTTACCCTGGCGGTTTTCTGTTCGTTTACGCAGGCCGCTACCTTACCGGTCGATAACGTGGATGTGCTTTACCATCGCTACGACGGCGGCGGTATGGTGATTGATGGGCCCTCAGTGCTGGTGCGCAAGAGTGCCGGGCCTCAGCTATCCGTGACCGGGCAATACTATGTGGATACGGTGTCGGCGGCTTCTGTCGACGTACTTGCAACGGCCAGTGCCTATACAGAAGAGCGGACCGAATACACCCTCGGTGTCGATTATCTCTACGATCGCGCGATCATGAGTCTGGGCTTTACCAACAGCTCAGAGAACGATTACGAAGCAAATACTGCCTACTTTACGGTTAGCCAGGAATTCTTCGGTGGCATGTCGACCGTTACTCTTGGTTATGCGAGCGGTTGGGATGAGGTCGGCCAGATTGGCAACTCCAACTTTAACGAAGATGCCGATCGTAGAAATTACCAGCTGGGCTTTAGCCAGGTACTCACCCGAAACATGTTGGTTGGCCTGGACCTGGAGGTAGTGACAGACGAAGGTTTCCTGCAGAACCCATACCGTCAGAACCGCTACCTGGACCCTAATGACGCCACCTCGTTTCTCTATCAGCCAGAGCGTTATCCGGAAACCAGAACCAGCACCTCGGTGGCTGCCCGGGCGATTTACTATCTACCTTATCGGGCATCGGTTCATGGCGAATACCGGTATTTCAGTGACACCTGGGGGATTAGCGCCCACACCTTAGAACTGGGGTATGTGCATGCGTTGAATGAGCGTTGGTCGCTCGAGGGCTCGATTCGCTATTACCGCCAGGGTGAGGCCGACTTCTACAGCGATCTTTACGCTTATGAAAACTCGCAGACTCACCTGGCAAGGGATAAAGAATTAAGTTCCCTTTCGGGCACAACTCTGGCAACCGGCGCCGTCTACGAATGGAAGCAGCCTTCGTTGCCCGGCATCAAACGTGTGCAGGTCAGTTTGTTGCTGGACTGGCTGAACTTTGACTATGACAACTTCCGGGATGTCACAGCGAGCGGTAGCTATCTACCGGGCGAAGAGCCTCTCTACTCATTCGATGCGCTGGTTACCAGAGCATCGCTGATTCTCGAATACTGAGTTTGCAGGAAACATGATTATGACGGATTTTTTCAAAACCCTGTTGGCTGGTGCATGCGTAGCAATGATGCTGTTCATGAGTGCAGCGGTGCACGCAGAGTCAGGCACGGCTGAGGACAGCCAGGCCGTTGCGGAACGCGTAGAGGACCTGAAAAAGAAAGTCATCGGCCTTAATCGGGATCTTTTCATTCTGGAAGAAGACCTTCTATTCCCGGCCAGCACCCAATTTGCAGTATTCCTCAGTGTTGATGCGGGTGAGTTTCTCAAACTGGACGCAGTGAAGCTGAAGGTGAACGGCGATATTGTGGCATCCCATCTTTACACAGATCGCCAGGTGTCAGCCCTTGAGCGTGGCGGCATGCAGCGCTTGTTTATCGGCAATCTGAAAACCGGTACCCATGAGGTAACCGCGTTTGTGGAGGGTATCGGGCCGGATAATCGTGCCTATAAGCAGGCAGCGAGCCTGGCTTTTGAAAAGGGCACTGACACCGCTGCTCTGGAGATTCGTATTCAGGATCGTTCCTCAGATTATCAGCCCATGGTTTCCATCGTGGAGTGGGAGTGACACGACCTGTGGCATTGATCGCAAGGGTATTTCATTCCGGTTTGGCGGTGCGCCTGGCAGCCGCCGCAGCGTTCATGCTTGGCGCACCGGCACTAACTGCTGACGACGCTCCGGAAAGGGCCGGCGATCCGGTATATGGTTGGGTGTTATACAACTATTACCAGGGCGATGCCTTTGATGCGCTGACATTGCTGGATGTGGCGCGAGAGCGCGGCGGCATCGTTGGCCATGGCGCCTACCCGGAACTAGTCGAAGGCGGGCTTATGCTCTCTTATGGCATGACCCGTGAAGCTAGCGACCTGTTCACCCGACTGCTTGAAGAAACGAATACCGCGGAAAACGATGAAACTGATAGTAAAAAACCGCGTGTAAGCCTGACGCCTGATGTGCGAAGCCAGGCCTGGTTTTATCTGGGAAAAGTGTTCTATCTCGAAGGAGAGCAGGGCCCAGCTTTTGAGAGCCTTCAGCGAGTAGATGCAGATGTTTTCGAAGAAAGTGATTCAGAGCTTTACCCGGAATGGCTTTATCTGAGAGCCCGGCTAGCCATGAAATCCGACGCCTTCGGTGATAATGCTCTGGTCGAGAGCCTGCGACAGCAGCTAGGGAAATCAGGCTTATGGGCGCACTACCTGGGCTACAACCTGGCCATGGGTGAGATTGCCGCCGGAGATGTCACGGGAGCACAGCAAAGTCTGAACACCCTTATTGCCGATATGGAAGATGAGGATCCAAAGGAAGACCTGGTTGCCGAGCATCGTGCGTTACTGGATAAAAGCCGGTTGTCGCTTGCCAGGCTCTACCTTAGAGACTCCCGCTTTGATGATGCCCTGGCACTCTTGGGCGCTATGCCTCTGGATGGAGTGTTTTCCGACAGAGCCCTGTTTGACTATGCGGTCGCTGCCGCCGGTCAGGGCCGGATGCAGCGGGCTCTCGATGCACTTGATGCCCTGTCGCAGCGCACGCTGTTTCTAGCCTGGAGAGAGCAGGTTCCTTATGCCCGAGGTTATGTGCTGGAACAGATGAATCAGCCGCGCAGGGCGCTGAACGCGTTTACGCAGGCTGCTGAACATTACGAAAACCGGGGAGAGGAGCTGATAATAGCCCGGCGGGCACTGACCGAAGAGAATCTGATGGCGCGGTTGAGTTTTCTCCGCGACAGCGATGACATTATTACCGATGCCTATGGGCGCCCCCGGGTAACGCCTGCTGATTTCGGGCTTTCGGAGGTGCTCGCAACAGAAGCCTTCCAGCAGGCTTTGGGGGAACTCAACGAACTCTACCGGATGCAGGCTTTGCTGGCTCAGCGGGAGGAGCAGCTCAGCACCTTTGAAGCCATGCTCGAGACACGAAAGATACAGCGCGAACGCCGAAGCCGTGAAGCACGCTATGAGCTTGAGCGACAGCAAGCAGACGATTGGGTGGATGCACAGAATTCATTCCGTACGGATATTGAATCCGCACTTGCCAGAGAAGACGCTGAATTTTTCATGACAACGGAACAGAAAGACTTGAAGGCGCGGCTGACTAAAGTTGCGGCGACGCTCGCGCAACTTCCGGTTGATCAGAACACGGCCAGACAGCGAGCGAGCTATGAGCGGATGCAAGCCTATTTCGACTGGACAGTGGCGAACGATTACGGCGTCAATCGTTGGGAAGCCCAGAAACAGTTGCGCGAGCTGAACCGGGAAATGGAACAGTTTCGGAATCAAAGAGCTGCTATCGAAGCTCTGATTTCAGGGGACGCGGAGCATGACGAACTTGCCCGCCGGCGGATCCGCAAAGCTACCGAACTTCAGGAACTGAAAGCCCAGGTGCAAGGTGCATTGCAGCAGGCGCGGGGCATTCTGATGAGTCGTTTGGATGAAGCGCTTGAGCAACAGAGCAGTGAGCTACGTCGCTACCTGGTTGCATCCCGACATGCCCAGGCGCGGCTGGCGGATCAGCTGTTTCGGGAAGGCCAGAGTGCGGAGGCTGCTAATGATTAAAACGCCTCTCCAAACTCTGCGACACGTCCAGCGCTCAGCTTTGGTTCCGGCAAAAATGCTGGCGCCTGTGTTTTGTGCGCTGCTGGCTACAGGATGCCAGGTACTTGGGTGGGGGCAGGGTGACGACGAAATGCCAGCAGCGCGGCCCGGAACTCTGGCGTCTATAGGCACGGCAGGTACGAAGAGTGAGGCAAATCCTGTTGCGGTGGAGGGCAAACCTGATGAAAGTCTGCAGGAGGCCGTTTCCCTCGAATCAGTGATGCGCAGTTACCGGGATTTACTTCCGCTGGTGGATGACCCCGTCAAGCAGGTCACCATCCGGCACCGTCTCGCCGACCTCGAGTTCGCGCGGGCCGAGCGCATCATGACAGACACCGCAGAAGATGATCTGTCCGGAGCGATTGCTGCCTACACCAACCTGTTGGCGGAATATCCTGAGCGTGAGGGCAACGACCAGATTTACTATCAGCTATCCAGAGCCTGGGAGTTGCGCGGCATGACCGGCGAACAGCTGGTTGCTCTGGATACCCTGGTAACACAGTATCCGGATTCGGATTACTGGCTCGAAGCTCAGTTCCGGCGTGCTGATATTCTCTTTATCAATGGGCGATATGCTGAGGCAGAGCAGGCTTTTGATGAGGTTGCTTCCGCCGGTGGTGAACGCGCCAGCAGCAAAGAAAGCGCCGATCCGACCTTTTTGATGAATGCCTATTACATGAAGGGTTGGAGCCAGTTCAAGCAAGGTAATTACCAGCAGGCACTACTCAGCTACGTCGAAGTGCTGGATTTGATTATGCCGGGTGCACAGGATGCAGAAGCGTCCGACCAGCGGTATAAGACGCTCACGGAAGACTTGTTCCGGGTTGTCGGCCTCTCACTGTCTTATCTTGACGGCGCAGAGACTTTGCAAACTCTGTTTCGGGAGACGGGTAGCCGACCCTATGAAGTCCTCGTTTACGACCGCTATAGCAAGCTGCTGATCGAGCGTGAGCGCTACAGCGACGCCGTTGAGGTATTTGAGGCATACATTGACGAGCATCCGGACAGCCCCTGGGCCCCGCGCTATCACATGCGGATAATCGATACTCTTGAGCTGGCAGGCTTTCAGAAAGTCATTCCTGATCGCAAGGCTAAGTTTATCGAGCGTTACGGGATCTATAGTGCTTACTGGCCGCAGGCTGAACCCGAGACTCTGGCCTACATCGAAACCCAGCTTGAAATCCTGCTGCCGGAACTGGCAGATCGCCATTATTTGCTGGCAGGCGAAGCCAGAAAGGAACAGCAAAGCATCCCGAAGAGCGGGAATGGTGAACCCGGCAACACCAGGAAACCCGGGCCTGGAGCGGATGAACACTATCGCCAGGCTGCCTCTTATTACGCGGAATTTGCAGCTACGTTCCCGGATCATCCCCGCACTCCTGAGCGCTTGTTTCTGTTGGCAGAAACCTACATCGAATTGCAGGAGTGGCCGGATGCTATCCAGGCATTTGAGCGCGTGGCCTATGATTATCCGGCTGCCGGCAAAGTGTCGGAGCGAGCCGCAGAGGCAGGCTATGCCTCGGTTCTGGCATTTCGTGAGTACTCGCAAACCTGGCTGAATGAAACCAGCGCAGATCTCTTCGCCCTACAGGAAATCCAACAACTCAATCGCCTGAGATTCGTGAACGCCTTCCCGCAGGACCCCCGCGCTCCGGGAGTGTATTACATAGCCCTGCAGCGGGAATTTGATCAGCAGAACCTGGAGGAGGTCATTCCTATGGCCGCTCGGCTGGCAACCTGGCAGCCGGCTGCAGACCCGGCTCTGGTTGCAGAGGCGCTGCTGATGGCGGGACACAGCCAATTTGAGCTTGCGCGTTATGGTGAGGCCGAACAATCGTACCGAGACGCTCTGGCCATGATGTCCGTTGAGGATGAGCGGCGGCCGGGGATACAGGAAAACATGGCGGCGTCTGTATTCCGCCAGGCAGAGCAACTGGCAGAGGTGGGCAATATTGATGCAGCTGTCAGTGAGTATTTGCGGGTGGGGGCGGTAGCGCCAGCATCTGTGTTGAATGCCAATGCCCAATATGACGCAGCATCTCTGTTAGTGAGCGCAGCGCGCTGGGATGAGGCCATACAGGTACTCACGGGCTTCCGTTCACGTTTTCCTGAACACGAGCTGGTTGATACGGTTCCGGCAAAGCTGGCGTTCGCCTATCGGGAAACCGGGCAGTGGGAAAAAGCCGGCGACGAGCTCAATCGCATGGTTGCCATGGCGACCACGCCAGAAGAGCGGCGCGAGAATCTGCAGATTGCAGCCGAGCTCTATGATCAGGCCGGAAACGACGGCAAGGCAATCGATACCTGGCGCGAATATGCCAATAACTACCCGGATCCGGCACCTGAATATATGGAAGCTGCTAACCGGCTGGCGGAGCTTTACGACTCTCGTGGCGATATTGAGCGCCGTAATTTCTGGCTAAGCAGGCAGATGGAGAAAGTTGATGAGAACCCTGAAGCTGCAGATGATCGCATGCGCTACTTGGCAGCATCAGCCTCCGCCATCTTCGCCCGGGAAGCGCTGTCTTACTATGACAGTATCCGACTGACACTGCCGCTGAACGAGAGCATGGTGGCCAAAACAGATGCGCTTGAAGATGCTGTGCAGGCCTATCAAACCACGGCAAGTTACGGGCTATCGTCATTTTCAACGGAAGCAGGTTATCAGATCGCCCATATCTATAGCCGTCTTGGTGCCGATCTTATGGATTCCGAGCGGCCGGAGGGCCTGAGTCAGTTGGAGCTTTCCCAATACGAGTTGCTGCTTGAAGAACAGGCTTATCCCTTCGAAGATAGTGCCATTGATATTCATGAACAGAATATCCGACGTGCCCGTGAAGGTATCTTCGATGAGTGGGTAAAGCGCAGCTATGAGTCGTTGCGTCGTTTGCTGCCCGGCCGCTACAACAAACCCGAAGTCACAGCCGGAGCGGTTCATGATCTGGGATAAAAAGCTGAATGCGATGGTTTTGAGCCTTTTGGTACTGTCTGGCTGCGCGCTGGGGCCGGAACGATCGAACACACCGGATAATATGGCAGACGCCACAGAGGAATCGGAAGCACTTCTGAAGCAAGCCTTTTCCGAAGCCGTCGTATTAATGGAAAACGGCGATACCGAAGACGCCAGGGACCGTTTTGAGCAGATTGCGGCGCAACATCCGCAACGCACCGGCCCGCTGGTGAACCTGGGCGTGATTGCGTTTCAAGAGGGAGATACCGAGCTGGCCCAGTTGCGATTCAATGAGGTGCTTGCCCTTGATCCGGCGCACCCGGTTGCGCTCAATCATCTCGGCGTTATTGCGCGTAACGCCGGTAACTTCCCAACCGCCAGGCAGCGGTACAGTGAGGCCCTCGCGGCGAATCCGGAATATTTGCCTGCGCTTCTGAACCTTGCGTTTTTGCTGGATATTTACCTCGGAGAACCAGAGCAGGCGCTATTGCTTTATGAACAGTACAAAGCGCTTGCCGTCGAGCCCGATCCGAGGCTGGACGATTGGATATTCGATGCAAAAAACAGAATCTGATGTAAGGAGCCGATCATGAGACAACTGGGTAAGTCAGTTCTGCTGGCTCTTGCTTCATGGGTTGCTCTGCCGGCAGCTCAAGCCCAGGAGACAGGGATAGTTACCATCGAGGGCACCCGCATTCGGGGCGACCAGGAGGTACCTACGGTGATGTACATAGTGCCCTGGCAACCACCGGAGGTTGATGAACTCCGGGCGCCAGACGAGCAATTGATGGTTGAACAAGCTTTCTCACCTCTGGAGCGCTACGAATTTCAAAGACTTGTCCGCTACCATGAGGCGTTCAGTAGCGAACCGGTTGAAGTGAAACAGGGTAATTAGTGAGACGTATGTCACAGTGTTTCTGTGCCCGAGTGCAAACTACAACAAACCGCAACAAAGACTTCCGCAAACTTAACCCCTTTGGGGTAGAGCAGCGCTTAGACTGACTCAAAACCCGGACCATGGAGTGCCTAGAAAATGATCGATACCGCCGTTCGCTTCTTTCAGGAAGGTGGCTTTTTTATGTTTCCGATTGCCGTTGTGCTGATTATCGGACTCATTGTAGCCATTGAGCGATATGTATACTTGTCTGCCCAGAAGATCACGAATCGCAGAGACTTCAATCGCCTTCATCAGATGATTGCAAAGCGAGATTTCAAAGGTGCACTCAATTACGCCCAGGAATCTGGCACTGCCATGTCAACAATGATCGGTTTTGGCTTGCAGCGACTGGCTCGCCGACAGGGACGTGAAGACATCGAGTACGCCATGGAAGAGGGTCTGCTTGATGTTATGCCTCGCATCGAAAAGCGGACCCAGTACCTCGCAACACTAGCGAACATTGCAACACTTTTGGGTCTTCTGGGTACGATCATCGGCCTGATTGCAGCATTCACCGCTGTTGCAGCTGCAGACCCTGCGCAAAAGGCCAGCCTGCTCTCCCAGAGTATTTCAGTGGCCATGAACACCACTGCATTCGGTCTTATGTCGGCTATTCCTATGCTGTTGATTCATTCAGTCCTGCAAACCAAAACCAATGAAATTGTCGACAGCTTTGAAATGGCGGGCATTAAAGTGCTCAACCTGCTCAGCGATGGTTCTGGCACGCGTCCTGGTTCTGCATCAGCAGGGCAGGCTACATCACCCAGTGCTTCGTCTGCAGCGCCGTCCGGCGCTCTCGCAGGCGCTACCGCCCGTACTCCGGCCTGATAATCAGTTGAAGGATTTCAGGCTATGAGACGGAAGCATCGTCGATTACAGAGTGAGCCGGATCTCGATATCACGCCCTTCATGAACCTTATGATTGTGCTGGTGCCGGTGCTGCTTTTGAATATGGTGTTTGCTCACACCAGCGTTCTGGAGCTCAACTTCCCAACGGGTGAAAGCCTTACCCCGGATCAGGCTGAAGAACTGCAGATACAGGTGGTTATCCATTCGGACCGACTGGTGGTCGCTGATAACCAGGGTGGGGTCATCAAGGCCATTGCCCAGAACGATGGCGAGTATGACTTCGTTGCGCTCAAAGACGTTATGAAAGAGATAAAAAGCCGAGTTCCTGATAAGAAAGATATTATTATTATGCCCTCTCAGGAAACGTCATATCAGGCGCTGGTTTCCGTAATGGATACGGTTCGCTCCTATGATGCGGTAGTCGCCGGTAACCTGGTTGAGGCGGAACTGTTCCCTGAAATCTCACTGGGCGATGCGCCGACAGTAGAGGCTGGAGAGGCGCTGAAAGAAGGGGGGCAGTCATGAAAGAATCTGCAAAAGCCCGCCGCCTGAAGCGCCACCACAGACGAAACAAGAATCAGAGCAAGATGAACCTGGTGTCACTGATGGACATCTTTACGATTCTTGTGTTCTTCCTGATGGTAAATTCTTCATCTGACGTGCAGGTGCTCAACCAGAACAGCTCCATCAAGTTACCAGACTCGTCAGCGGTGCAACCGCCCGGCGATGTGCTCGCGCTGACCGTAACCGACCAGGATATTCTGGTAAACGGGCGAGTGGTCATCAAACGCGATGTATTGCAAGCACTGGATGGTCAGGTTGAGCCAGGTTTGAAACAGGAACTGGACTATCAAGCCAGCCGTTCAGGCCAGCCAGAGCCCGAGGCAGGGCGGGCGATTACCATTCTGGCAGACCGTGAACTTCCCTACGATTTGCTCAAGAAAATTATGTCTACCTGTGTGGACGCTGGATACGCAAGTATATCTCTGGCGGTGAACCAGCGTGCAAAAGAGGGGGCCGGAGCATGACGGATTACCGGTATGGATTACCCTGGAGTCACGAGCGGGGCGAGCGCAGGCGCTTGCTATCCGTGGCGCTGGTTGTCGCGCCGCTGTTCGTGATCTTTGCAGGTTACATCACTTGGATCGATTTGCCCGAGAGGGACCGGCAGGAGCGCGAGGCTTTGCCTCCGCAGCTGGCCAAGCTGGTTATTGAAAAAAAAGAACCGCCTAAACCGGTTGTGCCCGAGCCAGAACCAGAGCCTGAGAAAAAAACCGAAGAGAAACCGGTTGAACAGCCCAAGCCTGAACCGGAACCAGAGCCGAAGCCCGCACCAAAGCCGAAACCTGAGCCACCGAAACCCGAGGTGAAGGAAAAGCCCAAACCCGAAGCCGTCGCCCAGGCTCGTGAAAAAGCCAAGAGCACGGGAATTCTTGCGATGGGCAATGAACTGTCCAAGCTTAGCGAGTTGGCCAGTTCGGTGAAGCTTGACGCGCCGGTTACGCGCACAGCTAAATCCATTACCCGGAAATCAACAGCGGACACGCTGGCAGCCCGCGCCACCACAAATGAGCGCAGTGCTGGTGTGAGTGACGCAACACTTGAGCGTGAGAGCCGTCAGGTCGTTCTGGAAGAGCGCGAAAGAACGGAAGTTGCAGAAACTGAGCGTGTTGCGGAGGTCAAAGAGGCCGTCCGCCGCGAGAAGCAGGAAACCGCTTCCCGAACACGCAGCAAAGAAGAGTTGCGACGTACAATGGATGCCAATAAATCGGCTATCTACAGCATTTACAACCGGGAGCTTCGTCGCAAGCCATCGCTTCAGGGCAGTATTACGCCTGAGCTGGTAATCGAATCCAGTGGTGCCGTGTCGCAGTGTTCTGTGGTTGAGTCAACGTTGGGTGAGCCTGGCCTGGAGAACAAGATCTGTAATCGTCTGCGGCTTGTAGACTTTGGTGCCCGGCCAGGGGTCGACCAGACGACGATTCGTTACCCGATTGAACTGCTGTCTGGCTGATAATTACTGTCCGGCGAACGGCCTGAGATTAAGCCGTTGGTGCCGGACAGCATTTGTTTTCGTCTGAAGCTTATTTGGCGGCTTCTGCCGCCGTTACCCGAACATAGCTCCCCGGAGCGTCCTCCAGCACGGCAAGCTTGCCGTCCCCGGGTATTCTGGCGGCAACCTGTTCACCTGCGTGTTGCTGAATCCACTCCAGCCAGTGTGGCCACCAGGATCCAGCGTGCTCATCCGCATTTTCGAGCCACTCATCGGCATCCGGCGTCATGGAGTCATTTGTCCAGTAGCCGTATTTTTCTTTGTACGGAGGGTTTATGACGCCTGCAATATGCCCGGAGCCAGACAGTACGAAATGCACATCCCCTCCATGAACCAGTGCACCCTTGTAGGTGGACTTCCACTTGGCAATATGATCCTGACGCGCTGAAAGAAAGAACGACGGGACTTCTATCTCCGCGAGGTTAATGCTTTCGCCAGCAAAGCTGAGAGAGTCGGGCTCTACCAGGCGGTTATTGAGATACATCTCCCGCAGGTAAAAACTGTGCATTTTTGCGGGCAGGTTGGTGCCATCGGTATTCCAGTACAACAGGTCAAACGCTGCAGGTTTCTTTCCCTTGAGATAGCTGTTTGTCCAGAACGACCAGAACAGCTCGTTTTCCCGTAACAGGTTGAAGGTAAAGGCCATGGCACGGCCGTCGAGGTAGCCCTTTTTGTCCAGCATCCGTTCTATGCCACGGATTGAGTGCTCGTTGATAAACACGCCAATGCCACCCGGATCGGAGAAGTCCAGCAGGCTGGTCAGGTAAGTAGCACTGACAACAGGGTCTTTCCCTTTCTTCTTCAACCAGGCCAGGGTGGAGCCCAAAAGAGTGCCCCCGATGCAGTATCCCAGGAGGTTCATCCGTTCTTCGCCGGTAGCGGCTGTGACAGCATCCATGGCTGCCAGCGGGCCTTCCAGCATGTAGTCGTCCCAGCCTTTGTCTCTAAACTCAGGCCCGGGATTGCGCCAGGATATGATGAAGACTGTCTGCCCCTGATCCACAAGCCATTGAACAAAGGATTTCTTGGTGGTCAGGTCAAGAATGTAATACTTGTTGATCCAGGGCGGCACGATAAGTAAGGGTCGCTTGCTGACGGTTTCCGTGGTTGGCGTATACTGGATGAGCTGTATCAAATCGTTCTGGAAGACTACTTTGCCAGGCGTGGTTGCCAGATTTTCGCCAACCTCGAATGCAGATCGATCGGTCATGCCGACGTTGAAAAGTTTCGGGTTCTGGCGGAAATCATCGATGAACTGTCGCCCGCCATCAACCAGATTCATACCCTTGCGCTCCCAGGTTATTTTCAGAGCTTCTGGGTTTGTTGCCAGGAAGTTGGAGGGTGCCAGCGCGCTCGTGAGTTGGCGAGCGTAGAAAAGCATCTGTTCCTTGCCTGCAGGCGGAACGCCTTGCATGTTCTCTACCCAATCCAGAAAAGCGCGGGAGTTAATCAGGTAGGCCTGGTGCAATACATCGAACGGCAGGTGTTTGTGCCATTCTTCCGCGTTAAAACGCCGGTCATCGATATCTGGTGGTGCAACCGGGTCTTTCTCAACCCCGGTCAGCCGGGAGAAAGTGTAAGAGCCTAGATCCGCGTGTTTACGGGCCAGGTCCAGCTCTGCTCCCACAAAGCGCCACGGGTTCAGCAGAAGGTCTTTTGCCATGGTGCGATAGGCATCTGACATTTCTGACATGGTAGAGATTTTCGCGTGATCCATAACGCCGGTATCTCCAACCAACTTTTCGAGGTATTGCTGCCCGTCGCGCACCTTTGTTTCAAATGTACTGACTAACCGATTAGCGGTTTTTCCCAGCTTGTTCAGACCCAGCATTTGCAGCTCCTTTGTTCTGATTGCGGGTAAAGTACTATTCTCTCCTGAGTACATTGCCATAATTGTGACGAACATCAATCTCGCGAAGGGCTTAGGCGCTAATGTTGTCTATATGGAGTCCGCGACAGGTCTGAAACACCAGGAGATGTGAAATGAGTAATCGCAAAGCAGAGCTTGAAACCCTGAGAGCCGATCTTACTGCTCGGCTGGAACGCTATGAAGCCCATCAGCAGCGCAAAGAAGGCGCTTTGGACAAGGATTCCGAGGAACGTGCTCAGCAGACACAGAACGATGAAGTCGTTGATTCGCTTGAAGAAGAGACCCGGGCCGAACTGAGTCAGATAAAAACAGCACTCGAACGAATTGAGCATGGCGTGGGTGACGAGTGTGAAGTCTGTGGTGAAACTATTGATCCTCGACGGCTTCAGGTACTGCCTTACACCACCGTTTGCGTTGCATGTGCAGAAGGTTAGACTGATTTTCAGAATTAAAAATCAATAAAAATAAAAAAGGAGTCAAACACTGTGAGCCAGTATGACACGCTGATTATCGGAGGGCGTTATTTCGATGGTACGGGTGCCGCCTCGCGTATTGCTCATGTTGCGGTTCTTGATGGCAGGGTGGCTCGGGTATTTGAAGAGGAGCCGGACCCTGCCCTGGCGAGCAGGGTTATTGATGCAAGTGGCTGTTGGGTAACGCCGGGATTCCTGGATACCCACACACACTATGATGCCGAATTACTGGTTTCTCCTGCGCTTTCGGAGTCGGTGCGGCATGGTGTAACAACGGTGCTGATAGGCAGCTGCTCTCTCAGTATGGTGTGTTCGGCGGCGGAAGATGCCTCAGACATTTTTACCCGGGTCGAAACAGTGCCGCGGGAAAAAGTGTTGCCGATTCTGCAGGCGCACAAGAGCTGGAGCACGCCAAAGCAATGGGTCGATTTTATCCGGAATCACCCTCTGGGGCCCAATGTAATCAGTTTTCTCGGTCACAGCGACCTTCGAACAGCAGTGATGGGGTTGCACCGGGCAACAGATAGGGAAGTAAAACCGAGCCCACAGGAACAGCAGCGGATGGAAGACCTGCTGGAAGAGGCGTTGCAGGAAGGTTTTCTGGGCTTATCGACCATGTGCCTGAAATGGGACAAGGTAGATGGTGACAGGGAATGGTCCAAGAGCTTGCCCAGCACCTATGCCCGCTGGAACGAAGTCAGCCGGCTTAATCGTCTGCTGCGCCGGTATGACCGTGTGCATCAGGGTGCGCCTAATGCCGCTAACCCCTTACAGGTGACACAGTATCTTCGGGAAACCCTGGGCTGGTTGCGCAAACCGCTGAAAACAACCCTCATTGCGATGATTGATCTTAAGGGCAACCCAACGGTCAGACCCATGGCCAGCCTGGTGAGCCGGATCGCAAACAGCTTTGGTGGAAATTTTCGTTGGCAGCTTTTACCTACCCCTTTCAAGGTCTATGCCGATGGCATGGACATAGTGTTGTTTGAGGAGTTCGGTGCTGGCGAGATGGCGCTGGATCTTCGAGACCAACTTGAACGAAATGAACTGCTCAAAGACGAAGCGTATCGCCGAAAATTCCGTAAGTTCTATCGGGAAAAACTCTCGCCGCGAGTCTGGCAGCGGGATTTTGGTGATGCCGTTATTCTCGATTGCCCGGACCATAGTGTGGTTGGCCAGAATTTCGCTGAGTTGGCGTTGGAGCGCGGTATCCACGTGGTGGATTTCTTCCTCGATATGGTTGTGACCCACGGGCGTGCACTGCGCTGGTATACCGTAGTAGGGAATCATCGTAAGGATCGGCTAAGTAAAATGGTTGCCCAGCCTGATGCTCTGATCACGTTTTCGGATGCAGGGGCACACATCCGTAATATGGCGTTTTACAACCTGCCTTTAAGGTTTCTCAAGCTGGTTCTCGAAAGCGTGGAAGAGGGCGAGCCCGTGATGTCTCTTGAACGGGCGGTGCATCGCCTGACAGGCGAGCAGGCGGACTGGTTCGGAATAGAAGCAGGTCGTATCCGGGAGGGTGACCGCGCAGATATTACCGTGCTGGATCCAAAAGGTCTCGACCAGAACCTGGAGGACGTCGAATGGGCAGAAATGGAAAATTTTGACCTCGACCGAATGGTCAATCGGGTGCCTGGCTGTGTAAAGCACGTATTGATCAACGGTCGGCTTGCGGTGACGGAGGGGGCTCTTGGCTCTGAGCTTGGCAAGAGTTCCGGTTTTGGCCGGTTTCTGCCTGCGGGATATCGCTCTGGCGATTGAGTTCAGGCATTATTCGGCTCCGAATGTTCCGAAGAGGAGTGGAGTGTTTGCATGACTGAACAACAGATGAAGGAAGAGGCGGGAGGTTACCCCAGAAGTCGGTTTATCGGCCTGGTTCTCGGCGCCGGATTTCTTCTGATGACGGTAATTCTACCGCCACCAGAATCCATGTCGGTGGAGGCCTGGTCGGCAATGGGTCTGATGCTACTGATGGCAACCTGGTGGTCAACCGAAGCTATCCCGATTCCCGCAACCGCTCTGCTGCCTATTGTGCTTGTGCCGGGGCTTGGCCTCGGAAGTATCTCTGAGGCAACCTCTCCCTATGCGCACCCAATTATCTTTCTGTTCCTGGGTGGTTTCACTCTGGGTCTTGCGATGCAACGTTGGAATCTCCATCGTCGTATTGCCCTGATGACGCTGAAGGCCGTTGGCAACGAGCCAAAGCGCCAGATTGCAGGTTTCATGCTGGCGACAGCGTTTCTGAGCATGTGGGTCAGCAATACCGCGACTGCGATCATGATGCTGCCTATTGGTTTGTCGGTTATTGGCATGATGGGTAATGGCGAGCCGGAGAACGTACAGCGTTATGCTACGGCACTGCTATTGTCCATCGCATACTCCGCCAGTATTGGGGGTATTGCTACGCTGATAGGGACGCCTCCCAATGCGCTACTGGCAGCTTATCTCAATGAGACTCAGGGAATTTCAGTCGGATTTGCCCAGTGGATGCTTCTCGGCGTACCAGTTGCAATCGTGATGCTGGGTATCGTCTGGTGGTGGCTGACCCGCACGGATTTTGGTCTGACGGCGCAGCAAGGTGCCGGCTCGGCTATTAATGATGAGCTCACGGCAATGGGCCAAATGAGCCGCGGTGAGAAACTGGTTGCGGTCGTGTTTTTACTGACAGCCAGTGCCTGGATTTTCCGGCCCTTACTGTCGGCCAGCGTCGCGCCCTGGTTGACGGATACGGGGATCGCGGTATCGGCGGCCATTGCCATGTTCATCATTCCGGTCAATGTGCGCCAGCAGAGTTTTGTACTTGATTGGGAAACGGCCAAAGGCATTCCCTGGGATGTTCTTTTGCTTTTCGGTGGCGGTTTGGCCATGGCGGGTGTTATCAGTAGCTCCGGTTTGGCAGACTGGATTGCCTCGAGCATGGGTGCTGCAAGCGCATTACCTGTGATCGTCATGGTCATGCTGGTTGTTACGGTGATTATTTTCCTCACGGAGGTAACCAGCAACACGGCTACAGCCGCAGCTTTTCTACCATTACTCGGGGCGCTTGCACTGTCGCAGGACGGCTCGCCGTTGCTCCTGACGGTCTCTGCTGCCATTGCTGCCAGTTGTGCCTTTATGATGCCGGTTGCGACACCGCCCAATGCGATTGTGTTCTCCAGTGGGCACATGAAGATCCGCGATATGATCCGGGCAGGGTTTGCGCTGAACATAGCCGGCATCGTGGTGGTGACTCTGCTGTGCTACCTGCTTATGGACATGATTTTTACTATCTGACAGTCGGGCAGGCGCGAGATGCCTTGCGCCTGCTCTCCCGAACTTTTACCACCTGCGTCACCCCAAGCCCCGTTTCACCTGCCTTCCATAGATACGAAGGGCAGCGCGCAGCTGCACCGCCAGATTTGAGGCACAGTTATCTTTAAGCCCCCTGCTATTTCGGTATCTTACCGTAACAATATGTAACCCGATAAAGTCGCATTTAATAAAAACAGGGATTTCGTCCGACATGCTGCTGGTGCTCGCTGGATCCGTTCTTACATTTGCCATGGTGCAGGAAGCTACTGTGGTAGAGCCCTACGAAAGGGGGGCCGTTGTTATTGAGCAGCAAGTCGATTCCAGTCCTGCAAAGCTGAGTACCGATTTTCGTATTGAGCCGCTGGTGGAGCAGAAATTTCGCAATATTGTGCGTCAGGCGTATGACTACAGCTGCGGTAGCGCTGCGCTGACAACCGTTCTGAATTTCTATCTCGGCCGCACGCTCTCGGAGCGTCAAGTGATGGAAGGTCTGCTGCATTATGGGGAAAGTGAGCGCATCGTTTCGCGCCGGGCTTTTTCCATGCTTGATATGAAGCGCCTTGTCACCGCACTGGGTTATCCATCGGGTGGTTTCCGCGCGACAATCGACGACCTGATTGACCTGGACCACCCCGCAATCGTCCCTATCCAGCATGCAGGCTTTAAACACTTTGTTGTGCTCAGAACCATACGGGACGGCCGTGTATACCTGGCAGATCCTGCGGTTGGAAATCTGTCTTTCACGCTCGCCCAGTTCGAAGAAACGTGGGATGACAATGTGCTTTTTATTGTTTTCCCGGGCAGTGATAAACCCCTGGATAACCTCGAACTAAAAGAAGAAGACCTGCGTTTTATAGACGATCAGACGATGACGCTGCTGGCACTGGAGCGCATACCGGACTTCCACGAGGCCACGGCCCGGCGCGTTCAGAATTTGCTTGAGCGCCAGAAGAACAACCCCGACGGCAGTGTCGAAAATACCCGAAAACAATTGCACTACCGTCGCAATTAGCGATTTCCAGGCGGCTTGCCTGGTTCAGGATCATAACCAATAAAAATTAAGGGAGTCAGGATGAATCGTTGGTTTGTGCGAGGTCTTATCCTTGTTTCCGCGACAGGTTTGCTTCCGGGCATGGCCCTGGCGCAGGACGGAAATGTAGATCAGGCGAGGGACGCACTCGCTAAACAGGAGGGAGATAAAGACTCGTCGCGCCAGCTTGAGGAAGTTTTTCAGGCGGCCGAAAAGAACTATTCGCTTCAGAAAAAGGGCACTCACTCCCTCAACTATTCGTTTGATTACTCCTATACGGCAGATCAGAGACTGGATCTTGCCATCACCGACGGCTCCGTACGCAACCTTGATGTGGTGCCCTCGGCAACCCATAACTTTACCAATTCATTCTCGTACGATTATGGCTTTCTGGATAACCTCACAGTTGGCGCCAGGATTCCCCTGGTCGTTAAGTACGATACTGAAGACGAACTGAATTTGTACGATTTTGGTGACATCTCCTTTACCGGACGTTGGCAGCCGTTTGCCTATGTGCCGGGCAAGATGTCGACGACCCTGTTCGGGACGTTTACCACCAAGACCGGTGTAAGTCCCTACGAAATAGATATCACCGAACAGCTTTCAAGCGGCAGTGGGTATTACTCTCTTGGCGCTGGGTTGAGCCTGTCAAAGGTGCTTGATCCTGTCGTTGTATTCGGTTCCTTGAGCGCAACCTACAACCTGCCAGCGGAGGACCTGCAGCAGGTTCGCGGTGCGCGCCTGCTGCAAGAGGTTGAGCCAGGATTTGGCATTTCGGGCTCTGCCGGATTCGCCTATTCACTTTCCTACGACATATCCCTGAGTATTTCAGCGCAGCTGAGCTATAGCGATGAAACTATCCTGACCTTCTCCAATGGCGAACGGGCCATGGCGCAGGACCAGATGACCGGTTTCCTGAGCATGTCACTGGGAACCCGGGTCAGTGATACCACTATCGTGAACACCAGTCTTGGTATCGGCCTGACTGAGGACGCTCCGGACTTCTCCCTGGGTGTGTCCCTGCCCATTAATTTCTCCGGCCTCAAAGAGTGATTGGCGCCGCTGACGATTTAACGGGAAGGGAAAGATTTCATGGGACATAACAGCTACCAGCGGCAGCTTCTTGTGGCAATGGTCGCAACGACACTTTCATATGGAGCACAGGCTCAGCTCGCACAAAACCTGACCATTCATCCGAAGGCATTGGCTTTGGGTAATGCGGTCACGGCAGATCCACCCGGAATCATGGCGATTCACTACAACCCGGCGGGCCTGACAAAGCTTGAAGGTCGTCAGTTCGAAGTGAATCTTATGAGCATCTATCTGGATATTGATGCCGATTTCACGGCTCCGGATGGGTATGAGATATTTGGTATTGATGGTCTGGAAATCGATCCGGATACAGGCGAGCAGAGGGATCCTGTTGCCAACTCCCACAGCCATACCAACAATGTTGCGCTTTATGTTCCCGGGTTCGGGATTCTTCGCACCCCTCCGGGCCCGGCGATAGCACCTTCGGGTGGGTTCACGATCAATCCTCCGGGTTCAAAGCTGACCTTCGGTACCGCTTTTTATATGCCGCTCGCTGCGGGTTTCTACCGCGATACAGATGATCCAGGCCGCTACCAGCCCCAGGCAACGGCCTTGCAACGTACTACGTACCTGTCGCCAACGGTTGGCTACAAGATCAATGACGAGTGGTCAGTGGGCGCCGGAATCCATTTGTCCCATATGGGTATTGCCGCGGATCAATATATGCGGGCGCCTAATATGTTGCTGGGCGTGGCAGAAATTCTTCAGGATGCGTTCAACTGTGAAAGCGGCGACGAGCCACTGCAGCCATGGTTGGCGCTTTGCGGCGGTAACGTTGGCCCCTGGGACGACATCGGCGCCTTGAGTATCAACGTTCAGGAAACACTTTCGCCCACCTATACGCTTGGCGTGATGTGGGATCCGGTAGACTGGTTTTCCTGGGGGGCAAGCTATACCTCCGAAGCCGAAATGAATATGAAGGGCACTTTCGAAATCGAGTATACCGATGACTGGTCCGGGTTCTGGCAGAGTGTTAACGGATCGGTTCTGGGTGCGATTACGTCGGCCATTCTCAGTCTGCCTTCCGGCGCCCCTCGGGAAGCCGGTAATGTCAGTATGGATCTGGTCTATCCCCAGCATTTCCAGACCGGTATCAGCGTGGATGTACACCCCAAACTAACTCTTAACGCCGATATTGGGTGGACAGATTACGCGCAGTGGGATGCGTTTCTGTTTCGCTTTGACCGGAACCTGGAATTCCTTAATGCTGCACGCATTCTGTCTCCGGACAACGCCACGCCTAACACCCTCAAGCTGCCCCTCGGGTTCAAAAGCCAGTGGAACTGGGCTTTTGGTATGGAGTTTCATGCTTCATCCCGGCTTGACCTGAGAGCAGGTGTTGAGATCCGTGATTCGGTGATACCGGATGATCAGCGCTCGGTGATGGCACCGTTTGGCGGCGCCAACCTCTATAGTGTTGGTATGGGGTACCAGTGGGATAAAAATACTGAAATTGATATGAACCTCAGCTATTTACACTCTGTTGAGAGTATTCCGGCAGATACCAGTTGCAACCTCAACTGCGATAACATTACTAATATTATCTATAACCCCTACGCCGGGCTGGATGTTAAAACTTCATTGCGAGTTGTCATGGCCGGTTTAAGTTTCAGAAAGAAATTCTGAGGACACTCTGTGTTGCTTTCAAAAAGGGCGTCTGAGTGAACGCATACAAGGTACGGAGAGCTGTTATCTGCGCCGCTTTCGGGGCTTTATTGGCAGGTTGTCAGGTTGGTGGCTCTACGGTGTCAGACCGAGAAGGCTATTTTACCTGGGTAGATGAACAAGGTCGCGTACGTTACTCGCCCAAGGGCGAACCTGAGCGGAGCCCAGACAGTACCGAATTTACGTCTGCGAATTACCCTGATGCGGAAGAACTGAGGCGCAAAGGATATGTGCGGGAAGAAGATGGCCAGCCCTATTTCACCTGGCGTGATTCCGAGGGTAACGTCAGAACCACATACTATCGACCGGAAACCCCGAAAGACGACAAACAGGAGGGTGATGAGACTCCCGCCGGGAATACTCCCGCAACGGTCTACCGCGCCGGCGACATGCATTTGGCGATTGAGACCGTAGATGGTCGCGACCCCGATGCCTTTGCGATTCTGGGAATCGAAGAGAGTAGTAAAGGTTACCTTGAGCATTTTTCCGACACTTGCTGCCAGGCAATGGATGCGCAAGATCACGAATCATGGCAGGAAGGGCGTGAATTCGGTATCCGCCTGACCGACGACTCTCCTGTTCATCAGTTTCTTACCGGAGCAAGCCCCTATCAACTGATTGCTCTGCCACGCGGAGATAAATTCAAAGCCCGGATTTTGCGCTTGCGTTCGTACGCTTCCAAAGGCGTTTTTGTGCCTTCGGTAGTTTTTCTGGACAGCGAACTCAACCCTGTTCGTTTGGTGACGGATCTGGTGTCGGATTTTGAGCCCGAAAACTGGCATCGCCTTGGCTATCTTGAAGCCCGGATTCCCGTTCTGGTATCCAAAGAAGAACGCTGGATGGTGCTCTTTACCCGCCGCCAGGACCTGGAAGGGCAAACAGTTATCGAAACGCGTCATGGCCCCCGCAAAATACCACATATAAACACCGGCGAGTTCGGGCTGATCATGGTGGAGACTGAGTAGTCGATTCAGTCTTCCGGTTGGCTGAGATCCAGCCACTGCTGTGAAAGCCAGTAGAAGCTCCCGTCTTCGGCAGGATGGGTACAGTTATAACGAAACCGCCGGCTGTTGAAGGGTTCCGGAGCCTTGATACTCACTCCCTTATCTGTGGCATCAAATTCTATGCGCCCCATACCTGAGGCAAAACACGTCAGCCTTTCGGGTTGAATTGCGTCTGAAGGTGGCAATGTCAGCGTTGGCGGGTTGGAGGTTATAATGCCATCGGGCAGCTTGTTAGTATCTATAGGAAATGACTTGCTGTTCAACTTCTCTTCGAGTCCGTCAAGTTTTCCGTAAGCGTTAGCCATGGGAAATCTCGGTAGGCGGGTCTTGCCCGATAGCGGGCCGATAGCTCCCGATTGTTGCCCGAACCCGAACCAGCCACGCTCCGCAACCTCCGCCTCCAGTGCTTGATCAAATTCGCCATAAGGGTACGCGAACAGAGGCGCGCTTGTTCCAAGCTGTTTCTCAAGAGTAGCCTGCGCATAATCCAGGCTATGGGTTATCCGTTTTTTCCAGTCTTCTTTCGCTTCATCGGGTTTTCTCGCCAGGTGTCCATGCCCGGCGGTATGGTTTGCAATGGTAACGCCGCCGCGCTCAGCAAGCTCCCGTAACTGATCCCAGGTCATATAGCCGTGGCTACCGACAGCTTGAGTATCAACGAAAATGGTGTAGGGCAGGGAGCTTTCACCAAGGATATCTGCGCCTTCGCTGTAAACCGACTCGTAGGCATCATCGAAGGTAATAGCGATGCGTTGGCCAGCTGGCGGATTTCCGGAGAACACCGTTTCCGTTGCAGAGGGCAGATCGACAACCTCAATACCGAGATCCCTGATCAGTTCAATCTGAGCCTGGAACAGGGATACAGAGGTACTGGTGGATGGCGGTGTGGCATCACTGATGTGATGATACTGGAGAACGACGAGGTCCGCTTTTGTGCAAAAACTCCCCAACATGAGTGACCACAGGGCTACAGGTTTCCAGAGTTTTTGTCGTCTCATGTCTGCTCCATCATCTGACTGAAATGTGTTTTCAGAACGGCAAACGCCTCATTGAGTGTCTGGATTGCCTCCGTTTCTCCACCCCGGTCCGGGTGTGCTTGCATCACGGCGCGTCGAAACGCCTGCTTTGTTGTCGAGAAACTGTCTGGAACTGCTTCGAACCCGAGAGTATTTGCAGCGGCCAGGACTTCCGGGCCTGAGGGGGCTGCGCCTTGGTAGCCAGCCCAGAACCTCTCCATCATCTGCTCAATCGCATTTTTCGGAAGTTCGTACTGAGAAAGATCCAGATAGAAACTCCGCAGGTTATCAACAGCGTCGGGCAGACCGTCGCCGCTGACTGTTTTCTGACAGTCGATACTGATTCGCATGGGGGAGATGGTCAGGCTTTCGCCGGCCTTAGCCAGAGTATCCCTCAGGCGATACAGCACATGAAAGAGTAAAAAGTGTACTGGATAGAGCTCGCTGGGGTTATTGAATTCGAGGTCTCCAACAAGGCACCAGGGCGCACGTTGCAGCCGCTTGATCAGATTGAGTTCGTCTGTGCCATTGGGAGACACGCGGAGTTCATGCTCAACGGCAATCAGCAGGTGCTGGATTTGCTGCTCAAGCATTTCGCCAGACTCGATTAACGGGGTCTGACGGGAGCGCTCAGGGGACGCCGGAGTGTTCTTCACGCTCCCGGCTCGACCGTAATACTGAAAGTAAACATGGCTCTAATGTTAGGGCAGTGGCCGCTCACAGGGAAGAGCTGCTAGCCGCTCCAGTCCACCGATAAACAGCGTTGTTGAAAAACAGGTTGCCATGGCAACCTCTTCGTCGCCCCGTTCCGGATGATCATGAACCCGCCCTGCAAGCACCAGGCTGGCTTCATAGGCGACTCCAAAGAATGCAGTACAGAGGTAATCCTGGTCTACGTCGGGCAGAACTTTTCTTTCCACAGCATCCCGTACATCATCTTCGAGAGAAATCATGATCAGTCGGAGGATACCGGAGCCAAACAGCTCGTTCAGTGCACGGTCATTGCGGTGAGCCAGTTCATAAACCAGGGGGTCCCGTGCGGTTGCGCTATAGAGGGCCAAATATGAGCGATGAATAAATTCTTCTGCGGTATTAGCTGTGCGGCGGGATTGAATCAGGTGCTCATTCAGACCACCCAGAAAGTCAGCCAGTAACGCGGCAAAGATATCCCGCTTGCTTCGGAAGTAATTGTAAAAGGTGCCAGAGGCCAGATCTGTCTTTCTGATAAGATCGCGGATAGTGGTATTTTCGTACCCGAGCTCTTTAAAACAGACGCGTGCAGCAGACAGAATGGCCTGGCGGTTGCGCAAGCTGTTCTGTTCCCTTTTACCCATAACTTCTTTTTTTGAACTCAACATATCCATTGCTGTGTCCTGTCCATGAAATGCTGTGATGCGTATAATCTGGTGACCATTTTCCCGATGAACACGGTCAATATGCTCGACGCTACAACAGAAAGCTCAAATCAAACCCCTGACGCTGAATACGAACGTTCCCGGAAAGTAGAGCAGAATAAGCTGCAGAAACGACTGCGCCGGGAAGCTGGTCAGGCGATCGCTGACTTTTCGATGATTGAAGCAGGCGATAAGGTAATGTGTTGCCTGTCTGGTGGCAAGGACTCTTATGCCATGCTGGACATCCTGCTCAACCTGAAGAAAAGTGCGCCGGTTTCATTTGAGCTGATTGCAGTCAACCTCGATCAAAAACAACCGGGTTTTCCGGAAGAGATTCTACCGGGTTATCTTGCTGAGCTGGGTATCGAATACCACATCATCGAACGGGATACCTACAGTATAGTCAAGGACAAGGTGCCTGAGGGTAAAACTACCTGTGGACTATGTTCGCGGTTGCGCCGCGGTATTCTTTACAATTTCGCGGAAGAGCAGGGCGTGACCAAGATTGCGCTGGGGCACCACCGCGACGATCTTCTGGAAACTCTGTTTCTCAATATGTTCTACGGCGGCAAGCTTAAAACCATGCCGCCGGTGCTGCATAGTGATGATGGCCGGAATACGGTCATTCGTCCGCTGGCTTATAGTCGTGAGAAAGATATTGCCCGTTACGCTGAGCTGAGGCAGTTTCCTATTATTCCCTGCAATCTCTGTGGTTCTCAGGCAAACCTGCAACGTCAGGTTATCAAGGATATGTTGCAGCAGTGGGATAAACAGCACCCTGGACGGCTTGAAAGCATGTTCGGAGCCTTGCGCAATGTAGAGCCATCACACCTCGCCGATACCAGCCTGTACGACTTCGGTGGCGGCAAACGCCCAGGCTCGTCAGGTGCTACCGTGCAGGCGGCCATGCCGACGCAGGAGCCAGAGCAGAACTTTGGTCGCCTGGATGTTTTAAACATCTGAGAAGAGGGCTGAGAACTCGGTTGCAAGTTGAGCCAGGAGGTCTGGTTTAATGGGCGATTACAGACATTACCGGCAGCGTCCATAGCCCGAAAAGAATCAACATGGCTCCGGTGAATTTACGGAACATCTGATTGCTTTTCAGACCACTGATCCAGCTTGCTGCATAACCGGTCGCCAGCATGGAGGGCAGGGTTCCCAGCCCGAAAAATACCATGGTGAGCGCAGCCGAGCCCACCGTCGGTTGTAGAGCCGCCCAGCCAAGGGTGCTGTATACGAGCCCACAGGGTAACCATCCCCAAAGAGCTCCAAGGGCAAGTGCCTGGCCAGCGTTATTGACTGGAAGGAGGCGGCGGGTAATCGGCGACAACCGCTTCCAGAGCGGAGCTCCGATACGCTCTACATAACGGATACCTTGCCACCATTGCCCCATGGATAGCCCCATGAATATCAGCAGCAAGCCCGCAATTGTGCGCAAGGCGAGGCCCAGTTCGGTCCATTGATTCGCGGCGGATGTGCTTAATAGTGCCACCAATGTTGCAATCAATGCATAGCTTGCGATTCGACCGGAATTGAAGGCCATTAGCAGCAGGGACTGACGCAGGCGAAAACCCTTTCCGACCGGCAAAGCCATGGAAAGAGACGCACTAATGCCCCCGCACATGCCCAGGCAATGGGTGCTGCCTAACAGGCCGATAATGAATGCACTGGGATAGCTAAGATACAGTTCCGGGTTCATGTGCGGCCAGGTTTTTCCCCGGTACTATTTTCCTGTTCCCCGGTTTCTTTTGCACTGGCGTCCTCATCAGGCTGCGCCTCCGCCCGTTCACGCTTATCTGTGCGTGCTTCGTCCGGGATCATGTCTTTGTCGTCGTCATACAAAATGCGGTGCGCCGGCCCCTCAAGGTCATCGTACTGGCCATTTTTGACTGCCCAGGAAAACAATAGCATGCCCATCACCACCAGGATCAGCATCACCGGGACCAGGAACATTACGATTTCCACGGAATAAACCTCATAGTTAGGGACAGGAGTTTACGGTATCAGGGCGTTGCTTGTGCGCCAAATTTCGAATCTTCTTTCCGCAGTTTGCCGAGACTTTCGGAGCGGTTTTCTGTGCCGAGGCGTAACGCATTCAATACAACAATCAATGAGCTGAGTGACATACCAATTGCTGCCAGCCATGGCGGAACCAGGCCGGCGGCTGCCAGCGGAAGAGCGCAGACATTATATACCAGCGCCCATGTCATATTCTGACGGATAATTCGCCGTGTGCGGCGGCTGGTATTCAATGCTGCCACCAATTGCATCAACTGTCCGTTCAAAAGAACCGCATCCGCTTTTAGCTGAGTGAGATCCGCTGCGGTGCCCATGGCGACAGAAATGCCGGCTCCAGCCATGGAGGGGAGGTCGTTCAGGCCGTCTCCGACCATCATAACCTGACGCCCTTCGGATCTCAGCTTGTTAAGGACATCCAGTTTTTCCTCCGGCGAGGCCTGGCCGATCGCTTCGTTGATGCCCAACATGTCAGCAATCTGCCGGACATGGCCGGACCGGTCACCGCTCAGAAGAATCGTTCGAATGCCTGCGTCCTGTAAGGCTTTAATCGCTTGTGCGGCGTCTGTCCGCGGCTGGTCATCCAGGCGGAAACAGGCCAGCCACTCATCATCTGACGCCAGCCAGATTTCCATACCTGTATGCGCTTCAGACTCAGGTTCCGACGCGCTCATGTGTTGCGCTACGAAATCTCTGTGGCCAATAAAAAACGACTGGTCACCAGAGCGGCCCGAGAGACCGCCACCTAGGTGGTTGCTCACATGATCGATGCTCGCTGCCGGGCGGTTGTGGAACACCCTTGCAATCGGATGCTCTGAATGGCGCTCGAGGCCGGCTGCCAATCGCAAACAGGTATCTTTGTCCTTGCTGCCGACAACGTGGATATCAATGAGGCTCAGCTCGCCCCGGGTCAGGGTGCCGGTTTTATCGAAAACCACCGTATCGATAGTATTCATGGTCTCAAGCGCATGGCCCCGGGTGGGCAGAAACCCAAGACGCCGTAATTTCACGGTAGCCGAGGTTATAGCGGTAGGGGTTGCGAGAGAGAGCGCGCAGGGGCAGGTCACGACTAGAACCGAAAGTGTAATATCGAACGCATTGTCCGCTCCCGCAAGCCACCAGCCGAGCCATACGACGGGAGCAAGAATAAGCACCCGTCCGACAAACTTACCGGCAATGCGGTCGGCCATACGGGCGACGGGGGGCTTTTCAGATTGCACGCGATCCAGTATTCGCAAGATGCCCGAAAGGCGCGTCTGGGCTCCGGATTTTTCCACCTTAACATCCAATGGGTTTTCCCCATTGATGCTTCCGGCATGGACCCTGTCACCAGATACGCGGGTTTCCGGCAGGTACTCGCCGGTCAGTGCGGATTCGTTGAGAGTGGACTGCCCCCGAAGAATAACGCCATCTACTGGGAGAGTTTCGCCAGGCCTGATTCGAACTACGTCTCCTGGCTTTACCTGATGGGCTGGTATGATTTCAGTGTCTTCGCCGTTCACCCGCGTTGCAACGGTGGGGTGGAATCCTGCCAGCGCGTTGCCTGTGAGCCCCGCACGATATCTGGCCTGCACCTCAATATAGCGGCCGAGCAACAGAAAAAACGTGAACATACAAACGGATTCAAAATAGACCTCTTCACCGCCCATGACGGTGACCCAGGCACTGGCAAGGTAAGCGAGCCCAATTGCGATTGCTACAGGCACATCCATGGTCAGATGACGGGTTCTGATGTCGCGTTTTGCATTTTTGAAAAAAGGCGCAGCGCTGTATAACACAACCGGCGTGGCTACCAGCAGGCTGAACCAACGGAAAAACGACACAAACTCCGGCGACAGACCACTGATCAGTTCAAAGTAAAGAGGGAAAGCCAGCATCATGCTCTGGAAACTGCCAATACCGGCAATGGCCAGCCGGATCAACATAGATCGGTGTTCTGCTTTCAGCTGATCTTCAACTGCATCTGACTGATAGGGGCGGGCGGTGTAGCCGAGTTCGTGAATGGCGATCAGCAAATCACTCAGCGCAGCTTTATCCTGAGCCCATACGAGTCGCGCCCGCTGGGTTGTATGGTTTACAGAAAAGGAGAGCACGCCCGGTTGATTTTTCATATGGTTTTCCAGCAACCATATGCAGGCAGCGCAGGTAATGCCTCCGATCAAAAGCTGAGCTTCCTGCCCGCCTTTAACCGGAGCAACGAAGGCTTGCTGTACAAGGGGATGATCCAGCTCTCTGAGACGGTCCAGCTCGGAATCGGTCAGCTGACGGGGTGTGACAGCTGTTTCTGTGCGGAGCTGATAAAAGCCGGTCAAACCTTCGTTATAAATGGTTTGGCACACGGCCTTACAGCCCTGGCAGCAAAAAAAGCGGGTCTGGCCATCAATCTGGAGTGTAATCGGCGGCTCACCGCCTGCTGGTTCGCCGCAATGGAAGCAATCCAGGGGGGTCACCCTTGCGCGGAGCCTTTGGGACCCATATGAAGGTTGGCTTTGGCGGGCAGCCAGGCTTCACCTTTCAGGCGCCATTGATTGTCCGGTCCGCGGAGGTCGTAATACCATCGGCCATCAATATCTTGCAGCATGGTGCCAGTATAATGGCCGTTTCCGTCACTTCGGAACTGAATGGTTCGATCCTTTTGTGACAGCGTTGGATGAAACAGATTAAGCACCACATAGGGGAAATCCGCAGGCCCCTCCTGAGTGTTAACGTTCAACAGGATGCTGCGGTCCTCGAACACCATATCGGCGCTCAGACCCATGTCTTTGGCAGCCTGATCACGGGCTATTTCAAGGTTGATGCCCCGGCCTTCCTTTGAATAATCATCGGTAACCATCGTATCGTCCATGTTCGATGCCACGACCAGCATGAACATACTGAAGGTAATTGCCGATAGCGGCGCTATGGTCAGAAACCAGAACCAGGGCTGCCGATACCAGGGTGCTACAGGTACTTCTTGCTTCATAGTGCTCAGTCTCGTTTTTTACGGGTTTCCAACAGCGACCAAGTGGGTCACTGAGTTGGACCGACAAATCGACTTTCGGTTTCCAGCTTCAGTGAAGAATCCGTTTCAGACTGCGCATGGAAAATTATTTCGTTATTTGATTGTGGAATGGACTCCGGTGGTACGTCCACAACGGTTGGCAATGAACGGTTTTCGCCGCTGTCTACCGTTATCTGCACCTGCGTCAGAATGCGAATGCCATCCAGGCCCGCTACAGACAAAGTAAAGGTCTGCGGAACTTCTGACATGTTTGCAATTTTCAGGGTGTAGGAATTCTCAATACGTCCCTCGCCATTAAAATTGAAAAGTGCGCCGCGATCTCTCAGAGCGTCCATTTGCGCCGGTACACGGGTTGCGATCACAAATATGATCGCAGTGATCATGGCGGTCAGAACTGCACCATAACCAAATGTACGGGGCCGCAGAAGTTTCGAGGGCTTCCCTTCGAGCTCATTTTCGGTGGTGTAACGAATCAGCCCGCGAGGGTAGTCCATTTTGTCCATGATTTCGTCACAGGCATCAATACACAGGGCGCAACCGATGCACTCATACTGAAGGCCGTCACGGATATCGATACCTGTAGGGCACACATGCACGCATTGTCCACAATCAATGCAGTCACCAAGGCCAACTTCTTCTGGTTTGACCTCCTTCCGACGACCACCACGAGGCTCACCGCGGTTGGGGTCGTAGGACACGATGCGGGTGTTCGGATCGAACATGACGGATTGAAAGCGGGCATACGGGCACATGTACAGGCAAACCTGCTCACGCATCCATCCCGCATTCAGATAGGTGGCTACGGTGAAGAAAGTCACCCAAAAATAGGCCCAACCGTTTGCCTCGAACGTGAAAATGTCAGCGATCAGCTCACGAATCGGGTAGAAGTACCCGACAAATGTCAGCCCGGTCATGAGAGCAATGACCAGCCATATTGCATGTTTGGCTGATTTCTTGATCAGTTTTTCTTTGGAGTTAGGTGCTTTGTCCAGTTTCATGCGCTTGTTGCGACTGCCTTCGATGCGCTCTTCAACCCACATGAAAATGAATGTCCACACTGTTTGAGGACAGGTATAGCCACACCATACTCTGCCGAACAGGGTGGTGATAAAAAACAGGCCAAAGGCACAGATGATCAGCATGCCTGAAAGCAGGAAAAAGTCCTTGGGGTAGAAAGTAACCCCGTACAGATGGAATTCCCGGGCCGGCAAGTCGAAGTGAATCAGCGGGTTTCCGTCGAGCGTGAGCCAGACGAACAGAAAGTACATGCCCATGAGCAGTAGCAGGCTGATCGTACGGATACGCTGGAACAGGCCCGTAACTTCTTTGACGTAGATTTTCTTGCGACTGGCGTATAGCTCTACGGTTTCTTCTGGCTTCTTTTTGCCCGAGGGTTCCGAGGAGGGATCAACCTGTTTGACAGGGATTTCATTGCTCATGGGTATCTCCAGATGGAGTCTTAATTCCGGCGCAGGTGCCTTTTCAGGCTGGCTGGTGCTGATCTTTTCAAGCCTGTGCCCGCACGCAGACACAGGGTTGAACAGACCAAGCCGGGCTGGATGCCCGGCAGGAAAGTCAGTTGGAGAGGCTGTAAACGTACGCAGCCAGAATTTGAATCTGATCGCCGGACAGGCGACCACCTTGTGCAGGCATCTCGTTCTGGCGACCGTGTAGAACAGTCTCTTTGATCCACTCGTAATTGGAGCCATACAGCCAGACGTTGTCTGTCAGGTTAGGTGCGCCAAGCGCTGCCATTCCCTTGCCTTCCGGGCCGTGGCAAGCGACGCAACCCTGAGCAAATACAGCTTCACCGGCAGCAGCGGCATCGGCATCTTTTTCCCGACCACTGAAGCTGAGAACATAGTTGACCACCTGGTCTACCTGTTCGTTGGTCATATTAGGCATCACACCTTTAGCTGGCATATTGCCCATTCGACCATTATGCAGGGTTTCCAGAATAGCCTCGGGAGTGCCGCCCCACAGCCAGTCACCATCGGTCAGGTTGGGAAAGCCAACCTGGCCACGAGCGGCAGTGCCGTGGCAGACCGCACAGTTGTTTGCAAACAGGCGTTGGCCGATCTTCAGTGCCTCTTCGTCCTCTGCAAGCTCTGGTACCGGGGTTTGACCGTATTGGGCAAAGATCGGACCGTACTGCTCTTCAGCGTTGGCTACTTCTGCTTCCCACTGATTGGTTGATGTCCAGTTCAGGAGACCCTTGTAGTTGCCCAGGCCCGGATAGAGGGCGAGGTAGCCAAGGGCGAAGATGCAGGTAGCTACGAACAGATAGAACCACCATTTCGGCAGTGGATTATCATACTCTTCGATGCCGTCGAAGGAGTGACCCATAGTACGGTCGGTTTCCACATCGGTTGTCTGGCTCTTACGGGTTGCGAAGAGTAGCCAGGCACAACCAAAAACGGTACCGAGCACGATCACACTGATCCAGATGCTCCAGAAGGTACTCATTGTTTTTTCTCCGTTTTTTCCTGTTCAAGAGTACGCTTTTCCACTTCGTCATCATCGAATGGAAGGTGGGCAGCTTCTTCATTTGCCTTTTTACGATGGGCGCTGAACGCCCACCAGATGATGCCGATAAAAACCGCCATCACTAAAAGGGTATGCATGCCGCGTAACTCGTTAATGTCCATCAAATCACCGTTTTTCTGAAAGTACGGTGCCCAACTGCTGCAGGTATGCGACCAGGGCCTCGATTTCAAACGTGCCTTCCAGTTCACCTGCTGCCGCTGCGATCTGCTCGTCAGTGTAGGGCACACCCAGTGTTTGCAGTGTAGAAAGCTTGGCTGCAGTGCCTTTGTGATCTACTACATCTTCGAACAGCCACGGGAATGCAGGCATGTTGGACTCGGGGACCACGCTGCGCGGGTTATAAAGATGCTGACGTTGCCACGCATCCGAATAACGACCACCAACACGGGCCAGGTCTGGCCCCGTGCGCTTGGAACCCCACAGGAACGGGCGCTCGTAGACAAATTCGCCCGCAACGGAGTAGTGCCCGTAGCGCTCGGTTTCCGCGCGGAACGGACGGATCTGCTGGGTATGGCACACGTGACAGCCTTCGCGGATGTAGATGTCACGACCTTCGAGTTCCAGTGCCGACAGCGGCTCCAGGCCTTCGATGGGCTCGTTGACGCTCTTCAGGAAGAACAAAGGAACTACTTCGGCCAGAAAGCCACCACTGATGGTCAGGATGATAAATACAATCATCAGACCTAGATTCTTTTCTACAATTTCGTGTTTCATCTGGTCTCTCTCCGTTACGCCGCCTGAACTGCGGCGTTGTCCTGGGCAGCAGCTTCTTTCTGGCGCACGGTCATGTAGACGTTATAAGCCATGAACAGCATGCCGGCGAGGAAGATGACACCGCCAAGGAAGCGCACGAAGTAGCCCGGGTAGGATGCTTCAAGGCTTTCCACAAAGCTGTAGGTGAGGGTGCCGTCATCATTGACTGCGCGCCACATCAGGCCTTGCATGATGCCGTTGACCCACATTGCAACGATGTACAATACGGTGCCGACTGTCGCCAGCCAGAAGTGCACATTGACCAGGCTTGTGCTGTACATTTCCTTGAGGCCCCAAAGCTTGGGAATCAGGTGGTAAATTGCACCGATACTGATCATTGCAACCCAGCCCAGAGCGCCGGAATGCACGTGGCCAATGGTCCAGTCAGTGTTGTGAGACAGCGCGTTGACTGTCTTGATGGACATCATCGGGCCTTCAAAGGTGGACATGCCGTAGAACGACAGGGAAACCACGAGGAAACGCAGGATAGGGTCGGTGCGCAGTTTGTGCCACGCGCCAGAGAGGGTCATCATGCCGTTGATCATGCCACCCCAGGAAGGAGCAAGCAGGATCAGTGACATGACCATGCTGGCGGTCTGGGCCCAGTCAGGAAGAGCAGAGTAGTGCAGGTGGTGACCACCGGCCCATACGTACGTGGCGATCAGTGCCCAGAAGTGAACAATTGACAAGCGGTACGAGTAAACCGGGCGTCCGGCCTGCTTGGGAACGAAGTAGTACATCATGCCCAGGAAGCCTGCAGTGAGGAAGAAGCCTACGGCGTTATGGCCGTACCACCACTGCATCATTGCGTCGGTTACACCGGCATAAGCGGAGTAAGACTTGAATGCACTGACTGGCAACGCCAGGTTGTTACCAATATGCAGTACTGCAATGGTAATGATGAACGCGCCGTAAAACCAATTGGCCACATAAATGTGTGGAGTGCTGCGTTTGGTAATGGTGCCGAAGAACACCAGAGCATAGGTAACCCAGACCACGGCAATGGCAATATCAATCGGCCACTCCAGTTCTGCGTATTCTTTGGTGCTGGTTAAACCCATTGGCAGGGTAATTGCCGCAGACACGATGATCGCGGTCCAGCCCCAGAAGGTAAAGGCTGCAAGTTTGTCAGAAATCAGGCGTGTCTGGCAGGTGCGCTGAACCACATAATATGATGTCGCAAACAGGGCACTACCACCAAAGCCGAATATGACGGCGTTGGTATGCAACGGTCTTAGACGACCGAAATGGGTAAACGGCAGATCGAGGTTGAGGGATGGCCAAACCAGTTGTGCTGCAATCAACACGCCCAGCGCCATGCCAACAATACCCCATACCACTGTCATGATGGCGAATTGTCTCACCACCTTGTAGTTATATGTCAGGTTCGGATTTTGTGTGCTCATAGCCTTACCAATGGGTTCAGAGTGGGGAATTATGCGGGCGCAAGTATGGAGAAACCATTAGCTGTTTGCAATGACGCGGATCAACTCCTGACATTCATCAAATGCGCCCGAATCAGTAGCATGGCGTTGTTTTGGAACGCTCTGCAAGCTGAGGCTCTATGATAGCGCCGGAGGAGTTCAAGTTGAACTTTGTAAAATTGATTAAGAGCAAAGACGCTCCCCTTTATAGGGAGAAATTGCTTTATTTTTAGGCAGTAACGGCTTGATTTTGCCACGGGCTTTAGTTTCGTAGAGAGCATGGCCGGCCCGGTCTGTGCTTATTCTGGTCAGACACCGCTTTGTTCTAGTACCGTTATGGTTTCATCCTTGTCCATCATCGGCACCAGTTCTGCCATCAGATTGCGACGATCAGCAGACTGGTACCAGCGGGTCCAGTCGGCCTCAGAGCGCCAGTTGGCAAGAGTGATGCGATGATTGGCATCGTGGCTGTCAACCAGTGTTTCGCCGGAAATAAATCCCGGGGCGGCCACTGCTCGTTGCAGAACCCTGCGGGAGCGTTCCTCGTAAGCAGTCTCAAGTGATTCCGCTATATGTCGTTCAATCAGAACCCGGATCATGTGAACCTCCAGCTGTTTTAATGGTATAAACAGTAATTTAGCACGTATTTTTGAAAATACAGACTGAATAGAAGGAGGGGGTTTGTGAGCGCTGTGGAATATGACGCCGAGCTGGATGCGTGTGGGTTGTTTTGCCCGGAGCCTGTGATGATGCTTCATAATCGCATCAAGGACGTGGCGCCGGGGGGGGTCCTGAGAGTTACTGCAACAGATCCTTCAACGACTCGGGATGTGCCGAGATTCTGCCAGTTCCTGGGGCATGAATTGGTAAGTCACACGGAGCAGGGTGAGCGCTTTATTTATTACATACGTCGTGGCGCCTGAATCGATTTCCCCGGCGGCGTAAGTGCTCAGGTGGCAGGGCTGAGGCCGTTGATGTGGTTCAGGAACTGATCCCTGTCCATCTCTCCCAAAACCCGCTGTTGAGTCATTTCTGTACCAGTGGTGTCGTAAAACAGAATGGCTGGTGGCCCGAACAACCCCATGCTATCCAGCATTGCCTGCTGGGCTGGCGTGTTGTCTGTCATATCAATCTGCAGCAGTGTGAACGAGCTGAGCGCGCGAACGACACTGGCATCACTGAATACGTTGCGCTCCATGACTTTGCAGGAAATGCACCAGTCAGCATAGAAGTCAAGTACCACTGGCCGGCCATCTTGTCTGGCCTGTAACAACATGGCCTCGATTTCGGCAGGATTTTCTACCCGGGTAAAATCAGCGTGGCTGGTGTCGGATGTGATAGCCGAGCCTGATGGCATGATCGTGCCGGTTTTGGCTATGAATGGGTCCAGCGGGGCCAGTGGGTCATTGGCACCACCAATTGCCCCTGCCAGCAGGGCGAGACCATAGGCAAACAAGATCAGGCCGAGGCCTTTCCGGGTACGTTCCCAGCCGGCCTTGGCTGCGTCGAAGGCGCCCAGTTGAACGCCGGTTATGGCTAGCAGTCCGCCCCAGAGTGTCAGCCCCAGCCAGCCCGGAACCAGGCGCTCAATCAACCAGATGGCAACGGCAATCAGCATAACGCCATAGAAATGCTTGACGGTGGTCATCCAGTGCCCTGTCTTTGGCAGAAGAGTCCGCCCACCTACAGCCACCAGAATAAGCGGGATGCCCATGCCGAGCCCAAGAGATAAAAGCGCAATGCCGCCAATCACGGCATCCTGCGTTGTGGAGATATAAAGCAGGCTGCCAGCAAGCGGTGCTGATACGCAGGGCGATACGATCAGCGCGGAGAGGGCACCAATGCCGAAAATGCTGACAACCCGGCCGCCGGTTAGTCGTTGGCTTGCGTCATTCAGAGGCTGGCTGATAAAGCGAGGGAGCTGAATTTCGAACAGGTCGAACATGGACAGTGCGAACACCACAAACATTAACGCGAAAACGCCGAGTACCCAGGGTGACTGAAGTTGAGCCTGCAGATTGAAGCTCGCGCCGAGAAGTCCGGTCAGTACGCCGGCTCCTGCATAGGTCAGAGCCATTCCCAGTACATAGCTGCCTGAAAGTAACAGGGCATGCCCGGTTGTTCGCGTGTTCTGCCCGGACACCAGTGATGAAATGATCGGCACCATCGGCAGGACGCAGGGTGTGAACGTCAGCCCCAGGCCCAGCAGGAAGAAAACACCGGCAATCATTAAGGTCGACTGCTCTGAAAGAAAGCCTGCAAGCCCGGTTGCAGAGTTGGTGTCTGTTTGGGGCGCAGTGTTGCTCTGCTCCGTTTGCTGCGAGCCAGTGCCGGAATCCTGGCTCTGGTAAAAGAGTACTTCGCGGGTTTGGGGCGGGTAGCAGAGGCCCGCTTTGGCGCAGCCCTGGTATGTGACTTCGAACCGGGCTTCGCGAATATTGTCAGGCAGCGTTACCGGAACCCTGGCTGTGACAGGGTCAAAGAAAACGGTGGTTTTGCCAAAATAATCGTCTTCAGTTTCGGTTCCCTGGCTTGAGAACTCCATAGCGCCAGTACCGACGCGATCATCCAGCGCTTTGATGCTGATACGATCCTGGTAAAGATAGTGCTCGGGTGTTATGTCCCAGGACAGTACAACAGCATTGCCGTCGGTGGTGTGGCTGAATGGCAGAGCCTCATCTACCGGGAGAAACTGACTGCCCTGTCCACCGAAAAGGGAGCTGTTGTTGCCAAAAGCCCAGGATGTATTTGCCGCTGCAAGCAGAAGTACCAGTAGAAGGTAAAGGCTGAATGGTCGCGAGAGACGGTGGATACTGCTGGACATGGTGGGTAGAGCTCTCATGGAATGCACGGTTTCCCGGTTTGGTCTTGTCGAAAAGAACAGACGGCGATATTGGGCAAGCGGTCTGTCCGGTCATGTTCAGGAAGCCAGTGGACACGGTAGCCCAGCGAAAGTTCCCTCTGGCAATAGGCGCGTTAAAGTCGCACAATAGCTTCCCAATGAATCACAGTACAAACGATCTTATCATGCTGTTTAATGACCTGTTCCGGGAAGATTTCCGGACAACTCTGGTCAGGGGCGGCGAAGAACCCGAATACTTGCCTGCAGGCAGTGCCACAGAACTGGCGCAGGTTGTTTTTGCTCATGGCTATTATGCCAGTGCTTTGCATGAAATAAGTCATTGGTGTATTGCAGGTGAGCACAGGCGCACACTTCACGATTATGGTTACTGGTACTGTCCGGACGGCCGGACACCCACGGAGCAGCGATATTTCGAGCAGGTAGAGATAAAGCCACAGGCTATCGAGTGGCTTTTTTCAGTAGCCGCAGGCTCGTGCTTTCACATCAGCGTGGATAATCTGTCCGGAGAAGGTGCGGCTGATGAAAGCAGCTTCCGGCGTGAAGTGCTTGCTCAGGCAGAAGACTATCTGATCAAAGGTCTTCCTGAGCGTGCGCAGTCCTTTTTTGATACGCTGAAATCGTTTTATGGAACCGGTGATACCTTCAAGGCTGCCTGGCATGATGATGTGGGGCGTGTGGTTCCTTTTTATTCCGCAAAAGAACATTACGAGGCAAACTGAGACTCCATGACATCTGACCCAAAGCACACCGGCGATCTGAGATTCAGCGACCTGAATCTGGACAAGCGCCTCCTGGACGCCATTGCTGCCATAGGTTTCGAATACTGCACACCGATACAGGCAGAAACTCTGCCTTGGACGCTGGCGTGTGAAGACCTGATTGGTCAGGCCCAGACCGGGACCGGTAAAACGGCAGCGTTTCTCATTACTGCTATTCAGAGCCTTCTGGAGACGCCGATACCCGAAAGCGACCGTTTTGCTTCTGAGCCCCGGGTGCTTGCGCTGGCGCCGACCCGAGAGCTTGCCATGCAGATCGCCAAAGACGCCGAGGCTCTGTGCAAGCATACCGGTCACAAAGTAGTCACGGTTGTTGGTGGCATGCACTACGATAAGCAACGCGAGCAACTGCACAACGGCATTGTGGATATTCTTGTTGCCACACCTGGCCGACTGATCGACTTCCTTGGTTCGCAGGATGTGTTTCTTGACCAGCTCGACATCCTGATCCTTGATGAAGCGGACCGGATGCTCGATATGGGGTTCATCCCTGATGTGAAGCGCATTATCCGTAAATGCACCCCGAAGGATGAGCGTCAGACGTTGCTGTTCAGCGCGACGTTCAACCAGGACGTTCTGAATCTCGCATCCATGTGGACGAGTAACGCCGAGTTTGTGGAAATCGAGCCGGAGCAGAAAACGGCTGAGCGGGTCGAACAAACGGTTTACATGGTGGGTGACGACGAGAAACTACCTGTGCTGGTGAATTATCTTAAACGGCCGGAAGTAGAAAAGGCATTGGTATTTGCCAATCGAAGGGATCAATGCCGAGATCTTGAAGAGGATCTGCGCAATCAGGGCGTTAAAGTAGCCCTGATGTCCGGTGAGATCGCCCAGGCCAAACGCCTGAAAACCCTGGATCAGTTCAAAGCAGGCAGTATACAGGTGCTGGTGGCTACGGATGTTGCCGGGCGTGGTATTCATGTGGATGGCGTTACCCACGTTTTTAATTATAACCTGCCAGATAGTGCTGAAGATTATGTACATCGCATAGGGCGTACGGGCAGGGCAGGAAAAACCGGTGTATCTGTCAGCTTTGCGGGCGAGGACGATTCATTTGGCCTTCCGGCTATTGAGAAGTACATTGGCCAGAAGCTCAAAACAACCGTTCCGGAAGAAGAGTTGATGGCCGAAATGGATAATCCGCCGATTACCCGCAAGCGCGGCCGCCGCCCCTCTCAGGGGCAGGGCGGACGAGGGCCTGGTGGACGCAGCCCTAGGCCACGCAGGAACTGATTCGACGGGAATTTACTATGTTGATCGTCGCAGATGAGAATATTCCGCTGCTAGAAGCTTTTTTTGGTGATATCGGTGACGTTCGTCGTGTCTCCGGCCGGACCATGAGCGCTGAGGACGTCCGCGACGCCGATATGCTTTTGGTGCGCTCTGTCACCCGCGTGAACCGGGCACTACTTGAAGGCAGTGCTGTGCGCTTTGTCGGAACCACGACGATCGGAACTGACCATGTTGATCTGGACTGGCTTGAGCAAAATGGCATCCGTTTTTCAGCGGCTCCTGGTTGCAATGCCAACAGCGTTGCCGAATACGTGCTTTCAGTTTTGTCTCTTTATGCAGAGCGTTGTGGTCTGGAAGACTGGTCGCGGCTCTCGGTAGGTATTGTCGGGGTCGGGAATGTGGGTGGTGAGTTGGCAGACAAGCTCAACCGACTCGGTTTCAGCATCAAGCTCTGTGATCCTCCACGCGCTGAACGTGAACCGGAAGGTGAGCATTCCTTTGTCGATCTCGCTGAGGCGCTCGCGTGTGATGTGGTTTCAGTGCATACCCCTCTGACCCGTGACTCTGCTCATCCCACGTACCACATGATTGGTGAACAGGAGCTTGCCGGGCTCACGTCTGCACAATTGTTGATCAATGCCGGGCGAGGTGAAGTTATCGACACTGGGGCACTGTGCGAAAGGCTGGGGCAGGCCAAGGCTCCTGTGCTGGCTCTCGATGTCTGGGAAAATGAGCCGCAGATAAACCCGGAATTGGTAGACAAAGTATGGCTGGCTACGCCTCATATCGCGGGTTATAGCCTTGAGGGCAAGGTTCAGGGAACGGAAATGATATATCAGGCGATGAGCAGGTTTCTTGGGCTGCCGACGCGTAAGCAGGCAGGCCAGTTTCTGCCGGAGCCTGCCCTCAGTAAAGTTTCGTTTACCAGAGCGGCTGAAGAGTGTGCAGCTATCCGGATAGCGTTGCGGGCCTGCTATGACCCGCGACAGGACGATGCGCGTCTGAGGCACATCATGAAAGCGCCGGAAGATGAGCGTGGTGCCGAGTTTGACCGTCTGCGGCGCGATTATCCGGTTCGCCGGGAATGTTCCAGTCTGAAAGTGCAGCTCAAAGGTTCCAGCAAATCCTTGCAGGACAGCTTCCGTGCCATCGGCTTCAAGTTGAAAATCTGAGAACTACGCAAGGTTCGCTTGCTGCAGTGCTGCAATTCTCTCGTCAAGAGGTGGGTGCGTCATGAACAATGCGCCCAGACCACTGCGTGCTCCCCGATTGATGCCAAAAGCCTGGAGGCTATCGGGCATTTGATCCGGTACTTCGCTTTCCTGTTTCAGGCGTACGAGAGCGCTGATCATGGAGGCGCGTCCTGCCAGTTGGGCGCCAGCGATATCCGCGCGGTATTCACGCCTGCGGGAGAACCAGAATACGATGGTGCTGGCGAGGATGCCCAATACCACTTCCGCCACCATGCTGACCACGAAAAACCCGATGCCGTGGCCGTTGTTATTCTTGAATACCACTCGGTCGACGAAAGAGCCAATTACCCGTGATGCAAAGATCACGAAGGTATTCACAACTCCCTGAATCAATGCAAGTGTCACCATGTCTCCGTTGGCAACGTGGCCGATTTCATGCCCCAGGACTGCCCGGATCTCTTCTTTGCTGAACCTTTGCAGTAGTCCCTCACTGACGGCAACCAGGGCTTTGTTCTTGTTCCATCCCGTCGCAAAAGCGTTGGATTGGCTTGCCGGGAATATGGCCACCTCTGGCATCCCAATACCTGCGTTTTTTGACATTTCCGCGACAGTTTGCACTAGCCAGCGTTCGGCAGGGGTGCGGGGAGTGTCAATTACGCGAGCTTTGGTGCTCCACTTGGCGAGAGGTTTTGATATAAGCAGGGAAATAATGGCACCTGCGAAACCGAATACAGCCGCAAACGCCAATAGGGAGCCGTATTGAATACCATTCTGGGCGAGGTAGCTGTCTACGCCCAGAAGCTTCAAGGTAAAACTGGCGACAAGAATAACCGCAAGGTTGGTAGCCAGAAATAACAGAATGCGCATGGTGTTTTCCTGATATGTTCGATATGAAAGCCGGGTCTCAGACAGCTAGATAGGGTCCGGGTTCAGCGCTTCAACGATATTACAGTGATTTAATGGCTGGGTCTGTCTGCAAAGAGTGTCGCACGCAGGGCGTGGCCAATACGTACAGAATGGCGACTTTTCAAGGCCGTACGCACCAAATGGATGTGACTGGAAAGATCCTCTCGCAAAGAAGGCGGTAACGGCGTTTCTGTGTCGTCTTCTGGTCCTTTGAGCTCCTCCACGAGAGCCTCCGGTGCCGGGGAGCTCAAACGAATGAACGCCTCTTTCGAGAGAACGGCCTGGTCGAGGGCTTCTTGGCGAATGGTATCGACGTAGCGAAGAAACCCCTCCTCGGCCAACCATAGCAGAGCACCAAAACAGGCCATATGTCGTTTGCTGTGCAAACCGAACTCATCCGGTTCATCAGGGCCTGCAATATCTTCTACAAACAGGTTCACCCTTCTGGGGAAGGCGCTATATAGCTGAGTCAGTGCTATGGCTGCGTCTTTATAGAACTCTTCAACGTGGATGTCAGCCATGTGTAGTTTCCTTTGCCGCCATTGTCTTTATTGATTGTATTTGGAGAGGAAGTTACCTAGCCGACCCATTGCATCTTCCAGCGTGTCCTTGCGCGGAAGGAACACAACACGCAGATGCTGTTTATCGTCCACATTGAAGGCAGAGCCCTGAACGAGCAGAATTTTCTCCTGAAGCAAGAGATCGAGGACCAGTTTTTCATCGTTCGCAATCGGAAACTTTTTTGGATCCAGCTTCGGAAATAGATACAGGGCGCCCTGAGGCTTGACGCAGCTTACCCCCGGGATGTCATTGAGCATTCGCCAGGCGGTATCGCGCTGCTCGAAAAGTCTGCCGCCGGGTGCCACCAGATCATCTATTGACTGGTAGCCGCCCAGGGCTGTCTGTATGGCGAGCTGCGCAGGTACGTTTGCGCACAGGCGCATGTTTGAAAGCATGTCGATACCTTCAATCAGATCTGTGGCCAGGTGTTTGGCGCCACTAACGATCATCCAGCCCGAACGATAGCCGGCTGCACGGTAATTCTTGGAAAGCCCGTTATAGGTGAAGAACAGAACGTCATCAGCCAGGGAGGCTGTTGGGATGTGCTGTGTGCCGTCATAGAGAATCTTGTCGTAAATCTCGTCAGAGAGCACGATCAGGTTGTGCTTGCGTGCCAGTTCAATGACCTGTTCCAGTAGTTCCTGGCTGTATACGGCCCCCGTGGGATTGTTGGGGTTGATCAGCACAATGGCACGGGTACGGCGGGTTATCTTTTTACGGATATCATCTATATCGGGAAACCAGTTCTGTTCTTCATCGCAGTGGTAGTGCACGGGCTTGCCGCTCGAAAGCGTGACAGCTGCTGTCCAGAGCGGGTAGTCCGGCGCAGGAATGAGAACCTCGTCCCCGGTATTGAGCATGGCCTGCATGGTCATCACGATCAATTCACTGACGCCGTTGCCGAGAAAAATATCATCAATATCGACTTTATCGATACCTCTTTGCTGGCAGTAGTGCATAACGGCCTTGCGGGCCGAAAACAGCCCTTTTGACTCAACATATCCCTGTGCCTGGTGCATGTTGTATATGACGTCCTGCTGGATCTCTTCGGGAACGTTCAGGTCAAAAACGGCGGGGTTTCCAATGTTGAGCTTGAGTACCCGGTGGCCTTCCTCTTCCAGGCGGCGCGCCTCTCGCATTACTACGCCACGTATTTCATAACACACGTTATCCAGCTTGGCGGATTTGTAGTAGTTCTGCATAAGACCCGGGCTTCCTCAGTCGGTAAACGTAAAACAGGCGCCTGCGATTCAGGCAAACCACTATTCTAGCGGAGGCAGGGCCAACGGCAACAGAGGAATTGTGATCAATTATGGCGAGGTAGCTCTATATTCCATAAATTAATACTCGACAAAACAATTGCATGTGCCGATAGTCGTGTACACTCTCTGGGTAGGTTGTGCACAATTTAAGTGTGTGAGCCTAAAATCCTGCCTGTTGCGGGCATGTATTGAATTTTTGTAGGAGAAGCCTATGGCTGGTAACTCGGTTTATGATTTTACGGTTCGAGACATCAAGGGCAACGAGAAGAAGATGGCCGACTATCAGGGCAAGGTGCTGCTGGTCGTGAATACAGCCAGCAAATGCGGCTTTACGCCTCAGTTTGAGGGTCTTCAGTCGTTGCATGCAGAGCTCGGGGAGCGAGGCTTTGAGGTTCTGGGGTTCCCCTGTAACCAGTTCATGAATCAGGACCCTGCTGACGAGGATGCCATCAGCCAGTTTTGCAGTCTGAACTACGGTGTGGATTTTCCTATGTTCTCAAAGGTCGATGTCAACGGAGAAAGTGCACATCCTCTGTTCAAGTTTCTGAAGGCAGAGGCGAAAGGGCTTATGGGGTCAGAGAAGGTAAAGTGGAATTTCACCAAATTCCTGATCGGACGCGATGGCACGGTAGTGCGTCGGTATCCACCAACGACCAAGCCTGAAAGCATCAAGGCAGATATTGAAAAGCTGCTAGTGAGCTGACTTGTGGACGACATCCTCGCACTGGATAACCAGATCTGTTTCAGTCTGTACGCGGCCAACCGGGCGATTACGTCTCGCTATCGCCCATTGCTTGCAGAGCTGGATCTGACCTACCCGCAGTACCTTGTCATGCTTGTTCTCTGGGAGCGAGCCCGAGCAGGTCAGGTAACGCGGGTTTCTGACCTTGGAGCGCGCCTGCGGCTGGATTCGGGTACGCTTACTCCTCTGCTGAAACGCCTGGCTTTGCGAGGGCTTATCCTCAGGGAGCGCAGTGTCGATGACGAACGTGTGGTGACCATATCATTGACCGGGCAGGGCGTTGACCTGAGGGCTCATGCTGCACAGGTGCCACAGAAGCTACTCTGTGGTCTGGACGTTGCGCCCGAACGGTTGCTGGCGCTGAGGGATGAGCTTAATGCAGTGCTAAGGGCTATTGAGGCTCAGGAGGCGGTGCCCAGCGCATAATGACGGCGTTCAGTTGGCTACGGTTATATGGCTTTGTAATATAGTCGTTCATCCCGCAGGCAAGACAGTCATCCCTGTCGCCTTGCATTACATTGGCGGTAACGGCTATCACAGGCAGGGCACGCCACTCCAGTTTTTTGCGAATCTCTCGCGTTGTTTCAAAGCCGTCCATTACCGGCATCTGGCAGTCCATAAGCACCAGATCGTAGTGTTGTTGCTCCAGAGCCTCAATCGCCAACTGACCGTTATCGGCTACGTCAGCACGATGCCCCATTTTCTTCAGCAAAGTGCTTGCCACCATCTGGTTCACTTCGTTGTCTTCGACTACCAGTATTTTTAGCGAATGCTGGGGTGGTTCTGCTGATGTTTCTGTGCTGCCATGAAGTTCAGCCAGTCCGGAAAGCCGCAGGTAGTTTGGTTGAAAATCCTCTTGAGACCCTCCGGCGGACAAATTGCTGTAGACCGGCAAGGGCAGAGTGACGGTGAACCGGGTTCCCTCGTGTTCCTTTGACTCCACATCTATTTCACCATGCATACGCTCAATGAGCTGGCGGCACAGCGTCAGGCCCAATCCGGTGCCTCCGTATAGCCGTGTGGTTTGCGTATCGGCCTGGGTAAAAGGAGAAAATATCCGGCGAAGGCCTTCTTTGCTCATACCTATGCCGGTATCGCTCACATCGAGGGTCAGCACACCTGCTGAATAGCGAGCGTTGATGCTCACACTTCCCGAATCGGTAAACTTGATGGAGTTGCTCAGCAGGTTGTTCAGTATCTGACGAATACGGGTCGGGTCGCCGAGAAAACTAAGCGGAAAGCCCGGTTCTGTTTCTGCAATCAGATCGATTCCTTTCTTGCGTGCTTGCTGGGTATGCAGCATGGCGCACTCTTCAATCAGACCATGCATATCAAAGGGAATGTTCTCCAGCTTGAGCTTTCCAGCCTCAACTTTGGAGATGTCCAGAATGTCGTTGAGTATTCCGAGCAGGCTTTCACCGGCAGAGAGTGCGATCTGCAGGCGGTGGCGCTTGGCGGAGTCCTGTTCGCTCTCCAGAATAAGCCCCAGCATGCCAAGTACGCCGTTCAATGGTGTGCGTATTTCGTGGCTCATGCTGGCCAGAAAGTTGGCCCGGGCCCTGGCTCTGCGCATGGCGTCTTCTTTGGCTTTTACCAGAGCCCGGTTGCCCCGTTGCAGAGCCTGGTTTTTCTCCGATATTTCCCGTGTTCGACTTTCGACTTCATGCTCCAGTTCGCTGGAGTAGTTTTTCATGGCCGTTTCCGCTACACGGAGTTGGGCCAGAGTGAAATCTACGGTTTCGAGATGCTGATTGATGATCTCAACCATTGTTCCGATCTCGTCCTGCTTATGGCCGGCAGGAATCGGCAAGCGGATTTTTTCCGGGGATCTGGCTTTGACCTCGTTCAATGCACCTATAACGCTGAGCATTGGTCGGGTAAGGATCAGGTAGAAAATACCCAGTAGCGAAGCGGAAAGAATGAGGCTTTTCAAGAGCCCGCTGACCACAGTGTAAGTCGCTCGTTGCAGGAACTGCAGGCCATAATGGAAAGTGTCAATCGTCACCACAAGCTGACCCAGAGGTAGGTTGTTTAGCTGAGAGACACGAAGTTCCCGGCTGAAGACCCTGCTTGAGCCCAACAGTTTGTCGCTGATCCAGCGATAGGGCGAATCCGGACTGCTCTTGCTGGCCGCTGCCATAGTGCTGTTTTCACTATCGACAATTCTGGCGTCGATGGTGGCCGGGTGCCGGAGAAGGCCGTCGAGCAGCTCTTCAGCGAGGCGTACATCAATGTTGTAGGCAATCTGGGAGGCCGGACTGTGGCTGATTTCAATCAGCGCCTGGATGTCTTCTTCCATGGATTCGCGGGCGCTAAAATAGTCCAGGGTGATCTGTATGACGTTGAGCACCAGCCCTAAAAGCATTGCGATCAGCACGGTGTCGCGGGTGAGCCGGTAGGAAAGCCGGTGTCTGAAGCCTCTGGTCACTGGTGTTACTGTCCCTGTTTGCGGGTAGCTGATCTGCCGGACTTACGAATTCAGTCGTCGTAGTCGGCTTTTTTCTTCCAGTCTTGCTCGTGAAGAAAGCTGTCCCACTGTTTGTCCATGTTTGACTGGGGTTCTACGGATGCGCTGGTGTCGCCACCTGCGCTCGCCGCTTCCAGTTCTTTTATCCGGGTGCGGAAACTCTTGACGGCTCTCATGGCAAGTGGGTTGTCCCGGGACTTACCCATTTCGGTGCTGGCAAGATGGTAGGAGTGTATGGCTTTTCGTATCTGATTCTGGCGAATCTGGTCGCGGGCCTGAAAAACGTGAAGGTCTGCGTGCGTTTTATGGACCAGAAACAGTACATGCTTCAGATTTTTCTTGGCAGTTGCACCGTCTATCCGGCCACCTTTGTGCATGGCTTCGATCATCTTGAACAGATTTTGCAGTAGCTCTTTGACGTATGCGGATTTTTCCGGAGAGTCGATCCTTACCGGCGGTACTTCATCCCGGTTTTCCTTAATCAGGATTTTCCTCTGTGTTATCGCTTCGCGCCATTGCTCGGTCGGAAGCCCGGATTTAAGCGCCGCAAGTTCATTGCAGACATCTTCCATACGCTTGAGCAGTAACAGCTTGAGATCTGATGTGAGATATTGCCCTGGCAACTCAGAGAGCAGTCGGTTGCATCTTTTGTAGCTGTCCTCAAGCGCCGTTGTTTTTCGAATACGCTCGATCCTGGCTTTCTCGCGCATTTGACTGATCACAAGAACGATGATCGAAATCACAACGATGGCCGACAGGACAAGGACAATGGTTATGGCATTCATGTTTGGGTAATGCTCCGGCTTTTAGGCGAGTCATGCCTGGTTCAGGGCTCCGACCTGATATGCCGATACATCCGGCAACTGTCAGAAAGGTTAGCAGAAATTTGACATTGAAGCTGAAATCAAATGTGAAAGATCCGCTTATTATATTCATTTTGTGAATCAATGTTATTCTGTATATTGTTTTGGTGAATGGGCGCTCGGGTTGCGACCGCCTGATTGCTTTTATCCAGCTTTGGAGTTGTTCATGGATATCTCCCGTATCGACCTCAACCTTCTTGTGTACCTGGACGTGTTGCTCAGGGAGCGCAATGTCACCAAAGCAGCAAACCATCTTGGCATTACCCAGCCCGCCATGAGTAATAGTTTGCGACGTTTGCGGGACCTGTTCAGTGACCCTTTACTGGTGCGCACGAGCGAGGGCATGACAGCAACAGAACGAGCGCGTGAACTGCAGCCCATGGTCAGAGGTATCCTCTCGGATATTGAGCAAGCAGTGCAGGAGAAGACGCCGTTTGCAGCACTGGAGAGCCAACGGGTATTTCGTATCATGGCCAGTGATTATGCTGAATCCTGTCTTATGCCCAGGGTTTTGAGGCGGATTCGCCAGGAGGCGCCACACGTCACGCTGGATGTACTGACTCCGAGCGATGTGAGTTTTCTGGATGTTGAGCAAGGGCGCCTTGATATGGCGATCAACCGGTTCGACAAGATTCCCCAATCGTTTCACCAAAAAACGCTCTGGACCGAATATTTCGCCTGTCTGATGAATGCCCGAAATCCAATACTGAAGGAGCCTTTCACACTGGATACTTACCTTGATGCCAGCCATATCTGGGTTAGTAAAACCGGATTTGGTGTCGGTGTAGGGGTAAATCCGAAAGACGTTCAACGCCTGGGTTGGGTTGATGAAGCTTTGTCGAAAATGGGAAGCAAGCGGCAGATCTCGGTGTTTACCCGGCATTATCAGTCGGCTATGTTGCTGGCGGAGCAGCACGACCTGATAGCTACGCTTCCATCCCGGGCGGCCTGGCTACAAAAAGATAACACTAACCTGGTAGTAAAGATCCCGCCCTTCGATATCCCGCCTTTCGAGCTTAAAATGGCCTGGAGCCCTTTGTTACAGCACAACGCTGACCATCAGTGGCTACGCCGGTTGATTTCAGACGTTGCGGAAGAGGTGGATGAAGAATTTGCACCTTTCGGGGCTCGCTTCGAACCTGAAAGCGCCCCGTTGAAGCATCCGTCAGAGCGGTAGTTCGCGCAGCTCAAGGGATTGGCGCCCGGCGTCCCACATGCGCTGGAAGTTTTCCGCCAGCAGCTTGACGCGCCCGCTGTCGGAAAACCCGGCAAACCCGGATGGGGTAGTGAAGTCATGTCGATAGACAACACCTTCTCTGTCTGCGATGAGGAACGGCTGGTCTTCATGGGGATAGTCACCATTGACCAGCCTTAGCTCTATACGGCTGGGTAAGCGGCGCATCAGTTCCACCAATTGGTGGCGACGTTTGATCAGAGGCTGGTCATCATGGATGAGCAAGCGAACCTCGCTAAGCCTGTGGCGCCGTGCCAGGCTGGATATCAGCTCCCTGAATCTGTAGCGGTCGTAACGATCATGGTCCAGCACGCGATCATAGAGCCATAGGCGCTGGCCAGCCTGGCCAACCATGGAGTCCATGAGTTCGAGCATGCTGTTTTCACTGTCGAACAGCCAGGGCTGGGTGTCGGTGCCGAGTAGCATTGGGCGGGGTCTATTGCCACCAGGTTGCTGTGCAATAAGTGCGGGAGCAAGGCAGCGCATATCCAGGTGAGGTATGCCTGCGTCATCATAGGCCTCTGAGCATACGTGGAACCCTGCGCGCTGGTAGAAAGGGACCGCATGTTGTTGGGCAGAAAGTTTCAGTTCCTGATACTGCCCGGCAGATTCAGCTATCAGGTGCTGGAGCAGGGCTTCACCAATTCCCCGGCCCCGGAATTCCGGCAGTATGGCCATGCGCCCGATGTGGCCGGTTTCGCTCAGTGTTGAGAACAGCCGCGCTACGCCAGCCGGCGTATTGTCTGGCATAACTGCGAGAAAATGATCAGCAATTTCGTCTGTATCGTCCCATTCAAGCTCAGGTGGAACACGTTGCTCTTCAACGAACACTTTCTGGCGGATATCCCGAATATGCCCCGGGGCAAGCTGCCAGCTGTATTTTCGAATCCGGACCGTCATAGCATCACTCGAAATACACTGAGCCTTGATTATAGAGGTTTGTTAGCAGGCCAAGCAGAGCCGGGTCGCCGGCAAACTGGGCCAGGGCGCCCATGTCGATGCGTGCTCCCGCGCACAACAGAGGAGCCAGCGGGCGAGCATCACCTTTGAGCAGAAACTGCTCACCGTCTGCAAAAAGGGCGGTTACGTCGTTCTGTTCATGGTAGGCAAAGCGGGAACCTTCGTTCCACCGTAGTTGCTCGCCGGCCCGAATGGCCTCGGCAAAATCTTCATCTGAGGCAGGCTCATCCGCCGGCACCACAACATCCATATTTTTAGGAGCGGTTGCATACTGGCCAAACCACAGCGCCAGCTGGCGTTTATCTTCAAGTTTTTCAGTCAGAACGGATTGCAGGCGGTCAATAACGCCTGGTGCAATCGTGCCCGGGTTGTCCTGAACCTGAAGGTCCGGGTCATTCATGTGATCTGAGGCATCCGATTGGTTACACAGGAAGTCGGTGAAGCCGGTAAGCAGGTCCTCAATAGTCGGCGCTCGAAAACCTATCGAGAGTGTAATGCAATCGTCTTCGGCTATGCCGTGGTGGCCAATGCCCGGAGGCAGGTAAAGCATATCGCCAGGCTCAAGAGTAACGGTTTCTTCACCTTCCCAGCTGCTGAGAATACGCAATGGCGTGCCCTCCACGCGGGGCGAGGATTGGTCGCAACGGCCACCAAACGTCCAGCGTCTGTGCCCCTGGGCCTGAAGCAGAAATACATCATATTGGTCGTAATGGGGCCCTACGCTGCCGCCCTTGGGCGCATAACTTGCCATGATATCGTCAAGGCGCCAGTTGGGCACGAAGCGGAAGTGTTCGAGCAGGTCAGCGACCTCGGGGACCCAGTGATCAAGCCCTTGTACCAGCAGGGTCCAATCCTTGTCGGGTAGTTGGCCGAAGCGTTCTTCTGAGAAGGGACCGTTGTGCAACTGCCAGGGCTTGCCGTCATCGTTTTCGATGACGATGCGTGATTCCACGCCTTCTTCACAAGCAAGGCCGGCCAGTTCGTCAGCGTCGACCGGGCACTGAAATCCGGGAAACGCCTGGCGGATGACAAAGGGTTTCTTTTGCCAGTAGTCCCTCAGAAATTCAGAAGGCGAAAGTCCGCCAAGCATATGCATTGTTGTGCTCCCTGGGTTCAGATGTTGCGGGCCTGATCGATGGCGTTACCAATGTAGTTGCCTGGGGTCAGGTCCATCAGTTCCGCTTTGGCGCTATCGGGCATCTCCAGGGTTTCCACGAAGCTTCTGATAACTTCCGGAGTCATGGCCTTACCGCGAGTCAGTGCCTTGAGCTTCTCATAGGGCTTCTCGATGTTGTACCTGCGCATCACAGTCTGGATCGGCTCCGCAAGAACTTCCCAGGCCTTGTCGAGGTCGTCATTCAGGCGCGCCGGGTTAATTTCCAGTTTGCTCAGACCTTTCAGGGTGGCTTCGTAGGCAATCAGGCTGTGGGCAAAGCCAACGCCCAGATTGCGCAGTACGGTGGAGTCGGTAAGGTCGCGTTGCCAGCGTGAGATCGGTAGCTTGGCGGACAGGTGGCCAAGCAATGCGTTGGCAATCCCCAGATTACCCTCGGAGTTTTCGAAATCGATCGGATTGACTTTGTGGGGCATGGTTGAAGAGCCTACTTCGCCTTCAACAGTCTTCTGCTTGAAATAGCCCAGTGAGATGTAACCCCACACGTCCCGGTCGAGATCGATCACGATGGTGTTGAAGCGCGCGACCGCGTCGAAAAGTTCGGCGATGTAGTCGTGAGGCTCAATCTGTGTGGTGTAAGGATTGAAGTCCAGGCCCAGGCTTTCGATAAATGCCTGGGCGTTGGCGGCCCAGTCTAAAGCAGGATAGGCAGAGATGTGGGCGTTATAGTTGCCAACCGCGCCGTTGATCTTGCCCAGAACCTCAATCTCACGGATTTGTTTCATTTGTCGGCGCAGGCGATAAACAACGTTGGCGAGTTCTTTGCCGACGGTTGTTGGTGATGCTGTCTGGCCGTGTGTACGGGAAAGCATTGGTTGTTCAGCGTGCTCCTGGGCAAGCTCGCCCAGTTTCTCGACAACCCGGCCCATTGCGGGCAGCAGGCCGTTATCCAGACCCTCGCGAAGCATCAGGGCGTGGGAGAGATTGTTGATGTCCTCAGAGGTGCAGGCAAAGTGAACAAATTCGGTGACCGCATGCAGCTCGGGAATATCGGCGATTTTTTCCTTGATAAAGTACTCAACCGCTTTTACATCATGGTTTGTTGTGCGCTCGATTTCCTTGATGCGCTCGGCATCCTGCAGGCTGAATTCACTGATCATCTGGTCCAGAAAAGCGATGGCCTCCGCCGTAAATGCTGGCACTTCAATGATTTCGGGATGGGCCGCCAATTGCTGCAGCCATCGGATTTCGACCGTCACGCGGTTCCTGATCAGGCCATATTCACTGAAAATGTCACGGAAAACGCTGACTTTACTGCCATAGCGTCCATCGACCGGGGAAATGGCGGTCAGGGCGTTGAGTTCCATCGAAAACCTCACAAATAATCAAAGAATCGGTTCAGAAAAAAGGAGGCACCATAATACACCAGCGCCGCCGGTGAATCAGTGGCAACCAATTACTTATCGAATGAACGGTTCGCTTGCTCTGCAAGTTCCCGCGCATGTTGAATCACCTTGCGGCGTGACATAACCAGTTGCCAACGGCGACCGCCGCTTTGTCTCCAGAGCACCGCCGAACGAATACCTGCCAGCAGGAGCGCCCTGACTTTCGCAGCATTCTCGTCGCGTTGGAGCAGGGAGGGGTTGCCGCTCACCTGAATACGTAAGCGGAAGGTGCTGATGGTATCCGTGTAAATAGAGGCCAGGTTACTGATCAGGTTTGTGTGGACATAACCAAAGTGGCTGGCGGTGTGCCTGGCCTGTTCAATACGGCTGCCGATTACGTCCATCATGTCACTTTTTCGGTTGAGCTTTGATTCCAGGTGAATCAGATTGAGCACATAACGCAGAACCTCAACATCCTGCTGTTTGCTTTGTTCGCTCATAACCGTTGAAAGCGTAACCAACCCTTCTCGCACATCGGTCAGTTCGCCGCCGTATACGTCGAGCGTTGTTGCAGGATTTGTTGCAAAAAGCGAGCGCAGGCATGCCTCCAGGCTGGTTTCGTTGCAATGCCCGTTGTTGGCGATTTGCTGAACCAGATTGGCAGCCTGGAATACGCCCGCCAAAGCCAGCGTCTGATCGTGAAGCGACCGGCTCATTGGCTGGCTTCCTGAGTTGAATCATTGTGAGAAAGGCGCGCCGGGAGAGGTTCGTCGTCACGCCAGGTCTCCGTGATCACACCGCCTCCCAGGCAATTGTCATCAATATAGAAAACCACAGATTGTCCGGGCGTGACAGCGCGCTGGGCTTCATCAAACACCACCTTCACGCCGCCTTCAATGACCGTTACCTCGCAATCCTGGTCAGGCTGGCGGTAACGGGTTTTCGCTTTGCAGCGGAAGGATTGTGCTGGTGGCTCGCCGGCGACCCAGTCGATCGGATCGGACAGTAAGCCCCGGGAGAAGAGTAGGGGGTGATGCTTGCCCTGAACGGCAGTCAGTACATTGTGCGTCAGGTCCTTCCCGGCGACGTACCAGGGGTCGTCGCCAAAATCACTGAGCCCACCAATACCGAGTCCCTGACGTTGGCCAATGGTGTGGTACATCAAACCTTGGTGTCGGCCAATCTTTTTGCCTTCAGGGGTTTCAATATCACCGGGCTGCGCCGGCAGGTACTGTTTTAGAAAGTCGCTGAACTTGCGCTCGCCGATAAAACAGATACCGGTGGAGTCCTTCTTGTCATGGGTGACGAATCCTTGCTGCTCGGCAATCTTGCGCACTTCCGGTTTTTCCAGCTCACCAACCGGGAACAGGGTGCGGGCGATTCGGTCTCCGGATACAGCGTGAAGGAAATAACTCTGATCCTTGTTGGCATCCAGACCTTTTAAAAGAAGCGCTTTCCCGGATCCGTCATTGAGCGGCCGCTGCCGTGTATAGTGGCCTGTGGCGATGTAATCCGCTCCGAGTGTGACTGCATAATCCAGGAAAGCCCGGAACTTGACCTCTTTATTGCAAAGGATATCGGGGTTCGGGGTGCGACCAGCCTGATACTCGGAAAGAAAATGCTCGAAAACGCGATCCCAGTACTCGGCGGCAAAGCTTGCGGTATGGAGTTTGATACCCATCGCATCTGCAACAGCCTGAGCATCGGCCAGATCGGTCATGGCGGTACAGTACTCTGTGCCGTCGTCTTCATCCCAGTTCTTCATGAACAGGCCTTCGACCTGATACCCCTGGTCTTTGAGTAACCAGGCTGCAACCGACGAATCGACACCGCCAGACATGCCAACGATAACGTGTGTGTCTTCCGGGGAGCGAGCTTCGGGGGTTGGATTTGTCATGACAGTTCCGGGCACCGGTGAAAAACGCGGGAGTTTACCATTTTGTGCCGGTTACGTCTGCGGATTTACAATCACATCCAGTGGGTAACATCGACCTTTTCGGTAATCCTCTATACATTTGATAACCAGAGGGCTGCGGAGCTTGTCGCCCAACCGGCGTATGTCTTCCAGTGACAACCAGTGGGCGGCAATTATGCCGGTGTCCAGCTCTTCGGTTACCCGTTTTCGAGCTTTTCCTGTGAAGCAGAAACGATAGTAGGTTACGCCATTGGACGGGGCTTTATAGGTGTAGAGCCCGAGAAAGTGTTCCGGTTCAATCTCCCAGCCGGTTTCTTCGAGCGTCTCCCGTCGTGCCGCATCAATAATGGCTTCGTCTTCTTCGACATGTCCGGCTGGTTGGTTAAAGACAACCCGTCCGCTGCTGCGTTCTTCAACCATCAGGAAGCGGCCATGCGCATCTTCAATAACCACGGCTACTGTGGCGTGAGGCGTCCAGGTCATGATCTTCGGGCCCTCTGTGGCACCTTGGCAGGGCGTGCACGCATCGGACGCTTTTCTGGCTGGGCTGCGGTAGGCAGATTAACCGTAAGTTTTCGGTGTTTGCCTGGCTTTAGTCCATGCAGCGTCCAGTCGCCAATACGATAGCGGATCAGCCGCAACGTTGGAAATCCGACAGCCGCAGTCATACGCCGTACTTGTCTGTTACGGCCCTCAGTGATGGTCAGCTCCAGCCAACTGGTAGGTACGGTCTCTCTTCGGCGCACGGGAGGAACTCTGGGCCATAACTCCGGATCCTCAAGTTTGCGCGCCTGAGCCGGCCGGGTGTGGCCATCTTTAAGCTTAACGCCTGTGGAGAGCTCTTTTATGGCGCCTGGGGTGATCTCACCTTCGACCTGTACCCAGTATGTTTTCGGCATTTTCAGAGCTGGTGAGGCTATACGATGCTGCAAGGCGCCGTCACTGGTCAGCAGAAGCAGTCCCTCGGAATCGTAATCCAGTCTCCCGGCCGGGTAGACCTCCGGAATGCTAATCCAGTCCGCCAGCGTGGAGCGACGCTTCCGCCCGGCGGATACAGCCTCATCCGTAAACTGGCAAAGTACCTGAAAGGGCTTGTTAAAAAGGATGAGTTCAGCCATGGAGGCGTCTCCCGGGCAGGTTTAAAGAAAATCAGCTGGAAGGGTACGTAGAAATGCCTGCGTTTGAAAGCGCAAGGTAAAGCCTGTGCTTCGTTTTACCGGCTTGAGAGCACCGTCCCGCCGGCACTATCCGGCAGGGTTGCTCAGTGGCGGAAAGCCGACGTGATATGGCTGTCAGGCGTTTGCCGCGCGGGAAGGGTAATCTCCGCCATCCGCGTCTGTGGTTCGGGTCGCCTGTTCACTGGAATCCGAGGTGTTTGCCTGGGTCTGCGCCCCGGCCTGCTCCTCGGGTACGATGTTCACGGCGTGCACACCCTTGTCGCTGGGTTTCTTATCGAAACTGACTGCCTGACCTGCTTTTAACGTCTTGTAACCGTCCATCTGGACTGACGAAAAGTGGGCAAACAGGTCGTCACTGCAGCCATCTTCTATGATGAAACCGTACCCTTTGGCATTGTTGAACCACTTTACTTTGCCTTTTGGCATGATGAACTCCCCTGTTCTTTCACTGTCACTTGTTGTTGTTCAATTAATTGCGCCTAGTGCTGACCAGCCCTGAAATCGCGTATTTTGTCAGGTCCCTGTTACATGAACCTCTCATGTATTTACATTATTTAACACTACAAGCTAACTGTCGGCGAAACCTGTAGTCGAGTCAATAGCTTCTATTGCTGTAATGTGTGGTTGAACAGAGTCCGGAAGCGGTATCATGGACGTATAGGTAATTATCTCATCCTCGGGCAGGGATCTGACTTGAAAACCCGGGGTCTGACAACCACATTTATAAAAGGCACCGATAAACGGTAAAGAATGATGCGGACTATCGAAAATTCTCTACTAATATTAAACCAGGGAGAAGATGAACAGCCGGGGCGTCACGATGACCTCAGCGTTGCTCCCGAAAAACCTGCGCTGAAGCGTCCATCTCAGTACAAAGTGATGCTTCTGAACGACGATTACACGCCCATGGATTTTGTTGTGGATGTGTTGACAACATTCTTCGGGATGAATGAAGAAAAGGCGACACAGGTGATGCTGCTCGTCCATACGCAGGGAAAGGCTGTATGCGGGGTGTATACCCGGGATATCGCGGAAACAAAGGCGGCACAGGTGAACCAGTATTCCTCGGAATGCGACCATCCGCTCCTTTGCGAGATTGAATGTGCGGACTGACAGACGGCGGGGTGGCCCATGCTGAGCAAAGATCTTGAAATTACGCTGAATACGGCCTTCAAAAGTGCCCGCGACAAGCGTCATGAGTTTATGACGGTGGAGCATTTGATGTTGGCCTTGCTGGACAACGAATCGGCGGTTGGTGTGCTCAAAGCTTGTGGGGCAGACCTCAAGCAGCTCCATGACGAGTTGGTCGAATTTGTTGACTCCACGACTCCGTTAATTCCGAGCAGCGACGACGAGCGCGAGACTCAGCCGACGCTTGGTTTTCAACGAGTGTTACAGCGCGCGGTTTTCCACGTGCAATCCTCCGGTAAGAAAGAGGTTACCGGTGCCAACGTTCTGGTTGCCATTTTTAGTGAACAGGAAAGTCAGGCGGTGTATGTGCTCAAAAAACAGAGCGTTGCACGCATTGATGTCGTTAACTTTGTATCCCACGGTATTTCAAGGGTGCAAGGAGCGGAAGATCAGGATGGGCACGAGCAGATCTCTCATGACGAAACCGGTGAAGAGGGTGGCCAGTCCAAACCACTGGAGAATTATGCAACCAACCTGAATGAGCAGGCTCGTCAAGGGCGCATTGACCCTCTGATTGGCCGTGAGCATGAGGTTGAACGAGTGGTGCAGATTCTTGTGCGCCGTCGCAAGAACAATCCCTTGCTGGTCGGTGAAGCCGGTGTGGGTAAAACTGCGATTGCAGAGGGGTTGGCCAAACGTATTGTTGATGGCCAGGTGCCGGATATCATCGCTGATGGCGTGGTGTACTCTCTGGATCTTGGAGCCCTGCTTGCCGGAACCAAGTACCGTGGCGATTTTGAGAAGCGTCTCAAGGGGTTGCTGGCTGATCTTAAAAAAGAGAAGCATGCGATTCTGTTCATCGATGAAATCCACACCATTATCGGTGCCGGGTCGGCGTCAGGCGGCGTAATGGACGCCTCGAACCTGCTCAAGCCGATGCTGAGTTCAGGCGAAATTCGCTGCATTGGCTCCACCACATACCAGGAATTCCGGGGTATTTTCGAGAAAGATAGCGCGCTGGCCCGGCGTTTCCAGAAAATTGATGTCAACGAGCCCAGCGTTGAGGACACCTATCAGATTCTCAAAGGGCTGAAACCGAACTTTGAGAAGCATCACGATCTCAAATATACAGACCAGGCACTGCGCGTGGCTGCGGAACTGGCGGACCGATACATTACAGATCGCCACTTGCCGGACAAAGCCATTGATGTGATCGATGAAGCCGGTGCGCGCCAGCGCCTGATGCCCGAGGACAAACGCCGGAAAACGGTGGATGTCTCCGAGATTGAGGAAGTGGTCGCCAAGATAGCCCGTATTCCACCCAAGAACGTATCTACCAGCGACAAGGACCTGCTGCGTAATCTCGAGCGGGACTTGAAGATGGTGGTGTTCGGGCAGGATCCGGCCATCGAATCCCTGACCATGGCGATTAAACTTGCCCGCGCAGGTCTGAAAGCTCCGGAGAAACCGGAAGGTTCCTTCCTGTTTGCAGGGCCTACAGGTGTTGGTAAAACAGAGGTGACCAAGCAACTGGCGAAGGCGCTCGGTGTCGAGCTGGTTCGATTCGATATGTCCGAGTATATGGAGCGCCACACGGTGTCCCGTCTGATCGGCGCGCCTCCGGGGTATGTTGGCTACGACCAGGGTGGTTTGTTAACAGAAGCCGTAAACAAGCATCCACACTGCGTTCTGCTGCTGGACGAAATTGAGAAGGCTCACCCGGAAGTCTTCAACCTGCTGTTGCAGGTGATGGATCACGGTACCCTGACCGATAACAACGGGCGCAAAGCGGACTTCCGTCATGTCATTTTGGTGATGACAACCAACGCCGGGGCTGAAAGCATGGCCCGTCGCTCGATGGGGTTCAGCGAGCAGGACCACAGCAGCGATGGTATGGAAATTATCGGCAAGACCTTTACGCCGGAGTTCCGCAACCGCCTGGATAGCATTATCCAGTTTGGCGACCTGCAAAAAGAGACCATTACTTTTGTGGTCGACAAGTTCCTCACCGAGTTGCAGGCGCAGCTGGATGAGAAACACGTGGTTCTGCATGTGGATAACGAGGTCAAGTCCTGGCTGGCAGGCAAGGGTTACGATGTAACCATGGGCGCACGCCCAATGTCCCGTCTGATTCAGGATAAGATAAAACGTCCGTTGGCAGAGCAGATTCTGTTCGGACGTTTGTCCGAGAAGGGCGGAGATGTGTTCATTCACCTCAAGGGCGATGAGCTGGTATTTGACTATGAGGACGAGCCTGCGGAAGCCGTTTGATTCGGCTACCCGAAAGGTTTTAAGGCCGTCCAAAAAAAACCGCTGCATTCGTGCAGCGGTTTTTTTTATGCTTTCTGGCAGTCGCTAGTGTCTTAGCGGGCGCGGTACACAATCCGGCCTTTGCTCAGATCGTAAGGCGTCAACTCAACCTTGACCTTGTCGCCGGTCAGGATGCGGATGTAATTTTTACGCATCTTGCCAGAAATGTGAGCGGTAACAACGTGGCCGTTGCTCAGCTCAACCCGGAACATGGTATTTGGAAGGGTATCAAGAATAACCCCTTCCATTTCAATAGCATCTGTCTTCGCCATTCAGTAAAAACCTCTATTTGGAATACTTTCCGTAATTTTAAATTGCGCAATTCTGCCTGATTTGTAGCCGTTTGGCAAAGTGAGTTGCGTGGCAGAGCAGGAAAAAGGGTGCCCGCGGCATCGATTTTCAGGCTACTTGCATCCCGAAACTGGCACCTAGGTGACATCTAGAGCTCGCCAATGGCCATTCTGTAGAGCCTCTATAGGCTTGAAGCGAGTTTTGTAATTCATTTTCCTGCACTGTTTTATCCAGTAGCCGAGGTACAGGTGAGGGAGGTTGCGCCGTCGGGTCTCCTCGATTTGCCATAGCACAGCATAGGTCCCAAGGCTTCGGTATTCAAAAGCCGGATCGAACACTGTGTATATGGCCGAGAGCCCGTCATCCAGCGCATCCACTGCCGCCAGGGCGACCAGCTCCCCGTCTATCCGCATCTCCAGAAACCAGGAATCCGTAGATCCCTCTACAAGAAAAGAGGTGAACTGTTCTCGAGAGGGAGGGTACATGTCGCCATCTTTGTGCCTCAACTCAACGTAGTTGGCGTAGAGCGTATAGTAGCTTTCGCTGAACGCTGCAGGTACGAGCTTGCACTCCAGGTCACTGTTCTTTTTAAGCACCCGCCTCTGACTGCGGTCCGGGCGGAAGTCGTTTACGTTTAGCCGAACCGGGATACAAGCGTTACAGAGTTCGCAATGAGGGCGGTAATAATGGGAGCCGCTGCGCCGGAAGCCTAGTGACGTCAGTTGGCTGTAGAGCTTTTTATCAACGTGCGCCTGCGGATCAACGAACATGGTGGTCGCTTCGCGATCGGGGAGGTAGCTGCAATCGTGGGCCGGTGTTGCAAAGAATACCAGGGTTCTGAGACTACTCATTCATGCCTCCGGCCTGCGCCATTGCCATTGGAATGTCCAGTCGGGCTGATCCGGTTTTCGGTCTGCGTATGTATCGATTATAGATAAAAACTCGCTTCTGGGTATGGTGTGTGCGCCCATAGTGAGAAGGTGGTTGCTTTCTACCTGGCAATCTATGACTTGATAGCCCCAATCTTGCAGTTGGTGAGCCAGGTGAACCATAAGCACTTTGGATGCATTCGTTTCCAGAGAGAACATGGACTCACCAAAGAAGCATTGCCCTATGGCGATCCCGTACATTCCTCCGGCCAGCTCACCCTTCCGGTTCCACACCTCGATGGAGTGGGCAATTCCCTGTCGGTGAAGGTCAGAATAGCTGGCGATCATATCGTCGGTTATCCATGTGCCTTCGCTGCGGGTGGAAGCGCACAAGCGAATGATGCGGCCAAAGGCCTGGTCCGCGGTGACGTGAAATCGCCCTTGATTCAGGGTTCTGCGAAGGCTACGAGATATGTGGATGTCTTTGGGGTAAAGCACGCAACGAGGGTCTGGAGACCACCAGAGTATCGGCTGCTCTTCGCTGTACCAGGGGAATATGCCGCTGCGATATGCGAGGATCAGGCGCTCTGAGGAGAGGTCACCGCCCAGGGCGAGTAGGCCATCCGGGTCATCGAGGGCTTCTTCGGCTGGGGGGAACCAGAGTTGGTCGGGGTCTAGCCAGGGTAGTGAGGTCATCCTGTTCTTCGGCTATCACTCAGTTCGCTTGCTTGAGAGTGTCAGCCGCAGGGCAGGCCGTTCTGAAACACGCTGTGGATACGTTCCCGTACGCTTGGCTTCGCCATCCATGGCTTCGCACAGTTTCAGAACGGCCAGCTCTCCGGCTTCGTCAGGCTCTTATTTCGCCTGCTTTCAGTCTGTCTTAATCCTGCTGATCCAGGAATTTCTCCGCATCCAGTGCGGCCATGCAACCGAAACCGGCTGAGGTCACAGCCTGGCGGTATATGTGGTCTGCCACGTCGCCTGCGGCAAATACGCCGGGGATGCTGGTTTGGGTGGCCATGCCCTGCAAGCCTGAGTTGATCTGGATGTAGCCGTTTTCCATGTTCAGTTGGCCTTCAAAGAGGCTGGTGTTCGGTTTGTGGCCAATCGCAATGAACACGCCAGCCAGGTCGAGTTCCTGTGTGGAGTTGTCTTTCATGCTTTTGATGCGCATACCAGTCACACCAGTGCCGTCGCCCAGAACTTCGTCGAGGGTGTGATCCCAGACGATTTTAACGTTGCCGTTTTCGGCTTTTTCAAAAAGCTTGTCCTGCAGGATTTTCTCGGCGCGCAGGCTGTCACGGCGATGAACCAGGGTGACTTCTGCGGCGATGTTTGAGAGGTACAGGGCTTCTTCTACGGCGGTGTTACCGCCACCGATAACAGCAACTTTCTGTTTTTTATAGAAGAAGCCGTCGCAGGTTGCACAGGCCGAGACGCCCTGGCCTTTGAATTTCTCTTCAGACTCCAAGCCCAGGTACATGGCAGATGCACCGGTGGCGATAATGAGGGAGTCGCAGGTATATTCGCCGCCGTCGCCCTTGAGGCGGAAAGGGCGGTTTTTAAGGTCGGCTTCGTTAATGGTGTCGTAAACGATGCTGGTTTCGAAGCGTTCGGCGTGTTTGAGCATGCGCTGCATCAGTTCCGGGCCTTGTACGCCATCATTATCGCCGGGCCAGTTGTCGACGTCGGTGGTGGTGGTGAGCTGGCCGCCAACTTCAATACCGGTGATCAGGGTCGGGTTCAGGTTCGCCCTGGCTGCATAGACGGCAGCGGTGTATCCGGCAGGGCCGGAGCCGAGGATGATCAGCCGGGAATGCTTGGTTTCGCTCATGAATGTCTCTCACTGATTTGGTACGTGTCAGGCTTTTTCAGGGCCAGTATTACGAGGAAGACGAAAAGGCTATCACGAAAGCAGCAGGCTGCCATTTGTTTTGGCCAATTCCACTGATAAAGCTTAGCTATTCATGCCAATACGGATACGGTGGTCAGCAGTTGGCGTATGCGCTCGGCGCTTTTGCCGGATTCACCTTGCTCAAGACGGTGTTCGGCAACCGATGGGAAGACGGCCTGAATATCATCGGGTAGAACGTGTTGGCGGCCTTCCATCAGGGCCCAGGCTTTTGAGGCCCGGAGCAACCCTAGCCCGGCTCTCGGTGACAAGCCATAAAGCAGCCCTGGCATCCGGCGGCTCTGTTCAAGCAAGCGCTGGATGTAGTCCAGCAGGGCCGGGCTTGCCGTCACGCGGTTTACTTCATCCTGCAGCTTTGCCAGGTCGGCTTCTGAAAGCAGTGTGCCGAGCCGATCGGTCATAACCCGGCGATCTTCACCTTCCAGAAGTTCTCGCTCGGCTCTGGGATCAGGGTAACCCAGCCGTATCCGCATCAGGAATCGATCAAGTTGAGATTCCGGTAGCGGATAGGTACCGCCTTGTTCCGTTGGATTCTGGGTTGCGATAACGAAGAACGGGTGGGGTAGCGGGCGGGTTTCGCCTTCGATGGAAACCTGACGCTCTTCCATGGCTTCCAGCAAGGCGCTCTGTGTTCGTGGAGAGGCCCGGTTGATCTCATCTGCCAGCACAACCTGAGCAAAAATGGGCCCGGGGTGGAATACCAGGCTACCGGCTTCTTTGTCGTACATGGAATAGCCCAGCACATCGGCTGGAAGCAGGTCGTTGGTGAACTGGATACGCTGGTAGGTGAGCCCCATAACTTTGGCCAGAGCGTGGGACAGCGTTGTTTTTCCCATGCCGGGAATGTCCTCAATCAGCAAGTGCCCCCGTGCCAGCAGGCCGCAGAGGGCAAGGCGCACCTGGCGCTCCTTGCCAAGCAGAATCTGGTTCAATTCGGAAACAACAGTGTCTACCCGGTTCTTCATGCCGTTTTCAGTCCCTTACTCTTTTGAGAATGTCGCCATAGGCGTCGATACGTCGGTCTCTAAGGTACGGCCAGATGCGTCTAATCGATTCACTGCGGTTGCGATCGAGTGTAACGCTCAGGATGCACTCGGTGCTGTCGTCGGCCCGGGCCAGAAACTCGCCCTGGGGGCCGCAAATAAAGCTGTGGCCCCAGAAGCGGATACCATCGGAGTGCCCGGTGGGGTCAGGTTCGGTACCAACCCGGTTGGGAGCGACTACCGGGAGATTATTGGCCACAGCATGGCCGCGCTGAACGGTCACCCAGGCCTCTAGTTGGCGGGCCTGTTCGTCCGGGTCGTCAGTGACGTCCCAGCCGATGGCTGTGGGGTAAATCAGTATCTCTGCACCTGCAAGAGCCATCAGGCGGGCTGCTTCCGGGTACCACTGGTCCCAGCACACGAGAACCCCCAGTTTGCCCACGGATGTCTCTATAGGTGAAAAGCCGTTCCGGCCATCGTTGAACTGTGCATCACCTGGTGTGAAATAGAATTTCTCATAGAAGCCAGGGTCGTCCGGAATATGCATTTTTCGGTACAGGCCGGCGATCGAGCCATTGGTCTCGATGACTACTGCGGTGTTGTGGTAAACGCCGTTCATGCGGCGCTCGAAAACAGAGCCAACGAGCACGACACCCAATTCCTTTGCGAGGGCCGAAAGCCGTTCAGTGGTAGGGCCGGGGATGGGCTCGGCCAAGTCGAATATGCTGGTGTCTTCTGTCTGGCAAAAGTACTGAGTTGCGTGAAGCTCCTGCAGGACAATCAGCTGAGCTCCACCTGCGGCCGCTTCGCGAACCAGCATTTCAGTTGTTGCCAGGCTGGCAGCCTTGTTTTCGCTACATGCCTGCTGAACGGCGGCGACCGCCAGGAGGCCCGAGCGCGAAGATTGGTCCGGGTTGTGTCTCATAAAGTAACGACTCCTTTCGGAATCTGCATGGTGACGCAATGCAAGCTGCCGTGTTGTTGCACCAGCGCCCGGCAATTTATCGGAATGATTTCCCGGTCAGGGAAAATCTTGCTGATGATGCTGATGGCTTTCTCATCCTGGGGCACTCCATAAACTGGCAGCAGAACAGCACCATTGATGATCAAAAAGTTGGCATAGGTCGCCGGCAGGCGTTCGTTATCGTCGCCGAATATCGGGTCGGGCCACGGCAGAGCGGTAAGCCTGTATGGCGTCCCGTCTCGCTGGCGGAATTCCCGAAGGTCTTCTTCCATGGCAGCCAACGCACTGTAGTGTTCATCGGCGACATCTGGGCAGACCACGTAGCAGATATGATCCGGCGCGCAAAAGCGGGCCAGTGTGTCAATGTGGCTGTCGGTGTCATCCCCTGCCAGATAGCCATGGTTAAGCCACAGGATGCGTTCTGCGCCCAACATCTCGGACAGCGATTGCTCAATGGCTCCGCGATCCATGGAGGCGTTCCGCGACGGCGTCAAAAGGCATTCGCTAGTGGTGAGCAATGTGCCTTCTCCATCAGACTCAATGGAGCCGCCTTCCAGTATGAAATCCACTGTTTCCATGGGAGCGGTGCCGAACACTCCGAAATTGGCGAGATGGCGATTGAGTGCATCGTCCTTCTCCCAGGGGAATTTGCCTCCCCAGGCGTTAAAGCGAAAATCCAGCAAGGTGGGTGTGTTATCGGTGAGCACGGTTATGGGGCCATGGTCGCGGGCCCAGGTATCGTTTGCTGGTGCCGGCACGGCATACACTCGCCCCGGCAGCCCTTGTTGGCCTGCCCAGGCATTGAGATCGCGCTCAAGATCCTGCAGTCGAATCACATGTTCACAGCTGATGACCAGGTGCTCAAAGCGAAGAATAGAGCGGGAAATTTCAAGAAATACCGGTTCAACTTCATCAAGCATCCCTGCCCAGTCGGTACCGGGGTGGGGCCAGGTAAGCACAACGGCGCTTTGGGGCGCCCACTCAGCGGGCAGCACGCGTAGGGATGTCACTTTACAGTCACCTTAAAATTGCAAATGCCGCCATTCTATAGAAAGGGCGGCATATCGTCAGGGTGTTTGCCCAGAATAGCGGGCGAGAAAATCGCTATGCTTGATAGTATCAGCGCTTGGATGACAGTACCGAGTGAATAACGCGGTCATTTTCGAAATAGACCACAAACTTACCATAATGCCACTGACTGATCGGGGGGTGCCCAACAGGGCCTTCGACGCTAGCCGGTTCGCCCCATGAAGCTTTTACTGAGTCTTGAGTCATGCCCGTCCGGGGTACGCTTTGCTGGCTTCTATCTGCCTGGCTGCCAACGGGTACACGAAGCTCTTCAGCAAACGCGCCGGAAACCGGGGCCAAAGTGAGTAGTATTGCCGTCGCCAGTGTGCCAGTCAGGGCTCGCTTTACTGTCATTTAGGGTTCTCCACTAATACTGGGGTCTCCGGTACATGCTCCGGGGACATGGATAAAACGTAATATCCGAGAAAATCGGTTAAAAGTCACATGTTTTCGGCAGTCTACTCTTTTTGCCGCTGGCGAATCTGCCACCGCATCACATGTCGGGCTATTTGTTGGCGATCGCTATCCTGAATTCGGATAAAACCGGTATGAACCCTTACTCTGCCTGTTTCATCAGCCTGTACATCCAGAACCTGGGCGATCGCGCGGGGTTGGGAAAGTTCGGGCGGCAAGGTCATGTGAACGGCCAACCTGTCACCAGTCTGCCATGCTTGCGGGCTGGCACAAAACGCAAGTCCGCCCTCGCTCAGGGTGACGTCCTGCCAGTCCCCAGGTTGCAAGGGATTTTGCTGAAAGGCCATAATGCGCGCAAGCGTATCGAGCTTGCCATTCAGTGACTTCACCAACCCTGTGAGTAAGCGATCCTGATCTGCCAGGCTGGCAAGCTGGGATTTGATGTCCTGATCCAGGCGCCTGAATTCTGCCTCCAGGATTTCGAGGTGATTGTCGTTAAAAACATTCTCCTCGAGCCCGGCTGACAGCGCGAGTTTATTGACTTTCAGGCCAATCCGGTCTTCGATTCGGTAGAATTCCCGACGCTCAGGCTCATAAGCGGTCGGTTCGGACAGTGTGTCTCGGGTGTGCATTCAGGACTCCGGGATCAAGAATGATGGCCATTAGTAAAAGTTTAGCAGTTTCCCGTCATGCTGAAAGGCTGCCGGGAATTCCAGACCACGATTGACCCGAAGGTAGCGACAGGCACCTCTTCATGTTCAGACCCTTATCGTTTTATATCGGCTTGCGCTATACCGCGGCCAAACGGCGTAATCACTTTATTTCGTTCATCTCGCTCACATCCATGATTGGGTTGATGCTTGGTGTTGCCGTACTGATTATCGTGTTGTCCGTGATGAACGGATTCGATCGCGAACTTAAACAGAGGATTCTCGGCATGGTCCCCCATGCCATTATCCAGGGAAGTGGACCACTGGACGATTGGGAGACAGTGGATGCTCAGGTACAGCAGCATCCCAGGGTTCTTGCTGCAGCTCCGTTTATTCAGGGTCAGGGAATGGTTACCGGTGGCGGTGATGTACGCGGAGTGATGCTCAATGGCATTCTTCCGGAGGAAGAGCGTACGGTTTCGATCATTGAGAACCACATGATTGACGGGAAACTGGACGATCTGGTTTCGGGTGAGTTCGGGATTATCATCGGTCGCACTATGGCGGCCAGCCTGCGCCTGCAGTTAGGTGACAAAGTAACCGTGGTATTGCCAGAAGCCTCGGTAACACCGGCCGGGGTCTTGCCGCGTCTCAAGCGCTTTACGGTTAAAGGTGTTTTCAGTGTTGGCGCCGAACTGGATGGCAATTACACACTCATCCACATGGATGATGCAGCAAAACTGATGCGAACCGGCGGTAAAGCTGAAGGTGTGCGGCTACTTGTTGATGACCTCTTTGCTGCGCCCAAGGTTGCGGAAGAAGCGGCCAGAGAGCTTTCTGGCCGATACTATATTTCGGACTGGACACGCACCCATGGCAACCTGTTCCAGGCCATTCGCATGGAAAAAACCATGATCGGCCTGCTCTTGATGTTTATTGTGGCGGTGGCAGCTTTCAATATCGTGTCCACACTGGTCATGGTGGTAACCGACAAGACAGCGGATATTGCGATTTTGCGTACTATGGGGGCGACACCCGGTCGCATCATGAGAATTTTTATTGTGCAGGGGGCTGTGATCGGAGTATTCGGAACATTGATCGGCACCAGTCTTGGTGTTCTGGGTGCTCTTAACATCAGTGGGTTTATTTCCTGGCTGGAGGGTGCACTTGGGCACAAGTTCCTGAGTGCCGATGTGTATTTCATCAGTTATCTGCCTTCCCAGTTGCAATGGCAGGATGTGGCGGTTATTAGCGGCGCAGGCCTTGCCATGAGCTTGCTGGCAACCATTTATCCGGCTTGGAGAGCGTCGCGGATAGATCCTGCGGAGGCTCTGCGCTATGAATAAGGAAAACCGTGACATGAAGGATGTTCCGCTGGTAATCGATTGCCGTCAGGTAACGCGGACTTACACTCAGGGTCCGGAAAAGCTGACCATCTTTTCTGACATCTCGTTAGAGGTCACACCGGGTGAAACCGTGGCAATCGTGGGGAGCAGCGGTGCAGGCAAAACAACGTTGCTGAATCTCCTTGGCGGATTGGACAAGCCGTCGTCCGGAGAAATTTCCATCTGCGGCAAGCACATTCACCGTCTATCCGAGGCTGGGCGGGCGCGCTTTCGCAACCGTCATCTGGGCTTTGTCTACCAGTTTCATCACCTGTTGCCGGAATTTACAGCGCTTGAGAATGTCATGATGCCGTGTGCCCTTGGCGGCGTAGCCGTTAGCGATGCACGTTCGCGCGCCCAGAGAATTTTACAAAGGGTAGGGCTTGCAGAGCGCTTGGAGCACAAGCCCGGTGAGCTTTCAGGTGGTGAGCGACAACGTGTAGCGATTGCCCGTGCTCTGGTTAATGAGCCTGATTGTGTGCTGATGGACGAACCCACGGGCAATCTTGATGAGCATACAGGCGAAGGCGTGCGGGAGCTTATAGAGTCTCTGCGCGATCAGTTCGGGATTGCCTTTGTTATGGTTACTCACGATATGAAGATGGCCAAGAGCCTTGGTCGGGTACTGAGGCTGGAGCAGGGCAGGCTGGTTCAGGAGGCCTGATCGCGCGATGCGCGCCGTAGCTCCTTACGGGCTCGGCGACGCAGTTGCCAATCTGTGCGAATTTTTCGACGCCATATAAACTGTATTGCCAGGTACGCCAGGCAAGCTGACATTGTCGCTATGATCAGTGAGCCCAGGTAAAGCGGGATGCCGATGTCGAGCAAGCGCTCGCTGATCCACGACCATGAAAGCTGAAAATCAAAGCTCAAGACCGGCCGGTTTAGAATCCAGGCGCCTATTTTATAGTTGAAGTAAAACATGGGCGGCATGGTAATGGGGTTGCTGATCCAAACCAGCACCACAGATAAAGGCAGGTTGGCGTTAAACCAGATGGCAAAGAAGCCTGCTGCAAGCATCTGGAAGGGCATGGGAATAAAGCAAAAAAAGACACCGATCAGAAATGCCCTGGCGACACTGTGACGGTTTATGTGCCATAGGTTGGGTTCGTGAAGGATATCGCCAAGAAAATCAAGCGATTGCATCGCTTGCACCTTCTCAGGTGATGGCAGATATCGTTTCATGAACTTCTTCGGCATTGGGAAGCTCTACCTTTAAGTAGAATGAAACTCCGGCGCCAAGGATGCCGCCGACGGATAAAATCATCGGGAGGACAAGGATTGTCCGGTAGCTCTTTCAATGGCCCTGGCCGGTCTGGTTCGCAGGGCTCTGTCTTTCGTGCAGTACTGTGCGCCTTCGCATTTTCCTGCGGCGTCATCTTACTTTATAGATTGACGGTGTTGCCACCTCCAGTGTGGCTGCTCGTGTTCACACTTCCAACTTTATTATGGTTCTTGCCGAATCATCTGCGACCATTTCCGCTAGTGAGGGTCTTTTTGTTCGGCCTCGTTTTGGGTGTTGCCTGGTCGGGCTTGTGGGCGTATGAGCGCCTTCAAGAGCGGCTTCCCTCCGGTTTTGAAGGTCAAAAAACGGCCATTGCCGGTTACGTTTGTGATCTTCCCCAAACCGGAAGTTTTGACAGTATTCGTTTCAGCTTCTGTGTAACCCGATGGTACGGGCATTCACTGACCCCGGCGCCTAACAATACGCTGCCTAAAAAACTACGTCTCGCCTGGTACGGTCAGCCTGAAGGTGCTCTTCCGGGTCACCGCTTGCGCCTGGAGGTTGTACTCAAGCAGCCCCATGGCACTCTGAATCCTGAGGGTTTTCGCTACGAAGACTGGCTATTTCGGAAGGGCTATCGTGCGACTGGCAGCGTGCGCAGTGCCCAGCCGGATCCCTCTGTAACCTGTTCACTCCAGTGCCAGTATCACCGTTTTCATATCAGGCTGGCGCAGTGGGTTGATGGGCAGTTTGCGGCCGCCCGGCACTATCCGTTGATTGCTTCGCTGTTAATCGGGAACCGGGGCCACCTTTCCTCCCGGCATTGGGAAGTGCTTAAAGCAACCGGCACCATTCATCTTGTGGCTATCTCGGGGCTTCACCTGGGGTTGGTGGCCCTGGGTGCAGGCTTTTTGGCGCGCAGGCTCCTGCTTGCAGTATCCACTTACAGCATGAGCGAGGGCTCCGTGCGTATTGGGGTCTTCCTGGCGGTTGTCCTGTGTTGCACGCTCTATGCGCTCGCTGCCGGTTTTACGGTTCCTACTCGCAGGGCGCTTGTCATGGTGACGGTCGGAGGCTGGTTACTGTTGATGGCCAGGCAGGTGTCCACCTGGTATTCCATTGTTGTGGCGCTCGGGCTGGTGCTCTTGCTTGATCCTTTTGCTCCTCTGGACCAGGGTTTCTGGTTATCTTTCGGAGCGGTTTCTGTTCTTGTTTGCGTCTTTGCCGGCCGTTTGGGCGGTACCGGCTGGCTCGCTGGCCTTGTTCTCGCGCAAGGCGCTGTGTTCGCGGGGCTCTGGCCGATCCTTGAAGGCATGGGGCAGGGACAGCCGGTTGCCGGGTTGCTTGCCAATGTTCTTGCAATTCCCTGGGTCTCGCTGGTGGTGATGCCGACACTGATTGCTGGCGGACTTGCGGTAGCTCTTTTTCCCGGCTTGTCGGGCCTGATTATTCCGGCAATGGATGGGGTGCTTGGGGTGATCTGGAGCTTTCTCGAATGGGTTGCGGGCATCAGATGGCCCGATCTTGGGGGGACTCTACCGGAGATTGCCGGCCTGGCTTTGCTGGTCATGCTGGTAATTACCGTTCCGATCAGGTTGTTTCGCGCTGCAGGCGCTGTTTTCGTGCTGGCGTGGGTGGTTTTAGCCAGCGGGCCCTCGGATACCGGAAACCCTCGTGTCTCCAGCCCCGAAGTGCGGATATGGGATGTCGGTCAGGGGCTCTCGGCGATGCTTCGAATTGGGGATAAAGTAGTGCTATACGACACGGGTCCCGAAGTGGAAGGTGTTTTCTCGGCTGTAGAGTCGGTACTTCTGCCCAACCTCCGGGCGCTGGGTATAAGGCGAATTGACACGTTGGTTATAAGCCACGCTGATAACGATCATTCAGGCGGTATCGGGGTGCTTGTTGATGCATACGACATAGGCCGAATCCTGACTGGTGAGCCTGAGGCTGTTCGGGAAAAGTTGGAGCGGCACACTAAGGATCAGAAGCTTAAATCGGTACAGGTACAAAGCTGTGCCGGCGGAGAAAGCCTGACAAGCGAACTGTCGCTTTACTTCTGGCAGGCAAACGACGGGTTGACCGGCAATGATGCGTCCTGTGTTCTGACTGCCCGGCATGAGACGTCCGGCATTGAATGGATTTTTCCGGGCGATATCAGCGCGGCAACAGAGTCTCTGTACCTGCAAGCTCGAGAGAGTACATTGGCTGCGAAGCGTCCGGCGGAACTCGTAATGATTGCGCCTCATCACGGTAGCAAAACCTCATCTTCCATTGCCTGGGTCAGTGCACTAAACCCGGACAAGGTGGTTTATACCGCCGGTTATCGCCACCGTTACGGGCACCCTCATCCGGACATAACAGCCCGTTACCGGGCGGCAGGTGCCGAGGCATTCAATACAGCCTGCTCGGGAGCGCTTACTATGACGATTACTGGCGATACCATTAAAATTGAGGAAACTCGAAACCAAAGCGCGTTCTGGATCAGCGGTCCGGGCCAGGCCAGAGATCAGTGTAAAATACTGTGACATTCCGGGTGTGGCCTCGGCAGGCAGCTATGCTAAAGTAGCGCGGCTTGTAAACAATCAGGGAGATCAAGCGTGTTCGAGCTGTTGAAAGCTGGTGGCATTCTGATGGTGCCAATCGTTGCCTGTTCCATTTTGGCGCTTGCGATTATTCTGGAGCGTTTCTGGACGCTGAGAGCATCCAGGGTTGCACCGCCTCAGACAATTAATGAGCTGTGGCGCTGGATCAAGAAAAAAGAGCTTAATGGCCGAAAGCTGAAGGCGCTGCAAAGCTCTTCGCCGATGGGTCGTGTTCTCGCCGGCGGCCTGATCAATGCCAAGCATGGCCGTGAGATCATGAAGGAAAGCATTGAGCATGAGGCCAGCCAGGTCATTCACGATCTGGAGCGCTTCCTGAACCCCTTGGGCACCGTTGCAACAATCACCCCTCTGCTTGGTCTTCTGGGTACCGTGATCGGCATGATCAAGGTATTTGCTGAAATCCAGCTTGCCGGTGTAGGGAATGCCGGAAACCTCGCCGGTGGCATCTCCGAGGCCTTGATTACTACGGCGGCCGGTTTGAGTGTCGCTATCCCGGCTTTGATATGTCACCGATATTTTATCAGGCGGGTAGACGAGCTGGTTGTGGGCATGGAGCAGGAAGCTATCAAGCTTGTTGAAGTTGTTCATGGCGACCGCGAAATCGACGTGGAAGGGGCCTGAGCACCGTGAAGTTCACACGCCAGAGAAGCCAGGAAGTCGGAGTAGATCTGACGCCGCTGATCGATGTGGTTTTCCTGTTGCTGATTTTCTTTATGGTCTCTACGACGTTCACTCGCGAAAGTCATTTGCAGGTGGAATTGCCTGAAGCCAGTGGCGAGCCCGCTTCGCCCGCGGAGTTGGAGCAAATCGACGTGGTGATCAACGCAGAAGGTCAGTACGTGCTAAACAGCAAGACCTTAGTCAATAACCGCCGTGAGACCCTGGAGCGGGGCGTGAAAGAATTGGCTGAAGGTGACACCGGTCTGCCGTTTATTATCACTGCGGATGCCCGTACTCCCCATGAGTATGTTGTAAGAGCGATGGACGTCGCAGGTCGCCTGGGGTTTTCCAGGCTGAGCATTACCACCGAGCGTGAGGCAGACAACCAGTGAGTCGTGCTGAGTCGCTATCTGATCCCAAAAGCCTCAAGGTTGGTGACAGCTGGCCGACCTACAAACGACTGCTGACATATGTAAAGCCCTTCTGGCTGGCATTTTCTCTCGCTGTAGTTGGCAACGTAATCTATGCCGCGGCCTCCACTGGAATGGCAGCCGCCATGGAGTATGTCATCGCCGCCATCGAAAACCCCACGGATCAGAATCGTTTGCTACTGACGTTTCTGATTGTCGGGGTGTTTTCTTTCCGTGGTGTCGGAACATTTATGAGCCAGTATTTCATCAGTTACGTGGGGCGGCAGGTTATCAATGCGCTTCGCAATGATGTATTCAATCGTCTGATGACACTCCCATCTCGTTATTTTGATGAGAACGCGGCCGGGAGGCTGGTATCAAAACTGACCTTTAACGTCGAGCAGGTGGCGGAAGCTGCAACCAACGCTATAACCATAACGCTGAGGGAAGGCCTGACAATCATAGGTCTGCTCGGATTCATGCTCTACACAAACTGGAAACTGACGCTGGTATTTCTTGCCGTTGGTCCGTTGATCGCAGCAGTTGTCAGCTATGCGAGCAAGCGCTTTCGCAAGATCAGTCAGCGCATTCAAGGCTCTATGGGCGATATCACCCATGTGGCGTCGGAGTCTATTGCTGGCTATCGGGTTGTTCGTACTTTTGGTGGAACTGAGTATGAAAAACAGCGTTTTCAGAAGGTTAACGAGAATAACTTAAAGCAAAGTCTGAAGATGGCTTCCACCCAGGCAATCAGTATTCCGGTGATTCAGACGCTGGTGGCAATTGCGATTGCAGCGCTGGTTTGGACCATGCTTGCACCAGAGATACGCGGCGAGATGACAACAGGTCAGTTGGTGGCGTTTATCACGGCTGCTACAACCATGGCCAAGCCAATCCGTCAGGTTACCTCGGTTCACGCCAAGATCCAGAAAGGCGTAGCGGCCGCCTACGATGTATTTGAAACGGTTGATGAGGTTCCGGAGCAGGATCCGGGTTCCTATGCGCCCGAACGCGTCGATGGGGATATCGAGTTTGATAAGGTTTCCTTCCGATACCGGGATCAGCTCGACGATGTGCTGAAAGATGTTTCTGTCGAAATTCCGGCAGGGAAGAGTGTGGCGCTCGTGGGGCGTTCAGGTAGCGGGAAGTCAACAATGGTGAGCCTGCTGCCAAGATTTTACGAGTACACCGATGGTGATATCAGGATAGACGGGCATTCGCTTAAAGACTTTTCTCTCAAGGCGCTGCGATCCCAGATTGCCTTGGTCACTCAGAACGTTGTGCTGTTTAACGATTCTATCGCTGCCAATATAGCTTACGGTGCCCTCAGGAATTGCTCCCGGGATGAAATCCGCGAAGCCGCTGCGAAAGCTCATGCATTGGAATTCATCGATCGCATGCCGGATGGCCTGGATACCATGATCGGAGATAACGGCGTTATGCTTTCAGGCGGACAGCGACAACGCCTGGCAATTGCCAGGGCATTGCTTAAAGACGCGCCTATCCTGATTCTGGACGAGGCGACATCAGCATTGGACAGCGAATCGGAGCGTCATATCCAGGAAGCGCTGGAAACTGTTATTCAGGGTAGGACTACGCTGGTGATCGCCCACAGGCTCTCGACCATTGAAAAGGCAGACCGGATTCTTGTTATGGAGAACGGTCGCATTATTGAATCTGGCGCTCACGACGAGCTTCTTGCCCGTAGCGGTGCCTATGCTCAGCTACATCAGATGCAATTCCGTGAGCAGTCATGACTTCTCTCATAGAGCGCCTTTGGTACGGTAAGGGTCGCCCACTCCTTATTCTGTCGCCGTTTTCCTGGATGTACCGGGCGGTCTCTGAAGCGCGGCGGCAAAAAGCCCGTGATACATTCTCAAAGAAGCTGCCTGTTCCTGTCGTTGTTGTGGGTAACATCACCGCAGGTGGTACGGGGAAATCGCCGTTAACGGCCTGGCTTGTTGATGAAATCCGGTCTGCCGGTTGGCGCCCGGTTATTCTCAGTCGTGGCTATGGCGGCAAAGCGACAGGCTATCCGCTTCTGGTCACCGAAGACACCCTGCCGTCGCTTGCAGGGGACGAGCCCGTGATGCTCGCCCAGGCAACCTCTGTGCCGGTTGTGGTTGATCCCGATCGCCGCCGGGGTGCTGCCTTTGCGCTGGATAATGCCCTGGGTGATGTCCTCATTAGTGATGATGGTCTTCAGCACTATCGGCTGCCGAGAGATATCGAGTTGGCTGTCTTTGATGGCGCCCGCGGTTTAGGAAACGGCGCCTTGATACCGGTCGGGCCTCTGCGTGAACCCGTCAGCCGTCTGAATAGCGTGGATTTTGTTGTTGTGAATGGTACTGACACCGCCGGTGAAAACGGTCTTGTCCCATCCCACGCGTTCGGAGGCATTAAACATCCGCAAATGTATGCCATGAGGCTCAAGCCAACGCGCCTGGTAAATCTGAAAACAGGTGAGACCAGATCACCCGAAAGCCTTCAAGGTCAGAAAATTCGTGCAATCGCGGGCATCGGAAACCCGACGCGCTTTTTCGATACCCTCAAAGCCCTGGGTGCAAAATCAATTGCCGTGCCTTTTCCTGATCATCATCGCTTCCGCCCTGAGGATCTCGGCACAGAGCCCGGTCACATGCTAGTGATGACGGCCAAAGACGGGGTCAAATGCCGTGGCTTCGCCCCGGATAATGCCTGGGTGCTTTATGTTGAAGCTGAATTGCCAACGGCGTTCTCAGAAGCCGTCCTTGCGAAATTGCGGGCGTGCTGCGGGCCATCGACTTCTTAACTGTCAGTGAGACTGAACTATGGATAAAAAACTCTTGGCCTTGTTGGCCTGCCCGGTCTGTAAAGGTGATCTGAAGCTCAATGAGGCCAGAACTGAGCTGGTTTGCTATCAGGACGCCATGGCTTTTCCTATCCGCGAAGGCATTCCTGTCATGTTGGCCACCGAGGCCCGCACTCTTTCTACCGACGAACGCCTTCACAAAAACTGAAACAGCTCTCTGCAGGATCGAATCCCCATGTCTTTTACGGTTGTGATTCCGGCCCGATATGCCTCTACCCGTTTGCCCGGTAAGCCACTGCTTGATATCGCCGGCAAGCCGATGATCCAGCACGTATGTGAGCGAGCGGCCGAAAGCCGGGCAAGCCGCGTCGTTGTTGCGACCGATGATCCGCGCATCCAGGTCGCCTGCGAGTCGTTTGGTGCCGAAGTTGTGATGACGTCATCCAACCATGTCAGCGGTACCGATCGGCTGGAAGAAGTTGTGCGTAAACTCGGTCTCGATGCAGACCACCGCGTTGTTAATGTTCAGGGCGATGAGCCCTTGATCCCGCCACGTTTGATAGACCAGGTTGCCGATAACCTTGAGCGCTACCCGGAGGCTGCCATCTCAACACTCTGCGAGCGCCTTCATGACATCGACCAGGTTTTCAACCCGAATGTTGTAAAAGTGGTGTTTGACCTGGATGGCATGGCGCATTACTTCAGCCGGGCACCCATTCCCTGGGCACGTGATCACTGGAGCGATATGCGCGAAGGTAACCTTTCGGGCCTGAATGCTGGCGCTGCACTCAGGGATGGTGCCGGGTATTTCCGGCACATAGGTATTTACGGATACCGGGCCAGTGTACTCAGTCGTTTTGTCAGCTGGTCACCGGCACCTGCTGAACAAGTGGAGTCATTGGAGCAGCTTCGAGCACTTTATAATGGTGCCAGGATTCACGTGGAGGTAGCGGCCGGTACGCCACCGGCAGGCGTTGATACCGAAGCAGATTTGCAGCGGGTCAGAGCCTGGATGACCAAAGCTGATGAGAAGGGAGAAAACGGGGTATGAGTAAGCCTGCCAGTGTGCTTTTCGTGTGTCTCGGTAATATCTGTCGTTCTCCAACTGCAGAAGGCGTTTTTAGAAAACTGGTAGAGCAAGCCGGATTGCAGGACCGTATTTATATCGATTCCTGTGGTACCAGTAACTGGCACATAGGGAAGGGGCCAGATCAGCGGTCACAGGAAGCTGCATTAAAGCGTGGCTTTGACATAAGCGCGCTCAAGGCTCGTCAATTCACGGAAAAAGACCTGGATACCTTCGATTACGTGGTTGTGATGGATCGCCAAAATCTGGCTGATGTGAAAGACATCTGGCACCAGAATGGTGGTACGCAACCTAAGTTGTTTCTGGAATACGGCCGCTCCGGCCTGGCTGAGGTTCCAGACCCGTATTTCGGTGGCGAGGACGGGTTTGAAGAAGTGCTTGATCTGATTGAAGAGGCAGGTGAGGGCTTGCTCCGTAATATTCAGGAGCGTCTGGCGTGAACCAGCATGCGGAGTTGCAGGAAAATGTCGGGCTTACAAAGCTCAATACTCTGCGCGTATCCGCAACAGCACGATATTACATGGATGTTGTGAGCCTGGATGATTTACGGCGGGCACTGGCGTGGGCGGAAAAGAACGAGCTCGAAACCCTGGTGCTTGGTGGTGGAAGCAACCTTGTTTTTGGGGGTGACTTTAGTGGCCTCGTTATCCGTATGCAGATAGCTGCGCGTCGTTGGGAACAGGTTGACGACACCGGGGCAACCCTTGTTTTGGGTGCCGGTGAGAGCTGGCATGAAGCGGTGTTGTATGCCGCTGGTGCAGGGTACAGGGGTATTGAAAACCTCGCTTTGATACCGGGTACTGCTGGCGCAGCGCCGGTTCAGAATATAGGTGCTTATGGTGTCGAGCTATGTGACACGCTGGTTTCAGTGACGGCACTGGACCGCAAATCCGCTGAAGTTGTTTGCCTCGATAACGCGCAGTGCGGTTTTGCTTACCGTGACAGCCTGTTCAAGCGCTCGCCTGGTCGTTACATCATTACCGAGATCCGGCTTCGTCTGTCTCGCGAGAAACCTTTACAGCTTGGCTATAAAGACCTTCAAGAATATCTGGGGAACACGCTTTCTCAGGGGCTGGATGCGCTGACAGTTGCCGAGGCCGTGATGGCTGTCCGTCGTCGCAAGCTGCCGGATCCGGATATTATTCCGAACGTTGGCAGCTTTTTCAAAAACCCCGTGGTCTCTTGCGAGCAGTTCAGCCGGTTGCAGGCCGGGCACCCTGGTGTCGTCGGCTACCCCCAGAAAGAGACAGTCAAGCTGGCAGCAGCCTGGTTGATAGATCAGAGTGGATGGAAAGGTTACCGTAATGCCCGCGTTGGTGTTCACAACCGCCAGGCGTTGGTGTTAATCAACCATTCGGGTGGGTCGGGTCAGGATGTGCTTGAGCTGGCCTCAGATATTCGCCAGTCGGTAAAGAAACGTTTTGGTGTAGATCTGGAAATGGAGCCGGGCATCGTAGGCGGCTGAATGTCCATACCTGAACACGCAGCCGCCCGCCAGGCGGAACCAGGGGTTATTTGACAGGCGATGCCTTGGTGAGGAGCGGGAGAGCGTCCTCGATTGCGATGTCCTGCTTGTCCGCGTCTCTGCGCCCTTTGTACTCGAGAGTGCCAGCGGTAAGCCCGCGATCGGAAATCACGAAACGGTGAGGGATGCCGATCAACTCCATGTCTGCGAACTTTACACCGGGGCGTTCCTTGCGGTCGTCCAGCAGCACGTCATAGCCTGCCTGCGTTAGCTGCTCGTAAAGTTTCTCACCGGCTTCGGCCACAGCAGGTGTTTTATGGGCGTTGAGCGTAACAATGGCCACCTGGAACGGAGCAATCGCATCGGGCCAGATAATGCCTTTGTCATCGTGGTTCTGTTCGATTGATGCGGCAACAATGCGGGAAACGCCAATACCGTAGCAGCCCATGTCCATAATCACGGTTTTTCCATTTTCATCAAGTACCGTGGCGTTCATAGCGGTGCTGTATTTGTTGCCCAGTTTGAAAATATGGCCAACTTCAATGCCTCTGCGTATCTCTAGTGTGCCTTTGCCATCGGGGCTGGCGTCGCCTTCTACAACGTTGCGGAGGTCTTCAACCCGGCCAAGTGGCATATCCCGCTCCCAGTTAACGCCAGTCAGGTGGTAGCCTTCCTTGTTGGCGCCGCAAACGAAATCCGCCACGTGAGCTGCACTGCGATCCACGATAACCGGCACTTGCAGGTTTATCGGGCCAATAGAGCCCGGTTTGCAACCAACGGCCGCTTCGATCTCTTGGTCGGTTGCCATGGTTAGAGGCTCTGCCACTCCTTCCAGGTTCTCCGCCTTGATTTCGTTCAGTGTGTGATCGCCGCGCAGTATCAAGGCGATAAGGCCCGCATCGCCTTCGCCGTCTGATTCGGCTTTAACCAATATCGTTTTTACCGTTCGGGCAGCGTCAATACTGAGAAATTGTGAGATAGCCTCAATGGTACGCTGATCCGGGGTTGCTACTTCCTGAAGCTCTTCTGTCGGTGCAGCACGTTCGCCGGATGGGGCAACCGCTTCGGCCTTTTCGATGTTGGCAGCGTAATCGCTCTCTGTGCTGAACACTATGTCGTCTTCACCCGACGAAGCGAGAACGTGAAACTCATGGGATGCGCTGCCACCAATGGCGCCTGAGTCTGCCTGAACCGGACGGTAATCCAGGCCCAGGCGGTCGAAAATGGCGCAGTAGGTGCGGTGCATAACCTGGTAGGTTTCATCCAGGGATTCTGCGCTAACGTGGAAGGAGTAAGCATCCTTCATGATGAACTCCCGGGCGCGCATAACCCCGAAACGGGGGCGGCGTTCGTCGCGGAACTTGGTTTGGATCTGATAGAAGTTAGCGGGCAACTCCTTGTAGCTTTTCAGCTCATTGCGGATCAGATCGGTAATAACTTCCTCGTGGGTGGGTCCGAAGCAGAATTCACGGCCATGGCGGTCGTTCATTCGCAGCAGTTCGCCACCGTATTGCTCCCAACGACCGGACTCCTGCCACAGTTCCGCAGGCTGAACTGCAGGCATGAGCACTTCCTGCGCGCCGCTCTTGTCCATTTCTTCCCGTACAATCCGCTCAACCTTGCGCAGGGTTCTCAGGCCCATGGGCAGCCAGGTATAAAGGCCTGCCGCCAGTTTTCGGATCATGCCGGCGCGCAGCATCAACTGGTGGCTGATAACCTCAGCGTCAGAAGGTGTCTCTTTCTGGGTTGCAATCAGGTAACGGCTTGCTCGCATCGTGGTTTCCGTTCATTGGTGTTTCATAGAAGGGTGTTTCGCAAAGTGTTGGTTATTGTACGGAGCCGACGGCATAACGTACAGATGGCAAGTGTGGTTATCGGGCAAGCGTATTCGGCTTCAGGACAGATACCCAAGAGGCAGGGCGGTGCTGTCGATAACACGCTTTAGTACGAAGCTTGAGTGAACACCGCTGACGCCTTGGATCCGGGTAATCCGGTTGAGCAGAAAATGATGGTAATGATCCATATCTGGCACCACCACTTTCAACATGTAATCTGCATCGTGCCCGGTAACCAGATAGCACTCCAGAACCTCAGGGTATTCGCCGACCTGTTCTTCAAAGGCTGCGAAACGTTCAGGCGTGTGCCTGTCCATTCCGATCAGGATAATGGCGGTCAGGGAGAGCCCCAGTTTTTTATGATCAAGAATCGTTACCGTGCGCACTATGATCCCTGCGTCCTCAAGCGCCCGAACCCGCCGCAGGCACGGAGAAGGAGATAGCCCCACTTTTTCTGCAAGCTGCTGGTTGGTGAGGGAAGCGTCTTTCTGGATCTGGGCCAGAATACGCCGGTCGGTTTTATCAATTTGAACAAGTATTTCGGGCTTTAGAGACATAAAATGGCCGCATTGAAGAGATTGTTGGAATATATAGCCCTAAAAGTACGTTTTCGGCCTCAATTTAGCAACCAAATGCCCCGAGGAACAGGTTAAGCTAAGTCATATTGATGCAAACCCGAGAAACGTAACGGAGTACCAGGATATGGCTTTTGATCATCGCAAATACCCAGCCTTCCGGCCGATAGCAAAAAAAGATCGCCGCTGGCCCGATAAGGTTATCGAAAAGGCACCGACCTGGTGTGCTGTGGATCTCCGCGATGGCAACCAGGCTCTGGTAAAGCCCATGAATGTGGCGCAAAAACAGCGTATGTTCGATTTGCTCGTAAAGCTGGGTTTCAAGGAAATCGAAATCGGATTTCCTGCGGCTAGCCAGCCGGATTTTGATTTCTGTCGTAAGTTGATTGAAGAAAATCGTATACCCGACGATGTGAAAATTCAGGCGCTGACCCAGGCCCGGCCAGAGTTGATCGAACGTACATACGAGGCGTTGCGCGGTGCTCGTAGCGCGATTGTTCACGTCTACAATTCTACGTCGACTGTTCAGCGGGAGCAGGTGTTCGGGCTGGATCGTCGGGGCATCTGTGATATCGCTGTTCGCGGCGCTCAGGTAGTCAAGGATTTTGCGGCGCGCTATCCGGACACCGAATGGACGTTTCAGTATTCCCCGGAGAGCTTTACCGGAACCGAGCTGGACTTTGCTGTTGAAGTTATCGATGCGGTGACAGAGGTATGGCGCCCGGACGAGGGGCAGCCGGTTATCATTAACTTGCCTGCCACTGTAGAAATGGCTACCCCAAACGTGTTCGCCGATCAGATCGAGTGGGTTTGTCACAAAATTCTTCGGCGCGAGCACGTCAGCATCAGTGTGCACACCCACAACGACAGAGGGTGCGGTGTTGCTGCTGCAGAGCTTGCTGTTATGGCCGGTGCAGACCGTGTTGAAGGAACGTTAATGGGCAACGGAGAGCGTACAGGTAATATGGACCTGGTGACCATGGCCATGAACCTGTATTCCCAGGGTATTGATCCTGAGCTGGATTTGTCCGGTATGTCGGAGATTACCGAGGTTGTTGAGGCTTGCACTGAAATCTCGACTCATCCACGCCACCCCTACGCTGGCGAACTGGTCTTTACTGCATTCTCCGGAAGTCATCAGGACGCGATTCGCAAGTGTCTGGCGCTAAGAAAAGAGGGAGACACCTGGAATGTGGCTTATCTGCCAATCGATCCGTTCGATCTGGGCCGCCGATATGAGGAAGTTGTGCGCATTAACAGCCAGTCGGGCAAGGGCGGTGTCGCTTATGTCCTTGAACGGGATTACAACATCAGCTTGCCACGCTGGTTGCAAATCGAGTTCAGTAAGGTGGTTCAGAAGGCTGCAGAAACCAACGGCGGCGAAATTGACTCAATGTCCATTCACAGCCTGTTCGAACGACGCTATTTGAAGGTCCATGACGAATGGGCGCTGCGTGCCTATGATTTGCACCGGGATGACCAGGGCGTGCGTGCTGAAGTTACGTTCGGTTTTGAGTCGGCTCCTGTGCGCCTTGAAGGTCGCGGTCTCGGTGCGGTGGAGGCGGTTTCTTCTGCGCTCGAGAACCGTTTCGGGTTTAAAATAGCGGTAGAAGCGTATGACGAATTTGCCCTTGGAGAAGGCACAGGTGCCAATGCTCTGGCTTGTATACGCCTGACTGCAGACGGAAAGCATTGCAGTGCTGCTGCGCTGGCCGAGGATACCACTTCCGCAACTCTGCAGGCGCTGTTTTCCGCCGTCGCTCAGGTTGCAGGGCAGGTGGGAGAGATAAAGCCCATTCAGGAAAATATAAAAGAGCGTGCTATAAGCGCTTGATATGAATATAAAAACGCCGGCAAAAATGCCGGCGTTTTTTCTCATGCCCGTGAGGGGCAGAGGGCGAACGGTGTAGCCTCAAATTGGGGTTACGTTCTCCGCCTGGGGGCCTTTGGGGCCCTGTGTGACGGTGAACTGCACCTGCTGACCTTCTGTCAGGGTGCGGAAACCGCTCGAGGTAATAGCACTGTAGTGTACGAAGACGTCACTACCGCCATCCTGAGCTATGAAGCCGAAGCCCTTTGATTCATTAAACCACTTTACTGTGCCTGTCTTTGTATCGGACATTGATCTTTCCTGTATTTCTGAGATTTCCCCCCCACGGGGCACTGAAGATTTTCCACAGCAATTTCAGTATAGACCGAGTTTGGGGGTCGTCAATGTTTTTTATTCGCTTTTAAGTCCTTTTAAAACAATGCCTTATATTTTTTTGGAAGAGCCTCGACCGAACTGTTCACTGATCTCCTCCAGGATCGCCGGATCATCGATGGTGCTTGGAACGGCGTATTCCTCGCCATCAGCAATCTGTCGAATAACCCGGCGCAGGATTTTGCCGGAACGGGTCTTGGGTAACCGATCGACCACCAAAGCTCTGCGGAAACACGCGATTGCACCAATTTTGTCCCGGACCATCTCAACAAGCTCTTCTTCCAGCTCATCATGATCGATAGTAGCGCCGTCTTTGATCAGCACCAGGCCAAGCGGAATCTGACCTTTCATGTCATCGTGCGCGCCTACCACGCAGCATTCTGCTATAGCCGGGTGAGACGCGACCACTTCTTCCATTTCGCCGGTTGAAAGTCTGTGACCTGCAACGTTGATCACGTCGTCGGTGCGCCCCATTACAAAGACATAGCCATCCTCGTCAATAAAGCCGCCATCCCCTGAACTGTAGAAGCCGGGAATGGGGTCGAGATAGCTGTTCCGGAAGCGCTGGTCATCACCCCAAACGGTTGTCAGGCACCCCGGAGGCAGTGGTAGTTTGACCGCAATCTGACCCTGTTCGCCCGCTGGCATCTGACTGCCATCAAGGCTCACAACCTGCACGTTGTAGCCAGGGGAAGGAACGGTTGCCGAGCCCGGCTTGGTTGCCATGGTCTCGATTCCTACCGGGTTGCAGCATATCGCCCAGCCGGTTTCGGTTTGCCACCAATGATCCAGTATCGGGAGCTGAGTGTGCTCCCTGAGCCACTCATAGGTTGGGGGGTCCAGGCGTTCACCGGCAAGGAAGATACTGCGCAACGAACTGATGTCGTAACGTGAAAGCTGGTCTGCTTCGGGGTCTTCTTTGCGCACGGCACGGAAGGCCGTAGGCGCGGTAAACAGAAGATTAACACCGTGATCCTGAACGACCCGCCAGAAAGCCCCGGCATCGGGTGTCCTGACCGGCTTGCCTTCATAGAGTATCGTTGTGCAGCCTGCGAACAATGGGGCATACACAATATAGCTATGGCCCACTACCCAGCCCACATCCGACGCTGCCCAGAAAATGTCACCCGGGTTGGCGCCATATACCAGCTTCATGCTGTATTTGAGAGCGACAGCGTGCCCACCGTTATCTCGCACAACCCCTTTGGGTTTGCCGGTGGTGCCGGAGGTGTAAAGCACGTAAAGCGGGTCGGTTGCTTTCACTGGCACGGGATCTGCCGGCACAGCCTCTGCCATCAAATCACTCCAGTCGTGATCCCGGCCATCCAGCATCTTGGCCTGCGCCTGTGGACGTTGGTAAACAACGCAGAAATCCGGCTTATGTGAGGCTTGCTCAATGGCTTTATCGACGAGCGGTTTGTATTCAATTACTTTCGTTACTTCGATGCCACAAGATGCTGTAATCACTGCTTTTGGTTGAGCGTCTTCAATTCGTACCGCAAGCTCATGTGCTGCAAAGCCCCCAAAGACCACGGAGTGGACGGCGCCTATACGGGCGCAGCCCAGCATCGCAATAGCCGCTTCCGGAATCATCGGCATATAGATGATGACCACATCACCTTTTTTGATTCCCTGAGCTTTCAGGGCACCAGCAAAGCGGGCGACCTCATTTGTCAGTTCACTGTAGGTATAGCTGAGCTTGGCACCTGTAACGGGGGAGTCGTATATGAGAGCTTTCTGGTCGCCTCGGCCAGCCCGGACATTGGCGTCCAGTGCTATATCGGAAGTATTGAGTGTGCCGTCGGGAAACCACTGGCCATGTCCGTTGTCGGTAGCTTGCCAGATAGTTTCCGGTGACTGTGCCCAGTCAATTTGACCTGCTTGCTCACGCCAGAACTCTTCCGGTTTATCAATGGATCTCCGGAACTCAGAGTTGTAGTCCATACATTCTGCCTCGTTGTGCCAGTTGTTATTCTGTTTTCAGTAGCTCCAACTGTAGGCACTTTGAGGCAGTGATCCAGTAGACCATTGGCTTAGTCCCCGGCGTTTTGGGATTGCCGGTTATCAGTATTTGCAGATTTTACTTCGGCCTCGAGAGTTCCGTTTGCCAGATGCGCGGAGATCCGGTCGCCGGTAGAGACATCGCTTGCATTACGGACGATGTTGTCATGCTCATCGCGAACGATAGCGTAGCCGCGTCCCAGTGTAGCCAGCGGGCTCACAAGGTTCAGGCTTGCTGCCGTGTACTCCAGCCGTTCCTGGAGTCTGGCCAGGATTTGCTGGAGAGCTTTGTCCAGCTGTGAGGCAGACCGTTCCAGTGCTTCGCGACTGGTTGCAAGCTGTTTGCCGGGAGATTGCATGGCGAGTCGTTGGGCCAGGTGGGTTCTGCGCACCTGTGAGCGGTCCAGGCGTTGTGCCATGGCCTTGCCCAGCCGAAGTTCGAGATCATCCAGGCGCTGAGCCTTTTCCAGTAGTTCCCGTCGGGGATCGCGCAAGCGCGCGGCAAGATGCTCAAGCCTTGTGTTCAGTCGCTGGAGTGCTCTGCGGGCGGCATTTGCCAAGCGGAACTCCCGGTCATTGATTTGCCGGAGCATATCTCGCTGGTCGGGCGATACTTTTTCCGCGGCGGCGGAGGGTGTCGGTGCCCGAAGGTCCGCCACAAAGTCTGCGATAGTAACGTCAGTCTCATGGCCAACGGCACTCACGGTAGGGATGGTGCAGGATGAGATTGCACGTGCCACAGCTTCTTCGTTAAAGCACCAAAGATCTTCCAGGGAGCCACCGCCACGCCCGATGATCAATACATCGGCCACGCCATGAGCCTGAGCCAGCCCAATAGCCCGAACAATTTCTGCGGTAGCTGGCTTGCCCTGCACGCTTGTCGGGTAGAGCGTAACCGGTATAGCAGGACAGCGCCGCGCCAGAACCGTAAGAATATCGTGTACGGCTGCACCCGATGGAGAGGTTACAACGCCAATGTGAGCAGGCAGTGTAGGGACGTCTTTTTTTCGTCCCGCCTCAAACAGGCCTTCGGCCTGTAGTTTGCGCTTTAACTCCTCGAAGGCCTGCTGCAAGGCGCCAAGGCCTGCGGGCTCAATATGTTCAACGATAATCTGGAAGTCGCCCCGGTTTTCGTACAGGGTTACTTTGCCGCGAATACGAACCTGGTCACCTTCTTTCGGTATATCGCGAATACGCTGGTTCAGCCCTCGGAACATGGCACAGCGAATCTGGCACTTACGGTCCTTCAGCGAAAAATACCAGTGGCCGGATGAAGGCCGTGAAAAGCCTGATAACTCGCCTTCTACCCAGACCTGCATAAAACTGGATTCCAGCAGGTGCCTGGCCTGGTGGTTAAGTTCGCTGACGCTCAGCGCTCTGGGCCGGGTGTCCTGAAACAGGTTGTTCACCAAAAACTCCTGACCGGCTTATACGCAATAGCCGAAAATAATGAATGTAAAGTGCTGGAATTTCAATCGCATGCGGTTTGTAGCGGTGAACTGTGCAGTTTACTGACCTGCGACACCTCTTTATAATAGCTCGATTACGCATTTTACTTTGCGGCTGCACCCTTTTAATGGATAAGTTCCATCAATAGGTGCCGCACGGAAGGTTCAAATTTAGCACGTTCAAAAGGCCTATCCCAATGCTGCGAATTGCCGAAGAAGCTCTCACATTTGATGACGTTCTGCTGGTGCCTGGTTATTCCGATATTTTGCCCCACCAGGCGGACCTGCGCACCAGACTGACCCGGAACATTACTCTGAACATTCCGCTGGTGTCTTCGGCCATGGACACGGTAACGGATGCGGAGTTGGCGATTGCCATGGCGCAGGAAGGCGGCATTGGCATTATGCACAAGAACATGAACCCGGATCAGCAGGCTGCTGAAGTACGCAAGGTGAAAAAGTTCGAAAGCGGCGTGGTAAAAGACCCGATCACTGTAAGCCCGAAAAACACTGTTCGTGAGCTGGTAGAAATCACCCTGGCGAACAACATTTCCGGTTTGCCAGTCGTTGACGGAACCGAGCTGGTTGGCATAGTTACCGGCCGGGATATCCGTTTCGAGAGCAGTATGGATACACCGGTGCATCAGATAATGACACCGAAAGAGAAGCTCGTGACGGTAAACGAGGGCGCGAGCCTGGACGAAGTCAAAGAGCTGTTGCATCGCAACCGTATCGAAAAAGTACTGGTGGTAAATGACGATTTTCAGCTCCGGGGCCTTATTACCGCGAAAGATATCCAGAAGTCCAAGGATTATCCGCTGGCATGTAAAGACAGCCAGGGGCGTTTGCGCGTAGGCGCGGCGGTTGGTACCGGAGGGGATACAGAAGCCCGTGTAATTGCTCTGGCCGATGCTGGCGTGGATGTGATTGTTGTTGATACTGCTCACGGCCATTCTCGCGGCGTGATTGAGCGTGTTCGCTGGATCAAGGACAACTACCCTGACGTACAGGTGATCGGCGGCAATATTGCCACGGGTGAAGCGGCTGTGGCTCTGGCCGATGCTGGTGCTGACGCTGTTAAAGTGGGTATTGGCCCCGGATCTATCTGTACCACCCGCATTGTGGCGGGCGTAGGTGTGCCGCAGATTTCGGCAGTCTCCAGCGTCGCAGAAGCGCTTAAAGACCGGGACGTTCCGCTGATTGCTGATGGCGGCATACGCTTCTCCGGCGATATTTCCAAAGCTATAGTTGCTGGCGCCCATTGTGTGATGATCGGTAGCCTGCTTGCTGGTACCGATGAAGCACCTGGTGAAATTGAACTTTATCAGGGGCGCAGCTACAAGGCGTACCGCGGCATGGGCTCATTGGGTGCCATGGGGCAGGGCTCCAGTGATCGTTACTTCCAGGATGCCAGTAAAGGTATTGAGAAGCTTGTGCCGGAAGGTATCGAGGGCCGTGTTGCCTGCAAGGGGCCGATGCGCAATATTATCCACCAACTAATCGGTGGGCTGCGTGCATCCATGGGCTATACAGGTAGTGCAGATATAACAGAGATGCGCACCAAACCCCGCTTTGTGCGCATTACCGGCGCCGGCATGCGTGAAAGCCATGTACACGACGTCACCATTACCAAAGAAGCGCCAAACTACCGCGTCAGCTAAGAGCAGACAGCCTGGGTGCGGCTCCGACCGGAGCCGCACAGTTTATTTTCTTCGAGGATTCTATGGCCCATAACATTCACGACCACCGTATCCTGATTCTGGATTTTGGTTCCCAATACACTCAGTTGATTGCCCGCCGCGTACGTGAAATCGGTGTGTATTGTGAAGTTCGCGCTTTCGATATCACTGACGAAGAGCTGCAGGCGTTCAACCCCAAAGGCATTCTGCTGGCCGGTGGCCCCGAATCGGTCACAGAACTTGGTGGCCCACGTGCGCCTGAAGGGTTGTTTGATCGTGGTATTCCGGTGTTGGGTATCTGCTATGGCATGCAGACTATGGCCGAACAACTGGGCGGACGGGTAGCCAGCTCCGAAAAGCGTGAATTCGGTTATGCACAGGTCAAAGTGCGCGCCAAGGGCCCGCTTCTGCAGGACATTACTGATCACCTGACAGCCACAGGTGAATCCCTTCTGGATGTGTGGATGAGCCACGGTGACAAGGTTGTGGCCATGCCTGAGGGCTTTGAGCTTTTGGCATCAACTGAGAGTGCGCCTGTTGCCGCCATGCAGGACCTGTCGCGTAATCTTTACGGCCTGCAATTCCATCCGGAAGTGACCCATACACTGCAGGGTAAAAGGATTCTTGAGCATTTCGTGAGAGACATCTGTGGCTGTGAAGCGCTATGGACTCCCGCCAAGATTGTCGACGACGCAGTACAAAAGATCCGTGAACAGGTTGGCTCCGACAAAGTGTTGCTGGGCTTGTCTGGCGGTGTGGATTCGTCTGTAACGGCAGCGCTTCTCCACAAGGCCATTGGTGACCAGCTTACCTGTGTATTCGTGGACAACGGTTTGCTTCGCTTGCACGAAGGCGACCAGGTGATGGACATGTTCGGTAGCAGCATGGGCGTCAAAGTCATTCGCGCCGATGCCGAAGAGCGTTTCCTGACCAACCTGAAGGGTGTTAGCGACCCGGAGCAAAAGCGTAAGATTATCGGTAACACCTTTATTGACGTGTTCGATGAAGAGGCCACGCGCATCAAAGATGTAAACTGGTTGGCCCAGGGCACTATCTATCCGGATGTGATCGAGTCTGCAGCCTCTAAAACCGGCAAGTCCCATGTAATCAAATCGCACCACAACGTGGGTGGCCTGCCAGAAACCATGAAAATGAAACTGGTCGAGCCGTTGCGGGAACTTTTCAAAGACGAAGTTCGCCGAATCGGGCTTGAGCTGGGCTTGCCATACGATATGGTCTACCGCCATCCATTCCCGGGGCCAGGTTTGGGCGTTCGTATTCTGGGAGAAGTGAAGAAGGAATACGCCGATATCCTGCGCCGCGCCGATGCTATCTTCCTCGAAGAACTCCATCGTGCCGATCTGTACCACAAGACCAGTCAGGCCTTCGCAGTGTTTCTGCCGGTACGGTCGGTTGGTGTAGTGGGCGACGCTCGTCGCTATGAGTGGGTGATTGCACTGCGTGCCGTGGAAACTATCGATTTCATGACCGCGCGCTGGGCGCACTTGCCGTACGAACTGCTGGAAACAGTGTCGAACCGCATTATTAACGAGATCACCGGTGTTTCTCGGGTGACCTACGACGTGTCTTCAAAACCGCCAGCGACAATCGAGTGGGAGTGACCAGCATTAGTCAGTAGATGACAGCCGATTTCATTGCTTAAGGATGAGCAGGAATCTCGGGCCCAACCAGCTTGGCAAGTTGCTCAAGAGACTCCTGCCGGTTTCTTGTTGGTCTGGCATGAGATTCTCCTCGGAGGTTGTTGTTTACATTGCTGGCCATTCACTAACGGTTGTTGTCCTGCTCCAGCAGCTCCCGCACAGGACGGATCTCTACGCAGCCGTAGCGTGCCGGTGGAATTTTTTCCGCCAGGCGAATGGCTTCATTCATGTCCCGGGCTTCAAGCATGTAGAATCCGGCCAGTTGCTCTTTTGTCTCTGCGAAGGGTCCATCGGTAATCAATGGCTTGTTATCCCGCATGCGCAGGGTGGTAGCGGTGTCGGTGGACAGCAGAGGCGCGCCATCGAGAAAGTGGCCGCCTTGGGTCAATCCCTCAACGCACTCGATGCATTCGCGATTGAGGGTGTCCCAGTCCTGCTGGGAGAGTTGCTGCATTTTCTTTTCGTCGTAATACACTAAACATAAGTATTTCATTTTTGGCCTCATGTGTTTTTTGTTATCTACTATTAGTCTCGTTCAGGAGCAACCGTCGCCCGGTGTTAAGCTCTTCTTGTGCCTACGAGAGCAAACAGTGCACCCTGTGGGTCGATACCTCTGGCGATAAAGTCTCCGCCGGGAATTTCATCGGGCCCGTTTAGAATTCGCCCGCCGTTCTTAATGGTAGCCTCGCAAGCGTCATCAATATCCACGCAGCGAAAGTAGTAGTGCCACATGGGTGTGGGTGTTGCGTCAGTTGTGGGCATCAGGGCACCGATTACACCGTTGTGGCGGATAAATTCGTAGACACCCATCGGCCCCATCTCCAGCTCACCATCTTTGCTCCAGCCAAATTCGGTGAAGTAGAAATTTTTTGCCGCTTCGGGGTCGGTGGTGACCAGTTCATTCCAGGCGCAGTGGCCGACGCGGGGCTTGTCGAAAGCAAAAGCCAAGCTGGTTTCATCGCTCAGGCTCCCCATTACATAAAATGGCGTGCCCTGCGGGTCGGTCACCATGGCGATACGCCCACCCCGGGGAATATCCCTGGCCGGCATTTGCAGTTGCCCGCCGGTGGCGAGGATGCGGGCAAGAGTCTGATCCACATCGTCCACGCCGATATAGCCCAACCATAAGGGCCTGGCGCCGCCCTGTTTCATTTCGTCGGTTAACTGCATCAGGCCGCCAATATCGTGATATTCGCCACTGTCTTTATCCTGGGCGTGGAGAATCCTGTAGTCCATACCCGCCTGACCGCTATCCGTAGCCTGCCAGCCCAGTAGTGCACGGTAAAAAGAGAATGCCGCATCACAGTTGTCGGTTAATAATTCGTACCAGATAAACTCGCCATGTCGATTGCGCATGGGATTCTCCTGCAATTGCCAGTGAATGAGCGGTGACTATCTTTCGAGTGTTACCACGGGAGTAAAGCCACCGAAGATCATGCGCATACCATTAAAAGGCATAGGGTTGTTCTCCGGGTTGATGCGCGGGTCGGTATCCATTGCCGCCATCATTTTTTCCATCCCGGCATCTCGGGTGGCTTTATCTGGCCATTCGATCCAGGAAAACACCACCGCTTCGCCGTCTGCTACCTGTACCGCCCGGCGAAAGTCTGTGACCTTGCCGTCGGGCACGTCGTCTTCCCAGCATTCGAGAACACGGGTGGCGCCCCATTCCAAAAAAACCGGGTCGGCGGTTTCAGCGTGGCGAATAAACTTTTCTTTATTGGCTTTGGGAACAGCCAAAATAATTCCGTCGATATAACTCATGTTTCGGTTCCTCGGGTTGTTGGTGGCACCTGGTACCAATAAGCCCTAAGTAGTCGTTGAAGCACCTTGGAAATCGACAGGACAGGGCAAATTTTTTAAGTATTGTTTCCTTATGCGGAGATTGTCTCAGGGCCCATCCACATGGCTTTCCATAGATGGCCATCCGGATTGGCTAAGCATTAACCCATGGTCCTGAACAGGATTGATGTCTGCAGTGCCGCCATGGACGGCGGCCTTATTCATAATGTGGCGGCTCAGTGACACGCAGAGCATTACTTCGCTGCTACTGGAAAGCGGGATAGGACGACGGGTGAAGTGACGCCATTTATCGTGGGTGAATAACATGACGAAAATTATGTCGGTCATTGCAAGAGCCTCCTTGGCTATGGGTCAGTATTAGTGTGTTGTTACCTCATAGTCGTTGGTTGACCCGCAGTTTCGACAGTGTCGAGAAATTTATTTAATTATTTTGCAGTGTGCTCAGGCGCTGTTGCAGAAAGCGGCGCTCCGGCTCCTGCTGTGTGAGATCCAGTGCTTGCTGATAGCAGCAGGTCGCTTCCTGTGACAGCCCCATTCGGCGAAACAGGTCCGCGCGGGCGGCGTATAGCAGGTAATAGTGTTTTAAGTTCTTCAGCCCCATGAGCTTATCGATGGCTTCAAGGCCGGCCTCTGGTCCATCGCGCATGGCTAGGGCGGCGGCGCGGTTAAGCTGCACCACAGGGGAGGGGTTGATGCGCAGAAGAATATCGTAAAGACCGGTGATTTCCGCCCAGTCGGTCTCCTTTGCGCTCGGAGCCTCGGCATGAACGGCTGCGATGGAAGCCTGTAGGGTGTAGATCCCCGGTGGGCCGGCCTTCAGCGCCTGTACCACAAGTTCACAACCTTCGCGGATCTGTGCGCGGTTCCATAGGCTGCGATCTTGTTCCTCCAGGGGAATTAAATCACCGTTGGCGTTGGTGCGACCTGCGCGTCGGGCATCGTGTAACAGCATGAGCGCCAGCAGGCCGTCGGCGTCGGCGTGGGGCAGTAAGTCGCTCAGCAGTCTGCCGAGGCGAATAGCCTCCGCCGATAAATCTCGCTGGACCACCTTGCCACCGCTGGACGCCGAGTAGCCTTCATTAAAAACCAGGTAAATAACCGGAAGGACCGCTTCCAGGCGCTTTGGCAGTTGTTCCGGCTCAGGCAAATCGTAGGGAATTACCGCATCGCGGATTTTATTTTTTGCCCGCACAATGCGCTGGGCCAGGGTTGGCACAGGTACGAGAAAGGCCGCGGCAATGGCCTCGGTGGTCAGCCCGCAAACCTCTCGTAGGGTCAGTGCGATACGAGCCTCCATGGCCAGGCTGGGGTGGCAGCAGGTAAATATCAGCCGCAGGCGATCGTCTTCAATGGCATCATCGTCGTCCGGGAGCTCGGTTGCTAATTCGGCGCTCAGTGTGTGAGCAAAAGCTTGCAGGTGATGATCCTGGCTGGTGTTTTTTCGTATCCGGTCGATAGCTTTAAACCGACCGGTAGATATCAGCCAGGCCCGGGGGTTGTCGGGAACACCATCGCGTTGCCACTGTGCAAGGGCCGCGACAAAGGCGTCCTGCATGGCTTCCTCAGCGAGGTCGAAGTTTCCTTGCAATAGGCGTATTAAGGTGGCCAGCACCCGGCGGGATTCGTTGGTATAGATTGTTGTAATACGCTGTTCAACGGAAAGGGCTTTCATACCGCAGTTTATAATCCGTGGTGACGATCGTCTAGGCAGCGTCGATTTCTGCATCCATGGAACCGTAATCTAACGTATGCGGCGGATTTTTTTGCCCTAAAGTGTGCTGGAAACGCGAATCTTAACCATAGCGAAAAGCGGGGTAGGGGGCGACTGGTGAGATTTGCTTTTGCTTCGGTAGTGATGGTGTACAAAAGCGTTGCTCTGCCCTTTATCAGAGCAACGGGTGTCATATTTATTGTTATTCCGGAAGAGGAATAAACGCCTGCTCGTCGCCAGGAACCTTGGCAAAGCGGTTAGCCTTCCAGTCGGCTTTGGCTTGTTCAATCAGTGACCTGTCGCTTGCGACAAAATTCCATTCCATATAGCGTTTGCCCACTGGTGCACCACCGACTATCGCCAGCATGGTATCGCGCTGTGCAGTCACTGTGATGCCGGACTCATTGCCAAAGATTGCCATGCTGTGTTCGTCCAATCTGGTCTCGCGTAAGGCCACTGTTCCTTTGACAATATACAGGGCCTTTTCCTCCGCTTCGGGCAATACGAGGGTTTGCCCGGCTTTCAGGCGCGCCTCTATGTACAGGGTTTCAGATAAAGTTTTTACCGGCGAGGTGACGCCATAAGCGCAGCCCATCATGACTCTTACCGGCACACCGTTTGGTTCCACCTTGGGAATTTCAGTCTTGTCATAATGGAAAAAGCCAGGCTCGGTTTGCTCCAGGTCAGTGGGTAATGCAAGCCATAATTGCAAGCCGTGAATATTCTGCGGGCCCGCTTTAATCTCGTCGCGCTGGCGTTCGGAGTGCACAATGCCACGACCCGCCACCATCAAATTTATATCTCCGGGCAATACCCGCGCTTCAGTGCCGAGTGAATCCCGGTGCAGCATTTCACCTTCAAACAGGTAAGTGACCGTTGCCAGGCCAATATGAGGATGAGGTCGCACGTCTATGCCCTGATTTTTTTCGAAGTGAGCCGGGCCCATATGATCGAAAAATACCCAAGGGCCGACGCTACGACACTCCTTGGTGGGCAGGGTACGGCGAACACGAAAGCCACCCAGATCTTTATCCTTGGGTTTGAGTACCAGCTCTAACGCGCTGCAGCCACTGATAACGCTGCAATCCTGAATCAGTTCAGAGGCGAGATTACTCATAATCAGCTCCTATGAAAACCTGTGAAAACCTTTGAAAAAAAGGGAGCGCGGCACCCTTTAGTCTGGCACGAAAACTCAGTCTTCGCTGGTTAAAGCGGTGAAGCTGGTAATCAGGTTGCGATAGTCGGGGGTGTGGTTGGAGAACAGTGCTCCTAGCCCTTCTAGATCGTTTCGCCAGGCACAATGCAGCTCACAGGCCGTGCCAAACCAAGTCATCGGTTGTGCCCTGGCTTGTGTCATGCGATCCCACGCCGTGTCACGGGTCATCCAAAAGAAATTATCCATGTGGTGCTACTCTCTCGTCGAGGTCTATTACCTTCAGTTAGAGCGTTGATTGGTTTCTTCCATGACCTTGTAAAGTTATGGGATAATAAGTTAATGATTATAGTGCATTATTTCTGTTTTTTGTTGTCGGGTGGTGACAGGCGTTTGCTGGAAGAGGTCGAGCAATCGAGAAAATGGAATATGGCGAAAAATGCCCTCTTAGCAGGAGGCTTTTTTTGTGCGTGGTAAAAAAATGGTTAGAAATGGTTTACAAGCTGTGACTATTTGACCATACCTGAAGGTAAGAGGCGTCTGTTAAGGTTCGGTATAAAGCGCTAAAACGAGTCATCCTGTGTATTGTTTTAGTCGAGTGTTTAACGTCTATAGTTCATTTAGCTAGGAGACAGGCAGATTAGCAATATGACAAACCGCCAAGCAGCTACCAGAGATTCTGTTCATCAATTATTTGATGCTGTTGACGCCATATCTGTCCAGGGGTACGACGAAGAGCGCAGAGTTGTCTATTGGAATGTAGGTAGTGAGCTGCTTTATGGTTACACGAAAGAAGAGGCTATCGGTAGGAAGCTGGAGGAGCTGATTATTCCTGGCAGCATGCGCGAGGAGATTATCGCCGCACATAAAGAATGGGTCGATAAAGGCGTTGAAATCCCTGCTTCAGAAATTATTCTTCGAGATAAAAACGATCGCGATGTAAATGTTTTTTCCAGCCACGTAATGTTTTTTGATGCCAGTGGCGAATGCGAGATGTATTGCATCGATATCGACCTCGCCGATGTTAAAAAAGCAAAAGCCCAAGCCACCTTGAGGGAAAATTTGTTAAAAGCAGTTTTTTCCGCGACACCAGACCTGTTTTTTCTGATGTCGGAAGAGGGGGTAGTAATAAACTTTCACGCTGGCGATAGTAAAAAGCTTTACGCTATGCCGAATAACATTATTGGGAATAATCTTTCAGATTTGTTGCCTGATAAAATTAAAGAAACCCTTAGTGTAAATACTAAAAAAGCTATTGATTATGGAGATGTTGTAAGTTTTGAATATGATTTAGAGTTTCCAAGTGGTGTTAGTTATTTCGAAGCACGAATTAGCCATTTGAAGGATAACAAGCAAATTCTGATCATTGTTCGCGATATTACCGAGCAGCACAACTCTGCTGAGCTCATTCGTAAACAGGCTTATTTTGACGCTTTGACATCGCTACCGAATCGGTTTCTTTGCCTTGATCGTTTATCGCAGATGATCCGGGATATGGAGAGAAATTCTGAAAAATTTGCAGTTCTTTTTCTGGATATAGATGATTTCAAAAAAGTTAACGATTCGCTTGGTCATGAAGTAGGCGATAAGCTGCTCATTGAGGCTGCTAATCGATTAAATCAGGCTGTTCGGAAATCAGACACCGTAGGTCGTCTAGGCGGTGACGAATTTATTATTCTGCTACGATCGTTAACCGATTACGCTGAGACCGTAACTGTCGTAGAAAACCTGCTCAAGATATTCAGAGAGCCTTTTGGAATCGATGGGAGGGAGCTTGTTCTGACAATAAGCATTGGCATTGCTGTTTATCCCGATAATGGGGTCAGTGCGAATGATTTGTTGAGAAATGCCGATACCGCAATGTATCAGGCAAAAGCCTCAGGGCGAAATACGCATTCGTTTTTTACAAAAGACATGAACGACATGGTCTTGCGCCGCCTTGAGGTCGAAGATCAACTACACGGCGCGTTGGAGCGCAACGAGTTTGAGGTTTTTTATCAGCCCAAATTTGATCTAAAAAACAAAAGTATTATAGGTGCAGAAGCGCTTCTACGCTGGCACAGCCCAAAACTGGGTAATGTCGGGCCAGATGAGTTTATCCCAATTGCAGAACATACAGGTTTAATCGTGCCTATTGGGAAGTATGTAGTTGCTCAGTCAATTAAGTTTTTAGTTGAATGGGAACGCGTTAGTCAAAGAAATTATACGATGGCAGTCAACCTGTCTCCGCGCCAATTCAGGGATGAGGAGTTGATCGGTTTCGTAAAGAATAGCCTTGATTCAGCGGGCGTGAGTCCCGAGCGGTTGGAGTTCGAGATTACCGAAGGCGTTCTAATGATCGGAAAATCCTATGTAGATGACGCGCTACACCGACTCCATGACCTGGGTGTACAGCTTTCCATGGATGACTTTGGGACAGGATACTCCTCGTTAAGTTATTTGCGGCAGTACTCATTTGATATCCTTAAAATTGATCGTAGTTTTATCAATGGAATAACTTACAAAAGCGAAGACCGCTCACTGGTAACTGCAACAATAGCGATGGCCCATAGTTTGGGGTTATGTGTTGTGGCTGAAGGCGTTGAAACACGAGAGCAACTTGATTTGTTGGAAGAGCTTGGGTGTGACATTGCGCAAGGTTTTTACTTAAGCAAGCCCGTACGGCCTGGAGAGTTGATCGATTTTCAGTACACGAAAGACCAGTAATGAAAGCCAACCGAAGCGGTTGAAGACTGCGCAAACTTTTCCGAAAGCAATGTGTGCCGCTTCTTTTGGAAGCGCAATGAGGAGATAGATGGAGCGCTGGCGAATTTGTCGGGTGGCTGGTTCGCGCGGGTAACTGGCGACTCACCGGGCATCATCTCTCAGCAGGAAAGCCATCTTGATCCTCCCTCCCGGAAGCTGGACCTTCCTCGCGAATCCGGTTGGCTTTGATTGCCAGGCCGAATAGCACTGGCACCAGAATGGCCAGAGTCAGAATCACGTGAATTGCCCCTTCGGGTGTGCCTGAATGAGTCCAGTAGGCAGCAATAGCCCAGGGTGCGACAGCACGTGCAAGCGACATGGGAACCAACATGATTCCATTAATTCTGCCATAGTTTCGGCGAGACAGAAGTTCGGGGACAGCCATGCCGCGAACGATCGTGAATATGCCATTCGCGCCACCATAGAGCACACACAAAACTGCAAGGCTTAGGGTAGAAGGGGGGGCTTTGAGTAGCCAAATGGCAAGAGGAAATGCCAGGCCGGTAAGCAAGCCAAGATGTTTTATTGTTATTTGCCTGAATAGCAAGATGAAAATTCTGGCGCCTACCTGGGCCGGCCCGATGAGTGCAATGGCGAAGACCACGGACTGAGTATCCGCTGACAGGGCTACGAGTAGTGGATAAATGTGGTAGGTGAATCCGGAAAACATGGCCATGTAAGCGCAAAACGACGCTGTCAGTAGATAGAACCCCGGGTTTCGGAATATCGGAAGAATATGATTTCCCGCCGACACTGACACCTTGTGGTCTCCTTTCTCTTGAATGTCGCCGCTCGGTATGGCCCACAGGTATAGCGGTACAGCGATGGCTGCATTGATGGCCGCCAAACCCAGCAGAGCCCCACGCCATCCCAAGGTGTCCAGCATGTATTGCACCAGGGGTACAAACAGGGTGCTGGAGAAGCCTGCCCACAGAGTTATTGTGGTGATCGCCGAGCGTGACTGAAGGGTGCCGAGTTGGCGCACGGCGACCGCAAATGCGGGTTCGTAGAGCAATGCCGCTTGCAGCATTCCCAAGGTAACTACCACTGCATACAGAGCGGGCATGTTTGTTACGGCGGACCAGAACACGAGGGTTATGGAGGTGGCGGCGGTCGCCCCAACCATAACCTTGCGGCCCTGGCCTTGATCGATAATGGCGCCGACAGGGTATGCAATCAGTGCTGCCGCCAGTAAGCCCAGAGTGGCGGCGCCATAGATGTCGTTGCGGCTCCAGCTCATGTCCTTGGCCATGGCTTCAGCGATTAATGGGAAGCTGTAATACAAGGCTCCCCAGGACACGAGTTGGCCAAGGCCTAGCGCAGCAACGAATCCGCGCCTGGACGGTGTGGGGTTCATCCTTGGCAGGTCGCTGCCGGGCATGGTTGGACTGTTTCGGGGATGTCGGTGCATCCAAGTGCGGCGACTGCGGAAAGAACCTGTTTGTATCCTGTCCTTAACAGGAACGTGGGCGCACGCCCGTAGCTTTTGATACCCAAAATGAAAAGTCCGGGCTCCGGGTGAGACAGTTCTGCCGCACCATGCTCGGGAACCGAGCCGCAACTGTGCATGTTGGGGTCGATCAAAGGTGCGAGGCGCGTAGGGCTTTGCGTCGCGGGATCAATCGCTGTTCGCAGTTCGGCAAGTAGGCTGAGGTCGGGGCGAAAGCCGGTTGCAGCAATAATGCGATCCACCGGCGGCAATTGGATAGAGCTGGTTTGCACGACCAGCTTGTCGTCTTCTTGCAGGATGGCGTCGACTTCAACGTTCGTGAAGACTTCAATTCGCCCTTGTTCCAGCAGCTCCTGAATGCGAACTTCCAATTGCCGCCGCTCTTTTAGCTCGTCGTTCTCCGGTGACCGGACGACGTTGGGCGCGGACGCACCCCGCAAGCCCCAGAGAATGCGTGTGTCTGGGCTTTGGTCGGCAAGCAGAACTAAATCCTGTAAAGCATTAAACGCGGAATGGCCACCGCCAATTACAAGCACCGACTTGTTGGCGTAGTGATTGCGCAGGGAACCAAGAATATTGGGAACACCATAGGCGATCGCATCCGCTGCAGCGCTTTCCCCCAGTGCGGGGATACCATGAGCCCCGAGCCAGTTGGGTGTTTGGTAGGTGCCGGAGGCATCAATCACCGCCTGTGTGAGAACGTCGCGTTCACCTTCAGGCGTGCTCACCCGTAGTACAAACGGGGCCGTATTTCGTCCTTCGGTTCGTAGCACGTCATGGTGGAGTCGGCTGACCTGCCTGACCTGGGCATTCAGATGCACGTGGGGGTTAATGTCTGGGTGCGCGGCCAGAGGTGTTACATATTTCTGCAGCAGCTCCTGTCCCGTGGGGAAGGTATCCGAAGCAGGCGCATGCCAGCCGTCTTGTTCAAGTAACTCGGCTGCTGCGGGGTCAAGGTTGTATGACCAGGGTGAAAACATTCGCACATGTCCCCAGCGGGCAAGATTGGCGCCTGCCTGCGTTCCGGCTTCAAAAACGATAGGGGTATATCCTTGATCAAGCAAGTGAACGGCTGCACTCAGGCCAATGGGGCCGGCGCCAATGACAGCAACAGGCAGGTGATTGAATTCGGTGTGCATGTGGGATTCCTCGGTAAGCAAGTTGTTAGTAACAACTAAATGGTTAAAATAAAGTGAGCTATGAGCCCAGGCGAGCTCTTGCTGCGACGGTCAATTGGCGAATCAACGTCAGTGCCCCATCAACGATTTCTGGCGGTAAATCCTTGATCATTGACGTCTCTTCCGAGACCAGGTCCTGTCGTATCGTTTTATACAGTTCCTCGCCGGCCGGTGTCAGCGAGAGCTGAATTGCACGCTGGTCTGACGGATCGGTCACTTTAAGTACGTACTTCTTTCGTAGCAGTGAATCCACCACGCGGCTGGTAGTGCTCTTGTCCAGGTACATCTCTGCGGCTAAAGCCTGAAGCCTCAAAGGGCCGCGCTTTACAAGTGTTTCAAGCGCATAGCACTGAGCTACCGAAACGTCGTGGTGGCAGATGCAATCCCGGTCCCGAAACTGATGGACCCGGATAAGCTGGTTGATGGCTTCGTAAAGCTCTTCGGCGCGATCCGCAGAGGATGGCATAGCGTTAGGCTCTTCCTGATATGTTGTCAGTAGCAACTATAATCAGGAGAGCCTTGTCTTGCAAGTTTCGGTTATTCTGCAGTCAGCAGCATTTTGATAGCTTGCTCCTCCGCTGCATTGCTGAAGATATCGTATGCTTTTTCGATATCGTCTAGCTTGAAACGGTGGGTTACCAGGTCTGCCGGTTTTACGCCGCCGCTTTCAACAAATCGCATGAGCACAGGAATGGTGTCGGTGTTCACCAGTCCAGTGCGCAGGGTGATGTTCTTGATCCACAAGTCCTGTAGCTTGAATTCGACGCTCTTGCCATGTACGCCGATATTGGCGATGTGACCACCAGCGCGGATAATGTCCTGGCAAATATCGAAAGTTTCGGGAATGCCGACGGCTTCCATCGCCACATCCACGCCTTCACCATTGGTCATTTCTTTGATGGCTTCGATTGGATCCCTTGCAATTGTGTCTGTAGCACCAAGCATTTTTGCCATGGCCAGACGATTCTCGTCGGGATCGATCATGATGATCCGTGCTGGTGAGTAGAAGCGGGAGGTCATCAGGGCTGCCAGCCCTATAGGTCCGGCGCCGACGATGGCCACTGTATCCCCGAGTTTGACCTCGCCATTGAGGGCGCCAATCTCATGACCGGTGGGTAGAATGTCGCTGAGCATGACGGCCGCAGCTCGATCCATTTCTTCGGGTAGTACATAGAGGCTGTTGTCGGCGTGGGGTATGCGCACATACTCGGCCTGGGTGCCGTCGATCAGATGGCCGAGAATCCATCCACCGTCGCGGCAATGCGCGTAAACACCGCGTTTGCAGTAGTCACAGCGACCACAGGAAGTGACGCAGGATATCAGGACTTCATCGCCTACCTTGATGTTGCTTACGCCTTCACCGACTTCTTCCACAACCCCCAAGCCTTCATGGCCAAGAATGCGGCCCGGCGTTACCGCGGGTACGTCCCCTTTCAGAATGTGCAGATCTGTGCCGCAAATGGTGGTGTGAGTGATGCGAACCACTGCGTCTGTTGGCTTATCGATTGCGGGTTTTGGCTTGTCTTCCCAGCTGCGTTTGCCGGGACCGTGAAATACCAATGCTTTCATGACACTTTCTCCTTTAACGGCCAAAGTTGCCAGTACTGGCTGCAACTATTCAAAGCATGCACGCGCAGTGTTGTTGGTCCTTGATTCATATCAATACATCGGAAAATGAGTCGGGAGGTAAACAGCTGCAAATAAAATTCTGTTTTTATTCCTTGGCCGGTTTCACATAAGCGCCAGCGAGCGGGCCGCTTGGTTAAAAAAGCGAATAATGGTATTTTCTTGGCCCTTCACTGCCACGCCAGCAGGTGGCCCGCAGGGATAGTTTTCAGTAGAGCCGCAATTATGTCGGAGTTAGAAAAAGACGACGAATACTGGATGGCCCGGGCACTGACACTGGCAGCTCGCGGGGCTTCTCAGGGGGAGGTCCCGGTCGGCGCCGTTGTTGTCTGTGAAGGCAAAGAGCTGGGTGCAGGTTTTAATGTGCCAATTACCGGATGTGACCCGACAGCCCATGCCGAGATGCGGGCGTTGCGTGATGCTGCGGCAAGAGCAGGAAATTACCGACTGACCGGCGCAACCCTTTACGTCACACTAGAGCCTTGCACCATGTGTGTCGGAGCCATTGTGCATAGCCGTATCAGTCGGCTTGTTTACGGTGCGAGCGAACCCAAGGCGGGCGCTGTTAAATCGGCCCGGCGAACACTGGAGGAGCCGCATTTGAACTGGCAAGTAGACGTGGTGGGTGGCATCCTTCAGGATGATTGTAGCCGGATAATCAGTGATTTTTTCAGCCGCCGGCGGTCGGAGATCCGGCAGCGGCGTAAACAGAATTCAGGGAAGGAGTAGTTCTGCATGAAAGTTCTAGTAACCGGTGGAGCCGGATACATCGGCAGCCATGTGGTGCGCCAGTTGGCTAAAGCCGGGCACGATGTCGTTGTGTTCGATAACCTCTCGACCGGTTACCGATGGGCTGTCACGGCGGGTGAACTGGTAATAGGGGATCTGGCGAACGAAGCCGAGATTGATCAGGTATTTTCCAAGCACCGGTTTGAGGCGGTTTTGCACTTCGCCGCCAATATTGTGGTGCCAGAATCTGTTACCAACCCGCTGAAGTACTACAGCAATAACACCCGTAATACGCTGAATCTGCTTAAGGCTGTGGACAAGTACAAAGTGCCGTTCATGGTATTTTCCTCAACGGCTGCAGTTTACGGTATGCCTGAGCAGACAGTTCTTACAGAAGACCTTCCTCTCGCTCCGATCAACCCTTATGGCGCGTCCAAGATGATGAGCGAGCGGATGATCACAGATCTCGCCGCGGCTTCTGACCTGAATTATGTTGTGTTGCGTTACTTCAACGTCGCTGGAGCCAACCCGGATGGTTTGCTCGGGCAGGCGACACCGGAAGCGACGCACCTTATCAAGGTGGCCTGTGAGTGTGTAACCGGGCAACGCGACGGCATGAGTATATTCGGTACGGATTACGACACCAGCGACGGTACCTGTGTCCGCGATTACATTCATGTGGAAGATCTCGCCAGCGCACACGTTATGGCCCTTGAATATATGGCTAATGGTGGTGAATCAAAAATCATGAACTGCGGCTATGGCCGCGGCTTCACCGTGCGTGAAGTGATCGACGTGGTGCGCAAGCAGTCCGGTAGCACTTTCCCGGTGACCGAAGTCGGCCGCCGAGCGGGTGACCCGGCTGCGCTCATGGCAGATAATGCACTCATTAAAAAGACCCTGGGCTGGCAGCCTGTCTACGACGATCTTGAAACGATTGTCGGTACCGCGTTGGCCTGGGAAGCAATCTGGCAGAAGAAAAAAGCTGAAGTTGGCCAGTAAGAATCTATTTTAACTTTCTGATATGTCGGGATTTAACGGATGAAAATAACGATTTTTGGTACCGGTTATGTCGGTCTTGTTACTGGAGCCTGTCTGGCCGATGTTGGGCATGACGTACTCTGCATGGACGTTGATCAGGTAAAGATCGACAAGCTGAAGAACGGCCAAATTCCCATTTATGAGCCTGGCCTTGAAGACATCGTCAAGCACACGGTTGAAGCAGGGCGTCTGGCGTTCACCACTGATGCTCAGGAGGCGGTCCAGCACGGTAAACTTCAATTCATCGCAGTGGGCACGCCGCCGGACGAAGACGGTTCAGCAGACCTGCAGTATGTCACCGCAGTAGCCAGATCTATAGGGCAGTACATGGACGACTATAAAGTCGTCGTGGATAAGTCCACCGTTCCGGTTGGTACAGGCGATAAGGTTAAAGCCGCCGTTCGGGCCCAGCTCGATAGTCGTGGCCTGGAGCTGGAATTTGACGTGGTGTCCAACCCGGAATTCCTGAAAGAAGGGGCGGCGATCAACGATTTCATGAAGCCGGATCGCATTATTATTGGTACCGACAGTGATAAAGCGGCGGATGTGCTTCGGGAAGTCTACTATCCGTTCAACCGCAACCACGATCGCATGATCTTCATGGACATTCGATCTGCAGAGCTGACCAAGTACGCGGCTAACTCCTTACTGGCTACCAAGATCAGTTTCATGAATGAAATCGCAAACCTGGCGGAACGACTGGGTGCTGATATCGAAGCAGTTCGTCGTGGTATAGGTTCTGACCCGAGGATTGGTTATCACTTTATCTATCCCGGTTGTGGTTACGGGGGGTCCTGTTTTCCCAAGGATGTACAGGCCTTGGCCCGCACGGCGAGTGACTGCGGTTACGAGGCGCGTTTGCTGAATGCCGTAGAGGCGGTTAACTACGCGCAAAAGCACGTGCTTTTCGACAAAATCAGCCACTATTTCGGGGGTGATCTGAAAGGTAAAGTCGTTGCGATCTGGGGGCTGGCGTTCAAACCCAATACAGACGACATGCGTGAAGCCTCCGCCCGTACCCTGATGGATGACCTTTGGAGGGCGGGCGCTACTGTTCAGGCGTTTGACCCGGAAGCAATGGAAGAGACTCAGCGTATTTATGGTGACCATGAAGGCCTGGCTTTGTGTGGCACCAAAGAGCAAGCTCTCAGGGGTGCAGACGTGCTGGCAATCTGCACCGAGTGGAAAGAGTTCCGCTCGCCTGATTTCGCCGCTGTTGCGTCTGCATTGCGTGAGCCTGCTGTATTTGACGGCCGTAACTTATATGAGCCGGAAATGCTGGAGCGTCACGACCTGATTTACTACGCCATCGGGCGTGGCCGTAATCAGTTTCATTGCTGATTAGTCAGGGCAGGGGGGGCAACGATGAGTCAGGGTCAGGAATACAGGCTTCACGAGCGGTTGGCTGCAGATACCATCAGCCTTGGGCGCAGTGGACTGTGTGACATTCGCCTGATGAATGATCAGACCTGGCCCTGGGTTATTCTGGTGCCGGCATTTGCCGGCATCCGTGAAATCTATGAGCTGGATTCGGAGCAGCAGCACCTGCTGATTCAGGAATCCTCTGCGCTTAGTCGTGGCATGATGGAAGTGTTTGGCGGAGACAAGATGAACGTTGCTGCGCTCGGGAACATGGTTCCCCAGTTGCACCTGCATCACATTGTCCGTTTTGAGGGTGACCCGGCCTGGCCCGGCCCTGTGTGGGGTAAGCAGCCGGCAGTCCCTTACGACGAAAGCACCCTGGCAGAGGTTCTGCGATCTCTCGCGCCTGTTCTGTCAGAGTTGGGTGTCAGCTGAGTAATTGCGTCTGCCAGGTTCGCTTACCGAATCGATGCATGCTTGGCCATCATTTGGGAGCCGATCAGAATCATTCGAAGTTCGGTTTTCAATTTTATCTTCAGTTCTTCCCGTTCTTTTGGCGTGGCGTCCAGCGCTTCCGCTCCCTGGTTGAATACCAGTGTTACCATGGCTTCGGCAACTACTCGGGCATCAGCCAAAGGCTTGTGCTGCTCTTCGGCAAAGCGTCGAAGGTCGTCGGCGAGCTCTGTCACAAAATGATCAATCTCGGCTTTGATGGCCGTCCGAAAGGGTTTGGAGCCGCCGGTGCGTTCCCGGAGCATTAACCGGAATACGTTGGCATTGTTGCCAAGATATTCCATGAAAGTCTCAACCGAAGTGGAGATGGCGCTACCGTCCCGGGCAATCCTCTTGCGCGCCTGGCGCATCAGTTGCCGCAGGGCCACCCCGCCTTCGTCGACCAGTACCAGCCCTAGCTCATCCAGGTCGGCAAAGTGTCGATAAAAGGATGTTGGTGCGATTCCAGCCTCTCGAGCGACTTCCCGCAGGCTCAGACTTCCGAAGCCACGATCCGCACTTAGCTGGTTTAGTGCTGCGTCCATCAGCGTGCGTCGGGTAGCAAGTTTCTGCTCGGCTCTGGTTGACAAGGTGGTGGCTCCAATGACGTGTGAATGCCGCATTCTAGCGATCTGCCTGTTGCTAGTCACCCGAACCCTTTTATTCCGGTCCAAACGCGCCTGATTTCCGGCGCCAATATGTTTATAATGACGGGCTTTTCCAGTATGGTTCCTGCCTGTTTACAGAGCAGGCCAGATTGGCGTAACAAGCAAGTGGGCAGGGCTTTCCGAAACACGCTGTAAATACGTCCGTGTACGCTCGGCTCCGCCATCCATGGCTCCGCACGGTTTCGGAAAGCCCTGCCCACTTGCTTGCCAGACATCATCATTTACCTCAAACATCAGACACTACGGGAACCGGTATGCGCAGTCATTATTGCGGTGGGATCAACGAATCTCACATTGATCAGGAAGTTACACTTTGCGGATGGGTACACCGCCGCCGTGACCATGGTGGGGTTATCTTCCTGGATCTGCGCGATCGGGACGGTATTGCGCAAGTCGTAGTAGACCCGGACACCGAGGAAAGCTTTGCGCTGGCAGAAAAAGTACGCAGCGAGTATGTGGTGAAAGTCACAGGCCTTGTACGTCGCCGTCCTGCCGGCACAGAGAACAACAACATGCCCACGGGGCAAGTCGAGATGTTGGGTAAGGAAGTTACCATCCTGAACGCAGCAGCTACGCCACCATTCCCGTTGGATGAGCATGTGGATGTAGGTGAGGATGTTCGCCTGCGCTACCGCTTTGTCGATCTCCGTCGCCCGGAAATGCTGAACCGTTTGCGCTTCCGTTCACGGGTAACCAGCTATATCCGCAACTACCTCGACAGCAACGGCTTCATGGATGTGGAAACACCCATCCTGACCCGTGCGACGCCAGAGGGCGCGCGGGACTACCTGGTACCAAGCCGTACCCATGAAGGCTCATTTTTCGCACTGCCGCAATCGCCTCAACTGTTCAAGCAAATGCTGATGGTGTCGGGCGTGGATCGTTACTACCAGATTGCCAAGTGCTTCCGTGACGAGGACTTGCGAGCGGATCGTCAGCCTGAATTCACCCAGGTGGACATCGAAGCTTCGTTCATCAATGAAGAAGACCTGATGAGCCTGAATGAGGGCATGATTCGTTCTCTGTTCAAGGATGTCATGGATGTCGATTTGCCGTCATTCCCTCGCATGCCTTATGCCGAAGCCATGGATCGCTTCGGCAGTGATAAGCCGGATCTGCGTATTCCTCTGGAGCTTCAGGACGTGGGCGATCTGGTCGCCGGTGTTGATTTTAAGGTGTTTGCCGGGCCAGCCAAGGATCCAAAAGGACGCGTGGCAGCTCTGCGTGTACCCCAGGGCAGCGCACTGAGCCGCAAGCAGATTGATGAGTACACGAAATTTGTGGGTATTTATGGTGCCAAAGGTCTGGCCTATATCAAGGTAAATGAGCTTGCCAAAGGTATTGAAGGGCTGCAGTCGCCTATCGTCAAGTTTTTGGGTGATGACGTCGCCATGGCCGTTATTGAGCGTACCGGAGCGAAGGACGGCGATATCGTGTTCTTTGGCGCCGACAAAACCACGGTTGTGAATGAAGCCCTTGGCGCACTGCGTATCAAGGTTGGGCACGACTTGAACCTGCTGACCTGTGAATGGGCCCCGATGTGGGTCGTTGATTTCCCGATGTTCGAAGAGCTGCCGGATGGCGGCCTTACCGCTATCCACCACCCGTTCACGGCACCTAGTTGCAGCCCGGAAGAGCTCGCGGCCAATCCGGCGACGGCTTTGTCTCGCGCTTATGACATGGTTCTGAACGGCACCGAGCTGGGTGGTGGTTCCATTCGTATTCACAGCGATAAAATGCAGCAGGAAGTGTTCCGCATTCTGGGCATCGGCGAAGAAGAATCCCGTGCCAAGTTCGGCTTCCTGCTTGATGCACTCAAGTACGGGTGCCCGCCCCATGGTGGCTTGGCATTTGGCCTGGATCGCCTGATTATGCTGATGACCGATTCCAGCTCGATTCGTGATGTGATTGCTTTCCCGAAAACCCAGAGCGCTACCTGTTTGATGACTCAGGCGCCGGGTGAAGTGGATGAGAAGCAGCTGCGCGAACTGCACATCCGCTTGCGTAAGTCAGCGAAAGCGGCTGAAGGGAACACGTCAGGTGCTGGCGAACAATAAGCGGGGCGCTGACAGGTCAATAGAAGGGCACTGATGTGGCGATTATTCTGGGTGTCGACCCCGGCTCAAGGATCACCGGTTACGGTATTGTCCGTGTTGAGGGCAGGCACATAGAATATATCGATAGCGGGTGCATACGCGTGGGCGAAAAGCCCATGGCGGAGCGCCTGCGAATCATTTTTCAGAGCCTGGTGAGCCTGATCAGTGAGTATCGGCCCCAGGAATTTGCCATCGAACAGGTTTTTATGGCGCGCAATCCCGACTCGGCGCTCAAGCTCGGGCAAGCTCGCGGAGCTGCGATTGTTGGCGCAGCCACCAGTGGGCTTGCGGTTCACGAGTATTCCGCACGGCAAGTCAAGCAAGCTGTGGTCGGCAAGGGCGGCGCTGACAAATCCCAGGTACAGCACATGGTTCAGGTGCTGCTGTCACTTTCCCGTAAACCACAGGCTGACGCCGCGGATGCCTTGGCAATTGCACTGTGCCATGCGCACATGAATCAAAGTATCCTGAGAGTAGCCGGTGTTACGGGCAAGGCGCGCAGCGGGCGTGTGCGACAACAATAAACTGCTCTGCGGAGCGGCAGGAGGCAATCCTTGATAGGTCGTATCCGAGGTATTCTGGTCGAAAAGACTCCCGGGCAGGCATTGGTTGAATGTGGCGGCCTGGGTTATGAAGTAGATATTCCTTACACCACCTTCTTTCACCTGCCCGAACCCGGACAGGAAATTACCCTTCATACACATTTTGCGGTGCGCGAAGATGCTCAGAGTCTTTTCGGCTTTGCTGCGCGTCTTGATCGCGATCTGTTCCGATTGCTTATCAAAGTAAACGGCGTTGGCCCCAAACTGGCTGCCGGTATTCTGTCCGGCCTGGATGCCCAGCAGTTTATTCGTTGTGTTGAAGGGCGTGATATCAACTCTCTCGTCAAGCTCCCGGGTGTTGGTAAAAAGACAGCCGAGCGTTTGCTGATTGAGATGACCGACCGCATCAAGCAACTGGAAGGCCATTTTGTGCCTGAGTCTGCTGGCACAACAGGCTCGATAACAGATTCCCCCCAGCTTTCAGTAGCCACCCACAATCCTGCAGACGAAGCAGAGGCAGCGCTCATAGCGCTTGGTTATAAGCCCCAGGAGGCCGCCCGTGCAATCACCAAGGTGGCGGAAGAGGGCATGTCCAGCGAAGCACTGATTCGCCTTGCATTGAGAAATATGATCCCTGCATGATGACATGACTTTAATGTGTCGCTTATGTAGCGCCAAACCTGTAGAGAGCGTAACGTGACACGCGCAGGGCTGTTTGTACAATTGGTGCACTTCTGGCTTTAAGTGGCAATCTGTTGATTCCCGATAAACGGAAAAGTAAATGATTGAATCCGACCGACTGATCTCAGCCCGGGCCGGTGACAACGAAGAGGTTCAGGATCGTGCTATCCGGCCCGCGTTGCTCTCCGAGTATGTGGGGCAGCCTGCGGTGCGGGAGCAGATGGACATTTTTATCTCTGCAGCCCGGGGTCGCCGGGAAGCATTGGATCATGTTCTTATTTTCGGGCCGCCGGGGCTAGGTAAAACCACGCTTGCCAATATCATTGCCAATGAAATGGGCGTGGCGATAAAGACGACCTCCGGCCCTGTTCTCGAGAAAGCCGGTGATCTGGCTGCGATGCTCACCAATCTTGAAGAGAACGATGTTCTTTTTATTGATGAAATTCACCGACTCAGTGCCGTAGTCGAAGAAATACTCTACCCGGCAATGGAAGACTATCAGCTGGATATCATGATTGGCGAAGGGCCGGCAGCACGCTCTATCAAGTTGGATCTGCCCCCCTTTACCCTGGTCGGCGCAACTACTCGAGCAGGGTTGCTAACGTCTCCACTGCGGGATCGTTTCGGCATTGTGCAACGCCTGGAATTCTATAATACGGCGGACCTTACTCATATCATTGCTCGCTCGGCGCGGCTTTCAGGTGTCGATATTGATGAAGAGGGCGCCTACGAGATAGCTCGTCGCTCACGCGGCACGCCCCGGATAGCTAACCGCCTGTTGCGGCGTGTAAGAGACTATGCGGAAGTTCGGGCCGATGGGCACATCAGCGCAGGTATTGCGGATCAGGCTCTGAACATGCTGAAAGTGGACAGCGAGGGCTTTGACCACATGGACAGGCGCATGCTTCTGGCGATGATCGAGAAGTTTGACGGTGGTCCGGTGGGGGTTGAAAGCCTGGCCGCTGCAATCAGCGAGGAGCGCGGCACCATTGAAGATGTGCTTGAGCCTTTCTTGATTCAGCAGGGGTTCATGATGCGTACCCCCAGAGGTCGTATGGTGACCTCTCACGCTTATCAGCATTTTGGCATTGTGAGGGCGGATACAGACGCGGAAGGAGGCCCTGTTGATTAACAGTGAAGTGACAGCAGCGTTCGGTTGGCCCGTCCGGGTTTATATTGAAGATACCGACGCCGGTGGTATTGTTTTTCATGCCCGTTATCTGCACTACATGGAACGTGCCCGTACAGAGTGGGTTCGCAGCTGCGGGGTAGGCCTCAGAGCAGGTTTGGCCGACAACATAAGTTATGTTGTACAGCGCTTGTCGATTCATTATGCCTCCCCTGCGAAGCTGGATGATGAGCTTGTTGTAACAGCGGAACCTGTGGCCTTTGGCAGGGTTTGGATGGAATTCAGGCAAAGGGTTGTGCGGGTGCATGACCAGAAACTGTTGTGTGAAGCAGATGTAAAAGTAGCGTGTATAGCCCTCGACAGCGGGCGGCCAATGCGCCTACCTGAAAATATGCGAGGCTTGCTTGAGCAGAGCAGGCCGCACCCTGAAACGGAACACGAAACAAGCCAGGAGTAAGCGGTGGATTCGGAATTATCAGTCTGGAGTCTGATCTCAAATGCCGGTGTATTGGTGCAACTGGTCATGTTGCTACTTGCGGCCGCATCGGTGGTGTCATGGGCGCTGATTTTTCAGCGCTATCAGGTCTTTCGCAAAGCCCGGCAGGCGCAGCTCGCGTTTGAAGAGCGCTTTTGGTCCGGTATGGATCTGGGGCAGCTTTACCGGGAGGTGAATGCCGAACCGACCCCCTTCTCTGGCATGGAATCCTTGTTTCGAGCGGGTTTCAAAGAGTTTTCCAGGCTGCGCCAGCAAAGCCGGGATGCGGATGCCGTTATGGAGGGCACCCAGCGCGCCATGCGCGTCGCATTTTCCCGCGAGCAGGAGCGTCTGGAAGCTCATTTGCCGTTTTTGGCTACTGTAGGCTCTACCAGCCCGTATGTCGGCCTGTTTGGTACTGTCTGGGGCATCATGAATTCGTTTCGCGGGCTGGCGCAAGTGCAGCAGGCGACCTTGGCAACGGTGGCTCCGGGTATTTCAGAAGCGTTGATAGCAACCGCCATGGGTTTGTTTGCAGCGATTCCCGCAGTTGTTGCCTACAACCGTTTCTCTACCAAGTCGGACGCACTTCTGAAGAACTACGAAACCTTTGCCGACGAGTTCTCCAGCATTCTGCATCGTCGTGTTCATAGTACAAATAACAGTGCCGACAGGGGCGCTGAATAGTGAAGAGCGCAGTGGCGAGAGCACCGATGCTAAACCTTAACAGCCGGGGTACAGCGCTATGAAAGGCATGGGGATGATGCCCGAAAGTCGGAAAAAGCCGATGTCGGAAATCAACGTCGTTCCATACATCGACGTGATGCTGGTGCTGTTGATTATATTTATGGTCACAGCGCCCATGCTGACTCAGGGGGTGAAAGTTGATCTGCCGGAGACGTCATCAGACCCGATTCAGGCAGACAAGAATGTGGAATCCATTATCGTCTCTGTCGATGCGAATGGAGCCTATTACGTGGAAGTTGGTGACAAGGGCAGCGACCCAATGCCGCTCTCAGAAGTTCGTGAACAAGTGGCCAAAATTCTGTCTCAGAGGACGTCGAGCGACATACTTGTGCGCGGCGATGAGAATGTGGATTACGGCACGGTGGTTCGTTTGATGGCCACACTTCAGGGCGCGGGGGCAACCAGTATTGGTCTGATTACCGACTCGGCCTCGGACGAAACGTGAGATCAGTTCAGGTGGAATTGTTGTGACAGGTCAGGAGCGGGAGTTTACCAGCACCGGAGTGCCACCCTGGAAATCGCCGGTCGCGCTGTCGGTTGCTTTGCATCTGCTCATCGTAGGTGTCGCCCTGGCTGGCTGGTCGTGGTCTTCTTCAATACAGGAGCCGCCACCGAGCAGCATTTCCGCGCGCCTTATTACCCAGCAGAAGCCGGAGCCCAGCCCGGTTGTTGAGCCGGTAGAGCAGCCGGATCGAGAGCAAGAGCAAAAAGAGCTCGAAAAACAGAAGCAGATAGAAGCGCAGAAGCGCCAGCAACAGAAGGAAGAAGAGGCTAGGAAGGCCGCAGAGCAGAAGAAACGCAAAGAAACCGAGCGTAAGGCTGAAGAGCAGAAAAAAGTCGAAGAGCGTAAGGCTCGCGAAGCCCGGGAGGCGGAAGCTGCACGCCAGAAAGCGGAAGCTGAAGCGAAAGAGCGTGAGCGCCGTAAGGCAGAAGCCGAAGCGGAGAAACAGCGTCAGCAAGAGGCCAAGCGCAAGGCAGAGGAAGAAAAGCAACGCCAGGAAGAGCAGCGCAAACGGGAAGAAGCTGAACGAAAGCAGAAAGAGGAGCAGGCGCGACAGGAAGCCGAGCGCAAGCGGCTGGAGGCTGAGCGTCGATTGCAGGAACAGCAGCTTGAAGCTCAGGCCGAGCAAGCCAGAAAAGCGCGTGCAGATGAAGCGCGACGGCAAGAGCAGGCCGCCGCCGCCAAGGCCCGACAAACACAGATGCTGTCGGAGAGCGAGAAGTATCAGGCACTTATCCGTGAGCGGCTCAGTCAGGCCTGGTATCCGCCTTCCTCAGCAACGGAAGATATGACTGCACGCCTGCAGATTACATTGCTGCCGACCGGAGAGTTGGCGGGCGTCAAACTTGTGGCCAGCAGCGGAAACACAGCGTTTGATAACTCTGCACTAGGCGCCGTAAGGTCCTTAAGCCGATACCCGGTGCCGAGTGAGCGGGACACGTTTGAAACCTATTTCCGCCAGTTTACGATCGAATTCAATCCTCGAAGATTGAGATAAGGATGCGGGTAACATCATGATTCATGAAATTTCGTTCAGACCCTTGAAGGCTATGTTTGCAGCGCTTGTTCTGATGCTTGTTGTGGTGACCAGCGCCCAGGCTGAACTGTTGATCCGGGTTACCGAGGGTGCCGACTCAGCAATTCCTGTGTCCGTAGTACCCTTTGCAGAAAATGGCAGCATGCCTGCCGGAGACAAGGTGAGTAGCATTGTGCAGGCAGACCTGGCTATGAGTGGCGAGTTTCGCCCTTTGCCTCCTGAGAAAATGCTTAGCCTTCCGTCAAAACGGTCCGACGTATATTTTCGCGATTGGCGCCTGCTTGGTCAGCGCTACGTGCTCGTAGGCGAACTCACCCGCAATGGGGATCGAGTACAGGCTCGCTACGAGCTGTTTGATGTCAACCGCGAAGAGCGGATTCTCGGAGAGACGGCTGCCGCGCCCGCTTCGAATATGCGGTCTCTGGCTCACCATATTAGCGATAAGGTGTATGAATCCATTACTGGGGTTCCCGGCGCTTTCTCAACCAAACTGGCCTACGTAACGCTCGACAGGGCGAGTGGGGAGCCCCGTTACCGGCTGCAAGTGAGTGATATTGATGGGAAGCGTGCCCGAATCCGACTGGAGAGCAAAGAGCCGATTCTTTCACCCGCCTGGTCACCGGACGGTAAAAAGCTCGCGTATGTCTCGTTCGAGACCGGAAAACCCGTGATTTTTGTGCATGAAATAGGTTCTGGTGAGCGTTCGAAAGTGGCTGACTTTCCGGGCCTGAATTCAGCCCCGGCCTGGTCGGCCGATGGGCAGTCGCTGTTGATGACCTTATCGAAGGATGGCAACGCTGAAATCTATCAGATGAACCTTCAGTCCCGGAAAGCGACGAAACTCACTAATCACTGGGCTATTGACACTGAGGCCGCTTGGGATAGCTCGGGCGATGGCATATTCTTTACCTCAGACCGGTCTGGCGGCCCGCAGATCTACTACATGGCAAAACCGGGTGCCGAGCCGCGCCGGATCACGTTTGGTAGCCGTTACAACGCAAGGCCGCGTCCGGATGCTTCCGGGAACTATGTGTACTACGTGCACCAGCGTGACCGTGCCTTCACAATTGCCCGTACCAATCTTAAAAACGATGAGGAAACAGTTCTCACTCGTACAGGGTCCGATGAGTCCCCCAGCGTGTCGCCAAATGGCCGCATGTTGATTTATGCCACCAAGCAAAGTGGTGAAAGCGTACTGACGGTTATCTCCGCTGATGGCGGTGCCGCTTATAGTCTTCCTGCTTCGGAAGGTGACGTACGCGACCCGGCCTGGGGGCCTATTGTTCGGTAGTGGATGAGTGCATGAGCAGTCATCTGAAAAACAGAAGTGTAAGTTAATCAACCGAAAGGAATGAACCATGAAGTTGTCAGCTCAAACCAAAGTACTCGCTCTTTTGTTCTCCGCAGGTCTCTTTGCGGGTTGTAGCACTACAGGTGAAAACATGGATGAAGAGGGTTACGGCTCTGACGTTGCGGCCATCGATCAGGATGGCGGCTCTACCGTTTATGGCGGTAGTGATCAGGACGGTATTTCTTCCTCTTCCATGACCGAAGAAGAGCGGATGGAAGCTCAGCAGCAAGCCGAGCAGGAAGCCCTGCGGGATATCACAACCTTCTATTTTGATTTTGATACCTCCGAGATCAAGCCGGAAGCCCGGGATGTGCTAATGGCTCACGCTCGTTATCTGTCCAACAACCCAGGTCAGAACGTGCGGCTTGAAGGTCACGGTGACGAGCGTGGTTCCAAGGAATACAACCTGGCACTGGGTGAGCGTCGGGCCAACGCCGTGCAGCGCTTCCTGATTGTGAATGGTGCTTCACGGGGCCAGATGGAAACCGTAAGCTATGGTGAAGAGAAGCCGGCGGTTATGGGTTCGTCAAAAAGTGCATGGGCACAGAACCGCCGTGTGGAACTCGTATTCGAGTAAACACACATACAACATCAGGTTAAGCCCATGAGAAAACAGCTCATGGCGGCAGTTGTCTTTCCGCTTGCCTTCGGGCACGCGGGAATGACACTGGCGCAATCATCTACGCCCGCATTCCAGAGCAACGCCTCAGAGGCGCAGCGCAAGGCAAATACCAGCCAGGCGACCTCTGAGCTCTTTTACATGATTCAGCAGCTCCAGGGTGAAGTTCGGCGGCTCCAGGGTGAAACCGAGGAGCAGCGGCACCTCATCAAACGTTTGCAGGATCAGGGTAGGGATCGTTACATCGATCTTGATCAACGCATTCTTGATCTTTCTGAGAAGGTTTCAGCCCAGCCTCAGGCTTCCGGAGCACCAGGTGGTGAAGCCGGTACCAGTGAAGAGACTAAAGCTGAAATCCGTGAGTATCGCTCGCCTGAGGCCGATGAGCGAAAGGCGTACCAGGCTATTCAGGATCTCATTCATAGCCAGAAGAAATACGATGAAGCCATTAGCCGGCTTTATGAGTTTATCGATAAATACCCTGAAGGGGATCTTACGGTGAACGCCTACTACTGGCTGGGAGAGGTTTATCTGGTAAAGCCTCAGCTTGAGCAGGCCCGCCAGGCGTTTTCTATTGTAGCAACCCGTTATGCAGATCATCGCAAAGCGCCGGACGCCGTTTACAAATTAGGTGTAACGCTTGACCGGCTTGATCAAAAAGCTGAGGCTCGTCTACAGATGGAGCAGGTTATTAGTGATTATCCGGAAAGCGATGCAGCCGGTCTGGCCAGAAAATTTCTGGGCTCAGACAAGGGATAAGGTTGAGCGATTCAAAAAAGTTTAAAGAAGATGGTGTGAAAGGGTTGATCGTCGGGGAAAAATCATTACTATATGCGCCTCGCTTGGGTCGTTAGCTCAGTTGGTAGAGCAGTTGGCTTTTAACCAATTGGTCGATGGTTCGAATCCATCACGACCCACCATATTCGATATTCCGGGGCAGTTGCTGAGCCGCTCCGGGATCGATCAGGGTCCCAGGCACTGATCACCAGTTTTGGGTCGTTAGCTCAGTTGGTAGAGCAGTTGGCTTTTAACCAATTGGTCGATGGTTCGAATCCATCACGACCCACC
>NZ_JAUOST010000014.1:0-1309 GCF_030549045.1 Marinobacter sp. 1_MG-2023 | reverse complement strand
TGATCTTGTACCACTTTGATGGACACTTTATGCACTGAGCTTTTCATAATCCTCCGGGGATTGGTAGCCCAGACTCGAATGCAATCGTTCGCCGTTATAGAACATCATGTAGTGAATGATTTCCGAGACCGCCTGCACTTTCGTGTCGAACAAACGCTTATGCACCAGCTCCGCTTTCAGTGTGTGGAAGTAGGACTCCATAGCTGCATTATCCAGCGGGTTACCCTTACGGCTCATGCTTCGAACCATACTCGCGGTCTCCAGCAGCTCCCGGTAATCGTGAGCGGCGTATTCGATGCCCTGGTCCGAGTGGAAGAGGCAGCCAGGGGGCGGTGTCTCGTTCAACAAGGCCATGCGCAGCGCGCTTTTGGTCAGTTCGCTATTCCGGCGGCTGCTGAACGACCAGCCCACCACCCGACGACTGAACAGATCGATAATCGCCGCGTGATACAGCCAGCCGGTGCGGGTTTTCAAATAGGTGAAGTCGCCAGCCCACTGCTGGCCGCAGCCTGTGGGTGCATCGCTGCCTTTGAGCTGATTACCCGCCGAGCTGTAAAACGCGTGCTGCCCAGGCCGCCAGGCATACAATCCGGTGGTTGAGGCTTTGATCTCAAGTGCCCGCATCAACCGATTCACCCGTCGACGGCTGCAAGGGATACCCTGGTGGCGCAACGCCTGATGCACTCTTGGCGCGCCATAGGCCCGCCGATACCCCTGGTGCAACTCGACAATGGCGCCTTTGATCACCTCATCCTGCTGTCGATGCAGGCTGACAGGGCGCGTGAGCCAGGCATAGAAGCCGCTACGAGACACCCCAAAGAATACGCACAACCGTTTGACACTGAACCGATCCCGGTTCTTCTCGATAAACGCAAAAATCAGTGACGGTTTTTCTCGAAGAACCGACGCGCCTTTTTTAGGAGATCAATTTCCTCCTGGCGCGCATTCAGCTGTTTCTCCAGATCCTTGATGCGCTTTTTTGCCTTAGCCAGCTCGTCCTCGGCAGCGGCCTCGGAGTCCGGTGGCGGGTTGACCCGTTTGGGCGAGGGCTTCTGCTTTTTCATGTGTTTGTTTTCAACCAGCGTCCCGTTGCGATGCTCCATACACCAGCGGTACAGCATTACCGGGTGTATCCCCAGCCCCTCCGCGATATCCTTGGTTTTAACGTTAGGGTGATTAGCCAGTTTAACGGCCCGCAGCTTGAACGCCAGGGTGTAACGGTCGTAGTTTCTCTTGTGGGTGTGCCCCATGACAGGCCCCCTTTAGTGTCCGGTAAATGACCGTCCACTAAAGCGGTGCAAGATCAGCG
>NZ_JAUOST010000013.1:0-2272 GCF_030549045.1 Marinobacter sp. 1_MG-2023 | reverse complement strand
AAACGGTTGACAAGGTGGCGAGACGATGTAGAATACGCCTCCTGATTGAGCAACGGCTCAAACGCTCTTTAACAAATTGACCAAGTAATTCGTGTGGGCGCTGGCTGGAGTATTTCGACAAGAAATACCAAGGCAAGCGACTCGTCGAAAATTGAGTTTTGTCTTGAGCAAGAATTAAGAATCTACGGATTCTTGTATGATTTAAACTGAAGAGTTTGATCATGGCTCAGATTGAACGCTGGCGGCAGGCTTAACACATGCAAGTCGAGCGGAAACGATGGTAGCTTGCTATCAGGCGTCGAGCGGCGGACGGGTGAGTAATGCTTAGGAATCTGCCCAGTAGTGGGGGATAGCCCGGGGAAACCCGGATTAATACCGCATACGCCCTTTTGGGGAAAGCAGGGGATCTTCGGACCTTGCGCTATTGGATGAGCCTAAGTCGGATTAGCTAGTTGGTGGGGTAAAGGCTCACCAAGGCGACGATCCGTAGCTGGTCTGAGAGGATGATCAGCCACATCGGGACTGAGACACGGCCCGAACTCCTACGGGAGGCAGCAGTGGGGAATATTGGACAATGGGGGCAACCCTGATCCAGCCATGCCGCGTGTGTGAAGAAGGCTTTCGGGTTGTAAAGCACTTTCAGTGAGGAGGAAGGCCTTAAGATTAATACTCTTAAGGATTGACGTCACTCACAGAAGAAGCACCGGCTAACTCCGTGCCAGCAGCCGCGGTAATACGGAGGGTGCAAGCGTTAATCGGAATTACTGGGCGTAAAGCGCGCGTAGGTGGTTGAGTAAGCGAGATGTGAAAGCCCCGGGCTTAACCTGGGAACGGCATTTCGAACTGCTCGACTAGAGTGTGGTAGAGGGTAGTGGAATTTCCTGTGTAGCGGTGAAATGCGTAGATATAGGAAGGAACACCAGTGGCGAAGGCGGCTACCTGGACCAACACTGACACTGAGGTGCGAAAGCGTGGGGAGCAAACAGGATTAGATACCCTGGTAGTCCACGCCGTAAACGATGTCAACTAGCCGTTGGGGATCTTGAATCTTTAGTGGCGCAGCTAACGCACTAAGTTGACCGCCTGGGGAGTACGGCCGCAAGGTTAAAACTCAAATGAATTGACGGGGGCCCGCACAAGCGGTGGAGCATGTGGTTTAATTCGACGCAACGCGAAGAACCTTACCTGGCCTTGACATGCAGAGAACTTTCCAGAGATGGATTGGTGCCTTCGGGAACTCTGACACAGGTGCTGCATGGCCGTCGTCAGCTCGTGTCGTGAGATGTTGGGTTAAGTCCCGTAACGAGCGCAACCCCTATCCCTAGTTGCTAGCAGTTCGGCTGAGAACTCTAGGGAGACTGCCGGTGACAAACCGGAGGAAGGTGGGGATGACGTCAGGTCATCATGGCCCTTACGGCCAGGGCTACACACGTGCTACAATGGTGCGTACAGAGGGTTGCAAACCCGCGAGGGGGAGCTAATCTCACAAAACGCATCGTAGTCCGGATCGGAGTCTGCAACTCGACTCCGTGAAGTCGGAATCGCTAGTAATCGTGAATCAGAATGTCACGGTGAATACGTTCCCGGGCCTTGTACACACCGCCCGTCACACCATGGGAGTGGATTGCACCAGAAGTGGTTAGTCTAACCTTCGGGAGGACGATCACCACGGTGTGGTTCATGACTGGGGTGAAGTCGTAACAAGGTAGCCCTAGGGGAACCTGGGGCTGGATCACCTCCTTAAACGAAGTCGACGCTTCGGTCAGAGTCCACACGAATTACTTGGTTGATTGATAGAGAGAGCAAGGGTCTTTGCAGGCCCGACTTGGCTTGTCTTCGGATGAGCAAAACCGGGTCTGTAGCTCAGGTGGTTAGAGCGCACCCCTGATAAGGGTGAGGTCGGTGGTTCAAGTCCACCCAGACCCACCAGAATTTCGTAGCTCATCGTTGTGTCCGGACTTGCATAGCAGGCTATGCGGCGCCCGAACACGCCTCGATCTACAAAATTCTTAGACATAGCTTTTTGGGGCTATAGCTCAGCTGGGAGAGCGCCTGCCTTGCACGCAGGAGGTCGGCAGTTCGATCCTGCCTAGCTCCACCATTATTACTTGGTCACCTGACTTCGGTCAGTGTACAGAAATAAGCGTTTCGATTTAATGACATAAGTTGTTAGTCGAAGTTCTTCTTTCTGATCACTGGGTCAGATTTGCTCTTTAACAAATTGGATGAGATAGAACACGAAGACATTTTCTCATTATCTCCGAGAAAATGT
>NZ_JAUOST010000012.1:0-2964 GCF_030549045.1 Marinobacter sp. 1_MG-2023 | reverse complement strand
CTGGTGAGCATGAGTGATCAGTTGTCTTGGGGTTATATAGTCAAGCAACTAAGCGCATACGGTGGATGCCTTGGCAGTCAGAGGCGATGAAAGACGTGGAAGCCTGCGATAAGGTTCGGGGAGCTGGCAAACAAGCTGTGATCCGGACATTTCTGAATGGGGAAACCCACCCGATTTCGGTCGGGTATCTTGCACTGAATACATAGGTGTAAGAGGCGAACCGGGGGAACTGAAACATCTAAGTACCCCGAGGAAAAGAAATCAACCGAGATTCCCTAAGTAGCGGCGAGCGAACGGGGACTAGCCCTTAAGCTAGACAACTGGTAGGAGAAGGCTCTGGAAAGTGCCGCCATAGTGGGTGATAGCCCCGTATCCGAAACCTGAGTCTAGTGAAATCGAGTAGGACGGGACACGTGGTATCCTGTCTGAATATGGGGGGACCATCCTCCAAGGCTAAATACTCCTGACTGACCGATAGTGAACCAGTACCGTGAGGGAAAGGCGAAAAGAACCCCTGTGAGGGGAGTGAAATAGATCCTGAAACCGTATGCGTACAAGCAGTCGGAGCAGACTTGTTCTGTGACGGCGTACCTTTTGTATAATGGGTCAGCGACTTATGTTCAGTGGCGAGGTTAACCGTTTAGGGGAGCCGTAGGGAAACCGAGTCTTAATAGGGCGATTCAGTCGCTGGGCATAGACCCGAAACCGGGCGATCTATCCATGAGCAGGTTGAAGGTTGAGTAACATCAACTGGAGGACCGAACCCACTGTCGTTGAAAAGCCAGGGGATGACTTGTGGATCGGAGTGAAAGGCTAATCAAGCCCGGAGATAGCTGGTTCTCCCCGAAAGCTATTTAGGTAGCGCCTCGGACGAATACCACAGGGGGTAGAGCACTGTTTCGGCTAGGGGGTCATCCCGACTTACCAACCCGATGCAAACTCCGAATACCTGTGAGTACTATCCGGGAGACACACGGTGGGTGCTAACGTCCATCGTGAAGAGGGAAACAACCCAGACCGCCAGCTAAGGTCCCCAAGTACCAGTTAAGTGGGAAACGATGTGGGAAGGCTCAGACAGCTAGGAGGTTGGCTTAGAAGCAGCCATCCTTTAAAGAAAGCGTAATAGCTCACTAGTCGAGTCGGCCTGCGCGGAAGATGTAACGGGGCTCAAACTGGTCACCGAAGCTGCGGCTGCATACTTTGTATGCGGGGTAGGGGAGCGTTCTGTAAGCCTGCGAAGGTGAGTTGAGAAGCTTGCTGGAGGTATCAGAAGTGCGAATGCTGACATGAGTAACGACAATGCGGGTGAAAAACCCGCACGCCGGAAGACCAAGGGTTCCTGCGCAACGCTAATCGGCGCAGGGTGAGTCGGCCCCTAAGGCGAGACCGAAAGGTGTAGTCGATGGGAAACGGATTAATATTTCCGTACCTTGGATAGCTGCGATGGAGAGACGGAGAAGGCTAGGTGAGCCGGGCGACGGTTGTCCCGGTTTAAGCGAGTAGGGAGTGGACTTAGGCAAATCCGGGTCCACAATCCTGAGACGTGACGACGAGCACCCTTTTACGGGAGCGAAGTCATTGATGCCCTGCTTCCAGGAAAATCTTCTAAGCTTCAGGCTATTCGAGACCGTACCCCAAACCGACACAGGTGGTCAGGTAGAGAATACCAAGGCGCTTGAGAGAACTCGGGTAAAGGAACTAGGCAAAATGGTGCCGTAACTTCGGGAGAAGGCACGCTGGTGGTATGTGACGCCCTTCGCGGGTTGAGCAGAAGCCAGTCGAAGATACCAGGCCCCTGCGACTGTTTATTAAAAACACAGCACTGTGCAAACACGAAAGTGGACGTATACGGTGTGACGCCTGCCCGGTGCCGGAAGGTTAATTGATGGGGTTAGCGCTTGCGCGAAGCTCTTGATCGAAGCCCCGGTAAACGGCGGCCGTAACTATAACGGTCCTAAGGTAGCGAAATTCCTTGTCGGGTAAGTTCCGACCTGCACGAATGGCGTAACGATGGGGGCGCTGTCTCTACCCGAGACTCAGTGAAATTGAAATCGCCGTGAAGATGCGGTGTATCCGCGGCTAGACGGAAAGACCCCGTGAACCTTTACTATAGCTTCACAGTGAACTTTGAACATGTTTGTGTAGGATAGCTGGGAGGCTTTGAAGCGTGAACGCCAGTTTGCGTGGAGCCAACCTTGAAATACCAGCCTGGCATGTTTGAGGTTCTAACTCTGTCCCCTTATCGGGGATGAGGACACTGTGTGGTGGGTAGTTTGACTGGGGCGGTCTCCTCCTAAAGCGTAACGGAGGAGCACAAAGGTGGGCTAAGTACGGTCGGACATCGTACGGTTAGTGTAATGGCACAAGCCCGCTTAACTGCGAGACAGACACGTCGAGCAGGTACGAAAGTAGGTCATAGTGATCCGGTGGTTCTGTATGGAAGGGCCATCGCTCAACGGATAAAAGGTACTCCGGGGATAACAGGCTGATACCGCCCAAGAGTTCACATCGACGGCGGTGTTTGGCACCTCGATGTCGGCTCATCACATCCTGGGGCTGAAGCCGGTCCCAAGGGTATGGCTGTTCGCCATTTAAAGTGGTACGCGAGCTGGGTTTAGAACGTCGTGAGACAGTTCGGTCCCTATCTGCCGTGGACGTTGGAGATTTGAGGAAAGCTGCTCCTAGTACGAGAGGACCGGAGTGGACGAACCGCTGGTGTTCCAGTTGTCTCGCCAGAGGCATTGCTGGGTAGCTATGTTCGGACAGGATAACCGCTGAAAGCATCTAAGCGGGAAGCCCCTTCCAAGATGAGATCTCCCCGGGCCCTCGAGGCCCCTGAAGAGCCGTTCAAGACCAGGACGTTGATAGGTCGGGTGTGTAAGCGCTGCGAGGCGTTGAGCTAACCGATACTAATTGCTCGTGCGGCTTGACTATATAACACCCAAGACAATTGCGGATATCGCA
>NZ_JAUOST010000011.1:0-83756 GCF_030549045.1 Marinobacter sp. 1_MG-2023 | reverse complement strand
TGGCGCGGCTGGGAGGATTCGAACCTCCGACCGCTCGGTTCGTAGCCGAGTACTCTATCCAGCTGAGCTACAGCCGCGCATTGATCACTTACTGTGGTTGAGTGCTACGTCAACCTGTTCCGCTTTCCTGAAAAGGAAATGGCGGAGAGGGAGGGATTCGAACCCTCGGTACGCTTTCGCGTACGGTTCCTTAGCAGGGAACTGGTTTCAGCCACTCACCCACCTCTCCTTCAGAACGGGGCGTATACTACCATAATTTTTCTGTTTTCATAGGGTTGACACGATTTTTTTAGCCTTCATTTGCCCCAAAAACAAAAAAACCGCTCACGCCTTACCCAAACGGTCTAACTATCTACTCAGCTGTTGCCCGGCTCTGGCTCATCCACGTCTTTTTCCGACTGGATACGCTGGTAAATTTCTTCTCGGTGCACCGCAACTTCTTTCGGTGCATTAACCCCGATACGCACTTGATTGCCTTTCACTCCGAGTACTGTAACCGTAACGTCGTCACCGACCATCAGAGTTTCACCAACGCGGCGAGTTAAAATCAACATATCCCTTACTCCCTATTCAGAACTACGTGTTCCGACAAGCAATGTTTAAATTGGTTCGACGTTTCTATCGAGAACACTAGCCAACCATAAATGCACATTTCCTTATACGGTCACACGCAATCACAAGGTCAGAAAATGAGTCTCTTTTTATAAGGTTTCTTCTACACCGGGCTTATCGAGCTCGAATGCACTGTGAAGAGCACGAACTGCAAGCTCAAGGTATTTTTCGTCAATCACCACCGAAATCTTGATTTCCGATGTGGCGATCATCTGAATATTAATACCCTCGACCGAAAGCGCTTCAAACATTTTGGTTGCAACTCCCGCATGAGAGCGCATGCCAACACCAACAATACTGACTTTCGCAATTTTGGTGTCACCGCCCACTTCACGGGCTCCCAACTCATCGGAAACGCGCTGAAGCACATCTTTCGCACGTTTAAAATCGTTGCGATGAACCGTAAAGGTGAAGGCAGTCCGGTTATCCTCGCCAACGTTCTGGACTATCATGTCCACATCAATGTTGGCATCACTTATCGGCTTCAGAATACGCAGCGCGCTACCCGGAGTGTCGGGGACACCCGAAATCGTAACTTTCGCTTCATCACGGTTAAAAGCGATGCCGGAGACAACCGGTTGTTCCATGGCAGTATTTTCCTCAAATGTAATCAGAGTCCCCTCACCTTCCTCGAAGCTGGAGAGAACCCTCAACGGAACGTTGTATTTGCCCGCAAATTCTACGGCGCGAATCTGGAGTACTTTGGAACCCAGGCTCGCCATTTCCATCATTTCTTCAAATGTAATCTGCTTCAAGCGACGGGCACTGTCCACAACCCTGGGATCGGTGGTGTAAACACCGTCCACATCGGTATAGATCTGACACTCGTCAGCCTTCAGAGCGGCGGCTAGAGCGACAGCCGTGGTATCCGAGCCGCCCCGGCCCAAAGTGGTAATACTGCCACTCTCATCAACACCCTGAAATCCGGCTACAACCACCACACGGCCAGCATTCAGATCTTCGCGCATACGCTGCTCGTCAATCTGCTTGATACGGGCCTTGGTGTGCATACTGTCAGTCAGAATGCGCACCTGAGACCCGGTATAGGAACGGGCTTCGCAACCCCGCTTCTGCAACGCCATGGACAGGAGAGCTATGGTCACCTGCTCTCCCGTTGAAACGAGAACATCCATCTCACGCGGCGTGGGCTCTTCCATTATGTTATTAGCCAGAGCGATAAGCCGGTTGGTTTCGCCACTCATGGCAGAAACCACAACCACCACATCGTGGCCTTCTTTGCGGAAGCCAGAGACCTTCTCCGCAACTGCTTCTATTCGCTCGGTTGTGCCTACCGAGGTGCCACCAAACTTCTGAACCAACAGAGCCATTATCTTTCCAGTATTCGAATCAGAGAGCTGCGGCAGAGCCCAGAGCCCTGCCCGTCAAAAAACAAGCGGCAAGAATTATAAACCTCGACCGCCACAGAAAAACAGTTGCTTATGCGATATTTTTTTCAACCCACGCCGGCACACCTGCGAGGGCTTCGGCGAGCTTCGAAGGATCGTTGCCACCGCCCTGAGCCATATCGGGCCGGCCGCCGCCTTTACCATCCAGCAAGCCAGACAAATGCTTCATCAAATCACCCGCCTTGATACGCCCCGTGGCGGATTTGGTAACGCCCGCGACAAGAGTCACCTTTCCATCCGCAACACTCGCAAGAACGACCACACCTTCACCCAGTTTGTTCTTGAGTTGATCCGTGGTTTCCATCAGCGCCTTGCGGTCCGCTCCTTCGAGTTCAGAAGCAACCACTTTGAGGCCGGCCACTTCAACTGCGGAGTCAGCCAGGTCACTTCCTGCCGAACTGGCAAGTTTTGCTTTCAGTGCGTCGACATCCTTCTCGAGTTGACGATTGCGGTCAATGGTTTGCTGCACCTTGTCGATCACCGTCTCCCGGCTACCTTTTACAAGGCGAGCTGCTTCACGAAGCGTACGCTCGGTTTCATCCACCCATTCAAGCGCACCAAAGCCGGTAACCGCTTCAATACGGCGAACACCGGAAGAAATGCCACTTTCTGAAGTAATACGGAACAGACCGATGTCACCAGTGCGAGCTACGTGAGTACCACCACACAACTCTACAGAGTAGCTCTCTGTACCCATGCTCAAAACCCGCACAACGTCACCGTACTTTTCACCAAACAGAGCCATCGCGCCTTTTTGCTGCGCCTGCTCCATGTCGGTAATGTCGGTCTGAACGGCCGTATTTTCAAGGATCTGCTCGTTCACCTGGCGCTCGATTTCTTTCAATTGCTCAGGCGTGACCGCCTCAAAGTGTGAAAAGTCGAAACGCAGCTTGTCCGGGTCAACCAGCGAGCCCTTCTGGCCGACGTGCTCGCCCAGCACCTTGCGCAAGGCCGCATGCAACAGATGTGTAGCAGAGTGGTTTCGACGAGTCCGGTCGCGGCGTACGTGATCAATGCGGGCGTCAACTTCCAGACCGTCAAACAGTTCACCCTCGATCAGAGTGCCTACATGAAGGTGATTATCACCGTCTTTACGGGTGTCAGTTACTTTAAAGCGTCCCCCGCTCCAGGTCAGCAAACCGGTATCACCCACCTGACCACCGGACTCGGCATAGAAGGGCGTGCGCTCCAGTACTACAACCGCTTCATCACCAGCCTCTGCCGTTTTATGTTCGCCGTTAACGATTACAGCACGAACGCGCTCATGGCCATCCACCTGGTCGTATCCGGTAAACTCGGTTTTTCCGTCAATGCTCAGGCCGGTGGCGTTGTAATCCATGCCAAATTTACTGGCAGCTCTGGCACGTTCACGCTGGCGTTCCATGGCTTTTTCGTAGCCTTCGTAATCCAGTGTCAGGCCGCGCTCACGAGCGATATCATTGGTCAGGTCCACCGGGAAGCCATAAGTGTCATAAAGCGTAAAAATGGTTTCGCCCGGGATAACCTCGCCTTTCAGCTCGGCAATGTCCTGTTCCAGAAGCCGCAAACCCTTGTCCAGAGTTTTTACAAACTGTTCCTCTTCCTGCAACAACACTCTCTCGATCTGCTTTCGACTGCTGATCAGTTGCGGAAACGCCTCTCCCATCAATTCAACCAGAGCACCCGTCAACTTGTAGAAGAACGGGCCGGTGGCACCCAGCTTGTTGCCGTGTCGGGCAGCCCGACGGATTATGCGCCGCAGCACAAAACCGCGGCCTTCATTGGAGGGCATAACGCCATCGGAAATCAGGAACGCACAGGAGCGGATATGATCGGCAACCACACGCAAGCTGGCTTCGGTCGTTGCGGCGCCGCCGAGTATGGCCGACGCAGCTTTCAGCAAGTCGTCGAAAAGATCAATTTCGTAGTTGCTGTGTACGCCTTGCAAAACAGCTGTAACTCGCTCCAGTCCCATTCCCGTATCAACAGAAGGCTTCGGCAGGTTGAGCATTTCACCATCAGCGGTGCGGTTATACTGCATGAAGACCACGTTCCAGATCTCGATGTAGCGGTCGCCATCTTCTTCCGGGCTTCCGGGAGGGCCTCCAGCCACTTCCGGGCCATGGTCGTAGAAAATTTCGGTGCAGGGGCCGCAAGGGCCAGTGTCACCCATCTGCCAGAAGTTGTCTGATGCATAGGGAGCCCCGCCATTGTCTCCAATTCGGACAATACGATCTGCAGGCACGCCTACTTCTTTGTTCCAGATATCATAGGCTTCGTCATCATCGGCATAGACGGTCACCCAGAGTTTTTCGGCCGGCAGGTTCAACCACTGCTCTCCGGTCAGGAACGTCCACGCATAGTTGATTGCTTCACGTTTGAAGTAGTCACCAAAACTGAAGTTGCCCAGCATTTCGAAGAACGTATGGTGGCGCGCCGTGTAACCCACGTTTTCCAAGTCGTTATGCTTGCCACCGGCACGAACGCATTTCTGTGAGCTGGTTGCGCGGTTATAGTCGCGCTCCTCTCGCCCAAGAAACACATCCTTGAACTGATTCATCCCCGCATTGGTGAACAGAAGCGTCGGATCATCTGCCGGCACCAGAGAGCTGCTCGGAACGATGGAGTGACCTTGCTGTTTAAAATAATCAAGAAATGCCTGTCGCAACTCTGCGGTTTTCATAGCCCTTTGATACCTTTCCAGAAACCCCACCGTATAACGGCCGGATCCGCGATTGAATTCGAATACTTACATGCGTGTGCAAATCGGCTACTCTAGCACACGCTGAGTACAGGCAAAACGTGAAACATCACAGGAGACCCCATGCCCCGCCGCTTCCACGCCGCTGACGAACTACTTCCCCCAGCGACATTTCTCAAAAGATCACTGGCCATTATTTACGACGGATTGATCAGCATTGCCGTGCTTCTGGTTACCACCTGGATATACACCATGATAACTGGCTGGATTACGGGCTGGGATCGTCTCGCTCAGAAGGCGGAAGCCGGTCAATTATCCGGAGACCCCGGGCTGACGTTCGTATTGTTTCTGGTGATGTACCTGTTTTTTGCCTACTTCTGGACACGGATAGGACAAACGCTGGGAATGCAGGTATGGCGTGTCCGTATTGAGAACCTCGACGGCACGTCCGTGAGCTGGAGCCAGGCTCTTCGGCGCTATGTGACAGCTGCTGCTGTGTTTTTTCTGGCGCTGCTGGCTGGCTATTCTATGGGCTCGGCAACCCTGTTCCTCAGCATTCCGGCAATGATAGCGCTGTTCTACCCCATAAATGGGCTTTCCCTGACAGACAGGCTGTCAGAAAGCGTGGTCGTTGCCCTGCCCCATAAAACCAAAGCAGGTTAATCCGGCGAACAGGGGCTCTTACCCTGCCCGCCGCATCAGCACCGCACCAAAAACCGCACTGATCGCAATTGGAACGAGAACGGCAAGCGCCGGGTTAAAGCCGTAGACCACACTCATGGGGCCCAGAAGATCCTGCATGTATTTGAACAAAAGCCCCACGAGCAGGCCGGTAAACACTCGAAAGCCCATGGTCACCGAGCGCAGCGGCCCGAATATAAAGGAAATCGCGACCAGAACCATCACCCCGGTTCCCAGAGGCATCAGCGCTTTCTTCCAGAAAGCCAGCCAGTAAGGAGCTCCATTCAGTTCCTGATCACCAAGATAGCTGGCGTAAGTAAACAGGCCAGTCATGGAAAGGTTTTCCGGTTTGACGATCAACACACTCAGCACGTCCGGAGAAAGACCGGTATCCCAGCGAAGAGACTCATGGTTCTCACGGCTCGTTGAGTCGCCTTCGAGGCGCGTGGTGGTAGAGTTTTCCAACAACCAATGGTCGCCCTGATAGGTCGCCCGCTCTGCAAAACTTGAAGACATCAACTGACGCTGATCATCAAAGCGGAACAGAGACACGCCGTGCAGCACTCCATTCGTCTGCACCGCATTAAGATGCATAAACGTATTACCCTCACGGTGCCACACACCATGTGCCGCCGCTACATTCTGCCCGGCACCGAGCGCAACCGCCTTGTAGCTTTGGGCAGCTCGCTCCGCAGGGGGCGCCAAGTATTCACCGATAAGAACGCCAGTCAGAACAATAATCAACGCCGGCTTCATTGCCGACCAGACAACTCGCTTGATCGAAACACCAGCCGCGCGAATCACCGTAAGCTCAGACGAGCTGGCCATTGCACCCAGTCCGACAAGACAGCCCATAAAGGCTCCCAACGGCAGGTAGTCGTATATGCGACGCGGCAAGGTCAGCACCACGTACCAGAGCGCATCCAGAATCCGGTAGTTGTTCTCTGTGTCCTCCAACTCGGCAACGAAGGCGAAAATGAGATCCAGGGACAGCACCACAACCATCACCAGGAGCATAGCTCCGCCAACGTTTCGCATTACATAACGATCAATCTTACGCATTGGCCACCCCTTCCTGCTTCACTCTTCTTTTGTGGAGCCAGGCCGGACCAAACTGCAGCCAGAGACCAAGGGCCAGGAAGATTGCATGCACCCAGAGCATTCCCAACCACTCAGGAATCTTGCCGTCAGACATAGCATCGCGGGCAACGATAAGCAGGCCAAGATAGGCGATATAAACCAGCATCGCGGGCAAAAGATGAAAAAACCGTCCTTGCCTCGGATTAACCCTACTGAGCCGAACCGCCAGCAGCGTCACGATCGGAACAATCAGCGGTAATGAGAACCGCCAGTGCAGCAAGGCCCTGTCTCTCGGATCATCTGAACGCATGAGCTGTAAGGTTGTCACTCCCTCGTCCAGTTCCACGTCGCCGCTGCTACCGCTACGGATTTTCAGGCCGTAGGCTTCAAAACCGGTAATCTGGTAATCCAGTTTTCCCGGTATACCGTCGAAGCGGGCCCCGTTTTCCAGAATGAGAAAGCGACTACCCGTGTCCTCATCAATAAGTTGGGATCCGGAATCCGCGGCAATAACACTCACACCCGATCCATCACGGCCGTACTCTGCGATGAATACACCCTCGAGACGACGCTTATCATCACTGAGTGCTTCGGTATAGGTTACTCGCCCACCCGATGAAAGCTCCTGAAAGCGGCCTGGTGCAAGCAACTCGAATTCCGTCGCCTTTGCCTGCTCGGCGAAAATCTCTTCCACCTGTTTCATACCCCAGGGCGAGATGACCAGGCTCATACTTCCTACGATCAGCATTACTACAAGGCTGCCCATCAGGGTTTTCGAGAGCAGCTGACGGTCACTGACACCACAGGCCGAGAGAACGGTCATTTCGCTTTCCAGATACATCCGCCCGTAGGCAAGCAATATGCCGATGAATAATCCCAGCGGCAGAATAAGCTCAAGAAATCCTGGAAAACGGTAAGCCATGATTTCAAACAGAACGCCCGGTGCAATCTTGCCCTCTGCGGCGCCAGCCAGATATTTAAGAAATCGCCCACTCATAAATACCAGCAAAAGGATGCCCGAAACGGCAACCATACTGACCATAACCTGACGTATGAGATAGCGGAAAATAATGCTCAAAACGGTTTTTCTGCCCGTGTAGACCGAAACATGGAGGAATAGGATAACTGCGCGTATTCTAAGTAACCTTGGGGCCGAATGACAGTACAGCGACGTTAAGGCCGTGACAGATACTCTGCCGGTTAAGTGAACTAACCTGCTCTTCCCGCTTGATTATCCGACAGCAAGCCCCAATGCTTGGAGGATCGAAATAAATCATTCTCGCCGCCAACAGCTGCGGCCGCCCTGGACAACCTACAGGAGTTTCCATGAACTTCAGCCTCAACAGTAAAGCCATTGAAAGTACCAAAGCCGACTGCCTTGTCGTCGCCCTGCCGGAAAAAGGCGATTGGCCAGCCTCTACTACCGGGGTGGACGGCGTATTGGGAGGGCTGATAAGCAAGCTCCAGAAAGCCGGGGATATCAGTGGTAAGAATGCAGCAACCACCATGGTGCCGCTTAGTGACCAGCACTGGAGCCGGCTTCTTATCGTCGGTACCGGAAAGGATGCAGACCGCACTAGCGCAAGCTTCCGCAAGGCGCTGACCGCAATGACGAGCGCCCTGAAAGATGGCCCTTCAAAAAGTGCTCACATCACCCTGACAGACACCGGGCTGAACGGCGATGAAAGCCAGAGTTCGGAGCTGGCAAAACTCAGCCTGATCGGCCGCACACTGGAAGAGCAGCTTTACCTGTTCAGTGACTTCAAGAGCGAAAAGCCGGCCGCACGCAAGCTCAAAAAAATCCTGGTGGCCGCTTCCGGTACAGCCAAGGCCCAGAAAGAAGCGTTCAATCTCGGTTTGGCGACAGGCCGCGGTATGAATTTCACCCGTGACCTCGGCAACATGCCACCAAACATTTGTCACCCGGTATGGCTAGCCGAACAAGCGAGCAAGCTTGCTGCCGATCACGGTTGCATCAAGACTGAAATCCTTGATGAAAAGCAGATGAAAAAGCTGGGCATGAACTCCCTTCTGGCCGTTGGCCAGGGCAGCACCCAGCCACCCCGCCTGATTGTTATGGAGTACCGCGGTGGCAACGCGAAAGACAAGCCCCACGTTCTTGTCGGTAAAGGCATCACCTTCGACACCGGCGGCATCAGCCTGAAACCGGGCGCTGGTATGGACGAGATGAAGTATGACATGGGCGGCTCCGCTGCCGTATTCGGCGCCATGCAGGTCCTTGCGGAGGTCAAGCCGAAGGTCAATGTGGTTGCCGTAATCGCTGCCGCTGAGAACATGCCCGATGGCAATGCTGCACGCCCAGGCGATATTGTAACCACCATGTCTGGCCAGACCGTTGAAATTCTCAACACAGATGCCGAAGGCCGCTTGGTTCTCTGCGACGCCCTCACCTACGTGAAAAAGTTCGACCCGGAAGCAGTGATTGATCTGGCCACGCTCACAGGTGCCTGCATCGTCGCCCTTGGCCATGAGGCTACAGGCCTACTGGCAAACAATGACGAACTGGCAAACGAACTGTTGACCGCAGGTGATCGCGCGAGCGACAAAGCCTGGCGCCTGCCTCTCTGGGACGAGTACCAGAGCCTGCTGGACAGCAATTTTGCCGACATGGCCAACATCGGCGGCCGTTCGGCGGGCACTATTACCGCTGCCTGCTTCTTGTCACGATTCACCAAAGAATACCGTTGGGCCCACCTCGACATCGCCGGAACTGCGTGGCACTCCGGCAAAGCCAAAGGTTCCTCCGGCCGTCCGGTTCCCTTGCTTGTCGACTACCTCATGTCCCACGCCGGCAAGTAATGGAAGCTAACGGAAAACTATGAACGGTAATCCGGCAACACAAACCGGCAGCGATGCTGCCGGTGCCTCCCGGCAGGCAACGGGACAGGAGGATAAAAACCAGCGGTACTGGTTCCATATACTCCTGCAAGACACCCCTACAGCCCGCAACCTGCACGCTACCAAGCTTGTAAATAAAGCCTGGGAACAGGGCGATCGGGTGTGCATTGTGTGCGACACCCAGCAACAAGCCGAAGAACTGGACGACCTACTCTGGAACATCAGCCCAGACGCGTTCATCCCCCACAGCATTGCAGAGGATTCCACCACCACCTGTTCCGACCCCGTCGGTATTCTGCTCTACCCGCCCGCTCCGGAAGACTGGGATACGGTGATCATTCTTTCAGCAGCCTTGCCGGCGAATGCAGACCGGTTCAAAAGGCTTGCGCTGGTTGCTCATAACGACCCGAATGTTCTGAATCAGGCGCGGGCGCATTTCAGGCAGTTGCGCGCTTTAGGTGTCGAGGCTCAAGTGTATGATCAACGATCGCGATCGTGATCATACACTTGGACAGCGCTGGATTAGAGCTTCCAGCTTGCGCATGCAACGATACTAACGACAATTCGCTGGCAAGTGCTTTTCGTTTACATTCTGACCGTAACAGATCCAACTGATCTCGCCTTCATCGACGGCAGGTTCAAGTACGATATATTTGGGCTCTCCGGAATTGTCCACGCCCATTTCGACCCCGATCACGCCCTCTTCATATACATCAATCGTATAGTTCTGAACGTCATTCTCCAATGTCAGCTCCGGATAGCCCAGCTCTTGCATGGTTAGCGGCCAAGCCTGGTTTTCATTGGCGTAGGAGTTGACTCGAGCCTGGGTTTCCTGAGCCATAGAATATGCAGCCGAATAACGTGCCCTTTCGACATACTGCTGGTATGCAGGAATTGCCACGGCAGCCAGCACACCGATGATCGCGACAGTTACCAACAGGGATGCAGCTCCGCCAGCACCACCACCCAACCGGGGCACAAACATCGATAGCACCCAGGCGCCGATACTGCGGCGAGGATGCTTGACCTCCCTGCCTTGTGTCAGTGCCAAAGCGGTCGCCATGCGTTTTGTCAGCCACGGATAGTCGCCGGTCAGTTCGTTGAACGACATCCAGAACCCACTGGTTGCCTGAATCTGACTGAGGTAAGCATCCACATTGATGGTCTTCCAGCGGGTATCCCCTGCAGCGATTGCCGCTATGGCGGCCTTGATATCCTCTGAAGACTGGCAACAGGCAACGCCGTAGCGATCACAGGTGTACTCCTCTGCGCGGCGCAAAGCCGGCCCAACCACAGGCAAAAGCGAGCCGGGCATGACAAACGCGCGCCAAGAAAGATGTTTGCGGTGTATGTGGCCAAGTTCATGGCCAATATAGAAGTCGACCGCACCCGGTTGATCTTCCAGGGCATCAATCACATCGGTAAACAACACCACAAAGTGACGACCGAGAAACTTGGTGGCCAGTGCGTTAAAGAAATCGGTGCGAAGCAGGTATGCTTCAGGCAATTCTGTAACGCCAACTTTTTCAGAACAACGAACAAGCCGCTCATAGAGATCTGGATACTGATCCTGGCTGATGCGCACACCTGAGCCTTTCAGGTGGGAGATAAATGCCGAATGTGCAAACAGAAAAAACACATAGCCCAAGAGCAAGTACAACAACAAAATCCCGAACGTCCCGACAACCAATGCAAGCCAGACAATCGCTGAAAACACGACCGCTATCTTGAGCAACGGCTTCTCGTTCTTGTAAACCAAATCCATGGTATCCCCTCGTTAAGATGCTTACAGAGTGACCGGCGAGTGCACAGCGAAAGACCTGAGCCAATTATGACTGAGGTTTATTGAGGCGCACCCACGCAGCAAAGCCGGCGATTATAGAGAAAAACAGCGAACATCTTCCACGACTACATGTCGGTTTCACATACCCGAAGGTGGGGCACAGCCTGCCGAAGCCGACCTCCATGGCTCGAAGGCAAGCGACCATGTATAATCCAGCGTCTTAATTTCCCCTTGTGAATCAATCAAACGGTCGCTAGAAAAACCCATGGAAAAAACCTACCAGCCAGAAAACATTGAGCGCCAGTGGTACGAAAACTGGGAATCCAAAGGGTACTTCCGCCCCAGCGGAGAGGGCGAGTCCTACAGCATCGCCATCCCACCACCCAATGTGACCGGCAGCCTGCACATGGGCCACGCCTTCCAGCACACCATCATGGACACCCTCACCCGCTACAAGCGTATGCAGGGTCACAACACCCTGTGGCAGGTAGGAAGTGACCACGCAGGCATCGCTACCCAAATGGTGGTTGAGCGCAAACTGGCTGCGGAAGAAGGCAAAACCCGCCACGATCTCGGCCGCGATGAGTTCATCAAGCGCATCTGGGAATGGAAAGAAGAATCTGGCGGCACTATTACCAGCCAGATGCGCCGGCTCGGCAACTCGGTGGATTGGGACACCGAACGCTTCACCATGGATGACGGCTTCTACAAAGCCGTACAGGAAGTGTTTATCCGCCTGTACGAAGACGGCCTGGTTTACCGCGGCAAACGCCTGGTGAACTGGGATCCGAAACTGCATACCGCCATTTCCGACCTGGAAGTAGAGAACAAGGAAGAAAAAGGCTTTTTCTGGCACCTGCGTTACCCTCTGGCCGATGGCGCCAAGACTCAAGACGGTAAAGATTATCTCGTGGTCGCCACCACCCGGCCGGAAACCATGCTGGGCGATACCGCAGTAGCCGTCCACCCGGATGACGAGCGCTATCAGCACCTGATTGGCAAGTTCGTGATGCTGCCGCTGGTAAACCGTCGCATTCCGGTGATTGCAGATCACCATGCCGACCCGGAAAAAGGCTCAGGTTGCGTCAAGATTACCCCGGCTCACGATTTCAACGACTACGCCGTGGGCAAGCGCAACAACCTGCCAATGATGAACGTGCTGACCCAGGATGCAAACGTTCGGGAACAGGCAGAAGTATTCAACAGTGACGGAACCGAAAACACGGAATTGGATGGCACCCTGCCTCAAGCGTACGCAGGCCTGACCCGTGAAGACGCGCGCAAACAGATCGTTGCTGACATGGAAGCCGCAGGGCTGGTTCAGCAGGTGGAAGATCACGTTCTGAGTGTTCCCCGTGGCGACCGCTCTGGTTTGATCATTGAGCCAATGCTGACCGACCAATGGTTTGCAGATGCGAAAGAACTGGCCAAACCAGCCATCGAAGCCGTGGAAGATGGTCGTATCCAGTTTGTGCCCAAGCAGTACGAAAACATGTATTTCTCCTGGATGCGTGACATTCAGGACTGGTGTATTTCTCGCCAGTTATGGTGGGGCCACCGCATTCCAGCCTGGTACGACGCCGAAGGCAACATCTACGTTGGCCGCAGCGAAGATGAAGTACGTCAGAAGCACAACCTGGCAGCAGATTTTGTATTGAAGCAGGACGACGACGTACTGGACACCTGGTTCAGCTCGGCACTTTGGACCTTCGGCACACTGGGCTGGCCGGAAATCACCGAGCGCCTGAAGACGTTCCACCCTACCGATGTCCTGGTGACCGGTTTTGACATCATTTTCTTCTGGGTTGCCCGAATGATCATGATGACCATGCACTTCATGAAAAATGAAGACGGCACGCCTCAGGTTCCATTCAAAACCGTTTACGTCACCGGCCTGATCCGTGACGAGCATGGCGACAAGATGTCCAAGTCCAAGGGCAACGTAATTGACCCGTTGGACATGATTGACGGCATCGATCTGGCACCGCTGCTTGAGAAGCGAACCGGCAACCTGATGCAGCCCAAGCTGGCCAAGAAAATTGCCAAGCAAACCGAGAAGGAATTTCCGGAAGGTATTTCTGCTCACGGCACTGATGCTTTGCGCTTTACGCTGGCTGCCATGGCCACTACAGGCCGTGACATTAACTGGGACATGAAACGTCTGGAAGGCTACCGCAACTTCTGCAACAAACTGTGGAACGCTGCCCGTTACGTACTGATGAACACCGAAGGTGAAGACTGCGGTGTGAATGGGGAAGCCGTTGACTTATCACTGGCTGACCGCTGGATCATCAGCGCTTTGCAGCAGTGCGAGCAGGATGTGACCCGTCATCTGGATCAATACCGTTTCGATCTGGCTTCCCACGCTTTGTATGAGTTCATCTGGAATGAGTACTGCGACTGGTATCTTGAGCTATCCAAGCCTTCCCTGAGCGACGATAACGCCACTGCCGAAGCCAAACGCGGCACTCGGCGTACTCTGGTGCGCGTGCTGGAAACCGTCTTGCGCCTGGCGCACCCGATCATGCCGTTTATCACGGAAGAAATCTGGCAGCGCATTGCGCCACTTGCTGGCAAATCCGGTGACAGCATTATGCTGCAGCCGTTCCCGCAGGTGGATGCGAGCAAGCACGATGCGAAAGCGGTCGAAGACATTGAGTGGCTGAAGGGTGTGATCGTGGCCGTGCGTAACATTCGCGGTGAGATGAACATTTCGCCGGCGAAAAAGATTCCGGTTCTGTTACGTGGGAACAGTGCTGACGGTCAGCGCCGCATGAATGAAAACCGTCAGTTCCTCAGTTCGCTGGCCAAGCTGGAGAGTCTGGAGTGGTTTGAGGGTGATAATGCGCCCATGTGTGCCACCCAGTTGGTTGGCGATATGGAAGTCTTGGTGCCTATGGCCGGCCTGATCGATAAAGATGCGGAGCTGAAGCGGCTGGACAAGGAGCTGGAGCGCCTGCAGAAGGAAATCGCGCGACTGGAGGGCAAGCTGGGGAACGAGAAGTTCACTGCCAAGGCGCCGGCGGAGGTTGTCGCCAAGGAGCAGGAGAAGCTGGCTGAAGCTCAGGGTAACCAGAGCCGGTTGCAGCAACAGCGCGCAGACATTGAGGCCATGTAAGCATGGTGTCTGCGGATGAGGGTTCCGGGAGTGGCGGGTTGATTGCCATTCTTGGAGCGGGTTCTTTGGGGCGGCTTTGGGCCGCCCTTTTGCCGCCTGGCCAATGTGGCTTTTTGCCTCGGCTCTCTGGTGGTGAACTTCGGAGAAGCTTCAGCCTTCAGGAAGTTCCTCCCGAAACACGCTGTGAATACATCCTTGTAAACTCTGCTCCGCCCTTTGGCGCTAATGCTCCTGCGTCGCGCCAAAGGTCCAGGGCAAGCCGTCCATGGCTTGCCCGTGAAGTGCCTCGCACTCCACCCATGGCTCCGCAAGGTTTCGGGAGGAACTTCCTGAAGGCTTCGCCGGGTTCTGGTCAAACCCGAAAACCTATTAGCATTCCAGCACTCAAGTCCACTGAGAACGTAAAGCTGCTTGTAGTAACAACGAAAGCCGGAGATACGCTTACGGCTTTAAATGACTGGCTACCATATATTCCGGAACATACTCCCGTGGTTTTGTTTCAGAATGGCTTAGGTAGCCAGCAAGCAGTTGCTGAGCGCTGGCCGCAACGGCCGATTTTGGCGGCCAGCACTACCGAAGGGGCGAACCGGCCATCGCAGGATGTGCTGGTTCATGCCGGGGCTGGTGACACCTGGGTAGGTGCACTTACTGCTTCTGCGGCTGAACATGTAATAGATGTTGTTCAACAGTTGGCCGCAACTGGTTTGCGGGTTCATGCTGAGGACAAGATTCTGCAACGGCTTTGGCAGAAGCTGGTGGTTAATGCGGGGATCAATCCGTTTACCGCCCTGCTCGACTGCCCTAATGGCGATATTCTGGGCTCGCCACTCTATCAACAGAATGTTGACGGGCTTTGTTCAGAGATATCTCTTCTGCTGCAGGCCGAAACCTCGGAGGCGGTAGCGCCGTTGGTCCTTCGGGAGCGTATTGAGAAAGTGGCGAGAAATACAGCCGGCAACACTTCGTCCATGCGCGCAGACGTTATAGCTGGGCGTAAAACCGAGATTGATTTTATCAATGGCTATCTTGTGCAATGCGGAGAGCGCCACGGTATTGCCACGCCGGTAAACCAAATGCTGACCGACCGAGTAAAAGGTTTGTAACGCTTTAAATAAATGGGTTTTAAACAGGAGCACTCTTCATGGGCAATCGCCTTTCCAAGATTTACACCCGCACCGGTGACGACGGGTCGACCGGCCTGGCCGATGGCAACCGCATTGCCAAAAATGCCCAGCGCGTTGAGGCGATGGGTATGGCCGATGAGCTGAATTGCCATATTGGCCTGCTGATTGAAACTCTGGATAGCGACGATGAAATGCTTGAGCCATTGCGCCGCATTCAGCATCACCTGTTTGATCTTGGCGGAGAGTTTGCCATTCCTGGCAGTAAGGCAATCAACGACGATCACATCAGTTGGCTGGAAAACCTGCTGGATGATATGAACGAACCCTTGCCACCCCTGAAAAATTTCATCCTGCCCGGCGGCAGCCCGGCCGCAGCCCAATGCCACCTGGCCCGTGCCGTTTGCCGCCGCGCGGAGCGTGTGGTGGTGGCCCTCAGCCATGAGGATTCAATAAACCTGCTGGCACGCCAGTACCTTAACCGTCTATCAGACCTGTTGTTTGTAGCTTCGAGGGTGTTAGCGCGCCGGGAAGGCGCTGAAGAGATTCTTTGGGACCAGAAGAAATCGGGCCTATAGCATTCAGAATGCCAGAAAACGACTTTGGAGCTGGGCCCGGTAGCGTAAAGGCTCCAGAAACACGCTGTGAATACCTCCATGTACGCTTGGCTCCGCCATCCATGGCTCCGCACAGTTTCTAGAGCCTTTACGCTACCGGGCCATCGAGCTGAGGAGTTGTCTTCAGCTCACTCACAGCGGCAACTCGACCTTAAACTTTAAACGCCTCAACAAGTCTCTGCAGTGAAGCCGTCAACTCGGACATCTGCCGCGATGAGGCCAGCGTTTCTTCGGCATTAGCCGCCGTCGATGTACCCAGCTCACCAATGTGGGCCACACTGGCATTCACATCTTTAGATACCGCTGATTGCTCTTCAGCAGCCTGGGCAATCTGATGACTCATGTCCACGATGACCGAAATACCCTTGGCAATCCGGCTCAGTGCTTCCGTTACTTCGCCGGATTTCTCGACAGTTGTCTGGGTGACGTCGCGGCTATTGGTCATGGCCGCTACAGCATCCTTCACGCCGCTCTGGAGCTGGGAAATCATACCCTCGATTTCTTCAGTGGACTTGTGAGTGCGCTGGGACAAGGATCGTACTTCATCGGCAACCACCGCAAACCCGCGCCCATGCTCACCCGCCCGGGCCGCTTCAATCGCGGCGTTGAGCGCCAGCAGGTTGGTCTGTCCCGCTATTGCCTTGATCTCCACCAGCACCTGGCTGATGTTGTCGCTGTCTTCGCTAACCCGGTTAATCACATCCACCGCACTGGAAATTTCGGTGGCCAGCCGGTTGATGGTTTCCACGGTATCCGAGACGACGCCGCGGCCGGTTTCTGTGTCCTGTTCAGCCGCTGACGCACTGTCTGCAACTCGATGGGCGCTTTCCGTCACCTCGTTCACAGCTTCAACCATCTGGCTCATGGCTTCATTAATCTGGCCACTCTCCGACATTTGACGTGCCACGGCCTCACTGTTGGAGGCGGCCGTATCCTTGACTCGCGCAGCCTGCTGGTCAACATCTGAGGTCGTCTGACCTACAGATCGTATCAGGTCAGCCATTCGATCCGTCATGTTGTTGAATTCACCGGTCAGTTCACCAAGTTCGTCGCGGTTATCAAGTGAAATCCGGGTGGTCATATCCCCTGCGGCAACCTTACGTGCTGCTTCACTGAACCGGTTGATCGCCGTGCGCACAGACATGAAAAAGCCGATATAGAGATACACAACGATAAGCAGAACCACAATCAACGCCACCACAATCAGGCGACGCTGGCTGACTTCCTGTTCCAGGCTGGCATTCAGGTTATTTTCTATCACATCAAACGCAGCGGATTTCAGCTCGCCAAAACCCATCAACTGCGCAACGATACGCGAGTCATACTCCTGCCAGGACATCTCCAGTCGCATGGGCGTAATAATATTCACATCAAGCAGTTCGCGGACGTTCAACAAGCTCTCATCAACCTTTCGAAACGTATCGCCTGCGCCAGCGTTCAGTGCGGGAGATGCGTCGGCAGCAAGTATCAGAGCTGGAGAAAGGAGCGAGCTGCGGTTGGTGAGGCCGTCATAAATCTCATTGAAAGTTTCGCTAAGAGCATAACCAACCTGCCCTTCAACCAATGCGTAGAGTCCATAGGAGCGGGCCTGTCCGATCACGCTGCGCGCTTCCGGCAGCGTTTGGCGAATCAACCCGAGAATAAGCAGGTTCTCTCTCGATACACCATGGCCCAGCCCGGAGGTTTCGATGGTGGCGGGAAGGAGTGCCAAAACTTTCTGGACAAACTCCTGATAGTACTTGAACTGAGGATCAAAGTTGGTCTGGTAGTTGTCATCCGCACGGAGTCTTTGCCAGTCATCCCGTAGCGCCTCAACCTGGTCCGCCCAGGCCCCGGACGCGTCAAACGAGCGTGGCTCTGCCGCCAGGCTATCAAGAATGGAGGCAATATCTTCAGCTGCCTCATCTGAGCGGACCATGAGGGTGTCTTCATTTTTAGCCACCGCCGGTGCGCGATAGTCCCGGTAGTCCATGGATGCATCTACAAGATGATCAATCTGACGCAATTGCTCCAGGCCTTCTACACCGCGAGTCATTGTCGCAACCGAGCGGTTGAGCTCAGTCATTACTAACCAGGACAACCCACCAATCGGCAGAAGAAACAGAACACTGATAAGGCTGAACTTGTACAGCATCGGCAATCGGTTCATCAGCGCTACGGCAGGATTAATGAGTTGCTTCACATCGGCCCTCTCTTTGAAACGTCAACAACTGAACTAACGTTCTTTTTTTATCGCCCGAACATCCGATAACTTGAGCACTTTCTTTTGCCGCTTGAGCCTTCAGACGACCCCTGCAATAACCAGCAACGCCAATGCACAGATCCAGACCAACATGCTTCGGTTCAACAAGTCTCTCACCGCATTCAGACTACGTCCCCCAAAAGTGGCCCACTCATCTGCATGAACCTGGGAGAACCTTGCCGGATCAAGTGCATAACCGGTTAACGACCCATTGGCGGAGATCATTAGCACTTCCGAGGTGCTTTTCGTAATGCCTCCGATTGCTTGCCTGGCCTCTATCAGCCACCCCGAGAGATCACCGGCAATGCCAAACGTTATCGAGAGCAGCCTTGCAGGTATCCAGTTGAACCACTCACAGATTTCGATATATCTCGGTCTTGCAGCTGCCTGCGGCCACTGTTCCGCCAACGCAACCAGCCCCCGCACGAAAATTGCCAACCCGATGCCGCCCACGACATACCAGAATGCGACAAGGAAAAAGCGCTGAAAGGCAGCCATCATGAGGGCTCGTGACAGGGAAAGGTGCATCACCTCAGGTGACGCTGCCGCACCACGCTCAGCAGCTGGCAACCGCTCCTGGATATGGTGCCAGGCCGCTTGCATGTCGCCCTTTTGCCAAGCCTCGGAATAGGATTCAATTGACTGCCGCCAGCCTGGCATGCCCATCATTAATACGAGAATAAAAATCTCGAGTGGGTAGGCAGCGATCCGCCATCCGTATAACGATGAAATATAGACACACAAAGCCGCCAGCAGTGCCGGCACGCCCACCAGAAACAAACCAGACAAAATGCCTGATTCTTTGCCGGCTTCAACTTTGCTTCCGCTATGAAACCAGCGGCGCCAGAGCGCATCAGCGGACACGGCATTGAGATTATCAAGGCGTCTCCGCACGAAATAGGCAACCAGAAACACCACAAGAATCATCCAAAATGCTCCCTTTTGAGCCAGTTAACCAAGACGTCTGCGAGACTGAACCGCCTGCAGGGAAGCCCGGAAATATTGCCAGTCAAATGCAGGCCCCGGATCCGTCTTACGGCCCGGAGCAATGTCACAGTGCCCGGTAATCCGATCATCGGTAATTTCCGGCCAGGCTGAACAGATAACAGTTGAGAGTTCTGCCAGCGAAACGTACTGCTCGGGTGTATAGGGAACATCATCCGCCCCCTCAAGTTCTATTCCAATGGAGAAGTCGTTGCACTCATCCACACCCTGAAAACAGGAGCGACCAGCGTGCCAGGCCCGCTCCAGCAAGCTGACAAACTGAACGACCGATCCATCCCTTCTGATCAGGGCGTGGGCCGATACATGCATATCGGCAATGGTTGCAAAATAGGGATGCTCAGAGGGGTTCAGGCAATTCGTGAAAAAATCTTCGATGTAACTCCCGCCAAACTGGCCAGGCGGAAGGCTGATACTGTGCACGACCAACAGACTTATCTCAGCGCCCTCAGGGCGGGCGCCGTAATTGGGCGACGGGCACCAGCGGGCAGATGCAAGGCGCCCTGTATCCCGGAGTGTTTTTATGTCTTCGCCGGAAACTGGCGAATCAGAATGGCCTGGGGCTGAATGGGGCAAGGTGAATCCATAATTATCAGAGCATTACATTGTGGTTTGATTGAATCACAAAGCAGGCCCTGTTGCCACGGATCAATCCTTGCGGCTGCTGCGCAGGTTATCGATGATCGATTCAAGCGCCCTGTCGAAGATAAGTCCGTCATCCAGCATTATTACGGCCCCCTTCGCCATGGCGGCTGCCAGTTCCTGACGACGATACTCGGCTACCTTCGCTCCACTGCGATTGACAAAGATGTATTTATCCGTGGCTTTTATAAAGGCTGCCAGCTTGCAACGGTGCCTCGTTTCGTCACGGGTGAGTTCAACCCAGGCACCAACACTGAGGCGGTCTGCCTTATTCAGCCATTCCGCAGGGATCACCTCTGCATCTTCCGGGGCGGGCGCTTCGTCGACAGGCTTCGAAAGCACAGGTGGCTCTGCCTCAACCACGGTTGATTCAACCAGTGGAGTTTCTGGTTCGGGATTTTCCTCGCGTAGAATTTTCGCTTCAGCTAGAGGCTTGTCTTCAACCACTGCGGGATCAGGCTGGGATGGCGCAGTAGCCAGACGCTGAAACACGTCGACGTGTGCAAGCTCCAGATCCCGAACGGCGGTATCGGTTGCAAACGGATCCCAGGAAATTTCCTGAAGAGCCATGCGAAAATCGTCGACAATGGCCGGAATAGCCCTTAGAAGCTCGCTTCGGGTTGAGTCTTCAACCGGCTGAGGGTCAACACTCCAGACAATATGAGCAGTCAGTTCACGTGCATCCGCCCAGCGTTCACCAGATTCACCTTCACGCAACAAGACCCATTGGAGGTACTTTTTCCAGGCTTCATTCAGCATCTGGACAACAGGCTCTGGAACGTCTCTTCCGATAGTGAGCTCATTCACCAATGATGCCGAAACCTGACAGGCTCGCTCCTGGCGTGCCCGACCCTCTTCGGCATCGCGCAGGCGCTGCTCTACCAGCTCCCTACGGCGACGATCAAGATCTGTAAAGTGACTAAAATCCTTCAGAAGTTCGTCAAAAAGCGAGACATTATTTGTAAATTCGCTCAGTACCCGATCAACCACCGACTCTATTTTCTCACGCAGCGGGTCGCGCTGACCGGCACGCTTCTCGCTCCAGCCAATGGCTGACAAAGCCAATTCGTTGAGCAGTTTGCGAACTGGGTGACCACCCCGGTTAAAGAAGTTTTTGTCACTCAATGCAACCTTCAGAACCGGTATTTGCAGCCGCCCGATCAGCGCCTTCATCACTGGGTGCAACTGGCGGTCTTCTAGAATAAAGTCGAAGAGCATAGAGACCAGGTTGATAACATCATTATCAACCTGGCCGACGCTGGCTTCCTGCCCATTATCGGCCTGAAGAATGGACTTTAGCTGATGGTCAAGAGAGATGGCTTCATTACCCTCCCACTGGCCACAGGAGGCCTGCGCCTCGCTGAGACGAGCCATCAGCCTTTCGGTATCAAGATAGACTTCCCCTTCGGCACCCGAATCGACCGTGCCATGGGAGTTGCCTCTCTGGTGCAGAAGTGCGCTCAATTCGGAAAATGTTGCATGGGAAACACCCCCCTGTATCTGATCATAACCACTGTTCTGGAGATTGCTCGGCTCTTCCGTTGGCCCATGCGGAACGGAGCTTGCAGGTACCGGTGCGGAGGCTGACGGTCTTGCGCCAGTGGTACCCGCCGCAGGGCGCACCGGTGGCCGTTTGACGTCTGGCAATATACCTTCCGAAACCAGTGTGCGATTGGCCTCCTGATAAAAATCACCGAGCGTGTCTGCCAACAAGCGGTCAAACAGTTTAAGCACAACCAGTTTTGCGCGGATATCGATGTCAAGATCAGCACAGGCCTCCGCGAGGCCACCGCAGATAACTTCCGGGCTGAGAGGCATCTGGTTATCAGCCAACTCTACCTTGGGAACCAGGTGATTAATCCGCAAGGACAAAAGTTGAATCGGGCTCTGGTAACGATTACGAAGCTTATTGATGAGGTTATCAATAGCCACCTGCTGCTCTAGGTCTGAATGCTCAACAAGGCTCAGTGAATCCTGGTCAACTTCATCCAGAGCCCCGCCGGATTGCCGGGGCCGGAACTTGCCAATATCATTGAAAGCCTGGCTAACGTATTGCAGCACCGAGACAGCCATGGCCTTACGCCGCAACCTGAGCTCGCGCATGGCATCAAAATAGACAGTCTGATCTTTGTTGGAGCCCGCACGGTCTGCGAGCTCAAACAGAGCATCGTCAGCACGCTCGAAAAAGCGCCCAAGCACACCTTTCAGAGACTGACCTGAGGTATCACGCAGACGAACAAGGGCCGGCGGCAGATCAAACCGCGAAAACGGCCTCTCTCCAGAAAGACTGACAACCTTGTTACCCAGCTTCATTGAACAACTCCGAACCAGAACGAGTGAAGCGCCTGGCCATAGGTTTTAAACAACTCTAATAACACATCATACGAGTAAGCCGCGTCACCTTCTGTCAGAAATTGTCACCTTTTGTGTAGACCGGACTCAAGTCACAATTCCTTTAGAATTTGGCGAAATCACTGGCGGACTATAGAATCGTGGCCCCGGAATATTACAGAACCCTTTAGCCCCTGACACAAGCGGATGCAATACCATGAACTTCACTGAACGCCTATGCCAGTCACGAATCGAGACGGTCGCTTTGAGCTTGCGCGAGGATATTGGCGAGGGCGACATAACGGCTCAGCTCATCCCGATGACGAAACAGGCGTCCGGGCGCGTCATTACGCGGGAGCAGGCAACCATAGCGGGGAGTGAGTGGGTTAACGAAGTATTCCGTCAGGTGGATCGATCAGTATCTCTTGAATGGCTGGTTCAGGATGGCCAGTCCGTTTCTCCGGGCCAGGTTCTGTTCCGCATGCAAGGAACCGCAAGAAGCCTGCTAACGGCGGAACGAGCTGCGCTGAACTGGCTGCAGACCCTTTCGGGAGTTGCAACGAACTGTGCTGGATATGCGGCGCGTGTTTCTCACACGGGCGTACGCCTGCTCGACACCCGTAAAACCCTGCCCGGATTGCGGCTTGCCCAGAAGTACGCTGTCACCTGCGGCGGCTGTCACAACCATCGAATGGGCCTGTGGGACGCCTTCCTCATCAAGGAGAATCACATAGCCGCATGCGGATCCATAGCTGCCGCTATCGCGGAAGCCCACCGGATTGCTCCGGGCAAACCAGTGGAAGTGGAAACCGAAAACATGGCAGAACTGGAGCAGGCGCTCAGTGCCGGCGCAGACATCATCATGCTTGACGAGTTTTCCATGGATGACTTGCACGCGGCAGTTGCACTGAACGAAGGACAGGCGAAACTGGAAGCTTCCGGAGGCATCTACGCAGATACGCTCGTCCCCATCGCAGAAACCGGTGTCGACTATATTTCAATTGGCGCACTGACCAAAGACGTCAGAGCCGTAGATCTCTCCATGCGCCTTGACTGATTCACTCCGCTGACAGCAAGCGGTCAAACGCTTCAAGCTCCCGGATAAGGCCTTGGCCGGATTCGGGGCGACCGCGAAAATACTCTTCCGCCATGGGTGCAATGCCGGAAACCGACGGCAAGGGGTGAGAATTTTCAATAATCAGTTTCATACGCTCCAGAAACACAAACTGGAGCCACTGGGTAAACACCAATGTATCCAGGCAAAACGGCTCTGAACTCGCAAACGCATCCTCAGGCGGACGCTCCGCCTCCCACATTCCGAGCTGACGCAACGCCATCTCGATACCCAGAAGACTGTCAGCGACCTGCCCTGTTATGTCACCGGAATCTTTCATACAAACCTTTCTTAATCTGCCAGTGGCTCAAGTTCTATCGCTTCACCATGCAATACGCCATATAAGTCTTCAAACTGTTTGGTGAGCGGGTGTTTGGGCGCCATATGGATGAGTGGTTGGCGACACTGATGGGACTCTTTCATTTTTACTGAACTGGACAACCTCACTGGCAGTACCGGCAAACCTTCCTCTATCAGCTCTTTGACCAACTGCTTGGGCAGGCTGGCACGGGGTTGAAACTGATTCGCAACAATACCTTCTACAACCAGCTCATCATTATGATCTTCCTGCAGGTCACGGATTTCGTTGAGTATGTTGTAAAGCGCCTGGCGGGAAAAGTCATCACAGTCGAACGGTATCAGGCAACGCTGGGCCGCAATCAGCGCCGAGCGGGTGTAAAAGTTGAGCGCGGGAGCCGTATCAATGTAAATGGCATCGAAGGACTCGCCCAGTTTTTTCAGCGCCTCCCGGAGCTTGTAGATTTTATGCTTTGCTTCGAGCTTGCGCTCCAGAAAGTCCAGTTCCGGACTCGAAGGCATAACGAAAAGATTCTTGAACGGCGTTGCGTGTACGAATTCCTCGGGGCGCCGGTTGAATACCTTGAACGCAACCGTTTGCTCCAGCATATCTGCAACAGTGTCCTTGAGTTCACTGGCCTGTTTGCCCAGGAGATAATGCGTCGAGTTGCCCTGGGGATCCAGATCAACCACGAGCGTGCGTTTACCTCGGGCTGCGCTGATAGCGGCCAGGTTACAGGTAATACTGGACTTCCCTACTCCACCTTTCTGGTTGAATACTACCCGTCTCATGTCGTCTCTCCATTTGGCGCCTTATTCGGCGCCCGGTCGTTTATATGCTGTATCTGTGTTCTATGGCCACTACCACTGCATTACCGTTTTAACGAACGGAATGGTGAGGCGGCGCTGGGCCTGCAATGAATTTTCATCCAGGGTATCGAGAATACCCAGTAGCTCTCCAAGGCGCCTTGGTGCACGTCGCATGATAAAGCCTGCGACATCTTCCGTCATTGTCAGCCCACGTTGCTCAGCACGCGCCATGAGAATTTTCAGTCGGTCATCATCACGGTATATTCCAAGCTGAACAGTCAACCCGTGATGTAAGCGGGAAACCAGGTCCGGCAAGACAAAAGGCAAGGACCCGGGAACTTCTGACAGGCTTACTAACAGCATATGATTGCCATCGTGCAGCCTGTTGTACAGGTGAAACACGGCTTCTTCCCAATCTGCTTTCCCTGCCACCTTATCAAGATCATCAAGCGCCACAACATCCATGGCATCCAGCCCGCCAAGCGCTTCCGGCCCGAAGGGTTCAAGCTCGGCAATGCTGATACAGACAGCCGTTTTTCCCTCAGCCTCTGCATGATGGCAAGCTGCCTGAAGCAGGTGGCTTTTGCCGGTATCCGAATCACCACAGACAACAACCACCGGCAGACCAGCAGGCTCTCTGAACACCGACAATAAACGCAGTGACGCATCCCTGTTGCGATCACCATGGAAATTGTCAAAGCGTGCATCGTCCCGAAGCCTTACACCAAGGACCAGTTGGGAAGGATTCATGATTGCCGGGACCTCCATGCCCGCATACTCCAGACCAATACATAGTGAGACCCGCTGACAATAGCGGAGACCGCAACCAGCCAGACACCAACGTCCAGCCAAAACGGCTGCACTGGCAACCCCGCCAGAATAACAATGATGCCAAGAGCCACGAGAACCTGAACCAGCGTATTCAATTTGCCGGGTACGCTAGGTTCCATATCAAAACGGCCGATACAGTAGTGGTACAGGAGAGCGCCCCCGACAATCAGAAGGTCCCTGCCGAGCACCAGGGTAAACAGCCATAGTGGAAGCACGGAGGTGTAGGTAAGAACCAGATACGCCGTAATCAGTAGAGCTTTGTCCGCCAGCGGGTCTGCCACAGCACCAAACCGTGATCGCCAGTTGAAGCGTCGTGCCAGAAAACCATCCAGGCCATCCGTAATCGACGCGACGGCGAAGATCATCAATGCGATACGGTATTCCTGCACGAACAACGCCCTGGCGAAAGGTGCGATCATCAGAATGCGCACGAACGTCAGAACGTTAGGAATCCACCGCCAGCCATATGAGTTCACCGAACCCCCTCCGGTAATGGCTTACTGCCCGCCATCATTCCCGATAACCGGCACAGGCTGCCAGCGGTAATAAAGAAGCTGGTAAAGCGATTCAAACGCCTGCTCTGCCTCTTCTTCATCCACCGGAGACGGTTGGTAGGTAAATTCAGGCTGACCGGATGAGTCAGTTCCCGCCTCGACTTCCGGCGCACCCTCTTGCTGGCCAGGCGCGACCTCCACCTGAGCTGGTTTCGTCGAAGCATCAGAGGCTTGCGCACGGGCTGGACGAGCATTCTGCGGCTCACCCTCGACCGGCACAAAACGGGAGTCCAGCGCAATGTACTCTTTGAGCTGATCCAGCTCACCGGAAAACGCGACTCTGAGCGTTAGTTGCTCGCCTTTAACCCGCGACGCACCAACACTTACAACGGGAGTCAGCCCCTCAAGCACCTTGCTGGCGTTTCCGTAGTCAGCAACCGACGTTACGCCGCGTAAAACAATATCAACCCGCGGCAAGTCTCCAACTTCACCGGCAGCAACCGCATAACGATCGGCATACAGCTCCGCCCAGCGATTTACCAGCGCCTCTGCCAGGGCTTCCCGGCTAGCAGCACTGACCGATTCCTCACTACCATTAAGGCTTGCCCCCTCAAATACCCAACCGGCACGCCATTGCCCCCCAGAGCGGCTCACTCGGACCAGCGCGAGTACATCATGTTCAACACCTTCTGAAGCATTACGCACTCGACCTGTGAACTGCCCCCAGATATCGGAAAGCAACTCGCGGTTGCCACTGAACTCTTCTGGCGGCAGTGTTACAGGCAAGCCCCGCTCCCGGGCAGCACGGGCGAATGCCGCTGACCATATGCCACTTTCACCCTGATCCGCCTGGCCGCTGCCATTACCTGTAACCAGCTGGCGAACGCCGCGATCTTCCACTGCCACCCACGCAAGAGTCAGAGGGCGATTTGCACCCCAGACCGGCGCATCAACGGATGCCAGAGCCCGGTTCACGCCTACAGCGCCGAAGGCCATGCTGAGCCGGCTATTGCCATTCGCGCCGCGAAGCACTTGATAGGACAGCAGCAAGGATTCCGCGTCTTCGAGCAGAGCCTGCACTCCGTCCAGCGCAAGCACCTCACGGGTGCCCGAAATCCGCACAAAGACCCGAGCCAGTCCATCGGAATACCCCTTGGCCAGCTCACGCGGCCCGGAGCCGGCTACCGGAACTTCAACCGAATAAAGGCCGGACACTGTCACAGCAGTTGCGGGAGCCGGCACGAAGGCCAACATGAACGCACAAAAAACGGCAAGCCATACGGCTGGCGTCGGCTTAACAACCGAGATCTGGTCTGGTACTGGCATGAAACACCCTGCAGTTCGCGTTAATGGCGAACAGGATACACCATGCCCCGGAGCCTTAGTAGCCGGCCCAGGTTTCAGAAATGCAATCTTGACCGCCTGAGGGAGCACTACCACACGAATCAGCAGCCGCTCACGGCGATTGCACTTGGAGCCCTACACCGCACCTGCTAAAATCCGCCGCCTGACCCACTGGCCAACGGTTAAGAACACCATGAGCGAACAAAAGCCTTCCCTGACCTACCGCGATGCCGGCGTCGATATTGATGCCGGTAATGAACTTGTCAGCCGTATCAAGGAAACCGCCGCACGCACGCGACGCCCCGAGGTTCTGGGAGGTCTTGGCGGTTTCGGCGCCATGGTGGCCATTCCGGCTGAATACAAGGAACCTGTTCTTATATCGGGCACCGATGGCGTCGGCACCAAGCTACGGTTGGCAATGCAGCTTGGCAAGCATGACAGCATTGGTATCGATCTCGTGGCCATGTGCGTTAACGACCTTATTGTCGGCGGCGCCGAACCTTTGTTCTTTCTCGACTACTACGCCACTGGCAAACTCAATGTAGATATAGCCGCGAACGTGGTTGCAGGTATTGGTCAGGGCTGCGAGCAGGCTGGCTGTTCATTGGTAGGTGGTGAAACCGCAGAAATGCCCGGTATGTATGAAGGTGACGACTACGATCTGGCCGGTTTCTGTGTTGGCATTGCAGAACGCAGTGAAATCATCGATGGCAACAAGGTGCAAGCCGGCGACGCCCTGCTGGCCATTGAATCTTCTGGGCCCCACTCGAACGGCTACTCGCTGATCCGTAAAATCCTCGAAGTAAGCAAAGCCGATCTCGAGCAGCCTGTTGGTGACTCTACCCTGGCAAATGCCCTGATGGCACCCACCCGCATCTATGTGAAAAACCTGCTGCAACTGATCCGTGAAGTTGATGTGCGCGCACTCTCTCACATTACCGGTGGTGGTTTGCCGGAGAACATTCCCAGAGTCCTTCCGAAAGGCATGGTAGCTGCCATAGACACCGATAGCTGGGACCTGCCCCCGGTATTTCAGTGGCTGAAGGACGCGGGTGGTGTAGCCAGTGAGGAAATGTACCGCACATTTAACTGTGGTATTGGCATGATCGTTTGTGTACCAGAGGATCAGAAAGATCTCGCTCTGGATACTCTTAAGGCGCTCGGTGAAAAAGCCTGGCAGGTGGGCCAGATTGAAAGAGCGGACGATTCCGGAAAAGATGCAGTCGTGCGTTACGCACCGGGGCTGCTCTCAGCATGAAGGCCGATCAACCGACTCTTCCCCGAATTCTGGTTCTGGCCTCAGGTAGCGGAACCAATTTTCAGGCGCTAATCGACGCTAGCCGGGAACGGGATTTTCCCGGCCAGATCATTGCTTTAGGCTGCAACCAACCCAAAGCTTTTGCACTGGAACGCGCTGGCCAGGCCAACATCGAGACGTTTGTCGTTAACCACAACAATTTCGGCTCCCGCGAAGAGTTCGATGCAGCGCTCATGGCCCACATCCTTCGCCACAACCCGGATCTGATCGTACTTGCCGGGTTCATGAGAATCCTGACAACCGATTTCGTTCGGGCGTTTCGTGGCAAACTGGTGAACATCCATCCGTCGTTACTGCCAAAATACACAGGGCTGAACACTCACCAGAGAGCCCTGGATTCAGGCGACCGCACTCATGGGGTTTCTATCCACTTCGTTACCGAAGAACTCGACGGGGGGCCGGTAATAGCTCAGGCCGAGGTGGCGGTGTCACCCGAGGATACGGCAGAAACCCTCGCTGAAAAAGTTCAGGCCAAAGAGCATTTGCTATACCCGATTGTGGTGCGCTGGTTCTGTGAAGGCAGGATTCAGCTGGGCGGAGAACAGGTAATGTTCGATGGTCAGGCTTTGGCGGCGCCAATGCGACTCCCGGACAATTAAGCGCCTTACCAGACTGTCACCCCGTAATGCCCGCTGAGCCGCTAGACTTTCAGCATTCATGAAGGATTGGAGGTCAACCAGATGTATTCAGCACGACAGACGATGCCCGCCCCCGCAAAAGGCCGGATGATATTTCTGCCGCTTTTGGCCATGATCGCACTGCTCATGGGCACGGCCGCAAAAGCCGAAACGAGCCCGGGCTTGTTTCCATTTGAGGTGAGCTTTGATGCTGAACTGGATAAAGGCCTGTCCCTCAATGGCACCGCCAAACGCATCCTGACCTCCCAAGGCAATGAGGTCTGGCTATATCGTACGGACGTGAATTCGTTCATTGCTGATATTGATGAATCTCTGATCTTCAAATGGGAAAACGGCCAGGTCATTCCACTCAGATACCGCTATCGCCTGTCGGGATTCCTTATTAAAGACAGAGAACAGTCCATCGATTTTGATTGGAAAAGTGGAATCGCCACAGGGGAGTACCGTGAAAAGCCTTTCCGGATCGAGTTGGCAGAAGGCAACCTCGACCCTCTTGGCTTCCAGCTCCAGTTACATCAGGACATCCGGAGCGGCGAGCGGGAAATGGAATACCAGGTTGTGGACCGCGGCAGGGTTGATAGCGAGCGCTTTTCGGTGGTGAGTGATGACGCCAGCCGCACGGATGGCAACCAGTCCTCTTACCTTAAAGCCGAAAAAATTCGTGAAAATTCCCAGCGGGAAACGCTGATGTGGTTCGACCCGGACAATAGATACCTTCTGGTTCGCCTGCTTCAGGTCGAACCCGATGGCAGTCGTTACGAGCTCAAGCTCAAGGACGTGGATCTGGGAGATTAAACCTCCCGATCCGCTTCTGCCCAAACAGCCTTTACCTCATCCGCAATAATTCGCAGCCCCTGCGCCACACGCTCATCATCCTGCGAATAGGTTACGCGCAGACATTCGTGGCGATGCCGCCAATCATCGTTTTCCGGTAGCCCCGGGAAGAAATAATGGCCCGACACCACCAGCACACCCCGGGCTTTTAACCGCTGGTAAAGCTCAAGACTGGTAATGGGCAAATCGGGGAACCATAGCCACAGAAACATCGCGCCTTCCGGCTTATGAACGTACCAGCGGCAGCTGTCCTCACCCATAGCCTCACGGAAGGCTGATACAGCAAGCTCCATTTTTCTCTTGTAAAACGGACAGACCACATCCCTGCTCAACGACAGGATCTCGCCAGAACGCACCAGCGGCTCGGCGAGCATGGCTCCGAAGCTTCCTGTTGCCAGGTTCATAATCGCGTTAATGCCCGACAAGGCTTTGATCACCGGCTCGGCAGCAATCACTATGCCTATTCGAGCTGCCGGCAAGCCAAGCTTGGAAAGGCTCAGGCACAGGATAATCTGATCATTCCAGGTGGGTTTGGCATCCACGAACAACAAGCTCGGGAAAGGCGTGCCATAGGCCCCGTCGACGATCAGCGGCACATCATGCTGGCGCGCCATCTGTTCCAGCCGGGCCATTTCCTCATCGGTAACCACGTTGCCGGTCGGGTTGGTCGGCCGGGACACGCAAATGGCACCGGTCTCTCCAGTCACTTCTACCGCATCAAAATCCACTCGATACTTGAATTCGTGGGCGTCGGTGAACGAAATATCCGGCTGCACAGCATAAAACAGACCCGGCTCGATACCGGCATCTGCATAGCCGATATACTCAGGTGCCAGTGGCAACAATATGTGCTTGCGCTGGCCTTCACCGTAATCGCCACCGAACATGTTAAACAACATGAAGAACGCCGCCTGGCTGCCATTGGTGAGCGCAATATTACCGGGCTTAAGATCCCAGCCGTATTCGCGGCTTAGCAGCTCTGCAAGGGAAGCAATGAACTGCTTTTCGCCTTGAGGGGGATCGTAAATACCAACCAACCGGCGAACGTCGCTTTCACTCTGGCTCATGTCAGCGAGAATTTGCTGTACCCGTTTCTGTATCTCAGGGATGTGTCCAGGGTTGCCGCCGCCCATCATGATCATGTCGTCGCCAGACGCCATTGCGTTGCCCAGGTCATCCATTAACGAGGTTATACCAGCGTCCGCGGTAAATTTGCGACCAAAAGTAGAAAGCTTCATTGGGTTTTGTCCGTGTGATCAATGGGGCTTCAATCCCCCAGCGAGATACCTAGATTGCTGACGCCTTCGTTTGCGGCGTCTTCCCGGAGCTCGGTGATAAAAAGTTCCAGTGGCGTGCGTTGGCGCTTGAGGGCCAGCACCAGGTCGCGTTGGAAGGTTTTGTCTTCTTTCATCAGCGGATGAGAATCCAGCAAGCGCACTAGCTCGTCTTCTTCGAGCCCTTCACCTTCAGACAATTCTATAAAGCTCATAACGGTGGCGGTCGCCAGCTGCGATGCTTCTGTGGCCCGGTGTTTCGATGGGTTCAGACGATTCAGCAGTGCCTGCTCCAGCAACTGGCAAAAATCAAACGCCGGGTAAACACCATAAGCGTCATAAGCTTCGACATCCGGAGACAGAGTTTCGAGTTTCGCCAGCAGTTGCGGGATAGCTGTTTCTGTTACATCTTCCTGGAGCGTGCCCCAGGCAAGATCCAGAATCTGATGCATTTTGCCGCCGGTTTTCAGACCAACCGCTTCGGCAAACAGCGCATAATTCGGGAATGAACGCTCGGCAAGAGCCAGCAGGAAGGCGCATTCACGCCATCCCTGCAGTTGTGAAACAGCTTTGAGAAACTGGTTGGCGTTCATGTTTTTGGAAGGGTCACGCCGGTCTGGCCAAAATATTTACCGCCCCGGTCTTTGTAGCTTGTTTCACAAACTTCGTCAGACTCGAAGAATAGCATCTGGGCGATGCCTTCATTCGCGTAAATTTTAGCCGGCAGGTTGGTGGTGTTGGAAAACTCGAGGGTTACGTGGCCTTCCCACTCTGGCTCCAGCGGGGTCACATTTACAATGATGCCGCAGCGTGCGTAGGTGGACTTACCCAGGCATACGGTGAGAACGCTGCGGGGGATGCGAAAGTACTCGACGGTACGTGCAAGTGCAAAAGAGTTCGGCGGGATGATGCAGACGTCGCCGGTGAAGTCCACGAAGCTTTTTTCGTCGAAGTTTTTAGGGTCAACGGTGACGGAGTGTACGTTGGTGAAGATTTTGAATTCGTTGCTGCAGCGTACGTCGTAGCCGTAACTGGAAGTGCCGTAGGAGATAATCCGGCCTTTTTCAGTTTCACGAACCTGACCGCTTTCGAAGGGTTCGATCATGCGGTGCTCTTCAGACATCCGGCGAATCCACTTATCGGCTTTGATGCTCATGGCGAAGTCTCGTATCCACTGGGAAAATTGGGGCGTAGTTTACCTGTTCGGTCGGGTTCTGTCGAAGCTCTTGATTGCCTGACTTCGGTGGCTGCGGCCACAGGAAAGGCGCTCCAAAAACCGCTACGAGCATATCCATGTGCGCTTGTCTCCGGCCGTCCTTGGCCTACGACATTTTCGGAGCGCCTTTCCTGCGCCCGCGAACGCGCCTGGGTGCTGACAGCCACGCAAATCAGCTCTGAATTAATGCGACTTCACGGACACGCTAGAGATTGCGCCACTGAGGTTGCGCTCCCTTGTCGAAAGCTCTGCACCAACCCGGCGAGCGATATCGCGGTAGCGCAGCGCTACTTCCGACTCCGGCTCTGCCACTACCGTGGGTTTACCGCCATCGGTCTGCTCCCGGATAGTCATGTGCAGGGGCAATTGGCCGAGCAATGTTGTTTCATATTCGTCGGCAATTCGCTCGCCACCGCCGTCACCAAACAGATGTTCTTCATGGCCGCAGTTACTGCAGATGTGGACGCTCATGTTTTCCACAACGCCAAGCACGGGAATTTCGACTTTGCGGAACATTTCGATGCCGCGTTTGCCGTCAAGCAAGGCAATATCTTGAGGGGTAGTGACGATTACGGCGCCGGTGACAGGGACTTTCTGGGCCAGGGTAAGCTGGATGTCGCCGGTGCCCGGAGGCATATCAACGATAAGGTAGTCGAGTTCATCCCACAGTGTTTGCTGTAACAATTGCATCACCGCGCCGCTGACCATGGGACCGCGCCAGACCATGGGGGTTTTGTCGGTAGTCACGAAGGCCATGGACATGGCCTGAAGGCCGTGGGCCTCCATGGGCAGGAAGTATTTTTCTTCCCGCACACCCGGGCGTTTGTTTTCGGGCACGCCGAGCATCATGCCAATGCTGGGGCCATAGATGTCGGCATCGAGTACACCTACCCGCGCGCCTTCTGCCTCCAGCGCCAGGGCGAGATTGACGGCGGTGGTGGATTTGCCCACGCCGCCTTTGCCGGAGGCGACGGCTATGATGTTTTTGACACCGGGAACGGACGGAAGGTCTTTCTGAACTTTATAAGAATGGATCTTTTGGGCCACATGTACGTCGGCACTTTCGACGCCGTCAACGCTTTCGAGCGCATTGGCAACCAGTTGTTTCAGGCCGCCTGCAATGCCTTTTGACGGATAAGGCAACTCGATCATCAGGGTCACATGGCCTGCTTCGTCGGCCGCCAGCGATTTAACGGCACCAAGGTCGTATAGATCCTTTTGCAGGTACGGATCTCGGTATTCACGAACGGCCGCCTGCAGCGCCTGCTCTGAAATCTGTGTCATCTGGCTCTCCGGAATAAGTTCATGCGGGTTTTCAGCATGAAAACAGGTGTTTCGGGTGAAAATTATTTGCTTGAAAGGTATCATCTGTGCCCGTTTCTGACCATACAACCCTTATCCGATGAAAGGTTTGGACACACCATGACGCAAGCGAGTTCAAAGCAACAGCGCGATATTCTGGTTACCAGCGCACTGCCCTACGCCAATGGCCCCATTCACCTGGGTCATCTGCTGGAATACATCCAGACTGATATCTGGGTGCGCTATCAGAATATGCGAGGCCACACTTGCTACTACGTTTGCGCAGATGACGCCCACGGCACTGCCATCATGCTTCGTGCCGAGCGGGAGGGCATTACGCCCGAGCAGCTAATCGACCGGATCCGTGAGGAGCACCAGCAGGATTTCAGCGGCTTTCACATCCGTTTTGATAACTACTACACCACCCATTCGGAAGAGAATCGCTATTTTTCCGAATACATCTATCGGCAGTTGCAGAAGAACGGCAAGATCGCGACCCGTATGATCACTCAGTCCTTTGACCCCGAGAAAAACATGTTTCTTGCGGACCGGTTTATCAAAGGCACCTGCCCGAAATGCAAAGCAGACGATCAATATGGCGACAACTGCGAGGTCTGTGGTGCAACTTACACGCCTGCCGAGCTGATCAATCCGCGCTCTGCTGTTTCCGGCGCTACGCCGATCGAGAAGGAGTCGGAGCACTACTTCTTCAAACTGCCTGAGTTTACGGACTTCCTGACCAAGTGGACGCGCAGCGGTGCGCTACAGCCACAAGTAGCCAACAAACTGGCTGAGTGGCTCGACGCCGGCCTTCAGGAGTGGGACATCAGCCGTGATGCGCCCTATTTCGGCTTTGAAATCCCCGATGCGCCCGGTAAGTTCTTCTATGTGTGGCTGGACGCTCCCATTGGCTATCTGGCGAGCTTCAAAAACCTGTGTAACCGGGATGATATAGATTTCGAGCACTTCTGGAAGGTCGACTCCACCGCCGAGGTTTATCATTTTATCGGCAAGGACATCATTAACTTCCACGCTCTGTTCTGGCCAGCGATGCTGCATGACGCGGGCTTCCGCACGCCAACGGCCGTATGGGCCCACGGATTCGTGACGGTCAACGGCAAAAAGATGTCCAAGTCCCGGGGCACCTTCATTATGGCTCGGACCTATCTGGACCACCTGAACCCGGAATATCTGCGTTACTACTTTGCCGCCAAACTAACCGGTGGCGTGGACGACATGGACCTGAACCTGGAGGACTTTGCTGCCAGGGTTAATTCGGATTTGGTAGGCAAGGTGGTCAACATTGCCAGTCGTAGCGCGGGCTTCATTACCAAGCGCTTTGATGGAAAGCTTGGCGAAGTGACCGAACACGACAAACTGAAAGAGTTTATTGATGCCGGCACGGAACTTGAGTCTTTCTATGAGGCCCGGGAATTCGGCCGTGCAATGCGCCGCATCATGGAGTTGGCCGATATCGCCAATCAATATGTAAACGATGAACAGCCCTGGGTTATTGCCAAACAAGAAGGCCAGGATGAACAGTTGCAGGCCATCTGTACCAATGCCCTCAACATGTTCCACCTGTTGATGATTTACCTTGCTCCTGTGCTCCCAGAGACTGCCAGGGCCTCCGAAGACTTCCTGAACACGAAGCTGGACTGGAACGATCGCGGTGCAAGGCTGGAGAACCACAGCATCAACAAGTTCAAGCCGCTGATGAATCGTGTGGACATGGCGCAGATTGAAAAAATGCTGGATGCATCCAAAGAGGAAATGCCTGCAGCCACTGGAAAGCCCTCAGCCTCAGCGCCCGAAAAGAGCGAAGCGATTGCTGCCGAAATTGAATTTGATGATTTCGCGAAAGTGGATCTTCGAGTCGTTAAAATAGTCAAAGCAGAGCATGTTGAAGGCGCAGACAAGCTTCTCCGCCTGACCCTTGACCTGGGGCATGGCGAACGCAACGTGTTTGCTGGTATCAAGTCAGCCTACAACCCTGAGGATCTTGAAGGCCGTCTTACGGTGATGGTCGCCAACCTCAAACCCCGGAATATGAAGTTCGGCATGTCTGAGGGCATGGTTCTGGCGGCAGGCCCAGGCGGCAAGGATATCTTTATTCTCTCTCCGGATTCAGGCGCGACCCCTGGCATGCGGGTGATGTAAACATGGATCGAGGCGCCACGCCCCGATGGTGAAATGATGATGACGATGTAACGATGACAGAGTATTTACTGATATTGGTCAGCACCATCCTGGTGAACAACTTCGTGTTAGTCCAGTTTCTTGGCCTGTGCCCCTTCATGGGGGTTTCAGGCAAACTGGAAACGGCTATGGGCATGTCCCTGGCCACAACCTTTGTGCTGACCCTGTCATCCGTCTGCAGTTATCTTGCCTACACCTACCTGCTGGAACCTCTGGACCTGGCGTTTCTGAAAACCATCACCTTCATCCTTGTAATTGCCGTAGTCGTTCAATTCACAGAGATGGTGGTTCGCAAAACCAGCCCACTGCTCTATCGTGTGCTGGGCATTTTTCTTCCTCTGATCACCACCAACTGCGCCGTACTTGGCGTCGCACTTCTTAACCTGAATAAAAACAACAACTTCGTTGAATCAGTACTCTACGGCTTTGGCGCTGCCGCTGGTTTTTCCCTGGTACTCGTACTGTTCGCCGCAATGCGCGAGCGCATTGCCGTTGCAGACGTACCCCTTTCCTTCCGGGGTGCAGCCATTGGCATGGTCACCGCAGGGTTGATGTCACTGGCGTTTCTGGGCTTTACCGGCCTGGTCAGCGTTTAACGGAGGCGCGCTTTTATGTGGACAGGCATTCTGATCGCCGTTCTGGTTCTGCTTGCCCTCGCTCTGGTTTTCGGGGGCTTGCTGGGCTTTGCCTCTGAGCGCTTCCGGGTTGAAGGTAACCCTCTGGTGGAACAGATTGATGCCTTGCTGCCGCAGACCCAGTGCGGCCAATGCGGGTTTCCCGGCTGCCGCCCCTATGCCGAATCTATTGCCGAGGGTGGTGCCATCAACAAGTGCCCTCCTGGCGGTGAGTCCACGATCAAAGCGCTGGCAGATTTGCTGGATGTAGAGCCCCAGCCGCTGGATGCCGAACACGGCGTAGAACAAGCGAAGCGCGTTGCTGTGATACGGGAAGATGAATGCATTGGCTGCACCAAATGCATCCAGGCCTGCCCGGTGGACGCTATTCTGGGTGCTGCAAAACATATGCACACAGTCATTGAAAGTGAATGCACAGGCTGTGATCTGTGCGTGGAGCCCTGCCCTGTTGACTGCATTGATATGATCATCATTGAACCCGATATCAGGGGCTGGACACAGCCTGCACCCGAAATTATTGCAACAGACCGGCAGGAGGCCCACGCCTGATGCCCTCTACGATCAAGCTTTGGGATTTCAGTGGCGGTGTTCATCCTGCAGAGCGCAAGAAGCTTTCAACCACCCGTGCCATTCAGCACGCTGGCGTCCCCGGGCAACTGGTGCTGCCTCTGCAACAACACATTGGGGAACCCGCCGAACCCATTGTCGCGGTGGGTGACCGGGTACTGAAAGGCCAGAAGATAGCCGATGTCAGCCACGGTATGGGTGTCCCCGTGCATGCACCCACGTCCGGTGTGATTGAAAACATCGGTGACCGCCCAGTACCACATCCGTCTGGCATGACAGACAAATGCATCGTTCTGAAGCCGGACGGCAAGGATGAGTGGTGCGAGCGTTACCCGCTTAGCGACTATCGCAAACTCGACCGGGACCAGGTTCTGGACGCAATTCACTCAGCCGGTATATCAGGTATGGGTGGTGCTGGTTTTCCGACAGACATCAAACTGAAGCCAAGCCGGGATCGCAAGGTCGACACACTGATCCTCAACGGCGCTGAATGTGAGCCCTACATTACTGCCGACGACATGACCATGCGAGAAAGAGCGCATGAAGTTATTGCCGGGCTCAAGATAATGGCCTGGATTCTGCGCCCCGAACGCTGCGTTATCGGGATTGAAGATAACAAGCCGGAGGCTGCAGCTGTTCTGCATGAAGCCACCCGAGGCACCAAAATTGAAATCGCCGTCATCCCGACCAAATACCCGTCAGGCGGCGAAAAGCAGTTGATCCAGATTCTGACCGGGATGGAAGTTCCCAGTGGTGGTATTCCGGCCGATATTGGCGTCATGTGCCAGAACATAGGAACAGCCGTTGCGGTTTCCCGGGCCATCTTTGAAGGTACGCCGCTGATCGAACGCATAGTCACTCTGACCGGCGAGGCGCTAAAAAAACCAGGCAATTTTGATGTTTTGCTGGGTACGCCGGTGGACTATCTTCTCGAACACGCAGGACTGCAAAATGACCGTGTCAGCCGCCTGGTTCTTGGCGGACCCATGATGGGTTACACCCTGGCGACCACGGCAGTGCCGATTATCAAAACCAGCAACTGCATTATTGCGGCAACCTCAAGCGAGCTGCCCGCGCCACCACCCGAACAGGCCTGCATCCGCTGCGGACAGTGTGCGGAAGTTTGTCCCATGGAACTGCTACCGCAACAATTATTCTGGCATGCAAAAGCCGCAGAATTTGAAAAAGCGGAGCACCTGAACCTGTTCGACTGTATTGAGTGTGGGGCCTGCTCCTATGTGTGCCCAAGCTCGATTCCACTTGTACAATACTATCGCTACGCCAAGGGCGAGATTCGAGTTCAGCGCGCCGAACAGCTTAAAGCCGACCGGGCCAGAGAACGGTTTGAGGCCCGCCAGGAACGGCTTGAACGAGAGCAGCTGGATAAAGAGTTGCGGCGTAAGGAGCGTGCAAAAGCCGCTGCAGAAGCCCAGGCCAAAAAGAAAGCTGAAGCTGAGCAGGCTGCTGCCAACGGGAAAGCTGTCGACGAGCGCGCAGCAGGCTCCGCACTGGTTGAGCAGGCTTTGGCGCGTAAAAAGGCCAGTAGCGAAGCTGCAAAAGCCCAGGCAACTGTGCCAGCGACCCCGCCCCTGGAAAAGCCAGACACAGAAGCACTGGAGAAACAGTTGGCTCAGGCACAGTCCAAGCTGGAAACCATGCAGGCGATGCTCGAAGAGGCAAAGGCGCAGCAAGCAGACAACGTGGAAAAACTGGAGCGTGCGGTCACCAAGAATCATGACAGGGTAAAACGGGCAGAAGAAGCTCTGGCGGACGCTCGCAAAGTGCCTACAACCCAATCCGAATCCCAGTCCATCGAATAACCCGAATCAGGCCCGATATCAATGGCGTTTGTTCAACAGTCTTCACCTCATGCTCACAATGCGCGCCCGACATCGAAGGTGATGCTATGGGTCATACTCGCAGCATTGCCGGGCCTTCTCGCACAGACCCTGTTTTTCGGCTGGGGTAACCTGATCAACGTTGTTTGGTGTATCGCTATTGCTCTGGCATCTGAAGCTACGATTCTGAAGCTACGCAGCAAGCCGATAGGGTTTATTCTCAAGGATAATACTGCTGCGGTAACCGGGCTGTTGCTCGGGCTGTCCTTGCCTCAGTTTGCGCCCTGGTGGGTATCGGCAGTGGCGGTCATTTCAGCGATTGTGATAGCCAAACAGCTATACGGCGGGCTGGGCTCCAATCCCTTCAACCCTGCCATGGTGGGCTACGCGCTGGTACTGATTTCGTTCCCGGTCGCCATGACCACTAACTGGGCAGAGCCGGGGCTACTCTGGAATGATGCAGCCGGTTTCGGGGATACTCTGGCCGCAATTGTCTCGGGGCAGCAAACTGCCGTTGACGGCTGGACGATGGCAACGCCGCTGGACGAGTACAAACATAAAATTGTCACCCACACCTCAGCCGAGGTTCTGGTGCACCCCACATTTGGCGATGGCGTTGCCAGAGGATGGGAGTGGGTCAACGCTGCCTTTCTGGCGGGTGGGCTCGTACTCATCGGCCTGAAGATTATCACCTGGCATATTCCGGCCGCTCTTCTGGGCGCGCTGGTTGTCATGAGCCTGGCATTTGGCAGCAACGCGGATCAATTCGCACCCCTATCACTGCACCTCCTTGCAGGAGGCACCATGCTCGGAGCATTTTTTATCGCAACCGATCCGGTTTCTGCCGCAACCAGCCATCAGGGTAAACTGATTTACGGAGCGGGAATCGGTGTTCTTATCTATTTGATTCGAAGCTGGGGTAACTATCCGGATGCCGTGGCGTTCAGCGTATTGCTCATGAACTTTGCCGTGCCTTTTATTGATCACTACACGACGCCGAGAACCTACGGCCACCACAAAGCCCGACGAGGGCTGCCCGGCCGGGGCAGGAGCTGAGCCATGGCGACGATGATTCAATCCATTCGGCGTAGTGCTCTCGGGCTTGGGCTGTTTGCTGTAATTACCGGTGGCACCATTGCCGTTACCCAGGCACTCACCAACGAACGCATCGCAGAACAGGCGGCGAGAGCAGAAGCCAAAGCGCTGTTTGAAATCATCCCTGAAAGCGCTCACAACAACGACATGCTCAGGGATACGCTGGTGCTGCCGGCAGGTGATCGGCTGGCAACAGAGGGACCGGTGACCGTATGGGTCGCACGTCAGGACGGGCGACCGGTCGGCATGATCATGCCAGCCGTTGCGCCTGACGGGTATTCAGGCGCTATAAAGCTTCTGGTGGGCATTGACCTTGAGGGCACAGTTCTCGGTGTGAGGGTTATTGACCACAAGGAAACTCCAGGGCTGGGTGACCGGATTGAAACCCGGAAGTCCGACTGGGTAAAAGACTTCGAGGGGCGCTCGCTGGGCAACCCGGCGCCAAAGGAGTGGAATGTCAAAAAGAACGGCGGAGTCTTTGATCAGTTTACCGGCGCCACCATCACCCCTCGGGCAGTGGTAAAAGCTGTACAAAAAACGCTGATTTATGCCCGGAAGAACCAGCAGGTTATCCGGTCCCGACTGAATAAAACCCCGAGGGGGCAAGGCCCTGAAGTCACTCCCGGGGACCTGACAGACGAACCCCTGAACCTGGAGCAATCCTGACAATGGCGACTAAAACGTCCAGTGAAATCATCCGTGACGGCCTGTGGGACAACAACCCGGCGCTGGTTCAGGTACTGGGATTGTGCCCTCTTCTTGCTGTCACCAGCACGGTCGTCAATGCAATCGGTCTTGGGCTGGCAACCCTCATGGTATTGATGGGCTCAAACCTCGCGGTTTCACTGATCCGCAACTTTGTCGGAGAATCCGTGCGCCTGCCGGCTTTTGTAATGATTATTGCTTCCTTCGTCACCTGCGCCGAGCTGTTAATGCAGGCATATACTTACGAGCTTTATCAGATCCTGGGTATTTTCATTCCTCTGATCGTTACCAACTGCGCCATTCTTGGCCGTGCCGATGCATTTGCTTCTCGTAATGCTCCTGGCCCTGCGCTGCTGGATGGCGCAATGATGGGCGCGGGCTTCCTGGTCGTACTGGTTATCCTTGGCGGTATGCGTGAACTGATCGGCCAAGGCACTCTGTTTGTGGATATGCACCTGCTGCTCGGCCCCATGGCCGCCGATTGGGTAATAGAACCGTTTGGCAACTATCCGGATATGTTATTTATGGTCCTCCCACCCGGCGCATTCGTTGGCCTTGGTTTGCTCATTGCCCTGAAAAACGGTATCGACAATCATTTGAAGGAGCGCCAGAAGGCAGATCAGCCATCGACAATACCCGGTAGCAAACGTGTGCGTGTTACCGGGAATGTCTCATAATCTGCGGCTGGAGTCGTAACGAAACAACATGAATAAAGCCAAGCGTATTGAAATATTCTCCCGCTTTCGGGAAGCCACCCCCCATCCGCAAACCGAGCTGAATTACAGTAGCCCGTTTGAGTTACTCGTTGCGGTTATTCTCTCTGCGCAGGCTACGGATGTAGGCGTTAACAAGGCGACTGACAAGCTGTTTCCTGCCGCCAATACGCCGGAGGCCATACTTGCACTTGGCGTGGAAGGCCTGAAGGACTACATCAAAACAATCGGGTTATTCAACAGCAAGGCTGAGAACGTCATCAAGACCTGCCGCATACTGATTGAAAAACACAACAGCATTGTGCCGGATAATCGCGAGGACCTAGAAGCACTCCCTGGGGTCGGCCGAAAAACTGCCAACGTGGTTCTGAACACCGCGTTCGGGCAGCTCGTCATGGCAGTAGACACTCATATTTTCCGCGTATCCAACCGCACTGGCATTGCTCCGGGCAAGAACGTTGTGGAAGTGGAAAACCGTCTGATGCGGCTGGTGCCGAAAGAGTTTCTTCAGGACGCCCATCACTGGCTTATCCTCCACGGGCGCTACACATGCATAGCACGCAAACCCCGGTGCGGAGCCTGTATTATTGAGGATCTCTGCGAGTTCAAGCAAAAAAACGATTATCTGTAAGATACCCTCGTATAAAAGAAAAGCCGGCTCTTGCCGGCTTTTCTTTTATAAACATCAGAGTTCTGTCAGCCCTGACCCAACATTTCCTTCTTCAAACTCTTCTGAGCCGGCTCATCAGAAAGCCAGATACCGAACAAGGCTTTCTTGAACTCAAGACCTCCGACAGTATCTTTTTGCTCACCATTCTTAAGCACTTTAACACCCTCACCCGGCACATAAACCAGATCAAACACATCACCTTCCTTGATTTCTTCTTTGAATACCGACATGAACTGGTCAATTTCAGCCTGAACGGAAGCCATGTCACCACCCGTAGAAGCCTTGAAGCCCTCCATGGTCGCTTCTGTCATACGGTCACTGGTGATCATGCCGGAAATAATATGCAGCGTTATTGCCTGAGGCTCATCAGCCTCAATCACGGCATTGCCATCCCGCTGTACCTGAGGCACATAAAGGCTGCCAATATAAAGATCCATGAAAAATTTGGAGCGGGTACCTGCACCGTTCAAGGCCAACTCGGTGCTGTCTGCGTTGTAGGTCTCAGGAACATCAACACCTTCAACGGTCAACGCCAAAGCAGGAGCTGAAAGTGTGGCGGCCAGCATCAGGGATGCAAAGCCCGTCAAAAACGCTTTTTTCATAGTTCTTTCCTTTTAGTCATTATTATGAGAATTCATTCGTCACCAGGTAAAAGTCCGCAGCCCCCGGCCTCGCTATTCTAACAATGACCAAAAGGGGGCAGTCGCAACCTGGTTCTCATTTGTGCGGTTACTTGTCAGGGATACTTTTTCAGAACAACTAAAACACAAAACGCCAGCCATGAAACATGGCCGGCGTTCCGGATACTGCGTCAGAAAAGCTATTTGAACAGGAGGTTTCCTGTCAGACCTTCTTTTTCGAGGATTTCGCGTAAACGTCTTAATGCCTCTACCTGAATCTGCCGAACACGCTCACGGGTCAGCCCAATTTCCTGTCCGACTTCCTCCAAAGTGCTGACAGGGTAACCCCTGAGACCAAAACGCCTGGAAAGGACTTCCTGTTGCTTGTCGCTGAGCTGGTCTATCCATTTCCCAAGGCAGGCACACATGTTGTTGTCCTGCAGCACATCTGCAGGGTTGGAGGCACCTTCATCAGCCACGGTATCCAGCAAAGACTTCTCACCGCCGGCGCCGATCGGCGTATCCATCGAGGCAACGCGCTCATTAAGGCCCAGCATGCGCTTAACATCGTTAACCGGCTTGTCCACACGCTTTGCAATTTCTTCCGCCGAGGGCTCATGATCAAGCTGCTGTGTAAGTTCGCGGGCTGCCCGCAAGTAAAGATTCAGCTCCTTTACTACGTGAATAGGCAGGCGGATAGTGCGGGTCTGGTTCATGATAGCCCGCTCTATCGTCTGGCGGATCCACCAGGTCGCATAAGTGGAAAAGCGAAAGCCGCGTTCCGGATCAAACTTTTCGACTGCACGGATCAGCCCGAGATTCCCCTCTTCGATCAAATCAAGCAAGGTCAATCCACGATTCACATAGCGCCTGGCAATTTTTACAACCAGTCGCAGGTTGCTCTCGATCATTCGTTTACGGCCGGAGTCCTCTCCTTTGCGCGCCAGACGTGCAAAATAGACTTCCTCTTCAGCTGTCAGAAGCGGTGAGAAACCAATTTCGTTGAGATAGAGTTGAGTGGCGTCCAGCTGCTTCGAGCTGGCGTAATACCGCCTTTGGGAAGGAAACGCTTCGTTGGTTTCAGCAGCCTCCGGAGTGCTCTTATCGGTTATTTCTTCTGCGAGTAACTGATCCTCAGAGTCATCAACGTTCGTAGAGCCATCGACGTCTGTTAGACGATCAACAATCATATCTTCCTGTTCTGCTGACATATCTCTTGCCCCGCCTTTCAACAATCCTGGATTAGCGCCCGATACTTCTTTTTTTATTGCGAGCCTTGGTTATTTCTTTTTTCTTCAGGACTTCTTCAATGGCCAGCTTATGCGCTGTTACCATCATTTCTTCTTGTTTTAGACTCCGCAACAGTCATTAGCGTGGTGGCAGATAATGCGTCGGATCAACCGGGTTACCATTTTTTCGGATCTCGAAATGTAACATCGGACGCTCCGAACCACTGCCGCCGAGCTCTGCTATGACCTGCCCGGCTTTTACTCCCTCCCCTTCACTAACCAGAATTTTCCGGTTATGAGCGTATGCACTCAGATAATGCTCGTTATGATTCACAATAATCAAATTGCCATAACCCAGCAAACCATTGCCGGCGTAGACCACACTTCCGTCTGCGGCAGCCCTTACAGCATCCCCGGCTTTCCCGGCAATATCAACGCCTTTATTGACTTTTCCGGATGCTGAATATCCTGCAATTACGGTGCCAGAGTGCGGCCAGCGCCAGGGAATACTGGCTACCGTCTGCGTGCGTGAATCCAGGGGAGCAGACTTATCCGGACCTCGGGTGACCACGGGTTTCCGGTTAGTCGTTGTTGTTGAGGCTGGGGATTTGGCAACCGGAGCCCGGGAAGACGTATTCTGAGATGGCCTGGGGGCACTTGCCGAAACACTGCCACTGCCGGATGAAACCTTGCCACGACGGTCCAGCCGGAGCACCTGCCCGGCGCGGATCGTCCAGGGTGGGCCGATGCCATTGGCACTGCCCAGTTCCCGGTAATCGCGGCCGTAAGACCAGGCGATGCCATACAGGGTCTCGCCCTGTCGGACGACATGGCTCCCCCAGTAAACAGGCGGATTGTAAATATCATCCTGGTGAAGCGCCTGGGTGTTACACCCGCTCAAGGTACCGGCCAAGACAAGGATTGCAGCGAGAATGAGCCAGAGTCTGCCCGTTTCGGGTGCACAGGCAGAAGGCTGGGCACCAAAGCGGAACCGCGGGGAGGCCGGCAGTGCGGCATGAACTAACCCACGTAGTAATCTCACTGGAATAACACCGGCCCGGTTAGGAGTAATCTGTATAAGCTCTGAATCGGTTCAAAGAAAACCCTGAAGTTTTAAAAGTAACTCGCTAATTTATTGCATATTTTGGATTGAAATCCAAGTCGCTCTGGCCCACCCCCTGTTACCCATGGCGGTCTTTGTTACGGCCGGGAACAACCGCGTGCCCATAAATGTAACACGGGGCCTATCCGGATTTAGCCTGCATTATCGGATGCCGGACGCGGCTCTGTATTCTGGTTACGCCCACCAACCCACTCGACCAGCAATACAAGAGCAAACCCGGTGATAGCCATCATCACTGCTGTCCAAACCTGTGGGTCCAGACCGGTAAGATCGAGGAATGCCCCGGGGCTGATACTGACCTCATTCAAGGGCACCTGCTCGCCAGAGCTGTTGGTGCGCCAACTAAGAGTCTCCTTCCAGGGCCATACCTTATTGAGCGCACCAATCATGAAACCGGTAAGCAGGGCCAACACAGGGTCATGATACTTGTGAAAAGCCCAGGTAATCAGCCGTGCTACCGATAGCAGGCCAACCAGGCAACCCGACATAAATAAGAGTAACACCGCAACATCAAAGGTTTTTATAGCTGCCAGAACCGGAGCATACATACCCAGGATAACCAGAATAAAACTACCGGAAATCCCGGGTAGGATCATCGCGCAAATTGCCACAGCGCCAGCGCCAAAAAAGGTCAGGGCGGAAGGGTTAAGGTCGCCACCAGACAGTGTTGAGATCCACCACGCGACGACAATGCCAGCAACAAGTGGAATGAGCAGAAATGTACGATAATGGTTTGCCTGGCGGCCAACGTGCAGAACAGAGGCAACAATCAGCCCGAAAAAAAAGCTCCAGATCTGAATCGGATATTCGTCCAGCAGGAAACTGATGGCAGACGCAAGGGTAACAACGCTGATGAGAATACCCGCCAGCAGCAAGCTGAGAAATGTGCCGTCACAGGCCCGCCAGAAGGCTTTCGGCTTGCCACGGAAAAGTTCTCTGAACACGGCTCCCGGGGCAGCATTGATCGCCTCAAGTAAGCGGAAATAGATACCGGTTATGAACGCAATGGTGCCGCCGGAAACGCCTGGGACGATATCCGCTGCACCCATAGCCATGCCTCGTAAAAACACCGATGCGGGATGATGTTCGCTGCCACTGCTTTGCGTGCTGGTTTTCTTTACTTGTTCGGTCAACGGATAACTCCGCCCAACAAAGGAACAAAGCGGACCGGCTCCAGCTCACGACGCTCAAACCGGTCCCCGTTGCGAATCACTTCTACAAGCACCTGATGCTCTTCACCAACCGGAGCCACCAGTACGCCACCGTCAGCTAGCTGGCCCAGCAACTCAGTTGGAATTTCCATAGGAGCGGCAGTGACGATAATGCCATCAAACGGGCCTCGCTCGGGCCACCCCATGCCTCCGTCTGCATGCTTGAGCATCACGTTGCGGATATTGAGCTGACGCAGCCGCTCCCGAGCACGATCTTGAAGAGGCTTGATCCGTTCCACACTGTAAACCCGCTCAAAAAGCTGCGATAAAACAGCTGTCTGGTAACCTGACCCTGTGCCCAGTTCCAACACTCTTTCGGGCTCATGCCTGAGCAACAATTCAGTCATTCGGGCGACAATGTAGGGCTGGGACAGCGTCTGACCATAGCCAATAGGCAGAGACGTGTCCTCGTAGGCCCGATGCGACAGAGCTTCATCCAGAAAAATATGCCGCGGCACCTGCCCCATGACGTCCAGAACACGATCTGATTCAATACCAGATTCTTTAAGACGCTGCACCAGACGCATACGTGTGCGCCGGGATGTCATCCCGATACCTTGAAGCTCACCGCTCACGCACCGCCCCCCATGGATGCCTGAAGGGAGTCCACCCAGCTTCTGAGCGAAACGAGGGCTTCGTGGCGAGTCATATCTATATGCACTGGCGTAAGAGAAACATAGCCTTGCGAGACAGCGTGGAAGTCGGTTCCAGGACCGGCGTCACCGCCCTTCCCCGCTGCACCGATCCAGTACCTTTCCTTACCCCGCGGACAGGTCATCGGAACAGCACCCTCGGCACGCTCCCGGTCACCAAGCCGGGTAACGCGAAACCCGGCAAGCTCTTCCCATGGCACATCTGGCACATTGACATTCAATATAGAGCGAGGCCCCAGAACAAAAGGCTGCGCAGTCTCCAGAAGCATGCGCACGACTCTGGCAGCCGTTTCGAAATGATTACGCCCCTCACTCACCAAAGAGACTGCAATTGCTGGCAACCCGAGGTGACGACCTTCAGTTGCGGCCGCTACGGTGCCGGAATAGATGATGTCATCACCCAGGTTCGCATGGGTATTGATGCCCGAAACCACACGGTCGAAGGGCTCACGAAAAAGGCCGTTAACAGCAAGATGCACGCAGTCTGTAGGCGTACCGTCGACCGACCGGAAGCCGCTGGAATGCTGCTCAACCGTCAGAGGCCGGTTGAGTGTCAGGGCGTTACTCGCGCCGCTGTGATCCCTGTCCGGCGCTACGACTTCAAGATGACCCAGCCCCTTGAGGCCTTCGTAAAGGGCAGCCAGCCCCGGTGAATGAACACCGTCATCGTTCGATAACAGAATGCGCACAGTACTCTCCAAAAAATGCTATCCAGTAAATCACTGGGCAAAAACTCCCCTGACCCTGCTAATTTTTATGGTGGTCAAGGCTGATGTCTTCCAACTCAAAAATATCACTCAAAATCGTAGTGGCGTATTGCCCGGGTTGCAGGAAAAACTCCAGTTCCAGACCGCCGTCATCCAGCCAGGACCAGCTGAGACCCTCTGCCTCAGCGACCAGAGGACGACGCTCAGGCTTCATCCGAGTCATCATAAACAATGAGGCCAGTTTTGGCGCCTGTGCCACTATGTCACGTTCACGTTGCCCGGCCTCGCCACTGGCAACTGTCCCACCATCACCCCACATGGGCCCCGTTGCAGTCTCCGTTGGCTCGCCTGGGAGCGGAGTCCGCCAACTAGCGTCAGCCACCCGTGACGCGAGAACCTCATTAAATAACCAGGAACGTGCAGCCGAAAAATACAATACGTTTTTCCGGTCATCTCTTCCACCGCCAGACCTGCTGCTACCCCGGCCTCGTCGCCGGCCCTTGCCTTGCCCGCCACGGCGGTTCAGCGCCGCAGGATCAATATGAACAGCACGATCCAGATTAGCGCCTCCGAAACCGAAACGCTGAGGGCCGAAGTAATTGGGTGCACCCTGTATTTTCAATCGCTCCAGGGCACATTCGACAGCTTCACGATCAGCACTGATCTGCCGGAGTCTGATGGTAAAATGGTTCCCCTGATGGTCTCCGCGGCGAAGTTTTCGCACACTACGACAGGCTGACTTTACCGGCCAGCGTGCCGAGACCTGCTCGATTAATGCGGAATCGTCCTCCATCATACCGGGCCTGTAGAGGCTGAACCATTGGCTGGTAACCGCGTGGCGATCCTTTAGCCCGCAAAACCCCACATCGAAAGGTCGACACCCAGCCAGAGTAGCGAGTTCTCCCGCGACAAACTCTGTGTTGTCACCGGTTTTCTCTAAACGCAAACACAAATGCTCGCCCTCACCGGCAACGCTCGAAATACCGGATTGCTCCGTATGTTCGGGAAACGCCTCCAGCACCTCACTGACCCGGAAATCATCCGGCACGGTTTTCAGATGAGCACTACCCACACGGACGCCTGCTGAAACAGGCCAGTCCAGGCGCCAGCCTTCCGCACCTGCATCCGCCTCGCTCAAGGTGCCACCTGCTCAAGCAAGCATATTGCCTGACACGCAATACCCTCCCCACGGCCGGTAAACCCGAGTTTCTCGCTGGTAGTCGCCTTTACGCTTACACAGCTGGCCGGGATACTCAGGTCCTCAGCGATATTCAAACGCATGCGCTCGATATAGGGTGCCATTTTTGGTGCCTGAGCGATGATCGTAGTATCAACATTCACGATACCGAAGCCCTCCTCCGCCACCCGGGCCACAACCCGGCGCAGCAGATCACGGCTATCCGCACCAGCCCATTCCGCGCTGGTATCCGGGAAAAAATGGCCGATATCTCCCAGGGCAACCGCACCCAGAAGGGCATCTGCCAGTGCATGCAAAAGCACATCACCATCAGAGTGGGCTTTCAGCCCCTGACTGTATGGTATAGAGACGCCGCCAAGAATAACGGCATCGCCTTCGCCGAAGGCATGAACATCAAAGCCCTGACCAATTCGCATAACTTACTCCGGGATAACGAGAAAACTCAGAACCGGCTGAGAATAAAACCAGCGAGGTCCAGATCCGCAGGTACGGTAATCTTGATATTGTCCGATCGCCCCTCGACCAAAACGGGCATGTTACCGGAAAACTCCATGGCAGAGGACTCGTCTGTAACAGCCTGCTTCTCGCCCAAAGCCTTCTCCAGTGCCTCAACCAACATCTGATAACGAAACATCTGAGGCGTAAGCGCACGCCAAAGCTGGCTGCGATCCACTGTTCCGAGGACTTCAGGTATAGGACCTGTTTCCGCCTTTTTAAGTGTATCTGCAACTGGCGCCGCCAAAAGACCACCCACAGGGTGATCCACTAAAGTTGAGACAAGGTTCTCGAGATCAGCCGGATAAACACAAGGACGAGCCGCATCATGAACCAACACCCAGTCACCGGCTGCAACCTGCTCCTCCAGTGCATGTAATGCCGAGAGCACAGAATCTGCCCGTTCGGCACCACCCGTGCAGGTCTGAATACGGTCATCAGTGCTGGCCTCTGTATCCGGCCACCAATGATCCGCAGAATTAAGCGGAACCATACAACCAGCAAAGAGGCCGGAATCCAGCAACCGGGAAAGAGTGAGATCCAGAATAAAGCGGTTATTAATACGGAGGTACTGCTTGGGACGTTCAGCCTGCATGCGTTGACCGATGCCGGCGGCGGGAACAATCAACCAGAATCGTGGAGAAGTCATAAGGTTTCCGCACAAGGCCGGGAGAGCGCCGGGTAGACCTTTTCCGGGAATGTCGGTGGCCAAGGATGGCCGCCGTCAAGCGCACATGGATGTGCTCGTAGCGTTTCCCGGGAAAGGTCTACCCGGCGCTCAGAGCTCCAACCCCAGAAGTCACTGCTCAACAACAAGAAAAAACGTCTCATCGTTGCGAATCAACCCAAGATTCATCCGGGCCCGCTCTTCCACCGCACCCTGCTCATTGCGAAGGTTACGCACCTCCGCATACAAGCGCTCATTACGAGTGGCCAGTTCGGCGTTTTCCTCCCGCTGCTCGGCAATCGATTTTTCCAGCGTCCAGACCTGCGCAAAGCTGCCCTCCCCAACCCACAGACGTACCTGCAGCAGGAGAATGAGAACAACCATGAAAGCCCAGAGCAACTTCATTAATACCGATTCCGTTCACGAGTTAAACGATCAAAAACCAAACACCGGACGCTAAGTATAGACCTTAGAGTAGATTAGCAACAAATTCTTCTAACTGATTGGACAAAAAGGCCATCGTGGCTGAACTTTCATTCAATACACGACGGCCTTAATATTCCATTCCCTGAACCCCGGAGTTTCAGGGACAAAGGTAAAAGCTACTGATGTCAGCCCTGGCCTTTAATCTCAACCAGACCACGGTAAGGTGCTTTACCCTCGAGCGCCTCTTCAATACGCAGCAGCTGGTTATACTTGGCGACGCGGTCAGAGCGGCAAAGAGAACCGGTCTTGATCTGGCCAGCACAGGTAGCAACGGCAAGATCCGCAATGGTTGTATCTTCCGTTTCACCTGAACGGTGAGAAATAACCGCAGTAAATCCTGCATCCTGAGCCATCTTGATAGCGTCAAGGGTTTCACTCAGGCTTCCGATCTGATTGAACTTGATCAGAATGGAGTTGCCCACACCCGTATCGATACCACGCTTGAGGATTCTGGTGTTGGTAACAAACAGATCGTCGCCCACCAGTTGTACCTTTTCACCGATCTTGTCGGTCAGTACTTTCCAACCGTCCCAATCGCTCTCATCCATGCCATCCTCGATGGACACAATCGGAAAACGCTCAGACAATCCCGCCAGGTAATCTGCAAAACCGGCAGAATCATAGCTCTTACCTTCTCCGGCCAATACGTACTGGCCATCCTTATAAAATTCAGATGCAGCGCAGTCCAAGGCCAGAGTGATGTCTGTACCAAGCTTGTACCCGGCTTTTTCAACTGCTTCCTCGATAACCGCCAGAGCCGCCTCGTTAGACGGGAGGTTAGGCGCAAAGCCACCCTCGTCGCCTACCGCAGTATTAAGGCCCTGAGCCTGCAGCACTTTTTTCAGACTGTGGAAAATCTCGGCACCAATACGCAGAGCTTCGGAAAAACTCTTTGCTGCAACCGGCTGAACCATGAACTCCTGTATATCAACGTTGTTATCCGCGTGCTCACCACCGTTCAGAATATTCATCATCGGCACAGGCATACTGAACTTACCGGAGGTACCGTTGATGTCAGCGATGTGCTCGTACAGCGGCTTACCCAAAGACTCGGCCGCAGCTTTAGCCGCTGCCAGAGATACTGCCAGAATAGCGTTTGCACCCAGATTGGCCTTGTTCTCAGTACCATCCAGCTCCAGCATGATGTTATCCAGGCCACGCTGGTCTGAAGCGTCTTTGCCTTTCAGTGCATCCTTGATCTTGCCGTTAATGGCTTCGACTGCCTTCAGTACGCCCTTACCCAGGTAACGGGATGCATCACCATCGCGCAGTTCCAGCGCTTCGCGAGAGCCGGTAGAGGCTCCGGACGGTGCACAGGCACGACCAAGCGTTCCATCTTCAAGGATCACGTCTGCTTCTACCGTGGGATTACCACGGGAATCCAGGACCTCACGGGCTTTAATGTCGGCAATCTTGGTCATGCTAGGGAGTCTCCAGGTTCTCAATTTCAAAGGTCAATATAAGAAGTCTGATCAAGAGCGAGCTGGTAGGGCCTTACGAAACTGTGCGAAGCCATGGATGGCGTAGCCAAGCGTACATGGACGTATTCACAGCGTGTTTCGTAAGGCCCTACCAGCTTGCTCGTGCCACCAAGGCTAAAACACGAAAACCGCCAATCAGGCGGTATCGATAGGTTTAAAACTCTTCACAAGGTCATCAACAGCCTTAACTCGTTGCAAGAATGGCTCGAGCTGGCTCAGGCGCAAGGCACAAGGCCCATCGCACTTGGCCTCATCCGGGTTCGGGTGAGCCTCCAGAAACAGCCCGGCCAACCCCTGCGACATGCCGGCAAGCGCCAGATCTGTTACCTGAGCACGACGGCCACCGGCAGAATCTGCTCGACCACCCGGCATCTGCAATGAGTGGGTCACATCAAACATAACCGGCACATCCATGGATTTCATGATGCCAAAACCAAGCATATCGACCACAAGGTTATTGTACCCGAAGCTGCTGCCCCGCTCGCACAATATAACCCGGTCATTTCCGGCTTCTGCACACTTGGTGATGATGTGTTTCATCTCCTGTGGCGCCAGGAACTGGGCTTTCTTGATATTGATGGCTGCACCGGTTTTCGCCATGGCAACCACCAGATCAGTCTGGCGGCTCAAAAATGCGGGTAGCTGAATGATGTCACACACTTCAGCGGCAGGTGCCGCCTGTGCAGCTTCATGGACATCAGAAATAATCGGAACACCGAACTTGCTCTTGATATCAGCAAGTATCTGCAAGCCTTCCTCAAGGCCCGGCCCGCGGAAAGAGTTAACCGAAGAACGGTTCGCCTTATCAAAAGATGCTTTGAACACATAAGGGATGCCAAGCTTACGGCAAACCTCAACGTAGCTTTCAGCAACCTCGAACGCCAGATCCCGGGATTCCAGAACATTCATGCCACCAAACAGCACAAACGGCTTATCGTTGGCTATATCAATGTCAGCAACAGTAACGGTGCTCTGGGCCATAATCAGGATTCCTTACGGTTAGCCAGCGCAGCTTCCACAAAGCCCTTGAACAGCGGATGGCCATCACGCGGCGTCGAGGTAAATTCCGGATGGAACTGACAGGCAACAAACCAGGGATGATCGACCACTTCCACTACTTCCACCAATTTGCCATCGGTGGAGCGCCCGGAAACCAGCAAGCCCGCGGCTTCTAGTTGCGGCAAGAAATGATTGTTCACCTCGTAACGGTGACGATGGCGCTCGCGAATGGTTTTTCTGCCATAGCAGCTGGCAATGTTCGAACCTTCAGTGAGCACGCAATCCTGAGCACCAAGGCGCATGGTGCCGCCAAGATCGGAATCATCGGTACGTTCTTCACGCTCACCGGTCGCATCCAGCCACTCGGTAATCAAGCCAACGACAGGCTCCGGTGTGTGCTTACGAAACTCGGTGCTGTGCGCATCAGTCAGGCCGGCCTTGTTGCGGGCATATTCAATAACCGCTACCTGCATCCCCAGACAGATACCCAGATAAGGAACCTTGTTCTCACGAGCGTATTGCACAGTGCGTATCTTGCCTTCCACTCCGCGCTCGCCAAAGCCGCCAGGAACCAGGATCGCATCGGCACTCTTGAGCACGTCGGTACCATCACGTTCAATGTCTTCAGAATCAATGTAATTGATCTTTACCTTGGTACGGGTCTTGATACCAGCATGAAGCAGAGATTCAATCAGCGATTTGTAGGCCTCAAGCAGCTCCATGTACTTGCCGACCATGGCAATCGTTACTTCCTGCTCCGGGTTCATCAATGATTCGACGACATTATCCCATTCACCAAGATCCGCCTCGCGGGCGTCAAGGTTGAAGCGTTCGATAACCAGCTGATCCAGACCATGCTCGTGCAACATGCGGGGAATAGCGTAAATGGACTTTGCATCACGCATTGGAATAACAGCACGCTCTTCCACGTTTGTGAATAGTGCGATCTTCCGGCGGGAGCTGGCATCCACTTCATGCTCCGAGCGGCACAGCAGAATATCCGGCTGCAAACCGATAGAGCGCATTTCCTTTACGGAGTGCTGGGTCGGTTTGGTTTTGATTTCACCGGCAGTAGCAATGTAAGGCACCAGGGTTAAGTGCATGAACAGCGCACGGGAGGCGCCCACTTCTACCTTCAGCTGGCGACAGGCTTCAAGGAACGGCAGGGACTCAATATCACCAACGGTGCCGCCCACTTCAACCAGAGCCACATCTGCGCCAGCTGCGCCTTCCACGACACGCCGTTTGATCTCATCGGTGATATGGGGAATAACCTGGACGGTTCCACCGAGATAATCACCGCGACGCTCTTTGCGTATAACCTCTTCGTAAACCCGGCCTGCCGTGAAATTATTACGGCGGCTCATCGGTGTACGAATAAAACGCTCGTAGTGACCAAGGTCAAGATCGGTTTCAGCACCGTCTTCGGTGACGTAAACCTCACCATGCTGGAACGGACTCATGGTACCCGGGTCCACGTTTATGTATGGGTCCAGCTTGAGGATAGTAACCTTCAGGCCACGTGCCTCGAGGATCGCTGCCAGTGAGGCAGATGCGATTCCTTTCCCCAGTGAGGACACAACACCGCCGGTGACGAAAATATAACGCGTCATGCAGATTCCATGATTATCAGGTTCTGTGAAGGAGGGAGATTGTCATCTCAAGATGGGACGCCAGACTACCAGAAAGCCCTCAGCGACTCAATCACAATCCCGCTCCACAATCAGCCGCCAGCCTGCCGCAGGGGCGTTTCCGCAGTATTGTTCAGAACACCATAAATCGCCAATAGCAACAAGCTCACCAGGGCCCGCCATACCCACAAAAATCAGCGGCAGGCGGGCTCTTTGCCATGGTGGAACAGCCTTCTCCTGAAGCCATTTTTTCAAAGATTTTGACGGGCCATCCGGGTGAAAACGGATGCGCTCTCCACCCTGCCTCGTACATATTCGTATAGGCGGCACATCAGTTTTCGCTGTAGCCACCGACTCAAGGTGAATTTTCCACTCACCCCAGGCCACTTGCTGGCCCGGTTCCAGCCAAACAGCCTGTGTCGGCAATTCTGGTTTATCAGAAACCAGGTAGAGCTCGCGATTAAAGCGCTGCAGGCTATACCCCTCTGCCCGTAGCTCAGGCGCCCTGTCTTCTGCTGCCTGTAAAAGATCATGCAGGACCTGAGACCAGTCACTGATCGACGGGGGATGATACCCGGCCCGCCGGATCCACCAGCGCAGAAGATTTTTCTGCTCCGCGAGAGCGAGCTTGCTGAGCTCCGGGACGGGCAACCGGTATCGATGCGCCCCCAGCATTTGCCAATGCAACTCGGCCAGGCGCTGATTCAGGAAATCGCTGTCCGAACACGCCCCCGCAGTATGCCGAAGCCGCTGATTAAAGCCCTGCCAGCGTTTTTTGAGCAAAGGGAGAATGCTGAGGCGCAAGAAATTGCGATCAAACTTTTGATCTGTATTACTTGGGTCTTCGACCCACGAAATGCCGGCCTGACGCGCCTGGCCTTCAAGTTCTGACCGCTCAACGTTCAGCAGCGGCCGGACAAGTTGCCCGTCCCCCAACACTCGCCTTCTGGGCATTCCGGCAAGACCGGCCACGCCGCTACCACGAAACATTCGAAAAAGAATGGTTTCGGCCTGATCATCAGCATGATGGGCCATTAGCAGAATATCACCTGGTTCAAGGAGTGCTTCGAAGGCCTCATAACGAGCCTTGCGAGCAGCCTCTTCAAGGCCTTCGCCCGGGCCGCCACTGAGGTTGACCGACACAGGAATAACCGTCAACGGCACCGCCAGCCGGGAGCACAGATCGCGACAGAAGCCTTCTGTCGTGCCGGCATTAACCTGAAGCTGATGATTTATGTGCACCGCCCTCACTTTGGAATGGTAAAGCGAGGCAAGATGCAGAAGAAGGGTGGAATCCAGGCCGCCACTGAGGGCAACCCAAAGCCGCCGGTAGCCAGAAACGGCTTTTACCGGCGTACTCAAAGTTTCAGAAAAGGCAAACCCAGTCAGGGGCTTAGCGCCCGTTGTCATAGCGGGTCAACCGCTCATACCGCCGGGATACCAACTCATCCAAAGGTAAGCGGCTAAGCTCAGCCATACCCTTGGTGAGCGTTTCGCGCAGGGCTTCAGCCATTTTCTCTGGGTTGCGGTGCGCACCACCCAAGGGCTCAGTAATGACATTATCTGCCAGCCCGAGATCCTTCAGGCGATCTGCAGTGACGCCCATGGCCTCAGCGGCCTGGGAGGCATACTCCGCACTTTTCCAGAGAATGGAAGCACAACCTTCCGGGGATATAACGGCATAGGTCGAATATTGCAGCATATTTAACTGATCGCATACGCCGATAGCCAAAGCACCACCAGAACCACCCTCACCAATCACTGTAGAAATGATTGGCGTTTTCAGCCGTGACATGACTGCGAGATTGAACGCAATGGCCTCACTCTGGCCACGCTCTTCGGCACCTATACCAGGATAGGCTCCCGGGGTGTCAATAAACGTGAGAATAGGCATTCTGAAGCGCTCGGCCATTTCCATCAGGCGCAAAGCTTTGCGGTAGCCTTCAGGACGGGGCATACCAAAATTGCGCTTGACCTTATCCCGCACTTCACGGCCCTTCTGATGGCCAATCACCATTACAGGCATATCGTTCAGCCGCGCTGTGCCGCCGACAATGGCCTGATCATCTGCATAACGCCTGTCGCCATGGAGCTCATCGAAATCATCAAAGATCATTTCGACATAGTCCAGGGTATAAGGCCGGCGCGGATGCCTCGCAAGGCGGGCAACATCCCACGGATGCAAGTCCGAGAATATGTTCTCAGTCAGGCTAACGCTTTTCTTCTTCAGTCGGGTAATTTCATCAGAAATGTTGATGTCGGTGTCGTTCCCTACCATGCGAAGCTCTTCAATCTTGGCTTCAAGGTCGGCAATCGGCTGTTCGAAATCGAGATAATTAGGGTTCATGATGTTCCATCATTTTTTTGCCAGGCAAAGCAAAGCTCCGCCAACACAGAATTTGGTACAAAGATAGCAGCGCCCGGATCACGTCTAAAGCGGACATTGGTATGAGTCCGCAATCTGACAAATATTTAATATTCGGGCAGCATCCCACCTTGTTCACTCAATCATAGACCAGTTCCACGCACTGGTCGCCCATCAGATATTTAAGCTCCAGCAGCAGGTTGTCGTCCGGCTGCACCCGCCAGCTTTCCCCCAGTTCAATCCGGGTGCTGGCGTCCGGGCTGCTGTATTCAATCCAGACCGGGCTACCGTCACAGCGAAATGGTCTGAGCGTACTGTCGATTTTATCAAGCAGGCCATTCTGCAGCTGATCGGCACGCAAATTCAGTTTCAGGCCTTTGCTGAACTGCCTCCGGGCACTTGGCACGTCCATGACCGAGCTCACGCGCATTTTCATCTGGCCGGAATAGTCATCGTGGCTCACCTGCCCCTCAACCACAATCACCTGATCCGATTGCAGCAGCTCCCGGTTTTCAAAGAATGCTTCCGAAAACAGCGTAGCTTCAATCCGCGCACTCCGGTCATCCAGGGTAATAAAGCACATGGTGGAACCGGTACGAGTTTTCATAGTTCGCTGCGCAACCACGAGCCCTGCAACCCTTTGAGGTGATTTGTTCGGCTTGAGGTCGGAAATGGATGAGCGCACGAAACGCCGGACTTCCCGCTCATATTCGTCAAACGGGTGCCCTGTCAGGTACAGGCCAAGCGTATCTTTCTCACCTTTCAGGCGTTGCTTCTGCGGCCATTCCCGCAAGCCGACAACGTCTGCGTATGGGTCTCCACCGTCAGTGGCTTCCAGCATTTCGCCGAACATGTCCATCATGCCAACGGACTCATTGCGTGACTGCTGATCCGCCTGCTGAACCGCTTTCGGTATGCTCGCCATCAGTTGAGCACGGCTGGCACCCAGCTTGTCCATGGCGCCGGAACGGATAAGGGCCTCCATAGCCCGCTTGTTTATTTTCTTGAGATCAACTTTGCGACAGAAGTCGAACAGGTCCTGGTAAGGCTCGCCGTCGGCCCGCCCCTCCACAATGGCCTGGATCGGACCTTCACCCAACCCCTTTATCGCACCGAGCCCGTAAACAATCTGGCCTTCATCGTTCACTGTAAACGTGTATTCCGAACGGCTTACATCTGGCAGCACCAGATCGAGCTTCAGGTTGCGGCACTCCTCGACCAGCGTGACCACTTTGTCTGTGTTCTGCATATCTGCGGTCAAAACCGCAGCCATGAACTCAGCGGTATAGTGCGCCTTCAGCCACAATGTTTGGTAGGAGACCAGTGCATAGGCTGCTGAGTGAGATTTGTTAAAGCCGTAACCCGCGAACTTCTCCACCAGGTCAAAGATATTTTCCGCTAGGGTTTTGTTGATACCGTTGCTTTCGCATCCATCAAGAAAGAACTGCTTCTGCTTGGCCATTTCTTCGGGTTTTTTCTTACCCATAGCTCGCCGGAGCATGTCCGCATTACCCAGGGAGTAGCCCCCCATCACCTGAGCAATCTGCATGACCTGCTCCTGATAAAGGATGACCCCATAGGTGGGCTCCAGAACCGGCTTCAAGCCTTCGTACTGATAATCCGGATGCGGGAACGACATCGGCTGCTTGCCATGCTTTCGGTCGATAAAGTCATCAACCATGCCCGACTGCAGGGGGCCCGGGCGGAACAAAGCCACCAGGGCAATCATGTCTTCCAGGGAATCTGGCTGAAGGCGGCGGATAAGATCCTTCATGCCGCGTGATTCCAGCTGGAACACCGCAGTTGTCTCGGCCTTTTTCAGCATCACAAACGACGCCGGATCATCCAGCGGAATCTCGTTGATATCCAAGGGTGCCAGACCACGGCCCGCTCGCCGTGGATTAATCATTTTGAGCGCCCAATCAATGATGGTCAGCGTTCGGAGGCCGAGAAAGTCGAACTTCACCAGCCCGGCTTCTTCCACATCATTTTTGTCAAACTGGGTAACCAGGCTACCGCCTTCATCATCACAATACAGCGGCGAGAAGTCGGTAATCTTTGTGGGTGCAATGACAACGCCACCGGCGTGCTTACCAGCATTTCGGCACACGCCTTCAAGCTTGAGAGCCATTTCCCAGATTTCCTGGGCTTCTTCGTCCTGCTCAAGGAATTCCTTCAGCGTGGGCTCCTGTTCAATTGCCTTACCCAATGTCATTCCCACTTCAAAGGGAATCATCTTGGAGAGTTTGTCTGCCAGACCGTATGACTTGCCCTGCACCCGGGCAACATCACGAACCACCGCCTTGGCAGCCATGGTTCCAAAGGTAATAATCTGGGAAACCGCTTCACGGCCGTATTTTTCAGCCACGTAGGCAATGACGCGATCCCGACCTTCCATGCAGAAATCGACGTCAAAGTCGGGCATGGACACCCGTTCAGGGTTAAGAAAACGCTCGAACAGCAAATCGTATTCCAACGGATCCAGATCGGTAATCAGCTGGGCATAAGCCACAAGCGAGCCGGCACCTGAACCACGACCCGGCCCCACAGGAACACCGTTGTTCTTGGCCCACTTGATGAAGTCCATTACGATCAGGAAGTAACCCGGGAACCCCATCTGGATAATGATATCCAGCTCGAAATTCAGACGCTTATAGTAGGCTTCACGCTTGCTGTCGTAATCGGGATCGTCCTTGGGAAGGGTTTTTGCCAGACGATCTTCCAGGCCATCCTCAGACACCTTTCGGAAGTATTCGTCCATGGTCATGCCTTCAGGCACCGGATAATTGGGCAGGAAGTACTCGCCCATACGCACGGTCACAGAGCAACGCCGCGCTATCTCAACCGTGTTCTGGATGGCTTCAGGAATATCACTGAATAACTCAATCATTTCCTCCGCACTGCGGAGGTATTGTTGGTCGCTGAAGCGGCGGTCCCGGCGCGGGTCGTCCAGAGCCCTGCTTTCACCGATGCAGACCCGGGCCTCATGAGCCTCAAAGTCGTCGGCTTCGAGAAAGTGCACGTCGTTGGTAGCAACAACCGGGAGCCCGATTTTCTCGGCCAGCTCAACGCTCATATGCAGACAGTCTTCATCACCAGGCCGGCCAGTTCTCTGCAGTTCCAGATAATAAGAGCCCGGATACAGGTTCATCCAGTACTCGGCTCTCGCTTTTGCCAGCTCTGGCTTATCAGACAGCAAAGCCTTACCCACATCGCCCATTTTCGCGCCGGACATGGCAATCAGACCGTCAGTTCTGCTTTCCAGCCATTTGCGCTGAATGATGGGCTTGCCGTAACGCTGCCCTTCGGTATACCCAAGAGAGATGATTTCTGTGAGGTTGAGATAACCCTTGTCATCACGGGCCAGTAGCGTCAAGCGGAAGGGAACTTCCGGTTCGTCCGGGTTCTCCAGCCATAGATCCGCGCCAATAACAGGTTTTACACCCGCGCCGGTTGTCGCCTTGTAAAACCGGACCAGCGAGCACATGTTGGACTGCTCTGTCAGGCCTACGGCCGGCATGCCAAGCTCTACAACGCGCTTGACCAGCGGTTTAACGCGCACAAGGCCGTCCACCATGGAGTGTTCAGAATGCACGCGAAGATGTACAAATGTCTGCGACATAAACTCAGGTAGTTCCTGCATGTAAATTCGTTAAAAAGCCGGCCGTGTTCAGCCGCCAATCAATGCCCGTATCTCTTCTTCTGTCTGCGGGCCAAAGCGGGCCTCCAGAAGGTTTCCGTCGGGGTTCACGATAAAGGTAGCCGGTAAGGCAACCGGAAGCTTCCAGTCGAATTCCGGGCCCGGATCCTCTGCCAGCATGGTGAACTCAATACCCATGCGCTTGCCGAGATCCACCAGGGCATCACCCTTCACAGCATCAAAATTGACCCCCAGAACGGTAATATCCGGTGCCTTATCCAGCTCGTTGAGCTCCGGAATTTCTTCCAGGCAGGGCTTGCACCATTCGGCCCAATAGTTAACCAGCACCCACTGGCCGCGCAGAGTGTCCCACGCTAGCTTCTGACCTTCTGCTCGCTCCAGTTCGACTTTCTGACAGCCTGCCAGCAAAGCCACCAAAGCCAACGCACCTGCAATAGCTACCCTCCGGATCAGCCGGGAGACGACAGGGTTCTGCACGGGTAAACCTCCTGTTAGACTGCGGGCCACACTCTATAGTTGCAGCATCCATTTCAACAAACAGGCACGAAGATGACAGAACCCACCCGGATTTTCCACAACCCCCGCTGTTCGAAATCCCGTCAGGCTCTTGAGTTACTGACCAATCAGGGCATCGAGCCGGAAATTATACGCTACCTGGAAACGCCGCCAACAGAGCAGGAACTTTCAGATATTCTTGATGCACTCGGCTATCAGCCCCGTGAACTGATGCGCACCGGCGAAAAGGAATACAAGGAACTTGGCTTGAACAACCCGGATCTGAGCCGCGAGCAGCTCATTGCTGCTATGGTAGCAACTCCGAAACTGATTGAGCGGCCAATTGTTCTCGTCAATGGCAAAGCCGCCGTGGGCCGCCCCCCGGAAAACGTTCTCTCGATTCTTTGATTTTACCACTGTCGACTTAAAGGACACTAAAATGCCCGAGCAACTGCCTTATGTTCTGATTCTCTATTACAGCCGCAACGGGCAGACTGCAGAGCTGGCCACCCAGATAGGTCGGGGTGTCGCAAAAGTGAACGGAATCGAAGCCAGGCTACGTTCCGTTCCAGTGGTCTCACCAGATACAGAAGCCTCACTGCCCCCCGTTCCGGATGCCGGTGCGCCCTTTGCCAGCAAGTCAGACCTGGCAAACTGCGCGGGCCTGGCCATCGGCAGCCCGACAAGATTCGGCAATATGGCAGCGCCTTTAAAGCATTTCATGGACACCACCGGCGATCTTTGGGTAAGCGGAGCACTGGTCGGTAAACCGGCAGGCGCCTTTACTTCGACCGGAAGCCTGCACGGCGGCCAGGAAACTACGCTGTTAACCATGATGATGCCGCTGCTTCACCACGGCATGCTACTGTGCGGCCTGCCTTACACAGATAAAAATCTTAGCGAAACGACAACCGGGGGTACACCTTATGGTCCATCGCACTGGGCCGGGACTGCCGAACAGCTGCCCCTGAGCAAACATGAAAAAGCCCTCTGCCAGCTCTTTGGCGAACGCCTGGCAAACCTGGCACTCAAACTGGCAGACTGAGACGAATACAGCCACGCCACGTAAAGCTCTTTATACCTTTTGGAATCTCACAATGCTGTACAATCCCAAAGCCCGATACACCGCGCGGGCAACCCAGTTTCTTTATCTGTCCGTTTTGGCTGTCCTGCTGGTTACAACCTTCTATCCTGCACCGGTCGAAGGCGTTTCGTTAGCGTTGATACTTTCAGTCAAATTAATCCCATTGTTGGCATTGGCAATACCGGTTTTCAAAGGCAACAATCGTGGTTATATCTGGCTGGCATTCGTGGTTATCTTTTATTTCACTCAAGCGGTAGTGTCAGCCTGGCTAAGCCAGGGTGCAGCAGGCCCCGTCATTCTTATGTTGCTCACCTTACTGCTGTTTATCGTGGCAATGGTGCATCTTAAGGTGAATCGGCGAGTGACAGGCTGAAATACTCCAGCACCGGAAAGTGATACTTAATGGCCGAGCCCAACAAAACAACGCAACCATCACGACCGCCAGCGCCACCCAGAAGCACGCTGACTTTGCGGGATATCTGCACAGCACTGGTGAGCGACGGCGAAATCAGCCAGGAAGACGCAGAACGCGTGCTTTCTGCCAACCTGGGCGCAGCCAGCAATCAGTCAGCAAAACGTCATCCTCTGGAGCTGGTGGCGATTGCCGCTTTTTCCAGTGAAAAAAGCGGTGCGACCCTGGATCTTGAGCGACTAACGCAATGGCTGGCAGGCTGGGCTGACCAGCCCTATTACCACATTGATCCGCTGAAAATAGATACACCTGCGATTGCCCGGGTCATGTCATATGCGTTCGCCCAGCGCCACGGCATTCTGGCTGTAGAGATCAGGCAGGACGAGATCCTGGTAGCCAGTGCCGAACCCTTCAAGAATGACTGGGAAGGCAACCTGCGGCAGGCCTTGCGCAAAGACATCCGCCGCGTGGTAGCGAATCCTGAAAATATCCGCCGTTATTCCGTGGAGTTTTACCAGCTTGCAAATTCCGTCAATAAAGCCAGCGGCAGCCAGGCGCCGGGTAATAGCGCAGGCCATCAGAATCTGGAGCAGCTTCTGGACCTGGGGGCCAGTGACAGCGCAGATGCCAATGACCAACACGTTGTGCGCATCGTCGATTGGCTGTTGCAGTACGCCTTTGATCAGCGCGCCTCCGACATTCACATTGAACCAAGACGAACGCTGACCCATGTTCGTTTCCGGATTGACGGCGTTTTGCACAGCGTTTATGAGTTCCCTGAACACGTAGGCATGGCTATTACCAGCCGGCTCAAGATTCTGGGGCGCCTGAACGTCGCCGAAAAGCGCCGGCCACAAGATGGCCGCCTGAAAACCCGAAAGCCCGACAACAAAGAAGTAGAGCTGCGACTGGCCACCATGCCGACGGCATTCGGGGAAAAGATGGTGATGCGGATATTTGATCCGGACGTCTTGCTGAAATCCTACGAACAACTGGGGTTCAGCCGAGATGACCGGGAGCGCTGGCAGGAGGCAACCTCGAAGCCCCACGGAATAGTGCTGGTCACTGGCCCTACGGGCTCCGGCAAAACCACAACGCTGTACTCCACACTGAAACAAATTGCGACTGCCGAGCTTAATGTCTGCACTATTGAGGACCCTATCGAGATGGTTGAGGCCGCATTCAATCAGATGCAGGTCCAAACCAATATAGACCTTACCTTTGCCTCCGGTATCCGGGCTTTGCTGAGGCAGGATCCGGACATCATCATGATCGGTGAAATCCGTGACCTGGAAACCGCTGAAATGGCAGTGCAAGCAGCACTCACGGGTCATCTGGTACTCTCAACCTTGCATACAAACGATGCACCGAGCGCCTTGACCCGAATGATGGAGTTGGGTATTCCTCCGTATCTGATTCGTGCAACAGTACTGGGGGTTATGGCCCAACGCCTGGTGCGCACCCTCTGCCCCCATTGTAAAGCGCCGGCCCCGGTTGATGTTCAGGCGTGGCAGACTCTCACAAGACCCTGGAAAGCACCTGCACCACAAGAGTTCCACAAGCCGGTTGGTTGCCTGGAGTGTCGCAATACAGGTTACCTTGGTCGCGCTGGCGTATACGAGATCATGACGCTTTCAGGCGCGCTAACGAGTCAGATTACCGATGAATGCGAACTGGAAAAGCTGCGACTGAGCGCCTACCGGGAGGGTATGAAATCACTGCGTCTAAGCGGCGCACAAAAGGTAGCCAGCGGCCTGACCACCGTTGAGGAAATTCTCAGGGTAACGCCGGAAAGCCAGCGCTGACAGCGGATATAACCAGAAGAGTCACGAAGGTTAGGCCCCGGGCCTCAACCCACACTGCTCCAGCAGCGCTTGCCAGGCTTTGGTATGAGTATTTACTGCGGCATCCAGACTCGCCCATACGCTTTCACGCCCGTCCAGAGCCAGCGCTGATTGATACCACACGCGAAACTGATCGGGCATAACATCAGCCTGCATGGTTGCCAGCTCGGATAGTGGCTTAATCAGATCTGTGCGTGCACGCCGCAAGTCCGCGAGATAGGGTTGTACTTTCTCGATATAGATACTGAAAAACATGCTCTGAACTATGTCAGACTGGTTATTTGGCTTGCCATTGAGGCATAGCGGGCGGCTATCAAGCCGCTGACGGATAATGCCTGTGGCATCCCCGAGGCGGGCTGTGACAAGCCGGGCGCTGTTAATCAACTGGCCTGCCCGGTACTCCGCCTGCCAGCGTTGATGCACATCACCCCAAAAGCCCAGGTCCACCTCAAGATCCTGCTCCATCAGTACCGCCACAGAGCCGTTTAGTTGACGAACGTCCCGAGCAAGATCCGAGAGCGGATCGTCAGCCGTAATCGGGTACTCGCCCTTGGCAAGCGTGAACAGTGTTTCCACTTCTTCCACGCCCCAAGTCGCATTCCAGACAGCAATTGGCAGTGTTTCGCGTTTACTGGAAATAGCCTTTTCTAAAACTTCCTGAAGTTCATCATTTTCGACCGTTTTCAGGCAATCACCGGCAGCGCGGATAAAGCGAACTTCATAGCGCAGGCGGTTAAGGGGCTGCATCACCTTGCCCATAACGGAATTTTTCTCGCCAACCACGTATTGCAGCTCACAACCGTATAACGACAAAAAATCCAGCATGCTCAGTTCGAGCTCGGGCATAGGCAACACACGGTTGCGGCGCCTTGGCATCTGGTCCGTGGCAGGAATCCGGGAATACTCGGGCTCTGTGTCCAGCACACGGCTAACCCTCTCTACGTATTCGTCCATCATCGGACGAACCTCTGAAAAAGGGTTGCAACCCGCCAGCAGAAGCAGAATCACGCAGGAGGCAAACAGCCTGACAGGTCGGTTTCCGGGCATGGTTACCTCACAGCTGTTGGCTATCGCTTTTGCAGCAGGGCGTCCACTTCGGCAAAGTTTCGGGCAACAAATCGTTCTGTTTCTGGCACCTCAGAGTCCCGAATCAACCAGGCGGTTTTCATACCTGCGGCCTCCGCGGCCTCAAGCTCAGCTTCGACATCGGACAGGAACATTACGGTTCCAGCCTCTACACCAAGTTCACTGAGAATATTACGATAGGCATCTGGCTCTTTTTTGCCACCGATCCGGGTATCGAAATAACCGGAGAAAAACGGCGTACAATCGCCGGCACTGGAAAAGCCAAAAATCAGTTTCTGGGCTTTTACCGAACCGGAGGAATAAACGTATAAGCGCAGCCCACGATCGTGCCACTGCTGAAGGTACTTTGCGGCATCTTCATAGATATGGCCTTTCAACTCACCATGCTGATAACCCTGCTCCCATACCAAACCCTGGAGCGTCTTAAGCGGCGTTGCCTTCCGGTCTTCACGAATCCAGGACTGGAGCGTTTCTATCAGCGCTTCCACATCGCCCCGGTCCGTACCGGATTGTTCTGCTAACAGGTCAAGCTGCTCTGACACTTCGGGATCATCCTGCTGATCACGAATAAATCCCGGCATATGCTCAGTGGCGTAGGGAAACAACACATCGTGCACAAAAGAAATCGAGCTGGTTGTGCCTTCAATATCGGTAAGAATCACGCGTATCATAGAGTTGTCCTCTCCAGCGCCTCAAAACGCGGCAGGCGCTCGGCAATATCTTCTCCGGTAAACTCTGCAACCCAACCCTCAGGATTGGTAAACAGCCGAATGCAGGTGAACTCAGGCTCCGGCCCCATATCAAACCAGTGGCGGGTACCTTCGGGTACGCTGATCAGGTCGTTTCTCTGGCACTGCACAGCAAACACCTGATCACCAAGGTGCAAATAGAATATTCCCTGCCCGCGTACGAAAAAGCGCACCTCATCTTCACTGTGGGTGTGCTCATCCAGGAACTTCTGCCGGAATGCCTCTTTCTGCGGGTTGCCCGGGTTGAGGCTCACAACATCGGCAGTCTGAAAACCACTCTCTGCCTTCAGCTTCGCAACCTCCTCGCTGTAGGCCTCCAGGATCTGCTCAGCGGACGCGTTCGCCGGCAAATCCTGCGTTGGCCAGCGCTCAAAGCGAACACCGACATTGTTTAATAATTGACCAATTTCTACTGCATCACTGGTCACTGTTCCAGCTGCACTGGGGTTATGTGTATGAAAAATGCTCAGAGTCGTCATGGGCGAACCCTCATAGTTGCAAGTTCACATTCAAACAGAAATTCAAAGGCTTCCACGTGCCGAAGGCAATCCGCCATAGTTTTACCCCAGGTGTATAGCCCGTGCCCGCGGATCAGGTAGCCCGGCTGTTCCGGGTTTGCCATAAACCATTCCCGGGTTTCCCGTGCCAACGCCTCAATGTCCTGAGTGTTCTCGAAAACCGGCACTGTCAAAATCGATTCGTGGGTATCAATGCCATCAAACGCTTTTTGCAATTCATAGCCTTCAAGCTTCAGTGAGGCGCCTTCAGGCAACAGCCGACTCAGAACCGTTGCGCTCACGGAGTGTGTGTGGAGAACGGCTCCTGCATCTGGAAAGATCTGATACAGCGACGTATGTAACAAGGTTTCTGCCGAGGCACGGCAATTACTCTGCACCGGCCTGCCATCAAGATCGACTACCATGACATCACCCGCCTCCAGTTCGCCCTTATGCCGGCCTGATACTGTGATGGCGATGTGGTCACTATCCAAACGGGCCGAATAGTTGCTGCTCGTAGCCGGAGACCATCCCCGCCCGAACAGAAAACGCCCGGCATCCATGATGGACTGGGCAACAATGGCGAAACGGCTTACATCAAACACGGATTATTTTCCCAAGGTTGAGGTGTAGGGCTCGAAGGCTGTTCGCAAATGATGCCGCTCCTTGATCAGATCAGCAACAACAGAAATGGCGATTTCTGCAGGGGTTTTACTGGGAATATCAACACCTATCGGCGCCCGTAATCGCTTCAAAACATTTTCATCAACGCCAAGGGAGGCCAGGCGAGCGCGCCGCGCCTCAGACGTTCGAGCGGACCCCATTGCACCGATGTAGAAGGCGCTGGACTCAAGCGCCGCCAGCAAACCCATGTCGTCGATTCGCGGATCATGGGCCAGTGCGAGCACGCCACAACATGGGTCGTCAAAAAAACCTGTAATCAAGTCGTCCGGCAAACGCCGGTCAAGTGGCAGGTGGTCGTAACCCCAACCGGATGCAAAGGCTTCCCGCGGCTCACACAGAGTTACGTTAAAGTCCGCGGCGATCGCAAACTCAGCCACATAACGGGCTACCTCACCGGCTCCGATCAGCAACAGCCGGCACTCAGGCTGCAGCGTGTGGCGTAACTCTTCACCATTAAATACAACTCCCGGGCGAGCACCAGGCACTGCAAGTTCCAAAGCAATGCTACCCTGCAGGCTAACGCGACGCATGGCTGAGCCCCGGTCTTTCAGCGATTCCGCCAACTGTCGCACATGCTCAATTGCTGCACTGTTTGTACCGGAAGCATTACCCAACGGCTCTACCAGCAACCGGATACTGCCCCCACACGGCAAACGGAAATCGTCACGGTCGTTATCAGTGATGCCGTAATCGACGAGAACCGGGTAGTCCGCGCCCTCCTCGGCGGTACGGCGCAGGAGATCTTCCTCCAGACAGCCGCCCGACACGGAACCACTCCATTGCCCTGAATCATTGACCGCCAGCCACGAGCCTGCCGGGCGCGGTGATGATCCCCAGGTGTCCACAATGGTGCACAACCATACCCGCCGGCCTTGCTCAAGCCATGACAAAACATCTTTGATGACCGATTCATGGGCTCCGGCCATCGGACCCGCTGAGGTGTCAGGCATCAGCTTTCAGAGGCAAGCTGCGCTGACGTTTGCCGGTCAGCGCAAATAGCGCATTACCCAGAGCCGGTATGACCGGGGGCACACCTGGCTCGCCAACGCCTGTTGGCGCTTCGCTGCTCTGCACAACATCTACCGTTACTTCTGGCAATTCATATTGGCGCATCAGTTGGTAATCGTGAAAGTTGCTCTGCTGCACCTCACCATCTTCGAGGGTTATCTCGCCGTAGAGTGCAGCGGTCAGTCCGAAGATAATCCCGCCTTCTATCTGGTCTTCTACGATGCGCGGGTTAACCACCTGGCCGCAATCCACGGCACAAGCCACTTTGTAAACCTTGATGCTTCCGTTCTCCACTCCAGCTTCCACTACCTGAGCAACAAAGGTTCCAAAGCTCTTGAAAAGGGCTATGCCGCGCCCGCGACCTTCCGGAACAGGTGTATTCCAGCCGGCTATGCGCGCAGCTCTGTCGAGCACTTCCAGATGACGGGGCTGACCCACCAGCAGTTGGCGGCGGAACTGATAGGGATCTTGTCCGGTTTCGTAAGCCAGTTCATCCGTGAAGGTTTCAACAGCAAAGCCATTGTGGGAGTAGCCCACCGAGCGCCAGAACGTCACGGGGACGCCGGGGTCGGTATGGGTGTGGCGGATGTCTATATTGGGTACGTTGTAGGGGTACTCTATGGCGCCTTCAATGGCGGACATATCCTTGGGCGTGGCGATACCTTCGGCGAGCAAGCCTACCTTACCCAGGGTGTCGTACATGAACTTCGGCGCCCAGGGATACTGAGCTGGTGCGGCGTTGCGTACATACCAATCCAATAGCTGGGGACCTATGATTTGATGGTGCCAACCGGTCAGTTGGTTGCCCTCAAAGCCAGCCTGCATCCGGTGCAACATGGCCGGGCGATACAAATCGTGCTGCGTATCTTCTTCCCGCGACCAGATCAGCTTTACCGGTTTTTTCATCCGATATGCAACGGCTGCGGCTTCTTCGATGTAGTCCTGAGTCAGGCGACGACCAAAGCCGCCACCTAGAAAGGTGGTATTGATCGTAACGTCACTCGGAGAAAGATTGGTTACTCGGGCTGCGGCAATACGGCCGAGATCCGGAGCCTGGGTCGGCGCCCAGACTTCGATGGTGTTACCGCGGTACCATGCTGTGGCATTCATGGGTTCCAGGGTGGAGTGAGCCAGGTAGGGTTGGCTGTATTCCGCCTCAAATACCTTCCCTGCTTCGCCAACAGCAGCTTCATAGTCGCCTTCGCTGCGCTCAGACTCCCCGGAATCCTTTTCGGCGGCCTTGCGGTAGGACGCAAACACCTCGTCGGTAGAAAGCGACAGCGCATCCTCATTATCCCACTCAGCCTTCAAGGCATCCTGAGCTTTTCGCGCGCGCCAGTACTTGTCGGCGACGATCGCGACACCGCGCTCAATCTCAAACACATCGAGGACGCCGGGCATGGCGCGGAGTTCGTCCCCATTGAACGCCTTGATTCTGGCACCGTAACGGGGCGGCCGGCTTACCACGCCATAAACCATTCCGGGCAGCTCAACATCAATGCCATAAACTGCTGTACCAGTAGACTTGGCGTGGGCATCAAGCTTGCCCCCCTGCTTGCCAATGTACTTCCACTCGGCAACCGGTTTCAGTGCGATATCACCGCGAAGGACTTCTTTCGATGCCAACTCTACCAACTGCCCGTAGCGCATGGAATCCCGACCATTGGGGTGAATCACCCGGCCTTCGCGAGCCGAACATTCGGCTGCATCCACCTGCCATACTCTTGCTGCTGCCATAATGAGCATTTGCCGCGCCGACGCACCTACCGTGCGCAACGGCTCCCAGCTCGTCGCTATACTGGTACTGCCACCGGTTAACTGTAATTTGTACAAAGGATTGCGATATTCCGGCGCCACAGGCGCAAATCTGGGAGTGATCGCCGCCGGTTCAACTTCCAGCTCTTCTGCAATCAGAGTGGTAAGCCCGGTATAGGTACCCTGCCCCATCTCAACCCGGGCCAGTGTAAAATGGACTTCGTCGTTATTCGTTATTTCAAGCCAGGCATCCGGCTTCCACTCACCCGTCTCCTGCTTGTATCCAGTCGGCATTCCGGAACACCCAGGGAGCGATAGGGACAGCATCAAAGTGCCAGACGTTCCAGCACTTACCTTGAGAAAGTCGCGTCGGTTCATCGTCATATCAGCTTATCTCCCTGACGGCTGCCGCATCGTAAGCCAGAGAGCTATCTACCGAAGAGTTTTCCACCGAAGAACTTTCAACCACAGACTCAACTGCGGCAATAATTCGCGAGTAGGTGCCGCACCGGCAAAGGTTGCCGGTCATAGCCGCCACAACATCGTCCCGGGCTGGCGCCGGATTGGTTGCCAAAAGGTGAGCCGCACTCATGATCTGGCCAGACTGGCAGTAGCCACACTGCGGCACACCCTCTGCAATCCAGGCATTTTGCAGGGCGTGCAGCTTACCATCCTCTGCCAGACCTTCAATGGTCGTCACTTCACCACCCACTGCGGCCTCTGCCCATGTAGAGCAGGAACGCACAGGCTGCCCATTCAGATGCACCGTGCAGGCACCGCAAAGGCCCGCGCCACACCCGAACTTGGTGCCCTTGAGCCCCAGTTCATCGCGTAATACCCACAACAAAGGGGTATCACCCTCTATATCCAACGAGTGCAGCTCGCCGTTAACTGTAAGGCTCAGTGCCATGCCTACTCTCTCCCGTTATCGTCCCGGCTCTGTCTTCCGGGTTATTAGTTTTATCTTTGCCGAAACGTATCTGTCAGGCATCTTGCACGCCTTTATTTAATAACTTTCTCGCCCTCTTTGTTGGTCCAGATGTCCCGTTCTCCGGTTTTCATTTTTCCATTAGAATCCCAGATCTCCCGGTTCTCTGTCGCACTTTCAACCTTACCGTTATCGTCCCAGATGACCCGATCCTGACAACCTGCCAGAACCAGTACCGAAAACATCATTAATAACGTTTTCTTCATACTAAACTCCTGCTTAACAATGAATTGGCCAAATATTTACGGTAACCGACACCTTGTAGTTCTTAGCGTGTACCGTGGATCTCCCGGTTACTCTGCTTTTCCCGCTCACCTTTCCGCACCATGACATAGACTGCACCGGTTCCACCATGGTGTTTTTGGGCCGAATGAAACGCCAGCACATCTGAGAGTTCCGGAAGCCATTTCGCGAGATAGCTCTTGAGCTGTGCCACCCCGTCGGGATTACGTTCTCCCTTTCCATGAAGGATGATGACTGAACGCAGGCCATAGCGGACACAATCACCAATAAACCTGAATACATCCCTGCGTGCCTGCTCGACCGTCATCCGGTGCAGATCCAACCTGGCTTCGATGGGGTACTGGCCCAACCTGAACTTGCGAAAAACCCCATGCTGAATACCGGGCCGCTGCCAGCACAGTATGTCGTGCGCCGTTAAAGGATCGACAATGTCAGAGGTCAGTGGGTTAGCGTCGCTGAATGGTTTCTCAACAGCGGCCCGCTGACGCTCCAGATGGCCGGGCGTCAGCTCACGGGGTGTGGCTATCTCGGCGCGATTGGGCTTTCGGATGCGCCGGACATCCTTCATTTCCTCAAGAAAGCTGAGGCGATCATTTTTGGTAGTCATGGCCGTGCTTTAAATAACCTTTTGAATGGGAGAATTTTACCACCCGGCGCGTTCCCCATAAAGAAAACGGGGAGATTGCGCGGTGCTATGATCATCACATTGCGACCAAAATCGTAGAGTGAACACCCACACCTGTGGACTACACTGTTAGTTGACAATAATAACGAGCAAGTGGAACCGGCTATGGCAGCAGCGAATCAGGACACGACACGCCCCCAGAATACCCGTTCTATTATGGGGTTCCTGCAGGCGCATGCACCCTTCTCAAATATGGACGACGACCATCTCGCCCACTTCGCCGAACACGCCACACTGCGCTTCTATGCAGATGGCGATGTGGTCCTTTCTGCTGAAGACGGAATCGTTAACAGGTTTTACGTTGTAAAACAGGGACGGATCCGTGGCGAACGTCATAATGAAAAGGCTGAAAAGACAGAAACCACGTTTGAGATCAGCCAGGGAGAGTGTTTTCCTCTAGCCGCCATCATAGGCGAACGCCCAACTCGAACGCTACATCGTGCGACTGGCGATACCTTCTGCCTGAGCATAGAGCAGAACACCTTTGTTACCCTGATTTCCGAAAGTGAACCCTTCCGGGATTTCTGTTTGCGCGGTGTCAGCAGCTTGCTCGACCAAGTTAACCAGCGTATACAAACCGGCGCCATGGCATCCATAGGGTCCAGCATATCTCTGAGCACACCTCTCGAACGCTATGCCCATCGCAACCCCATTGTATGCTCTCCGGATTTGCCGATACGCAAGGCCGTTGCGCGAATGCACGAAAACAACGTTGGCAGCATTGTCATTACCGATGACAGCCGGCATCCAACAGGCATTTTCACCCTACGCGACCTGCGCACCATGATTGCGGAAGAGACCTGCACCCTGGATTCACCGGTTCGCCAGACAATGACCAAAAACCCCTGCTGCCTGAGAGCCCATGCGGATGCTTTTGATGCAGCCATGTTGATGGCCGAGCATCACTTCGCTCACCTTTGTGTGGTCGATGAAGACAACCGCCTGATAGGAATGGTTTCGGAGCGGGACCTTTTCTCTCTGCAGCGCGTCGATCTGGTTAATCTCGCCCGCACCATAGGTACCGCAACGCATTTACGAACCCTGGTCAGTTTGCGCACCGACGTCTCCAGACTGGTCGATGCCATGATGGCCCATGGTGCCGACTCCGGTCAGGTTGTGAAAATTATTACCACGCTCAACGACGTTACTGTGCGACGGGTACTTGAGCTCAACATCAAGAAAAACGATCCGGGCATTCCTTTCACCTGGCTGACCTTTGGCAGCGAAGGACGGCAGGAGCAAACGCTGCTGACAGACCAGGACAACGGCATACTTTTCCAGACACCGGAGGGCATGACGGAAGACCAGGTCAGGGAAAAACTGCTGCCGTTCGCCCGTGTCGTCAACGACGAGCTTGCAGAGTGCGGCTTTACCCTGTGCAAGGGAAACATTATGGCCAGCAACCCAAAACTGTGCCTGAGCGATCGCGAATGGGATGACTGGTTTGTCCGCTTCATCGATGCATCCACACCGCAAAATCTTGTCTACTCCTCTATTTTCCTGGATATGCGCGCGGTATTCGGACCAAAAGAGCAGTTGGACGAATTGCTGGACAGAGTTTCAACAAGGGTCCGCAAAAATGCCCTTTTCCAGAAGATGCTAGCCGGGAATGCGTTTCAGAGAAAACCGGCACTGACTATGTTCCGGAACTTTCGCTTTGTGTCTGAGGGTAAAAAGCACAGCCTCGATCTGAAACGCCAGGGCCTCGCACCTTTCGTTGAGGCCGTACGCGTTTTTGCACTTGCCAACGGGGTTAAAAGCGCAAATACGCTTGAGAGAATGGACGAACTGGTTGAGAAAGAGGTCTTCGAAGCAAAAGACGCCGCTGCCTGGAAAGATGCTTACAGCCTGATTCAGGCCATCCGCATGCGGTCACATCAGGAAATGCTTGAGCGGGGCGAAGAGCTCTCCAACTACATAGATCCGGATGATCTGAACCAGTTAGATCGGCGCATTCTCCGTGAGTCTTTCCGGCAGGCCCAGCGCTTGCAGCAGAAACTCGAAGTTACCTACCAACTCTGAATCCAGGCTGCCGCCCCATGTTGGAACAGATCAGACAGTGGATTGAACGTCGCCGCGCTGGCCAAACCGGTAACACCGCGCCAGAGAACATGCCTAACCCTAAAACCCCGGGTGATCAGCTGCTTTCCGAATGCCGCTTGATCGTCCTCGACCTGGAAACTACAGGGTTACATCCAGCCAAGGATGAAGTCATTGCCGTTGGTGCCGTCGCGATTAAAGGGGGAGCAATTGACCTCAGCGATCAGTTTGACCTGATCCTGAAGCGCCCTGAGCTGGACATCACGAAGACTGTCCTTATTCACGGTATAGGACCCGAGGCGCTGACCCAGGGGCATGAAACCGAAGATGCACTGCTGTTTCTACTGGAATGGATGAATGGCGATCCGGTACTGGCCTACCACTCGGCATTTGACCAGAAGTTTCTGGAGAAAACCCTGAAGGCAGAGCTTGGCTACACCCAAAACCATACCTGGATGGACGTAGCTGACATTCTGCCCGCATTTTTCCCGGACGCCCTTACCAAAGGTAAAGGCCTGGATAACTGGGCGGACCACTTTGGGCTGGAGGTCAGCGCAAGACACCACGCAGCTTCAGACGCGCTGGCGACTGCTGAACTGACTCTGATTGCCCTGAACAAAGCCCGTAAGAACGGTCTGAAAACCCTCCGGGAACTGCACGACAAATTGCGGTACCAGCGCCGCCTGAAAGATATACACCGCATATAGCCCAAGTATTTGAAACCACTAAAAAACAGACGCCTGTCACAGCAAACTTCCCAGAATTAGACTTTTTGCCAATATCTATAAATCGATTGACAGGTAGAGTCGTAGAGGAGAACAAGTAGGGGAAGTACTAATATGAATAATAAACTCTCTGGCTCGCTCAGCTCACCGAAAAACCACCATAGATCAACAACAACAAGACAGGAGTAATCCTATGTCAGGTCATAGTTACGACGCTGAAAAGTACTGGAAGGCGAATCTTCGCCTTATATTCGGGAGCCTGATTGTCTGGGCTCTGGTTTCTTACGGCTTCGGAATTCTTCTGCGGCCTATGCTTGCCGGTATCCCTATCGGGGGCACAGATCTGGGTTTCTGGTTCGCTCAACAAGGCTCCATCCTCACGTTCATTGCTCTGATTTTCCACTACGCGTGGCGCATGAACAAAATCGATGAACAATTCGGCGTGAGCGAGGAATAAGCGTATGAGCCAATTTGGAATCAATATCATGTTCGTAGGTGGGTCATTCCTCATCTACATTCTCATCGCTGTCTGGGCCAAGGCCGGCAGCACCAAAGACTTCTACGTTGCCGGTGGCGGCGTTCACCCTATCACCAACGGCATGGCAATTGGTGCCGACTGGATGTCTGCGGCATCCTTTATTTCCATGGCAGGCATCATCGCTGCTAGCGGCTATGCAAGTTCTGCCTACCTGATGGGCTGGACAGGCGGTTATGTTCTACTGGCCATGCTCCTGGCACCTTACCTGCGCAAGTTTGGCAAGTTCACGGTTCCGGAGTTTATCGGCGATCGGTTCTACAGCAAAAATGCGCGCCTGGTTGCGGTTATCTGCCTGATCGTTGCATCTTTGACTTATGTTATCGGTCAGATGGCCGGCGCAGGCGTAGCCTTCTCCCGCTTTCTGGAAGTTGATTCCACAACAGGCCTGATGATCGCTGCTGTCGTCATCTTCATCTACTCCGTACTTGGTGGCATGAAGGGCATCACCTATACACAGGTTGCTCAGTACTGTGTACTGATCATTGCCTACACCATCCCCGCGGTGTTCATCTCGCTGCAGCTGACCGGCAACCCGATTCCTGCACTTGGCCTGTTCTCTACTCATATTGATTCCGGAATGCCGATTCTCGATAAGCTGAATCAGATCATCAGCGACGTCGGCTTCAACGAATACACTGCGGATGTTGATAGCCACCTGAACATGGTGCTGTTCACTCTGACATTGATGATCGGTACTGCCGGTCTTCCGCACGTTATCATTCGCTTCTTCACCGTTCCCAAAGTTGCAGATGCTCGCTGGTCTGCTGGCTGGGCACTGGTATTCATCGCGCTGCTGTACCTTACAGCCCCGGCTGTTGCGTCCATGGCTCGACTGAACCTGATGACAACCATCTATCCTGATGGCACTGCCGCCGAGCCGATTGAATATGACGCTCGTCCACAGTGGGTCAAAGAGTGGGAAGTTACGGGTCTGATACAGTTTGAAGACAAAAACGAAGATGGCCGCATCCAGCTTTACAACGATGCACCGTCATTCCAGGCTGAGGCTGATGCTCGCGGCTGGGAAGGCAATGAGTTGGACGTAAACCGTGACATTCTGGTACTTGCCAACCCGGAAATTGCCAATCTCCCTGGCTGGGTTATCGGTCTGATAGCCGCAGGTGGTCTGGCTGCCGCACTATCGACAGCAGCAGGCCTGCTTCTTGCGATATCGTCGGCAATCAGTCACGACTTGATCAAAGGCTCAATCAACCCGGGCATTACGGATAAAGGCGAGCTGTTGGCAGCCCGTATATCGATGGCCGTAGCGATAGTTGTGGCAACATACCTTGGCGCCAATCCTCCCGGATTCGCGGCTCAGGTTGTGGCACTGGCATTTGGTATCGCCGCCGCATCCCTGTTCCCGACTCTGATGATGGGTATCTTCTCCAAACGCATTAACAACACCGGCGCAATTGCAGGTATGCTGTGCGGCTTGGCGTTCACCCTGACCTACATCTTTGTGTACAAGGGATGGTTCTTTATACCGGGTACTGCAAATCTTGCGGATACTCCGGCGAACTGGGTACTCGGCATCTCCCCACTGTCGATTGGTGCAATTGGTGCCATCGTCAACTTTGCGGTAGCCTTCGCTGTATCCAACGCGACTGAAGAGCCGCCCGTTGAAATTCAGGAGCTGGTTGAGAGCGTTCGCTACCCACGTGGTGCGGGACAAGCTCAAGACCACTAAGCAACAACCCGACCTGCTTTACTCATTGAGTTGACAGGTTATTACTGAACGGGCTTCCTCTAAGAGGAAGCCCGTTCTTTTTTAAGGAATCACATTTATGTTCTGGACTCTTGTAGCCACTGTATTCTGCGGGCTGGGCGCCGCCGGCATCGCCCTGGGAATCCGGGCCGCCACCCGCAGCAGGGCGCCTAAGTGGATTATTCCGGTATTTGCCGGAGCTGGTATGCTTGGCTATCTTATCTACGGCGAATACATCTGGTTTGACCATAAACAGTCACGTCTGCCAGATGAAGCTGTGGTTGTGAGCACAGAGAGCAAAGGGATTTTCTGGCGCCCCTGGTCGCTGGCATTCCCGTATGTAACAGCGTTCTCCACTGTGGATACGGACAGCATCGCACAGGACACCGACAACCCGGAGATCATCCGGTTCACGCTCTACCGTTTTGAGCAGAAAATGACAGATACGGTTTCCCACCGGGTTCATATTATTAACTGCAAGACCCGCGAGGTCGTCCCCATTGGCTCCGATGGAACGCCAAGGGTAGACAACCTCAAAGTTCTTGACCGAAACGACCCGCTTTTCTCTACCGTATGTGCTGGCTGATATTTCGGTAAGGAACCAGGTAATTCGCACGACCTGACGGAAGTTTATAAATATGATTAGTGCCTGGCTGCTGGTTTTAATCTCTATAACCTACATTTCGATTCTGTTTATCATCGCGTGGGCAGGAGACAAGCACCCCGGGCTCTATCGCAAACGCCTTGCACGAACCCATGTGTATTCGCTGTCACTGGCGGTCTACTTTACTTCATGGACATTTTACGGCGCCGTTGGCCGTGCCACCCAGGAAGGGCTGGGCTTTTTGCCAATCTACCTGGGGCCCCTGCTGGTCTTTATTTTCGGCGCACCACTACTGCGCCGCATTATTCACATAAGCAAACGCAACAACAGCACATCCATAGCGGATTTCATTGCTTCCCGGTACGGCAAGTCACAGCTGTTAGCCGCCATGATCGCGGCCTTTGCGTTGATTGGCAGCGTGCCCTATATCGCATTGCAGCTGAAAGCTATTGCCATGGGCTTCAGTGTTTTATCGGACACGGGCTCCGATGCAGGGGGGCTGACTACTGCGGCCTGGAACGATGCCGCCTGGTACATAACCCTGGCCCTGACAGTATTCACGGTGCTGTTTGGCACTCGCCATCTGGAGTCCACCGAACACCATCGAGGCATGATTCAAGCCGTTGCTTTTGAATCGCTTATCAAACTTGTTGCCTTTGTTGCCGTCGGACTTTTTGTTGGATACGGGCTCTATAACGGCTTTGGGGACCTGTTTGCAAATATACAGCAGGCTGACCTGACTGGCATTCTGACCACTGATGCTATCGAAGCTCCTGCCTTTATTACCCAAACCCTGGTGGCGATGCTCGCCATCATCTGCTTGCCAAGACAGTTTCACGTCATGGTCGTCGAGAATGCCGACCCCCGGGATTTTGAAGTTGCACGTTGGGCTATGCCAATCTATCTGGTGGTAGCCAGCGCTTTCGTTTTGCCTATTGCTGCTGCAGGTTTGTTGGCGCCTGAGGCCGTAGGCGGTGACCCGGATATCCTGATCCTGCAGTTACCAATCATGGCGGGCAAAGAATGGCTGGCCATCCTCGCCTTCCTGGGTGGCGGATCCGCTGCTGCTGCCATGGTAATCGTCTGCTCCGTCGCCATTGCCACGATGGTGAGCAATGAAATCATCATGCCAGCGCTGCTCAAGTTTTTCCGTCCAAGGATGAACCGCCAGGCGGATCTGAGTTTTTTGCTGCTTGGCATTCGCAGGGTGGCGATTTTCGTTGTTCTACTGACGGCCTACGGCTTCTACCGGATGGCAGGAGAGGATTACAGCCTCACATCATTCGGGTTGCTGTCATTTGCCGCTGCCGCGCAGTTCGGCCCTGCCCTGGTCGGAGGTATCCTCTGGCGTCGCGGAAACGCTACAGGTGCAACCTGGGGGCTCGGTTTGGGCTTTCTAATGTGGTGTTACACGCTACTGCTCCCGGCACTGGCTTCTACAGGCTGGTTCACCGACTCCCTGATCAACCAGGGTATCTGGGGCCTGAGCTGGACAAGGCCCACAGCGCTGTTCGGGCTTGAACTCGACCAGACCAGCCATGGCATTATCTGGAGCCTCGGTATCAATACTCTGGTGTACATAACACTCTCACTGCTCACCCGCCAACGAGTCCGCGAGAAAATCCAGATTGCCTCATTTTTTCATGAGCCCAGCCCCAAAGGGGATACGGTTCAGCATCAAAGCTGGCAGGGGGAAATACTCACAGCAGACCTGCAAGCTCTTACTGACAGGTTCATGGGCGAGGAACGCTCGGAGATCATTTTCCGTAATTATGGACGACGCAACGCCATAAGACTCCACCCACATCGCCCGGCTTCATCTCATTTGATGAAATATATAGAACGCCAACTGGCGTCTGTAATAGGCGCCTCCACCGCCCGGGTGGTTCTGGAATCGACTCTCACGGGTCGCGACATGCAGATTGAAGATGTGGTCAGTATCGTTGACGAAGCATCTCAAGCCATGACTTTCAGCAGGGAGTTGCTGCAGTCAGCGATCGAGAATATAAGCATTGGCGTCTCTGTCGTTAACCAGCAACAGCAGCTGGTGGTCTGGAACCACCGTTATCTGGAGCTCTTCACTTACCCAAAAGGCTTTGTACGAGTTGGGCGCCCAGCCGAAGACCTGATGCGCTACAACCTCACCAACGCAAACCTTCCGGCTCGCCGTATCGATGAAATCATCACGAACCACTACGCCAGTATGCGTGAAGGTCAGCATATTTCTTACGAACGCCAGCGGCCAGACGGGACAGTCGTGCTTGTAGATGGTAGTCCGATCCCGGGTGGGGGCTATGTCACGACATTCCAGGACATTACGGCGATGCGCCGCACTGAACAAGCACTGAAAGAAACCAACATTTACCTGGAACAACGGGTTAGAGAACGCACGCAGGAGCTCCAGGTAATCAACGAGCAAATGCTCAAAGCGAAGTCTGTTGCCGAGCAGGCAAACCAGAGCAAAACCCGCTTTCTTGCGTCTGCCAGTCACGACCTACTGCAGCCACTGAATGCGGCACGGTTGTTTACCTCTGCCCTTGCCGGGAAAGCCAATAATGCCGAAAACAAGGAACTCGTAGACCACATCGACAGCTCACTCGGAGCTGCAGAAGAAATCATCAGTACCCTGCTCGACATTTCCAAGCTTGATGCCGGGGCGCTTGAGCCAGACATTGGAGTATTCCCGGTTAGCGACATTATGCGCCATCTGGCTACCGACTTTACCGCCATTGCCGAAGACCAGGGTCTAAAGCTTCACGTCGTGCCAAGCAGTGCCTGGGTTCGCTCCGACTCCAAGCTCTTACGCCGTGTGGTACAGAACTTCCTTTCCAACGCCATACGCTATACGCCAGAAGGAAAAATTCTGTTGGGTTGCCGCCGCTTGAAGGGGTATCTGCGCATAGAGGTGTGGGATACCGGCCCGGGCATACCGGAAGACCAGCTGACCTTCATTTTTGAGGAATTCCGGCGCTTTCAGCAAGGCCGGGACAAAAAAGGGCTGGGCCTGGGGCTGGCAATCGTTGACCGCATCAGCGGGATACTGAACCATCCCGTAAGTGTCCAATCCGTTCAGGGCAAGGGTAGCGTATTCGGCATAACTGTTCCTCTCACCTCCTCGCATCAGTCAAGCCAAGTTGCTGAAGCAGCGGCTCCCAGCTCCCGGAGAGTCTCCAGCCTCGGAGGGCTGAAAGTACTTTGCATCGATAATGACCCTGCCATTTTGCAGGGAATGGTGGCGCTTCTGGGGAATTGGCAGTGCGATATTACCGCAGCTCATAGCCTCGATGATGCCCTGGAGCAATTACACTCCAAACAACCCGACATTATACTTGCGGACTACCAGCTTGATGATGACAAGAATGGTCTCGACGCGATGGACGCCATACGCATCGCAGTTGGGCACGACATACCGGGCATCTTGATAACCGGATATATGGCAACGGAAGTTCGCGAAGATGCGATCGAAAGAGGTTATCAAATCCTCTACAAACCGGTTAAACCCGCGGCGTTGAGGGCCATGGTGAACAAACTGCTGAAACAGAAGCGCTCATGAGTGCACCTGACATCAAGTCCGACTCTGATGCGAGTGCATTCGGCAAACTCGCCTACCTTGTAATCGACGACTTCGAGAACTTCCGGCTTTCTATGCGTCACATGCTTCGCAGCTGCGGCGCAGATAACATCGAACTGGTTACACGCGCCCAGGCTGCTGTTCAGTACTGCACATATAATCACGTTGACGTGGTTCTCTGCGACTACAATCTTGGGGAAGGCAAGAACGGCCAGCATATCCTGGAAGAACTTCGCCACAAAAAGCTGCTCCAACGGTCATCCCTGTTTCTAATGGTGACATCAGAGACGTCAAGGGAAATGGTTATGGGCGCCCGTGAGTACCAGCCGGATGCCTACCTTACCAAACCAATCAACCTCGCTATGCTGGAAAAACGCCTCGGTAGCCTGATTAGCCAACGTAATGCTCTGCTTCCGATCAACCGGGAGATCGACCGGGAAAATTACCCGGAAGCTATCTCACTATGCATTCAGGCTATTCCCCGGATGCCACGCCATAAAACCTGGCTCATGAAAACCCTCGGCGAGCTCTATTTTCGGCTAGGCGATCTTACCCATGCGATTAAAGTATACGATGAGGTCCTTTCCCAGAGAGAGCTGTCTTGGGCGCGGTTCGGACGCAGCAAAGTACTGCTGGCTAACCATCGCTACGATGAAGCTGTCGCGGGTCTGCGGGCACTGATCGCCAGCCATCCAGACTACATGGAGGCTTACGACCTTCTCGCGGAGGGGCTAGAGCGCCAGAACAAGCCGAGCCACGCACAGAAAGTTCTCGAGCGGGCGACTAACTATTCACCCAATGCCCTGCTTCGCCAGAAGCACTTGGCAGAGTTGGCAGAGTCGAACCAGGACTTGGTTACAGCAGCAGAGGCATGGCGGCGAACTGTTGACCTCGGGACGCACTCCATTCACGACAGTCCAAACAATTATCTTGCACTCAGCCAAACGCTGGGTGACCTCAGCGACGGTAATACAGAGATCGAGGGAATAGCACTCGCCAAAGAGGCTATTAAAACTCTCAACAGTATGGAAAAGCGATTTCCCGATAGCGACGCTGTCGTTCTCCGCAGCGAGATTATTCAATGCCGAATATACGCCGGCCAAGAGCAGGCCCACAAAGCCGAGGTAATACTTGAGCGCATTCGCCCCTTAGTTCAGAAGATGCCTTCACCCGACCTTGAAACCAGCCTGGACTATGCAAAGACTCTCTTCCGCCTTGGTTACGGCGAGGAAGCAAAATCGCTTCTTGGAGACTTGTCGAATCAATTCGGCGATGACCCAGTCACTCTCAAGAAGATCGAAAGCCTGCTGGATGAACCCGTTAGCTTTCGTATGAAAGTCAGAGCTCGTGGTCTGAACCGGGATGGGATAGAAGCATTTGAGTCAGGTAATCTCAAGAAGGCCAAGAGCATATTTGGGAAAGCACTTGAGATGATTCCGGACCACCCTGCCCTGAATCTTAATCAGGTTCAGGTTCTGATGAAGGAGTATGAAGGCGACACGTCGAACAAAGAGCTCCTTAAGAGCTGCCAGCAGTATCTCAATCAATTGACTAAACTGCCGGAGCAGCACGGACAATATCGCCGCTACCGCGCTCTGCAACGCAAATTGAAGGCACTGAACCTATGAAAAACCGGAATATCGACTTCTCCATGGTTCTGGCTCTTGCCGTACATGACATGAAGAATTCTCTGGGAATGCTGCTAAATTCTCTCGATGAACTAAGGGCAGAGAACGAGGACAAACTCAATGACTCCACCAAGTTTAATACTCTGCAGTATGAAGCTGAACGGATACACAACGACCTCGTACAGCTTCTGGGAATCTACAGACTGGGTGACAACAACCTTTCTGCACACATTGAAGAGCACTTTGTTCCCGACTTTCTAGCTCAGCACCTAGCCAGACACACCCCGCTCCTGAAAGGCTTGGGCATCGACTACGACATTGATGCCGACTCAATCAATGGTTTTTTCGATGCTGACCTGCTTACAGGCGCCCTTAATAACACACTCAACAATGCTATTCGTTATACCAAATCGAGAATCAGGCTAACCGCCAATGAGCGTGATGGTTATCTCGTTATCGGTGTGGAAGATGATGGTGAGGGTTATCCGGAAAGCATGCAGCATACCGGCACGCTGAGCTTCAAATCCCTGGACTTTAACACTGGCAGCACAAGCCTTGGTTTATTCTTCGTTTCTGCTGTAGCAGACCTCCACAGCGAGGGAGAGCGAACTGGTTACATCAAGCTGCACAATGACGGCCCCCTTGGGGGCGGCGTATTCGAGATCTGGCTTCCATAACAGCAGCAACGACTACTACAGCTCCCGGAACAACTAAACAGTCAATTTTCTGAGCCATAATTCAAACAAAAAAAAGCCCCGGCAGCGAAGCTGTCGGGGCTTTTCGGTATTAAGAGTCTGACGATGACCTACTCTCACATG
>NZ_JAUOST010000010.1:0-106574 GCF_030549045.1 Marinobacter sp. 1_MG-2023 | reverse complement strand
CTGGGCTACCAATCCCCGGAGGATTATGAAAAGCTCAGTGCATAAAGTGTCCATCAAAGTGGTACAAGATCACGCCGCAAAGCCAAGCGTTAAAAGCTCATAACATCAATCATAGGTGCAGCCATGGAATTTGATTACCGCGCAGACGACGATTCTGGACTCATGTATTTCGGCGACTATGAGCCCGGAACGAGCCTGTCGCAATCTATCGAGCCAGGTGATGAGGTAACACTCAAGGTTGGTGGAAGTAGAGTCAATGTCACCGTCGGTACCATCAACGGTAATGCTTACGAGGGTTCTGTAAGCCGGTTCATTGATGACCCAGATGCACTCGATGATCTAGACGTCGGTGATGACGTGGAGTTTTTCCACTCCAATATCTGGGCTAGGCATCGGAGTTAGTAAGCATTTAACAGCTGTTAAAGGGAACTATTATGTACTGGCGAATTGTCATTCTCTTGCTCATGGTTTCGAGCTCTTTTTTTGTAAAAGCGAATTCCATTCAGAATAATGGGAACAGCTTGTTAAAAGAGTGCGGGGCCTTTCTCCATCTCTTGGATAAGGGGGCAGGCAATAAAGATCCGTATGGCGCAGGTATATGTGTTGGCTATGTTCAAGGAGCTACTGATTTCAATTTCGTGCAGGCAGCTACCAAAGGTGAAGGTAACTTTTGTATACCGCAGGAAGTCGCCTTTGGACAAAAGGTACGAGTACTTGTGAAATATCTCCGAGATAATCCCGCAACTCTCCATGAGCCACAGGTTCTACTGGTTATCAAAGCGTTTCGCGAATCGTTTCCATGCCAGTAGATTTAGTGCCGGATTTTGGGCCTTTTAACAAATCAATTAAGTTCGTTCCGGCCTGCGGCCTCCACCGGACGCCCCTGTCGGGCCGCCGCTTATTTCAGCGTTAAGTTTACGGAGTTCGGAAATGTTCGACGCTATCAAGGAAGATCTTCCCAACTTTCCAGATGATGTAATCAGAGATTGGATTGAGCCGTTTGCTCAAGATGAGGGTTGGCCTCCTACTGCTGAAAGATGGCGGTACCTTCTCAAAGAAACAGACTTAGACCGCTGGCGTTCGGTTAACTGGGAGCTAAGAGATCAGAACTTCTCTGAGCTAGTGTTGAGCCCGAGTTGTACCGCTTCGCTTGGGGCCATGCTACGAGCTTATGTTGGCGGGGAAGACAATGAATATTCTCGAGCATTGGGGGAGAGGGGAAAGGAGCGCTTTCACGTTCAGCTTCATCACCTTATCGATCACGGTTTGTTCCCGTCGCCTCCAGTGTTGGTCGATCATGGAGAAGGTCTAGAGATCATGGATGGCAATCACCGAATAGCAGCCCTATGTGCGTGGTCCCAGTGGAAAGATAACGCCAACTTTCTAGAAAAGCTCGGAAAGGAACCAAAGCCACTACAGGCTCTCCAGCCTGTATGGATTGGAGCATTCGAAACTTAACCAGTGCATTAAATACGTTCCGGCCCAAAGGGCCTCCACCGGACGGCTTTTTCTCCGCTTCGCTGCGCAAAAACCGCCGTTTAAGCAGGCGTTAGGCAAGACCAGTATGGAGCAAATAACAAACTTCGGAGATCAGCGTACGCTAGCTTACTGTGCCTTCTGTGGCGGCAAAACTGGTACCAGGGATCACTGCCCATCACGAGTTTTCCTTGATCAGCCTTTTCCAGAAAATTTGCCTGTAGTGCCTGCTTGCGTTGAATGTAATAGCAGCTTTTCCATAGATGAGGAGTACTTGGCGTGCCTAATTTCGTGCGTGCTAGCTGGCTCTACAGATCCAGATAAAATTGGTCGTGAGAAAATTGCGAAGATTCTTAAGAGAAAACAGGCTCTCCGTTCAAAGATTGAATCTTCTATATCTGTGGTAGAAGGCAACACGATTTTCGAACCAGAACACAATCGTGTAAAAGCAGTATTAACTAAGCTTGCTCAAGGGCATGCGCTATTTGAGCTTCATGAATCAGTTGCTCGCGAACCTGACGATATTTCCGTATTTCCCATGCTTGCGCTGACAGAACAACAGCGTATGGATTTTGAGCAGCCAGTTGCCGCTGAAGTTTGGCCGGAAGTAGGGAGCAGAGCGATGCAACGAATGTTAACCGGCCAAGATACGGATCAAAGTGGTTGGATTGTCGTTCAGCCCAACATGTATCGCTATGTAGCATCGGCAGTCGGATACATTGAAGTGCGGATCGTAATAAACGAATACATTGGGTGCGTAGCGCAGTGGGAATGAGTAAGGCAATGCCTAACCAGGCCAAGCACGGCGACAGCTTTTTCGGTGCGGCTTCGCCTCCACTACAAAGCTGCGCGTGTTGGCGGCGTTATAAGGGGGCTTTAGCAAGGAAGCCTAAGAAGGATATCTATGATTATTCAAAGGTATATGGACCTTCCAAAGTTTGTAGGCCTTGTTCAGACAAGGTCACTCTATTTCGCAAAAATGTCCGCCTTTGAGGATGCATTAGAAGGTGGCTTGACGGTTGATGATTTCTTTAAGACATCGAACGCTCCTGCACACATTGATTTGGCAATTAACGATATTTGGCCTCGTGCAGCAGAAACTGCTGATGAGCGAGCCTCTCGGCTTAAGAGTTCAAAATTAGCTCAAAGCGAAGTTAGTGCGAGGCAATTTCCAACACCGTTTGGATCTTATCCTCGCGATGATGCAGAGCGATTGTTTCCGGCCTGCAGAGAATGGATATACGTAAGCTGTTGGCACCAGTCAGAGTATGAATGTGCAGCTATGTGGCCGCTATACGGTCGTGATAAAAACTCTGTGTGTATCTTTTCAACTGATGAACAGTTAAAAGAAGCCATCGCCCCGGATGCTTCATATGACAGTCTAGAGATTGAGCGAGTAAAATACGTTTGTCACATCAACGATAGTTTCTCAGGCAATTCACTAGACCCATTCATAGCCAAATCAAAGCCATACGCTTTTGAGCGAGAGATGAGAGTCGTGGCTTGGAATTCTGACTTAGATCTCTCGACGTTACCTAAAAACGAAAACTCGGGCCTTTTACTCGGAGTGGACCTGGGACAACTGATTCAAAAATTGGTTGTCTCGCCACATGCAGATCCTTGGTTTAAAAATATAGTTAAAAAGCTATGTGAAGACGCTCGAGTGAGTGTAGAAGTCGAAGATTCCGCAATCCGAATGGAGCCTGTGTCCGACATTTACCAGGCAATGTCTTATAACCAATCACGGAAGCCGGACGCGTGAGACGCGCCGCTTCGTTTTCGCGTTATGTTTCATCGCAGGACCGGTTTACACTCTGAATCATGTCAAAGAGAGATAAATGAGCATTATTCCATTGTTTGGAGGGGTTATTTTTAGCGCGTTAGGTATTTACATATGCTACGACTACCGACGCTTCAACAAGAAAGCACTTAAAATTAAAGGCAGAATTCTTCGTTATGAGGAATACATTTCTAAAGATACTGATAACATTAAGAGGAAGGTTTATAGGCCCTTTTTTGAGTTAACAGTTAATGGCTCTACCTATGTTGTTAAATCTAAAACTTCATTTCATTCAAAAATCATTCCCGTAGGTCACCATGCAGATATTCTATACCAGAAAGGTGATGAAGAAAATGCTCGCTTAGCCAAAGGTAATGGTGACGGGTTAGGTATTTTATTTATAGCCCTCTCTTTACCAGCATATTATTTTGGGCTGTTTCATTAATATATATTTTTACCTTGGAAGTAAAGAAACAAAACAATGAATTTAACAGGACAAAAAATAGTTGATTTTTCTACTGCGCCACAAATTTTAACCAACTGATTCTTTCCCGTTAATGGGGTGTTATGTTTTCTAGGTGATGAATATGAGCTGGCAATACATAATTCTTCTGCCTTGGATTCTAGTGTTGCCGACCGGACTATTCTTGATACTCTGGCACAACTATCGCGTTAACTCGGGCTTGTGCCCTTCTTGTGGCGCGCCGTTAGAAAGAGGCGCCGGCTGCTCTGTATGTACAGATGCCGGGAAGCCTTCATTTTTTAAGGCTGTCGCTGCTAGCTGTCTTTGTCATCTGGATGCTTGTTAGTTTTTCAGTATTACGGAGGTTCGCTCTATAATGAGTGAGCAAATACATAACAAGCCGTCGCAGTTTGCGCCTGTCGGCGCCGGACTCGCTACGCTCGCCGCTGCAAAGGGGCGTTAGCTTTCTGGAGGAACTTTCGTGGTACTTGAATCATGGTTTGCGTTCGTTATTGCATCGGCAGTTCTGCTTGTTATTCCCGGTCCCACAATCCTCGCAGTTATAAGCTATTCCATGGCTCATGGTCGCCAAGCCAACATACCATTGGTGATTGCCGTTGCACTCGGCGATTCAACCGCGCTATTCGCGTCTATTATAGGGTTGGGTGCCTTGTTCGCAATATCGGCTTTCTGGTTCACAGTAGTCAAAGTGGCTGGCGGTATGTACTTGCTCTACCTTGGTATCAAGTTGTTTCGCTCAGGCCTTTTGGTGGCTGAAACCGTCGCTCTGGATTTTGCCTCTTCGCGTTTGAAATTGTTTGCTAACACCTATCTTGTTACTGCGCTCAATCCAAAGGGCATCGTTTTTTTCGTAGCATTCTTGCCGCAGTTCATCACTCCGGGAGCAAACAGCACATCGCAATTGTGGCTGCTCGCTGTCACCTTCGTTACGTTGGCGACGATAAATGCCACGCTGTACACCGTTTTCGCATCATCTGCTCGCCGGTTGCTCTCATCTGCCAAGGCACAGCGGAGGTTTAATTTTGCGGGTGGTGCGTTACTCTCAACAGCAGGGGTCTGGGCATTGTTCGCCAAACGTCCGACTATATAAAAGCTAACAATCCGCGTCACGGGGATGGCCTTTACGTCGCTTCGCTATGCAAAGGCCACTGATCTTTCACCTCTTTAGTGGACGGTCATTTACCGCACTGTTGAGCAAAGCGTTATACACAGCGAGGAGCGTAATGAGTTATTTATATTTGGCTATAGCTATTGTCGCTGAAGTTGCTGGTACAGCAGCTCTGAAATCCTCAGAGGGATTTACTAATTTGTTGCCCAGTATTGTTGTTGTCGTGGGTTACAGTATAGCCTTTTACTTTTTATCATTGGTGCTTAAAACTATTCCGGTTGGCGTCGCATATGCTATTTGGTCTGGAGCTGGAATCGTTCTAATCTCGGTTGTCGGTTTGGCTATATTTGGTCAAAAGTTAGATCTTCCAGCAATAGTTGGTATGGCCCTTATAATTACCGGAATTGTAATAATGAATGTGTTTTCCTCTTCGGTTCAACACTAATGCATACAAGGCCATTAAGGTTGTTCCGGGCCGGTGGGCCCTACACCGGACGCCCTTGCCAGGGCGCCGCTTATGGCTCGCGTTAAAAATCCCCAAACATCCATATTCAGCCCCCTTCACAAGAACCTATACTGCATACACCCCTCTCCCATTCGCCCTCTAAAAAGGATTACGACATGGACCTCAAAAGCGGTTACCCCTTCTGGGCCATCAAAAATGGCCTCATGTGCGCTTTCCCCCAGCTCAAGGCGAATATCAGCTGTGATGTGGTGGTGATAGGAGGCGGTATTACCGGGTCGTTGATCGCTGACAATCTGGGTAAGAACGGTTTTGATGTGGTGGTGGTTGAGCAGCGCGATATCGCCTGGGGCAGTTCTGCTGCGAGCACGGCATTGTTGCAGTACGAAATTGACACCCATATGGCCGATCTGGCGCGGATGTACGGCGAGTTCCATGCGGTGGCAGCTTACAAGGCCTGTGCCGCCGCGATCACGGATCTGCGGGATCTTGCTGATGAATTGGGTGATGTGGATTTCGGCATGCGGGAAAGCCTGTACTTCGCCAGTAAACGTAGCCACAAGGCCGAGCTGCGAGAAGAGTACGATCTGCGAATAAAGCATGAGTTTGACGCTGAGTGGCTTGATGCGGGTGGCGTGAAGGAGCGCTTTGGCTTCAAGGCGCCTTGCGCGATTCTGACCAAATTGGCGGCCCAGGTTGATCCATATCGTATGGCTTCCAAGCTGCTCCTCCGGCTGGCAGAACGCGGCGGCAGGGTGTTTGATCGCACGGTTATTCATACCATCGAACCATCGGAAGACAAGGTGACTCTGCAAACACCGGAAGGTTTCAAAATTCAGGCCAGGCATGTGGTGATGGCCGCTGGATATGCCTCGCAGAAATGGCTGAAGCAGTCGGTGGCGAAGAACCGCAGCAGTTATGCCTTTATTACCGACCCGATAGAAGAGTCAGCCCTCGGCCCCTTAGCGTCCACTATGATGTGGGAATCAGCCAGGCCTTACCTGTACATGCGCACGACGGGCAATGGCCGGCTTCTGGTCGGTGGAGATGACGACGATATCGACATCCCGGCGCGTCGGGACCGACGGGTGGATAGCAAGGCCAAAGGTTTATGCAAGAAGGTCAGGAAACTGTTTCCGGACCTGCAGATGCGCCCGGCGTTTTCCTGGGGCGGCACGTTTGCAGAAACCAAGGATGGCCTGCCTTTTTTCGGCGAGCATCCGCAGTATGGTCCCAGGGTGCAATTCGCTCTCGCGTACGGCGGTAACGGTATCAGCTACAGTATGATTGGTGCGGATTTACTGAGGGCCAATATCGAAGGCCGCTTGCATCCCTTGGCAGGCTTATTCGGTTTTTCGCGGGTAGGCTAGCTGTGACCTACCGGGGTACATGCCTGGTGGGGCGTTGCCTTAGGAAATAGGATTCAGTAATCCCGCCTCATACGGGGAGTCTTTCCAGGCGCACCAATCCCAGCAAGAAGGTAACACCTATAATCATGATTCCCGCTGAAAAGTATAATCCAAGGTTGTAGCTGCCAAACGCTTCAGTAAGGTACCCGGTAAAGGCGGGCGCGATGATTTGAGCCGCTCCATAAGCCAGTGTCATTACGCCCATAAATCGGGCTGGATTGCTTGGGAAGAACTTTCCAGCCATGGTGAGTACCAGGCTGACACAGGCAATAAAGGTTCCGCCAAACAGGAATGCACTTAACAATAACGCCGTTAAGCTGTCATCAATGGCGGGCAGAATAATACCAACCACCTGAAGAATGTAAGCCGCCAGGAGTGCATAAAGATAGCCGGTTCTTCTCGCAATTCTGTCCCACACCAGTGTCGCTGGCATGGCGGCAATCCCTACCAGCAAAAACGCCAGTGTCCCCTGCCCCTCCAGCCCCTTTGTTCTTTCTACAATGTCTACAATGAATGTGGAGCTGACAGCGTATCCGTACCCGGCACAAAAATAAGCAAGCATCATGAGCGTGGTAAACGCCCGGCCCGGGGGGTTATCTTTTGTGGTCGTTACGTCCTGCCCATCCACCAGAGGGTGTGGAATCCATAGCCATGCGGGAATAGCGACAACGCCTGCCATCACGGCCAGCGCCAGCCACTGTTGCTGCCAGTTGGCCGACAGAGTCAGCATTACTTCAACTAAAACGGATGTGGCTATGATGCTCACACCGATACCGGCGAAATGAATGCCTAATTCAGCGCGATGATCATTCTTCACCAGCCATTTCAGAATCAGGCCGGATGCAATGATAAGGCCCCCGGATGCACAAACCCCGGCAATGAATCGTAATACAGCCCAGGCAACAACATCCGTTGTCATCACCATGGCGGCTGACGTGCCTATGCTTAACAGAAGATAGGCCCTGTGCAGATTGTATTTGTAGTTGAGGTTGTTCAGCCTCGATGCAAGCAGCACCCCGGCCATGTACCCCATAAAATTAGTGGTCGCCAGCCAGCCACCACCTACTTCGGTGAGGCTTGCCCCGCTCTGCATGATGGGCAGTACAAGACTGTAGGAAAGACGGGCCACGCCAACGGTTACGATCAGGCTGCAGATTCCGGCCAGGTAGACTCGAGTCCGTGTAAGCTCCATCAAGATTCCCACCATGCTGTTATTAAATGATTTTCAGCAAAGATTACTCCCGTCTGCTAATCTTAAATATTGAATTATCAAGAACATTTATTTCTTTTTAAGAGAACTGTATGGAAATCCTGGCATTGAAGACCTTTAAAACGCTGGTCGATGAAGGTGGCATCAAAGGCGCAGCAGATAAGCTTCATACGGTTCAGTCGAACATCACCAGTCGGATTAAAAAGCTGGAAAGTGAGCTGGATACCAGGCTGTTCACCCTGGCAGGCAGAAAGCTGCAGCTAACCCCCAGCGGGCAACAGCTCTACAAGTATGCGGACGAGATTCTGGAGCTGGAGTACCAGGCTAAATCTGCCATTTTGCGTGATAAAGGTAACTATGAGTTAAGGGTGGGAATGCCAGAAACATTTGCAGCGGTTCACATGCCTTTAGCACTCAAGCAGCTCAAACAGGATTACCCGAATATCCAGACCAGGATCTTTACGGACACCAGCGACAGGCTCGTAGGTGCCGTGTTGAACAACAAGGTGGACTGCGCCGCCATAGGCAATGCACCCGCCCATGAAAAGCTTTGTGTTATTCCTATTGTGAATGAAGAACTGGTTATGGTGACCCCTGCGGGAAGCCATTATGACCCTGTACTCTTTGTGCGCGAAGAAGGTTGCGGTTACAGGAACCATGCGCTTTTATGGCAGCAAAAAGTAGGACGCATCAGCGATGAACTCATGATCATGAGCAGTGCGGATGGGGTTTTGGGCTGTATCTCGGCCGGTTTGGGTTACACCATTATTGGCAAAAATATGGTGGTCGGAAGCCGATATGAAAAGTCTCTGGTGATGACGCCCGTGACACAGGGTCCAAAGCATGTTCAGCTATCTATCGTTTACCGAAAAGGCAGCCCCCTGGAAGCAGGCACGCTGGCACTTGCGGACATTTTCACAAACAGGGGCCAGTTAGAGCCTGCCCTCTGCAATTTTTAGGCGCAGGTTTTACCGGGAGAATACTAATCTCAATGAACATCATAAAAGGATGACAGGTATGATCTTCTCTGATGCTGCCCGTTGGCGGGCCGCTACCACTGTGGTGGCATTGTGCGGGTCGCTGGCCAGTTGCGCGGCTCTTTCGCCTGCGCCGAACTTGACCACCGATGAAAAGAAAGCCCTCAGTACCAATCTTAACGAGAAATACGTAGCGTATCAGGATTGCATGGCCAGTGAAGCCGATCGCTTCAGCCATATCACATCCGCACCACCTTCAGACATCGCCAAGGGCGCACAAGCGGGCTGTGAAGCTGCTTTCAGGAGTTATCATCAGGCTGTGACCAAACAGTTTACGTCCTTTGTTTCAAGCGCCGGCCAGGCAGAAGCCCGAAGCCGGGCCGAGCAGCATGCCAGCGATGCAAAAGATCGCACCTGGAGTCATGTCATCCAACGGGTTCTGCTCCAAAGACAATAAGCCAGATCATGAGAAAGCTTGAAGGCTTTGTTGGGGGTGTGGTTGTGGTTGTGGGTGTGGTTGAGGGTGTGCTTGGGTAACGTGGCGTGACCCAAGCACAGTGCTGGCTATACCTGCATCAGGACTCGCTCACCATAACAGACTTCACATTCACAAATTCGAGCATGCCAAAGCCACCATGTTCGCGGCCATAACCACTCTGCTTCACGCCACCAAATGGCAGGTTAGGCTGGGCCAGATTATAGCCATTGATATTAACCATACCCGTGTCGAATTCATCCCGGGCCAGGCGCACAGCCTCATCTTCGTCGGTGCTAAAGATGCCACCGCCCAGGCCATAAATGGAATCATTTGCCACTCGCATAGCCTCGGCTACATCTTTTACCTTGATCAACGCCGCTACCGGACCAAACAGCTCATCGTCATACGCTGGCTGCCCGGGCGCCACGTTTTCCAGGATCGTGGGTGGGTAGTAGTAACCTTTGTCTTCGGGAATTTCACCACCCAAAGAACAGATTGCGCCGTTCTCGATCGACTTGCGAACCTGCTCATGCAGCCCGTCTCTGAGGTCTTCGCGAGCCATGGGGCCCATTTTGGTATCACTGTGTGTGGGATCACCAAAATTAAGCTTTTCCATTTCAGCCAGGTAGGCATCCCTAAACTCTTCATACACAGGTTCTTCAACGATAAAGCGCTTCGCAGCAACGCAGGTCTGGCCCGCATTGTAGGTGCGGCCCTGAACGCATAATTGCACGGCCTTCTTGATGTTGGCATCTGCCAATACCAGATAGGCATCATTGCTGCCCAGTTCCAACACGGTCTTTTTCAGCACTTTAGCTGCTCGCTGGGCCACTGCCCTGCCAGCGTTGGGGCTACCCGTCAGCGTTACGCCACGCACCAGATTGTGTTCGATAACGGCGTCTGACACCTCATGGTCAATTAACAGTGTGCGGAAGGCGTGCTCCGGCATGCCGGCATCGCGGTAAAGTTTTTCAACTTCCAGAGCCATGCCCCATACGTTATTGGCATGCTTCAGCAGCACGGTGTTACCCGCCATAAGGTTGGCAGCGCTGTAACGAATAACCTGGTAAAGCGGAAAATTCCACGGCTGTATGCCGTAAATCACGCCTTGCGGCTGATAGGAAACCACAGCACGGCCGCCTTCCAGCTCTCTTGTTTCATCCGCAAGTTCGGTGGGGCCATGTTCAGCGGTGTACTCACAAATCGCCGCACACAACTCACATTCCTGTTTGCCCTGTGCCAGGGTTTTTCCCATTTCCCGGGTCATCAGTTCGGCGTAGTCATCCTGGCGTTCGCGAATCAGTGCAGCGGTTTTGCGTAGGGCATCCGCACGCTCTTCAAATCCGGTCTGGCGCCAGTTCAGAAACGCATGGTGCGCCTGTTCAATGATGCCCTCGGCATCTTGCCTGGACATCAGGGTATAGGTTTCAAGAACTTCTTCTGTGGCAGGATTGATTGTCTTATGAGTATTCGACATCAGTTTGCCTCCTGAATAACTAATGACAGCGGAACCGGTATTGGGTCGGCCGTCATAAATTGAAGTTGCCGGATGAACCTAACATTTCCAGATACCCTTAAGGGCGAAGGTTACCTAACCGTATAACTCCACCGCGACCTGGCCGAAAGTTACCTTGTTGGATCAGGCTGTCTCGTAAGGTGACGATGGGAACTGGCAACTTTTGAGTGATTACTCAAATATAATTTGAATCCTGAGTTTTCACTCGGTAGCGTAAATGTTCAACAGATCACTTTGGAAAACGTGAGCTGCGAACTGTGAAATGAGAGGAGCGCTACGATGAGTGAATCAAACTTTGAGCACCAATACCTGCATGTAGACGGCCACCGTATTGCCTACCTGGATCAAGGCGAAGGAACACCGCTGATCTTGCTTCACGGCATCCCGATGTCCGGCCTGCTCTGGCGCAAGATCATCCCGCAGCTGGCGCGGACACACCGGGTGATCGTGCCAGACATGCTGAATTACGGTGAATCCGATAAACCGCTTGATGCGGATGTCTCGATCGCTGCACAAAGCACGATACTGCTCGGCCTTATGGACGCATTAGGCGTGCGCTGTGCCGACCTTGTGGCCCATGATATTGGCGGTGGTGTTGCCCAGATACTGGCGGTAAATCACCCGGAACGCATAAACCGGCTGGTGCTTGCCGATGCTGTCTGCTTCGATTCCTGGCCGATTCCAGACTTCAAGCCCTTGCAGGAACCGGGGGCGGAAGATCAGATGAGCGAACAGGAACTGGAGCAGATGCTTCGCGACTTCCTGCCCAAGGGCATGCATGATGAATCACATGCCACCTCTGAGCTTGCCGATATTGTTGTGCACCCCTGGCAGGGTGAAACAGGCAAGCGAGCGTTTTTCAGAAACCTGCGCAGGCTCAATCCGGAATACACACTCGCGATTGCTGATGAACTGAAGAATATTCCCCATGAAACCCTTGTGCTATGGGGACAACATGATAAGTTCCAGAAGCCGGAATACGCTGAGAAGCTGAAAGGCGCGATACCGAACACGCGCCTGGAGTGGGTCGACGCGGCGCACTGGATAACCGAAGAGCGCCCTGACGATGTCGCGAAAAAGCTCATCGCGTTTCTGGATAGTTAGGGGACCACTGGAGTCCCCGGCTCTGTTCCCTTTTATCTAGATTCAACAGCGAAAATACCATGGCCTCTTCATTTCATAGCCTCTACTCTTTTCGCCGCTGCCCCTATGCCATGCGCGCCCGGCTCGGTCTTTTGTTTGCCGGGCTGCAGGTGGAGCTGCGAGAGATAACACTGAAAAACAAGCCGGCGCAAATGCTCGCGGTTAGCCCGAAAGGCACCGTGCCTGTTTTACAGTGTTGTGATGGGGCTGTGATTGAAGAGAGCCGTGAAATAATGGTGTGGGCGCTTGAACAGCAAGACCCGCAAGGGCTTTTAGATGCACAGGTTTTGCAGCAGGCCAACGCCCTGATCGAGCAAAACGACAGCGAATTCAAGTATTGGCTGGATCGCTATAAATACGCCGATAGGCATCTGGAAATGTCCCAGACAGAATATCGTCAACGGGGCGAAGCCTTTTTGCAGGTTTTAGAGACATTACTGACGAATAACCGTTTTCTGCTGGGGCCTGACGCGACCATCGCAGATATTGGCATCATGCCGTTCGTTCGCCAATTCGCCCATGTTGATCGCGATGTTTTTTACGGGCTACCCTACCCCAACCTGCAGCTATGGCTACAACACTGGCTGGAGCATCCGCTCTTTCTACAAACCATGACGAAATTCCAGCCATGGCAAGAGGGAGATGACGTGGTGGTTTTCCCTTCTTAACGCTAAGCGCTTTGTAATAGCCTGCAATTTCACTACTCACCAGGAAGCGCTAGGCAGCGTCCGACGTGCGACCAGTGGAAATCTGATTGCGCCCCTGAACCTTGGCCTGGTATAGCTCTTCGTCCGCCCTGGAAATAGCGTGTTCCAGGGTGACATGCTGAGCATGGCGGCTGGCGATACCCACACTGATGGTGCATCGAATGGTCCTGCCGCAATCGTTGACCTCCAGTTGCTCAATATTACGGCGGAAACGCTCAGCCACTGTGAGGGCTTCGGCCTCGTCCGTTTCCGGCAACAAAAGAGTGAATTCTTCACCTCCCCAGCGAGCCAGAACGTCGCCTTTGCGCCGGGATTTTTCAAGCTCGTCGGCAATTTTCTTCAATACCCTGTCGCCGACTGCATGGCCATATTGGTCGTTGATGCTCTTGAAATGGTCAATATCGATCATAGCCACACACACATTGCTGCCCTTGCGCGTAGCCAGGCTCCACAGTGATTCTGCGACAGACAGAAAACCACGCCGATTGTTGAGCCCCGTCAGCAGATCGACCTGGGCCGTCCGTTCAGCTGTCACCCGGGCCTCTTTATTTTTACGGGCCAGATCGGCCAGCGCCAACATCAACAGTATGGCATCCACTACCATACCGATATCCAGGGCATAGTAGCCAAGCTGAGAATATGAAATCACGCCGGCTACCGTCAGGGCCGTCACAAAGGCACCAATAACAGAGGCCAGTGTTCCTAGCATGAAATACCGTGCGGATTGGTTGCCGCCCATCCAGCTCGACACGCCCATGTAGAGCATGAGCACCGTGAATACCGGCACAACCAGGAATGCCAGTTGCAGCGCCAGGCCCTGTTTGTCTAAGGCGAAACAGACACCAAAGAAGGTGAAATAGGCCACACCGATTGTCTTAATAACTTTGTGAAGCCCTGGGCGCCGCACCCGGGTCTTTAGAAAACTCGTCGCAAAGGCCAGGCCAGAGCTTACGAAGCAGAGCATGAACAGGGGCGGCGCCCACTGTTGCCAGCGCACAGCATCGGGCCACAACAAGGCCATGCCGATACCATTGTAGGACGCCGTCACGACTACGAAAATGGCCGTGTAGAGCGAGTAAAACAGATAGCGCCGTTTTCGAAAGCCTGCGAATAGCATCAGGTTGTAAGTGGACAGCGCAAACATTACACCGTAGATAAAGCTGAAGAAGATCGCCTCGAACTGCTCTCGACTATGGCTGACGGCGATGCTGGAAAAGTAGAGTGGCACCACCATTGGATCTGCAGTCTCAACGCGCAGCAATAGACGTGTCTCGCCGGGCGGAAACCGATAGTCTGCGCTGGGTATCCGTTTGGCAATGGCGCGTTGCTCCAACGCAATACGGTCACCACTGACGAATTGCTGTAGCAACTGGCGGTCGGTCAGGAAATAGAAGTCGACCCTTTCCAGCCAACCGGTTCCGACGGACACGCGCCGCAAAATGGGGCCGTCGGTCGGATTGGATACGTTCGCCACCAACCATATCGCATCAGAATTGAGGCCGTTGGCTAACACCCCGCTCTGAGGGCGCATCAGGAGAGCCGGATTCGTACTGATCAAAGACTGAACTTCGTCGAAGGAGAGCGCTTCACCTTGCTCAACGAGATAGGCTACCCGATCAGCCATTGCGCCCTCGTAGTCGGCTCGAGCGTCAATCAGGGGTAATGCGCTTTCGTCCTTTGCAGGTTCCGCCAGAACGCATGTGGTCAGATTCACAGCGATCAGGAGGAAAAAGAGGAACCAATGCTGGTGCACTTGATTATATTTCCGTAAGTATTTCTAAATAGGTTATAGGCAAACCTGTGCCTTGTCATACGGTGCTGTGTAGCGAATTGTGGTGATTGCAAGCGACTATCTGTAGCTACCCGCTGATACTTGGCACTACCGCTCGTTTTTCCTTCAGGCCATGGTACGATCTCCAAAAAAACCAAGGAGATAACCAATGCCCCGCATATATGAAGACAACTCTCAGTCTATTGGCAACACGCCGCTGGTCAGGTTGAACCGCGTTAATGACGGCGCTACGATCTGGGCCAAGATTGAAGGCCGCAACCCGGCCTATTCGGTGAAGTGCCGAATTGGCACCGCCATGGTTCTGGATGCTGAAAAGCGGGGCGTGCTTAAGCCGGGGATGACCATTATCGAGCCTACCAGTGGCAACACTGGCATCGCACTGGCTTTTGTTGCTGCAGCCAGAGGTTACAAAATTACTCTCACCATGCCGGCTTCCATGAGCCTGGAACGCCGCAAGGTATTAAAAGCCCTGGGTGCGGATCTTCTGCTTACAGAACCTGCCAAAGGCATGCCCGGCGCGATCGCCAAAGCGGAAGAACTGGCGACCGCCGAGCCCGAAAAGTACTTTCTGCCCCAGCAGTTTAACAATCCCGCAAACCCGCAGATTCATGAAGACACAACCGGCCCTGAAATCTGGAATGATACCGACGGCGCTGTAGATATTTTCGTCGCCGGCGTAGGCACGGGGGGTACGCTGACCGGCGTATCACGCTACCTCAAGAACACCAAAGGCAAAGCTATCACCACTATCGCGGTTGAGCCTTCCGACTCACCGATCATCACCCAGGTGCGAAATGGCGACGCCCCCAAGCCCGCCCCGCACAAGATACAAGGCCTCGGCGCTGGCTTTGTGCCGAAGAATCTCGACATGAGCCTGGTTGATCAGGTGGAAACGGTAAGCAACGACGAGGCTATGGCCATGGCGCATCGGTTGATGCGGGAAGAAGGTATTCTCTGCGGCATTTCCTGTGGGGCGGCTGTCGCTGCCGCAATCCGGGTTAGCCAGCAACCCGAGCATAAGGGCAAGAATATTGTAGTAATACTGCCGGATTCTGCCGAGCGCTACCTGTCGACCGCGCTGTTTGCCGATCAGTTTGGCGATATGGAAAACGTGCAGTAAAGATGGCGGCTGTAATTCTTGAGCGCTAAATCTATATTGCCTAGAATGGCGCTCTTTCTATTCAATGCAGGTCAACAACATGAACGATACTAAATCGCTGCCAGCGCTACCGGATCGCCTTTCAGGCAATCCTAATAGCCCGCACCATGTAGCAGAAGTTTTCGAGAACGATATTGGCATTCTGCTAAACGGTAAAGAGCGGACCAACGTTGAGGAATATTGCATCAGTGAAGGCTGGATTAAAATATCTTCGCCAAAAGCACTGGACCGTCGCGGACAGCCGCTTCTGATGACCCTGAAAGGAAAGGTTGAAGCCTTCTATCGTTAACCAATCTTTTGCAGTCTGGGGGTTGCTGATGCAATGCCCCCAGTCACATTTCCTCATGAACCTGGCCATAGGCCAGCATCGCGAACAGGCCTGTTCCGCCGAGAATGTTGCCGATCAATACCGGGCTGATGTGGAAGACCAGGCCGGTCAAAATGTTCATCTCCCCATTCAACACCAGAGTGAAAATCTCGTTTGACCCTGCAATGACATGGGTGAAATCGCCTGCTGCAATCAGCCAGGTAAACATAACGATCACCAAGACTTCAGATCCCTTCGCCGAAGGCATCATCCACACCATTGCAGCTATGAAAAACCCTGATGGAATGCCTCGCAAAAAGGCCTCAGCCGGGGTCAGTTCCGCCACGTGACGGGAAATTTCCAGGATTGCCACAAAGGTGTCAGCAGGGATAATGCCCCCGTGAACGCTAATGGCAGCGGTTAAGAATGTGCCCACCAGATTGGCCGCAAGTACAATGCCCCATAGGCGGGCAGCGCAGTAAAAGCGGTTACGCGATGGTTCTGCCAGTACGGGAAGGACGACCGTGATGGTGTTTTCGGTAAATAACTGAAGCCGGCAGAGGATAACCAGCACAAACCCGAACGCGTAGCCCAGGCTCTCAATCAACGTCAGGTAGGGGTGATCTGAGCCAAGATTGGCGCGAATAATTCCCTCGGCGAGTACGGAAGTCGATATCCCTACCCCTGCTGCCACACCAGACCACCATAACGATGTATTCGGGCGCCGGAGTTCGTCCTCGCCCTCGCGCAGCACAACGGAGTAAACGGTCAGCGGCGATAGGTTACCGTGTTCGGCTACAGAAGCCCTCTCTTTGCGAGTCAGCGACTTTTCACTGGTCGTTGGCGTCTGTTCGCGGGACTCTCGATCTTTGCGCTTGGCAACTGCCTGGCGCTCCCTTGCCGCTTCCTCATCGTTCATTTAATGGTCCTTTGGACAGCCATACACAGGCACCCAGGTTGCTTTAACATTTAGTCTTCCGGAGCTCTGATATAAGAACTATGATTTGAGAACTATGATAGTCCAGGACGGTGGGTTTGGATCACTCTCAAGGAGAAGCACCATCAAATATCTATGGATTGGCCTTTTCCTGGCCGTTTTGACCTGGTCAGGGATAAACCCGAATGATCAGATTACGTGGATGCTGGAGGTTTTTCCCGCAGTTGCCGGCGCCATCCTTCTGGCTCTGACCTACCGTAGCTTCAGGCTTACCTCCCTCCTGTACATTCTCATCCTTGCCCATTGCATCGTGCTGATGATTGGCGGCCACTACACCTATGCGGAAGTTCCTTTCTTTGACGGGCTTTTCGGGGCCGAGAGGAACAACTATGACAAGCTGGGCCATTTATTCCAGGGGTTTGTGCCAGCAATGATTGCCAGAGAAGTTCTGATCAGAAAACACGTGGTGAACGGGCGTTGGTGGCTAAGCCTGTTTGTAATCTGTGTTGCACTGGCTTTCAGCGCGTTTTACGAACTAATCGAATGGTGGGTCGCCCTGTTATCCGGCGAGGGTGCGCATGCCTTTTTGGGGACCCAGGGCTATATCTGGGATACACAGTCGGATATGGCTTGTGCATTGATTGGTGCTATATCGGCGCTGATAATCCTGTCCAGGTACCATGATAAACAGATCGAGGCGTTAGATACGCTACCCGAATAGCCAGATCGCTTGCCCCGCATTGCGAGGCATGGCGATGGCTATAACCGGAAACTAACGTGCAAGGCTTACGGTAGCGCCTGCCGATGCTGTTTCAACGGCATCTGCAAGCTTCTCTGCGGTAATCGCAGACAGTGTCCAGCCCAGGTGACCATGGCCCGTGTTGTAGAACACCGTGGGAAGGCTGCCCGGCCCTACTCTCGGCATCATGTCAGGCAGCATGGGGCGCAACCCGGCCCAGGGCACAACCCGCCGTGTACAAACGCCTGGAAAGCATTGTTCTACCCAGCGGGTAAGAGGTCGAATACGGTCATCCCGGATATTGCGGTTGTAACCATTGAACTCTGCGGTACCCGCGATCCGGAAACGGGTATCACCCAGCCGGCTGGTTACGAGCTTAGTGGCATCATCCAGCAGACTGACGGTCGGTGCCGCTTTTTGTGAGACTTCATCGTCCAGCTCAACGGTAATGGAATAGCCCTTCACCGGATAAATGTTAACGCGGTCGCCCAGCTTTGCCGCCAGCGCCCGGCTACCAACGCCGGCACAAATCACCACGCCATCGTATGTTTCGCGGGTTTGCTGTTCGTCGTCGTAGGAGGTTACCCAGGCATGGGATTGATCTGCGCTGAGTTCAGTCACCGTATGGCCGTAGCAGGTCTTCACGCCAAGGCGCAGGATGGCCTCTGCCAAACCGTTGGTGAATTTGTGGATATCGCCGGTTGAATCACTTTCGGTGAAAAATCCACCGTAATAGGTGCCGGCAAGGGTGGGCTCGATTGCACGCATCTCCTCTGGAGTAACGGCCCGGCGCTCAAGGCCGCCAGCGGCAAGGAGTTTCGAGACATTCGCTGCGTGGTCGAAACCGGCTTTGTCGCGATAGATGTGCAGAATGCCCTGCTTCTTGAGGTCGAAATCGATACCTTCTTCTTTCGCCCACTCAAACAGATATTCACGGGCAGCAATGGCCAGGCGCGTAGTTTCAGTGGTGTTCTCTTCGTATTTGGGCATGGCGGCGCAGAATTCGGCAAACCAGCTCAGTTTGTGCCAGGACGGCTTGGGATTAACCAGCAACGGGGCGTCATTGTGAAACATCCACTTGATGCCCTTGGCGATGGTCTGCCAGTTGTTCCAGACTTCAGCATTGGAAGCCGACAGCTGGCCACCGTTGGCGAAAGAGGTTTCCATCGCCGCATAACGGTGCCTTTCATAAACGGTGACATCCAGGCCACGCTTGGCCAGCGTATACGCGGTCGTGATACCGGTAATACCGCCGCCAATAACTGCAATTCGCTTCATAGCAATCTCCAAAGAGTGTCCAGAGTTCACTTCTACGTAGAGCCGTAGAAATCACCCCTTCCGTCACGGGACCTGAGAGATTCACGCGCTGTTTTACAAAACAGCCGCTTGCTCCTTCGGTGTGCCGACTAACGCAGTCGCCGACAGCTCTTCGGAAAGTCGTCATGTTAGCGGTCCGTTTGCCTGAGAGTTTCCGGGGCAGTTGCTCCTTCGGCGCCGATCACACAACCGTGCGATTCAGTCTCTCCCGCTAACACGTTGGATTTGCATTTAATCCTATCCTGCTTCACAACATAGCAAATAATTCGGCTCTACAACATCTCCTCTGCCACTGGAACATGCTAACGTCCTTGCTGACAGAGCATGTTGTTATGCCTGATCAGCGATATGTTTGATTTCAAAAACGAGACAATAAGGTGCCTTCTCTATGACGGAACTTACACAGGTTGCCGGCCTTGACCCAAACCAGCTTCTCAATATTGAAGGCCACCTGGACCGTCGTTACATTCAGCCCGGGAAGTTACCCGGTGCGCTTACGCTGGTAGCCAGGCACGGCGAAATTGCCTATGTAAAAGCCCAGGGGCTGATGGATGTGGAGCGCAACAAACCCGTCTGCCGGGATACAGTGTTTCGCATCTATTCCATGACGAAGCCGATCACGTCTATCGCCATGATGCAGCTCTACGAACAGGGCCGGTTTCTGCTGGATGACCCGGTACACAAATACATTCCGTCCTGGAAAGACCTGCGGGTATATAAAAGTGGTGTCTATCCGGATTTTCTGACCACACCAGCAACCAGCTCAATGACCATTCGCGACCTGTTCACACATATGTCAGGTTTAACCTACGGTTTTATGAACCGTACCAACGTTGACGCTGCCTACCGCAAATTGCGGCTGGACGGCAGCCGGAATCTGACGTTGGAATCACTGATCAATCAGTTGGGGGAGTTGCCACTGGAATTCTCACCAGGTACCGCCTGGAATTATTCAGTCAGCACGGATGTGCTGGGGTATCTCGTGGAGTTGCTGTCTGGCCAGCCCTTTGATGAATACCTGCAAGAACATATCTTTGCGCCTCTTGGCATGGTGGATACAGGCTTCCACGTTCGTGATGATCAGCTTGAGCGCTTTGCCGCCTGCTACCAATATCAGGCCGGCGATCACTTCAAGCTACAGGATGACCCGGAAACCTCGCCTTTCCGGCGCCAGGGGAAGTTTCTGTCGGGCGGCGGAGGGCTGGTCTCTACCATTGATGACTATTTCCGTTTTGCCCAGGCTCTTTGCCAGGGCGGGGAGTTTCTGGGGCAACGGATTATTGGTCGCAAAACTCTGGAGTTCATGCGCAGTAACCACCTCCCCGGCAATCAGGATTTACCCGGTCTCTCTGTAGGCGCGTTCAGCGAGACACCTTATGCCGGCAGCGGTTTTGGTCTGGGCTTTTCAGTAAAGACTGACGTTGCCAAATCACAGGCCAACGGATCGGTCGGCGAGTACGGCTGGGGTGGCCTGGCGAGTACCAACTTTTTTATCGATCCTGTGGAAGAACTGGTAGTGATCTTCATGACCCAACTGATCCCCTCCTCCAGTTACCCGATTCGTCAGGAATTGCGGGCCATCGTTAATGGTGCGCTGGTGTAGACTTTCAATTGTTTGAGGAGATTCAACATGAGCCAGAACCCCAGCAAGGTGGACAGGCTACTGGCTGAGCAACGTGATTACATCGCGAAACGCGAAGCTGGTTACCGCGAGCGGGCTCTGAAAATGTATCCCTGGGTGTGCGGGCGATGCGCCCGTGAGTTCACTCGCGTCAATTTGCGGGAGCTCACAGTGCATCATGTTGATCACGACCACGACAACAACCCCGCCGATGGCAGCAACTGGGAGTTGTTGTGCGTGTATTGCCACGACGAAGAACATAACAAGTTTGAGGATTTTGTACGCTACGGAGGTAGCTCCGCGAAAAAACGGGAAGCAGCGACCTACAACCCCTTTGCAGGTCTCAAGGAAGCGCTTGAGAAGAAAAACTAGGCGGATTTTGATCTATGATTAAAAGTCTCTTACACAGGAGACTGATATGAAGAACTTTCCCGCACACTTTGAAGAACTGAATACCTGGATGGGCAAACTTGGTGCCGCCATTCCGGACGTAATGGAAGGCTTTGGCGCTCTGCATAAGGCGAGCATCGCAGACGGTGCCCTGGACAGCAAAACCAAGGAGTTGATCGCGCTGGGGATCGCCATCACGGTGCGCTGTGACGGCTGTATCTCATTCCACGTACACGATGCCTTGACGGCCGGCGCCACCAGGGAAGAGATCGCCGAAACCGTATCCGTAGCGATTCTCATGGGAGGCGGGCCGTCTATGGTCTACGGTATTGAGGCCATGCAGGCAACAGAACAGTTCATGGAGCGTTCGAGCCAGGGCGACTCATAATCTGCTGCTAATAGAGGGGCTTTGGCGGGTTTTAGTTATCGCCCCGCCAAAACCTTAGGATGTGTCCCTTGAAAGGCTGTTCCAGATAATCGGTATGCTCTGGTTTCTCTTGTGAAAAGCTGTACCCATGGGTTTCCATTCGCCGGCAGAATTTATTTTTACGACCTCTTCCCGGATCAACCAGAATCACTTCACAGGCCCTGTTGGAGTGCTTGTGAACGAAGTCGGCCAAGAGGTTTATATGCGCGTCTTCGTATAGCAGGTCACTGCCAATAATGATGTCAAACAAGCCGAGATCACTGGCCTCATCCGCCCAGCCAATGCGCTGGTAACCTATGGCTTTTCCATGGTTAAGCTGCGTGTTTCGCTCGAGAAAAACGCCCACTTCAGGGTGGTAATCGGTTGCAGTGATATCGTCATTGCGTTGGTTCAGCAACAGGCTGGACAGCGCCATCCCACAGCCAATTTCAAGAATTCTCTTGCCCTTGGTTTCATGGCAAGCGATGTAATGCGCAAGTACCAGGCTTGAAGGCCAGATCACGCCAAAAATCGGCCAGGTTGCAGACGAAATGCCCAATTTGAGAGCTATGTCGTTTGGGTCATCGAACTGCTGATTATCACGCAGGGTGCAAACGTGGATGTCCACGTCGCCGAACTCAATGGTTTGATAACGCAGGCGCAGCGGCGATGTCATCGCTTCGCCAAATCCTCAAGGAAAGCCTGAACTCTCTCGGCGTTGGCGCCAAGGTCGCTCTTACCTACTCTTGATGCGGAACGCATGTCTACCTGCACACCGGTTTCTGTTTCAGCCATGCGGATTACTACGTCGTCTTTGAAACCGAACCAACGGGTGGTCGCGGTGGCTTCAATGGTGTTCGCGGTGGTTCCGGCAATTTCCCAGCCCCGCGCCTGAATAATCGATCTTGCAGCTTCCATAACGCTGGCCATGGGCATGCTGAGGGTCATCGCCTTTAACTGCGGATAGGCAGCCTGTTGCTGGCGTGCGGTTTCCGCTCCCGGATAATCCACTGCATTGGGCGCTTCCTCACGGGCGGCAGCCAGCAATATGAAGGCGGGTGGGTTGTTGGTATCCGTTGTGATGTCGTGGATGGGCGGCACGCTCTGCGCACGCTGTTTCATCTGCATGGGCATGGCGATCATGGCGCCAACGGCTAGGCAGACGAGAGCTCCCACGAGTGCCGGGCGCCAGCGGCGAAGAACAAGTGCAAGCACCAGAGTTATCAGCCCCAACACGGCCGCACCTGCTGCCAGCTGGGCACCTTGGCGCAACCAGGAGAATGACGTACCTAACTCTATCAGCTCAGCCCTGTAGGCTGGCCCCGCAACGGCCATCAACACGCCCGCAGTGATCAGAAGGATCACACCAAGCCAGGCGATAATCACAGGCCATTTTCCGCCACGGCGGGGCGGATTTGTTTTTGTCAGCATTCTGGCTCCTTTAACGGACACAACCTTTTGGCTGGCTATTACTCGACAGTCTCACCAGCATCGCTTTTGGCCGCCAGCACTCTGACGCGTTCGAAATCTTCTTCACTGAACACGCCGTTCACGCCGGATATCGCCGCGAGCGTCATTCCGTGTTTCAGGCCCAGCTTGTAGATATCCCGAACTTTGCCCCACTCAATGTTGCGCCCCAGTGTGAAGTTCTCGAATCGGCCTTCCAGTGCCAGCACGATTGTTTCCGCCAGGCAGGCATAGGCAACGCCTTCAGGCAGGCCGATGTTTTTCATATACACGTCGCCCGGCAATTGAACCTCTCCGGATTCAATCACCAATACGTCGGGGCGTTTGGCTACATCTTCTGCCGATATATCCAGGGGACGGGCCACGTCAGTGATCACACAACCAGGCTTTACCCTGGTGATATCCAGGATTCGTTTCCCGGCACCAGAGGTGGCTGTCACTATCATGTCCATGTCTTCGATATCCCGGTCGGCAGAACCTGCCACATGCACGATGGCGCCCGGGGTTTCCTGTTCTATGCTTTCTTTCAGAGCCAGCAGCTTGGCGGGCTCAGGTGCCGCCAGATAGATCTCGTCCACCGCTTTGGCCAGCAACCTTGCGCAGACTGAGCCAATTGCGCCCGTTGCCCCCACAACCATGGCCTTGCCTGCCATTTTTCCATTTTCGCCAATCTTGGCCCTGCCGATATTTTGCACGGCATCCTTCGCGGCCCAGAGTGCACCAGAAGCACTGTAACTGTTGCCGGTGGTAATGGGTAGCGGTGCCCGTTTGGCTACGGTGATACCGGCATCTCCCACCACTTTGGTAAAGGCACCCAGGCCCATTATCTGAGCGCCCAACTTTTTCGCGAGATTGGCTGCAGCCAGCAACCGGCTGTACGTAAATTCAGGATCGTGAGCCATTATTTCTTTAGGCGTGCCGCCGACGGTAATCAACCAGCCCTCTACTTCGTCTCCTGTAGGCGATTTGATGCCAGTGACTTTTGAATAGATAAACGGCGGAGAATAAGCGATGGCCTTTTCTACCAGATTCATCACCATTGGGGGTGACACATCGGCAACCCAATCCAGCGGCCGTGTCTTGGTGAGGTACTGTTGTGAGAGCGGATGGATCACGAAGGCAAACCGGTTTATCCGGCGATAGCCATTCGGGTAGAGAATCCGGGGCTCAATGCCCAGGCTTTGAATAACATTAAGATAATCATCTGCACCCAGTTGTTCCGGGGCACGGGAAAGCGCCGCACTGATCATCGCTTCCATCACATTCACGCCCACGGGGCGGCCTTCCAGCCAGGGGCTGTAATCAACGACCATCGCCACCTTGCGTGTGCGCAGCCACTCCATAGCCGTTTCCGATACACGGGACGTAATGATGGTTTTACCGTCCAGTTCCTTATCGGTGAAATTCTCCAGATCGCCCAAGTGGGAAACAATCACATGGGCATCTTTCACCGCCTGGTGCAGCGACCCCTTGATCAACCCTTCGCCAAGACGATACAGCGGCGTTCGAAGCACGGTTTCGACCATCTTCACTGCTGATGGGCGAAACATAATCGGGGCCGTCAGCGAACTGTAGGTCTCAAGCTGTTTCAGCGACGTCAGCAGGCGTGGTACACCGAAATCCATATAAGGATCGGCAAAAAAAAGGTTTTCGGTATGCTCGGAGAGAGCTTTTGCTACACGGTAACCGGCCTGCCCGTTCATGAAGACTACCCGGGCATTATCAAAGAAGTGACCCAATTCCGACTGGGTATGGCGCACTGCCCACTCCTGAAGAATGCCCCGCAACCCTGAACCGCTGGTTATCGGCTTGTCTGGAATACAGGCTTCAAGCCTGGCCGTGTCCGGATGCTCCAGCTGCACCGAACCGATTTTGTAGTGATCAGATACCATGCTGAGGCCAAAGGCATCTGCCCGGTCATGGTAAGTTTTCAGCAAGGATACGGCGCGGGAGAGATCGCCATCGGTACCTGCACGAATAACCCGGAAACTCTGCCCCAAAAACTCTGTTTCGAGATCGTAATCGTATTCGGATGAGCCCTGACTTACGCTAATAACTGTCTTCATACCAAGTCCTTGTTCTTATCGTGCCTTAGTTAGAATCAGCGTATGGCATTATCTGAAAAATTGCCTTAGCTCAGGTCAAATTATGACCGGAATCGCAGCGCCCGCAGCCAATGAACGGGCTACACTGATGAAAGAAGAGAGAGCTGTAAAAGACCACAACACTTATCATGACACAGGAGTGAGCATGAGTATTCAGAACGAACTTCATTCCACGATTCAACGCCTTGTGCAGCCAGGCAAGGGAATTCTTGCTGCGGACGAAAGTCATCCTACCATCGCAAAGCGTTTCAAAGCGGTTGGTGTTGAGTCTACCGAAGACCTGCGCCGTGAATATCGCAGCCTGATCTTCACCCCACCTGGGCTTGGCGACTTTATCAGTGGCGTGATTCTTTTTGAGGAAACTCTTGGCCAGAACAGCCTGGATAATGTGCCAATCCCCAAGCTACTGGAAAGCCAGGGCATTGTTCCGGGTATCAAGGTCGATAAAGGGAAAAAGCCGCTGGTTAATGCGCCGGGGGACGAAATAACCTACGGGCTGGACGGCCTCGACGACCGGCTGGAGATTTACAAAAGCCAGGGTGCCCGTTTTGCCAAATGGCGCGCTGTGTACAACATCTCTGACACCCTGCCCTCACGCCAGGCGGTGGAGGCTAACGCTGAGATGCTGGCCCGCTATGCAGCGCTCTGCCAATCCATTGGCATTGTGCCGATTGTAGAGCCGGAGGTGCTGATTAACGGGAATCACTCTATCGAGCGTTCTGCAGAAGTGAACGAAGTGGTGATTGCGGAGGTTTTCAATGCCCTTCGCCGGCACCGTGTGCAACTGGAAGCCATGATTCTCAAGCCCAGTATGGTAACGCCGGGCAGCGACTGCGCGAAAGCTTCTCCGGAAGAAGTAGCTGAAGCCACTCTGCAGGTTTTTCGGCGAGTTGTTCCGGCAGCCGTGCCGGGCATTAACTTTCTTTCCGGAGGCCAGACCCCCGAAGAAGCCACCCGCAACCTGAACGCCATGAACAGCGGTGGCCAACAACCCTGGAACCTCAGCTTTTCCTATGGCCGGGCCCTGCAGGAACCCGCCCAGAAAGCCTGGGCAGGAAAACTGGACAACGCAAACGCTGTCCAGCATGCCATGCTTGAACGGGCCAGGCTCAACGGTGCAGCCTGTTCCGGAAGCTACAAGGCCGATATGGAAGGCTGATCTCAGTTACATCCGGTCGTACAGCCACCGTCGCCGTTGAAGGCGATGGTGCGCCCACTCAAGGGAACGTGCATAGGCACTTTAACCAGATCCCTGAACAAGGCAGTTTTGGTGCCCTGCTTCAACTCGCCGCCTGATGTAGCTGGCTCATTGGCATGAGAGGCGATAACGGCTTTTGGATCAATCAGATCATTGATCACATAAGCGGCCTCTTTTGGCCCGGTCGTGTAGGTATCACCAATGTTCATAACCACCAGCTCAGCTCCGTAGTGATCGTTCACCACCAGTTTTTGCTCAGCCGTAATACCGGTATCGCCAGAAAGATAGACCACCAGGCCATTTGAGAAAGTCAGCACGTAGCCGGTAGGCGGCCCAACACTCGCACCAACGCCTGCGGCTTGCAGATATTCCGCCAGCGGACCAGTGAGGAAGGATGGTGAAACCCCATTACTGTGAACGGCCGGAACGGTCGTGATGGCAACACCACCAACGTTCACCTCTGCACCAAAGCGTACCAGCATGGAGTTGGCAGCATCACCGCCTGCCGCCTTCAGCTTGGCGGCAAAAAACGCCGGCATTTCACTGCCCGTCACGATTTTTGAATTTTTCTTCAGGGCAATGTCCACGGTGTTTGATTGCGGCAAAGTAACCACGGGGAATTCAGGGCCACCGCAAGTCCCGGCATTGGTTTCCTTGATGCGTCGGTCACCCAGGTGATCACCGTGCATATGCGACACCAGCACCACGTCAATTTTGCCAAGGCGGGGGTCATCCGGGCCAGCAACGGTACGGCCGGCATCGTAAAGGATACGGGTGCCATTCGGGTCTTCAAACACCATGGCTCTGTCCAGGGGGCAGAATTCGCCATCGTGGCTTCCCAGCGGCGTAACCTTTACATCACCTTCTGCTGCGCCTGCACCGGTCACGAGCCCCAGCGACAGACAAACTCCACTCAGGAGCCCTTTGAAGGCCCCGGATTTCATTTTTTTGGTCATTAAAGATCCCTCCTTCGTGGTTTTTTTATACGGACCACAGTATTTACGAACACATGGCAGCTCTGTACCAGTGTAGTTCGCAATCAGGAAGGACAAGGAATAAAAGGTCGAAAACAGAAAGCTTCAGGCGGCGCACTCTGCACTGCGGGATAGCGGCAGCTTTTGCTCAAGGCAGTCGAGCATTGGTGCTACTTCGCGGATTTTACGGGCGTCCTTCCAGATTGCTTCAGCTTCTGGAAAGCCCTGTCGCAGAAAGTTCATCCATTGCTTGATACGGCCGGTGACGTACTTGTCTTCAAGCCAGCCTTGCAGTACTTCCGCATACTCCCGAACCAGAACTACTGCTTCGGGCCAGGTCATATCCGGAATTTCAATGCCCTCTTGGCTCGCCTTGATCTTGCGAGCCAGATCCGGCCGGGCAATCAGGCCCCGGCCGATCATCACATCATCACAGCCAGACACTTCCCGGCAGCGCCAGTAGTCCGCTACAGTCCAGATCTCGCCGTTGGCAATAACATGAGCGGACACCGCCTGCCGAACTCTGGCAATTTCCTCCCAGTAGGCTGGTGGCTTGTAGCCATCTACCTTGCTGCGGGCGTGAATAACGATTTCCTGTGCCCCGGCTGCTTCCAACGCCTGAGCACAGGCAACGCCCATGGAGCGATCGTCATACCCGAGGCGCATTTTTGCCGTTACTGGCACACCTGCGGGAACGGCCTTACGCACGGCAGCCGCAATCTCATGCATCAACTCGGGTTCACGCATCAGCACACAGCCACCTTTATGCTTGTTCACTGTTTTCGCCGGGCAACCGAAATTGATATCCACCTGGGTAGCGCCCAACTCTGCAGCTTTAAGGCCATGCTGACCCATCTGTTGCGGATCGGAACCCAGGAGTTGAACGGCCACTGGCGTACCTACCTGAGTGAGTGACTGATTATGAAGCTCGGGCGCATACTTGTAGAAAATCCGGGGCGGCAGCATGCCGTGAGTCACGCGAATAAACTCGGTAACACACCGGTCGATACCGCCGACTTTAGTCAGGGTTTCACGGATAGGTGCGTCGACCAGCCCTTCCATCGGGGCAAGGATGATTCGCATGTAAACTCCAGAAGCGGAAAGACAGAATGAGAATGCTGCTGATCAAAAATCAGGCGGAGGGGATTGTAAGGAATATAAAGTAAAGTTGATAGCCGGACACTCCACTAGAGAAGTGCCCGGCCTGTTGCTTTCGACTTACTGCTGTACGTCGAAACGGTCTGCGTTCATGACTTTGGTCCAGGCAGATATGAAGTCTTTAACAAACTTCTCCTGGTTATCATCCTGGGCGTACACCTCAGCGTATGAGCGCAGGATGGAGTTCGAACCGAACACCAGGTCCACACGGCTAGCGCTCCACTTGAGCTGATCGGTTTTGCGATCACGAATCTCATAGAGGTTGTTGCCCACAGGCTTCCAGCTATTACCCATGTCAGTCAGGTTAACGAAAAAGTCATTCGTCAGCTGGCCTTCACGGTCGCTCCAGATTCCGTGCTTGGTTGCATCGTAATTGGTTCCAAGCATGCGCATACCGCCAATGAGAACGGTCATTTCCGGTGCTGTCAGGCCCATCAGCTGAGCACGGTCCAGCAATAGCTCTTCAGCCTTCACCACGTAATCTTTCTTCAGCCAGTTGCGGAAAGCATCTGCAACAGGTTCCAGCGGCTCGAAAGAATCCGCGTCCGTCATCTCGTCCGTGGCATCGCCGCGGCCTTTCAGGAATGGTACGCGAACGTTATAACCGGCAGCTTTCGCAGCCTTCTCGATGCCTACGCTGCCTGCCAGCACAATCACATCGGCTATGCTAGCGCCGGTGTCGGCTGAAATCTGCTCATATACCTTGAGCACCTTTGCCAGGCGGGCGGGCTCGTTGCCTTCCCAATCTTTCTGGGGAGCCAGACGAATACGCGCACCGTTGGCACCACCGCGCATGTCCGAACCACGGTAGGTCCGCGCGCTATCCCAGGCCGTGCTGACCATCTCGCCGATGCTAAGACCACTTTCAGCAATCTTTTCCTTAACGACTTCTTCGCAGTAGTCGGTGCGGCCAGCAGGAACCGGATCTTGCCAGATCAGCTCTTCGGCCGGCACTTCCGGTCCGATGTAGCGAGCTTTGGGCCCAAGATCACGGTGCGTCAGCTTGAACCAGGCGCGGGCGAAGCAGTCCTTGAAGTATTCTGGGTCCGCCATGAACTTTTCACAGATGGCCCGGTACTTGGGGTCCACCTTCATGGCCATATCTGCGTCGGTCATGATCGGGTTGTGGCGAACGGAAGGGTCGCTGGCGTCAACCGGCTTGTCCTCTTCCTTCATGTCGATGGGCTCCCATTGCCAGGCGCCCGCCGGGCTCTTTTTCAGCTCCCACTCATAGCCAAACAGCAGATCGAAATAACCCATATCAAAGGTGGTCGGGTGCGTGGTCCAGGCACCTTCAATACCCGAAGTCACCGCATTGCTGGCTTTACCCTTCATATTAGGGTTGCTCCAGCCCATACCCTGCTCTTCCACACCACCCGCTTCAGGCTCTGCGCCAAGCGCGCCGGCATCACCATTACCATGGCATTTGCCAACGGTGTGTCCACCAGCGGTAAGAGCTGCAGTTTCTTCATCATCCATTGCCATGCGGGCAAAGGTCACTCGTACCTGCTCACCTGTCTTGAGCGGATCCGGCTTGCCGTTCACGCCTTCTGGGTTTACATAGATCAAGCCCATCTGTACGGCTGCGAGCGGGTTTTCCATGGTGTCTGGTTTATCAACGTCTTCGTAACGCTCATCCGAGGGTGCCAGCCACTCCTTCTCAGCGCCCCAGTAGATATCTTTTTCCGGGTGCCAGATATCTTCGCGGCCAAAGGAAAAGCCGAAAGAAGGCAGACCCATGGACTCATAGGCAACCGTACCCGCCAGGATTATAAGATCGGCCCAGCTGATCTTGTTGCCGTACCTTTTCTTTATGGGCCACAGTAGGCGACGGGCCTTGTCCAGGCTGACGTTATCCGGCCACGAACTGATGGGCGCAAAACGTTGGTTACCAGTACCGCCACCCCCACGGCCATCCGCAATGCGGTAAGTGCCTGCGGAGTGCCAGGCCATACGGATCATCAGGCCACCATAGTGACCCCAGTCTGCCGGCCACCAGTCCTGGCTGTCTGTCATCAATGCGTGGAGGTCTTTTTTGATGGCGTCAAAATCGAGGGTTTTGACTTCTTCGCGGTAATCAAAGTCTTCGCCCAGCGGATTGGTCTTGCGGTCATGCTGGTGCAGGATGTCGAGGTTGAGCCCTTCTGGCCACCAATTCATGACGTTACGGTTTTCAGTAGAGTTAGCTCCGTGCATCACGGGGCATTTACCACCTGTATTGTTTTGCGACATGGTATTCTCCTGATTTATCCATCATTAAAATATTCGTCTTCGCCACTAAGGTAATCATAGCTACTGACTGCCCAAGTGCTGCTTCAAATCTCTGCTACTTTCGGCATTACAACTGTTTGCCTGCCCCTACCCCTTCACGGAGAAGGCCCTACTTCTCTTCAATGTGCAATCGCATAATTCTCCCAGTAGTCAGCCAGAACAACGAAAGTGTCTTTCCATTTCGGGGAGATCATTGGGTTCAGTGCCTGCATCGTCCCGTTTCCTGCTTTAGTACCACGGACTCAGGTTAACCCTTCAGATAACAAGAGAAACAATTAATTAAAAGTACGAATGTGAAAGCTTTTATTTATCGATCAGCGCGACAGAAAAGCGGAATGAATCAGAATCTTTCGATGGAGGAGAACTTGCCGGAATCGTCGAACAGAATACGGAAGCTGCCCCGCACACCGTCCTGGAGATAAAATCTGGAGAGAATACGAGCCGGGAAACGAACAGAGCGTCCGTCCCGGGCTCGGGTGTGAACATCGGTAGCAACGCCCTGATAGAGCTTTATCCACTCATCAGGGCTGATGCTTATGTCCACAATAATCTGGTGCATAAGGCTTAGTTAGCCAATTCCAGCAACAGACGGTTCAGACGGGTTACGTAAGCACCCGGGTCTTGCAGCTGTTCGCCGCTGGCCAGTGTGGCCTGGTCCAGCAGAACAGCAGAAAGCTCCCCGAAGCGCTCGTCGCCCTTCTCGCTTTCAAGGCGCTGAACCAATGGGTGATCCACATTGATTTCAAAGATCGGTTTGCTGTCAGGAACTTTCTGGCCCGCCGCTTCCATGATCTTCTTCATCTGGGCGCCCATATCAAAGTCGCCGGTTACCAGGCACGCCGGTGAATCAGTCAGGCGATTGGTTACCCGCACTTCCTGAACCCGATCGGTAAGTGCTGTTTTGATGCGCTCCAGAAGATCTTTATGTTCCTCAGCAGCTTCTTCCTTGTGCTTCTTGTCTTCCTCGGTTTCTACTTCACCGAGATCAAGATCGCCACGGGCAACGTCCTGTAGGGATTTGCCGTCATATTCGGTCAGATAGCCCATCATCCACTCGTCGATACGATCGGAGAGGATCAGTACTTCAATACCTTTCTTGCGGAATACTTCCAGGTGCGGGCTGCTCTTGGCGGCCATGAAGTTATCAGCCGTGATGTAGTAGATCTTGTTCTGACCTTCTTTCATCCGCTCGATGTACTGGTCAAGAGATACGTTCTGGGTGCTGTCACCTGAATGGGTGGAAGCGAAACGCAGCAGGCCGGCGATCTTCTCGCGGTTACTGAAATCCTCGGCAGGACCTTCCTTCAGCACAGTGCCAAACTCACCCCAGAATTTCTGGTACTCGTCAGAATCTTTCTTGGACAGTTTTGCAAGCATATCCAGTACTCGCTTGGTAAGCGCGGTACGGATGCTGTCTACCGTGGCGTCGTTCTGCAGGATCTCTCGGGAAACGTTCAGCGACAGATCGTTGGAATCCACCACGCCCTTCGCGAAACGCAGGTACAGCGGCAAAAACTGCTCAGCGTCGTCCATGATAAACACACGCTGCACATAGAGCTTCAGCCCGCGAGGTGCCTCGCGGTTATACATATCAAATGGCGCGCGAGCCGGAATATACAGCAGGCTGGTGTAGTCGAGCTTGCCTTCAACCTTGTTGTGAGACCAGGTCAGCGGGTCTTCAAAATCATGCGCTATGTGCTTGTAGAACTCTTTATATTCCTCGTCTTTGATCTCGGTACGGGGCAGAGTCCACAGTGCGGTTGCATCGTTAACGGTTTCGTCTTTTACCTCTTCACCCTCTTCTGTGGGCTCGGATTTCATGACCACCGGGAAGGAGATGTGATCGGAATACTTTTTCACCAGGTTGCGCAGGCGGAAGCCATCGGCAAATTCTGTGGCATCCGGCTTCAGGTGAATAACAATCTCTGTACCGCGCTTTTCGCGAGCGACCTGCTCAATGGTAAATTCGCCGTCACCGGCTGATTGCCAGTGCACGCCCTCTTCTACCGGCGCGCCTGCACGGCGAGTGAATACATCAACCTTGTCGGCAACAATAAAAGCAGAGTAGAAACCTACACCAAACTGACCAATCAGCTTGCTGTCTTTCTTTTCGTCGCCGGAAAGCTGCTGAAGAAACTCTGCAGTGCCGGAACGCGCGATGGTACCCAGATTCTGGACAACATCCTCACGGGTCATGCCGATGCCGTTGTCGGCCAAAGTGATAGTATTGGCTTCTTTGTCGAACTCGAGGCGAATTTGCAGGTCGGAGTCGCCTTCGTAAAGGCCGTCATCTTTGAGTGCGGCAAATCGCAATTTATCTTCGGCATCGGAGGCGTTTGAAATTAGCTCACGAAGGAAGATTTCTTTGTTTGAGTACAGCGAATGAATCATCAGTTGAAGTAGTTGCTTAACTTCGGTCTGAAAACCCAGAGTTTCTTTCTGCGATTCAACAGTCATTTTATTTGTCTCTCCTGCATGGAACATGTGGGGGGACGCGTGAGCGAAGGAGCTCCCGCGTCATCCGACTTCGGAATTAGTCATGCTGGAAAAGTGGGGGCTTACCGAGGCATTTCAAGCCCTGCATGCCAACTCAGTCAGTCTTCCAGCAGGAAGTGCGCTCGTGCAGTGGAAATCGGCTTGGAACGGGATTGCTGCCAGGCGGTGATCATTACGTTGGCGACGCGATTTCCCTGGCGGGTTAACTTGCACTCGGCGTAGGTCTCGCGGTCGAGGCCTGCGCGGAGATAGTCGAGGGAGAAATTGACAATACGGGGCATGCGAATGGTTTCCTGAGCCAGCATCAGGTATATCGCCGCCGAAAGCTCCATAAAGCCACCGATGACGCCGCCGTGAATGGCGGGCAGCACCGGGTTGCCGAGATTCTGGTCTTTGGCAGGTAGACGGAATATCAGGTCGTCGCCAAACTGGCTGCACTGCAAGCCAATAAAGGTTGCATAGGGAATGCTGGTGATCAATTTGGAAAAGTCACCGCTTTCACGGGTATAGCGCAAGATTTCCGGATCTGTCATACCGGGCCTCCGGTGATTTTTTCGCGGTAGGCTTTTGGCAGTGCGTCAGGGCCGATGCGCATGAAAGTTCCAACGCAATTTGCAACGGTTTCGCCGCCTTCCTGATAGGCTTCACAACGGGTAAAGATGATGTTGCGGGTAATTTTGTAGACTTCCGCGCGGGCATACACGGGCTTGTGTGGTTCGGCCGGACGCATGTAATCAACCCGCAGGTCCAGCGTGGGGCAAAGTTCGAACACGTCGAGGGCGCAGAGCAGGACCGAGCCGGATGTGGTGTCCATCAACGTTGTTATAGCGCCGCCATGAATTACGCCGGTGTCCGGGTTGCCGATGATCCGGTCATTGTATGGCAGGCACAGGGTCAGGCTGCAGTCGGTGGTTTCGGTAACCGACAAGCCAAGCTCTTTGGCCTGGTTGAGTGTTTCGATGAACCGGGTAACCCGGTCGGTTCGGATTTGATTGTCCATTCGGAACAAGCCTGTAGTTCGGGTGTTGGTTCCGGAGCGCCGGTGTTTAAAGCCGGCAGCAGCCGTGTAATTATAGCTTTCAGGAATTCAATCACAGGAGTCGAGAGTGAAAAACACTGCCTTGCATCGCTGTATTCCAGTCATAACGCTTATGCTGCTGCTTACGGGGTGTTCTGTAAACCCGGTAACCGGCGAGAGGCAACTTTCTCTGATTGGAGAGAGCCAGGAGCTCGCCATCGGCGCCGAGCAGTATACGCCCACTCAGCAGACTCAGGGCGGGCAATTCTACATTGATCCTGAGCTTACGCTTTACGTGAGTGAGGTTGGTCAGAAGCTGGCGCGGGTCAGCGATCGCCCCGACCTGCCCTACGAATTTGTAGTGCTGAACAGCAGCGTGCCTAACGCATGGGCCCTACCCGGGGGCAAGATTGCCATCAACCGTGGGCTGCTGACCAAGTTTGATGATGAAGCTCAACTGGCTTCCGTGCTTGGCCACGAAATTGTTCACGCAGCAGCAAGCCACAGTATTCAGCGCATGCAACAAAGCATGCTGATCAGTGTCGGTGTTGCCGGTTTAGGGTTTGCACTTTCCGATAATGAGTGGGCTGGACTGCTTATGGGAGGAGCTGCAATGGGGGCACAATTGGCATTGGCGCAATACAGCCAGGGTGATGAACTGGAGTCGGATCATTACGGCATTCGATATATGAAAGAAGCCGGCTACGACCCACAAGCCGCAGTGGAGTTGCAGGAAATCTTTCTCGAACTCTCCCAGGGCCAGAACACGAGCTTTGTTGATGGTCTGTTCGCCACGCACCCACCCTCCGCCCGACGTGTTCAGGAGAACAGTGAGCTGGTGAGCAAGATCGGCGGCGGAGGCTATCGGGGCGCTGACGTCTACCAGAAGAAAACCGCAACCCTCCGCCAGCTCCAACCCGCCTACGACGCCCACGACGAGGCCATGAAACTGGCTTCTGATGGCGACATGGATGCAGCCCTCAAAAAGGTCAATGAAGCGATTGATCTGTTACCAAGGGAAGCCATGTTTTTCTCCCTGCGTGGTCGTATCTACCAGGAACAAAACAATCATGACAAAGCCTCAGCCGATTTCGACAAAGCGGTTTCGCTGTATCCCGAAATGTTTGCGTACCGGCTACACAACGGTTTGAGCGCGCTCAAACTCAATAATCTGGACAAGGCACGGGAGAACCTGATCCAGGCCAATCAGGTTGTGCCTACGTCCATTGCGTTTTTACGCCTGGGCGATATTGCAGTGAAGGAAAACAACCGCGATGAAGCTATCGCCTACTACAGCAAAGCCGCGGAATCCAGCGGCGAAATAGCAGAGGAAGCGCGTCGCAAGCTGGCCGCCCTTACCCAGTAAAGCGGCGTTTATTGTGCTGCCGGCATCAGGAACATTGACTTCTAGAGCAATAACTCTAAAAATCAGCTCATAACAATCAAATTCAGGTGAAGGACATGTTAACGAAACGTATCCAGCCTATGGCTTCGCAGGCAAAGCGCTTATATGTGGAGCTGATGTTCCAGGTTATGGGGCGAGCTCTTCAAGCTGTCAGTGAGGTTGATAGCGTGGTGCAGACAGAAGCGAAAGCGCTTCCTGAAGGCTTCCTGTTTGAAATGATGGTGATGCCCGATGGCTCAAAGCTGATCGTGGAGCACATGGGTGAAGGCCGCTTCCACTACCACGGCGACACCGCTCCCCGACCTGTAGACGTATCGATCAAGTTCAAACACCTTACTCACGCCTTTCTGGTGCTATCGTTCCAGGAAAAGACGTCGGTCGCATTTGCCCATGATCGCATGCTGGTAGACGGAGATGTGAGCTACGCGGTGCGTATGACCCGCGTGCTCAATAGACTTGAGTCTTTCATTCTTCCCAAGATCATTGCCAAGCGCGCTGTAAAAGAATACCCGGTAGACCTTCACCTGCCAGAAAAACTGACCAGTGCCGCCCGGATCTACCTGAAGGTTGCCACCCACTTTGTCCAGTCAGCGAGAGCATAATGACCAACACTTACTATGAGTTCTTCTGCCCGGTAAAGGTTATTGCCGGCAAAGCCGCCCTTGAGCATATCCCCTACGAGCTGAGCGGATTGGGTGCCAAGCGACCGATGATCGTGACTGACAAGGGCGTTCGTGCCGCCGGCCTGCTCGACCCCGTGATTGCAGCCTGCGAAGAAAGCAATCTGGACATCGTCTGCATTTATGATGATGTGCCACCAGACTCCTCAACCACTGTAGTTCGTGACATTGCTGCCGTTTATCGCAAGGAAAAATGTGACTCCATCATTGCGATTGGTGGTGGCTCCGCTATCGACACAGGTAAAGCAGTCAACATTCTGGTTTCCGAGGGCGGCACAGACATCGCAAAATACTCAGGCGCCGGTGTAATCAAGCATCCGCTCAAGCCGTTTTTTGTTGTGCCTACCACAGCAGGAACCGGTTCGGAAGTTACCTCGATTGCGGTGATTACAGATGAGACAAAAGGCGTAAAACTACCCTTCACTTCATCGTTCCTGCTGCCCAACGCGGCGATTATCGACCCGCGTATGACGATGACGTTGCCACCTCACATTACTGCGGCAACAGCCATGGATGCCATGACTCATTCGGTCGAGTCCTTCACCTGCATGGCAAAGAACCCGCTGAGCGATGCCTACGCTACAGCAGCCATCAAGAAAGTAAGCCAGTCGCTCTTGCAGGTTATGGATAACCCAAAAGATAGCGACGGCAGGCTCGAACTGGCCCAGGCATCCACCATGGCCGGCATTGCCTTCTCCAACTCCATGGTTGGGCTGGTGCACTCCCTTGGCCACGCTACTGGCGCCATCTGCCATCTGCCCCATGGCCTGTGCATGAGCCTGTATCTGCCTTATGTGCTCGAGTACAACCTGGAGACCATCCGCCAGCCACTAGGCGAGTTGTTGTTGTATCTTGAAGGGCCGGAGGTATATGCCGACACGCCAGCCAGCCGCCGTGCAGAAGCCAGCATTTCTGCGCTGCGCAAGTTGCGGGACGCGCTGTACAAACGTTGCCAGCTGCCCCGAACACTGAAAGAAACAGGCAAAGTGACCGAGGATCAACTGGATCATATCGCGGAAATGGCGCTCGACGATGGCTCCATCATGTTCAATCCGAAAGAAGTGACACTCAAGGATGCCCGCGCCGTGCTGCAACGCGCCTGGGCCTGATCTGTCTACCCCTCGAAACAGGGCTCGGCGGCAAGCCGGGCTCTGTACCTGAACAACCACAGGTTACGCTCTTAACATTGAAATTGTCGGGCAATCGGGTAACATCAACCGTGTTTCTGGCAGGGATATAGCCGGGTCAGTTCGTTCACTGACAACATTGCCCGCAGCCCGCAGAGAGCCCCTCTTGATGAAGCATTCAGATTATCCAGAGCTTAAAACCTACTCAAGACGTTTTGCCTCCGCCTTTTTCCTCTTTTCCTTTCTGCTGAGCACCAGCGCAGCTGGCGAAAGCGACCGGAAAATTTTCCACTTCAATATCTCACCCAATGGCTACCCGCCCTACATGATTGTGGATCAGGAAGCGCCTTCGGGGATAATGTGGGATGTGGTATCGCTGATTTCCGAACGCATAGGGTACGAAACTGTCGCGAGAAAAATTCCCCGTAAACGTGTCGACCAGATGTTGCTGGATGGCTACATAGATGGCACACCACGGGCCATAGAATGGACGCACGAGCCAAAAAACTTTCTTTTTACCGATCCCGTGGTCCATATTCAGGAAGTGTTCTTTACACCCAAACACAAAGGCGAAACATACCATTCACCGGAGGACCTTTTTTCCAAAACGGTCGTCGCGCCGCTGGGATATCTGTACCCCGAACTTGAGCCATATTTCGAATCCGGCGCCATAAAGCGTTTTGACGTTCCAGGGGAAAAGGACATGTTTAACTTTTTGCTCCACGGCGATCGTTTTGACGCCGCTGTGGCCGATGTACTCGTGGGTAAATGGATACTGAGAAACGAAGGGTTGCGGGAACATTTTACGGTATCTTCCGGAAGCCTGAATTCCTATGGCTTCCGGATAATGCTACGCAAAGAGAACCACTCTTTCGTCAAAGATTTCAATGCGGAACTTACGCGTATGCGTGAGAATGGAGAGCTCGACGCCATCCTGGCGAACTATCGGTAAGCGGCCACCGCCGCTTACCGACCGCGACTTCTGTTCTACTCGAGGCGCCTCAGCAGAAGCATAGGCGATACACTCAACACTGGCCTCAATTGCCAGCGACCGAACAGCGCCAGAACCACAGCACTGATCACAGGTATGGGTAGCACAACCTGCCAATGCCAGCTGAAAGCACCCTCGAACATCCGGAACTGCAAAGCCCATACCGCGGCCTCCGCTGCTGCTACGCCGAGAATCCCGGCAAAACCGCCGAGCAGAGCAAACTCCAGCATGGTGCTTCTTACCAACAATCTCTGCCGACCGCCAAGTGTGCGCAAAAGTGCGCCTTCCCTCTGGCGATCCTGGAGCGTGGCGCTGACAACCGCTGCCATTACGACCAAGGCCGCGGCCAATATCAGTACAAGAATCGCTTCTATAGCCTGGGTAACCTGTCGGACAATCTCCTGTATACGCTCAATAACGTTGTCGATTTCCAATAACGACACGGTCGGGAAGCGCCGGGAGAATTCATTCAGCTCGCTTTTGCGATCTCTGGGCAGATAGAAGCTGGTTATCCAGGTGGCAGGCATATTGGTGAGACCGCCTTCCGGTGGAAACGCCATGTAGAAGTTGGGTTTCATGCTGTCCCACTGAACCGTGCGGATACTTGTGACGGTTTCAGTGACCTTGTCAGAACCTATGGTAAACGTAAGCTCATCACCCAACACAAGGCCAAGCTTGCCGGCCAGCTCTGACTCTACGGATACACCCTTGGTTTGACCCTCCTGAAACCATTGGCCTTCTACAATTTCGTTGTCAGCCGGAAGCGAGGGCATCCAGGTCAGGTTCAGTTCCCGGTTCAGAGCCCCTACCCGCTGGTCTTTACTCACCACTTGTTTGACCGGCTGCCCGTTCAATTCTGTCAAACGGCCTCGCACCATGGGGTAAAGCTGATCCAAGGGCTGACCGCGCTCTTCCCAGTAACCCGCAACCTCATCCACCGCATCCGGGGAAATGTTGATCAGAAAGTGGTTGGGGGCGTCATCCGGTAGTTGAGCCTGCCAGTCGTCCAGCAATGAGGTTCGCACCAGAATCAGCGTTGTCGCCAACATGAGCGTCATGGCAAATACAGCAATTTGCGAGAGGCTGGCACGGCGATGTCGATACAGCCCGACCAAAGCCAGGCGCCATGATTGCCCTCCACCGCGAACCTTCCGGAGGGCTGCAACAAGAACACCGCCCAACAGTGCCAGGGCTCCGAGCAGCAATGCCAGACCACCAAGCAAGGAAACAACCAGTGACAGATCACCGGCGTACATCCACACCAGGCCGAACACAGCTACTATGGCGATCAGCATATCCGGCAGAGCTTCCCGACCTGTCTCACCAGGCTGGCTGCGCAAGACGCGCATTGCCGGAACGTTCCGGAGTCGCCGAATGGGCGGGTAGGCAAAGGCAAACAGAGAAACCACCGCTGTGAGGAGTGCCGGGGCAAGCGCGGACGAATCCAGCTGAAACTCAACTGGCCGGTCCAGGGCCTGGCCCAGCAGCTGAGTGAGCAGCCAGAACAACGGCACGGCAACCAGAAGGCCCCCGATCATGCCGGTCACTCCCCAGAGCGCCAGCCGCTTCAGATAGAGCCGGCCGATCCCGGCACTGCCCAGACCCAGGGTTTTGAGAAGAGCCACAGTATCGCGCTGAGAAAGCGCGTACTGTCGGCTCGCAACAGCGACCGCTACAGCAGCCAGGAGGACCGCCAGGCTACCCCCCAGAAGCAGGAAACTTTCAGCCCGATCGAGAGATCGTGAAAATGTTTCGCCATCGCGAACGCCTTCCCACTCGTGACTGGGTTCAAGTTGCGGCTGAAGCCATTGGTAATAACCCTCAAGGGCCGCCTCCTCGCCTGCAAACAGGTAAACGTATTCCACCCGGCTTCCTTCCTGGAGAACTCCGGTAGAAGCCACGTCATCCACATGCATCATGACCCGGGGAGCGAGTGCGGAGAGACTAAAGCCGCCGTCTGGCTCACGCAGCAACAAGCCGGACACAGTCAGGTTCAGGCTTCCTACTTCGAGCGTTTCGCCAATCTGGAGATCCAGCAACCGTAGCAACCTGGGATTAATCCAGACTTCACCCGGCTCTGGCCCGCTTTGCACCTGTATCCGGGAGCCCTCGGATGCACCTTGAATTTCCAGTTCACCGCGCAATGGATACTCATTGCTGACGGCCTTGATCGAAACAAGCTGGAAAGCATCGCTGCCAAATACCATGGTAGAGAACTCCACCATGCGACCAGTTTCCAGCCCACGTTCCGCAGCTTCTGTAATCCATTGCTCGGGTACGGGGCGCCCGTTTTCAGCTTCCAGTTGTCGGTCTGCCGCCAGGAAGGAGCTGGCAGAAGATACCAGGGTGCGTTGTAACTGGCTGGCGAACAGGGCAATGGTAGCAACCGTGGCTACGGCAATAATAAGCGCCGCAAGTACCACACGCACATCACGCTCTCGCCAGTCCCGGCGCACTGACATCAGCTTTTTTGCAGCAGCCATCAGTCAGCAAGCTCCATTTCTTTAACTGGCTCGGTCAGCTCGCCGGCCTCAATATGAAACTGCCGGCCACAGCGAGCGGCCAACTGTTCATCGTGAGTGACCATCACCAAAGTGGTGCCCTGCTCCTGATTTAACGCCATCAACAGATCCGAGATTTCCTGGCCCGTTCGGTTATCCAGGTTACCGGTGGGCTCGTCGGCAAACAGAATCACCGGGTCAGAAGCAAACGCACGCGCAATGGCAACCCGTTGCTGCTCACCGCCGGAAAGCTGCCTTGGCGTGTGGCTGACCCGCTCGCCCAACCCCACTCGCTCAAGGAGCTCATGTGCACGCTTTTCCGGCGCATCCAGGCCCGCAAGCTCCAGCGGTAACATAACGTTTTCCAATGCAGTCAACGCCGGAAGCAGCTGGAAAGACTGGAATACAAACCCGACCCGGTGGGCACGCAATTTGGCCCGTTCATCTTCGCTCAGGCCGCTGATGATGGATCCGTCAAGTTCAACGGTGCCTTCGGTCGGTGTGTCGAGGCCGGCGAGCAAACCCAACAGTGTGGTTTTGCCGGAACCGGAGCGGCCAACAATGGCTACGGATTCTCCCCGATTGATTTCAAGACTGACCCCCTTCAATATCGTGAGCGTATCTGTTTCCAGGCTTACGCGATGGGTCAGGTTTTCAACTCGCAGCATTGCGCGCTGGCTATCAGGGTTTATAGTCTGCATCTTGCTAACGGGGCTCCCGGAAAAAACACGTTCATTTATCAAGGTATACGGATCTTCTATGCATACGGTGTTGCTGTACGTCAGATCAATCACATTCCTTCTGGTGGCATTCTTTGCCATGCCTTTGATGGCTGGCCAGCAAACACTTCTGGTTGTAGGTGACAGCCTCAGTGCCGCCTACGGCGTACCTTCAGAGACCGCCTGGGTACAACTTCTGCGCCAGCGTCTGCAAGGCAACGGCTTGAGCCACTGGGATGTGGTAAATGCCAGTATAAGCGGCGAAACTACGGACGGAGGCGCTCGCCGGCTGCCCGATTTGCTTGAGAAGAATAACCCCTCGGTGGTCATCATCGAGCTGGGTGGTAACGACGGCCTTCGCGGCTTCCCCCCTAACGTGATCAAGTCCAATCTTGCGTCGATGGTTGAAAACGTTCAAAACTCCGGTGCCCGCGCCATTCTGGTTGGTATGCAGATACCCCCGAACTATGGCCAACGCTACACTCAGATGTTTGCCGACATCTTTCCAGCGCTATCAGACAGCTATAGCACCGCTCTGGTTCCCTTCTTTCTTGACGGAATCTATGACCAGGCGAACCTGATGCAGGGTGATGGCATTCATCCTACGGAAGAAGCCCAGCCCAAACTGCTTGAGAATGTGTGGCCAGCACTCGAACCCTTACTTGAGTAGCGCGGAATCACGCCACACCCTGAAGAAAGGCGAGAGCCCTGCGTTCAGACCAGTAGTACCCGTCATTGCCGAGTTCTACAAACCCGACATGGCCACCCCATTTTGGCGCGTCCAGGCGTACATGGGCTCCGAGCACAGCCCGGGATTCCGGAAAGCACTTTTGCGACAAAAACGGATCGTCCGCTGCGTTCACCATCAAAGACGGAACCCGGATATCTTTTAGCCGGCCTGAGGCAGAACATTGAGCCCAATAATCAGGGGCGGATTTGAACCCGTGCAGCGGCGCAGTGTAACGATCATCAAATTCATGAAAACTATGAATCGCGTCAAAATCGGAAATATCGATAAGATCGGGAAATTTTCGTGCCTTTTCGTCCATTTTTACCCGAAGATCTCTCAAAAACCTCTGCATATAAATTTTCCGGCTGGGCAGGGCCAGCATATCCGCACTACCCGCCAGATCGCAGGGTACTGAGTAGGTCACTGCGCCACAGATTCTACTGTCAACCCGCTCGCCCTGTTCACCGAGATACAGCAGTGTCAGGTTCCCTCCCATACTGAAGCCAGATAAAAACACGGTGCTGTAACCTTGGGCCAGGCCATGATCCACAACCTGACGGAGATCTTCAGTAGCCCCGCTGTGATAAAACCGCGGCTGCAGGTTCATAACGCCGCCACAGGAGCGGAAATTCCAGGCCAGTACATCCCAACCTTCTGCTAACAAGGCCCGCGTCAGCCCTAGCACATAAGGCCGCCGACTATGGCCTTCCAGACCGTGGGAAACAATGGCCAAACGACTGCTACCCTGGCGATGCCAGTCCAGGTGTAGCTCATCGTTATCGGGCGTTGGAAGCACTTCCGATTCAGGATTCTCCACTCGAACCTTGCGAAACAACGCCGGCCATACAGACTGAATATGCCCGCTGCGTAACCAGGGAGGAGGACGATATTGATGAGCCATACTGCAGTACAAATTTTGACCTTTTATATCAGGGGGTTGACCGGCTAATTCAAAGCGCTTAATATGCCGCCCGACTTGATGCTGTTCCCCGATAGCTCAGTTGGTAGAGCAACGGACTGTTAATCCGTTTGTCGCTGGTTCGAGCCCAGCTCGGGGAGCCACTTATTCCGAAATGCCGCTGCTTCTTGTGAAGTAGCGGCATTTTTCGTTTCGGGACTTGTAAAGCGACCCTCAGAAAACCTGCTCACGCTGCATGAACTCTGTCAGCACGCGGAACAATGTAAAGCCATCTTCATTTCCGATCAGTTCACGTATGGAATGCATACCGAACTGTGGTACGCCAATATCCAGCGTTGTCACACCCAGATTTGCTGCCGTCAAGGGCCCGATTGTGCTGCCGCACCCCATATCACTGCGCACCACGAAGGTCTGGTGCGGCAACCCCAGTTCATCACTGATATGCCGGTAAACCGCGGCCGAGCGGCTGTTAGTGGCATAACGCTGATTGTGGTTCACTTTGATAACCGGGCCCTTATTCAGAATGGGGCCATGGTTTTCATCGTGTTTGTCCATGTAGTTCGGGTGCACGCCATGCGCATTATCTGCGGAGATCATCATGGAGCGGGCAAGGGCCTTTGCCTTGCCTGAGCCACACCAGCGATCGAGAACCGCGGTGAGAAACGGCCCTTGGGCGCCTTCGGAAGACACACTTCCCACTTCCTCATGATCGTTACACACCAACAATGCTGCTTCATCGCCAGACGTGTTCAGCAGCGCCTGCAGCCCGATGTAACAACTCAACAGGTTATCCAGCCGTGCCGATGCAATAAATTCATCGCGCAGCCCCACGTACCCGGCTTCCTGAGCATCATAAAAACCCAGTTCATAGCCAAGTACCTTACGAACCCCGACACCGGATTCCCTGTCAATTTGCTCGCTCAGAAGATCGTTAAAGCTGGTCGCATCGTCTTGCGGTGCCTGCATCAGAACCGGCGGCAGGTCCGTCTGGGCATTTACCGTGCGATTGCTGTTGGCTTCTCTATCCAGATGAATTGCCAGGCTGGGGATGAAGGCGACAGGCTTCTGGAAATCAACCAGGGTGTCAGTGACCTTGTTATGCTCGTCGAGAAAGGTCACTCTCCCCGCCAGCGAAAGATCCCGGTCGAACCAGGGGTTCATCAGGACACCACCGTATACCTCGACCCCAAGTTGGAAATAGCCTTTGCGGCGCAGCTCCGGGTTGGGTTTTACCTTCAAGCATGGGCTGTCTGTGTGCGCACCGACCATGCGTATACCCGACGCGGCGGCATCTCGGGTGCCGGTGCGGAAAGCGACGATGGATGACCCGTTTCGCAATACGTAATAGCTGCGGTTCTGAGCAAGGGTCCAGTCGTTTTTCTCATCCAGCTCTTCGAAGCCGGCTGCATCCAGCTGCTGCTTCATGGTGGCCACAGCATGCCAGGGCGTGGGTGATGCGTTCAGAAACTTCAGCAAATCTTTGTTGAATTCAGCGTGTTCCATGATGTCCCTGATAGAATGATAGTTATTGCCATAGTATGTCATGAAGCCTGAGCGCCTCATACCGAAGCAACAGAACTTACCCGCCCGGGCCACAAATTCTGCAGCTTCTATCTGCCACCCACAACACGGAGACTGACATGCCTGCACCAAAGTTCCTGGACATCGAATATTGCCAGACTGACGACGCCCTGTTCCCGACTGCCATCGCCTGGTCGCTGGAAGACGGCCAGATGAAAACTGTAGTCATTGCTCCTGCAGAAGAGTGGCTGCCTGAAGATGGCGACTTTGGCGACCTGGATATCCCCTACCTTGAGGAACAGGGTGTGCCTTTGCTGGAGCTTATTCAGGAGCTACACCAGGACCTGACCGACCAGACGATATACGTTGACGGCATCGATCCGGACGAAATTCTGATGGATATGATTTTCGGCGCTCTGGAACAAGACGCTCCGTTTGAAATAGGGCCCATCAGCGAGCTGATCACCGGCATGAGCAATGAAGTGCTGGAAGATCGCCGCCGTGAGTTGCTTTTTGAAGAAGGTCTCGAACCCCAGCTACCCGAAAACGGTGTTTACGCTTTGTTGTTGATGGCCCAGGAAGCTGGCCTGTTCAACCAGGACTGATAGCTCAAGTGAACCGACACAGGGAAGTGTGACACGGGTCGACGTAACAAACGGTTACACAAGGCAGACTCAGCCCGTAACCGCTCACGTCAGGAATCCCGATAACAATGAACAAGGTTGTGCGATCGCACCGATTACTCACACTGGTGCCTGCTTGTCTGCTTTCCGCCCAGGCTGCTCTGGCCCAGGAAACTGAGGAAACGCCCCGTGCAGACAAGCATTACATAGGCCTACTGGCAACGGCGTTCAACTTCCGCTCGATAGGCTCTGCTTCTAATGAGCAAGCCACGGGAAGCGGTGGAACGCTGATTGCAGGCAGCCACATCAATGATATGTTCCATGCAGAGCTGCGCGCAGGGGGTGGCCTCAGAGACGCTGAAGTGCCAAGTAGCGACCTCACCCTTTCTGTCGACTACTTTGCCAGCTGGTATATTGGCCTGCACTACCCTGTTACGGACTATGCCAACGTTTACGGCCAGGCAGGATTCTCTTTCATTCACGGTACAGCCGAACTCGAAAATACCGATGAAAATCAGAACGCCCAATTCCAGGATCTGGAAGGCGATTTCCCGGACAGCAGCTTCAGCATTAGCTGGGTGCTCGGGCTGGATGTCAAAGTTATGAGCGACACCTATCTGGTGCTTGAAGGCGGAAAACTGTTTGAAGATACCAGCACCGATGCCAATACCTTTCAGTTTTCCGCCGGGCTCAAATACGAGTTCTAACGGGCCCCAGGCCTGATTTAAGCATTATTGTTATGCATTTTTTCGGATATGCCAGCACCGGTGAATCCGGGCGTTCCGCTGAAAATCCTTATCGAGGGTGCTGGCGCTCACTTCTTCCACTTCAAACTCCGAGGCCAGCTCCTCATCAAGCTTGAAGCGCCGGAAGTTGTTGGAAAAAATTAACAAACCATCCGAGCTCAGTCTGGCCATTGCCTGACGGATCAGCTTTGCGTGATCTTTCTGTACGTCCAGCACTCCCGTCATACGGGCGGAGTTGGAGAAGGTGGGCGGATCCATGAAAATCAGGTCATACAGCTGATCCGGAGCCGGCCTGGCAGCGAGCCACGCCAGACAATCTGTCTGCTCTACTTTATGTTTGCGGGGATCAGCCTTGTTCAGCGCCAGATTATCCTGTGCCCAACCCACATACGTGTTCGACAGGTCCAGGCTCAAGGAACGGCTGGCACCACCAACAACCGCATGGACAGTTGCGGCGCCGGTATAACAGAAGAGGTTCAGAAAACGCTTACCCCTGGCGTTCTTCTGGATCCAGTGGCGCACTGGGCGATGGTCCAGGAACAGGCCGGTGTCCAGATAATCTTTGAGATTTACCTTCAGGATGCAGCCATGCTCATGTACCTGGAAGAATTCGCCGCTGACGTCCTGCTTTTCATACTGACTGATACCTGTCTGGCGCTGCCTGTGCTTGCAGATCATCCGATCCGGCTCGATGCCCAGGGCTTCGGGAATAACGGCCAGGGCCTCAGCCAGACGCTCCCGCGCCGAACGCTCATCAACCGACTTGGGGGCGGCATATTCCTGCACATGCACCCAATCCTCGTAGATATCAATCGCAATCGCGTACTCGGGCATATCCGCATCGTACAGTCGATAGCAGCCAATCTGCTGTTTTCGCGCCCACTGGCCGATGGATTTCATATTTTTCTTAAGCCGGTTGCGCAGCATGGCTGCGCGCTCCTCGTTCGCAATCCGGGGTGATACCTCACCCGGCGCTGAGGGCTCTCGGGGCGTGCGCACACTGGCTTCGTCTATGGTAAACAGCAAAAGTTGCGCCGGCAGCTTGCCGTTAAAAAGTTTGTACTGTTTAAAGCTTCGCAAGCCAATGGATTTGCCGAATTCGGGCGCGCCGGTAAACACGCCAAGCTGCCAGCCTGATGCTGCTTTTTTTACTGCATCACCCAGTGACTCATACAGACTTGCAAGAGCCGCCCTGTCGCTGAGCCGCTCACCATAAGGAGGATTCACAAGTACCAGACCGGTTTTCGACCGGTCGTCTCCCAGCGAAAGCTCTTCAATTGGTTGAGCCTGGAACTCAACCAGCCCCTCAAGGCCAGCTCTCTGGGCATTATTACGTGCGGTGGAAATAACCCTGCTGTCCTGATCAAATCCAAGAAACCTGGGTACTATGCCTTGCTTCCCTTCGTAGGCGCGTCTTTCGGCCTCCTGGCGCAGGGCAAGCCAGGTTTCAGGTTGGTGCCCAAGCCATTTCTCGAAGCCAAAGCGCTCCTGACGACGACCCGGGGCGATATCCAACGCCATCAAGGCGGCTTCTATGACCAGGGTGCCAGAACCGCACATAGGATCGACAAAATCGCCGCCTGCGGCTGCAAGCTCAGGCCAACCTGCACGCAGCAACAAAGCCGCCGCAAGGTTCTCCTTCAAGGGCGCCAGCCCCTGCTCTGTGCGGTAGCCACGTTGATGCAAACTGTGGCCACTGATATCAATACCCAATGAAAGGCGGCCACGATGTAGCCGTGCCGATACGGTTACATCCGGCATCTTTGCTTCTACCGCAGGGCGCTTTCCGCCGCTCATGGTGAAACGATCCACAATACCGTCTTTTACGCGTTGGGCACCGAACTGGGTGTTACGGATCGCCTCGTTCTCACCAATGAAATTGACGCGAAAACTCCCATCCACCGAAATATGCTGCTGCCAGTCAAGATGAACCACACCATCGTAGAGTTCATCGGCATTGGTGGCCGCGACTTCATCAATATGGAGGATTACCCGGTTTGCCAGGCGAGACCAGAGACAAGCCCGGTATCCGGCCTCCAGCGGCCCCTCTACCCATGCACCAGCAGGCGCATTTCTCACCAGCCCAAGACCAAACGTGGTGAGCTCGTCCGCCAGAAGGTATTCAACACCCTTTGGGCAGGTTACAAAAAAGACAGATTTGGACAAGTTCAACTCCAGGTTCTTTGGCGATTTCCGGTAAGTACCGGTAATAGCAGCGGTCATAGGTTTTGGGTAATTTTTTTTATCGCTTATCGATCTACAAAAACATTTATTAAGATCAAAACGATTGTGTACTTCTACTTAAGGTTAAGCTTACCTTGTAGATGACGCGTCGTTCGGGAGGAGTAAGTTCTCCCGTTAACAGGATCCTGACTGCTCTGGCTGGAGCTTACAATAGTGGGTTGTCCCTGAGGGAATGCCACACTCCGTAGCCATGGTAGAAGTGTACACGCTTGTTCTGTTAATCCATTAGTGAGGAACGGCATGAAAAGACAGAAAAGAGACATGTATGCTCGTGCATTCAAGCGGGGTTACCTCGCTGGCGTGTCCGGCAAATCCAAAGACAGCTGTCCGCTCGAACAGGCTGAAGTTCGCCAGGAATGGTTGAATGGCTGGCGTGAAGGCCGCACAGATCAATGGGAAGGCATGACCGGCGTCTCCGGTATTCATAGGCTGGCAAACGTCACGACAGCGTGATGTTTGCCGAAACCCCCGATATCTTAATCTGATCTTTTAGTACGCAAGTTGGGGCTAAGGCTCCGTAAGGGCCCGCCATGCGGGCCCTTACTCGTTTAATCACCACGGTTTTAAAGCCCCTGAAAAACTACCTGAGCTTGCGGATCGCCTCTACGGTTTCATTAATCAGTTCCGGCCCACGATAAATAAAGCCCGTATACAACTGAACCAGCTTCGCGCCCGCACGAATCTTTTCAGCCGCACTCTCACCGTCCGTAATACCGCCCACACCAATAATGGGCAGCTCGTCACCAAGCTCAGCGTATAGCCCCTGGATAACTCTCAGAGATGCCTCCCGAACCGGAGCTCCACTCAGCCCCCCTGCCTCCGCAGCATGAACGTGGCCGGCAACCGCATCACGGCTTATGGTGGTATTCGTGGCAATAACACCATCGAGCCCGGCCTCTCTCAAAGCTGAGGCGACGAACCGGATGCCATCATCGTCCATATCCGGGGCAATTTTAACGGCAACGGGGACATATTGCCCAAACTTGTTCTGACACTTCAGCTGCTCATCCTTGATGGCGTGGAGCAGGCTTTTCAGAGAGTCACCAAACTGAAGATCCCGCAAACCAGGGGTATTGGGCGATGACACATTAACCGTGATGTAGTCGGCACGGGTGTATACGGCCGAAATCCCTTTTCTATAGTCCGATTCAGCCTTCTCATTGGGCGTGTCTTTGTTCTTGCCAACATTGATACCCAGAATTCCGCGGTAGTTACGTTTATCCACACGCTCCAGCATGTGTGCCAGGCCTTCGTTGTTGAACCCCATACGATTAATAATGGCTTGATGTTCTGGCAACCGGAACATACGGGGTTTCGGGTTCCCAGGCTGGGCGAGCGGCGTAACGGTTCCAACCTCTATAAAACCGAAGCCGAGGGCGCCCAAGGCATCCAGATGATCTGCATTTTTATCCAGTCCTGCGGCAAGCCCTACCGGGTTGGGGAAATCCAGCCCCATAACATTTACTGGCAGCGCATGGGTTTTCGGTGAAAAGGCGCCTAACACGCCCAACCGATGCGCCAGATCCAGACCATTCAATGCAACGGAATGGGCCTGTTCGGGTGATAGCCGGAAAAGCAGGTTTCGAATAACGCCGTACATCTGAAAACTCTCCTATAAAACGTGTGCGCGAGTATACCGGAAGTTTTCCACAGCGGCCCGGTCATGCAAAAAAACGCAGCTAAACAGCTGTATCTTTAAGGTCGCGGGTGCTTGTCCACGGAATCTGTGGATAACCCTGTTGAAAATCGCGGGGCAACCTTGCCTACCCCTTGTTATCTGCGCCAATCTACAAATTGATCATTTTTTGATCAGTTTATTTTTGCATGTTTTTCAACAAGTTAAAAGAATCAAGCTTTAAAAAAAGAAAGTTTAAGCAAACAGTCACTAATGCGAAATAATGTTGCAATGTGCATAAATCGGGCGCATAAGCGCCGAAAACTACCTTGAGAGAGCTCGTCCAATAGCTCACAACACCACAAGCAATAAGGTTATACTGGCTTTCGCCATTTTGACCCGGAGTTTTTAAATGCAACAACCCGACTCCCCGGCCCAACGCAACCGTGAAACTCTCGCTGTGGAAATGAAAGCAGCCTCGCGGGTAACCATTATAGGAATGGTTCTTGATGCCTTTCTCGGAATCATTAAAGTTATTGGCGGCACCCTATTCCATTCTCAGGCTCTCCTCGTTGACGGTATACATTCGTTCACCGATGTCGTTTCCGATCTAGTCGTTCTGGGTGTAATGAAACTGTCACGCCAGGAACCGGATGACAATCACCCCTACGGTCACCAACGCATTGAAACCTTTGGCACTCTGGTGCTTGGCAGCATTCTCATTGCAGTAGGCGCCGCAGTGGCCTGGGAAAATACTCTTAGACTGATAGAAGGCGATATTAACAACGTTCCCGAATGGCCGGTGCTTGTTGCTGCCGCCATTTCGGTTGTGAGCAAGGAGTGGATATTTCGTTACACCCGTCATATCGGGCAAGCCATACGCTCAGACCTTATTATCGCCAATGCCTGGCACAGTCGTACTGACGCATTCTCCTCCGTGGTAGTTCTGATCTCAACGGCAGGTGCCATGCTGGGTTTTCTGTGGCTAGACGTACTGGCAGCTGTAGCCATTGCCGTCATCATTACCCACATTGGCTGGGAATTCACCTGGGACAGCGTTCAGGAGTTGGTGGACACCGGGCTATCGCCGGACGATACCGAAATGTTGAAAACCATAGCCCGCGATACCGATGGTGTTCTCAATGTTCATGAGCTGCGCAGCCGCCGCATGGGACACGATATTCTTCTCGATATTCACCTCGTCGTGCGGCCGGAAATCAGCGTATCGGAAGGGCACCAGATTGGCATGCAAGTGGTGATAGGCATGCGTAAGGCACTAGAAAATATCCGCGACATAAACTTTCATATTGACGCAGAAAAGGACGAAGACCATTTCCCGGAAACTGAAAGCCTACCCTCGCGGGCGGAAGTGGGGAGAATCATTGCAGAACAACTTGGAGAAATACCCCAGCGCAGCCGTCTAAGGCTTCATTACCTCAGGAACAAGCTGCACCTGGAGATTTTCCTGGACGAGCAGGATCCCGGAACGATATTCACATCAGAAAATGTCCGGAGCCATCTGGATGGCTACCCCTGGTTTGGCAGCGTTAGAATTTGGGTAGCCGGCCCGTAAGCCGGCTATTAGAGGATCGTCTGCCGTCAACGCCGGCGGTTCTCCTCCATCCTCGACAGAAATTCCTGCATGATCAACGTATAGAGTTCGCCACCAAGAAACAGGTCTTCAACACCTGCATCAATGCTTGGGTTGTCGTTAACTTCGATAACAGCAACCCGATTTCCGGATTGTTTGATATCCACACCGTAAAGCCCATTACCTATCAGCCGGGTAGCGTTCAGCGCCGCCTGAATGACGTTTCTTGGAACTTCATAGGTAGGCATGGTTTCAAATCCGCCGCTCTCGCTCGCTGACTCGCCGTGCTGGTAAATCTGCCAGTGGCCTTTCACCATCATATATTTACAGGCATAGATGGCCCGGCCACCCAATACGCCGATGCGCCAGTCGTAATCGGTGTAAAGATACTCCTGCGCGAGTACCAGCGCCGACTGGCGAAACAGGTCTTTTAGCCCTGCCCTCAAGGACTTTTCGTCTTCTGCCTTGTTCACTCCCCGGGAAAAGGCGCCATCAGGTATTTTGATGACGACGGGAAAGCCCAATTCCTGAACCACTTGTTCTACAGCGTCTTTCTGGTCTTTGGAAAGAATCAGGGTTTTCGGTGTCGGTACCTTGTTGTTTTTCAGAAGGTCTGCCAGAAAAACTTTGTTGGTGCACTTGAGGATCGACGCAGGATCGTCAATCACCACCATGCCTTCTGCCTCCGCCTTGCGGGCAAAACGATAGGTGTGATGGTCAATGGCTGTGGTTTCCCGGATAAACAAACCGTCGTATTCGGGCAAACGCATGTAGTCCCGACGCGTAATCTGTTCTACGTTGATACCCAGTTTTCGGCCGGCTTTTTCAAAGCGCTTCAAAGCAACAGCATCGCTGGGAGGCATTTCTTCTTCGGGGTTAACCAGAATCGCAAGGTCAAACCGGTAACGACGGCGGGTTCTTGGTTTGCGCCACACCATACTGCTGAAGCGATCCAGCGCCGACGCAAAGGCATCCTGTTCGGTCTCATCCAGATCTGCTGGCGCCGCAGGCTTCATGGACTCGATCTGCCAGGCCTTCCGGCGCCGGAAGACAATCTCAAGAATCGGGCTGGGAAACCGCTCAAACAGTGCCCGTGCCACAGGTTTGAGATCCGGATGCTCGGTTTGCCCGAAATAAGTACGAATCCGCACTTCATGGGTAGCATTGCGTTCATCACTGGCCGGGTCGATGGCCGATCCAGCTGCCTCCAGCCAGTTGATGACACTGGCGTCCAGTTCTTCCAGTTCGAGAGAAAACAGCCCTTTGCGACTCAGGTCGTTAAGCGTCATTACCGAGGGCACGACGTGATGGCCGCGGGCTTCGGCCAACAGCGAGCAGTAGTAGCCACGACTCAGGTATTTTGCACTCTGACACAGGTTGATAACACGAACGCGACTATTGGCCGGTGCAGAAAACTGGAGGTACTGATCAAAGCTCAGAACGTCTTCGCTGGGGTAGTAAGGAGCCCAGTCTTTGGTGCGATCTACAACGATAAGCAAACGGGACATTAAGGGCACTCCTCCCCGGAGACAATTGCCAATAGAACTGGCCGCAACAATACGCCGCTGCGGGGGTGGGAACAATCGGTGGATAATGAGTGCTTTTACGCATGATGAGATTATATGCCTGCGCTCAACTCTCAAACATAATAGCCGTACACGGGAAGCCTGCCAGCATGCCCAGCCGATATTCTCAAGGCCAACTTATACATGTCCGATCTGCAACTGCGGCAAGCCACCAGCGATGATCTGAAGGCGCTTCTGCAACTTGAACATCGCTGTTTTACGGAAGACCGTCTATCCCGCCGCAGTTTCCGACGCTTTCTGGACATGCCCCGGGACAGGTTGATTGTCGCCGAGGCCAAAAGCCCGGGGCAGAGCGAGTTGCTGGGTTATTGCCTGATTCTGATGAGCGCCGCCACCCGTATGGCGCGCATATATTCCATTGCCGTGCTGCCGACTGCGCGTGGGCGTGGTATTGGTGAAAAGCTGGTAAAAATGGCGGAACGTGAAGCGGCAGATGCAGGCCGCATACTAATGCGCCTCGAAGTCCGGGAAGACAACAGCGGGGCCATTGCGCTTTACAAGCGTTTGGGCTATCGCCAGTTTGGAACTTACCGGGACTATTACGAAGATCACGGGACGGCTCTGCGCTTTGAACGGCGCATTCTGTTTTACGAGCCCACAAGGGAATTTCTCCCCGTGCCCTATTACCCCCAGACGACGGATTTTTCCTGTGGCCCTGCTGCGCTGATTATGGCGATGGCAGCGCTGGACGAACAGCAACCACTGACCACTCTGGAAGAACTGAAAATCTGGCGTGAAGCTACAACCATTTTCATGCTTGCCGGTCACGGCGGCTGCGGCCCCCACGGACTTGCACTGTCCGCCTGGAACCGGGGTTTTGAAGCCAGCGCCTGGGTGAGTGCCGAAGGCCCGTTATTCAGGGACACGGTCCGAAACGACGATAAAAAAAGGGTTCTGGAACTGGTGCATGAAGGTTTTTTGAACGACATAGGAAAGACCAGCATACAGTTGCATCACGATCCGCTCACCCTTGAGGCCATGGAGCAGGCGCTCCTTGAAGGCCGGATTCCGGTGATTCTGATCAGTACCTGGCAACTCAATCGAAGCCGGGTACCGCATTGGGTAACCGTGTGCGCTGTCGACGACCGGTTTGTGTACCTCCACGACCCGGAAATTGACGTGGATGACGGAGAAACCGTAGCCGACAAACAATACCTTCCGATGGATAAACGGGTATTCAGCCAGATTTCACGGTACGGTCGCAACCAACCACTTCAGGCCGCCGTCATTATCGGCCCGAAGCGCTGATTTGGGTTTAGCCTGTCCGAAGCGCCGCTTCTTTAAGTGCTGAGATTTCATCCCGAAGACGTGCGGCAGCCTCGAAATCCAGATCTGACGCTGCTTTGTACATCTCGTCTTCAAGGCGTGACACTTCTTTGAGCAACTCAGCGGGCGTTCGCTGGCCAACCCTGGCACGATACTGCTCTGCTTCTTCAGCCGCTTTCTCACCAGGTCGTGTGGCTTTATTGCGACCTCGGCCTCCGCCGCCAGCGCCTTCCATGACATCCGCAATTTTTTTGTTGAGCCCCTGCGGTGTAATACCGTGAGTCTCATTGTGCTCGGCCTGCTTTGCGCGACGGGTTTCGGTGATATCGATGGCCCGTTGCATTGATCCGGTTATTCTGTCGCCGTAAAGGATGGCCTTGCCGTTAAGGTTCCGCGCTGCTCGGCCAATGGTCTGAATCAGCGAACGCTCGGAACGCAGGAAGCCTTCTTTGTCGGCATCCAGAATGGCCACCAGTGATACCTCGGGCATATCCAGGCCTTCACGCAACAAGTTGATGCCTACAAGCACATCGAATTCACCCCGGCGCAGATCACGGATGATCTCTACCCGCTCAACCGTATCAATATCCGAGTGCAGATAACGCACGCGAATATCGTGCTCCATCAGAAAGTCCGTGAGATCCTCAGCCATGCGCTTGGTGAGCGTGGTCACCAGTACCCTTTCACTGACTTTCACCCGGGCGTGAATTTCAGAGAGCAGGTCGTCAATTTGTGTCGAGGCAGGACGTACTTCAATGATCGGATCCAGCAGGCCTGTCGGGCGCACGACCTGCTCCACCAATTGGCCAGCATGTTCGGCTTCGTAGTTGCCGGGAGTGGCCGACACAAAGATCATCTGAGGCGCTATCCGCTCCCACTCATCAAATCGCATAGGCCGGTTATCCAGAGCTGACGGCAGCCGAAAGCCATACTGCACAAGGGTTTCTTTCCTGGAGCGGTCACCTTTATACATGGCACCGATCTGCGGGATAGTCACATGGGACTCATCCACAATCAGCAGCGCATCCGGTGGCAGATAATCAAAAAGTGTTGGCGGTGCCTCGCCCGGCTGCCGACCGGAAAGATAGCGGGAGTAGTTCTCGATGCCGTTGCAATAGCCCAGCTCGTTCATCATTTCCATATCGTAGCGGGTGCGCTCTTCCAGCCTCTGGGCTTCTACCAGGCGACTATTATCACGCAGCTGCGGCAAGCGCTCATCGAGTTCCTTCTTTATCTCCTCAACGGCATCCAGCACTGTTTGCCGGGGCGTGACATAGTGGGACTTGGGATAAATCGTAATCCTGGGCACACGCCGGAGCACCTCGCCGGTGAGCGGATCAAAGTAGCTGAGGTTCTCGACTTCATCATCAAACAACTCAATGCGGACAGCTTCTTTTTCCGACTCAGCCGGGAACACATCAATGACATCGCCACGAACACGGTAGTTGGCACGGTGAAACTCGATATCGTTGCGGGTGTACTGCAGTTCAGCGAGCCGGCGCAGAATGTGCCGCTGATCAATCTTCTCGCCGCGATCCAGGTGCAACATCATTTTCAGGTAGGATTTCGGATCACCCAAGCCGTAAATGGCAGACACGGTTGCCACAATAATGGCATCCGGGCGCTCAAGCAGAGCTTTGGTGGCAGACAGCCGCATCTGCTCTATGTGTTCGTTAATCGAGGCGTCTTTTTCGATGAAAGTGTCAGACGAAGGCACATAGGCCTCGGGCTGATAGTAATCATAGTAAGATACGAAGTACTCGACGGAATTATCCGGAAAGAATTCGCGAAACTCACCGTATAGCTGCGCAGCCAGGGTTTTATTGTGGGCCATGATAATGGTTGGCCGCTGCACAGACTCGATCACTTTGGCAACGGTAAACGTCTTGCCCGAGCCGGTAACACCCAGCAACGTCTGGTGCGCCAGGCCAGAGTGAATGCCATCCACCAGCCCTGCAATGGCTTTGGGCTGGTCACCGGCAGGCTCAAATGGTGAATCAACCTTGAAAACGCCTTCCTTTCCAGAACTGCTGGAATCGCTACTGGCCATAATCGGCACACAACCTCCACTCACTCAACATTGGTATCCGTACCAGATCCCGCTAGCGCAAAACCTGGTCTCAGAGAGAAATTTATTGTTGCGCCGGCTTCATGATACCATCAACCTGATCGACGGCTGGGCGAAAATCAGCCGCTAAAAGGCAATGATTCAGACACCCCGCCGGTCACAGACCTATCAGACGCAGCTTTAAGGAGCGCAAGTTTGGACCTTCAACTTTCCAGCCGAGTACAGGCAATCAAGCCATCTCCCACCCTCGCGGTAACCAACAAGGCTGCCGAACTTCGCGCAGCAGGCCAGGATATAATCGGCCTTGGTGCGGGCGAGCCCGACTTCGACACTCCGGATCACATCAAACAGGCAGCCATTGAGGCCATTAATAACGGCCAAACGAAATACACTGCTGTTGATGGTACGCCGGCCCTGAAGAAAGCGATTATTGCGAAGTTCAAACGGGACAACGGCCTGGAATACGAAGCCAACCAGATACTGGTATCAAGTGGGGGCAAACAGAGCTTTTTCAACCTCGCACTGGCTACCCTTAACGCCGGTGACGAAGCCATTATCCCGGCGCCCTACTGGGTATCCTACCCGGATATGGTTCTGGTTGCTGAAGGCAAGCCGGTGATCATCGAAACAGGCGCGGAAACCCGCTTCAAGATCACTCCGGAGCAACTGGAAAACGCCATTACCGAACGCACCCGGTTGTTTGTTATCAACAGCCCTTCCAACCCCAGCGGTATGGCTTATACCCTGGAGGAGCTGCAGGCGATTGGTGAGGTGCTGAAGAAGCACCCGAACATCATGATTGCCACCGATGACATGTATGAGCCCATACTTTGGACCGGCAAACCGTTTTGCAACATCCTGAATGCCACACCCGAGCTTTACGACCGTACCTTTGTTCTCAACGGCGTATCCAAGGCGTATTCGATGACTGGCTGGCGTATCGGCTACGCGGCTGGCCCAGCGCGTATCATTGGGGCTATGAAGAAGATTCAGTCTCAAAGCACTTCCAACCCATGTTCCATCTCCCAGGCCGCCGCTACCGCTGCGCTGGATGGTGATCAGGCTTGCGTGGGTGAAATGGTCAAGGCCTTCAAGCAGCGCCACGACTGGCTGGTAGACGCCCTGAACAAGCTGCCGGGTGTTGAATGCCTCAAAGGTGACGGTACCTTTTATGTGTTCCCAAGCTTCCAGAGCGCAATCGATGCCGATTCCAGTGTCAGTAATGATGTGGAGTTCGCAGAGAAGCTGCTGAGCGAAGCCGGCGTTGCTCTGGTTCCAGGTTCTGCCTTCGGTTGCCCGGGGCACATGCGCCTGAGTTTTGCGACAAGCATGGACAATCTTGAGCAGGCGATTGAGCGTTTGCAGAAGGCTCTGGGCTAAAAAGTTCGTCTAGGGGTTGACGAGGCGGTGGGGTAATCTTAATATACGCGCCTCGTCATATGACGACGTTCCCCGATAGCTCAGTTGGTAGAGCAACGGACTGTTAATCCGTTTGTCGCTGGTTCGAGCCCAGCTCGGGGAGCCACTATTTTAAAACCCGCTAATTCTATGAGTTAGCGGGTTTTTTCGTTTTAGTTTCGTGAACTTTTGCTTTTGACCCTAGCCTGCTTGGCTTGGGGGAGCGGGATGACCGACAGGACTTTCCAAAACACGCTACAAGCACATCCATGTGCGCTTGTTTCGGGCCATCCATGGCCCTCTACAGTTTTGGAAAGCCCTGTCAGCCACCCCTTGCTTAACACTGAGTTGTCCGCAGAGTTTATAGACTATTACTCGGAAACCTGACTGGAATGGTGGGAGCCCACTCCCAAAAATGTCGTAGGCCAAGGATGGCCGAAGACAAGCGCACATGGATGTGCTCGTAGCGGTTTTTGGGAGTGGGCTCCCACCATTCCCTGCACTCAGGTTCAAAGGCTGGGTCAAAAACTAGAGGCCCATCACCTCAGCATGAATGGCCTCTAATGCGGCCAGAGGGTCAGTCGCCTGGGTAATTGGTCGACCTATAACGAGGTAGTCTGAACCGGCTTTGAGAGCATCGCTGGGGGTCATGATGCGCTGCTGATCGCCTTTGTCGGCCGTTAAAGGGCGAATACCCGGAGTGACCAGTTTGAAATCGATGCCCTGCTCTGTTTTGAGTTTTGGGGCTTCCTGTGCGGAGCAGACTACACCGTCGAGGCCGCAATTTCGGGTTAGCGTAGCCAGGCGGGAAACCTGTGCTTCAGGGGAATCGGTAATGCCGATGCCTGCAAGGTCTTCTGCAGTCATGCTGGTGAGAACCGTGACGGCAATCAGCAGGGGCTTGTCGGCGCCAAAAGTGTCCAGACGCTCCCTGCAGGCTATCATCATCTTCTCACCACCTGAGGCGTGCACGTTTACCATCCACACACCCAGGTCTGCAGCGGCGGCCACAGCAGCTGAGGCTGTGTTGGGAATATCGTGGAATTTCAGGTCCAGAAACACATCGAAACCACGCTTGTGCAAACCCTCAACAAATTGGGGGCCGGAGCGGGTAAAGAGCTCTTTGCCGACCTTTAGCCGGCATTTTTCAGGATCAAGCTTGTCCACCAGGCCCAGAGCCGGGTTTGAAGAGGGAAAGTCTAGGGCTACGATGATCTTGGGATCGTTAGAGGTATGCACGTTGAAATGTCCTGAAGGTGTGTCAGTAAATATTATTCGGCTTCAACGCCCTGAATCGGGCGAACAGTTTCCCACTGCTTACAGCTTGGGCATAGCCAGTGCAGCTGTTGACCTGAAAAGCCACAGCTAACGCAACGATAGACCGGTCGATTGGCTAGAATCAGAAGCCCTATACGGCTCACCAACCGACCTTCGTCAGTGGTCATGCCCTTCTCATAACCTGCCATTTCTACCAAGCGCAAAAGCGCTCGCACGCTCGGGCGTATCTCCAGCTCCTTACGCAACAAATCCAGCGCCGCCGGGCGCCCGGCTCCCCGCTCAACAGACTCAACCAGAGCGAGCAACAAACTTGTACTCGGGTAAACCTCATAAAGTTTGCGCAATTTTTTTACCAACCGGCCAATATCCCCGTGCTCATGCTCAAGCTTCATTAGGCGGTCGACGGCTTCAGGCCCGAAATCCGGGTTTTGGTCAAAGACCTTCAGGCTCTGATTTCCTGCTTCCCGATAACTGCCCTGCCGGACAAGTATTTTCATCAGGATCAAGGTCGCGCGAACGCAGGAGCGGTCATAATCCAGCGCTTCTTTGGCAAGCCGCTGGGCAGCCCAACGATCATCTCGTCCAAGAGCCTGTTCTGCCATCTCACAGGTAAGGTACGCCAGATCCTTGAACATAGCCGGATCTGCATCGTTTTTGGTAAGGGTGCGAGCGATGTCTGATGCTTTTCCCCACTCCCTTTCTTGTTGATAGAGCTCAATGAGTTGCTGAGCGGCCTTGCGCCCATACTCTCGATCTCCCATCAACTCTTGCAGTAAAGCCTCAGCGCGATCTAGCAAGCCCGCATTAAGAAAGTCCATGGCAAGCTCAAGCGTGACCTGAGGTGAAAATCGCGGGGGCAGTTCGGGCCGTGCGAGGAGGTTCTGGTGAACCAGAATGGCGCGATCGGTTTCGCCTTTATTGCGGAAGTGCCTGCCAATGGAGAGGTGAAGACTAACCGTCTCTTTGTTGACAGCCAGAGACTGTACAAAATTATCGACAGCCTGATCTGAATAGTTCGTAAACAGGAACTGAAGCCGATCCTTTACGGAATCTTCGTCTGAAATCTTGGTTCGGTTTCGTTTATTATCGCTACCCAGACGCCCAACAAACCAGCCGAGGGCAACTGCAATGGTCAACAGCAGCCACTGAAACACTATATCCATTAAATAGCCCGGTCGTTCTGAACCCTGGATTTCTCCAGTGCCTGTTCCGTTCGATCAAGTTTCTTCTGCAGGGTACGACGGGATACCGACGTGCGAAAGGTGGCAAGCAAGGTCATCAAAACGCCAACCAGCGCGCCGATTACAAAAGACATTATGATCCAGACGGCGACACCGTGGGGCTGGGTTTCAAACACCAGAAAGTTTAGAGCGACGGCCATCTGATTGTTCAGAGAAAACACGAGCGCCAGCAAAACCAGGACCAGTACCAACAGAATCAATAGAATTTTCTGCAATCCTGCCATAGCCTTAGCTCTCCCTAACGCTTATAAAGTGCCCGAGTTGTGGGTATTCCGTTCCAGGAACAAAAACTTCTAAAATCCCTGCTTCAAACTGTCATTCACTTGTTCACGCAGCTCTTTGCCTGGCTTGAAATGCGGAACATGCTTTGCGGGTAATTGTACCGCTTCGCCTGTTTTCGGATTCCGGCCAGTGCGGGCAGCCCGATGGTGAAGGGAAAAACTGCCAAATCCCCTGATTTCAATTCGCTGCCCGTTAGCAAGCGACTGGGACATATGCTCAATAATCGTTTTTACCGCCAGCTCAACGTCTTTAACCGAAAGCTGCGTTTGTTTTGAGGCAATTAATTCGACCAGTTCAGACTTCGTCATGAGGCACTTCCCTCTATTCTTTTTTTATTCGGCCGTTGGTTGCCGAATTCCTACTCCTGTAGTTTAGCCAAATCATAAAAAAACACAAAAAAAACGGGCTCTTAGAGCCCGTTTTTTTTCATACCAACCGGAACTTAGTCCTTATTGGCGTTTTGCTGCTGCATTTGCTCCTTGATGAGATCACCAATGGTGGTCGCACCGGAGGTAGTTTCTGCAGCTTTGCTACGTACAGTATCAATAGCCTGCTTATCGTCTTCTACGTCCTTGGACTTGACGGACAGGTTGATAATGCGGTTTTTGCGATCGATGCTGATGATCTTCGCTTCAACTTCTTCGCCTTCTTTCAGTGCGTTACGCGCGTCTTCGACACGGTCACGGCTGATTTCAGAGGCTTTCAGAACCGCTTCAACTTCGTCGTTCAGAGCAATAGTAGCTGCCTTGGCGTCAATGGCAGAAACAACACCCTTAACGATGGAGCCTTTGTCATTCAGCTGAACAAACTCAGCGAACGGATCGCTTTCAAGCTGCTTGATACCCAGGGAGATGCGCTCACGCTCGGGATCTACAGACAGGATAACGGTATCAACATCGTCACCCTTCTTGTATTCACGAACAGCTTCTTCGCCTGTTTCGTTCCAGCTGATATCAGACAAGTGAACCAGACCATCAATGCCACCGTCCAGACCGATGAAGATACCGAAGTCAGTGATTGACTTGATCTTACCGGAGATGCGATCGCCCTTGTTGAAGTTGCCGGAGAAATCTTCCCATGGGTTGGATACGCACTGCTTGATACCCAGGGAGATACGACGACGCTCTTCATCGATGTCCAGAATCATCACGCCCACTTCGTCGCCAACATTAACGACTTTGGATGGGTGAATGTTCTTGTTGGTCCAATCCATTTCAGATACGTGAACCAGACCTTCAACGCCTTCTTCCAGCTCAGCAAAGCAGCCGTAATCGGTCAGGTTGGTTACACGTGCAGTAACCTTGGTACCTTCCGGATAGCGACCTTTGATATCAACCCAGGGATCTTCACCCAGTTGCTTCAGACCCAGAGATACACGGTTACGCTCACGATCGAACTTCAGAACCTTAACGTTGATCTCGTCACCAACGTTTACGATTTCGCTCGGGTGCTTGATGCGCTTCCAGGCCATATCGGTAATGTGCAACAGGCCGTCAACACCGCCCAGATCTACGAACGCGCCGTAGTCGGTCAAGTTCTTGACGATACCCTGAATTGACAGACCTTCGGTCAGGGTTTCCAGCAGAGCTTCACGCTCGGCGCTGTTTTCAGCTTCCAGAACGGCGCGGCGAGAAACAACCACGTTGTTACGCTTCTGGTCCAGCTTGATAACCTTGAATTCGAGTTCCTTGTTCTCCAGGTGCGCAGTATCGCGAACCGGACGAACGTCTACCAGGGAACCCGGCAGGAACGCACGAATACCAGCCAGATCAACGGTGAAACCACCCTTAACCTTGCCGTTAATAATACCTTTGACCACTTCTTCAGCTTCGAAGGACTTCTCGAGTACCTTCCAGGATTCAGCGCGCTTGGCCTTTTCACGGGACAGGCGGGTCTCACCGAAACCATCTTCTACTGCATCCAGTGCTACGTCGACAACGTCGCCAATAGCTACTTCCAACTCGCCTTTTTCGTTCAGGAACTGGGAGGCGGGGATAACGCCTTCGGACTTCAGTCCGGCGTTAACTGTGACCCAGTCGCTATCAACATCAACTACGGTTCCCTGGACGATGGAACCTGGTTTCATGTCAATTTCTTTTAGGCTTTCTTCAAAAAGATCCGCAAAGCTCTCGCTCATTATGAGTCCTATAGGTTCAATGCAAGTATGCTCCGTGCCGCCAGCAACACGGTCTGTTAATAAGTTCCGGAATCAGCCAGTGACTGGCAGATTACGCTGCTTCCGGTATTTCAACGACAAAAAGGTGCAGTCAAGTCTGGCCCGCTGCTGCCATACACCTGCCCAACACCTCTTGTATACTCAACCCCGTAGAATCAATGACTTGCGCATCGTCTGCAGGCTTGAGAGGGGCTGCGGAACGGTTCATATCCCGTTCATCACGAACCCGTATCTCCTCTAAAAGGGCGTCAATACTAACATCGACGCCGGCAGCCTTCAACTGGCCGAAACGCCGGCGCGCTCGTTCTTCGGCGCTCGCTGTCAGAAAAATCTTGACCGGCGCGTCCGGGAAAACCACTGTGCCCATATCGCGACCGTCTGCAACCAACCCGGGCTCTTGCCGGAAATCCCGTTGACGCTGCAAAAGCGCATCGCGAACCGGCTGCATAACGGCAATGCGCGACGCGTTGTTACCGCAGATTTCCGTACGGATGTCAGAGGTTACATCCTCGCCCGCTAAAATCACCTTTACGGGCTCACCTTCCTGAGTCGGCTGAAAGGCAACATCCAAAGATGCAGCAACCTGCACTAACGACGCTTCGTCATCCAGCGATACATGCTGGCGCGTTGCTGCGAGAGCCGTCAGCCGGTAAAGAGCACCACTGTCGAGAAGGTGCCAGCCAAGTTTTCGCGCCAGCATCTGGGTAACGGTACCTTTGCCAGAGCCACCCGGGCCGTCAACGGCGATAACCGGTGCATTGCCTTCCGACATTAACCTGCTCCCTGTTCGGCGTTCGCTTCGGAACCCTCGGATGAAATATGGATACCGGTTTCTCTGGCCAGCTCTACAAAACCGGGGAAAGATGTTGCTACGTTGGCACAGTTATTTATCTCGATCTCGCCAGTTGCCCGCAGCGAAGCTACAGCGAAAGACATAGCAATACGGTGATCGCCATGGCTTTGAATGGAACCGCCTTTGATGGTCTGGCCACCCTCGATAACGATGCCATCCGGTGTAACCAGTGTTTCAACACCCAGAGCAGCAAGACCATCGGCCATTACCTGAATGCGGTCGCTCTCTTTTACCCGCAACTCCTCAGCACCGGTCAGTACCGTGCGGCCGGTAGCGCAGGTGGCAGCAATAAACAGCGCCGGGAATTCGTCGATAGCCAGAGGTACCTGATCTTCCGGAATATCAATACCTTTAAGCTCAGCAGAACGGACACGCAGATCCGCAACCGGCTCACCACCAATTTCCCGCTCAGCCACGATCTCAATATTGGCGCCCATCTGCCGCAGGATGTTGATCACGCCGACACGTGTGGGGTTCATGCCAACATGGCGCAGGATCAAATCGGAATCTGGCGCAATGCTCGCTGCCACCAGAAAGAAGGCAGCCGATGAAATATCCGCTGGCACATCGATAACATTGGCTGTCAGCTTACCACTGCCAGTAACACTGGCCGTTGGCCCATCGCGCTCCACCTGATAACCAAAGCCAGTCAACATGCGCTCGGTGTGATCCCGTGTCGGTGCGGGCTCAGTTACGGAGGTTGTGCCATCAGCATAAAGGCCGGCAAGCAAGAGGCAGGATTTCACCTGGGCACTGGCAACCGGCATATCGTAGTGAATACCTGTCAGTTTCTTGTCTCGGCTGCCATGAATTTTCAGTGGCGGACGACCGCCCTCTGCGGTGTCGATAACGGCACCCATGGATCTCAGTGGGTCCGCAACCCTGTTCATGGGTCGAACGGAGAGGCTTGCGTCGCCGGTGAGCTCGGATTCAAAGGGTTGAGCAGCCAGGAGACCGGTGAACAACCGCATGCCCGTTCCGGAATTGCCTAGATATATAGGGCCGCGCGGAGCCTGCAGGCCGTGCATTCCAACGCCGTGAATGCGCACAAAACCGTTGTCCGGCCCCTCAATCGTAACGCCCATATCACGAAAGGCCTGTAGCGTTGCGAGGCTGTCTTCACCTTCAAGAAAGCCCTTCACCTCGGTGATGCCTTCAGCCAGAGCGCCGAGCATAATAGAGCGATGAGAAATGGATTTATCACCAGGCACCCGGATATCCCCGGTTACGGAGCCACCTGGCTGAAGACGGAACCTTACCTGCTTTTCACTGTTATTTGTCACGTAAGCCTGCCCTGAAAGCATTTTTGAAAAGTGTTCACGCGCCGCTTTGGCACGGCTGAATACTCGCAATAGCGTAGCGCCATCCTGATCTGCAATCGCAGTGCGGAGTTGATCCAAGTCTTTAGTGAAATGATCGATCACCCGAAGAACGGCGTCGCGATTGGAAAGAAAAATATCGTGCCACATAACCGGATCGCTCGCGGCAATCCGCGTAAAATCACGGAATCCGCCTGCAGCATACCGGAAAATATCCATGTTCTCGTCTTCCCCTGCCAGCGTATCAACCAGCGAGAAAGCTATGAGATGGGGCAGATGACTTGTCGCTGCCAGCACTTCATCGTGGTACGCCACTGACATGGTAAGCACAGTCGCCCCACACGCCTCCCATAAAGCCCTGAGCTGGTCCAGATGAACACTGCTCACGTTATCTGATGGGGTCAGTATGACTTTATGGTTGGCGAACAACTCCCAATTGGCCGCACGAATGCCACTTCTTTCCGATCCGGCAATCGGGTGCCCGGGAATCACACGAGGCAAAAACTCCCCGAATACAGCTTCTACATCCTTTACAAAACTGGTCTTGGTACTTCCGACGTCGGTGAGAATTGCATCCGCTGATAGGTACGGCCGCACTTCCTCAAGTACCTTGCGAGTCGCCTGCACTGGCACAGCCAGCACGACAAGGTCTGCACCCTGCACCGCTTCTGCGGTCGTTCCGGCAACCGTATCAATAACGCCCAGAGACTGGCCCAGCACAAGGTCTTCTTTACGCTGATCAGCTGCGACAACTTCCCGGGCAAGTCCGTTTTTACGAATAGCGCTGGCCAGCGAACCGCCTATCAGGCCGAGCCCGATAATGGCGACACGATGAAAAAGCGGCTCGCCGGAAGACACCTCAGGCGCCCTGCCCTGACGCTGCCAACGCCTTAGCGAGCGCGTCGATAAACTGTTCGTTCTCCTCAGGCAACCCCACTGAAACGCGGAGGTGTTCTGGCATTCCGTAACCCGCGATGGGGCGCACAATAACCCCGTGGGCCAGCAATGCCTGGTAGACACCCATAGCTTGCGGCCCCACTTCAACCGCCACAAAGTTACCGGATGAAGGAATATACCGGAGGCCCATCTGATCAAAGGCCGCTTCCAGCTGCTTCAACCCGGCAGTATTGGTCTCGCGGGAGCGTTTCAGATAATCCTCGTCATCCAACACTGCGGTGGCGGCTGCGAGTGCAACAGTGCTTACGTTAAAAGGTTGCCGGACGCGGTTGAGTATGTCGGCAATTGCCGGTGAACTGATGCTGTAGCCAACACGCAGTGCAGCAAGGCCCCAGGCTTTGGAAAAGGTACGACACACAATCAGGTTCGGGAAACGGGTCAGCAGCGCAACACCGTCCGGATCCTTTTCACCGGTCATATACTCGCAGTAGGCTTCATCCAGAACCACCAAAACGTCTTCAGGGATCTTGCCGAGAAACGCTTCAATGGCGTCTGAATTGTGCACAGTTCCGGTAGGGTTGTTCGGGTTGGCCACAAAGATCAACCGGGTGCGTTCGGTAACCGCTGCCGCCATGGCATCCAGATCGTGGCCCCAGTCTTTCGCCGGCACAGCAACGGCTTTGGCGCCAATTGCCTGAGTCACAATCGGGTAAACGGCAAACGCATACTGGGAAAACACTACTTCGGAATCAGTGCCTGCAAAGCAACGTGCAATTACCTCGAGCACATCGTTTGATCCGTTTCCAAGTGTAATCTGGTCAGCGCCCACGCTGAGTCGCGCGGACAGCTTCTGCTTCAGATCAAACCCGTTACCATCGGGATACAAACAAAGTTCCGCCAAGGCTTTTTCGGCCGCAGCAACAGCTTTTTTACTGGGGCCCAGAGGATTCTCATTACTGGCCAGTTTGATGATCTCAGCCGGATCCAGGCCCAGCTCTCGAGCAAGCTCGCTGATCGGCTTACCCGGCTGATAGGGAGATAATGCCTGAACACCTTTTACCGCCAGGCTTTGATAATCAATGGCCATACACCTTCCTTAACTGGATGATACTAGAGAACACCGATGGGATAGGAGCCCAGACGTTTGAGCTCAACGGCTTCTGCCTCTACCTCGGCGAGCACTTTACGCGCCAGCTCATCATCCATATGCCCTTCAAAATCGATATAGAACACATAGGCCCAGGTGCCACTGGGCGAGGGGCGCGTCTCAAGCCGGGTAAGACTGATTCCATGACGATGAAACGGCTCCAGCAACTGGTATAGCGCGCCAGGCTTGTTTCTCATGGAAACCAGAATCGACGATTTGTCTTGCCCGCTTGACTGAACCTCTTCCCGACCAACAATCAGGAATCGGGTGGTGTTGTCCGGCCGGTCTTCAATGCTGCCCGCCAGTTTCTCGAGACCATAGAGCTCTGCTGCCATATCACCGGCAATTGCTGCTGCGCCCGGCTCGTTGGCTGCCCTGCGCGCTGCTTCGGCATTACTGGACACAGTAACCCGCTCAATACCGTAGCGATGGGTATCCAGCCACTGGCGACACTGGGCAAAAGACTGCTGGTGCGAGTAAATGCGGGTTATTTCCAGATCCCGGTAGTCCGGTGAAACCAGCAGATGGTGATGAATTCTCAGCTGAACTTCTCCGCAGATTTTCAGCGGGGACAACATGAACATATCAAGTGTGTGGTTGACCATGCCTTCAGTAGAGTTTTCAACCGGCACCACGCCATAGTGTGCAGTGCCGGACTCTACCTCACGGAAAACCGCATCGATCGCTGGCAGGGGTAAACTGACAACGGAGTGCCCGAAGTGCTTGAGGGCTGCCGCCTGGGTAAAGGTGCCGATCGGCCCCAGAAAAGCGATGTGCATGGGCTTTTCCAACGCCAGACACGCCGACATGATCTCGCGAAACAGGCGGGCCATTTCTTCACCCGGCAAGGGGCCGGGGTTCGCCTCTTTAATACGGCGCAGAACCTGCGCTTCCCGCTCGGGGCGATAGAAAAACACATCCTCCCCAGGGTTTGCGGCCATTTTTACATGAGCAACTTCCTGGGCGCATTTAGCACGGGCACTGATCAGTTCCATGATCCTCTGATCAAGACTGTCTATTTCTTCCCGCAGTTCTCCGAGGCGAACCTGCTCATCACTCATGATCAGCCCCGCTCCTTCGCAAACTCAGTCATGTATTGAATCAGAGCATCCACGCCCGCCTCGGGCATCGCATTGTAGATACTGGCACGCATGCCGCCGACCGAGCGGTGACCTGCCAGGTTCAGCAAACCACGGTCCTCCGCACCCTGAAGGAAGACACCATTCAGAGCATCGTCTTGCAGCGTGAAGGGCACGTTCATCCAGGAACGAAAACGCGGCTCTATCGGGTTAGCGTAAAACTCATTGGTATCAATAAAACCGTACAGTTTTTCCGCTTTTCTCTGATTAATCTCGCCCATGGCTTTAACGCCGCCCTGAGCCTTCAGCCATTTGAATACCAGGCCCGCGAGATACCAGGAGTATGTCGCGGGCGTGTTGTACATAGACCCGTTATCGGCAATAACCTGGTAGTTCATCATAGTCGGCGTTTCCTTCCGGGCTTTCCCCAGAAGGTCCTTGCGAATAATGACCACAACCAGCCCGGAAGGGCCTATATTTTTCTGGGCACCGGCGTAGATCAGCCCGAACTTTGAAACATCCACCGGGCGCGAAAGCATGGTAGAAGACATATCTGCCACCAGCGGGACATCCGCGCTATCAGGAATAAAATCAAACTCCAGGCCGCCTATCGTTTCATTCGGCGTGTAATGCAGATAAGCCGCATCGGCACTGGTCCGCCAGGAGGCCTGATCCGGAATACTGGAGAAGCCACCGGCTTCAGCGCTGGCAACGACATTCACGTCGCTATAGCGCGCGGCTTCGGCAATGGCCTTTTTGGACCAGATGCCGGTGTTCACGTAATCCGCAGACGTTTTGTCGCCAAGCAGGTTCAGAGGAATCGTAGAGAACTGACTGGAAGCTCCACCCTGCATGAAGAGAACAGCGTAATCATCTGATACTCCAGCTAATTCCCGCAAATCCTGCTCGGCAGTTTCGGCGATTTCCACGAACGCGTCACCACGATGACTCATTTCCATCACGGACATGCCAGTGCCGCGCCAGTCCAGCATTTCATCCCGCGCCTGCACCAGCACGCTTTCCGGCAAGGTTGCCGGACCTGCACAAAAATTATACGCCCTGCTCATGTTCCTGTGGTCTCTCACGTCATGCGGATTCGATGTTCGGCAGCTCTGGCTTATTCCTCGCCAGCGCCCGATTCCGAACTGTTGTCTACGCCTTCATCTGTGGAAGCTTCTTCGCCGTCGATATCTGCGCCATCAACCTCAGACTCTTCAATGTCTTCATCGTCGGTTTCAGCAATCCGCTCCACGCCCACCAGGCGCTCATCTTCCTGGCTCAGTCTGATCAGGCGCACACCCTGAGTGTTCCGGCTGAGGACAGACACTTCATCCGTGCGGGTACGAACCAGCGTACCTTTGTCGGAAATCAGCATCATCTCGTCGCCGTCGAACAACTGCAGCGCAGTTACCAGGTTACCGTTACGGTCGGAGCACTGCATGGCAATAACGCCCTGGCTGCCACGACTATAGGTCGGGAACTCATCAATCGCGGTGCGTTTGCCGTAACCATGCTCACTGGCCGTCAGAATCACCCCGCCTTCCTGAGGAATGATCAGGGAAACCACATGGTGGCCTTCCGGCATTCTGATACCACGCACACCACGGGCCGTCCGGCTCAACGGCCGAACCGACTCCTCGTTGAATCGAACCGCCTTGCCCGCTGTGGAGAACAGCATGATTTCGGCGTCGCCTTCGGTTATTGCAGCGCCAATCAAGGTATCACCTTCGTCCAGAGACAAGGCAATCAGGCCACTGCTACGCGGGCGTGAGAAGTTCGGTAGAGGCGTTTTCTTGACGACACCTGCAGACGTCGCCATGAGAACAAACTGGTTTTCCGGGTAATCCCGCACTGGCAGGAAGGTAGTGATACGCTCACCTTCCTCAAGGGGCAGAATATTAACCATCGGCCGGCCACGGGATGCGCGACTGGCACGGGGAATCTCGAATACACGCAGCCAATAGACCTTGCCACGGTTGGAGAAGCACAAGATGGTGTCATGGGAGTTGGCGACCAACAGCTTCTCAACGAAATCTTCGTCTTTCATGGAAGTCGCGGCTTTACCACGCCCACCACGGCGCTGGGCCTGATAATCCTCAACCGCCTGAGTCTTGGCATAACCACCATGGGAGATGGTTACAACCAGGTCTTCTTCATCAATCAGGTCAGCAATCGTCAGATCACGCTGGGAGCTGGTTATTTCCGTGCGTCGCTCGTCGCCGAACTCCTGTACCACAGCTTCCAGTTCTTCACGGATAACCTGCATCAAACGATCCGGGTCGCCCAGAATTTCCAGCAGGCCGGCGATCTTCTCGAGAATTTCCTTGTATTCGTTCTGGAGCTTTTCCGTTTCCAGACCGGTCAGACGGTGCAGACGCATGTCCAGGATAGCCTGGGTCTGTTCCGGCGACATGAAGTACAGGCCATCCCGCAAGCCATAGATTTCCGGCAGGTCGTCCGGACGGCAGGCATCTTCGCCGGCACGCTCAAGCATCGCCATCACGTCACCGGGCGCCCAGCCCTTGGCCATCAGCTTCTCTTTGGCTTCCACAGAGCTCGGCGAGGCCTTGATCAACTCGATCATTTCATCAATATTGGCCAGTGCAACGGTCAGACCTTCAAGGATATGGCCCCGTTCACGGGCTTTGCGAAGCTCAAAGATGGTACGACGGGTCACCACTTCACGGCGGTGACGCACGAACGCGTCCAGCATTTCCTTGAGGTTCAGAATTCTTGGCTCACCGTCGATGAGCGCAACCATGTTGATACCGAACACAGTCTGCAACTGGGTGTGTTTGAACAGGTTGTTGATAACAACTTCCGGGTTCTCACCGCGACGTAATTCTATAAAGACGCGGATGCCTTCCTTGTTAGACTCGTCCCGAAGCTCGGTGATGCCTTCCAGGCGCTTTTCTTTCACCAGCTCGGCGATCTTTTCGATCAGACGGGCCTTGTTAAGCTGATACGGCAGCTCAGTGATAATGATGGCATCACGATTGGTTTTCTTGTCATGCTCGATTTCATGCCGGGCACGAACATAAATACGGCCACGGCCGGTGCGGTAAGCTTCAACGATGCCGGCACGGCCATTGATAATACCTGCAGTCGGAAAATCCGGTCCTGGGATGAACTCCATCAGCTCATCGCAGGTAAGATCAGGGTTATCTATCAGCGCCAGACAACCGTTCACTACTTCGGTCAGGTTATGGGGCGGGATATTAGTCGCCATGCCTACAGCGATACCAGAAGAGCCATTCACCAGCAGGTTAGGAACCCGCGTAGGCATAACTTCAGGAATTCGCTCTGTACCATCATAGTTGTCGACAAAATCTACGGTTTCTTTGTCGAGATCTGCCAACAAGGAGTGTGCAATCTTCTCCATGCGGATTTCGGTGTAACGCATGGCTGCCGCGTTATCACCGTCGATAGAACCGAAGTTGCCCTGACCGTTTACCAGCGGGTAACGCAGGGAGAACGGCTGAGCCATACGAACGATGGTGTCGTAAACAGCAGAGTCACCGTGCGGGTGGTATTTACCAATGACATCACCCACCACACGGGCAGACTTCTTGTAGGCCTTGTTCCAGTCGTTGTTCAGTTCGGACATTGCGAACAGAACACGACGGTGAACCGGCTTGAGGCCATCCCGCACGTCTGGAAGCGCTCGCCCGACGATAACGCTCATGGCGTAATCCAGGTAAGACTGCTTCAGTTCATCTTCAATATTGACCGGCAGGATCTCTTTGGCTAATTCACCCATCGAGAAAGGTTCCTTTGCGTTATCTGGAAGTCGTTGCAGGGCCGTTTCCAGGCCCCGTCGTTATTCTTCAACAAGCCGCCAATTCTACCACAGTCGCACCCTTTCAGGGGCATCTGTGGGGCAGCCTTAATCAAATACCACAGTCTTGTTTTCGTAGGTGATCACGCGATCCTCAATATGAGAGCGCAATCCCCTGGCGAGAACGTTTTTCTCCACATCTTTACCGAGGCGCACCATGTCCTCAATGGAATCACTGTGGGTAATACGGATGACGTCCTGCTCGATAATCGGCCCCTCATCAAGATCCTGGGTCACGTAATGGCAGGTAGCACCGATCAGCTTTACACCGCGGCTGTAAGCCTGGTGATATGGCCGCGCCCCGGCGAAGGACGGCAGAAAGCTATGGTGAATGTTAATCACCTTTCCGGCGTGTTTCGCACAAAGATCAGCCGGAAGAATCTGCATATACCTTGCGAGCACCACCACATCAACGTCATAGCCCTGAAAAAGCTCGTCGATATGGGCAAATGCCTCATCACGGTTTTCCTTGCTCACCGGAATATGGTGGTATGGAATCTCATGCCACTCCACCATACGGCGCAAATCATCATGATTGGAGATCACCGCAACAATTTCAGCGTTGATTTCATTACTGTGCCAGCGATACAGGAGGTCGGCCACGCAGTGGGACTCCTTGCTGCACATCAGAATCACTTTTTTGGGCTGGGCCGAATCGGCGATATGCCAATGCATATCAAACTCACGGGCAATCGGCTCAAACGAGGCGCGGAACTGATCAAGGCCAAACGGAATAGACTCGGCCTTGATCTCGTGGCGCATGAAGAACCGGCCGGTGTGGGTATCCGAATGGTGACTGGCTTCAGTGATCCAGCCATTATAAGTCGACAAAAAATTACTCACCTTGGCGACAATTCCAACCCTGTCCGGGCAGGAAATCACAAGACGGTAGGTATGCTCCATGAAAGCCTTTCCTTAACTGAAAAACGGGAAAGCAGATGCGCCGGGAACCATTGCCGGAAACGGCAGCCGGAACAGACACCAGGGTTAGCGGTACGCACCAGATAAAATGACGGGCTATCATAGCCTATCTGGACATCAGAAACGAGGAGTGAAGACATGGACAGAGGCCTGCACCAACAAACTATGGAAACCCGACTCCCCGGGCGCTCAGGCAGCCTACAGACACTTACCCGGATGGCCTGCCTTGCCCTATGCCTTGCAACCCTAACGACGCCGGTTTTCAGCCAGGCGATTCTTGAGGGTGAGCGGTTTCATCCCGCCAGTGCCCACAATGGCATGGTTGCAACCAGCCACACCCTGGCGACAGAAGTGGCATTAAAAGTACTGAAAGATGGCGGCAACGCCGTGGATGCGGCAGTAACTGCCGGATTCGCCCTGGCCGTTACCCAACCAAGGTCCGGAAACATCGGTGGCGGTGGTTTTATGCTGATATCGAAAGGCGACGGCTCCGCACCCGAGGCCATCGATTACCGGGAGAAAGCGCCGTCTGCCGCCACCGAGACCATGTATCAGGATGAGTCTGGCAACGTAATCCAGAACCGCAGCCGCTTTACGCACCTTGCCGCAGGCGTTCCCGGCACAGTTGCCGGCCTGGCCATGGCTTTGGAGCGTCATGGCACCCTGTCCCTGAAGCAGGCACTGGCACCCGCTATCGAACTCGCCCGGGAAGGGTTCATTGTTCCGCAACGATTCAGTGAAGGCCTTGAGCAGGCACGTGAGCGGCTTCAACGCTGGCCTGCAACCCAGGCAACCTTTTACAAAAAGGACGGTTCTGCCTGGAAAGCCGGTGAGCGCTTCCGCCAGCCGGAACTGGCAACCACCCTGCAACGCATTGCAGATGAAGGTGTAAAAGGTTTTTATCAGGGTGAATCAGCTCAATTGATTGTTGAAGAAATGGAGAGACATGGAGGCCTTATCACCCGGCAGGACCTCATAGACTACCAGCCGATTGTTCGCGCTCCGGTGCATGGAAACTACCGGGGCTACGACATCTACTCCATGTCACCACCCTCCTCTGGCGGTGCGCACATCGTACAGATACTGAACATTCTCGAGGGCTTTCCGATTCGGGAGCTGGGCCACAACTCGGCGGATACGATTCACTACATGGCTGAAGCCATGAAACTGGCCTACGCCGACCGCTCAGAATACCTGGGCGACACAGATTATGTAGATGTGCCCCTAAAAGGACTAACCAGCAAATCCTACGCTGAACAGCTGCGGCAAGGCATCAAACAGGACAAGGCTCGCCCGGCAAGCGATATCCGCCCCGGCCAACCCCCGGGCTACGAAAGCCCGGAAACCACACATTTCTCGGTTGTTGACAAGTGGGGTAACGCAGTATCAAACACTTACACCATAAACTTCAGTTACGGCTCAGGGATTACCGTGGAGGGCGCCGGCTTTCTACTCAACAACGAAATGGATGACTTTAGTGCCAAGCCAGGCGTGCCCAATGCCTATGGCCTGATTGGCGGCGAGGCAAACAAGGTAGAACCCGGAAAACGCATGCTCAGCTCCATGTCACCGACCATTGTTCGCAAAGACAACCGTAATTTCCTGGTGACCGGCAGCCCGGGCGGCTCACGCATTATTACAACGACTCTGCAGGTAATCATGAACGTGATAGACCACGACATGAACATACAGACCGCTGTTAATGCGCCCCGAATCCATCACCAATGGCTCCCGGATCAGATTCGCATCGAACAGGGTGTCAGCACGGACACTGTGCGTTTACTGGAAGGCCGCGGCCACAAGGTGGTAACCAATTCGGCTATGGGGGCTATTCAGAGTATTATGATAGGTGAAGATGGCACTCTGTACGGTGGTGCAGACCCGAGACGCAGCACCTCTTCGGCCATGGGCTACTGACACCAGAGTCGCGTGCTGATAAGACGGTAGATACGGTAGATACGGTAGATATAGAGGGTAACCGAAGATAAAAATGATCAATCCCAACAGCCCCGAAAAGCAGACGCCCCCGGCAAAGCAACAGCCGGAGATACCGAAGCAGTATTCCTTTCTGTGGCTCAGCGCCGCCATCTTTCTGGCGTTCATGTGGCTACAGGACAGTGGCGCACCCAAGCTTCAGGAACTGGCGTACTCGGAATTCAAGACCGCCGTTACAAATAATCAAATCTCCGAGGTAACTCTCAGAGAAGACAACATAACCGGCCTGTTCAGTGACCAGGGACGAGCTTCTTTCACTACTGATGATGCGGCAAACAGCTCTAGCCCCGGATTCAGCACTACCCGCCCCCCCATGGATGATCCCGAACTGCTCACGCTGCTGGAAAGCAATGATGTCACCATCCGGGCCAAATCCCCGGAACTCCTGTGGTGGCAGGAGCTGATTCGCGGCATCCTGCCCTGGATATTACTGCTGGCCCTGATGTACTGGTTCTGGGGCTCCGCGCAGAAGCGTATGACCCAGGGCGGTGGCATGTTTGATTATGGTCGTTCCAAAGCCCGGCGGGCAGTGAAAGAAACCTCCACCACAACCCTGAATGATGTAGCTGGCATTGAGTCAGCAAAGCGTGAAATTGCGGAAATTATCGATTTCCTCAAATCCCCGGATAAATACCGGGCACTGGGTGCATCCATGCCCAAAGGCGTTCTTCTCGTCGGCCCACCAGGTACAGGCAAAACCCTTCTTGCCCGTGCCATTGCGGGGGAAGCGGAAGTACCTTTTTTCAGCATCAGCGCTTCAGAATTCATTGAAATGTTTGTGGGGGTGGGTGCCTCAAGGGTTCGGGATATGTTTGCGAATGCCCGCAAGGAAGCACCCGCGCTGGTTTTCATTGATGAACTGGATGCGATCGGCCGCTCCAGAGGTGCCGGCGTCGGTGGCGGACACGATGAGCGAGAGCAGACACTGAACCAGATTCTTACGGAAATGGATGGCTTTGAGTCCCACGAGAACATTCTTGTGCTGGCCGCCACCAACCGCCCGGATGTTCTGGACAGCGCCCTGCTCCGCCCTGGTCGGTTTGACCGGAAGATCACTCTGGATCTTCCCCACAAAGATGCTCGGGACGCCATTCTCGCCGTGCACGTTCGTAAAGTACCCCTGGCTGCAGACGTAGATTTGAAGCAACTGGCGGCCCGCACTATTGGTTTTTCCGGTGCCGACCTGAAAAATCTGGTCAACGAAGCAGCTCTGACAGCAGCCCGTGAAAACCTGAGCGAGGTGACGGCTCACTGCTTTGAGCTCGCCCGTGATCGCATTGTACTGGGTGAAAAACGTGACGCCCGGCTATCACAGGAAGAGCGGGAAGTTGTGGCCTACCACGAAAGCGGACACGCCATCATGGCTTATTACATGCCCAAAGCCGACCCCCTGACCCGGGTCACGATTATTCCTCACGGCATGGCTATGGGCGTCACGGAGCAGACGCCGAAGGAGGACCGTTACAATTACTCTGAAAGCTATCTCAGAGACCGCATCAAGGTAATGCTCGGCGGTCGATCAGCAGAAAAGATCATCTATGGCGAAGTAACCACCGGCGCCCAGAGCGATCTCAAGGAAGCCACCAAACTGATCCGCAAGATGATTGGCCAATGGGGCATGAACGAAAAAATAGGCCCCATGGGCCTGAGTATTGGCGAGGAACACGTTTTCCTGGGGCGCGAGATGGGCTCGCAAAGGGAATACAGTGAGAAGATGGCAGAGCTGATTGATGCTGAAATCCAGTCAGAACTTCTGGCTCTGGAAAAAGCCACCCTTGAATTCCTGACAGATCACAGGGATCAGCTTGAAGCTCTGGCCAAAGCCGCACTCAAGAAAGAAAACCTCGGAGCGGAAGAGATCGAAAAAATCCTCAACAAAGAGGCGACCCGAAAAATCGCCTGAACACACTTGCCCTTGGTATGCCCCTCAAAACGATTCCCAAGGGCTTTATCTCAGACTTGCGTAACCAGCATATCGCTGAACAGCGCCAGGCAAAAACCGATCACCGCACCAAGAGGTGGCCCCCAGTGCTTTTCCAACCGCGACTGGGGCGCAATATCCTGAAAAATCAGATACAGAATACCGCCAGATGCCACCAGCATGATGGTTCCGAGAATTACTGGCTGGTCGGACAGAAAAAAATACCCAAGAAGCCCTGCAATCGGCCCCGCTGCAGCAAGGCCTGTCATTACAGTCAGGGTCTTTTTCGGTGTATAACCTGGCTTGTCACAGAACTCACGATAGGCATTGAACCCCTCAGGCAGGTTTTGCAGGGCAATCAGCACAGCCATCAAGGGTGCCAGGCTCGGGTTAACGATAATAAGCCCACCCAGCGCGGCCGCCTCCGGCACGAAATCCAGCATCACGCCCATCAACTGTGGTGATTCCCTGTTATAAACTCCGAGCATTCGTTCAATCCAGAAAAACAGCAGACCGCCGGAAATAATAGCGGGTATGGCCCAAAACGAGTTGCCAATGCTCGACTGCCCTTCCGGTATCAGCACAATACTCACAGCGCCAAGCAGAATGCCACCACCCAAGGCGATCAGAAAGTGCCGGAACTCCTGTTCCAGCCAGTTGGGGCCGATGCGTTCAATTCTTGCCAGTAATCCGCCAAGGGGGATGCAAATACCGGCAAGTGCAGTCAAACCAACGATATAGACGATTTCAGAACTCATCGAAAAGCCCGGGCTGAAAAAGTTGATACATCAGGATTCGCCAGAAGCCCCTGCAAGTTTGTCCTGGGTTTTGTGCTCAAAATCGCTCGCGTCGTGGCGCTCATATAGCTGACTTTCAGGTTCCCCCCAGGCCCGATTCACCATTCGCCCACGTTGAATGGCGGGGCGCTGTTTAAGCTCCAGGGCCCAGCGCAGCACATGGGTATAGGTGTGCGCGTCAAGAAACTCGGCCGCATCGTAAACCTTGTTTGTTACCAGCGCGCCATACCAGGGCCAGATGGCCATGTCCGCGATGGTATATTCATCGCCCGCAACATACCGGTTATTGGCCAACTGACGGTCCAGCACATCCAGCTGTCGCTTGACCTCCATGGTGTAGCGGTTAATGGGGTACTCGTACTTCTCGGGTGCATAGGCATAGAAGTGTCCAAAACCACCGCCGACAAACGCCGCACTGCCCATCTGCCAGAACAGCCAGTTAAGCGTCTCGGTGCGTTTGGCTATATCCGAAGGCAGGAAATGGTCAAATTTTTCAGCCAGATAAAGCAGAATGGAGCCCGACTCAAATACCCGTACAGCAGGCTCCTGAGAGCAATCCAGTAACGCCGGGATCTTCGAATTCGGGTTAACGTCCACAAACCCGCTACTGAACTGTTCCCCCTCGTTAATGCGAACCAGCCAGGCGTCGTATTCAGCTTCATTGATACCCAGTTCCAGCAACTCTTCCAGCATAATCGTGACCTTCACACCGTTTGGTGTTGCCAGTGAGTAAAGCTGGAATGGATGCTTACCTACAGGCAAGTCTTGGTCATGAGTCGGACCTGCAACAGGGCGGTTGATATTCGAAAAAGCGCCGCCGCTTGCAGATTCCCACTTCCAGACCTTGGGTGGCGTGTAGCTGGAATCGCTCATATCTATGGATACTCCTTGTATGCTTATTATCAAGCCTGCATGCCGGCCATTCAGAATATTCAAGCAACTGGGTTGTGCATGCGAAACCCCGTGCTTCACTATAGGTTAAGCTATTCCAACAAAGGAACCGTACGTATGCCAATGATCGGTTGGATTTTTATACTCGTTGCCGTAGCCCTGGTTCTGGGCAGCCTTTTTATGCTCAGGGATTCCGCCAGCAAAATGTACATCCCGGAAGACAAACTGGAGAAGATTCGCAAGCGCAAGGCAGAGCTCGAAGCGCAGGAAAAAGCGGACGATGATTAGGGTTCTGCCAGATTCCAGACAAGCACATGCTCATCACCAACGCCAATAAGGCTATCACTGGCCAGGGAGAAGGTCATATCCTCAAGGCTAACGCGGGGCATGTGAAGACGAAAAGGGTTAGTACCAGCACGAACATCCCACAGCACAAGTTTGCCGCTATAGCCATAAAGCGCAAGCCAACGACCATCAGGGGATGCCGCGATAAGCCGGACACCACTGGCATCAGGCAAAACAGCGGAGTAAAGCAGGCTGCCCTTATCGGTATCCATGAGGTGTACACCAACCATCGGATCGGACTCCGGTCTCTCGATATCAAAGACCGTTGCCAACCACTCGCCCTTGGCCGAAACCAGCCCTCCGGAGCCTGTTTTGAAAGCACGAGGGTCCAGCTCTGGCCAGGAAGGAAGACCTTCGGGCATCGCAATGCGGGGTGGTACAGCAAACGAACGCAACACCTGGCCAGTATCCGGATCCAGCTCGGCAACGCCCTGGTCATCCTCTACCCATGGATTGGAACCGCCCTTTAACAACCTCTGATGGTTGACAAACCAGTCACTGCGCGGAACAGGCTGAGGCGATGACATTGTCAAGCCATCAAGTCGCCGAAAATCCCCCACCTTAAAAGAAGCCAATACAGGCCCACGTCCATCGACCCACCACTGTATCGTATCCAGTCTTGGCTGCTCACCCTCTGGAAAATCAAGGCTAACGACACCCTCCCCCTGGCGATAATGAAACAGGGTTAACTGCTCTCCAAAGGGATAACCGGTAAACCAGAGTTGTTCTCCGTCCAGGCTTGCATAAAGTTCATTAACACCGGCCTCTCCCTCCCACAGCACTTCAATGGCTGTCGCCTCCGGGGTCAGTCTCAGGAGTGCACTGATCCATAGCTCTTCCCCATCACGCTCAGCGCTTGCTTCTGCAACCAGAATCAAAGCGCCATCCGGTTGTTGCTGAACTGCACGAAGCATTAATGCCTGGCTATTACCAAGTCGATGGGCCAAGGGCTCGATCAGCTGCCCATTTGTAGAAGGAAAGCGCCAATCTACCGCAGGCAAGGTATCGGGTATCGGCACCGGCGAAATCCAAACACCCGGTGATTCTTCCAGGCGGATTGCACTATCGGGCAGTGCCTTGGTGATTGCATCCAATGTCGCCTGAAAAGTCTCCGCAGGTACCAGGTTCTGCGTAGTAAATTGGGGAGTATCGGCTAAAGCCAGAAAGCGTTTTCGATTCTCTAACGCGTGCTTGCGCTGGATCGTCACGGCAGTAACGGGTAGCCCCATCACAGGTTCAAGGTCCAGGATATCGTAGTCGTCGGTGCGGTAATTCTTGCCGTAGGGCTGTTCGCGGTAGTGACGAACTCGCTGAACGGGTTCGCGAAACTCTGGCACTTTTCGCATCGTTTCGGAGTATGCCTGAATGCTCGCACCGAGAAGCTGCAAACGGCGATCGCGTTCGTTGTCCGTCAGTGCGCCGTCCTCCACCGCTTGCTCAAGCTCCGGGCCGTAGACCTTGTTCACCATGGCCGCACGCAAACCCGGCTGGGCTGCAAGCATCAGCTGCACCCAGTCTTCCGGCAGATCGGCCCGTTGCAGCGCGGCTTCCTCAACCGGATACCCCAACTGCTCCCATACTTTCACAACAACAGGGCTTACAACTGAAAATGGCGCATCAACAAGAATGACTACAGCTTCTGAGGCTCTTTCCCGGCCTTCACCCATGATCAGAACCGGAGTGCGCAGTTTGCGCGGAGTATTTGGACTGAGCGCGCCCGAATCAGCCTCCAAACGCCAATCATCCTGAGAGCTGGAGGGAAATTCCATTTGAGCCTGAGCCGTACTGGTGAGCAATAGTGTTATCCATATCCACAACATTCGGGTTTTCATACCCGGCATTCTACCGCTCATCCAATATTCCTTTTAATGTCAATTATTCAGCGGTAAGCCAAATCCGTTCTTGCCGCCATAATGAAGTCGTTTTTGTGCAGTCCACCGATTGCATGGGTCCACCAGCTTACGGTCACCTTCCCATATTCCACAAGGATAGCCGGGTGATGGTCTTCGGCTTCAGCCAGCTCACCTACCTTGTTGGCAAAAGCCAGAGCCTGAGCAAAGTTCCTGAATTTAAATACCCTGCGCAATTGTTCTTCGCCATCCACATCAAGGATATCCCAGTCCTCGACATCTTTGTGCAGCACGCGTTTCTCTTCATCGGTTGCCCTTGGGGCGCCCGCACTACAAGCTTCACAGTGCTGTTCAGTCAGTCCACTCATGTATAACCTCCAAGCCTGATATTCCGGACTGTCCATACTTTCCCTGCTACAAGCGTGGGTTCCGTTACTCATTTTATCAACCCACTTCTTGAAATCAGCCCGCCTACAGAATACTGTATATTTAAACAGTATTCCGAGATTTCACCATGAGCGAACTTATTAACACGCTGATTCAGGATGCCCGTGTATGGCAGGGGCAACGGCACATCAAAAGCACTCAACCGGCAGAGCCAACCGGCTATCAGGCTCTGGACAACCAGCTTGGTGGCATAGGCTGGCCCAGGGGTGCGTTGAGTGAATGCCTGCTGGACGCCCCCGGTATTGGCGAGCTGACTCTGTTAATGCCGTTAATGCAGCGGCTGTCGCAGGCCGGTAAAACCGTGTTCTGGCTGAATCCTCCACATACGCCTTATGCTCCGGCGCTGGCTCGGGGGGATATCGACCTGAACCAGGTGATCATGGTCCATACCGAAGATAAAGGCGATTTTCTGTGGACGCTGGAAAACTGCCTGCGCTCTCCGGTTACCGGCCTTGTGATGGCCTGGCCGGGCAAGCTCGCGGCCCGCGAAATCCGGCGTTTACAGCTGGCAGCCGAAGCCGGCAGTAATGTTTGCGTGCTTTTTCGCGAACGTCGCTACGCTGAACAGAACTCCCCGGCTGCCTTGCGCCTTGAACTGGAGCCCGGCGAGCAACAGAGCCTTAACATAAATGTGCTGAAGCGCCGCGGCAGCTGGCCGGGCCAACACTGCTCGCTAGCTATAACTCACCGGGCGAACCTGCTCCACCATGAAGCGCCCCGTGTGGTTCAGGGTCCCTGGCCCACATTAGCCCGGTAATTTCCTATGCTCTGGCTGTACTTGCACTTCCCTCACCTGCTTCTGGATCACATTCGCCGCTCCAGTGAAAAAGCCTCTGCGCTGGTGATTGTGGAAGATTCCGGACAAAAAGTGATACAGGCCTGCCCAGCTGCCCGGGACCTGGGTGTGGGCGCCGGCATGCGCCTGAAAACAGCAGTCAGCCTGGTACCTGAGCTGGGCATAATAAGGGCAGATCAACAGCAGGAAGCCCGGATTCTCGAAGACCAGGCTCGCTGGCTATACCGTTATGCGGCTCATATTGTTCTGGTTCCACCAAACGGTTTGTTAGCTGAAATCGGCAGCCTGCAACGGTTGTACGGCGGCCTCCCGGCAGTATGGCAAACCCTGGAAGAGGTATTGCAGGAGCGCCGGCTTACGGCCTGGCCAGGTATTGGCCATACACCACTGGCAGCCCGCCTGATTGCACGGAGCGGCAAGGGAACATGCACGAGCGACAAAGGCCACACTCTGCAAGTCCTTGGCCAGATGCCTCTGCTGGCTGCAGAGTTTGACGAACGCACCTGCATCCGCTTGCAGCGGCTTGGGCTGAATACTCTGGCCGAGGTGTTCCGCTTACCACCGGCTGACATGGCGCGCCGGCTGTCCCCGGAAACCCTCGCATATATCCAGAAAATTCAGGGCTCCAGGCCTGACCCCCAGGCACCCTGGCAACCGCCCCATTACTTCCGGCAACAGGCAGATTTTGTACAAGACATTGAACAATCGCAGGGCTTACTGTTTCCGTTGCAACGTATTCTGTCCGAGCTGGAAAGAGACCTGTGCTGGCGCCAACAGGATACCGACTGCTTGCTGCTGGTTCTCGGGCACCGCCATGCAGAGCCAACGCGCCTGCGCATCCGCACCTCCGGCCCGGAACACCGGGCAGAAGCATTTCTCAGCCTGATCAGACTGCGATTTGAGCAACAACCCCTGCAAGCCCCGGTTATATCGCTACGCCTGACGGTTAAACGGTTTCTTGGGCGGGAAGCTCCGAGCGGGCAGGATCTTCTGGGCGAAAGCCAGGACCTGAACGAAGCCTGGCACACCTTGTTGAGCCGTCTGCAGGCACGGCTTGGTGAGAATGCTCTGAAGCAGCTTGCGCCCCAGGCAGATCACCGGCCCGAACGAGCATGGAGCGCGTCAGAGGTTCGGCGCACACAGCATGTTTTGACAACAGCCGCCAGCCACCTGCCTCAACGTCCCTTATGGCTTCTTCAGGGGCCGCAACCACTTACGGAAATTCCGCAGGTATGGTTTACCGGCCCGGAGCGAATCAGCGGTGGCTGGTGGGACGGTCAGAGGGTCCATCGGGATTATTACATTGCCCAACTGAATAACGGACAGCTTGCCTGGGTGTTCCGGGACGTGCGGGAAGGCTGGTTCGTACATGGATGGTTTGGCTGATGAGTGAGCCGTCTTACGCCGAGCTGTTCTGCTTCAGCAACTTCACCTTCCTGACCGGGGCATCTCATCCCCATGAGCTTGCGGAACGAGCCGCAGAGCTGGGATATACCGCACTGGCAATCACCGATGCCTGCTCGGTGGCCGGCATACCCCGTGCCTGGGCTGCGCTGAAAGAAAGCCCCGTAAAACTGATTACCGGCAGCCTGTTCGAGCTGGAGGACGCCCCGCCAGATGCCTGCACCCCCAGGTTTATTCTTCTGGCTCGTACCCGCAAAGGCTATGGCCAGCTTTGTCAGCTTATAACCACAGCTCGCCGCCGGGCAGAGAAAGGACAGTACCTGCTCTTCAGCCGGGATATGGAAACACATGCTCTGGATGACTGTCTGTGCCTGTGGTTGCCACCCGCGCCGGCTAACGCCAGCCCGGACCAGGCCCTGGCTTGCGGCGAATGGCTACTCCGACTGTTTGAGCATCGCCTCTGGATTGCCGCCGCCCGCACCCTTGAAGCCGGCGAAGACCAACAACTGGCCCGCGCCCGCTGGCTTTCCGAGCACTTGCGCTGTCCAGTTACCGCCACCGGCGAAGTTCACATGCACAGCCGGGAGCGCCAACCCTTGCAGGACGTACTCGCCGCCCTGCGCAATCACGCCAACCTGGAAAATGCCGGCCACTGTCTGTTTCAGAATGGTGAACGCTACCTGCGCCCACTACCGGTCCTGCAACGATTATTCCCCGAAAGCTGGCTGGAAGAATCTTTGCGTATAGCCCGGCAGTGCACCTTCGAACCCGGTAGCCTGCGCTACGAATACCCTCCGGACCTTGTACCGGAAGGAGAATCTCCCGCTGCTTATCTGAAACGTTTAACTCAAGAAGGCGAACGGCAGCGCTACCCGGAAGGTACTCCACTATCTGTTCAGTCCCTGATACGCAAAGAGCTGGGGCTGATTTCAGAAATGAAGTACGAACACTACTTTCTCACTATCCATGACATTGTTGCCTTTGCCCGCACCCGAAACATTCTGTGCCAGGGCCGTGGCTCTGCCGCTAACTCCGCCGTGTGCTATTGCCTGGGCATTACCGAAGTAAATCCAGCCCAGGTAGACCTGCTGTTTGAACGTTTTATCTCCAAAGACAGAAACGAGCCGCCGGATATCGACGTGGATTTTGAACACGAACGCCGGGAAGAAGTTATTCAGTACATCTACCAGCGCTACAGCCGGGAGCGGGCCGCGCTGGCAGCAACAGTGATCCGTTACCGTCCTCGCAGCGCCATTCGCGATGTAGGTAAAGCTCTCGGATTCGACCCGGCACTGGTGGAACAGTTACTGGAAGGCATCGACTGGCGTGATAAAGCCACCAACTGGCGCCAGCAGATTCTCGATAAACGCCTGACCCGAAACCCCAAAGTCGCCGATCAGTTCTTTACTTTGGTAAACACCCTGCTCGGTTTTCCCCGCCACTTGTCCCAACATGTAGGCGGCTTTGTGATCAGTTCCGGACCACTGGCCGAACTGGTGCCTGTCGAAAACGCTGCCATGTCTGACCGCACCGTTATCCAATGGGACAAAGACGACCTGGAAAGCCTGGGCCTGATGAAAGTGGACATACTCGCACTGGGCATGCTCACAGCCATCCGCAAAGCTCTGGAACTGATAAGCCAGCAAAAAGGCCGGCCCTTCCATATGCAGGACATACCCCAGGAAGACAGGGCCACCTACAAGATGCTGCAAAAAGGCGACAGCATCGGCGTATTCCAGGTGGAATCCCGCGCCCAGATCAACATGCTGCCCAGGCTGAAACCTGAAACTTACTACGACCTGGTGATCGAAGTGGCTATTGTTCGCCCCGGCCCGATCCAGGGTGACATGGTGCACCCGTACCTGCGAAGAAAACATGGCCTTGAACCCGTGGAATATCCCAACGATGCCATCCGTAGCGTGCTTGAACGCACTTTGGGTGTACCCATCTTTCAGGAACAAGTCATCAAACTGGCCATGGTTGCCGCCGGTTTCACTGCTGGCGAAGCCGACCAACTCCGCCGCGCCATGGCCGCCTGGAAATCCCACGGCGACATGACTCCGTTCCGGGAAAAACTCATCAACGGCATGCTCGAACGTGGTCACGATGCTGACTTTGCTGAACGCCTCTATCTGCAGATCTGCGGCTTCGGCGGATACGGCTTTCCGGAATCCCACGCCGCCAGCTTTGCCCTGCTCGTTTACGTCTCGGCCTGGATCAAAAGACACTACCCCGCCGCCTTCTACTGCGCCCTGCTCAACAGCCAGCCCATGGGGTTCTATTCCCCCTCACAATTGGTCCAGGACGCCAAACGCCATAACGTTGTTGCATTACCGCCAGACATCAACATCAGCCAGTGGGATCACACTCTGGAAGGCCCTGACCACCAACTGCGCCTGGGCCTGAAAATCATCCGGGGGTTCCCGACAAGCGCCGCTGAACGCCTGTACCAGCATCGCCCCCAAACCGGCTACCAATCCGCCACCGAGTTACGCCGCCTGGCAAACCTGAACCAGCGCGAAATGGAACTCCTGGCCGGTGCCAACGCCATGCCTGCATTCGCCGCCAACCGCCATCAGGCTTACTGGCAGCTATTGGGCCACGAAAAACCCGCAGAGCTTTTTTCAACAGCTGAAGACAACGAAAGCTACGAACCGGAAACTTGCGCCCAACTACCGGAACCCAGCGAAGGCCAGAACGTACTCGCCGACTACGCCAGCCAGGGTCTCACCCTCCAGCGCCACCCACTGGCCCTGCTCCGGGAACAAGGCCACTTACAGTTCTGTCTCAGCGCCGAACAACTAAAAACCACCAAGGCCGGCATACCCGTACAGGTAGCCGGCCTCGTAACCGGCCGACAGCGCCCCGGTTCTGCCTCCGGAGTTACCTTCGTAACCCTGGAAGACGAAACCGGCAACGTAAACATCGTCGTCTGGCTGGAAACCGCCAGAAGACAACGCAAGCCGTTGCTCACCGCACGGTTGTTACACGTGAAAGGCATACTGGAAAGAGAGGGAGAAATTGTCCATGTGATGGCGGGAAAACTCTCGGATCTGAGTCATCTAATACAGACCCTTCCTGTTAATTCCCGAGATTTTCATTAAAACAATCTTTAAGAAAGCCAACAATGAAGATCAAAGAGCGGGCGCGGGGCCGATTTTCAGGAATGTCGGAGGCCATGGATGGCCGGAGCCAAGCGCACAGGGGTGAGGCAAGCGTCTATGAAGCAAAGCTTCATGCGCAGCCGAACGACAGCAATCTGTGATTGCTGGCCGGACCCCGCAAGGGGTGCTCGTAGCGGTTCTTGAAAGAAGGTGACCCTCCGGCTCAAACACCAAAACCAGCAGACCTAAAAACAGAAAACCCCGCACAAGGCGGGGTTTTCACACTACAAGAGCGACAATCAGCTAAGCAGCTTGATCATCACACCCGCAGCAACAGCCGAGCCGATAACACCAGCAACGTTCGGCCCCATAGCGTGCATCAACAGGAAGTTATGCGGATTCGCCTCAAGACCAACCTTGTTGGAAACCCGCGCTGCCATCGGCACCGCAGATACGCCGGCAGAACCAATCAACGGGTTGATCGGATCCTTGCTGAACTTGTTCATCAGCTTGGCCATAAGAACACCACAGGCCGTACCAACACCAAAGGCCACAATACCCAGGCCCAGAATACCCAGGGTCTGAGCATCCAGGAACTTGTCCGCCATCAGCTTGGAACCAACGGACAGACCCAGGAAGATCGTAGTAATGTTGATCAGCGCATTCTGGGCAGTGTCATTCAGACGCTCCACCACGCCACATTCGCGCATCAGGTTACCAAAGCAGAACATACCCAGCAGCGGTGCCGCATCCGGCAGGAAGAGAACAACCGCAATCAGGACAACCAGCGGGAAAACAATCTTTTCACGCTTACTGACCGGGCGAAGCTGAGACATCTTGATGGCCCGCTCTTTCTCACTGGTCAGCGCCTTCATGATAGGCGGCTGAATCATCGGTACCATCGCCATGTAAGCGTATGCAGATACCGCGATGGCACCCAGCAGATGCGGAGCCAGCACACTGGACACGTAGATGGAGGTTGGTCCATCAGCACCACCAATGATACCGATCGCAGCCGCTTCCAGAATGGTAAAGTCCAGAACACCGAGCCAGTCCAGCAATGCTGCACCCAAAACAGTACCGAAGATACCGAACTGGGCTGCGGCACCCAGCAGCATGGTTTTCGGGTTGGCCAGCAGCGGACCGAAATCGGTCATCGCGCCAACACCCATGAAAATTACCAGGGGTCCGATGGTGCTGCCGATAACCACAGAATAGAAGTTATACAACATACCGTTGCCATAACCCGCATCCTGAGCGATGGCGTTGGCCATCGCCATTTCGGAATAGCTCGCCTCTTTCACCGCGACCTTGAAGGCCTCTTTCAGTTCAGGCGTAATTGCCTGCCCGGCCTGATAGGCCACATCCAGAGGCGCTGCCAGAGCAGCCAGGATCTCGCCCTTTCCGCCATTCAGAGCAAAATGAATAGCGTTTTCCGCCGCAGTCAGGGCCAGCCCCGCCTCCGGAATATTCGCCAGAATGCCGCCGAACCCGATGGGTACCAGCAGCAGTGGCTCAAACCCCTTACGAATCGCAAGAAACAGAAGAAGCAGACCCACGGCGATCATGATCACCTGGCCAAGCTCTATATTGAACAGGCCACTACCTGTCCATAATGTCATTAATTTATCCATGGAATGCTGGCCCTTTATGCGATTGTCAGCATTTCATCATCAGGAGAGACGGCATCACCGACCTTGATGAAGACTTCGCCGACGGTGCCGGCCTTGGGTGCACGAATCTCGGTTTCCATTTTCATGGCTTCGAGGATAATCAGCACATCGCCTTCTTCAACGGCATCACCTGGTGAAACCAGTACCTTGAAGATGTTGCCGCCCAGAGGTGCGATCACAGGCTCGCCTTCACCGGCCGCCGGAGCTGGCGCAGCAGAAGCCGCTGGTGCGGATGCAGCACCGCCCTCGCTCTGAATCTGGGAAATTTCACCACCTTCAGAAACCGCAACCACGTACTGCTTGCCGTTAACATCAACGGTGTAAGTCTCGGGGCCACTGGCCTTCTTGGCTGGAAGCGCATCTTCAGCGGTGGGCACCGGCTCAAATGCGTCCGGATTGCCACGGTTTTCAAGGAATTTCAGACCAATCTGCGGGAAGAGCGCATAAGTCAGAACATCATCAACGGTGTTATCCGCCAGCTTGATGCCTTTTTCATCCGCCAGTTTCTTCAGCTCGTCGGTCAGCTTGTCCATTTCCGGCTCGATATTGTCGGCCGGACGGCAGGTGATGGCTTCTTTTCCATCCAGAACCCGCTCCTGCAACTCCTTGTTGAACGGCGCCGGCGCGGAACCGTATTCGCCCTTAAGGATGGCAGAGGTTTCCTTGGAGATGGACTTGTAGCGCTCACCGGTCAGAACGTTCAGTACCGCCTGAGTACCAACAATCTGGGAAGTCGGCGTTACCAGCGGGATGAACCCCAGGTCTTCACGAACTTTGGGAATCTCGGCCAGAACTTCGTCGAACCTGTCCGCAGCGTTCTGTTCTTTGAGCTGACCTTCCATGTTCGTCAGCATGCCACCAGGCACCTGAGCGATCAGAATACGGGAATCGGTACCGCGGAGGCTGCCCTCAAATTTTGCGTACTTCTTACGAACTTCGCGGAAGTAACTAGCGATCTCTTCCAGCAGGACAAGATCCAGACCAGTGTCACGCTCGGTACCTTCCAGAATCGCAACAATCGCCTCTGTGGGCGAATGGCCGTAGGTCATACTCATTGACGAGATGGCCGAATCCACGTTGTCGATACCAGCTTCCGCTGCCTTGATGGCCGTAGCTGTCGACATGCCGGTGGTCGCATGGCACTGCATGTGAATTGGAATATCCAGCTCTTTCTTCAGGCGGCTGACCAGATCAAAGGCAACATAAGGCTTAAGAATACCGGCCATGTCTTTGATTGCAATGGAGTCGGCACCCATATCGGCGACTTCTTTCGCCAGCTCAACCCACATCTCAATGGTATGCACCGGGCTGGTGGTATAAGAGATGGTGCCCTGGGCGTGCTTACCGGTTTTCTTAACAGCCTTGATAGCCGTCGCCAGGTTGCGCGGGTCGTTCATCGCATCAAAAATACGGAATACATCAACACCGTTCTCGGCGGCACGGTCAACGAACCGCTCCACTACGTCGTCTGCGTAATGCCGGTAACCCAGGAGGTTCTGACCACGCAGCAGCATTTGCTGAGGCGTATTGGGCATGACTTTTTTCAGTTCACGGATGCGCTCCCAGGGGTCTTCGCCCAGGTAACGGATACAGGAGTCGAAAGTAGCGCCGCCCCAGGATTCCAGAGACCAGAAACCAACTTTGTCGAGCTTCTCGGCAATGGGCAGCATGTCGTCAAGCCGCATACGGGTGGCAAGCAGGGACTGGTGGGCGTCACGAAGTATAACGTCCGTAATCCCCAGCGGTTTCTTTGTATCAGTCATCGTGTCAGCCTTCTGTATTAAAGGTTGTATCTAATCGGTTGCCGGGTCACTTCTTGTGGCGCGACCGGAATTGTGCAATCGCCTTTTTAATCGCCTCTGCCGTATCAGGATCAACTGATGCTGGCGCCTTCGGCTTGGCGCGAGGTGACTTGGCTGGAGTTGCAGGCTCAGGCGGTGCAAACCGGGTGAGCAGTTTGGACATAAGCAGGGTCGCGAACACCAGAACAATCAGGAACACGAACACGAATCCCATACCCGCAACCATCAGGTCGATGGCTTGTGACATCAGGTCATCCATATTGAATAGCTACCTGTTATTAATTCATGGTCTTTTTCCCGGAAAAACAGACACGCATAAGACCTAAGTCCTATAGCGCACCGGAGCAAACCGGGGGGCAAAATCCTGCGTAATTTACCGGTTTCGCACGCTGTGAGCAACCAAAATGCAAATGACTATACGGACTTTCCGAGCGGTTCTTATCCACTATGCCTCCATGGACACGCCTACAACACCCACTCTCAGACCTGCCTGACTCTTAGCTTGCGACCTTTTACTTTTCCCTCTTCAAGGCGCTTCAGGGCGAGCCTCGCCTGTCCAGACTCGACAGCAACGAAGCACTGGAAATCGAACAGATCAATCTTGCCAACGGATTTTCCGTTCAGCCCGGCTTCGCCGGTCAAGGCACCCAGTACGTCGCCCGGACGCAGCTTTTCCTTTCGCCCGGCTGCGATGCACAGTGTTTTCATTGCGGGTGCCACCGGCTTTGGCGGAACAGATAGCAAAATTTCTGTATCACCCCAGGTAACCGGTCTGCCGCGCTCGGCCTCAAGACGATTGATCTTGTGTCCTTGTGACGGACTGCACAAAGTAACCGCCAGTCCGGCCTCACCAGCCCGCCCTGTGCGACCGACCCTGTGGGTATGCACTTCCGGATCACGCGCGGGCTCTGCATTTATCACCAGCGGCAAGGCCTTGATATCCAGGCCACGGGCCGCTACGTCTGTTGCTACCAGAACCTGACAACTCTGGTTTGCAAACCGTACCAGTACGCTGTCGCGCTCACGCTGCTCCAGGTCACCATGCAATGCCAGAGCCGAGAAGCCCTGAGCACCCAGCTCGACAGCCAATTCATCGCACTGTTGTTTCATGGAACAGAACACCAGGCAGGAAGCCGGCTGGTATTCAGAAAGCAGGCTTACAATGGCACGGGTACGCTCCTGCCCTGGAATTTCGTAAAACAGCTCACGAATATCGGCATTCACACTTTGCGCTTCTGCGCGCACATCCACGGGCTCCCGCTGAAAACCTGCACTCAGCTTGCGAATGGATTCAGGCCAGGTCGCTGAGAACATCAACGTTTGGCGCTGCTTGGGCGCATAACCCAGAATTTCTTCCATGGCATCCTGAAACCCCATATCGAGCATCCGGTCTGCTTCATCCAGAACGAGCGTATTGAGGCGTTTCAGGTCAAGGGTGCCTTTGCGCAGGTGATCAGCGATACGCCCCGGAGTGCCCACAACAATATGAGCACCATGAGCCAGGGAACCGATCTGTGGTCCAATAGACACACCGCCACACAGGGTAAGAATCTTTATATTTTCCTGCGCCCTAGCCAACTCCCGCAAGGCTTTGGCCACCTGATCCGCCAACTCACGGGTAGGACACATGACCAGGCCCTGCACCGCAAACAGCTTTGGCTTGAGATTCTCGATCAGCCCGATACCAAAAGCCGCCGTTTTACCGCTACCCGTTTGTGCCATGGCAATGACATCGCGCCCTGCCAGACAATGGGGCAATGCCCTGGCCTGAATCTCTGTGGGCCTGGAAAAGCCCAGCTGGGCAAGATTGGCCTGCATGGCGGCAGACAGATCAAGATCTTTAAAGGAAGACATACAAGAAAATCCCGGAATCAGCGGTTGCTGGTTAAGAAGGTAGACACGAGCGCGTATACTGTCCCGATAGAATACCAGAATTTGTGACCAATTAACGGAGTTACCCCATGGCGTCCCTGCAAGATCAGCTATTAAAAGCGGGCCTGGCCGATCAAAAAAAGGCCAAGGCTATTCGCAACGAGAAACACAAGCAGCGCAAACAACAACCCAAGGGCGCAGTCCAGGTCAATGAGACCGAAATCCGCGCTCGCCAGGCCCGCGAAGAAAAAGCAGAACGCGATCGCCAGCTGAACCTCAAGCGCCAGCAGGAATCCGAGAAAAAGGCCATCCAGGCCCAGATTCGCCAACTGGTGGACACCAACAAACTGGATCGCAGCCGGGGTGAAACGTCGTACCAGTTCGTCCACGACAAGAAAATAAAGAAGTTGTATGTAGATGACACCATGGCGGACCAGCTCTCCCGAGGCCGGCTTGCCATTGTATTCGTCAATGGAGCGTACGAGATCGTCGCCGACGGAGTTGCTCGCAAGGTTATAGAGCGCGATGAACAGGCAGTGGTTGTACTCCATGACCGCAAAAAAGACGATGTGGGCGAAGATGACCCCTATGCAGGCTATGAAATCCCCGACGACCTGATGTGGTGATCATTGGGTCGACTTTCCCCTTTGTTATCTCAGGACAATGCAGATGCGCTATAAAAGTGGGACTGGATATCAGCCCCACTTTTGTTGCCACCGCAACCATATGTTACCTAAAACAAATTGAATCTTAGCCCTGGTACGTACCTAATAGAGACACAATAAAAGGTTCAACCAACGCTTTTGCGTATCAAAACCGCCAATTCATGATTCTCTGAATGACCCGAATGGCATAACTGGTAACGCTCACAAGCCCCAGGGACACTGTATGGCACTTCAAAACTTCTCCGGCAACATGACCATCCGAAGCAAGCTGGCTGGCGGCTTTGCGCTGTTATTGCTCCTCACCGTCATTGTTGGCGTCGTTGGCAGTCGGGCACTGGACGCCGTCAGTGATCGCTCAGCCATTGTAACCATGCTGGGACAGGTGAACACGGGGCTCACTGAAGCGAGAGTCGAAGAGAAAAATTTTTTACTTTCGGGTAATGCCGAGGACGTGCTCGCATCCAGGGCCCTCGGCGATGAAGTTCTCGAAATCACGAGCAAGGTCAAGCCGTTGCTGGCAGTTGACGCAGACATCAGCACCCTGGAAAACATTCAGTCTGATATCGCGCAATACCAGGCATTGATGAGTAATGTGGAGTCCAATATAAGCCAACGGGAAGAGGCTCTTGACAGGCTTGAAACAAAAGCCCGGGTATTGGGATCTTCGCTTAAAGCCCACAGCTCGCTGTTTTTTGCCTCGGCGATGTTTGAGGATATGCGCCGTTCGGAGCGCAAGTTCCTCGTAGAGCGCGATCCCACAAGTGTCGAAGCGTACCAGGAAGATGCTACAAGGATTCAGGGACCACTGAATTCGGCCGCCATAACCCCGGAAGAAAAAGCAAAGGTCATCAATGCACTGGAATCCTACACCGATGAATTCCAGAATGTTGTGACACTGACTGAATCCAGCGAGCAGCTATCTCAGGATATGGTAACGACAGCCAGTCGCGTGATCGAATCGGCGAACAGCCTGCGCGAAGCGCAGGCAGACAAGATGGAATCTGAGCACAATCAAGCGACGACACTGATTTTTGCCGCAACAGCCATCGCCGTGCTGCTTGGCATTCTGATGGCCTATCTAATTACCAGGGCAATCACCGCCCCCATCAATCACGCCGTTGCAATCGCTTCAGAGGTTGCCTCCGGCAATCTGTCGGTTGATATCGACAACAGCCGGACTGACGAAGTAGGTCGCCTGATGGCTGCCCTGGCAACCATGGTCAGCGGCTTACGCGAGCTTGTCAGGAGCATTGAGTCCGGAGCGACCAATATCGCGGCGGCTTCAGAAGAGCTGTCGACGGTTACCAGCCAGACCAGCGACGGGATCAATCGCCAGAAGCAGGAAACCGATCAGGTTGCCACGGCGATGAACGAAATGACCGCAACCGTTGCAGAAATCGCCCGCAACGCAGAGCAGGCGTTTACCGTCGCATCTGATGCTGCCAATCAGGCGACTGAGGGCGAGCGTGAGGTCAGGGAAACCGTGAGCCAGGTCAATGGGCTCGCCAATGAGGTAAGCCAGAGTATGGAAATCATCCAGAGCCTGAAAAATGAAACCACTAATATCGGGACGGCTCTGGATGTCATCAAATCTGTCGCCGAGCAGACGAATCTTCTCGCGCTGAACGCTGCCATTGAAGCTGCCCGGGCGGGTGAGCAGGGGCGTGGGTTTGCCGTGGTTGCTGATGAGGTGCGTTCTCTGGCCCAACGAACGCAGAGTTCCGCCCAGGAAATCGAGACCCTTGTGACATCCCTGCAAACCAGCTCGAATGACTCAGTATCCGCGATGGAGTCCAGCGCAACTATGGCCGCTGACACCCTTAAAAGAGCCACCGCGACAGGCGCATCCATTGAACGTATCACCCGTTCCGTCGACGAAATAAAGCAATACAACAGTCAGATTGCGACAGCGTCAGAACAACAAACGTCCGTAGCAGAAGAGATCAACCAGAATGTCACCAGCATTCGTGACCTTACCGACCAGTCTGCGGCATCCTCCAACCAGACCGCCAGCTCCAGTTCAGAGCTGGCAAAACTGGGTAGTGAGTTACAGAACCTGGTGTCACGCTTCAGGCTCTGACCAAGGCTCAGCCCGCCTGACCTTCAAGGGCCTTACGAATTGCACGCACAGCGGCGACAGACTCAGGGTTGTCGCCGTGAACGCAGAGGGTATCTGCTTCAAGGTGCAATGGTTTGCCGTCTATCGTCTGGAGCGGTTCGCCTCTGGCGATTGCAACAGCCTGACGCAGAATGGTGTCGGGATCGTGATGCACGGCATTCGGGGTACTGCGTGAGACAATATAGCCCTTTTCATCATAAGCACGGTCAGCAAACGCCTCCAGCAACAGCCCTACCCCGTATTCTGCGCAAAGCGTTTTCAGAGGCTGATTATCTGCCGTGGTCATCGCCATCAGTGCCAGTTCCCCCGGAGACTGGCTTAGCGCACCGAGAATAGCCCGGAGAACAGACTCGTTCCGCATCATGTCGTTGTAGAGCGCACCATGGGGCTTCACATAACTCAGGCTTCCGCCCTGTGCAGCAGCGATATGACTCAGCGCACCCACCTGGTAAAGCACCATGGCGTGAATCTCATCGGGGCTGCAAGCAATCGAGCGTCGCCCAAAGCCCTGCAGATCGGGGTAGGCAGGGTGTGCGCCCAGGGCTACCTCATGCTCCAGCGCCAACCTTACCGTGTTGCTCATGACCATCGGGTCGCCGGCATGAAAGGCGCAGGCTATGTTCGCCTGGTCAATATACGGCATCACCTGATCGTCCAGCCCCATCGTCCAGGCGCCATAACTTTCACCAATATCACAGTTCAATAGCATGTCAGTACCCAATCAGGGTGTATCAATTAAAGGTGGGCAGTATGCCACCGTATCACATGGTTATCGTTTCCACTTCCGTATCAATTATCACAATACAGCCATTTGCTGAATACTTCAGGACGTTATCCATCAGGTAAGGAACAGCGGCCGTGGCCCTGCCGGATATGCAGTTGCTGCACGCCGATCTGACAGCCAAAGACAAGGCAAACCAGGAACTCATGCGCAAACTGCCGGTCGTAGGCACGCCAATCATGAACAAGGAGAGATGATGTTATCGGTTAATATCGGCCCGCTGAGCTTACCTCTGGCCCAGCTTCTATTAATCACTGCTTTCGTAATTGCGCTGATTGTTGGCGCCATTACCGGGCGCAAGGAAGGCGTGCCCATAGCAGGCACTCTATCCGATATTTTTCTCGTTGCTTTGGTATCAGCGCGTATCGGCTTTGTTATTCAGTACTTCGAGTACTACCAGGAAAACCTCTGGGGCATTATCGATATCAGGGATGGCGGCTTCAGCGTCATTGCCGGTCTACTCGGTGCAGTCTTTCTTATCGGCTGGAAGCTCTGGCGCCACCCGAAAATCCGTAGATCACTCTCCATTGCCAGCGCTTCGGGTCTGTTGGTATGGGGCTCTTTGTCATTGTTGATATACCTTATGGAAAGCAGCTCCAGGGGCGTTCCTGATGCAACATTCACTTTGCTGGACGGCACGCCGGTGGCGCTGGCAGAAGTGGCAGGCGGCAAACCCATGGTCGTCAACCTTTGGGCTACCTGGTGCCCGCCATGCATTCGTGAAATGCCGGTACTGGAACAAGCTCAGCAGGAAAATCCCGGTATCACATTTGTCTTTGTAAACCAGGGCGAACAACCGGAAACAATCAGCCGCTTTATGAGCCAACACGGGCTCTCGCTAAAGAATGTTCTGACCGATACCAGTGCCAGCCTTGGCCGAACCACCGGCAGCCAGGCTCTGCCAACAACGTTGTTCTACGATGCCAACGGCCAGCAGGTAAACGCCCACCTTGGAGAACTGTCGCGGGCCTCACTGGCCCATAACCTCAGAAGCTTTGATACCGACGGAACCGGAGACTTGTAATGCAACTAATGAAGCCCGTACTCAAACACACACTTCTTGCCACAGCATTGGCCGCCAGCGGTCTGAGCCTGCAAGCTCAAGGGCAGGAGCAACACCCCGAAGCCGTTGAGCAACTGATTGATCGTGGCGTAACAGTCGCCGGCAGCTTCGAGGCGCCCGATAATATGACCGGCTACGTTGGCGACATGCAGGGCCGCCCTATTGCTTTCTATCTCACTTCAGATAACCAGCATGTGATCGTGGGAACCATGCTGAACGCCAAGGGTAAAAACCTTACCGAGGCAAAAATACAGGAGCTGGTTACAGGGCCCCAAAATGAAAAAGCCTGGAGCCAGATTGAGACTGCAGACTGGGTGCGTGATGGCGACGCCGACGCCCCCGTGGTTGTCTATACGTTTACCGACCCCAACTGCCCGTTCTGCCACCGGTTCCGCCAGGCCGCAGAACCCTGGATAGACGCCGGAAAAGTACAGTTGCGCCATGTAATGGTAGGTATTCTGAGACAGGACAGCCTGCCAAAGGCCGCGACTATCCTGGGTTCAGAGAACCCACGTGATGCTCTGCAAGAGAACCAGCAAAACCATGGCGAAGGTGGCATTGAAGTGGATCGCAACATCGTCAGCAAGTACGCCAAAACGGTTCAGAAAAACAATCAGCTGATGTCCAGCCTGGGGCTGAGTGCCACTCCGAGCACTTACTATAAAGACAACAACGGGGCGGTCCAGATGAAACAGGGCGCTCCGCGACCCGGTGAAATGGAGGCAATCATGGGCAGCGCACAGCCTTGAGCACAATACCCATTTAAAACTCTCAGATAGAACCGGCATCTGCTGGTTCTGTCTGCTCCCACCACAGCACTGACTTCTTCCCGCTCTTACCCTTAACTACAAGCACACTTTATTGATATTTTGTCGATATAACATCGAATAAACATCATCACTTTGTAACAATAAATTTGACGGCGTGATGGCTCGCGACTAGCTTTTACCAGACAAAGCACAAAACCGGTTTCAGTACTTCCGTAAAAATCCGTGCTTTAGAACGTAAACCCGCATGCACAACTGTCGCTCTCAAATATTTTCAGCGCCAAGAGGCAACCATCATGACAATAAATACCACACCCGTTCGCCAGCGCCTTGTTTCTGTACCTTACTTGAAACGGTTTGGAGCCGTAATTTCGGCAGCCGCCCTCTCGTTAGCAGCAGCTAACGCCCAGGCGACCGACTGGGATATGCCCACACCCTACGGCGACTCCAACTTCCATACCGTTAACATCAGCCAGTTCGCTGACGATGTCAGAGAAGCAACAGACGGTGAGCTCGATATCACGGTTCACAGCAGTGGCTCTCTGATCAAACACCCGGAAATCAAAAACTCCGTTCGCCGCGGTCTTGTTCCCATTGGTGAACTGATCATGTCGCGCCTTGCCAACGAAGACCCTCTGTTCGAAGTGGACTCAGTACCCTACCTCGCCAGTGATTATGACCAGGCATGGAAACTCTGGCAGGCATCAAAAGACGTACTCTCCAAGCGCCTCGAAGGCCAACGTCTGAAACTTCTATTTGCTGTGCCCTGGCCACCGCAGGGAATTTATACCCAGTTTGCCGTTGAAACAGGCAATGAACTTAAGGGTGTAAAAATGCGGGCCTATAACAAGTCGAGCGAACAGCTCGCCGAGCTGCTAGGCGCTCTGCCCACTCAAGTCGAAGTGCCAGACATACCAACTGCATTTGGAACAGGTCGTGTGGATGCCATGATCACATCCCCTTCGACAGGCGCTAATACCCGGGCCTGGGACTACCTGACGCATTTCAATCACGCTCAGTTGTGGCTACCGAAAAACATGGTGGTCGTAAACGTGAAGGCCTTTAACAAACTGCCTGAAGCGACCCAAAAGGCACTGGAAGATGCAGCAGCGGCAGCTGAAAAGCGGGGCTGGGACGCCAGCAAAGCCGAAACTGACGCCAAGATAAAAATCATGAAGGATAACGGCATTGAGGTGTCCGAACCTTCCCCTGAATTGGTCAAGCATTTGCAGGAAATCGGCGACACCATGACCGAAGAATGGCTCGGCCGTGCTGGCGAAAGTGGTCAGGCTCTGCTTGACGCGTATAACGAACAATAGTCACCCGGCGGCGCCAGAACGGCCGAATCTCGGTTGTACTGGCGCTTGAATTGTCCCCGCCCTGCAATAGGGGTCATAACAAAAGGACAGACCCATGCGCAGAGCGCTTGATGCGTTTTACAAGCTGGGCGGTGCACTCTCAGCACTGAGCCTGACACTCATCATGGTATTGATCGTGGCTCAGGTTCTTGGCCGAGTGCTCGACAAATTGATGGGCTGGGCCGGCTTCGATGCTATGGGGCTTACTGTACCAGGCCTTGCAGAGATCGCAGCATTCCTGCTGCTTGGCGCAACATTTTTCGGCCTTGGCTATACGTTTTGGCAAGGCGGCCATATTCGCGTCACCCTGGTGCTGCAGCACCTCCCCAAACCCCTACACCGATTTATGGATATCCTGGTAACCCTGATAGCGGCGTCTGTTACGGCCTTTGCCGCCTGGCACAGCGCGCGACTGGCACTGGACAGTCACGATTTTGGCGACCTCTCGATTGGCATGGTGCCCGTACCTCTGTGGATTCCCCAAGCGGTCATGACGCTCGGCTTGATCTGGCTTTTGATTGCTTTGCTGGACGCCCTGTTTTTGCTTGCCAGTGGCAGAATCAGCCAGCTCGTTAACGACGCCCCCGAGGAGTGAGCTCATGGAAATGATCTGGATGAGTTTGCTACTGCTGTGTGTGCTTTTGGTGCTTCTTGCCAGCGGGCTTTGGGTCGCTTTTTCACTAACTGGCATCGGCTGTATAGCCCTGTTTTTTTTCAGCGGTATCCCCGTAGGCGACAGTCTTTCCACGGCCTTCTACAGTGCCAGTGTGTCCTGGGACCTCGCGGCGCTTCCAATGTTTATCTGGATGGGTGAGGTGTTGTTTCGTTCACGCCTGTCCGAAGAGATGTTCCGTGGCATTTCTCCCTGGGTTGGCAAAGTACCCGGGCGACTGCTGCATACCAATATAATCGGCTGCGGCATATTCGCGGCTATTTCCGGCTCTTCGGCAGCCACAGCCGCCACCATTGGCAAGATGTCGATACCGGAACTCAGTAACCGCGGCTACAACAAGAACCAGATTCTCGGCACCCTGGCCGGCTCAGCAACCCTGGGGTTGCTGATTCCACCGTCCATCATTCTGATTGTCTACGGAGTTGCAACAGAGCAATCCATCGCCCGGCTCTTTGTTGCGGGTATCCTGCCCGGCTTGATGCTCATGTCCCTGTTCGCGGGCTACGTGATGGTCTGGTCGCTAATGAACCCGTCGGGCGTGCCCGCTGGTGAGGCCGAATCCTTCTCATTCCGGGAAAAAGTACGCCGCAGCCGCCCCCTTATTCCTGTGATGCTGCTCATTATCGGGGTTATCGGCTCTATCTATGCCGGCCTGGCGTCCCCGACAGAATCAGCTGCCATCGGCGTGGCACTGGCACACCTTCTGTCCTGGAAAAGCGGCTCATTGAGCAGGAATACCTTCGTGAGCGGGTTAATGGGCACGGTAAAAACCTCATCAATGATCGCCTTTATTCTGATTGGTGCCCATTTTCTGACGAGTGCGATGGGCTTTACCGGCATCCCGCGGGAGCTTGCCGCCTGGATTGATACCCTGGGTCTGTCGCCTTACATGTTGCTGCTAGCGCTAACTCTGTTCTTTATTCTGCTGGGCTGTTTTCTCGACGGCATATCCGTTGTGGTGCTGACCACCTCAGTAATTCTTCCGATGGTTAAGGCGGCGGGCATTGACCCTCTTTGGTTCGGTATCTACCTCGTGATTGTTGTGGAAATGAGCCAGATTACGCCACCGGTCGGCTTTAACCTCTTCGTCATCCAGGGGCTTACCGGGGAAAACATTCTTAGAATCGCCTGGGCAGCACTACCTTACTTCCTGCTGATCCTGAGTGGTGTAATTCTCATCACTTTGTTCCCGGAAATCGTGACCTACCTTCCCGGAAAAATGGGTAACTAAAGAGCCCTGGCGCAGATACACCAATGAAACATAATAGATAAAGAGCTCCTGCTTCCTCATGAAAAAAACCAACGATTCTTCGCAGAATCCCGACACAAATAGCGCCCAGCGTAAAGTGGGCCCGATCGTATCGTCCGCCCACCTTGCTTCAGACAGCGCAATGGAGTTGTCCGAGCTGGAATTCGGGCTGATCGTGGCGAGCAATGCTTTTAACCGCTGGATGGTGCGTTGTATGAACGCGGCCGGTCTGCCCGAACTCAGCCCTCTGGACATACTGGTTCTTCACAGCGTGAACCACCGGGACCGCGCAAAAAAGACCGCCGACATATGCCTGGTTCTGAACGTGGAAGATAGCCATACCGTGACTTATGCGCTCAAAAAGCTGCTGAAACAGGAGGTTGTCGTGCCAGAGAAGCACGGTAAAGAGATCTGGTATTCGGTCACCGAGAAAGGCAAAGCAGTTTGCCGTCGCTACCGGGAAATACGTGAAGAATGTCTGGTGGATTCCTTAAGGACATTAGGGTTCTCAGGAGCCGACACTGGTGAGGTGGCAGGCTTCCTGAGAGGTATATCGGGGCTCTACGACCAAGCGGCACGATCAGCCGCTTCGCTTTAGCTGTAGCACCCGGAAGTCAGGTGCAGCCTTACACCATATCGGCCACAACACGCACGCGCACAGGCAAACCCTGCCGGACAGAAGCACCGCTGACATTCTCCAGCCAGGTGGCAGTGCCATCTTTGCGGGTAGGGTCAGAAAAGCCCAGATCGTTGATGTTCACGCCAGCCGCCAGATAAGGGTTGCCGGCACGCTCTTCTCCATCAATGACATGGCTCGCAGCCCCCAGCTCCCTGTGGCCGTAACCATGCTCAATGCCAAGCGCGCCTTCGTGTACGTTCTCCCCTACAAGGGCCAATGCCAGTACTGTGCCCCCCGGGCTTTCAATGCTTATGGTGTCGCCATGGCGCACCCCGAATTTCTCCGCATCGTTGCGGTGCAAAAGCACCGGATTGTAGGGCTTGATCATACGAAGGCGCTCAAGCCCTATGGCGTATGAGTTCATCAGGTTCGACTTGAACGAAAATGCCAACAGCGGCCACTCTTCCTCAGGATAATGATCCCTTAACAAGGATCCGTCCCAGAACCGTGGTTCATGGTGGGTCGGTGTCCCGACAAGTCTTTTGCCACTATAACTATCAATGCTGGTGCCTACCTGCTCGTTATAGACACACAATGGGCGTGCCCAGGCATGACCCAGCTTTTCGCCATCATATGCACTCTCCATGGTTTCAAATCGACCACCGCGGGAGTACAAATGGGCGACCGGCCCTGCTTCGTCTTCAGCAACCGTACTCTGGATTCGCTCTAGCAACGATTCGATTCCACTGGCGTTGATATCTTCTTGCGCCGGCGTCGGCAAGGGTTGACCTGACATGGCGATATTCGCAGCAGCACGCAAGTAGAAGTCTTCGGCCCGCTTGAGAGGGTGCATCTGACCATCAGCGCCCTCGATGGCATTGTCACCGAAGCCTGGCAGGTCAAGGCGCTGAGCCAATTCAATGAAGAAGCTATCCATACTGACTGGCTCACCGGCCGAGGTTTTTGCCTGGCGCGGTTCGACAACGGGCCAGCAGGCCGTGGTCATCTTGGTCAGCGTGCCGCTCCAGGCACCTGTAAAGCCCCAGACTTCATACATCACAGAGTCCGGCACAATGTAGTCAGCAAAACGGTTGGTTTCGTTAATGAATCCATCCACCGCCACGAACAGGCCAATGTTTTTCGGGTCCTTGAGCCTTTCTTCAAGCAAAGATGTCAGGCCAGCCTGGCCGTACATCGGGTTGGCCATGACGCCTATCATGGCCTTTATTCTATAGGGGTATCCCTCAAGGCCTGAGAGCAAGTGTTCAGTTAGAATCGGTGGCGCGAGCGAACGCCAGGGCGCGGTCGCCGGATACGGGGACTCTCCCGCTGCCACACGACGCTTGTATTCGCTGGTTTTCTCATACGGAAAACGTGAGCGTGAAAGAAACACACCCTTGGGCCCGACCTTTCCGGGGAAGTCCGCAAGATTGTAACGGGGCCCGGCACCAACACCGTTGAAGCTACCGCCGCCTTTGGCCACTCCGCCTTTCTGGTTAAAACTGCCGGCCAGCAAGTTAATCATGTTAATGCTATAGGAAGCATAGAAACCAGCACCGGACATCATACCCCCATGGGTATCCGCGGCCGCAGTGCGCCCGAAGCTGGTGAAGCGCCGGGCGAGATTGCGGATAACATCGGCCTCAATGCCACAGAACTCTGCGTATTCTTCAATGCTGTACTGCATCGCTTCCTGGCGCAGCTTGAACAATGAGCTGCGGACGGTTACCGGGCCGCTGCCGGTTTCCACGGTACGCTCAACAAACAGCTGGCCGCTGTCAGCGACCTCAGAGCTGTCCAACTCTCCAGCACTATTGACCACGACCGGGTAATCATCTTCAGCCCCTGATTCCGCTTGTCCTATGTCGCTCAAACGCAGGAAATAGCCAGCTCTCGGGTGGCTGTTGTCTTCAATCACCAGATGCGTGGCGTTGGTGTGGCCAGGCTCACCTGCGTGCCGGGCAGCGTTGTTGCCAGGCAGAGCCAGATAATCCTTGGCGTAAGCTTCATTCGCCAGCATCCAGCGAATCAAAGCCATCGCCAGTGCAGTGTCTGTGCCGGGAAGAATGGAAATCCAGCGATTCCGGTCGCTGGCAGAATGGGAAGCGGCCGCCGTCAGGGCCGGATCCACCAGAACATATTCCATTTCACCCGTGGTTCGTGCCTGGGCCAGCAAACGGCCCTGGCGTTTGAACGGGTTACCGGCCTGGCTCGGCGCGGTCCCGATAAACAACGCAAACTTCACGTTGGCATAGTCCGGTTTCACGTGAGCATTCTTCGCGAGATCATTCATCAACGCACCGGAGCCCATACGGAACGCAAGCCCGCAGTAGGCGCCATGATGCCCATAGTTACGGGTACCAAAGGCATTGAATGCGAAGCGCTTGAGCAGCGCAGATCGACCGTAGTCTGTGGCCTCCATCATCAGAAGCTGATTGGATTTTGGCCCATACTCCGGGTTGTCCGGGTCCAGCGGCGTTTTCACGTCGCGAATGGAGCGCAGGCCTTCAACCTCACCCTCACCGAACAGGTCACCACCGGCCACGATTTCATCAAGCAGCTGTTCAAACGGAATAGTTTCCCACTGATTGCTGCCCCGGGGGCCAGTTCGTTTCAGGCAGTTAAGCACGCGCTGGTCGCTGGTCAACTGGGACATAGCCGCATTGCCGCGGGCGCACGCTGTAGAGCGGTTGAGCTGCCCCTGATCCTGAAAGCTGCTCATACGCTGAAAGGCTTCCAGCACCGGCGTTCTTTCATCCAGATGCTCGTCGGACGACAACGGGTGATAAGGGTTACCGGAAACCCGCAGTACTTTGTCTTCATTATTATCAATACGTACCCGCACGCCGCATTTAGTAGTGCAGCCATAACAGACTGTGAAGGCAGTACGTTGTTCCGGATTGAGTGTTACCTCTCCGGTTTTAGGGTCGACCGACCACTCCGGCGCTAGACTATTGCCATGCAGCCGGTCAGCGGTGGCCTTGCCCGAAGTTCCGTTAACCAGGCCTTTGCCCATTTTTTCCAGCGGGCCGTAGTAGCCCGCCGCGAAGGTCGCGGCACCGCCTGCGGCAGCTGCACCTTTCAGGAAATTACGACGTTTATTGTCCATAATCTCGCTCCGAAGACGTGAATCAGTGGGGACTTGTCTGGAGGCCCTTTTTCCAGGGCACCAGAATGTCAATAATCAGCAGCGCGGCTAGCCATAGCCCGAAAGTGCCGATGATACCCAGTAAGCCGCTAGACCCGGCTTCAATGGCGTAGTGGTAGTAGCCGGCGGTATTCTTCGCCACAGTCTGCACCTCCATCAACACCATCCAGCGGAAGGTCCAGCCAATGTGTACAGCCAGCAGGCCCGCAATCCAGGAGCGGCCAAGCCAGCCCGGGCGGCGTAACATTACGATTGCAGACAGCGTAAGAGCTATACCCACCAGCAAGCCGTAAATCGCCACAGCACGCCATTCCGGATTCCCCTGTAGAGACACCAGCGCCTGTTCTACCGAAGGACTGAAACCGGTAATGCCTTCCGAAATCCATAATGCCGCCACCAACGCAGACAGAACCATGCTGACGAAAACCACCTTCAGACTCTGTTCGTTAACGTCTTCATCGTTACCGGTCATCAGGCGGTTGATTAAAATAACCAGCCCCGCTGCAGCAACCAGCCCTGTCAGTACGAACATGACCGGTAACCAGGGGGTATCCCACAGTGGTCGCGCTTTTACGATGGCGACTTCAGCACCGGTATAAATCATGATACCCAGAGAAAACACCAGTGCCCCAAGGCCTGAAAGCACCAACATCCAGCGTGGCGCATGCCACTGACCCAGGCTTATCCAACCAGACAGCTTGGCAATCCAGCCCTCACCCTGCGCCTGTTCCTGCATGGCAGGCCGCCAGGCAAGCCAGGCATAAGCGACAACCAATAAGAGATACACCGGCAATAAAAGGCTGCCGATCGACATCCAGGACCAGGGAGTGAGGTTGGCGTAGAAGTGCCAGAACCTTAGCGGTTGGTGCAAGTCTGCCAACAGTGCGACCGGGCCTACCAGCGTGCAACTGACCGTAACCAACAGCGCTACTTTTGCCAGAGGCTGGTAGCTCTTCTTGCCAAGCAACAACCCAGGAACGGTCAGCAACAAGGCCGAATAGGATACGGCAATCATGAAAAAATACTGTACCGCCCACGGATACCAGGCGATACCGTAGCGGGGTGCGAGAACCTCAATGACCGCTGAATTCATAGCCTATCTCCTCACCGTGTTGAGTGCGCACATCCCAGATGGCAGGCTTGGCATCCGGACGGGATACGAACCGCTCATCCATACCCAGATAGAACACATGAGGCGATGTGCCCATTTCCGGTTTAAGCACCATCAATTCGTTGTAGTGTTTTTTCATCATCCGGCTGATCTGACTGTCAGGGTCGCGCAGGTCGCCAATAACCCGAGCTCCACCCACACAGGATTCGACGCAGGCCGGCAGCAATCCGACATCAAGTCGGTGGGCACAAAACGTGCACTTATCCGCCGTCTGGGTGTGTTCATTAATAAACCGTGCATCGTAGGGGCAGGCCTGCACACAGTAGGCACAACCAACACACACCTCATTATCCACAACGACAATGCCGTCCTGTCGCTGGAACGTGGCCTGTACCGGGCACACCGGAACGCAGGGCGGGTTCTCGCAGTGGTTACATAACCGGGGCAATATGAAGGTTGCCGAGTCGCCAGTCTCTTCGTGCTCAACCTCGTATTGGGAAACGATCGTGCGGAAACTGCCCAGCGGGGCTTCGTTTTCAATATGGCAGGACACAGTGCAGGCCTGACAGCCAATGCAGGCCCTGAGGTCGATCAGCATGGCATATCGCTTCTCAGGATCACCTTCTCTTCGCGGCGGCTGATCATTTATACCTGCGGAAGCGATGCTGCTTAGCGGAACCAGAGCGGCTCCGGCCGTCAGTTTAGCAATCTGTCCTAGCAGAGCGCGGCGGATCTTATCCATGACGTCTCCATTCGATAGCGCTGGAGGTTAATTGGTGAGGCAACTATCGAAAGTCTATCAAGGCAAGATTGGGCAAGTTTGACGATGGTCAATTCGGACTGCAGAGGCTGTAGGGGTATCCCCTGACAAAAGAAGGAGGTAGTGCTGGTTTCGGGCGAACCTCTTTCGGTTCACATTCTCCCAGCTATAGAATGCAAAATGCCTCAGGCTGTGGGGCGCACAAGCTGAGGCATTTTGACTTGAATATGGCGCGGCTGGGAGGATTATTCGGGCCTTTGGCCCTCACCCCTTTCGGGGTCGCCGTCGCTACGCTCCCGCGTTCCTCAACCTGCGTTGCAGGTTTCGGTCGAACCTCTTTCGGTTCAAATTCTCCCAGCCATAGAATGCAAAATGCCTCAGGCTGTGGGGTGCACAAGCTGAGGCATTTTGACTTGAATATGGCGCGGCTGGGAGGATTCGAACCTCCGACCGCTCGGTTCGTAGCCGAGTACTCTATCCAGCTGAGCTACAGCCGC